>NC_015138.1:2741085-4111627 GCF_000176855.2 Paracidovorax avenae ATCC 19860 | reverse complement strand
TCTGCTGCTGCCGTGAATCGACTCTTCCTCATGTCCGTCATCCCCCAAGTTGGCGGACCTCACTTCCATTCAGATGGTACGGCTGTGGGGGCGCATGTCAGTCGAAAGTGCGGTAAGAACTGGTTTATTAATCCTTGAAATTAATGGTGGCTGTTATTTGTGAGTGAATATTTGTGATGATATTTTTATCTTGGGGGGATAGTATGGCAATGTATACGCCGACGTTGGCGTTGCAGTAGTATGTGGTTATTATATTTATTTTATTAACGGATTTTATTTTTGTTGTATAGATATGCTTCCCTAAATTTTTTGCTTTTTCAATATTGGGTGGGGGAACGCCTTGAATTCCATCCTTGATCAGTTGGTCGAATTCTTTGGAGCATGTGGATTCGACGTTGAGGGACGTGGTTGAATTTTCCCTCTTGAAATACTCAATGCTGACCGTGGGATCAAGAGTGCCATTGCTGTTGTATAAAAAAATCCGTTTTTCCCTATCATCCTCAATTCTTAGATCAGCATTGACGGTAAAAGAGAAAAGAGGTGTGTCTACGTTTGTTGCATGGGCTGCAATATTAAGAGTTGAGGAAATTGAGAGAAAAATTAAGCAATTAGTTAATTGCATAAAATCCATCAGAAATTTTTTGTCTGCACACCCTTATGGGCTAGCGAATAGAAATTTCCTTGCTGCCAATCTTGGTTAGTCGGTTTTTTGAGAATACCATCGGTATGTCGTCTAGCCAGACTGTGCCTCCTTCGTCTTTTGTGATTGCTTGAAAATCTTTGCTATTGTCTGAAATTGTTTGAATTTCTTTTATGATTTCATTTTTGCTCTTGTCTTTCCACTCATGTAAAAGCGTGAGTTGCAATATCGATAGCGATCTGTCTGTGCTGGCTTGACTTGCTCTTACATAGCTGAGGGTAATTGATCTGTCGATCAAAAAATAGCCAAGAATAATATTGCTTGTGAAAAGGGCAAGGCAGGAGATTGCCAAGATCAACACCGATTTTTGCATTATTTCGTAGCCCTCATTTTCTTTTGATGGATATCTGCATTGGCTGAATTGCTATGTATTTTTGATTGCCCGCGCTGGCGATGGACCGCGAGCGTTAGTGGAGCCGAGGATTTGCCGCTCTATTCCTGAGCGTTGCTCGTGACAGGATCGCACAACTTCGGGAGTGATTTTTTCGGATGCCCAAAACATTTCCAAGTCATGGAGTTGTCCATTTTTTGAGCAGTCAAAAGAACGAAGTTGTGGTGTTTGTAATCTATGCCTATTAAGCCTTGAGTGGTTATGAAATAGTTTATATTGTTGTCTGTGGTCTTGGTAAGACTGGCTTTCGCTGAATCGCATTCGGCCACGTCAACTCTATTATCTGTCCAACATCTTTCGACTGCTTTCAATGTCGCCGAAAGTGTTTGGATCATGGTCATAGAAGACGCTTTTTGTTCGATGATGGTGTCGGTCTTGTAGCTGACCCAGCCTGCAAGGAAAATTATAAATAATAGAAAAATAATCGCAGTAAAAATTTTATATTGCTGCAATATTTTTGTGTTTGTGAATGATGATTTTTTATGATTTATTTGGGTCACTGTATCTAACCATGGACTAGGGCAGTTGCTCTATGTCATCGGTTGGCGCAATAGTTGGGTGATGATGGTTGCGGTAATTTTTGCGCCTCAGGGGTTCTTCTTTTGTATTGTTAGGCTTGAATTTGATAATATCTTTGCAGTGTGTGTTGCATGGTTATTTTGATTGGTTGATATGATCTGCGCTTTTTGGGTTGCGAAATGTTTTTATGGATCGATAGAAAAAAAATGCTGAAATTAAAAAAGATGCTCCAATAAAAATCATCGCGATGAATGGCTGGCGGCATCTGAAAAATTCATGAGTGATGGAGAATTTTCCTTGACAGGGGCCACTTGCCAAGCTGGCAGAAGAAAATAGCCACATGACACTCCATAAAAAGACAAGAAAGAAAATTAAACCTAATAGTGATAAAGTGAAGGCTTTCGATTTTTTGCTCATTTAAAACCCCCATAGAAATGGATTGTCAAATGGAGAGAGATTAGGTGTAGGCTGTGGAACTCTCGCATTTTCCAGAACTTCACTGGCAAAAGACTGGCATTGATTTGTGGGCCCCCACCTGCCCAATGGCCTCCCAAGTTTCAGCTGCTCATTGACTTTCTTTTCATCCACATCTTTGATGAGGGTGCAAGTCATCCCTGTTTTATCTCGTTCGCTGTGATCGCAAACTTGAACCTTGTCTCCTGGTAAATCTCCAGATGCATTGCCTGCGTTGCCGCAATCACTTTTTATAGCACCCATTCCCGCTTCAATGGTGTCTGTCTTGATCCAATGATGATCAAGCGGATTCCACGATATGCCGAATGCTGGCTGTTTGCAAAGATAGACATCCAGCCCAGTGGGATCAGTGAAAGATTTTGGGTTTTGTCTGGCGTATGCGTAATTGTTGGGGCCGCCCCTCAACCCGATCGGATCCTGCGACACATACCTCCCCATCCCCGGGTCATAGTACCGGTGCCGGTTATAGAACAACCCCGCCCCGTCCCCTTCGTCGTGCTGCCCCTGCATGCGGATCGGCTGGTGCAGCCCCAGCGGGTTGTGCTCATTGATCGTATTCCCCCACGGGTCCAGCTCGATCTGCCAGTCTATGCGGCCCTGTGTGTCGATGAGCGCCAGGGGCGTGCCCAGGTGGTCGCAGTGGTAGAGGTGCAGGTGCGTGATGGCGGCGCCTTCCCCGCGCAGTTGCCGCTGCAGGCGCTCGGCATCCCAGCCCATGCTCTGCAGGTGGCGACGCGTGTGGTCGCTGGCGTCGTGGAGCAGTTCTTCCTGCAGCGCCTGCAGGGGCGCGTGCTGCGCGCGGTCGCCGGGTTCGGCGGCGCCCAGCAGCTGCGCCAGGGTGGGAGGTTCCGCGCAGGCCGCCGTCTGGATGCGCAGCAGGGGCATGAAGGTGCCCGGGTGGTAGAGCGTGTGGATGCGCTGCGCGTCCTGCGGTCGCAGCGGGTCGCGCAGTTCGGTGAGGGTGAGGGCATCGCCCTGCCAGCCGTGGCAGCGCTCGGTGACGGTGGAGGTCGGCTGTTGTTGCGGGCCGTTGTCCTGCGAGCGCTCGATGCGGCTGGCGATGCGCCGGCTGAAAACGTCGTAGTGGTGGATGCGCCGGATCCGCTCGCCCGTGGTGTGGTCGATCTGCTCGTGGGCGACGAGGCATTGGGCGTGGTCCCAGTGCAGGCGGTGGGTCTGCCGGCCGTCGGCATGCGTTTTTTCCACGAGGTTGCCGCAGGCGTCCCAGCGGTAGCGCCAGGGGCCGTGGGCCATGACACGGTTGTCGGGCCAGCGGTCGCGGGCGTGGCCGGGCAGGGCGCTGCCCTCCTGGCGCAGCAGGTCGAAGGCCGGGTCGTGCAGGTGGCGGCGCACCTCGCCGGCCCAGTCCCCGCGCGGGCCGCCCGTGGCGTCGGCAGAGGGCTGCCAGGGGTTGCCGGCCGGGTCGTAGCGGTAGTGCAGCGGCTCGCGCCCGGGCAGGTGCGCCGCGGCCAGGCGGCCGGCCGTGTCGTAGGCATGGTGGATCGTGCCCTGCGGGGTGTCGATGCGCGCGAGCCGGCCGGCCGCGTCGTAGTGGTGCTGGCGCGCCAGGGCCGGCAGCCCGGGCAGGCCACCGGACGGCCGGGGCACGCCGGCCTCGGCCTTGCCGTGCACGGAAAGCGCCTGCAGCCGCGATAGCGCATCCCGGCGCCAGCGGGTCTGGCTCGCCCCGAAATCCAGCGCCACGGGCCGGTGCAGGCCGTCGCGCTCGATGTGCAGCAGGGGCTCGCCGTCCAGCAACAGGCCGTGCACGTGGCCCGGGCCGTAGGCCAGCCACTGCAGCGGCGGCAGGCCGGGCAGGTCGGCGCCGGTGGGCACGCCCCCGGCGTCCAGGGCGTGCGTGCTCTCGTGGCTCCAGAGCAGGGCGCCATCGGCGGCGCGCATCTCCTGGCGCTCGCCCAGGATGCGGCCCAGGCGGTCGCGCCGCAGGTACACGCTCACCTCGTGGCGGTGCATGGCAGTGTGGTGGTGGGCGGCCACCAGCTGTCCGGCGCCGTCGTGCTCGAACCGCTCGGTGATGGGCGCTTGCTGCGTGGTGCCCGGCAGGGGCGTGATGGTGCGGGCCTGCAGTTGCCCCGTGCCGCTCCATTCGTAGTCGATGGCGTGGCGCGCGTCTTCGGTGCGGATGCGCTGGCCGCCCCGGTCGTAGGCATGGCGGGTCACGAGGCCATCGAAGCCGGTTTCCGCGGCGAGCCGGTCGCGCACGTCGTAGGTGAAGCTGTGGGCCCGCGCATTCTCGTTGTGCAGTTCCACGAGGCGGCCGGCGAGGTCGTAGCGGTAGTGCTGCGCGAACCAGTGCGGCGGGGCCGGGGTGCCCGGGTTGCCGTCCTGCGGTTCGGGAGTGGGGCGGCTGCCGTATTCGTAGCGGACCACGCGGCCCCAGGCATCGTGCGCGAAGCGTTCGCACAGGCCGCCGGGGTGGTCGATGGCGATGAGGTCGTCGCCTTCGGGGGCGTAGCGCCAGCGTGTGGCGCGGCCCAGGGCGTCGGTGGATTCGGCCGGCCGGCCCAGGGCGTCGTAGGCCGTGCGCAGTTCCAGCCCTTCCTCGCCCTGAACACGCACCGTGCGGCCCCAGGCGTCGTAGTGAAAGCGCGTGGCGCGCCCGCTGCAGTCGGTGCGGCAGGCCAGCAGGCCCAGCGCGTTCCACTGCAGCGTGCTGGTGCCGCCGCGGGCGTCGGTGATGGCGGTGGGCAGGTCGGGGTGCGCTGCCGTTGGCTCGGGGTAGCGGTAGTGCGTGGTGTGGCCGAGCGGGTCGGTATGGCGCACGAGGCGGCCCCAGGCGTCGTGCTCCCAGGTGGTGACGAGGGGGTCGCCCATCGGGCCCTCCGGTGCCGGGGCCTGGTGGCGCAGGGGCAGGCCCAGTGCGTCGTGCGCGATGCGGTGGCTGCGGCCGGCCGCATCGGTGATGCCGATGACGAGGCCCGTGGCCGCGTCGATGGTGTGCTGCGTGCGGCGGCCCAGGGCATCCGTGTGCTCCAGCAGGCGGCCCGCGGCGTCGTATTTCCAGGTGGAGCGGGCGCCGTCCGCCTCGATGCGCTCGGCCACGCGGGCCAGGCCCCCCGCGCCGGAGAACACGTAGCGGCGCTGGCGGCCCAGCCCGTCGGTGACCAGCGTGCTGGCGCGCGCCGGCTGCGGTGGCGAGGCCGCCGGGTCCGCGGGGAGCGGGGTGTAGTCGAAGCGCAGGTCCAGCCCGTGCGGCGTGGTCTGCGCGGCCACGCGGCCCTGGGCGTCGTAGGCATAGCGCGTCATCGGGCGGCCGGCGCGGGCATGGCCGGTCATGCGGCCCGGGTGGGCCGCGTCGCCGTATTCGAAGCGGCGCACGGTGCGGCCCGTGCGGTCGGTCACCTGGGCCAGCTCCCCGCGGCCGGTATAGGCGTAGCGCACCAGTGCGAGCGGCGCGGGCAGCGACTCCGGGGCCTGGTGCGGATCGGCCTGCAGCCACACGGCCACGAGGCGCACGCCGCTGTCCGCACCCCAGCCATGGGCGGCTGGCGAGGCCGGGGACACGCGCTCCAGTTCGAAGCCGTAGCGGCGGCCGGCGCCGTCGGTGATGCTGCGCAGGTGGCCCGCGAAAGGCCCGTCCGCATGGCGCTCGTGGCGCTGCACGCGGCCGAAGCGGTCGCAGATGCCGTGCAGCACGCCGTGCGGGGCCGCGCGGTCGCCCGTGTTGCCCGTGCCATCCGTGCCGGCCGCCGGGCCGTCCGGCGCGGCGGGCACCGGTCCCGGCGCGAACACCCACCAGGGGCCCAGCGGCGATGCGGTGGCCACGGTGATGCGCGCATCGGTGCGCACGGACTCCGGCAGGGCACTCCACAGGCGGGCGAGGCGCCCGGCATGGCCGCCCTGGTGCGCGCCCGGCAGGTGCTCCGTGCCGCAGCGCACGAGCCAGAGGCCTTCGCTGGGGCTGTGGGCGATCTCGCCCGGCGCCAGGGCCTCGAAGGCGATGCGGCGCCCTCGGCCGTCGTGCAGGTGCAGGGCCCCGGGCGCGCCATCGCCTGCGGCCCGATGCGCCACGCGGGCTTCTCCGGGCAGCCACCAGCCCGGCCCGAGCAACCCCACGGGTGCCGCGTCGGGGCCCTGGTAGCTGGAGTACGAGCGCACCAGCGCGAACGGCAGCGGGCCGGGCAGGGCGAAGTCTTCCTCGTCGGGCAGCACCTTGGCGCCCAGCAGCGGGTTCACCGGATGGCCTTCGGTGATGCCGCCCGGGCACACCGAGCAGGCGATGCCGCCGGCCGAGCCGATCAGCACGGTGTGCGAGCCCTGCACGATGGGCCCGCCTTTCTTGGTCAAGTCTGTCTGGCGTGCGGCTGGCTTACCCTGGGTCATGCGGTGCGGCCCGGCCAGCGGCGGCCGAACGGTGGAGTTCAAAACGGCCGCGATGATAGGAAGCGCATTTCAGGCAGGGAAGGGCTTCCGGAAATTTGTTTTGTGTCGGAGTGTCTTTGGTTATCGAGGGGCAAACGAGGCGTTATGACTGAGGCGGACGGCCCCACGGGGCGGCCCTCCCGCGCTGCCGTGGGTTTTCGCGCTTGCAGTCATTTTGATAATTCAACGATAATTGAAATATGGAAGAAAACGATGCCGTCCGGGCCCTGCTGGCCCTGGCCCAGACCGTGCGCCTGCGGACGTTCCGGGCGCTGGTCGTGGCGGGCCCGGAGGGCATGACCCCCGGCGCGCTGGCCCAGGCGCTGGACGTGTCCGCCACCAGCCTGTCGTTTCACCTCAAGGAGCTGGCCCATGCGGGCCTGGTGACCCAGGAACGCCAGGGCCGCCACCTCATCTACCGTGCCGCCTTCGACCGGATGAACGGCCTCATGGCCTACCTCACCGAGAACTGCTGCCAGGGGCAGCCGTGTTCGTGGCGGTGAACCTCATCAGCCTGCTTCCCGATGCCGCCCGCCGGCCATCCTTTTCCCTTCGCGAGGATCACTCCCATGAGCGACATCACGATCTACCACAACCCCGACTGCGGCACCTCGCGCAACGTGCTCGCACTCATCCGCAACAGCGGCGTCGAGCCTACGGTCATCGAGTACCTGAAGACCCCGCCCGACCGGGCCACGCTGGAACGCCTGGTCGCCGCCATGGGCACACCCGTGCGCGATGTGCTGCGCGAGAAGGGCACGCCCTATGCGGAGCTGGGCCTGGCCGAGCCGCAGTGGAGCGATGCGCAACTGATCGACTGCATGCTGCAGCACCCCATCCTCATCAACCGGCCCATCGTGGTGACGCCCCTGGGCACGCGCCTGTGCCGCCCGTCGGAAGCGGTGCTGGATATCCTGCCCGGCCCGCAGCAAGGTGCGTTCTCCAAGGAAGACGGCGAACCCGTCATCGACGCGAAAGGCCGGCATGTCCACCAGCGCTGACCTTCCGAACATCGATCCGGAACTGCTGCATCCGATCGACCTGCAGCGCCTGTGGCCCGGGGAGCGTGCGACGCACCCGCCGCGCATCCTGCTGCTGTACGGTTCGCTGCGGGAACGCTCCTTCAGCCGCCTGCTGACCGAGGAGGCCGCGCGCCTGCTGCGCGCCCTGGGAGCCGAGCCGCGCATCTTCGATCCCGCCGGGCTTCCCCTGCCGGATGGTGCGCCGGAAGACCACCCCAAGGTGCGCGAGCTGCGGGAACTGGTGCAGTGGTCCGAGGGCATGGTGTGGACCTCGCCCGAGCGCCACGGCGCGATGACCGGCATCATGAAGATCCAGATCGACTGGATCCCGCTCGCCCTGGGGTCGGTGCGGCCCACGCAGGGCAAGACGCTGGCGGTGATGGAGGTGTCGGGCGGGTCGCAGTCCTTCAATGCCGTCAACCAGCTGCGGGTGCTGGGCCGGTGGATGCGCATGCTCACCATCCCGAACCAGTCTTCCGTCGCCAAGGCCTTCCAGGAGTTCGACGAGGCCGGGCGCATGAAGCCGTCGCCTTACTACGAGCGCGTGGTGGACGTGATGGAGGAGCTGGTGAAGTTCACGCTGCTGACGCGCGACTGCGGGCCCTACCTGGTGGAACGTTACAGCGAGCGCCGCGAAAGCGCGCAGGCGCTGTCCGACCGCGTGAACCTGCGGAGCATCTGACGGCGGCGCGGTGCGCCGCCTTCCGCGTTGGCGCGCTCAGGCTTCGCTGGCCTGCAGCAGGGCCTGCAATGCGGCTTCCACGTCGCCGGCCTCCACGCCCTCCACGGGCGCCAGGTGGGCCGCCAGCGCCGCCAGGGCGCCGGGTTCCTTCTGCAGCCGGGCGATCGCCTGGCCCGCGTCGCGCGGCGCGGTGAAGCCCGTGCTCTGCAGCAGCAGGCGGCCGTCCGCGGCCACCAGCTTGAAGTAGAAGCGGCCGTCGGCCTCGCGGTACTGCTTGAACGAGGGCAGGGCTGTGGCTTTGGCGGCCGCGCGTGGCGCGCTGGCGGCAGCCGCACCGCCGCGCAGGCTGCGCAGGCCCACGGCATGGCGCAGGTCGCGCAGCAGGGGGCCGGCCTCCGCACGGGCCTTCTCGGCGCCCGCGAGCAGGATGTCCTCGATGCGGCCCGGGTCGGCGATCAGCGCGTCGTAGCGCTCGCGCATCGGCCCGACCACGCCGTCCACGCGCTCGAACAGGATCTGCTTGGCCTCGCCCCAGGCGATGCCCTCGGCGAACTGCCGGCGCAGCGCCTCGGTTTCCGCGTCGGTGGCGAATGCGCGGTAGATCTGGAACAGGGCGGAGCCCTCCGTGTCCTTGGGTTCGCCGGGCGCGCGCGAATCGGTCTGGATGCTGTTGATCAGCCGGCGCAGCTGCTCGCGCGGCGAGAAGAGCGGGATCGTGTTGTCGTAGCTCTTGCTCATCTTGCGGCCGTCCAGCCCGGGCAGCGTGGCCACGTGCTCGTCGATCGCCGCCTCGGGCAGCACGAAATGCTCGCCGTAGAGGTGGTTGAAGCTCGACGCGATGTCGCGCGCCATCTCGATGTGCTGCACCTGGTCGCGCCCCACGGGCACCTTGTGCGCCTTGAAGGCCAGGATGTCGGCGGCCATCAGCACCGGGTACATGAAGAGGCCGGCCGTCACGCCGTCGTCCAGCTCCCGGCCCGCGGCCTCGTTCTTGTCCTGCGATGCCTTGTAGGCATGGGCGCGGTTGAGCAGGCCCTTGCCGGTCACGCACGACAGCAGCCAGTTCAGCTCCGGGATCTCGGGGATGTCGGACTGCCGGTAGAACGTGACGTGCTCCGGGTCCAGGCCCGCGGCCAGCCAGCTCGCGGCGATCTCCACCGTGGAGCGCTGGATGCGCGCCGGGTCCTCGCACTTAATGAGCGCGTGGTAGTTCGCCAGGAAGTAGAAGCTCTGCACGCCGGGCCGCTGGCT
The DNA here is from genome assembly GCF_000176855.2 of Paracidovorax avenae ATCC 19860. Lineage (NCBI taxonomy): Bacteria > Pseudomonadati > Pseudomonadota > Betaproteobacteria > Burkholderiales > Comamonadaceae > Paracidovorax > Paracidovorax avenae. The sequence continues at coordinate 4,102,205 of NC_015138.1, read as the reverse complement.
GGCCGCCACCGAGGGGCGGATCGAGCCGACGAAGTTGCCCAGGTGGGGCGTGCCCGTGGTCGTGATGCCGGTGAGAAAGCGCGTGGTGCTCATGGTCGAAGCGGCTCGGGGCCGGAGGAAACGGAAAACGGAAACGGAAAGAAGGGCGGGCCGCCGCACGGCCCGCGGGCGCCGCGCCGGCTCAGCCCAGCAGGGCCGTGAGCGGCGTGAGCAGCAGGTTGATGGCCGAATAGCCCAGGGACATCAGCGGCCGCAGCCACACCGTGCCCACGATCCCCGCCACCACCAGCGCCAGCACGATGAAGAAGCCGTAGGGCTCGATGCGCGAAAGCCAGCTGGCCTGCCGCCAGGGCAGCAGCCCCACCAGGATGCGCCCGCCGTCCAGCGGCGGCAGGGGGAACAGGTTGAACGCCCACATGACGAGGTTCACCAGCACGCCCGCGCGCGCCATCTCCATGAAGAAGCGCTCGTCCACCCCGAAGCCCACCAGCATCACCAGCAGCACCGCCCACAGCACCGCCTGCACGAAATTGGAGGCCGGCCCCGCGAGCGCGACCCAGATCATGTCCCGCTTGGGGTTGCGCAGGTGCCCGAAATTCACCGGCACCGGCTTGGCATAGCCGAACAGGAAGGTGCCCGACGTCGCGAAATACAGCAGCAGCGGCATCAGGATCGTGCCCACCGGATCGATGTGCTTGAGCGGGTTGAGCGTGATGCGCCCCATCATCAGCGCGGTGTTGTCGCCGAAGTGGCGCGCGGCATAGCCGTGGGCCGCTTCATGCACGGTGATCGCGAAGAGCACCGGCAGGGCGTAGATGAGGATGGTTTGGATGAGGTTGGAGAAGTCCACCGGCCGATTGTCTCAGAGGCCGTGTTGCGCACCGCGTACGCGGCAGGGGAACCCCTTGGACCGGCTGGCCCGTGCCGGCGGTAGGATGTTCAATTGTTGCCAAATGCAACCACGCAAAACCAACAGCAGGAGACACACGTGATGGCTTGGGATGGATGGAGAACGGGGACACGGCTCGTCCTGGCCTTCGGATCGGTGGCGCTGCTGGTGGCATGGCTCATGGGCGTGGGGCTGTCCGACATCGGCCGGGCGCAGGACGCCCACCGCGCCGTGCTGCAGGCGGCGTCGGCCCTGCCGGACGCTGCCCAGCGCGCGCCGATCGAGCGCGCGGTCGCCGCGGCGGAGTCCGAGCTGTCCGGCATGCGCGCCTGGCTGCTGGGCCTGGGCTGCGCGGTGTTCGTGGTGGCGGGCGCGGCCTTCGTGCTGCTGCGCCGCGGCATCGTCGCCCCGCTCGACCAGGCCATCCTCATCGCCGAGACCGTCGCCGCCGGCGACCTGAGCCAGGAGTTCAGCTCCGACCTTCAGGGCGATTTCGGGCGCCTGCTCGGGGCGCTGGGCACCATGGAGGACACGCTGACCGAGCTCGTCTCGCGCATCCAGCAGTCCACCCATGCCATCGGCGCCAGCGCCGGGGAGATCGACGCCGGCAACGGCGACCTCGAGCGCCGCACAGGCGAGCAGGTCGCCTCCCTGGCCGAGACCGCGCAGAGCATGGAGCAGCTCACCGCCACCGTCCGCCAGAACGCCGATCGCGCGCGCTCCGCCAGCGGCCTGGCCGTGCAGGCCTCGGGCACGGCCGAGCGCGGCGGCGCCGTGGTGGGCCAGGTCGTGCAGACCATGCAGGCCATCAGCGGCAGCTCGCACAAGATCGTGGACATCATCCAGGTGATCGAGGGCATCGCCTTCCAGACCAACATCCTGGCGCTCAACGCGGCCGTGGAAGCCGCCCGCGCGGGCGAGCAGGGCCGCGGCTTCGCGGTCGTGGCTTCCGAAGTGCGCAGCCTGGCGCAGCGCAGCGCGGTGGCCGCGCGCGAGATCAAGGGCCTGATCGACGCATCGGTGGAGCAGGTACGCAGCGGCGCCGGGCTGGTGGACGAGGCCGGGCGCACCATGCAGGACATCGTCGGCGCGGTGGGGCAGGTCAGCGGCCTGCTGGCGGAAATCTCGCACGCGCTGCAGGAGCAGAGCGACGGCATCGTCCACGTGAACCAGTCGGTGGCGCAGATGGAAGGCACCACGCAGCAGAACGCCGCGCTGGTGCAGCAGGCCTCGCGCGCGGCCACCGCGCTCAACGACCGCGCGCAGGACCTCCAGCGCGCGGTGGGTGCGTTCAAGCTGGATTGAGCGGTCTCTACAGCCCCAGCGCCGACAGCGGTCCGCGGCCCTCGCGCACCACGCGCGGATCGCCGCCCGTGGCCATGTCGGTCAGGTCCACCACGGTGGTGGGCTCCAGCGGGCAGGCGCCCGCGTCCACCACGGCATCGATCTGGTGCTCGAAGCGCGCGCGGATCTCGGCGGGGTCGTTCATCGGCTCCGTCTCGCCCGGCGGGATCAGCGTCGTGGCCAGCAGGGGCGCGCCGTGCAGCTCCAGCAGCAACTGCAGCCCCTTGCGGTCGGGCACGCGCAGGCCGATGGTCTTGCGCTGCGGATGGCTCACGCGGCGCGGCACTTCCTTGGTCGCGTCCAGGATGAAGGTGTAGGGGCCGGGCGTGGCCTGCTTGACGAGGCGGTACTGCCGGTTGTCCACGCGGGCGTAGTTCGACACTTCCGAGAGGTCGCGGCACAGCAGCGTCAGGTGGTGCTTCTCGTCCACCTGCCGGATGCGGCGCAACCGGTCCACGGCGTCCTTGTCGTCGAGCTGGCACACGAGCGCGTAGCTGGAGTCCGTGGGCACGGCGAGCACCGCGCCGCGGGCCAGCAGGGCCGCGGCCTGCTTGAGCAGCCGGGGCTGCGGGTTGTCGGGGTGGACTTCGAAGTACTGGGCCATGGGGTTCTCAGTGGGCGCGCCGCACGCGGTCGGCCAGCAGATCCCACACGGGCGTGAGGGTGCCGGGCAGGGGCGGCAGCGTGCCCAGGTCGGTGTGCGATTCGTCGGGGCTGTGGAAGTCGCTGCCGCGCGAGGCGGCCAGGCCGAATTCCTGTGCCATGGCCGCGTAGGTCACGTATTCGGCCGCCGTGTGGCTGCCCGTGACCACTTCGACACCCTGGCCGCCATGCTGGCGGAATTCGGAAAACAGCGCGTATTCCTGCGTGGCCGAGAACTTGTAGCGGGCCGGGTGCGCGATCACGGCCATGCCGCCGGCCTGCGTGATCCAGCGCACCGCATCGCCCAGCGCGGCCCAGCGGTGCGGCACGTAGCCGGGCTTGCCCTCGGTGAGGAAGCGGCGGAACACCTCGGAGGTGTCGCGGCACACGCCCGTCTCGACCAGGAAGCGCGCGAAATGCGTGCGGGAGATGAGTTCGGGATTGCCCACGTAGCGCAGCGCGCCTTCGTAGGCGTCACGGATGCCGACCTGCGCGAGCTGCTGCGCCATTTCCTGCGCGCGCTGGCCGCGGCCTCCGCGCGTGTCGGAGAGGCCCTGCACCAGCTGCGCATCGTCCGGGTCGAAGCCGAGCCCGACGATGTGCACCGTGGTGCCGATGAAGGTCACCGAGATCTCCACGCCCGTGAGGTAGTCCATGCCCTGCGCCGCCGCGGCGGCCATGGCGCGGTGCTGGCCGCCGACTTCGTCGTGGTCGGTCAGGGCCCACAGCTCGACGCCGTTGGCGCGCGCCCGCTGTGCCAGCGCCTCCGGCGTGAGCGTGCCGTCGGAGACCACGGAGTGGCAGTGCAGGTCGGCGTTCAGAAAGAGGGTGGTCACGGATTCATTCTAGGCGCGCTGCGCGCAGTGCGGTGGCGGCCGCCGGGCCGATGGCGCGCAGCCGGGACGACCGGGGAGCCGCTAACGCTTTCCCGAAGCGTTGAAAAGGGAGCAGGCACGCGGATGCACCCCATCAGCGTAACTCCTATTTGATTTTTATCAAGGAAGTGTAAAAAAATGCATCAAATGGCATTCGCAATGCGTGGCTTGGCCGCGACCGGTGCGGCCCCCTGTCCGGTTTTACCTTTCGAAGGATGATGTATGGCGTCTTTTTTCCCGAATTTCACGGTGAAGCGCAAGCTGTGGTTCATCGTGCTGGGGCTCCTGGGCAGCATGCTGGCGCTCCTGGTGGGCGTATTGGCCTATGTGACGCGTGTCGAGGAGAGAACGACCGAAAACCTGCAGGCCATCGGAAAGCGCGTCGCCATGGCGGAGCGCTGGAAGGGCATGACCCAGCTGACGGTGGAGCGGCTGGAATTGGGCAGCCTGGTGGCAGATCCGGCGCTGACCACCCGCCTGAACGATCGCGTCAAGTCCATGCTGACTTCCATCGGCGCATTGCAAAAGGAGATCGTGGATGCGGCGGACACGCCGGAGGACAAGGCCCAGCTCGAGCGGATCGCGGTGGCGCGCGCCGAGGCATTGAAGGTCACCGCGCGGTTGCAGGGCACGCCGGACATCGAGGCCCGGCGCAAGATGGTGGAAGAGGCCTTGATGGGCACGGTGGCCCGGTATATCGCGGCGCAGGATGCCTTCATCCAGTTGCAGGAATCCCAGCGGCAAGCGGCGATAGCGCAAGGATGGCGGGGCCGGGACCGCGCCCTCTGGTTCGCGGCGGGCGCCAGCGCGCTGGTGCTGCTGCTGGGCATGGTTCTGGCCAATCTCGTCGTGCGCTCCGTCACCGCCCCTCTGGCGCGTGCCGTGGACGTGGCCGAAGCGATCGCCCGGGGAGACCTGACGGCCCAGGTGCAGGACGAGCGCAAGGATGAACTGGGACAGTTGCTGCGTTCCCTGTCGGCCATGTCCGCGCGGCTGCGCAGCCTGGTCTCGGAGGTGCGGTCGGGGGTGGAATCGGTGTCCGCTGCCTCAGGTGAAATCGCCAGCGGCAACCAGGACCTGTCCGCCCGCACCGAGAATGCCGCCGCCAGCATCGAGGAGACCGCGGCCAGCATGGAGGAGTTGACGGCCACCGTCTCCCAGTCTTCCGAGACGGCGCGCCAGGCCAACCAGCTGGCGGCTTCCGCGGCGACGGCAGCCCGTCGGGGCGGCGACGTGGTGGGCGGCGTGGTCGCCAGCATGCAGCAGATCACCGACAGCTCACGCAAGATCAGCGACATCATCTCGGTGATCGACGGCATCGCCTTCCAGACCAACATCCTGGCGCTGAACGCGGCCGTCGAAGCCGCCCGCGCGGGAGAGCAGGGCCGCGGCTTTGCCGTCGTGGCCAGCGAGGTGCGCAGCCTGGCCGGCCGCTCGGCCGAAGCCGCCAAGGAAATAAAGGCGTTGATCCATGCCTCGGTGCAGAACGTGGAGTCCGGCTCGCTCCAGGTCGCGCAGGCGGGCGATGCCATGGGCGAGATCGTCAGCGGCGTGCAGCGCGTGTCCGATCTCATCGGCGAGATCACGGCCTCTTCGTCCGAGCAGCGCGACGGCATCGCCCAGATCAACCAGGCCATCACCCAGCTGGACCAGATGACCCAGCAGAACGCCGCGCTGGTGGAAGAATCCAGCGCCGCCGCTGGCGCCATGCGCGACCAGGCTCGCCGGCTGGCGGAGGTGGTGGCCGTGTTCAACGTGGGGGTCCTGGCCGCCGCGCCGGCGCGGCCCGTGATCCCGCCACCGGCACCCGCGGCACGCCCTGCCGGGGGCGGCTCCGGCAATGCAGTGGCTCGGGCCCCGCGCCCGGCGCTGGCGCCCGCGGCCGCGCCGCGTCCGGTGAAGTCCGGGGCCGTGCAGGTGCGGTCCGCGCCATCCCCAGCCGCCACACCGGCGCCGGCACCGGCACCGGCACCGGCACCGGCGCCGCGCGCGGCTGCCGCGCCACCCGCTGCGGCCCCGCAGGCATCCGCCCGGGCCGCCTCCACGGCCGACAGCGACTGGGAAACCTTCTGAGCGCCTGCTCAGGTCTGCGCGCCCTCCACCAGGAACTGCACCCGCCGCTCGCCCTTCCACTCGTTCACGTCGAGCCGGAACGCCAGCAGCACGCGCGCCGGCAGCGGCTCCGTGTGGCCGAACCAGATGCCGTCCACCGGGCGGCCCTGGTGCAGCAGCTTGAGCGACAGGTGGTTCTTGCCTTCGCCCACGAGGCGCTGGCTCACGATCTCCACCTCTTCGCTGAAGGTCGGCGGTGCGAAGCCCTGGCCCCAGACCTCGCGGTGCAGCGTGTCCACGAGTTCGGCGCGGCAGTATTCCGGCGACAGCGGCCCGTCGGTGTCGAGCCGGCGCATGAGCGTGGCGGCATCCAGCCACTCCTGGGCCACCTGGGCGAACGCGCGCTCGAACACCGGAAACTGGTCCTTCGCCACGGTGCAGCCGGCGGCCATCGCATGGCCGCCGAACTTCAGGATCACGCCCGGATGGCGCTTGGCCACCAGGTCCAGCGCATCGCGCAGGTGGAAGCCCGGAATGGAGCGGCCCGATCCCTTGATCTCGTCCTCCTTGCCCGGCGCGCTGCTGGTGGCGAACACGAAGGTCGGCCGGTGCAGCCGGTCCTTGATGCGCGAGGCCACGATGCCGACCACGCCCTCGTGGAAGTCCGGGTCCCACACGCTCACCGCGGCCGGCGGCTCGTCGTTTTCGCCGAACAGGCTCTCGGCCATCAGCAGGGCCTGCTCGCGCATGCCGCCCTCGATCTCGCGCCGCTCGCGGTTGATCGCGTCGAGCGTGCGTGCCAGTTCCGCGGCCCGGCCCGGGTCGTCGGTCAGCAGGCATTCGATGCCCAGCGTCATGTCCGCGAGGCGCCCGGCCGCGTTGATGCGCGGGCCCAGCGCGAAACCGAAATCGAAGGTGGTCGCCACGGACGCCTTGCGGCCCGCCGCATCGAACAGCGCCGCGATGCCCGCCGGCATGTGGCCCGCCCGGATGCGCTTGAGCCCCTGCGCCACCAGGCGCCGGTTGTTCGCGTCCAGCCGCACCACGTCGGCCACTGTGCCCAGCGCGACCAGCGGCAGCAGCGGCTCCAGCTTCGGCTGGCTGGCCTTGTCGAACACGCCGCGCTCGCGCAGCTCCGCGCGCAGCGCCATCAGCACGTAGAACATCACGCCCACGCCGGCGATGGACTTGCTCTCGAAGGTGCAGCCCGGCTGGTTGGGGTTCACGATGGCGTCGGCCGGCGGCAGTTCCGGGCCGGGCAGGTGGTGGTCCGTCACCAGCACCGACAGGCCCAGCGCCCTGGCCTCGGCCACGCCCTCCACGCTGGCGATGCCGTTGTCCACGGTGACCAGCAGGTCGGCCCCGCGTTCATGCACGCGGCGCGCGATGGCCGGGCTCAGGCCGTAGCCGTCGGCGATGCGGTCGGGCACCAGGTAGTCCACCTGGCGCGCACCCAGCAGCCGCAGGCCGCGCACGGCCACGGCGCAGGCCGTGGCCCCGTCGCAGTCGTAGTCGGCCACCACGACGATGCGCCGGTCCTGCGCGATCGCCTCGGCCAATAGCGCCGCGGCCTCGCGCGTGCCCCGCAAACCGGGCGGCGGCAGCAGCCGCGCCAGCGCGTCGTCGAGCTCGTCGTGCGCGGTCACGCCGCGCGCTGCGTACAGCCGCGCGAGCAGCGGATGCACGCCCGCCTGCTCCAGCGCCCACACGGCGCGGGGCGGGATGTCCCGGGCCACGATCTTCATAGCTGCTCCTGCACGGATTGGAAGCGCACGGGCCGCAGCCTGCGCCGCAGGCGCTCCAGCAGGCCCGTGGGCGCCGTCTCCCAGGCCATCGCGCTGCGCTCGCCGCACAGCGTCAGGCGCGCGGCGCCGCCGCGCTCCACATGGTCCGCCAGGCGGGCGACCGGCCCGGCATCCAGCGCCTTCCAGCCCTCGCCCCAGGCGCGCCAGTCCTCGTGCAGCGCGGCATCGCGCAGGGCCTGCGGCACCTCGGCCGGCGCAACGGCGGCCGGTACCTGCTCGGGCAGGCGGCCCGCGCCATGCACCCAGAAGGCGTTCACCGGCGCCTGCCCGCGCCCGGCGCGCGCGTCGTTGAAGGGATGGGTGTAGAGCAGCATCTGCATCTCGCTGTGCAGGCGGTGCAGCAGCCGCGCCCGGGCCGCATCGGGCATCCAGGCGCGCACGTCGCGCTGCACCACCCGGTCCAGCGAGGCCGTGGCCAGCCCGTCGAACAGCGCCGAGCGCGCCAGCCAGCGCGTGGGCGCGTGGTAGGCCAGATCGATGCCGTCCTCCGCGAACCAGGGCGCGAGGATGTCCATCAGCGCGCGCGATGCGGCCTCGTCCAGGCCCAGCGCGGCCGGGTCCGCCAGCATGACCTGGTCGGCGCCCACCTGCCACTGGCAGGGCGTCACCCAGGCCCAGGCCGAACCGTCGGCCGGGCCCGGCTGCGCCGCATGGCGCTCCCAGGCCGCCCAGGGCGTGGTGCCGGCGCGGCTGGCCGGCAGGCCCAGGTGGCGCGCCAGCGCGCGCTCGTGGGGCGGGGTGAAGTCGGATTCCTCGCCGGCATCCGTGCCGGCGGGCGACAGGCGCGCGAGCAGCCGGTCCAGGTGGGGCAGGCCGAGGCCCTGCAGGGCCTGCCGGCACCCCGGCGCCGTGCTGGCCGCCAGGGGAATGAGCAAATGGTGGATCTCCGACATGGCGGGTATTGTCCGGGATGCCACAATCGGCGCCGTCCCGGTGCTGCCAATCCCGTCGCGGCGCGGGGCCGCTTTTTCCCCACCATGCAACTTCCCTACGAACTGGCCCTGGGCTGGCGCTACACCCGGGCCGGACGCGCCACGCGGCGCAACGGCTTCATCTCGTTCATCTCCGGCGTCTCCATGCTGGGCATCGCGCTCGGGGTGGCCGCCCTCATCATCGTGCTCAGCGTGATGAACGGCTTCCAGAAGGAAGTGCGCGACCGCATGCTCAGCGTCGTCTCCCATGTCGAGATCTTCGCGCCCCAGGGCGCCGCGCTGCCCGATCCGGCGCTCACCATGGCCGAGGCCCGCAAGAACCCCGAGGTCGTGGGCGCCGCGCCCTTCGTCGGCTCGCAGGCGCTGATCGCGCGGGGCGAGGACATGAAGGGCGCCCTGGTGCGCGGCATCGATCCGGCCCGCGAAGGCGAGGTGACCGACCTGGCGGCAAAGAACGCCGACGCCGTGCAGACGCTGACGCCGGGCAGCTTCCACGTGGTGCTGGGCGTGGAACTGGCGCGGGCGCTCGGCGTGCGCGTGGGCGACCCCGTCACCCTCATCGCGCCGGGCGGGCAGGTCACGCCGGCCGGCGTGGTGCCGCGCCTCAAGCAGATGACGGTCTCCGGCCTCTTCGAATCCGGCCACTACGAATACGACTCCGCCCTGGTCCTCATGCACCATGCCGACGCCGAACGCATCTTCCGTCTGGAAGGCCCCACCGGCATCCGCCTGAAGCTGCGCGACCTGCACCAGGCGCCGGAGGTGACGCAGGAACTCGCCCGCTCCCTTTCCGGCGACCTGCTGATCCGCGACTGGACGCAGCAGAACCGCACCTGGTTCGCCGCCGTCCAGCTCGAAAAGCGCATGATGTTCATCATCCTCACGCTCATCGTGGCGGTGGCGGCCTTCAACCTGGTCTCCACCCTGGTCATGACCGTGACCGACAAGCGCGCCGACATCGCCATCCTGCGCACCCTGGGCGCCAGCCCGCGCAGCATCATGGCCGTGTTCGTGGTGCAGGGCGCGCTCGTGGGCGTGATCGGCACGGCCTGCGGGCTGGCCCTCGGCCTGCTCGTGGCCTTCAACATCGACGTCATCGTGCCGGCCATCGAGCATGCGCTGCACGCCAGCTTCCTGCCCAAAGACATCTACCTGATCAGCAAGATGCCCAGCGACCCCCAGAGCAGCGACATCACCCCCATCGCGGTCATCTCCCTCGTGCTGGCCTTCGCCGCCACCCTGTACCCGAGCTGGCGCGCCAGCCGCGTGAATCCCGCGGAGGCACTGCGCTATGAGTAGTCAGGAACACCCCCCTGAGCCGCTTCGCGGCTTCCCCCCGCTCTCGCCGTGCTGCGCACGCCGGGCGGGTGGACGCAGCCCTCGCTGCGGGGCGGCCCTTGCCTGGCTGCCACTGGACTGGGCCATGCCGGTTTCATGGGCTGTGGATGGCGCTTTGCGCGCTGGAGAATCGAGATGAACGCGGTGAACAACGAAGTGGTGCTCCAGGCCCGCGGCCTCACCAAGCGTTTCACAGAAGGCCGGCTCGACGTCACAGTGCTCAAGGGCGTGGACCTGTCCGTGCATGTGGGCGAGACCCTGGCCATCGTGGGTGCCTCGGGCTCGGGCAAGAGCACGCTGCTGCACCTGCTCGGCGGGCTGGACGCGCCCACCTCCGGCAGCGTGCAGCTGCAGGGCGCGGCTTTCGACACGCTCTCGCCCCAGGAGCAGGGGCGCCTGCGCAATACCCACCTGGGCTTCATCTACCAGTTCCACCACCTGCTGCCCGAGTTCAGCGCGCGCGACAACGTCGCCATGCCGCTGCGTATCCGCCGCGAGCCCTATGCCGCCTGCCTGGAGCGGGCCGACGCCATGCTCGCCGCGGTGGGCCTGGCCGGCCGCGTGCACCACCGGCCGGCGGAGCTGTCCGGCGGCGAGCGCCAGCGCGTCGCCATCGCGCGTGCCCTGGTGACCCGTCCCGCCTGCGTGCTCGCCGACGAGCCCACCGGCAATCTCGATCGCGGCACCGCCGACGGCGTGTTCCAGCTCATGCTGCAACTCGCCCGCGAGCAGGGCACGGCCTTCGTGATGGTCACCCACGACGAGGCCCTGGCCGCGCGCTGCGACCGCGTCGTGCGGCTGGTGTCCGGCGCGCTGGCGGTGGCCTGACACGTCCGGCGGACCGTTCCCGCACCGCGCGAAGGAGGATGGACATGGACCGCGCTGCCGCAGAGGGATTCCCCTTGCTGGCGATCACCCAGGGCGACCCGGCCGGCATCGGCCCGGAGATCGTCGCCAGGGCCTTCCGCGACACGCCCGCTGCGATGCGGGGCTGCTTCGTGGTCGGCGAGGTGGAAACCCTGCGCCGCGCCGCACGCTGCATCGCCCGGCCGGGCGAGCCGTCCCTGCCGCTGGCCGTGCTGGAGTCGCCTGCAGAGGCATTTGCCGCTCCGGCGCGCTGCCTGCCGGTGCTGCCCCTGCCGGGCCTGCCCGGGCCGGTGCCGTTCGGCATCGTGCATGCCGGGGCCGGACGGGCGGCGGCGGATTGCGTCACCTGGGCCGCCCGTGCCGCACTGCGCGGCGACATAGCGGGCCTGGTCACGGCCCCGCTGCACAAGGAAGCGCTGTCCGCCGCCGGCGTCCACCATCCCGGTCACACCGAACTGCTGCAGGCCGAGGCCGCGCGCCATGCCGGCGTGCCGCTCGACGAGATGCCCGTGCGCATGATGCTCGCCAGCGACGAGTTGCGCACCGTGCTGGTCAGCATCCACGTGTCGCTGCGCGACGCCATCGCGGCGGTCACGCAAGCCAACGTGCTGCGCACGCTGGAGATCACGCACGCCGCGCTGCGCCGCAGCCTGGGGCGCGATCCGCGCATCGGCGTCGCGGGCCTCAACCCGCACGCGGGCGAGGGCGGGCTCTTCGGCCGCGAGGAGATCGAGGCCATCGCCCCGGCCATCGCCCAGGCGCGCGCGCTCGGCATCGACGCGCACGGCCCCTTCGCGCCCGACACGGTCTTCATGCGCGCGCGCAGCACGCCGCAGCGCGCGGGCGAATTCGACGTGGTGCTGGCCATGTACCACGACCAGGGCCTGATTCCCGTCAAGTACCTGGGCGTGGACAAGGGCGTGAACGTCACGCTCGGGCTGCCCCTGGTGCGCACCAGCCCGGACCACGGCACGGCCTTCGACATCGCGGGGCAGGGCATCGCCGACGCCTCGAGCCTCGTCGAGGCCGTGCGCATGGCGCGGCGGCTGGCGGCCCCGGCGGACGCCGCCCCGCTCAGCGCCTGAGGCTGTCGCGGATCTCGCGCAGCAGCAGCACGTCTTCCGGCGGCGGGGCCGGGGCGGCAGGCGGGGCGGGCGGCGCCTCGCGCTTGAGCCGGTTGATTTGCTTGACCATCATGAAAATGATGAACGCGAGAATCAGGAAATTCACCGCGACAGTAATGAAACTGCCGTAGGCGAGCACCGGCACGCCCGCCTTGCGCAGGGCGTCCAGCGTGGCCGGGGTGCCGGGCGGCACGCTGCCGAGCACGAGAAAGAGATTCGAGAAATCCAGCTTCCCGAATACCAGCCCGACGATGGGCATGATGACGTCGTTCACCAGCGAGTCCACGATCTTCCCGAAGGCGCCGCCGATGATCACGCCCACGGCGAGATCTATCACATTTCCCTTCACCGCGAACTCCCGGAACTCCTTTGCAATACCCATTTCGCTTCTCCTTGATATAGCTGAAAACCCTTGCAGTATTGCCGAGCCGGAGGGGTGATAACCCCTGGAATTAACCTTACTTGCGCCGCTACAATTTGTGATTGCTCCCCCAGCGACGACCTATTGAGGACCCCCATGAGTGAAACCCCAATCGACTCCAGCAAGCGGACGTGGCTCATAGCGTCGGGCTGTGCTGGTGCGGTGGGCGGCGTGGCGACGGCCGTGCCGTTCGTGAGCACTTTCCAGCCTTCCGAGAAAGCCAAGGCCGCCGGGGCCGCGGTGGAGGTGGACATCGCCGGCCTCAAGACCGGCGAGAAGATCACCGTGGAATGGCGCGGCAAGCCGGTCTGGATCATCAAGCGCTCGCCCGAGCAGCTGGCCGCGCTGCCGGGGCTCGATCCCCAGCTCGCCGATCCCAAGTCCGAGCGCAAGCCCTCGGAGCTCACCCCCGAATACGCGCGCAACGAGAACCGCTCCATCAAGCCCGAGATCCTCGTGGCCGTGGGCATCTGCACGCACCTCGGCTGCTCGCCGAGCGACAAGTTCACCCCCGGCGCACAGCCCTCGCTGCCCGACGACTGGAAGGGCGGCTTCCTCTGTCCCTGCCACGGCTCCACCTTCGACATGGCCGGCCGCGTCTTCAAGAACAAGCCCGCGCCGGACAACCTCGAGGTGCCTCCGCACATGTACCTGTCGGAGACCAGGCTCCTGATCGGTGAAGACAAGAAGGCCTGAGGGAGACGCACATGGCTTACCGCGAATTCAAGGACATCTCCCCCAACGCCTCCACGGGCGCCAAGGTCACGAACTGGCTCGAGAACCGCTTTCCCACGGCCTTCGACGCCTACCGCGTGCACATGTCGGAGTACTACGCTCCGAAGAACTTCAACTTCTGGTACATCTTCGGCTCGCTCGCGCTGCTGGTGCTGGTGATCCAGATCGTCACCGGCATCTTCCTGGTGATGCACTACAAGCCCGACGCCGCCAAGGCGTTCGAGTCCGTCGAGTACATCATGCGCGACGTGCCCTGGGGCTGGCTGATCCGCTACATGCACTCCACGGGCGCCTCGGCGTTCTTCGTCGTGGTGTACCTGCACATGTTCCGCGGCCTGCTCTACGGCTCCTACCGCAAGCCGCGCGAGCTGGTCTGGATCTTCGGCTGCGCGATCTTCCTCGCGCTCATGGCCGAGGCCTTCATGGGCTACCTGCTGCCCTGGGGCCAGATGTCGTACTGGGGTGCCCAGGTGATCGTGAACCTGTTCGCGGCCATCCCCTTCGTCGGCCCAGACCTCGCCCTGCTGATCCGCGGCGACTATGTGGTGGGTGACGCCACGCTCAACCGCTTCTTCAGCTTCCACGTGATCGCCGTGCCGCTCGTGCTGCTGGGCCTGGTGGTCGCCCACCTGCTGGCGCTGCACGACGTGGGCTCCAACAACCCCGACGGCATCGAGATCAAGGGCCCGAACGCCCCGAAGGACGAGCACGGCCATCCGCTGGACGGCATCCCGTTCCACCCGTACTACACCGTGCACGACATCTTCGGCGTGGGCGTGTTCCTGTTCATCTTCTCGGCGGTGGTGTTCTTCGCCCCCGAGTTCGGCGGCTACTTCCTGGAGTACAACAACTTCATCCCGGCCGACCCGCTCAAGACGCCCGCGCACATCGCGCCCGTCTGGTACTTCACGCCGTTCTACTCGATGCTTCGCGCCATCACCAGCGAGATGATGTATGCCCTCATCGCCTGCGTCGTGCTGGCGGCGGGCTTCGGCGTGGTCAAGGGGCGGCTGCCCGGCTTCGTCAAGGCAGCCATCGCAATCGTGGCCGTGGTCGCCGTGGCGCTCATGCTGTCCATCGACGCCAAGTTCTGGGGCGTGGTGGTGATGGGCGGCGCCGTCATCATCCTCTTCTTCCTGCCCTGGCTCGATCACAGCCCGGCCCGCTCCATCCGCTACCGCCCGGGCTGGCACAAGTACCTCTACGGCATCTTCGTGGTCAACTTCGTGGTGCTGGCCTACCTGGGCGTGCAGCCGCCGTCCCCGATCGGCGAGCGTGTCTCGCAGGTGGGAACGCTGTTTTACTTCGGCTTCTTCCTGCTCATGCCCTGGTGGAGCCGCCTGGGCGAGCCCAAGCCGGTGCCCGACCGCGTGACCTTCGCCGCGCACTGATGCGGGCCGGAACGACGACCATGAAAAAAATCATCCTCACGCTGATCGCCTCGCTCGGGTTCGCCCTGGGCGCGCACGCCGCGGAAGGCGGCATCGCCTGGGACAAGGCCCCGGTGCGCACGAACGACACGGCCTCGCTGCAGAACGGCGCCAAGATCTTCGTCAACTACTGCCTGAGCTGCCACTCGGCCGCCTTCATGCGCTACAACCGCCTGAAGGACATCGGCCTGACCGACCAGCAGATCAAGGACAACCTGCTCTTCACCACCGACAAGGTGGGCGAGACCATGAAGGCCACCATCGATCCGCGGCAGGCCAAGGACTGGTTCGGCGCCAACCCGCCCGACCTCACCGTGATCGCCCGCTCGCGCGCCGGCCACAACGGCACCGGCGCGGACTACCTCTACACTTTCCTGCGCACGTTCTACCGCGACGACACCAAGGCCACGGGCTGGAACAACCTCGCGTTCCCCAGCGTCGGCATGCCCCACGCGCTGTGGCAACTGCAGGGCGATCGCCGCCCGGTCTTCGAGGAACACGAGAGCCACGGACACAAAACCCAGGTCTTCAAGGGGTGGGAGCAGCTGACTCCGGGTACCATGTCGCCCCTCCAGTACGACGAGGCCGTGGGTGATCTCGTCAACTACCTGCAGTGGATGGGCGAGCCGGCGCAAAATACGCGGGTTCGCGTCGGGGTGTGGGTGCTGATCTTCCTCGGCGTCTTCACGGTGATCGCCTGGCGGCTCAACGCGGCGTTCTGGAAGGACGTCAAGTAAGCTCGGCCGCCGTCTGCAGCATCGCGCCGCCTTCGTGCGGCGCATTTCGCTTTCCGGAGTGGACGCGCGAGCGCCCACTCTTTTTGATTTTTAGGAGCTTCCCACCATGATGGTGCTTTATTCGGGTACGACCTGTCCCTTCTCCCATCGCTGCCGCTTCGTGCTGTTCGAAAAAGGCATGGATTTCGAGATCCGTGATGTGGACCTGTACAACAAGCCCGAAGACATCAGCGTGATGAACCCCTATGGCCAGGTGCCCATCCTGGTCGAGCGCGACCTCATCCTGTACGAGTCGAACATCATCAACGAGTACATCGACGAGCGCTTCCCGCATCCCCAGCTGATGCCCGGCGACCCGGTGGACCGCGCCCGCGTGCGCCTGTTCCTGCTCAACTTCGAGAAGGAGCTGTTCGTCCACGTGAACGTGCTCGAGTCGCGCGCCACCAAGGGCAACGAAAAGGCGCTGGAAAAGGCCCGCTCGCACATCCGCGACCGCCTCACGCAGCTCGCCCCGGTGTTCCTCAAGAACAAGTACATGCTGGGCGAGAACTTCTCCATGCTCGACGTGGCGATCGCGCCGTTGCTCTGGCGGCTCGACTACTACGGCATCGAGTTGTCCAAGAACGCCGCACCGCTGCTGAAGTATGCCGAGCGCATCTTCTCGCGCCCCGCCTACATCGAGGCGCTCACGCCTTCCGAGAAGGTCATGCGCAAGTAATGCGGCGCGGCCGCATCCGCGCGCCGCATTCCGCTTCCCAGAAGCTTTTTTGCCAGACGCCGACATGATGAATGCCCAGGACTCCACTTCCACGCGCCCCTACCTGATACGGGCCCTGTACGAGTGGTGTACCGACAACGGCTTCACGCCCTACATCGCGGTGCGCGTGGACGATTCCGTCCAGGTGCCCCGCGAATACGTGAAGGACGGCGAGATCGTGCTCAACATCAGCTACGACGCCACGAGCGCCCTGCAGCTGGGCAACGATTTCATCGAGTTCAAGGCCCGCTTCGGCGGCAAGCCGCGCGACATCATGGTTCCCGTGGGCCGGGTGATCGCGATCTATGCGCGCGAGAACGGGCAGGGCATGGCCTTCCCGCCACCGGTGGACATGCTGGCACCCGGCGCGGGCGGCCTGTCCGCGGGGCTGCTGGATGCCGGCGCGGCGACCGAAGGCACCGTGCCGGAACCGTCCGCCGACGAAGACCGGGTGGTGCAGCTGGTGCCCACCGACGGCGGCACGGGCCCGGCGGACGAGCCGCCGCGCGGCCCGGCCCCTGCCGGCGGTGGCCGCCCGTCGCTCAAGCGGGTGAAGTGATTCCGGCCGGCCCTGGCCGGCAAGCCGCCGTTCCCGCCCGGGAGCGGCATGCGCGCTAGAATGCGCGTTTCGCCGATTTAGCTCAGTTGGTAGAGCAACCGCCTTGTAAGCGGTAGGTCGTCAGTTCGATCCCGACAATCGGCACCATCTTTTTTCGCCGTTCGCCTTCCAGCCCCTGGCCGCCCGCATGCCGGGTCTTCAGGTTTGGATTTTCAGGCGAATGGCGTTAACCTCCCACCCCCGGCTGTGCAGATGCGCCTGCAGTGCAGGCAGCAGTTGCCGCACCTTCGCCGCCGCCGCATTGTTGCGGACCAGCAGGCACCAGGTCGCGCCCTCGATCGGCCCTGCCTGGATGGCCGGCCGCAGGGTGGCGGGAATCAGCAACTCGACGGCCCGCAGCCGCTCGCTCGAGTCGCGCGTCAGGCTCGCCAGCCGTGCCAGCGTGGGGGAATCCTCGGTGGCCTGCTGCAGCGTGACGGCGTGGTGACGGCGGTTCATGGGGGCAATGCGCCGCGCGGCGCGGAGAAACGAAGTGCAGTTGATTATCACGGACGCCTGGCTGGCGCGCAGCCGCGCCATCCATCTCTCGGGCCTGCGCCTGGCCGCCTTCGGGCTGCTGCTGTCGGTGGCGGTGATGCTCATGGCGGCGCTGCTCTACCACTGGGTGTTCCTCAAGGGCGCCCGGGAGGGCTGGCCGGTGGTCGGCACCCTGGTGCGGCTGGCCACGCGGGACGAATCCGCCGAGCGCGACCGCTTCCTGCGGGCCAACCTGGACGCCATGGCCCGCAAGGTCGGCGAGATGCAGGCGCGCATGCTGCAGCTGGAATCCCTCGGCGAGCGCGTCTCCGGCCTGGCGGGCATGTCGCCCGCGGAATTCTCCCGCCCGCCGGGGCAGGGAGGGGCGCTGGTCTCCAGCCGGCCGATGGAGATGGACGAACTGCAGCACACGCTCGACGCGCTCGCCGAACTCACCGACCGCCGGGTGGACCTGCTCACCGTGGTCGAGTCCCGCCTGTTCGACCAGCACATCCGCAAGAACATGGTCCCCACGCAGGAGCCCGTGCTCGGCAAGACCGCCGGCTCGGCCTTCGGCTGGCGCATCGATCCCTTCACCGGCCAGTCGGCCCTGCACACGGGGCTGGATTTCCAGGCGGACACCGGCACGCCCATCCTGGCCGCTGCCGGCGGCGTGGTCGTGGCGCAGGAATTCCATCCGGCCTACGGCAACATGGTCGAGATCGACCACGGCAACCAGCTGGTCACCCGCTACGCCCATGCCTCCCGCACCTTCGTCAAGCGCGGAGACCTCGTGCGCCGCGGCCAGAAGATCGCCGAGGTCGGCACCACCGGCCGCTCCACCGGCCCGCACCTGCATTTCGAGGTGCTGGTGCAGGGCGTGCCGCAGGACCCGCAGAAATTCCTGCATGCCGGTGCGGCGGGCGCCGCACCCGGCACGCAGGTGGCGGCGAAGGCCGCCGCGCCTCGCAGGTAAAATCCCCCGCTCCGGAATCGCTGCCCCTGGTTGCAGAACTTGCAAGCAGTGGTAGCGTCCCCCATCTGAACCCACTTCATCACTAGGGATTCGGGTCGCGCCGCCCGCGCATGCGGGCCGCGGTCCTGTTCGCATGGCCTCCAACTTCCTCACCAAACTATTCGGCAGCCGCAATGACCGGCTCCTCAAGCAATACCGCAAGACGGTGGCCCGCATCAACGCGATGGAGCCGGAGTACGAGAAGCTGAGCGACGATGCCCTGCGCGCCAAGACGGAGGAGTTCAAGGGGCGCGTCGCCCGGGGCGAGTCGCTCGACGACCTCCTGCCCGAAGCCTTCGCCGTCGTGCGCGAGGCCTCCAAGCGCGTGATGAAGATGCGCCACTTCGACGTGCAGCTGCTGGGCGGCATGGCGCTGCACTACGGCAAGATCTCCGAAATGCGCACTGGCGAGGGCAAGACCCTCACCGCCACGCTGCCGGTGTACCTGAACGCGCTCAGCGGCAAGGGCGTGCACGTGGTGACCGTGAACGACTACCTCGCCAGCCGCGATGCGCGCTGGATGGGCCGCCTCTACAACTTCCTCGGCCTCGCCGTGGGCATCAACCTGCCCCAGATGCCGCGCGAGGAGAAGCAGGCCGCCTACGCCGCGGACATCACCTACGGCACGAACAACGAATACGGCTTCGACTACCTGCGCGACAACATGGTGTACGAGGCGCACGATCGCGTGCAGCGCGCCCTCAACTTCGCCATCGTGGACGAGGTGGACTCCATCCTCATCGACGAGGCGCGCACCCCGCTGATCATCAGCGGCCAGGCGGAAGACCACACGGCGATGTACATCGCCATGAACAAGGTCGTGCCGCTGCTGGTGCGCCAGGAGGGCGAGGCCGATCCGCGCACGGGCGAGGGCGTGACCAAGCCGGGCGACTTCACCATCGACGAGAAGTCCCACCAGGTCTTCCTCACCGAGCAGGGCCACGAGACGGCCGAGCGCGTGCTCGCCGCGCAGGGCCTGATCCCCGAGGGCGCGTCGCTCTACGACCCCTCCAACATCACGCTCATGCACCACTTGTATGCGGCGCTGCGGGCCAACCACCTCTACCACCGCGACCAGCACTACGTCGTGCAGAACGGCGAGATCGTCATCGTGGACGAGTTCACGGGCCGCCTCATGTCCGGCCGCCGCTGGAGCGAAGGCCTGCACCAGGCCGTGGAAGCCAAGGAAGGCGTGGAGATCCAGGCCGAGAACCAGACGCTGGCTTCCATCACCTTCCAGAACTACTTCCGCCTCTACAACAAGCTCTCGGGCATGACCGGCACGGCCGACACCGAGGCCTACGAGTTCCAGGAGATCTACGGCCTCGAGACCGTGGTGATCCCGCCCAACCGCCCCAGCAAGCGCGACGACCAGCTCGACCGGGTGTACAAGACCACGCGCGAGAAATACGACGCCGCCATCCAGGACATCCGCGAGTGCCACGAGCGCGGCCAGCCCGTGCTGGTGGGCACCACGTCCATCGAGAACTCGGAGATCATCGACGACCTGCTGAACAAGGCCGGCCTGCCCCACCAGGTGCTCAACGCCAAGCAGCACGCCCGCGAGGCCGACATCGTGGCCCAGGCCGGCCGCGCCGGCATGATCACCATCGCCACCAACATGGCCGGCCGCGGCACCGACATCGTTCTCGGCGGCAACATCGAGAAGGAAGTGGCCGCCATCGAGGACGACGAGTCCCTGGACGAGGCCACGAAGCAGGCCCGCATCGCCGCGCTGCGCGAGCAGTGGGCGGCCGACAACGAGAAGGTCAAGGCGCTGGGCGGCCTGCGCATCATCGCCACCGAGCGCCACGAGTCCCGCCGCATCGACAACCAGCTGCGCGGCCGTTCGGGCCGCCAGGGCGATCCGGGCTCCTCGCGCTTCTACCTGAGCCTGGACGACTCGCTCATGCGCATCTTCGCGGGCGATCGTGTGCGGGCCATCATGGAGCGCCTCAAGATGCCCGACGGCGAGGCCATCGAGGCCGGCATCGTCACGCGCAGCATCGAATCCGCGCAGCGCAAGGTCGAGGCCCGCAACTTCGACGTCCGCAAGCAGCTGCTCGAATACGACGACGTGGCCAACGACCAGCGCAAGGTCATCTACCAGCAGCGCAACGAGATCCTCGACGCGGCCGACCTGTCCGGCGTGATCGCCGGCATGCGCGAATCCTGCCTGACCGACATCGTGCGCCAGTACGTGCCCGAGGAGTCCGTGGAAGAGCAGTGGGACCTTCCCGCCCTGGAAAAGGTCCTCGCCGACGAATGGCAGATCCGGCTGCCGCTGCAGCAGGAAGTCGAGAGCGCCCAGGCCATCACCGACGAAGAGATCCTCGAGAAGGTCCTCGCCGCAGGCAACGCCGCGTTCCAGGCCAAGGTGGACATGGTGGGCGCGGAGAACTTCCACCAGTTCCAGCGTGCGGTGCTGCTGCAGAGCTTCGACTCCAACTGGCGCGACCATCTCTCCGCGCTCGATTACCTGCGCCAGGGCATTCACCTGCGCGGCTATGCGCAGAAGCAGCCCAAGCAGGAATACAAGCGCGAGGCGTTCGAGCTCTTCCGCCAGCTGATCGACCAGGTCAAGAACGAGGTCACCCGCATCCTGCTGACCGTGCAGGTGCAATCGCCGTCGGAACTCGACGAGGCCGCCGAGGCGCTGGAAAGCCGTGCCGAGCAGATCGCCAACGTGACCTACACGGCGCCCACCGAAACCGGCGAACCCGAGACCCTGCCCGATCCGCGCACGGCCGCGGCCGGCGGCGACGGCCTGAACCTGCCCGAAGGCGTGCGCATCGGCCGCAACGACCCCTGCCCGTGCGGCAGCGGCAAGAAGTACAAGCAGTGCCACGGCAAGCTGGCATGATGCCGCGCTGACCCTTTTCGCTCTCGCCGCAGGGGCCGCCACAGGCGGCCCCTGCCACATCCTCCTTCGCCCTTTTGCTGCTTTCCGAGGAATTCCGCATGCCCGTGAACCTTTCCGCTCCCGTTGCCGCCGACCTGCACCCGGTCGCCGGCGTCCGCATCGGCGTCACCGAAGCCGGCGTCCGCAAGGCGGGCCGCAAGGACGTGACCGTGTTCCTGCTCGACGAAGGCGCCACCGTGGCCGGCGTCTTCACGCAGAACCGCTTCTGCGCCGCGCCGGTCCAGGTGTGTCGCGAGCACCTCTCGCAGGGCGGCTCCGTGCGCGCCATCGTGGTCAACACCGGCAATGCCAATGCCGGCACCGGCGCCGACGGCCTGGCGCGCGCCCGCGCCACCTGCGAGGCGCTCGCCGGCCATCTGGGCGTGCAGGCCGCCCAGGTGCTGCCGTTCTCTACCGGCGTCATCATGGAGCCGCTGCCCGTGGACCGCATCGTCGCGGGCCTGCCCGCCGCGATCGCCGATGCGCAGCCCGCGCACTGGGCGCGCGCTGCGGAAGGCATCATGACCACCGACACGCTGCCCAAGGCCTTCAGCACCCAGGTGCAGATCGGCGGCGCCACCGTCACGGTGACCGGCATCTCCAAGGGCGCGGGCATGATCCGCCCCAACATGGCCACCATGCTGGGCTTCCTTGCCACCGATGCCTGCATCGCCCCCGAACTGGTGCAGCCGCTGGTGCGCGAACTGGCCGATGCGTCGTTCAACCGCATCACCATCGACGGCGACACCTCCACCAACGATTCGTTCGTGCTGATGGCCACGCACCGTGCGGGCAACCCGGTGGTCGGTTCGCTCGACAGCGCCGACGGCCAGGCCCTGCGCGCGGCGCTGCGCGAAGTGGCGCAGAAGCTGGCCCAGGCCATCGTGCGCGACGGCGAGGGTGCCACCAAGTTCATCGCCATCCGCGTGGAGGGCGGCCGCACCGCCGAGGAGTGCCGCAAGGTCGCCTACGCCATCGCCCATTCCCCGCTGGTGAAGACCGCCTTCTTCGCCAGCGACCCGAACCTGGGCCGCATCCTGGCCGCCGTCGGCTACGCCGGCATCGACGATCTGGACCAGACCCGCATCGACCTCCACCTCGACGACGTGCACGTGGCCGTGCAGGGCGGCCGCCATCCCGACTACCGCGAAGAGGACGGCCAGCGCGTGATGAAGCAAAGCGAGATCACGGTGCGCGTGGGGCTGGGCCGCGGCGATGCCGTTGATACCGTCTGGACCTGCGACCTGAGCCACGACTACGTGACCATCAACGCCGACTACCGCTCCTGACCCCTGTTCATCCCATGAACGATCGCTTCGACCACCTCCTGCAGCGCGCCGAGCAGCTCATCGACCGCATCGAGTCGGTGCTGCCCCGGCCGCTTTCCGCGCCCGACTGGAACGCCTCCGTGGCCTGGCGCTACCGCCGCCGCGGCGGCGGGCACGGCGCGCTGGAGCCCGTGCGCCATGTCGCGGGCATCGCGCTCGAAGACCTGAAGGAAATCGACGCGCAGAAGGAAAAGATCGAGCGCAACACCCGGCAATTCGTCGAAGGGCGCCCGGCTAACAACGTCCTGCTCACGGGCGCGCGCGGCACCGGCAAGTCCTCGCTCATCAAGGCCTGCCTGCAGGCCTATTCCGGACAGGGGCTGCGGCTCATCGAGGTGGACAAGTCCGACCTCACCGACCTGCCCGACATCGTCGATGTGGTGGCCGGCCGGCCCGAGAAATTCATCATCTACTGCGACGACCTGAGCTTCGAGGAAGGCGAGTCCGGTTACAAGGCCCTGAAGTCCATCCTGGACGGCTCCGTGGCCGCCTCGGCACCCAACGTGCTGGTCTACGCGACCAGCAATCGCCGGCACCTGTTGCCGGAATACATGAAGGAAAACCTCAGTTACACGCACACGGCGGATGGCGAAGTGCATCCGGGCGAAGTGGTGGAGGAGAAAATCTCCCTGTCCGAGCGCTTCGGCCTCTGGGTGAGCTTCTACCCCTTCAGCCAGGACGAATACCTCGCCATCGTCGCGCAGTGGCTGTCCGCGCTCGGCGTTCCGGCCGCGGCCATCGAGGCGGCCCGCCCCGCCGCGCTGGTCTGGGCGCTGGAGCGCGGCTCGCGCAGCGGCCGGGTGGCCTACCAGTTCGCTCGGGACTTCGCGGGGCGCGCCGATGGCTGAGTCCGCCGCATCCGGCGCCCAGCGCGCCCACACCGAGGTGGCAGTCGGCATCCTGTTCCGTCCCGATGGCGCCATGCTGCTGTCCACGCGGCCGGCCGGCAAGCCCTATGCGGGCTACTGGGAGTTTCCCGGCGGCAAGCTGGAGGCCGGCGAAACCGTCGAGCAGGCCCTGCGCCGCGAACTCATCGAGGAACTGGGCGTCACCATCGGCCCGGCGTCCGTCTGGAAGGTGACGGAGCACGACTATCCCCATGCACTGGTGCGCCTGCACTGGTGCAAGGTGCATGCATGGACGGGTGAGTTCGAGATGCGCGAAGGCCAGTCCATGGCCTGGCAGCACTGGCCGCTGGACGTGTCGCCGGTGCTGCCCGGCGCCTACCCGGTGTTGCAGTGGCTGGCGGAGGAGCGCGGCCTGCCGTTCGATCCAGGCCTGCTGCCCAAGGCATAGCCGAGCCGCGCCGCTGCGTGCGCAGTGCTGTCCCCGTCGCACCGGCAGGGGCCGGGCGGGGTGGCCTTCAGTGTTCCGGCGGACGCTGCTGGTGGTCGCCGAAGGCGTCCTCGTCGGGCGGCGCATCGGCCGCCATGCGGAAATCCTCTGCCGCCCAGGCGCCCAGGTCGATCTGCCGGCAGCGCTCGCTGCAGAACGGCCGGGACCGGTTCTCGGGTGCATACAGGCTCCTGCCGCCACAGGTGGGGCAGTCCACCCAGAGCTGGCGGGACGCCGGGGCCGGCGCGTCTGCCCGGCGGGAATCGTCGTCGCGCGAAGTCATGGTCAAACCCTCGTGCAGGCTGCCGGTCACGCGCAGAGCGTGAGCTCGAAGGCCGCGTCTTCCTGCACGGGCTGCAGCTTGCCGTCGGCATCCTGCCGCATGAGCCGCACGGACACGATGAGCCGGTTGCCGCTGATCTCCGGCACCATGTTCCAGGCCGGGTCGATCCGCAGCCGCAGCAGCTGGAAGGTGCGCCCCTGGGGCAGGGTCTGCTGGAACTGCCCGTGGTCGGCCGCCACCTTCTGCGGCATGCCCGAATCGCGCAGCAGCTTGAGCAGCACGTAGAGCGATTCCGCCAGCGGCGCGAGGTGGTTCGCCCAGCCTTCGAGATCGTGCTGGCGCTTCTCGGGCGAATGGTGCTGCCATGCGTAATAGGCGGGCAGGTCGAAGCCACAGGTGCCGCCGGGAATGCCCACGCGGCTGCGGATGCTCATCAGCCATTCGTTCTCGGTCAGGGCCTGGCCGGCCTTGCCGGTCTGCGCGTTCAAGGCCGAGAAGCAGTGGTCGAGTTGGGCGACGACGCCGTCGAGCACCGCCTCGGAGATCGATGGGTTGCCCCGGTAGCCGTCGAGCTGGTGGCGCTGCCTTTCCAGGTCCTTGAGCACATCGGACTTCAGGTCGGCCCGGGCCGCCACGTCCATGATCTCGAACAGGGTCACGAGCGCGAAATGGTGGTCCAGCGGGTGCGGGCGGGGAATCAGCTCGCCCAGGCGCCGGAAGAGCTGTTCCAGCCGCAGGTAGGTTCTGAGGCGTTCGTTGAAGGGGTATTCGTAAAGAATCACGCTGCAGGGTTCCTGGGGGCGCACGGCGGGCGCTGCCGGCATCGCGCGTCCCATATCGCCCGCATCATAGCCCGAAGCCATCGGCGATTCGCCGGACCTCCGCCCGCAGGGTATCCAAAGGTATTCGGTCGTTGTGGAGCACCATGTCCGCGACGGCACGGCGTGCGGCCCGCGGCGCCTGCGACGCGATGATGGCCCGCACGGTGTCCGGGTCCAGCCCGCTGCGGGCCTGCACGCGCGCCACCTGGGTCGCCTCGGAGCAGTCCACCACCAGGATGCGGTCGAGCTGCGGCGGCCAGCGCGGCGATTCGGCCAGCAGGGGGATGTCGAACACCACCACCCTGGCGCCGCGTGCCGCAGCCTGCCCGGCCTCCGCATGGATGGCCTGGGCCACCAGCGGATGGACGATCGCCTCCAGCCGCTGCCGCGCCCCGGCATCCCGGAAGGCCAGCTCCCGCATGCGGGCCCGGTCCATGGCGCCGTCCGCATCGATCATGCCGTCGCCGAAGGCTCTGCGGATCGCGGGAATGGCGAGTCCGCCGGCCGCCGTCGCCGAACGGGCGATCCGGTCCGCATCCACCAGCGCGGCCCCGAACTTCTGCAGCCATTGGCCGACCGTGGTCTTGCCGCTGCCGATGCCGCCCGTCAGGCCCAGTCGCAGCGGGGCAGGGGAAGGTGCCGTGCCCGTCACAGGCCCAGGGATCCCAGGATGCCTTGCAGTATGCGGTCGGGGCCGAACAGCATGGCGGCGAGCCCGGCTCCGGCGAGGAACGGCCCGAAGGGAATGTAGCCCCCTTCCCTCAGGCCCCGGGTGAACTTCATGCCGATGCCGATCAGCGCCCCGATGACCGAAGACATCAGGATGATCGGCACCAGGGCCTGCCAGCCGAACCAGGCGCCCAGCGCTGCGAACAGCTTGAAGTCACCGTGGCCCATGCCTTCCTTGCCCGTGGCCAGCTTGAACGCCCAGTACACCGCCCAGAGCGACAGGTATCCGGCCGCCGCCCCGGCCACCGATGCGAAGAGCGGCACCGAGGTCCACTGGAACGCCGAGGCCAGCAGCCCGCCCCACAGCAGCGGCAGCGTGATGTCGTCCGGCAGCAGGGTGGTATCCCAGTCGATGCAGGCCAGCGCGACCAGCGCGGCGGAAAACGCGCACCAGGCCGCCGCCGTCGGCGTCGCGCCCCAGTGGCGGGCGCAGAACCAGAACAGCAGCCCGGTCGCGAGTTCGACGGCCGGATAGCGCGGGCTGATGCGGGTCTTGCAGGCCGAGCATTTGCCGCCCAGCCAGAGGTAGCTCAGCACCGGAATATTCTCGTGCCACCGCACCGCATGGCCGCAGGCCGGGCACCGCGAGCGCGGCGTCACGAGGTTGAAGGGCTCCGCCTCCGGCTTCTCCGCGGCGGCCGTGGCCGTGGCGGCACCCGGCTGCGAGCGCAGGTATTCCTCGCACTCGGCGGCCCAGTCGGCCTCCATCATGCGCGGAAGGCGGTGGATGACGACGTTGAGGAAGCTGCCGATCAGCAGGCCGACGAGGCCGAACAACGCGGCCTGCAGCCAGGGTTCGAACCCCATCAGACCACCTGTCCCAGCTTGAAGATGGGCAGGTACATCGACACCACGATGCCGCCGATGATGGTGCCCAGGAACACGATGATGATCGGCTCCATGAGGCTCGACAGCCCGGCGACCATCTCATCGACCTCTTCCTCGTAGAAGTCGGCCGCCTTGCCCAGCATGTGGTCGATCGAGCCCGACTCCTCGCCGATGGCGCACATCTGTATCACCATGGACGGGAACACGTTCGCGTTGCCCATCGCGGCCGTCAGGCTGGTGCCGGTGGAGACTTCCTGCTGGATCCTTTCGGTCGCCATGGCATAGACCGAGTTGCCCGAGGCGCCGCCCACCGAATCCAGCGCCTCGACCAGCGGAACGCCCGCCGCGAACATCGTGGAGAGGGTGCGGGTCCAGCGTGCCACGCAGGACTTGTCGATCAGGGCGCCGAAGACCGGAACGCGCAGCAGCACCCGGTCCATGAACATCTGCATCTTCTCGTTGCGCCGCCACGCCTGCATGAAGAAGAAGGCGCCACCGCCCAGCACGCCGAAGATCAGCCACCACCATTTCACGAAGATCTCGCTGACGCCCATCACGAACAGCGTCGGCGCCGGCAGGTCCGCGCCGAACGAGGTGAACACCTCCTTGAACGCGGGGATCACGAAGATCATGATGACGGTGACCACGACGAAGGCCACGATGATCACGGCCGTCGGGTACATCAGCGCCGAGCGGATCTTCGACTTGATGGCCTCGGTCTTCTCCATGTAGAGCGCGAGCCGGTCGAGCAGCGCTTCCAGGATACCTGCGGCCTCCCCGGCTTCCACCAGGTTGCAATACAGGCTGTCGAAATACATCGGGTACTTGCGGAAGGCCGCATTCAGCGACGTACCGGTTTCCACGTCGGCGCGGATGTCGTTGAGCAGCTTGGTGACCGACGCGTTGGTGTTGCCGCGGCCCACGATGTCGAAGGCCTGCAGCAGGGGCACCCCGGCCTTCATCATCGTGGCCATCTGCCGCGTGAAGAGCGCGATGTCCTTGGGCTTGATCTTCTTGCCGCCGCGCATGCGGCGCTTCTTGATCTTGGTGGGCAGCACTCCCTGCCGGCGCAGCGTCGCCTGGACCTGGTTCTCGCCCAGGGCCCGGACCTCGCCGCGCACGACCTTGCCGTGGCGGTCCTTGCCTTCCCACTCGAAAACGAAATCCTTGATGTCCCTCGATGCAGCGGTTGCCATGCGGGCCCCTTGAAGATGGATTGCAGCGTTGTTATTCGTTCGTCACGGCCAGCACCTCTTCGAGCGAGGTCAGGCCCAGCCGCGCCTTGTGGAGTCCGGATTCGCGCAGCGACCGCACGCCTTCGGCCTTTGCCTGCTCCGCGATTTCCAGCGCGCTGCCGTCGCGCAGGATGATGCGCTGGATCTCCTCCGAGATCGGCATGACCTGGTAGATGCCGACGCGGCCCTTGTAGCCGTTGTTGCAGGCGGAACAGCCCACCGGGCGGTAGGTCACCCAGGAGCCGTCGATGTCCTCTTCCTTGTAGCCCGCCTCGAGCAGCGTCTCGTGGGGGATGTCCGCCGGCGCCTTGCACGCAGGGCACAGCCGGCGGGCCAGGCGCTGCGCCGTGATCAGGATCACGCTCGATGCGATGTTGAAGGGCGCGATGCCCATGTTGCGCATGCGGGTCAGCGTGGTGGGCGCGTCGTTGGTGTGCAGCGTGGAGAGCACCAGGTGGCCCGTCTGGGCCGCCTTGATCGAGATGTCCGCGGTTTCCAGGTCGCGGATTTCCCCCACCATGATGATGTCGGGATCCTGCCGCAGGAACGACTTGAGCGCCGTGGCGAAGGTCAGCCCGGCCTTTTCGTTCACGTTGACCTGGTTGACACCGGGCAGGTTGATTTCCGACGGGTCTTCCGCCGTCGCGATGTTCACCCCCGGCTTGTTCAGCAGGTTCAGGCAGGTGTAGAGCGACACCGTCTTGCCCGAGCCCGTAGGTCCCGTCACCAGGATCATGCCGTAGGGCCGGCCGATGGCATGGAGCAGGCGCTCCTTCTCCTCGGGCTCGTAGCCGAGCGCATCGATGCCCAGCTTGGCGCTGCTGGGGTCGAGGATACGGATCACGATCTTCTCTCCGAACAGCGTGGGCAGCGTGCTCACGCGGAAGTCGATCACCCGGTCCGGTCCCACCTTGAGCTTCATGCGCCCGTCCTGGGGCACGCGCTTTTCCGAGATGTCCAGGCGGGAGATCACCTTGATGCGCGAGGCCAGCTTCTCCTTGATCGCGATGGGCGGCGAAGCGATCTCGCGCAGCTCGCCGTCGATCCGGAAGCGGACCCGGTACTGGTGCTCGTACGGCTCGAAGTGCAGGTCGGACGCGCGCATGTTGAACGCGTCCAGCAGCATCTTGTGCAGGAACTTGACGATGGGGGCGTCTTCGACCTCCGTCGCGGCCGTGTCCTGCGCTTCGGTACTCTCCTGCGACGGCAGGTCATCGAACTCGAAATCGCCCCCCGACACCATGCTTTCCATGGTCTCGGTCGTGGACTTGGTGGTCGCATCCACCAGCCGCACCAGCTTGTCGTACTCGGCGATGATCCAGTCCACGCCCATCTGGGTGGTGAACTTGATCTTCTCCGCAGCCTCCTGGTCGGTGGGGTCTGCCGTCGCGACGATGAGCCGGTTGTTGCGCTTGCTCAGCACGATGACCCGGTACGCCTGGCAGATCTTCGGGTCCAGCACGTCGCGCGGCAGGCGCAGCGGATCGATGGCCTCGATGTCGAGCAGGGGGGCGCCGAACACCGACGACACGGTATGCGCCAGGTTGATCGGGGAGACCGAACCCGAACCGGTCAGCTCCGCGATGAAGCTGCTGCGGTTGACCTGGGACTTCCGGTAGATGTCCTCCGCCACCTTCTGGCTCAGCTGCCCGGCCGAGATCAATGCCCGCCCCAGGCCGGGCAGGGCGATACTGGAAGCATCCTTGAGGGCGTAATCGGCGTCAGCCATGTAACCAGAGGAGTCGATAGGTTGGAAAGTGAACCATCCTATCATCGCAACCGCAAAGCTCC
Organism: Paracidovorax avenae ATCC 19860; assembly: GCF_000176855.2. Taxonomy (NCBI): domain Bacteria; kingdom Pseudomonadati; phylum Pseudomonadota; class Betaproteobacteria; order Burkholderiales; family Comamonadaceae; genus Paracidovorax; species Paracidovorax avenae. The sequence goes on along the minus strand of NC_015138.1, from coordinate 4,072,915 downwards.
GTGCATGGCATGGCCGGCAATCGGGGTGGCTCGCGGCATGTTGCGCAGCCGCTGCGTAACCATGGCGCGGGGCTTGCAGGGAAATGACCCGGCAGTGGGCACTTCGTGCTGTTTTTGTCTTCCGGGCCGGCACCCGCAGTGGTGTCGTGCTTTCGCGTCACTGGCGCGTTGAGACGTGCTTTCCAGAAACGACAAAGCCGCGTTGCCGCGGCTTTCGTGGATTCCTGCTGCTGCCAATGCCGCAAGGAATCTGGTCGGGGTGAGAGGATTCGAACCTCCGGCCTCTACGTCCCGAACGTAGCGCTCTACCAGGCTAAGCTACACCCCGTATGTGTTGGAAGACCTGCAGCGCCTGTTCAAACGCGCCTGTCTAATAGCTGAGACGCCAATTGTAGCAAACCTTCGGTGTACTTATTGGAAGGAAGTGCGGATAGTGCGCGAATGGCTTCCTGGGCCTGGGCGGCGGCGGCGGCGCGCGTGGCCTCCAGGGCGCCGGTTTGCTTCACGATCGCCAGGATGGCGGGCAGCTCGTCGAGCGATCCCTGCTGGATGGCCGTCTCGATCAGCTGGCGCTGGGCCGCGTCGCCGCGCTGCATCGCGATGATCAGGGGCAGGGTGACCTTGCCTTCGCGCAGGTCGTCGCCGAGGTTCTTGCCCATTTCGGCGCTGTTGCCGTCGTAGTCCAGCACGTCGTCGATCACCTGGAAGGCCGTGCCCAGGGCCTTGCCGTATTCGGCGCAGGCCTCTTCGATGGGTGCGGGGGCGCGGGCCAGCACGGCCGCGAGGCGCGCGCTGGCCTCGAACAGCTTGGCGGTCTTGGAGCGGATGACCTCCAGGTAGCCCTGTTCGTCGAGCGTCGCGTCATGGGTGTTCATGAGCTGCTGGACTTCGCCCTCCGCGATGATGTTGGTCGCCTCCGACAGGATCTGCATGACGCGCATGTCGTCCGCGTCCACCATCATCTGGAAGGCGCGCGAGTGCAGGAAGTCGCCGACCAGCACGCTCGCGGGGTTGCCGAAGTTCTCGTTGGCCGTGGGGCGCCCGCGCCGCATCGTGGATTCGTCCACCACGTCGTCGTGCAGCAGCGTGGCGGTGTGGATGAATTCGATCACCGCCGCCAGGTTGAACCGCTGGGCGCCCTGGTAGCCGAGCGCGCCGGACATCAGCAGCAGCAGCGCCGGGCGCAGCCGCTTGCCGCCGGCGGAGATGATGTAGCGGGCAATCTCGCCGATGAGGGGGACGGAGGACTGCAGTCGGAGGCCGATGACCTTGTCCACCTCATGCATGTCTTCTGCAATCAGTGCAAGGATGGCCGAGGTGTGGGGCTGGGCGGACAAGGCGAGGGCGGTCTGCGAGGTGAAAGGAGCATTATAGGAACGGCCATGCGGTGCACGGAGGACACCGGCCGGCGCCTGCAGCCTGCGCCCCGCGCAACGCCTATGTACAAGAAGGGCGACGCATGCTATATTGCGTGGTTCCGTAAAAACGTTTTTGCGGAAACATCACTTCTCAAGAGGTTTACATGTACGCGGTCATAAAAACCGGCGGCAAGCAGTATCGCGTTGCTTCCGGCGAAAAAATCAAAGTAGAACAGATTGCTGCGGACGTAGGCCAGGAAATCGTGATCGACCAGGTTCTGGCAGTCGGCAACGGCGCTGAACTCAAGGTCGGCACGCCCCTGGTGTCCGGCGCAACGGTCACGGCCACGGTCGTGGCCCACGGCAAGCACGACAAGGTCCGCATCTTCAAGATGCGCCGTCGCAAGCACTACCAGAAACGCCAAGGCCATCGCCAGCAGTTCACCGAACTGCAAATCGGTGCGATCGCCGCTTAAGGAGCAGACACCATGGCACAGAAAAAAGGCGGCGGCTCTACGCGAAACGGGCGCGATTCCAAGCCCAAGATGCTCGGCGTGAAGGCATTCGGCGGTGAGCTGATCAGCGCCGGCTCCATCATCGTGCGCCAGCGCGGCACGAAGTTCCATCCCGGCACGAACGTCGGCGTGGGCAAGGACCACACGCTGTTCGCCCTGGTGGACGGCCACGTGTCGTTCGGCACCAAGGGTGCGATGTCCAAGCACACGGTCAACGTGACGCCCGCCTGAGCGGTTCCGTCCTGACCATGCAGTGAAGCCCCGACCTGTCGGGGCTTCGTCGTTTTGAGCTTCTGCGCCTCGGCGCGCGAGGGCTCCCGGCCGGGGCGGAATCCCCGTTTTTGTAAACTCTCTTCATGAAGTTCGTCGACGAAGCCTTTATTGACGTGGCCGCAGGGGATGGCGGCAACGGCTGTGTATCGTTCCGGCACGAGAAGTACAAGGAATTCGGCGGACCCAACGGAGGGGATGGCGGGCGCGGCGGGCATGTGTTCGCCGTGGCCGATCCGAGCCTGAACACGCTCGTGGACTACCGCTATTCCCGCCGGCACGAGGCCAAGCGCGGCGAACACGGCATGGGTTCCGACATGTTCGGCGCGGCAGGGGACGACATCACCCTCAAGATGCCGGTGGGCACCATCATCTCCGACGCGGAAACCGGCGAGGTGCTGTTCGAGCTGCTCAAGCCCGGCGAGACCATCACCATCGCCAAGGGGGGTGACGGCGGTTTCGGCAACATGCGCTTCAAGAGCGCGATCAACCGCGCGCCGCGCCAGAAGACGCCCGGCTGGCCGGGCGAGCGCCGCAACCTCAAGCTCGAGCTCAAGGTGCTGGCCGACGTGGGCCTGCTGGGCATGCCCAATGCGGGCAAGTCCACCTTCATCGCCGCCGTTTCCAATGCGCGGCCCAAGATCGCCGACTATCCCTTCACCACGCTGCACCCCAACCTGGGTGTGGTGCGGGTCGGCCCGGAGCAGAGCTTCGTGGTCGCGGACATCCCGGGGCTGATCGAAGGCGCCTCGGAAGGCGCCGGGCTGGGGCACCAGTTCCTGCGCCACCTGCAGCGCACCCGGCTGCTGCTGCACGTGGTGGACCTGGCGCCTTTCGACGAGGGCGTGGACCCGGTCGCGCAGGCTGCCGCGATCGTCGGCGAACTGCGCAAGTACGACGCCGAGCTCTATGAGAAGCCGCGCTGGCTGGTGCTCAACAAGCTCGACATGGTGCCGGGCGACGAGCGGGCCGCGCGCGTCAAGGATTTCGTGAAGCGCTTCCGCTGGAAGGGGCCGGTGTTCGAGATTTCGGCACTCACCCGCGAGGGCTGCGAACCCCTGATCCAGGCCATCTACCAGCATGTGCGCGCCCAGCAGCAGGCCGAGCAGGTGCAGGAAGTGGTCGATCCGCGCTTCGCGGGCGACGCGCCTTCGGAGTGACGGGCAGGGCCGCCATCCCCCGGTGGGTGGCGGCACGGGAGCCGTCGTGGCGGCTGGCGCTAGGTACAAAAAAGACGGGGATACATGGTTTCGAGCATATTGCGAGATGCGCGCCGCATCGTGATCAAGGTGGGTTCCAGCCTGGTGACGAACGAGGGCCGGGGGCTGGACGAGACGGCCATCACCGAATGGAGCCGGCAGATGGCCGCGCTGGTGAACGGATCCGGCGGCCCGCGGCGCGAGGTCATCATGGTGTCCAGTGGCGCGATTGCCGAGGGCATGAAGCGCCTGGGCTGGTCCACGCGCCCGAGCGAGATCCATGAACTGCAGGCTGCTGCCGCCGTCGGCCAGATGGGGCTCGCGCAGATGTACGAGACCAAGCTGCGCGAACAGGGGCTGGGCAGCGCCCAGGTGCTGCTGACCCATGCGGATCTCGCGGACCGCGAGCGCTACCTGAACGCGCGCTCCACGTTGCTCACGCTGCTGCGCCTCGGCGTGGTGCCCGTCATCAACGAGAACGACACGGTGGTCACCGACGAGATCAAGTTCGGCGACAACGACACCCTGGGCGCGCTGGTCGCGAACCTCGTGGAGGCCGATGCGCTGGTCATCCTGACGGACCAGAAGGGCCTCTACACGGCGGATCCGCGGCGCGATCCGCATGCGCAGTTCGTGCACGAGGCGGCGGCCGGCGATCCTTCCTTGGAGGCGATGGCGGGCGGCGTGGGCTCCAGCATCGGCCGCGGGGGCATGATCACCAAGATCATCGCGGCCAAGCGCGCGGCCGGCTCGGGGGCTTCCACGGTGATCGCCTGGGGGCGCGAGCCGGACGTGCTGCTGAGGCTCACGCAGGGCGAGGCCATCGGCACCCTGCTGGTGGCGCAGACCGCCAAGAAGCAGGCCCGCAAGCAGTGGATGGCCGACCACCTCCAGCTGCGCGGTGCCGTGACGGTGGACGTGGGCGCCGCTGCAAAGTTGCGGCAGGAAGGAAAGAGCCTGCTGCCGATCGGCATGGTCGCGGTGGAGGGCGAGTTCTCCCGGGGCGACGTGATCGCCGTGCGCGACCCGGCAGGCGCGGAAATCGCCCGCGGGCTCGCGAACTACGCCAGCGCCGAGGCGCGACTGCTGTGCCGCAGGCCGTCCTCGGAGTTCGAGCGGCTGCTGGGCTACAGCGCCGAACCGGAAATGGTGCACCGGGACAACCTGGTGCTGTCCGGCGGCTGAGCCAGCCCCGTCGCCAAAGCAGAAGGGCGCTCCATGGAGCGCCCTTTTTTTGTGCGGCCGTGTCAGCCGGCCGACTTCTGGATGCCGGGCATGCCCGGATCGCCATCCCCCGTCCGGGGATCGGGGTCGAAGCTGGCGCCCGGCGGCAGCTCCATGCCCGGATGGACCAGCAGGGAGGTGGTCCGCAGTTGCGTCGTGGTGCCGAGCGAGACCTCCGGAACGCCTTCGCGCTGGCGCATGCCGCTGCGCAGGTAGCGGTTGCGCTGGTCGTTGCGCGGCAGGAAGCGCGCCAGCTCGGTCAGGGCCATTTCATAGACGCCGCGCTTGAACTCCACGACGACGTCCAGCGGAACCCAGTAATCGTTCCAGCGCCAGGCATCGAACTCGGGGTGGTTGGTCGCCCGGAGGTTCAGATCCCAGTCGTGGCCGACGAGCTGGAGCAGGAACCAGATCTGCTTCTGGCCCTTGTAGTGGCCGCGTGCGTCACGGCGGATGTACCGGTCTGGCACCTCGTAGCGCAACCAGTCCCTTGTGCGGGCCACCACGCGGACGTGGCACGGCTGCAGCCCCACCTCCTCGTGCAGTTCACGGAACATGGCCTGCTCGGGAGTCTCCCCTCGATCAATGCCACCTTGCGGGAACTGCCAGCTGTGGGTGCGGATCCGCTTGCCCCAGAACACCTGGTTCCTCTGGTTGAGCAGGATGATGCCGACGTTGGGCCGAAAACCGTCCCGGTCGAGCATAATCTAACCCCAATTTTTAAAACTGTATCCATTATGCACGGGCATGGGTGCGCGGCAAGCGTACCGGCCCGGATGGTGAATTCCTCGTGCAATGAAAGCTTCCCAATTTTTCGTTTCCACCCTCAAGGAAGCCCCGGCGGACGCCGAGGTGGTGAGCCACAAGCTCATGACGCGCGCCGGGCTCATCAAGAAGCTGGGCGCCGGCATCTACAACTACATGCCCATGGGCCTGCGCGTGATCCGGAAGGTGGAGGCCATCGTGCGCGAGGAAATGAACCGCGCCGGGGCTGTCGAGGTCACGATGCCCGTGGTGCAGCCCGCGGAGTTCTGGCAGGAGACGGGCCGGTTCGACAAGATGGGACCCGAGCTGCTGCGCATCCGGGACCGCCACGGCCGCGACTTCGTCGTGCAGCCGACCAGCGAGGAAGTGGTCACTGACATCGCGCGCCAGGAGCTGCGCAGCTACAAGCAGCTGCCCAAGAATCTCTACCAGATCCAGACCAAGTTCCGCGACGAGCGCCGCCCGCGCTTCGGGCTGATGCGTGGCCGCGAGTTCATCATGAAGGACGCCTATTCCTTCGACCGCGACCAGGCCGCGGCCAAGGCCAGCTACCAGGTGATGGCGCAAGCCTATCGCCGCATCTTCGACCGGTTCGGCCTCACCTACCGTGCGGTCGCCGCCGACAGCGGCGCGATCGGCGGCGACCTGAGCGAGGAGTTCCAGGTGATCGCTGCCACGGGCGAGGATGCGATCGTCTATTGCCCGCAGAGCGACTACGCGGCGAACATGGAGAAGGCCGAGGCGCTGCCGCCGCAGGGCGCGCGCGGCGCTGCGTCGCAGGCGCTCGCCAGGACCGCCACGCCCGGCAAGAGCACCTGCGCCGATGTCGCGCAACTGCTCGGCGTGCCGCTGCAGGCGACCGTGAAATCGCTGGTGCTCGCCACCGATGAAACGAATGAATCCGGCGAGATCGTCCGCAGCCAGGTCTGGCTGCTGCTGTTGCGCGGCGACCACGACATGAACGAGATCAAGGTCGGCAAGGTGCCCGGCCTGGATGCAGGCTTTCGCTTCGCCACCGTGGGCGAGATCGAGGACCATTTCGGCTGCAAGCCGGGCTACCTGGGCCCGCTGAACCTGCGCCAGCCCGTGAAGCTCGTGGTGGACCGCGAGGTGGCGGTCATGGCCGACTGGATCTGCGGTGCCAACGAGGTGGACTTCCACATGACCGGCGTGAACTGGGGCCGCGACCTGCCCGAGCCTGACGTGGTGGCCGACCTGCGCAATGTCGTGGCGGGCGATCCGTCCCCGGACGGCAAGGGCGCGCTGGCGATCGAGCGCGGCATCGAGGTGGGCCACGTGTTCTACCTGGGCACCAAGTACAGCCGTGCCATGAACGCGACCTTCCTCGGCGAGGACGGCAAGCCGGCCTTCTTCGAGATGGGCTGCTACGGCATCGGCATTACCCGCCTGCCCGCGGCGGCCATCGAGCAGAACCACGATGAGCGTGGCATCATCTGGCCGGACGCGATCGCGCCGTTCACGGTGGTGGTGTGCCCGATCGGCATGGACCGCAGCGAAGAGGTGCGCGCGGCGGCCGAGAAGCTGCATGCCGACCTGCTCGCAGCCGGCGTGGACGTGATCCTGGACGACCGCGGCGAGCGCCCGGGCGCGATGTTCGCCGACTGGGAACTCATCGGCGTGCCGCACCGCGTGGTGCTGTCCGACCGGGGCCTCAAGGAAGGCCAGGTCGAGTACCAGCACCGCCGGGACGCGGCGGCGACCAAGGTGGCGTCGGCCGATATCTTTGCCTTCATCAAGGATCGAATCAAGGTATGAACTGGGGTGGTGGGGTGAGGGGCGGGACGCCCGGCAGGGGCCTGTCCCGGCGGGCGTGCGTGCTGGCCGGTGCGTCCTCAGGATTGGCCGGGTGGCTCGGCGTGCCTGCGACCGCCCATGCGGGCGGGCAGCTGGAAGAGCCGCTCATGGATTCGGTGCGCACCGCGCTCACGTCCGCGATCGCCAACCAGGCACCGCCCGAGCCGAATTTCTCGACCACGGAAGCCCGCCTGCACTACCTGCGCTGGCTCGGCACCATGAGCGACCGCCTGCGGCGCCGCAAGCCGGACTGGGAAGTGCGCCGCGACTTCCTGCAGACCGTGTGGTATGAGTCCAAGCGCGCGGGCCTCGATGTTTCGCTCGTGCTCGGACTCGTGCAGGTGGAGAGCGCGTTCCGCAAGTACGCCGTCTCCAGCGTGGGCGCGCGCGGCTACATGCAGGTGATGCCGTTCTGGACGCGCGTCATCGGCGATGGCGATGCGAGCAAGCTGTTCCACATGCAGACCAACCTGCGCTTCGGCTGCGTGATCCTGCGCCACTACCTGGACCGCGAGCGCGGCGACCTGTTCATGACGCTCGGTCGCTACAACGGCAGCCGCGGGCGTTCGCCGTACCCGGATGCGGTGTTCGCGGCGCAGCGCAACTGGCTGTTCGAGGAGCGCGTCCGGTCCGCCTGAGCGGGCCGATGCGTGGCGTTCAGCTGCCCGGTGCCGGCGCTGCCGGCCCGGGGCCTGCCGGGTGCGCACCACCTTCCTGCAGGCGCGACACCATGATCTGGTCGATGCGATAGCTGTCCACGTCCAGCACCTCGAACTTGTAGCCGCCCCAGTTCACGCTGTCCGTGCGGCGGGGCACGCGGCGCAGCATCACCATGAGGAAGCCCGCCAGGGTCTCGTACTCGCCGGCATGGGGCAGTTCGTCGAGGTGCAGGGCCCGCAGCACGTCGCCCACGGGCGTCACGCCGTCGATCAGCCAGGAGTTCTCGTCGCGCCGGACGATCTGCTCCTCGTCGTCCGGGCCGATCAGGTCGCCCATCACCGTGCTCATCACGTCGTTCAGGGTGACGACGCCCACGACGAGGCTGTACTCGTTGACGATCACGGCGAAGTCCTCGTGCACTTGGCGGAACTGGTCCAGCACCTCGGCCAGCGAAAGGCGGTCGGGCACGATCAGCACCTTGTGCACGAGGCCTTCGTCCTTCAGGGAGATGGGCTGGTTGTTCAGCACGCGCTGGAAGAGGTCCTTGGCATCGACGTAGCCGACCACGTGGTCGATGTCGCCCTCGCACACCGGGTAGGTGGAGAAGGGCTCCGCCGCGATGCGCGCGCGGATAAGCTGGTCCGGGTCGTCGCGCAGGAAGAAGGCGATCCGGTCGCGCGGCGACATGGCGCTGCTCACGGGTCGGGAGTCGAGTTCGAACACGTTCTCGATCACCTGCTGCTCGCGGGCCGCCAGCACGCCGGCCCGGGTGCCGGCCTCCATCATGGCCAGGATGTCGTCGGACGTGATGCGGTCGTCGCGCAGTGACGACAGGCCGAGCACGCGGAACAGCAGGTCGGCGGCGCGGCTGTAGAGCCAGACGACGGGCCGCAGCACCGCCATGAGAACCGCCATTGGCCGCGCGACGACCACGGCGAGGCGCTCGGAGTTGACCATGCCCAGGCGCTTGGGGAACAGGTCGGCGAACAGGATGAAGAGCGAGGTGATGGTGAGGAACGACGCCAGGAAGCCGAAGGTCTCGGCGCGCGCGTCGCTGAGCCAGAGCTGGAGCAGGGCGGTGAAGTGGGGGCTGAGCGCGCCTTCGCCGACGATGCCGCCGAGGATGGCCACCGCGTTCTGGCCCACCTGCACCACCGTGAAGTAGTCGCCCGGCTGTTCCTGCATGCGCATGACGCTCTCGGCGCGCGCCTCGCCTTCGTCGGCGAGCTGGCGCAGGCGCAACCGGCGTGAGGCGGCCAGGGAGATCTCGGCGACGGAGAAAAAGGCGCTGGCCACGATGAGGAGGCCGATGAGGAAGAAACTTTGCGACAGGGTCATGGGACGGGCGGGCGCCGCCATGGATGTGTCGTGTGAAGGGCCGTGCGCCAGCGTCCCGAGTGTACGCGGGCCGTGCGGGCGCGGCCGTGCGGAACAGTCCAGCCGGCTTGCGCGGCGGATCAGCGGGGCATGCGGCGCGCGGCGGCCCCTCCGCCGTGCCCGCACGCCGTGCAGGAAGGGCCGGCTATTGCACGAAACCCATGCGCGGCTTGCCGGACGCGCCGCGCGGCAGGTCGGCCACCTCGACGGTGGAGCGGTGCTGCAGCCGCGCGTTGCCGAAGCCCGTCATGAGTGCCCGGCGCATCTCGCGCGGGGGCATCTGCGCCAGGATGTCCAGCACGTCGGCCTGGGGTTCGGGGTCGATCAGCCGGCCCCAGTCGTGGCCCTCGCGGATGCCCTGGTAGAGGTTGCGCGCGATGGTGCGGGCCTGCTCGGGCGAGGGCGCCTGGACCTCGAACACGTTCATGCGGTTGAGGATGGGGTCGGGGATGCCGCGCTCGTCGTTGGCGGTGGTGATCCAGATCACCTGGCTGGCGTCGATGGCGATTTCCGCGAACTCGTCGGTGAAGCTCTGGGCCGTGTCGTGTTCCAGCAGGCCGTAGAGGGCGCCCAGCGGGTCGTACTGCGCATCGGGGGCGGCCTTGTCGATCTCGTCCACCACGATGACGGGGTTGGCGTATTCGCCATCCACCAGAGCCTCGAACACCTTGCCGGGGCGCGCGCCCTTCCATTGCGAGGACGAGCCCGAAAGCAGCCATCCGGCGGTCATGGAACTCATGGGCACGAGGTTCATGCCGGTGCCCAGCAGTTCTGCCAGCTGGCGCGCGAAGTGGGTCTTGCCGATGCCGGGCGGGCCCAGCAGCAGCATGGGCGTGACCTCCAGGCCATCGCGGCTGTCCTGCGCGAGGGCGACGTGGCGCTTCACGTCGTCGAGCACGTCGGTGAAATTGGGAAGCTGCCCGTAGAGCCCCGCCATGTCGGGCACGCCCGAGGGCTTGACCTGGAAGCGTTCGGGCCCGCGTTCGAGCATGCGCTCGTACACGGCGCGCAGCGTTTCGTATTCACGCTGGCTGCCGGCGTCCTGGAGCCGGGCGAGCTTGCGCTCCACATCGCCGGGCCGGAACACGTTGCGCAATTGGGCCACCGGCAGGCCCATCGAAGGCGATTGCGGGACAAGGCTGTGTGTCGTCGTCATGGCGCGCTCCTGGTTCGTTGGAGTGAAAGGGCACGCAACCATTCAAGCACACAACATGCCGGGTTCCAAAGATGGAAAAACCCCGTCAACCGGTAGCAGTTGTCCGACAGCCACGCCCCATGGGCCGCGCACCTTCGCGGGCATGAAAAAGCCGCCCGGAGGCGGCTGGGGAGGCGGGACGGCCGCAGGCCGCCTGCCGGGGGCTCAGGCCTGCGCCTGGCCGCCGAGCACCTGCTGCAGTTCGCCGGATTCGTACATCTCCATCATGATGTCGGAGCCGCCGATGAACTCGCCCTTCACGTACAGCTGCGGGATGGTGGGCCAGTTGCTGTATTCCTTGATGCCCTGGCGGATCTCCTGGTCTTCCAGCACGTTCACCGTGGCCACGGCCTTGGGGTCCACGCCGCAGGCCTTGAGGATCTGGATGGCGCGGCCCGAGAAGCCGCACATCGGGAAGCTGGCGCTGCCCTTCATGAACAGCAGGATGTCGTTGGACTTGACGAGGGCGTCGATGCGTTGCTGGGTGTTGTCGCTCATGGGTTGCTCCTGTAAGGGGCCGCGGTCGGGCGGCCATGGGGGATTATTTCACTGCGGCCCCGAAGAGGGAGGCATGCACCATGTGGAGGCATGCGCCGGGGTTTCCAGGGGGCTGGCTGCGGCAGGCGCGCCGGGCATGCGTCCGCCGGTGCAGCGCGCATGGCCGGCGAGGTCGGCGCGGCTCTGCACCTCGGCATAGCCCGCGCTGCGCAGCAGCGCCTGCACGGCCTGTGCCTGGTTCCAGCCGTGCTCCAGCAGCAGCCATCCGCCCGGCGCCAGGCGGCTGGCAGACTGCACGACGATGGTGCGTATGTCGTCCAGACCGTCCGGCCCGCTCGCCAGGGCCTGCCGCGGCTCGTGCACCAGGGCCGCCAGGTGTGGATCGTCTTCTTCGATGTAGGGTGGGTTGGACACGACAGCGTCGAAGGGGCCGGAGATGCCGTCCAGCCAGCTCGTGCGGACGAAGTCCACGGGCAGATGCAGCCGCTGCGCGTTGGCCCGGGCGACCGCGAGCGCGTCCGCGCTGGCATCCACGGCCAGCACCACCTGCGCGCCGGGCAGCCCGTGCCGCAGTGCCAGGGCGATGGCGCCGCTGCCCGTGCCCAGGTCCGCCACGCGCGGCGCGGGCAGGGGCTGCAGGACCTCCAGGGCCCAGTCCACCAGCGTTTCGGTATCCGGGCGCGGGTCGAGCACGCGCGCATCCACCTGCAGCGGCAGGCCGTAGAACTCCTTGCGGCCCGTCAGGTAGGCCACGGGTTCGCCGGCCTGCCGGCGCGCGCAAAGGGCCTGGAAGCCCTCCTGCCCGGCGGTGGACAGCCGGTCCCCGTCATGGGCGAGCAGCCAGGCGCGGCCGGCATCGGGGCGACCCAGCAGGTGCAGCAGCAGCATCTGCGCATCGATGCGCGCGAGGCCGAGGGCTTGTGCATGCGCGAGGGCCTGGGCGATCGTCACGGGCTCCGGAGGGGGGGCAACGGCGTCTTTCATGGCGCGATGGACATCAGGCCGCCGATTCCAGCTCGGCCAGCAGTTCGGCTTCCCGCGCGTGGCGCAGGGCGTCCAGCACCTCGCCCAGGTCGCCTTCCATGATGGCGAGCAGCTTGTAGAGCGTGAGGTTGATGCGGTGGTCGGTAAGGCGGCCCTGGGGGAAGTTGTAGGTGCGGATGCGGTCGGAGCGGTCGCCCGAGCCCACGAGGCCCTTGCGCAGCGCGGCCTCCTTGGCGGCGCGCTCGCTGCGTTCCTTTTCCTGGATGCGCGCCTGCAGCACCTGCAGCGCCTTGGCCTTGTTGCTGTGCTGGCTGCGGCCGTCCTGGCATTCGGCCACGATGCCGGTGGGCAGGTGGACCACGCGCACGGCGGAGTCGGTCTTGTTGATGTGCTGGCCGCCCGCGCCGCTGGCGCGGAAGGTGTCGATGCGCAGGTCGGCCGGGTTCAGCGTGATCGCCTGCTGCTCGTCGGGCTCGGGCATCACGGCCACGGTGCAGGCGCTGGTGTGGATGCGGCCCTGGGTCTCGGTGGCGGGCACCCGCTGCACGCGGTGGCCGCCGGATTCGAAGCGCAGAGCGCCATAGACGCCGTCGCCTTCCACGCGCAGCACGACTTCCTTGTAGCCGCCGATCTCGTTGTCGCTGGCGCTCAGGATCTCCACCTTCCAGCCGGCCGTGGCCGCGTAGCGCGTGTACATGCGGGCCAGGTCGCCCGCGAACAGCGCGGACTCGTCGCCGCCCGTGCCGGCGCGGATTTCCAGGAAGGCGTTGCGCGCCTCGTCGGGGTCGCGGGGCAGCAGCAGGCGCTGCAGCTCGTCCTCCAGCTGCACCAGCTCGGCTTCGGCGGCGGAAATTTCTTCCCGGGCCATGTCGGCCATGTCCGGGTCGTCCAGCATCTCGCGCGCGCCGGCCAGGTCGGCCTCGCGCTGGCGGTAGCGCGCATAGCGGCCAGCGATCTGCGTCACCTCGGCGTGCTCGCGCGAGATGGTGCGGTACTGGGCCATGTCGGACATGATGTCCTCGCGCGAGAGCAGGAAGTCGAGCTCTTCGAGGCGTTGGGCGTAGCGCTCCAGCTGGCTTCTGAGGAAGGGTTTCATTCGGGGGAGAGAGGATGGCTGCGGTCGTTGTTCGCAGACCGGGGCATCCGGGTGCGGATGCGGGAGGCCAGAGAGGGTGAGGCTTGGCGGCAGGGCGGCGGGCGCCGCTACAGGCCGCTCTTGGACTGCGAGCGCAGGAACAGGCGGGAGACGGTCTGGGCCGTCTGGGCGCGCGTGTCGGCATCGCCCGCGCGCAGCTCGGCCAGGGTGCCGTGCAGCATCTTCTGCGTGAGGCCGCGCGAGAGCGCTTCCAGCACGGCGTCCATGTCCTCGCCCCTGGCGATGAGCTTCTTGGCGCGTGCGATCTCCAGCGCACGCCATTCGTCGGCCTGGGCGTGGATCTGCTGGATGAGCGGCACCACGCCGCCCACGGGGCTGCGCTGGTCCATCCAGTGCATGAAGCTCTGCACGCCCGCGTCGATGATGGCCTCGGCCTGCGCTACGGCCGCCTGGCGGCTGGCCTGCGCGGTCTGCACGACGCTGGCGAGGTCGTCCACGGTGTAGAGGTAGATGTCCTCGAGCGCCTTCACCTCGGGCTCGATGTCGCGCGGCACGGCCAGGTCGACCATGAACATGGGGCGGTGGCGGCGTTTTTTGAGCGCGCGCTCGACGGCGCCCAGGCCGATGATGGGCAGGCTGCTGGCCGTGCAACTGACCACGGCGTCGAACTCGTGCAGGCGGTCGGGCAGGTCGGCCAGCCGCATGACCTCGCCGCCGAAGCGGGAGGCGAGCTTTTCGCCGCGCTCCAGCGTGCGGTTGGCGATGGCGAGGCTCTTGGGATTCTTCGCAGCGAAGTGGGTGGCGGCGAGCTCGATCATCTCGCCCGCGCCCACGAAGAGGATGCGGATCTCCGTCAGGTCTTCGAACAGCTGCCCGGCCAGGCGCACGGCGGCGGCGGCCATGCTGATGCTGTGGGCGCCGATCTCGGTGCTGGTGCGCACTTCCTTGGCAACGGCGAAGCTGCGCTGGAAGAGCTGGTTGAGCGTGGTGCCGAGCGCGCCGGCCGTCTCTGCCGCGCGCACGGCGTCCTTCATCTGGCCGAGGATCTGGGCCTCGCCCAGCACCATGGAATCGAGCCCGCTGGCCACGCGGAACGCATGGCGCGCCACGAGGCTTTCCTCGAGCGTGTAGGAGTGCGAGCGCAGCAGCGAAGGGCTCACGCCGCCGCTGTGGGCGAGCCAGTCGAGCGTGTGGTCCAGCGCGGGTTGCTGGCCGGCGCAGTAGATCTCGGTGCGGTTGCAGGTGGAGAGGATGGCGGTTTCCACCTGCGGATGGCGCGTGGCGCCGCCCAGCGACTGGCGCAGGCCTTGCAGCGTGGGCGCGATCTGGTCGATGGCGAACGCAAAACGGCCGCGCAGATCGAGCGGCGCGGTCGTGTGGTTGATGCCGAGGGCCCAGACTGCCATAAGCGGTGATTATAAAATTTCCATCCCGCCCGTGTGCTTCCCGCAGCACAAGGGTCTTGATCTGCGTCATGCCCTTGCGCTATGGACCCGACTGCCGCCGCACTCCACCTGCTGAATTTCATGGCGCCTGCCCTCGGCGTGGCGCTGTTGCTGGCCTGCCTGGCTGCGCTTTGCTTTCGCGGGGCGCCTCGCAGCGTCGGTTTCGTGGGGCAGGTGGCCGCGGGCTTTGCCGTAGGCCTGGGGGTGTGCGTGGCCGGGCTGGTGCTGACGGGGCGGGACGGGAAGATGCTGACCTATGCCGCGCTGGTGGCGGCCTGCGGCACGGTGCAGTGGGTGTTGCTGCGCGGCTGGCGTTGAGCACTCTCAGTGCATGCCGCTGCCGCAGGGCTGAAGACCTCCCTGCGCCCGCCGGCCTCTCAGCACCGCGAGGCTGAGCCCGGCCGTGATCCAGGCGGCCAGCCCTCCATACAGCATCACCCAGCCGAAGCCCTGGACCACGACCTCCTGCAATGGCACCATGCTCGCGCCCGGCAGGGAGTGGCCGGCCAGCAGTTGCTGCGCGCCGGCCAGGTCGCCCCCCGCGAGCCGCTGGGCCAACGCCTGCAGCAGGCCCGGTTCCACCGCCGGGCCCCACAGCCCGCGCAATGCGGCCTGTATGCCCGCCACCAGCACCAGGCCCATTACGGCGATGTGGATGACCAGCGTGATGAGGCGTGCGCTCACGTCCATGCCTGACGCCATGCCGGCGCGGTGCGGCGGCACCGAGGCGGTGGTCATGTTGGTGGCCGGCGTCGTGGTCAGTCCCAGCCCGATGCCTGCGACGAGCGCGCCGGGCAGCACGGTCCAGCTGCCCAGGTGGGCCAGCAGGCTGCCGCCCCACATCAGCATGAAGCCCAGCCCGATGACGAAGAGCCCGGAGGGGATCACCCAGGCCGCCTGGTAGCGCAGCAGCAGCCACTGGGCGACAGGCGGCATGACCAGGAACGGCACCGTATAGACCAGCAGCATCAGGCCGGTGGCCGTGGTGTCCAGGCCCACGCCGGCGCTGAAGTAGAAGGGCAGATAGATCATGAAGGGCCAGTAGCTGCAGTTCATGCCGACGCAGGCCAGGATGCCGCCAGAGAAGTCGCGGATCGCGAACACGGAGAAGTCGAACATCGGGCGGGGCTGGCTGCGCTCCACCGCGACGAATGCCGCCAGGCTGGCGGCGGCCAGGGTGGCCAGGCCGAGGACGGCAGGGCTCTTCCAGCCGAGGCTTTCGCCCTGCATGAGGAAGCCGGTGAAGCCGAGCACGGCCAGGGTCAGCGTGCCGAGGCCGGCCCAGTCCAGCCGGTGCTCCCGTGCCTGTGGGTCGCGGGATTCCGCCACGCCGGCGCGGATCAGGGCCAGCGTGAGCGCGGACAGCGGCACGTGCACGAGGAACACCCAGTGCCAGCTGGAGGCCCAGACGATGGCGCTGCCGGCCATGGGGCCGAAACCCAGCCCGACGCCGGCCACCACGCCCCAGACCGCGAAGGCGCGGCCCCGCTCCCGGCCGTCGGGAAACTGGTGCGAGAGGAGGGCGATGGAGCAGATGAACATCGCGCCGCCTGCGATGCCCTGCACCAGCCGGCCCAGGATGAGCACGGGCGTGGAGCCGGCCCATCCGCACCAGAGCGAAGCGAGGCCGAACGCCAGCACGCTGAGCATGAAGACGCGGCGGCGGCCATAGCGGTCCGCCAGGGTGCCGGTGGCCATCAGCACCGTGGTGCAGCCGATGGTGTAGGCATTCATGATCCATTGCAGGCCCTGGAAGTCGGCGTGCAGTTCCTGGTCCAGCACGGACAGGATCACGGGCACGCTGGAAATCTCCAGGCCGAACATCAGTGCGGAAAGGCAGATGGCGGCCAGCGCCAGGGCCTGGGATGTTGGACGGTGGGCAGGCATGGGATGGGTCTCCAGAAAGAAGGCCGGAAAGGCAGGTGCCATTCTGGAAAGACTGGCTTCATGATGCAAATGATTAAATAATGTGGGATTCAGTTAATTTTTTAATTTATAGGGCGCGATGACCATCGACACCGGATTGCTGCATACCTTCGTCGCGGTGCATCGCAACCAGGGCTTCACCCGTGCGGCCCAGCAACTGCACCTGACGCAGTCCGCCGTCAGCCACCAGATCCGGCGGCTGGAGGCGCTGGTGGGTCGGCCGCTGTTCCGCCGCACGACCCGGCGCCTGGGCCTGACGGCCGATGGCGAGGATCTGCTGCACCACGCCCAGCGCGTGCTGCAGGCACAGGAAGCGCTGGAGCGGCATTTCCGTTGCTCGCCGATCGAGGGCACCGTGCGCCTGGGGGTGCAGGAGCACTTCATGAGCGATGGCCTGCCGCAACTGCTGCACCAGTTCGCGCGCAGTTGTCCGCATGTCCGCCTGGAGGTGAGCGTGGGCCTCACGCTCGACCTGTCTGCCATGGTGCGCGAAGGGGATCTGGACCTCGCCGTGATCACCAGCACGTCGGAGGTGAGCGGCGGCATCCTGCTGCGGCGCCTGCCGATGGTATGGGCTGCCGCCGAGTGCTGGGAGCGGCTGGACGGCGCATCGCTGCCGCTGGCCTATTCCCCGCTGCCTTGCGTGTGCGGCCAGATCGGGATCGATGCGCTCGAGCGGGCCGACATCGCCTGGCACAAGGCCTTCAGTTCGCACAGCCTGCACGACCTGCGTGCCGCCGTGCTGAGCGGCCTGGCGGTGGCCATGTTCACGAGCGACAACATGCGTCCCGGCATGGTGCTGCTGGACGAGCGCGACGGGTTGCCGCCACTGCCCATGATGGATTACATGCTGGTGTACAGCGATGAGTCGGTGCAGGACAGCCGTGCGGCGGTGCAGGAACTGGGGCGGCTCATCGAACAGGCCGAATGGGCCTCGCAGGAGGTGGCCGCCAAGGGGCTGCAGCGCGGGCGGACGGCGCGTTAGCTGCCAGAGCGCCGGCAATCGCCGCGAAGCCGCCATCACACGGGTATTGCCCCTGCCTCCATGGCCGCTCCCGCCTTAAGCTGCCGTCTCCATAACACCGACATTCACGGAGACTTCCCATGCGCTTGCGCACCTGGCTCACCGCCGCCACCCTGGCCTGTCTGTCCGCGGCCGTCCTGGCCCAGCCCGCCTTTCCCTCCAAGCCCATCCGCGTGGTGGTCGGCTTCCCGGCCGGAGGCCCGCTGGACCAGCATGCGCGGCTGCTGACCGACAAGCTGCAGGCCGTGCTGGGCCAGCCGGTGGTGGTGGACTACAAGGCCGGTGCGGGCGGCACGGTGGGCGCGCAGGATGTGATGAAGGCGCCGCCGGACGGCCATACGCTGATGCTGGCCAACACGGGGGTGATGGTCATCAACCCGGCGCTTTACAGCAAGCTGCCGTACTCCACGCTCAAGGACTTCACGCCCATCGCGCGCACGGCGATGCAGCCGCTGGCGCTGCTGGTCAATCCGAAGCTGCCGGTGCGGAACCTGCAGGAGTTCATTGCCTACGCCAAGGCGCGGCCGGGGCAGGTGAACTTCGGCTCGGCGGGCAACGGGGGCATCAGCCACCTGGTGCCGGAGATGTTCAAGACGGCGACCGGGCTGTTCATGGTGCATATCCCCTACCGCGGCAGCGCACCGGCCTTCACCGACCTGATGGGCGGGCAGGTGCAGTTCATGGCCGAGAGCATTCCGCAGGCGGCGGCCTACCACCAGCAGGGCAAGGTGCGTGCGCTGGCCGTCACCAGCCGGGCGCGCAATCCGGCGCTGCCCGATGTGCCGACGGTGATCGAGGGCGGCATCCCGAATTTCGAGGTGGTGGGCTTCTACGGCTTCCTGGCGCCGGCCGGCACGCCGAAAGACGTGGTGGCGAAGCTCAGCGATGCGTTCGGCCAGGTCATGCAGTCGCCCGACGTGAAAAACCGCATGGTGGCGCAGGGCGCAGACCCGGCCTTCCTGGGCGCCGATGCGTTCGCCAGTTTCCTGGCGGCGGAAATGCCGCGCTGGGCCGTGGCGGTGCAGCAGTCCGGCGCCAGGCTGGACTGAGCTGCGCCGGACTGGGCTGAAGCAGCCAGCGGGCCTGCTGCGGTGGCCTATGCCGTACCCGGCGTGGGCGTGCCGGCCGGATCCCTGGGCTGGAGGGCGGCGGCGGACAGCGGCGCCACGGCGGTGGTGGCCGGGGGCGAGAGCGCCAGGCCCGCGGCGCGCAGCGATTCGAGGATGGAGAACAGCAGGTCGCTCTTCACGCCACCGGCGTTGCGCGGGTTGCTCACGTAGCCGATGGCCAGGAAGGTGAGGGTGCCGCTCACGATGTCTTCCAGCGTGACGCTGGGCCCGGGGCTCTCCAGGATGCTCTCGTGCGCCTTGAAGGCATCCAGGATCAGGGCGCGCATGCGCTGGGCGTCGGTGTCCAGCGGGGCCGGCAGGCGCAGCAGCACGCGGCCCTGCGAGCCGCCCCAGGTCATGTTGCGCACAGTCTTGGTGATGAATTCCGAGTTGGGCACGATGACGGTGGAGTGGTCGCCCAGCTGGATCTCGGTGGCGCGCACGTTGATGCGGCGAATGTCGCCTTCGGTGTCGCCGAGCTTGACCCAGTCGCCCACCTTCACGGGCCGCTCTGCCAGCAGGATCAGGCCCGAGATGAAGTTCTGCACGATGGCCTGCAGCCCGAAGCCGATACCCACCGACAGCGCGCTCGCGACCCAGGCGATGCGCTCCACGCTGATGCCCAGCGCCGCCAGCGCGGCCGCGATCACCATCACGCCGCCGAAGTAGCCCAGCAGGGTGGTGATGGAGCTGCGCATGCCCGGCTCCAGCGTGGTGCTGGGGAAGTACCGGTCGCTGAGCCAGCGCTTGATCACGCGGATGCCGATGAAGCCCGCGATGACGACGCCCAGCGCCGTCAGCAGGGCCTGCGGTGCCAGCGCGAAGTTGCCGAGGTTGAGGCCCTGGTCCATCGCGCTGCCGCGGCGGAACAGCTCGTCCGGGCCGGTGCCGAAGGGGGCCAGCAGGGCGATGATGAGATAGAAGAACAGCACGACGCGCAGGGCGCCCGAGAGCACGACCGCCGCCTGGTCGAGCAGGCCCGGGTCGATGCCCATGCCCGTGTGCAGGCGCCGCCCGAAGCCGCTGCGCGAGGAGAGCAGGGCATCGCAGAGGTCGTCCACCAGTTGGTAGAGCAGGTAGGCGGTAGCGAAGGCGACGCCGCTCCAGACCATCTGCCGCGCCAGGGCCCCGGCCAGCGCGATGTAGCCGAAGGCGACCAGCAGCACCACGGCCAGGGAGGCGATGCCCGCGCAGGCGACCAGCAGGCCGACCCAGAGCGGGCGTGGCGGCGTGGCGGCCGGGGCCGGAGCGGCATCCTCGCCGCTGGCCGGCTCCTGCGCCGATGCGGGCAGCGGCGCGTTGAGCTGCCGCACCGATGCGGCGACGACGGCGGCCACCAGCAGCGCGAAGCAGGCCTGGGCGGTGACTTCCGCGGCAAGGCTGGCGCCCACGGCGGCGTTGATCTCCGTCACCATGCCGCCGAGCGCCGCGATGATCGCGATCCACCAGGGGTAGGGGCTCAGCCGGCGGGCGAGGTCATCCGGCAACGCGGGCAGGCGCCAGGAACTGCGCTTGCGCGAGAGCAGCGCGTGCCCCAGGCCGATGGCGAAGGCCGCGAAGACCGCCATGCCCACGGCGGAGTGCCCGAGCCCGTCGAGTCGCTCGCCGAGGTTGTCGCCCGCGTCGAGCCCGCTCAGCAGCCACTGCGCGGCGGTGCCGGTGAAGATCACGTTCGCCAGCACGGAGGCCGAGGCCAGCAGGGAGCGCCGCAGCCGGCCCGCGGGCAGCTTGGCCGGCGCGAGGCGCACGAGCAGGCGTTCACCGGCCCAGTTGCCGGCCACCAGGAGCAGCAGCGCCCCCAGCAGGCTGACGAGGAAGGTCCGGCGCCGCTCGGGTTCGAGCGCGCGCTGCGCGGCCTGTTTGGCCTCGATGGCCAGCACGGACAGGCGCTCGGTGTCGGTGGGCCATGCGGTGCGCAGGTTGCGCCAGAAGGCGGCGCCCAGGGGTGAGTCGGCACGCGCGGTGAGTTCGGCCTGGAACTGCTGGCGCCGCTGGCGCAGGAGGTCGGCGCCGAGTTGTTCCGCATCGACGGCGATCAGGCGCGCGAGCTTGAGGTCCGCATCGACGGTGGCGCGCTGCTTGGCGAGGGCGCTGCGCTGCTGGACGACGTCGGGCGAATCGGCGGGCGCGCCTTTCTCGGGGGCGGGGCCGAGTCCGGCGAGGCGGCTGTCCAGGTCTGCCAGGTCGGCCGTGCGGCGGGCCACCACCTGCTCGGCCGTGGCACCGACGGCGTAGGCGTCGTTCACGAGCTTGCGGCCGTCGTCCTGGTCGCCGAGCTTGCGGGGGATGGCTTCCAGGCGCTTGCGCAGCTCGTCCACGGAGGGCAGGGGCGTGTCGGGATCGACGATGTCCGCCGCGGCGGCTGCCGCAGCGGCTGCGGCGGCCCGGGATGCCGCAGCGCTGCCGGCGGATGCCGGGGCGGAGGCGGGCGCCTGCGGGGCGGCCTGTGCCGTGCCGGGCGGCCCGGCCAGCAGGCAGGCCGCCAGGAGGACCAGCGCCCGCACGGAGTGCGGAAGGCGCCGCAGTAAACGCATCAGGGAAAGGGAGTGAATGGTCGCGTCCATGGCTGGACCCGCGAGGGTATCACCGTGTCGCCGGGTACCGCAGGTCCCTTCCCGCAGCGGCTACCCCTGTGCCAGCGCTCGCATCGGAGTGCGGGGTGGCTGGCTGTCCATCGGCCCGGGGTCGCGCGGCAGGCGGAAGACGGCCACCGCATCCACCAGGCTCTGCGCCTGGTGGCGCATATGGCTGGCGGCAGCGGCCATTTCTTCCACCAGCGCAGCGTTCTGCTGGGTGGTCTGGTCTATGCTCCCCACGGCGCTGCTGATCTGCGCCACGCCGGTGCTTTGTTCGCCGCTGGCAGCGGTGATGTCGCCGACGATGCCGGTGACGCTGCGGATGGCGCCCACGATCTCGCCCATGGTGGTGCCGGCGGCATCCACCAGCGCAGTGCCGCTATGCACGCGGCCCACGCTGTCGCCGATCAACCCCTTGATCTCGCGGGCCGCCTCGGCGCTGCGGCCTGCCAGGCTGCGCACCTCGCTGGCCACCACCGCAAAGCCGCGGCCCTGGTCGCCTGCGCGGGCTGCTTCCACGGCAGCGTTCAGCGCCAGGATATTGGTCTGGAAAGCGATGGAGTCGATCACGCCGATGATGTCGGCGATCTTCTGCGAGCTGTGCTGTATGCCCTGCATGGTCTGTACCACATCGGCCATCACGGCGCCGCCGCGCACCGCCACCTCGCTTGCGGCCTGCGCCAGCCGGTGGGCCTGCACCGCATGGTCGGCGTTCTGGCTGACCGTGCCGCTGAGCTGGCCGGTAGCGGCCGCCGTCTGCTGCAGCGCGGCGGCCTGCTGCTCCGTGCGGTCGCTCAGGTCCTGGTTGCCCTGTGCAATCTCGGCGCTGGCCGTCAGCACGCGATCCGAGGTCTGCCTCACGCTGTCAACCACCACGCACAGGCTGGCCTGCATGCTGGCCAGCGACTGCATCACGGTGGCCACTTCGTCCAGTCCGCGCACGTCGATGGGCTGCGTGAGGTCGCCCCGTGCCACCGCATCGGCCACCAGGGCAGCGCGCCGCAGGGAGCGGGCGATGCCGCGGACCAGCGCCAGGCCGAAGAGCGCCGCCAGCAGCACTCCGGCTGCGATCGCCGCCCCGAGAACGGCGCGCAGGGTGCCGAAGCGGGCCACGGCGAGCGCATAGTCCTGTTCGGCGAACTGCCGGCTGAGATCGACGGCCGAGGCGATGCTCTTGTCCAGCGGGTCGTAAAGCGCATCGAACTTGCGCACCGCCAGCACGCGGACGGCTGCGATGTCGGCGTCCTTCAGGGCGGAGAGCGCGGGGCCCAGGCCTTCCTGCATGATCTTCCGGCGCTGCTCGCCCGTCCGCTGCACCGCCTCGCGCAGTTCCGGCTCCAGTGGCAATGCCTGGATCCGGCTCCAGAGTTGATCGGACAGGACCACGTTCTCCCGGGCTTCCCGAAGCGCCTGCTCGACTTTTTCGGGAGAGGGCGAGAGCAGGGCGCCCGACACGAGCTGCCGGTTGCGCGCCGTCAGGTAGCGCAGGTCGGCGATCGCGATCTGCGCCGTCAGCCGTTCCCTGTACATCGACTCGAGCGCGTGATTGGACCTGGCGATGCCAAGCAGCCCGACCGCCCCCACCGCCACCAGCAGCGCCGACAACCCGCCCAGCAGCCACAGCAGCCGCGTGGAAATCTTGAAATTCCGCATAACCTCGCCCCTTGGACCATCTTGTAAATTGATGTGTCATTTCGCCCAGCGGGAGCGATTGTGTCCTCCAGGGTGGGCGGTATGGGCGCGGATGCCCTCTGCATCCGGGTAAACAGGGGTGTGTTTTTTGGCGGGATGCGATCGCGATTTCGATATGCCAGCACGCAGCCCGGGCGGCTTCAACCCATCGCGGGACTGAACAGATCCACGCGGTCGGTGATGATGCCGTCGGTGCCGAGGTCCAGCAGGCGCTGCGCGGCCCACTCGTCGTTCACCGTGTAGCTGAGGGTGCGCAGGCCGCAGTCCTTCACGGCGGCGACGTGTTCCGCCGTCCAGAGCGCGTGGTGGCAGACCACGGCCGCGCAGCCCAGCTGGCGGGCTGTGTCGAGCCAGCCATCCGGCAAGCTGTCGAGCAGCAGGCCGCGCGGCAGCAGCGGGGCCGCGTCCCGCGCACCCGCGAGGGCCGCGACCTTGAACGAGGTGAGCAACGGCGGCACTTCGGCCTGGTGCCAGAGGCGCGCCGCCAGCGATGCCACGGCCCGGCCGGTTTCCTCTTCGGTGCCTGGCGTGGGCTTGATCTCGATGTTCAGCAGGTAGCCGTTGGCCAGGCAGTAGCGCGCGAGGTGCTCCAGGGTCGGCAGGGGTTCGCCCGCGCTGCCGCGGGAATGCCAACTGCCCGCGTCGAGCTGCGAGAGTTCGCCCCAGGGGCGGTCGCCAGCGGTGCCCCGGCCGTTGGTGGTGCGCTCCAGGGTGGCATCGTGCAGCAGGAAGACGACGCCGTCGCTGCTGAGCTTGGCGTCGCATTCGAACATGCGGTAGCCGTGGTGCGCGCCGAGCCGGAAGGCCGCCAGGGTGTTCTCGGGGGCCAGCCGGCCCGCGCCGCGGTGGGCGATCCATCGGGGATAGGGCCAGTCGGCGGGGGGCGTGGTGGATGGGGTGGCAGTCATGGCGATGGACTATAGAACCGCTGGCCGCGGCCCATGGCGCTCAGGGAGTCAGGATCTGTTCGCCGAACTTGAGCAGGTTGCCGTGGGGATCGTGCACGTAGAGCTCGCGCATGCCCCAGGGACGCTCCACGGGCGGCGGCAGCACCAGCCCCCGTTGCGTGAATTCGGCATGCAGCGCGCGCACGTCGCCACGCGCGTAGCAGGAGGTGTTCTCGGCGATGTGGCGCTCGCCGCAGAGCCAGAAGTGCAGTTCACAGCCGTCGCGCGTGGCGATGAGGTAGTCATCGGTGCGCGATGCGACCGTGAAGCCCAGGCGCCCGGAATAGAAGGCGGCGCTCTCGTCGAGGTCGAGGGACGCCAGCACCGGGATGGTGGCGTGCAGCGGGGCTGCGTGTTCCATGCGGGCGGTGCCGGCGCAGCTCAGAGCCGCTTGCCGGAGGCGGCGTCGAACCAGTGCAGCCGGTCCATGCGGGGCTCCACGTGGATGGTGTCGCCGGGCTGGGGATGGTGGGAGCCTTCCTCGATGCGCACGATGACCGGCTCGTCCCCGCCACCCGACTGCAGGCGGCCATAGACGAGGCGCTCGGCGCCCAGCAGCTCGACCGTCTCCACGCGCAGCTCCCAGCCCACGCTGGAGATGTCGATGTGCTCCGGCCGGATGCCGAGGATCGCGCCCTGCCGCCCGCCCGGGGCGTTCTTCAGCAGGTTCATGGGCGGCGAGCCGATGAAGCTCGCGACGAAGGTCGATGCGGGCGTGTGATAGACCTCTTCGGGCGTGCCGAACTGTTCCATCACGCCGCCGTTCATCACGATCATGCGCTGGGCCAGCGTCATGGCCTCGACCTGATCGTGCGTGACGAAGAGGCTGGTGATGCCCAGTTCGCGGTGCAGCTTCTGGATCTCCAGGCGGGTCTGCGCGCGCAGCTTGGCGTCGAGGTTGGAGAGCGGCTCGTCGAACAGGAACACCTGGGGCTGGCGCACGATGGCGCGGCCCATGGCGACGCGCTGGCGCTGGCCGCCGGAGAGCTCGCGCGGCTTGCGCTCGAGCAGGTGGCCGAGCTCGAGGATCTTCGCGGCCTTGTCCACGCGCGCCTTGATTTCGTCCTTCGGCACCTTGGCGATCTTCAGGCCGTAGGCCATGTTCTCGAAGTTCGTCATGTGCGGATAGAGCGCGTAGTTCTGGAACACCATGGCGATGTCGCGCTGGGCCGGCTCCAGATCGTTGACCACGCGGTTGCCGATGGCGATCTCGCCGCCGGAGATTTCCTCCAGGCCCGCCACCATGCGCAGCAGGGTGGACTTGCCGCAGCCCGAGGGGCCGACGATGACGATGAATTCGCCGTCGGCGATTTCGGCGTTCACGCCGTGGATCACCTGGTTGGCCTTCGGGCCGTGGCCGTAGCGCTTGACGACGTTGCGCAGGGAAAGAGATGCCATGTTGCGATGGGGTTCGTAGCGGGATGCGTGGGTGGAATGGGCGTTTTCAGGGGGGTGGAGGACTACTTCTCGGTGTCCACCAGCCCTTTCACGAACCATTTCTGCATGAGGATCACCACCGCGGCGGGCGGCAGCATGGCCAGGATGGCGGTGGCCATGACGATGTTCCATTCGTTCTGCCCGTCGCCGCCCGCGATCATGCGCTTGATGCCGATCACCACGGGGTACATGTCCTCGCTCGTGGTCGCCAGCAGCGGCCAGAGGTACTGGTTCCAGCCGTAGATGAACTGGATCACGAAGAGCGCGGCGATGGAGGTGCGCGACAGCGGCACCAGCACGTCCTTGAAGAAGCGCATGGGCCCGGCGCCGTCGATGCGCGCGGCCTCGACCAGTTCGTCCGGCACCGTGAGGAAGAACTGCCGGAAGAGGAAGGTGGCGGTGGCCGACGCGATCAGCGGCACCGTGAGGCCCGCGTAGCTGTTGAGCAGCCCCAAGTCGGACACCACCTGGTAGGTGGGGCCGATGCGCACTTCCACCGGCAGCATCAGCGTGATGAAGATCAGCCAGAAGCACAGGCCCTTGAACGGGAAGCGGAAGTACACGATGGCGAAGGCCGACAGCAGCGAGATGGCGATCTTGCCCACCGTGATGACGATGGCCGACACGAAGCTCACCCACATCATGCGGGCCACCGGCGCGGTGGAGCCGGCGCCCTGGTCGCGCCCGAAGAGGGCCGCCTTGTAGGTGTCCCAGAAGTTCGTGCCGGGCAGCAGGGGCATGGGCGCCTGCACGATTTCCTGGGCCGTGTGGGTGGAGGCCACGAAGGCCAGGTAGAGCGGGAACGCCACGATGACGATGCCCAGGATCATGATGAAGTGCGCGAGGATGCCGCGCGTGAGGCTGCGTTCGACCATGTCAGTACTGGACTTTCTTTTCAACGTAGCGGAACTGCACGACGGTGAGCGCGACCACGATCAGCATCAGCACCACGGATTGCGCCGCGGAGCCGCCCAGGTCCATGGCCTTGAAGCCGTCGTAATAGACCTTGTAGACGAGGATGGCCGTGTCCTTGCCCGGGCCGCCCTGCGTGGCGGCATCGACGATGGCGAAGGTGTCGAAGAACGCATACACCACGTTGATGACCAGCAGGAAGAACGTGGTGGGCGAGAGCAGCGGGAACTGCACGCTCCAGAAGCGGCGCCACGGGCCGGCGCCGTCGATGGCGGCGGCCTCGATCAGCGACTTCGGGATGGACTGCAGCCCCGCCAGGAAGAAGAGGAAGTTGTAGGAGATCTGTTTCCAGACCGAGGCCATCACGATCAGCGCCATGGCCTGGCCGGAGTTGAGCAGGTGGTTCCAGTCGATGCCGAAATGGCCCAGCGCGTACGACACCACGCCCAGCGAGGGCGAGAACATGAAGACCCACAGCACGGCGGCCACGGCCGGTGCCACGGCGTAGGGCAGGATCAGCAGGGTCTTGTAGAACATGGCGCCCTTGACCACCCGGTCGGCGAACACCGCCAGCAGCAGCGACAGCACGATGCCGCTGGCCGCCACCAGCACCGAGAAGAACGCCGTGGTCTTGAACGACTCGATGTAGCCGGGGTCGTCGAACAGCCGCCGGAAGTTCTCCAGCCCGACCCATTCGGTGGACGTGCCGAAGGCATCCTGCATCTGCAGCGACTGCACCAGCGCCTGGCTGGCGGGCCAGAAGAAGAAGACCACGATGATGGCCATCTGCGGCGCGATGAGCAGCCAGGGCAGCCAGGCGGACTGGAATCGGACGCGTTTTTCCATGGCGGATGCGGTTACCTTGTGCCCGGCGTGCGCCGCCGGGCTGTCGAATGACGAAAAGACCCTCCCCGCGCATGCGGGGAGGGCCGGTACGGGAGGGCGGACGCCGGCCGGGCCGGCCCCGGGGGCCGCCTCCGGAGGCGGCGGGAATCAGCCCTTGTTGGCCTTCTGGAAGCGCTCGAGCTGTTCGTTGCCGCGCTTCACGATGGCGTCGAGCGCTTCCTTGGCGGTCTTCTTGCCGGACCAGACCTGCTCGAGTTCCTCGTCCTCGATGGCACGGATCTGCACGTAGTTGCCCAGGCGGATGCCGCGGCTCTTGTCGGTCACCTTGCGGATCATCTGCGTCACGGCGACGTCGGTGCCGGGGTGCTCCTTGTAGAAGCCCGACTTCTCGGTCAGCTCGTAGGCGGCGGTCGTCACGGGCAGGTAGCCGGTGCGCTTGTGGCTGGCCGACTGCACTTCAGGCGTGGAGATGAACTTGAAGAACTCGGCCACGCCCTTGTATTCGGCGGGCTTCTTGCCGGCCATCACCCACAGGCTGGCGCCGCCGATGACGGTGTTCTGCGGCGCGCCGGGAACGTCGGGGTAGTAGGGCAGGGGGGCGAGGCCGTAGGCGAACTTGGCGTTCTTGGCCACGTTGCCGTAGAAGCCCGACGACGTGTTGATCATGGCGCACTCGCCGGAGACGAAGCTCGCCTCGGGCACGTTGCCGCGGCCCTTGTACACGAACAGGCCCTGCTTGGCCATGTTGGCGAGGTTCTCGATGTGCCGCACGTGCAGGGGCGAATCGACCTTCAGGCGCGCGTCGAGGCCCTGCAGGCCGTTGGCCTTGCTCGCGAATTCCACGTTGTGCCAGGCCGAGAAGCTCTCCACCTGCGTCCAGTTCTGCCAGGCCGTGGTGAACGGGCACTTGTGGCCGGAGGCCTTGAGCTTGGCGGCCGCGTTGACCACTTCCGGCCAGGTGGCGGGTGCCTTGTCGGTGGGCAGGCCGGCGGCCTTGAAGGCGTCCTTGTTGAAATAGAAGATGGTGGTGGAGCTGTTGAACGGGAAGCTCAGCATCTGGCCGTTGGGGGCCGTGTAGTAGCCGGCCACGGCGGGAATGTAGGCCTTGGGATCGAACGGCGCGCCGGCGTCCTGCATCACCTTGCCCACGGGCACGATCGCCCCCTTGCTGGCCATCATGGTGGCGGTGCCCACTTCGAACACCTGCAGGATGTGCGGCGCGTTGCCGGCGCGGAAGGCGGCGATCGAGGCCGTCATGGATTCGTCATAGGTGCCCTTGTAGGTGGGCACGATCTTGTAGTCCTTCTGGCTCTCGTTGAACTGGCGGGCCAGGTCGTTCACCCATTCGCCGTTCACGGCCGTCATCGAGTGCCACCACTGGATCTCGGTCTGGGCATGGGCCGGAATGCAGGCGGATGCGGCGATGGCGGCGGCCAGGGCCAGGTGCTTGGTCTGCATGGAAACTCCTCAAAGTATGGCGATGTGAAAGCGGCGCATGGTATGCGCGCTACATGTCATCGGTATGTCGTTGTCGCATGGACAGGGAGTTCCACGGATCGGGAACTTCCCTGGATGAAGGGCTCTGTGTGGCGGAATTGTGTCTGTTTTGTGACGGTGTGCCGGGCTCGTCCGTCGCCTGTGTGACCGGGATTCCGCTTGGTGGATCGAAAAGCCCCGCGGGTACAGGGTTTCTTCCCATTGCACAATGGTCGGCCGCCTGCAAGGCGTCCGCCCTGCTTTCTTCCCTTCCTTACTTCTCCTTCCCCGTAGTTCCATGACCAAGACATCGCTGGACAAGAGCAAGATCAAGTTCCTTCTGCTGGAGGGCGTGCACCCCTCCGCGCTCGACGTGCTGCGCGGCGCGGGCTATACCCAGATCGAGGCATTGCCGGGGGCGCTGGAAGGCGAGGAACTGCACCGCAAGATTGCCGATGCGCATTTCCTGGGCATCCGGTCGCGCACCCAGCTCACGGCCGAGGTGTTCGCGCATGCCCACAAGCTCGTGGCCGTGGGGGCCTTCTGCATCGGCACCAACCAGATCGACCTGGACGCGGCGCGCGAGCGCGGCATCGCCGTCTTCAATGCGCCGTATTCCAACACCCGCTCCGTGGCGGAGCTGGTGCTGGCCGAGGCCATCCTGCTGCTGCGCGGCGTGCCCGAGAAGAACGCTGTGGCGCACCGCGGCGGCTGGCTCAAGAGCGCCGAGAACGCCTACGAGATCCGCGGCAAGACGCTGGGCATCGTCGGCTACGGCTCCATCGGCACGCAGCTGTCCGTGCTGGCCGAGGCGCTGGGCATGCATGTCGTCTTCCACGACGTGGTCAGCAAGCTGCCGCTGGGCAACGCCCGCCAGGCACCCTCGCTGCAGGCCCTTCTGGCGCAGAGCGACATCGTGACCCTGCATGTGCCCGAACTGCCCTCCACGCAGTGGATGATCGGGCCGGAAGAGATCGCGGCCATGAAGCCGGGCGCGATCCTGATCAATGCGGCGCGTGGCACCGTGGTGCGCATCGAGGCGCTGGCCGAAGCGATCCGCGCGAAAAAGCTGCTCGGCGCGGCCATCGACGTGTTCCCGGTGGAGCCGCGCAGCAACAAGGACGAGTTCACCTCGCCCCTGCGCGGCCTGGACAACGTCATCCTGACCCCGCACATCGGCGGATCCACCATGGAGGCGCAGGCCAACATCGGGCTGGAGGTGGCCGAGAAGCTCGTGAAGTACAGCGACAACGGCACCTCGACCTCGTCGGTGAACTTCCCCGAGGTGGCGTTGCCGGCGCACCCGGGCAAGCACCGCATCCTGCACATCCACCGCAACGTGCCGGGGGTGCTGTCGGCCATCAACCAGGTGTTCGCCGACAACCAGATCAACATCGCCGCCCAGTACCTGCAGACCAACGAGAAGGTGGGCTACGTGGTGATCGACATCGACGCGCAGTCGTCCGAGCTGGCGCAGGACAAGCTCGCGAGCGTGCCGGGCACGATCCGCAGCCGCGTGTTGTTCTGAACATGGGCCGGGGCGGCGCAGCCTTTCCGGCCATTCTGAATACGGGACGGGAAGATGGCCGACAACATGTTTTTTGAATCAATTGATACATTTGGTGACTTTTGAGTCCCATCCGGCAATTTTCAAAAACATGAACTTCTCCCACATCAAACTCGCGCCGCGGCTGGGCCTTGCCTTCGCCGCCATGGTCGTTCTCTCGGTCTTCCTGGGGCTCTTCAGCCTGCGGCAGATGTCGCAGCTGCAGGAGCAGACCAGCACCGTGGTGGACAACAACCTGCCGTCGGTGATGATCCTGTCGGAGTACCGCCGCAATCTCGACTTGATGCGCCGCGTGGAAGCCCTCCTGCTGCTGGAGACGCCTGACAAGGAGCAGGGTGAGTACCGTGCCTCGTTCGACAAGACGGTCGCCAAGTTCGAGGAACTCAACCGGACCTACGTCGAACCCACGTTGATTGGCAGTCCTGGCGAGGCGGCCCTGGCCGCGGCCTTCAAGAAGGACCTGGCGGCCTACATCGCCGCCGCGTCGCGCATCCGCGCGTCCGCGCAGGACCGGGGCCAGCACGCGGAACTGCTGAACCACATGCTGAACACCACGCGTGGCCTGTACTTCTCCACCAGCGAGCAGCTCGACAAGGTCATCCAGTACAACGTGGACCAGGCCAAGGACGCCTCCAGTCTGGCCATGCAGATACTGACTGGCGGTCGCAACTGGCTCGTCGTGACGATGGCCGCCGCCGCGGCCATCGCCGCGCTGCTGGCCGTGGTCATCGTGCGCAGCATCGTGCACCCCCTCAACCGCGCCATCGATGCAGCCCAGCAGGTGGCGGAGGGCAATCTGGCCGTCGAACTGCGCTCCGACGGCCGCGACGAGGTGTCCCGGCTGCTGAGCACCCTCGTGGGCATGCGCGACACGCTGGCGCGCATCACCGGCGAGGTCCGCCGCAACGCGGAAAGCGTGGCCACGGCCAGCGCCCAGATCGCGCAGGGCAACGGGGATCTGTCCGCCCGGACGGAGCAGCAGGCGGCTTCGCTCCAGCAGGCGGCGGCGTCGATGGAGCAATTGGGCTCCACCGTGCGCCAGAACGCCGAGAACGCGCGCCAGGCCAGCCAGCTGGCGGTCAGCGCGTCGGGTATCGCGAGCCAGGGCGGCGAGGTGGTCGGCGAAGTGGTCGAGACCATGAAGGGCATCAACGAGGCCTCGCGGCGCATCGGCGACATCATCGGCACCATCGACGGCATCGCCTTCCAGACGAACATCCTGGCGCTCAACGCAGCGGTGGAGGCCGCGCGTGCCGGCGAGCAGGGCCGGGGTTTCGCGGTGGTGGCAGGCGAGGTGCGCAGCCTGGCGCAGCGCAGCGCCGAGGCCGCCAAGGAAATCAAGAACCTGATCGGCAACAGCGTCGAACGGGTGGAGCAGGGCACGGCGCTGGTGGACAAGGCCGGCGCCACGATGACCGAGGTCGTCACCTCGATCCGGCGCGTGACTGACATCGTGGCGGAGATCAGTGCGGCGAGCAGCGAGCAAAGCGAAGGCGTGGCCCAGGTGGGCGCGGCGGTGACCCAGATGGACCAGGCCACGCAGCAGAATGCCGCGCTGGTGGAGGAATCCGCGGCGGCCGCCGGCAGCCTCAAGACCCAGGCGGAACAGCTGGTGCAGGCCGTGGCGTTCTTCCGCACGGCCCCGGGGGCGGCGGCCCGCAGTGCACCGGTGGCGCCCATGCCGACAGCGGCGGCGCCCATGGCGATGGTGGCGGCACCCGTGCCTGCGCGGGCCAGGCCGGCGCAGGCACCTGCCCTGAAATCCGCGCCCCCGGCCCGGGCCGTGGCCCCGAAAGCCCGGATCGGCGCTTCCGCTGCCCCGGCGGCTTCCGGTGCGTCCCGGTCCGCTCCCCGTGCCGCGGGCGGGGAAGACGAGTGGGAGAGCTTCTGAAGCCGGCCTGCCCGGGCAGACGGGCGTGGCGCCGGGGCCCGGCGCGCTGGAGGCCGCTGGCTTAAAATCGCGGCCCCTCCCAAGGTTGGGAGCGTCCGCGCTCCCCAGGTGATCCCCCGATGAATGCACCCACTGAGTTGGCAGTCCTGACACAGGCCGCCGAGCCCACTCGCCTGCGCGAGATTCCGTACAACTACACCTCGTTTTCCGACCGGGAAATCGTCATCCGGCTGCTGGGCTCCGACTCCTGGGACGTGCTGGACCAGTTGCGCCGCGAGCGCCGCACCGGGCGCTCCGCCCGCATGCTGTACGAGGTGCTGGGCGACATCTGGGTCGTGCAGCGCAATCCCTACCTGCAGGACGACCTGCTGGACAACGCGGGCCGCCGCAAGATGCTGGTGGACGCGCTGCAGCACCGGCTGTCGGAGATCGGCAAGCGCCGCACGCCCGGCGAGGACGCCGAGCGCGACCGCCTGGTGGGCCAGCTGGTGGAGGCCGCCCGCAGGGCCATCGCGCAGTTCGACGCCACCTTCGTGGAGGCCGCCCAGCTGCGGCGCCAGGTGCAAAAGCGCCTGGGCCGCCACACGGCCAAGGACAACATCAAGTTCGACGGCCTCTCTCGCGTGTCGCACGTGACCGACGCCACCGACTGGCGCGTCGAATACCCGTTCGTGGTGCTCACGCCCGACACCGAGGCCGAGATGGCCGCGCTGGTCAAGGCCTGCATCGAACTGGAACTGACCATCATCCCGCGCGGGGGCGGCACCGGCTACACCGGCGGGGCCATTCCGCTGACCTGGCGCAGCGTGGTCATCAATACCGAGAAGCTCGAGGCCATGACCGAGGTGGAGATGCGCCGCCTGCCGGGCATGGACCGCGAGGTGGGCACCATCTGGACCGAGGCCGGGGTGGTCACCCAGCGCGTGGCCGATGCGGCAGAGCGCGCGGGCTTCGTCTTCGCGGTCGATCCGACCAGCGCGGAGGCTTCGTGCATCGGCGGCAACATCGCCATGAACGCGGGCGGCAAGAAGGCCGTGCTCTGGGGCACGGCGCTGGACAACCTGGTCAGCTGGCGCATGGTGACGCCCGAGGCGCAGTGGCTGGAGGTCACGCGCCTCGACCACAACATGGGCAAGATCCACGACGTGGAGACGGCCACGTTCGAGCTGCAGTACTTCGAGGCCGATGGAAAGACGCCGATCCGCACCGAACGTCTGGCCATCCCGGGCCGCACCTTCCGCAAGGAAGGCCTGGGCAAGGACGTGACGGACAAGTTCCTCTCCGGCCTGCCCGGCATCCAGAAGGAAGGCTGCGACGGCCTCATCACCAGCGCGCGCTGGGTGGTGCATCGCATGCCGGCGCACACGCGCACCGTGTGCCTGGAGTTCTTCGGCAACGCCAAGGACGCCGTGCCGAGCATCGTCGAGATCAAGGACTTCATGTTCGCCGAGCAGAAGCGCTCGGGCGTGCTGCTGGCGGGACTGGAGCACCTGGACGACCGCTACCTGAAGGCGGTCGGCTACGCCACCAAGAGCCGCAAGCACGGCGGCGGCCTGCCCAAGATGGTGCTGTTCGGCGATATCGCGGGCGACGACGCCGACGCCGTGGCGCGCGTGACCAGCGAGGTCGTGCGCATCGCCAACTCGCGCGCGGGCGAGGGCTTCATCGCCATCAGCCCCGAGGCGCGCAAGAAGTTCTGGCTGGACCGCAAGCGCACGGCCGCCATCAGCCGCCACACCAACGCCTTCAAGATCAACGAGGACGTGGTGATCCCGCTGCCGCGCATGGCCGAATACACCGACGGCATCGAGCGCATCAACATCGAGCTGTCGCTGCGCAACAAGCTGCAGCTATGCGATGCGCTGGAGGCGTTCTTCCAGCGCGGCAACCTGCCGCTGGGCCGCCAGGACGATGCGCAGGAGATTCCCTCGGCCGAGCTGCTGGAGGACCGCGTGGCCCAGGCCGTGGCGCTGATCGGAGAGGTCCGCGCGCTCTGGAGTGGCTGGCTGGCCGATGTGGAGACGCTCTTCCCGCAGCTGCAGGACCACACCCTGCGCGCGAGCTGGAAGACGCAGCTGCGCGAGCCGCTCGCCAAGATCTTCCCCGGCGCGTCCTTCCAACCCATCATGGACGAGGCGCAGGCCATCCACCAGCGCGTGCTCAAGGGCCGCGTGTGGGTCGCGCTGCACATGCATGCAGGCGACGGCAACGTCCACACCAACATCCCCGTCAACAGCGACGACTACCAGATGCTGCAGACGGCCCACGAGGCCGTGGCCCGCATCATGGTGCTCGCGCGCAGCCTGGACGGCGTGATCTCGGGCGAGCACGGCATCGGCATCACGAAGCTCGAATTCCTGACCGACGACGAGCTGCGCCCCTTCGCCGACTACAAGCGCCGCGTGGACCCGCAAGGCCGCTTCAACAAGGGCAAGCTGCTGCGAAGCCAGGAGCCCGCTGCCCGGACGGAACAGGCGCCCGCAGCCGTCTCGGCCCGCGAGTCGCTGATGTACTCCGACCTGACCAATGCCTACACGCCCAGTTTCGGGCTGATGGGGCACGAGTCGCTCATCATGCAGCAGAGCGACATCGGCGCCATTGCCGACTCGGTCAAGGACTGCCTGCGCTGCGGCAAGTGCAAGCCCGTGTGCGCCACCCACGTGCCGCGCGCCAGCCTGCTCTACAGCCCGCGCAACAAGATCCTGGCCACCTCGCTCCTGGTCGAGGCCTTCCTGTACGAGGAGCAGACGCGCCGCGGCGTCTCCATCAAGCACTGGCAGGAGTTCGAGGACGTGGCCGACCACTGCACCGTCTGCCACAAGTGCTACACGCCGTGCCCGGTCAAGATCGACTTCGGCGACGTGACCATGAACATGCGCAACCTGCTGCGCAAGATGGGCAAGAAGACCTTCCGCCCGGGCAACGCCCTGGCCATGGGCATGCTCAACGCCACCAATCCCGACACCATCAAGCTGATGCGCTCGGCCATGGTGGAGGTGGGCTTCAAGGCCCAGCGCATGGCCGTCGATCTGCTGCGCGGGTTCGGCCGCAAGCAGACTGCCCACCCGCCCGCCACGGTGGGCACGGCGCCGGTCAAGGAACAGGTGATCCACTTCATCAACAAGAAGCTGCCCGGCGGCCTGCCCAAGAAGACGGCGCGCGCGCTGCTGGACATCGAGGACAAGGACTATGTGCCGATCATCCGCAACCCGGCCGCCACCACGGCCGAGACGGAGGCGGTGTTCTACTTCCCCGGCTGCGGCTCCGAGCGCCTGTTCAGCCAGGTGGGCCTGGCGACCCAGGCCATGCTCTGGCATGCGGGCGTGCAGACCGTGCTGCCGCCGGGTTACCTGTGCTGCGGCTACCCGCAGCGCGGCAGCGGCCAGTTCGACAAGGCCGAGAAGATGATCACCGACAACCGGGTGCTGTTCCACCGCGTGGCCAACACGCTGAACTACCTGGACATCAAGACGGTGGTGGTGAGCTGCGGCACCTGCTACGACCAGCTGCAGGGCTACCAGTTCGACAAGATCTTCCCGGGCTGCCGCATCATCGACATCCACGAGTACCTGCTCGAAAAGGGCATCCAGTTGCAGGGCAAGGGCGCGTACCTCTACCACGAGCCCTGCCACAGCCCGATGAAGCAGCAGGACGCGATGAAGACCGTGAAGGCGCTGGTGGGCGAGCAGGTGGTCAAGAGCGAGCGCTGCTGCGGCGAGTCCGGCACGCTGGGCGTGACCCGGCCCGACATCTCCACCCAGGTGCGCTTCCGCAAGGAGCAGGAGATCCGCAAGGGCGAGGCCACGCTGCGCGCCAGCGGCGCCGTCGCCCCGCAGGAGAACGTGAAGATCCTCACCAGCTGCCCCAGTTGCCTGCAGGGCCTGAACCGCTACCAGGACGATTTGCAGAACGGCCTGCTCGAGGCCGACTACATCGTCGTCGAGATGGCGCGCGAGATCCTGGGCGAGAACTGGATGCCCGAGTACGTGCAGCGCGCCAACGCGGGCGGCATCGAGCGGGTACTGGTGTAATGGCCTCCACCTGTCCCCTGTGCAGCGGCGACGGCGGCACGCTGGTCTGGCGTGGCAGGCTGATGCGCGTGGTGCATGCCGGCGAGGAGGCCGACCGCGGATTTCCGGGGTTCTATCGCGTCATCTGGAACACGCACGTGGCGGAGTTCTCGGACCTGGCCGGCACCGAGCGCGAGCGCTGCATGGCCGCCGTGGCGGTGGTGGAACAGGTGCTGCGCGAGCAACTGCAGCCCGCGAAGATCAATCTCGCGGCCCTGGGCAACATGGTGCCGCACCTGCACTGGCACGTGATCGCCCGCTTCGGGTGGGACAGCCACTTTCCCGCGCCCGTCTGGGCGCCGGCCCAGCGTGAGCGCGACCTGGTGCAGGAGGCCGCCGTGCAGGGCCGGAGCGAAGCCATCGCGCAACTGCTGCGCGAGCGACTGGCCCAGGCCGGACTGGACTAGGACCGTCAGTCCGCCGTCGTCACGCGGTTGCGGCCCGCATGCTTGCTGGCATACAGCGCCCCGTCGGCGCGGGCGATGGCGGCCTCCAGCGATTCGCCACTGCGCAATTGCGCCACCCCCAGCGAAAGGCTCGCCGGGATGGCGAGCGCCCCATGGCGGGCCGGACGGTCGGCCACGGCGGCGCGCATGCGTTCGGCCAGGGCCTGCGCGTCCGCCAGGGCGCATGTGGGCATCACCACCAGGAATTCCTCGCCGCCCCAGCGCGCGAGCAGGTCGCGGGCGCGGCTGCTGCGCGCCAGCAGTTCCGCCACGTGCACCAGGACCCGGTCTCCGGCCTCGTGGCCGTGGGTGTCGTTGATGCGCTTGAAGTGGTCGATGTCCGCGATCACCACGGCCGTCGGCTGCCCGGCCTGCCGCGCCTGCGCGATGCGTTCCTGCGCGAGGCTGGCCAGGCGCCGCCGGTTGGACAGCCCCGTGAGCGGGTCGGTGGCGGCCTGGTCTTCCAGCCGGCGCTCGGCGCGCAGGACCGAGCCGTAGTAGTAGCGCGCGGTGTAGGCCGCCATGGCGAACACCACGGCCACGTTGAACGCATGCGTGACCGAGAGCCCCAGGTCGCCGAGCGGTGCCTGCGCGCCGTAGCGGCGCGACAGCTCGTACATGCCGATGTAGAAGACGAACAGCGCGAGCAGCATCACCGGCGTGATCCTGCGCCGGCCCCGGCCCACCACGATGGCGGGAATGAACATCAGCAGGTAGTAGTGGAAACCGCTGTTCCAGCCGACCAGCCAGGTGCCGAGGGCCGAATGGCCCACCACCTCCAGCCAGATCAGCGACAGCGCGGCGACGTTGCGGCGCTGCCCCAGCAGCGCGTAGGCTGCCGCGTACATGGCGATGCTCGCCACATTGATCCAGGTCAACAGCGGCGACCCGAGCAGCAGGAAGAGGGGGATGAAGGCCGCGTCCACCGCCGCGGCCATCACTGTCACGCGCTGCGTCATCACCCAGAAGGCCTTGCGCGCCAGGCGCCCCTCCGGGGCGGGATGGAGCGCGGGAATGGCGGGGGCGTCGTTGCCTGGCATGGTGGGCTGGTGGGCGGCTGGTGGGACAATTCTCGTCCACGAATGCAAGAGTTGCTACCGCGGCATCCCACGCGGCAGAAAAATGAGAGAACCTTCCATGGCAGACCAGCAAGCGGCGGCCGCCGCGCCGCAATCGCTCACCGTGCACGGTGCGTCGCGCGTGCTCGAAATCGCCTTCGACGATGGCGCGAGCTTCCGCATCCCCTTCGAGTTGCTGCGGGTGTATTCGCCCTCGGCGGAAGTGCAGGGCCACGGCCCGGGCCAGGAGGTGCTGCAGACGGGCAAGCGCGATGTGCAGATCACTGCCATCGAGCCCGTGGGCCATTACGCGATCAAGCCCGTGTTCTCCGACGGACACCAGAGCGGGCTCTTTACCTGGCCGTACCTGTACCGGCTCGGGCGGGACCAGGAATCGCTCTGGCAGCAGTACCTGCAGCGCCTGGCGGATGCCGGCCTCGATCGCGATGCGCCCATGCCGGCAGCGCGCAGCGGCGGTGCCGGCGCCGGTGGCGGCTGCGGAACACACTGAGCGTATGCTCTAACATTGATAGCGCCAGCGGTCTTTTCCACGAGCGCTGGCGCCGGTTTTTTCTTCAAGCCCCGCGTACCTGCTGCGCGACACATGTCCCAACCCCTTGCGGGGTTGTCGCTGTCTGCGCGGCCCCTGCGCTCTTAGCATCCCCACCATGAGCACCACCCATTTCGGTTTCCAGACCGTGGACGAGAACGACAAGGCGCGCCGCGTGCGCGGGGTTTTCGATTCCGTCGCTTCCAAGTACGACGTCATGAACGACCTGATGTCGGGCGGCCTGCACCGCGCGTGGAAGGCCTACACCGTGATGGTCGCCAACCTGCGCGAGGGCCAGCGCGTGCTGGACATCGCCGGCGGCACGGGCGACCTGGCGCGTGCCTTCGCGAAGAAGGTGGGCGCGAGCGGCACGGTGGTGCACACCGACATCAACGAATCCATGCTGCGCGTGGGGCGCGACCGCCTCATCGACGAAGGCACCGTGCTGCCCACGCTGGTCTGCGACGCCGAGCGGCTGCCTTTTCCCGACAACCATTTCGACGTGGTGAGCGTGGCTTTCGGCCTGCGCAACATGACCCACAAGGACGTGGCCATCGCCGAGATGTGCCGCGTGCTCAAGCCGCGCGGCCGGCTGCTGGTGCTGGAGTTCTCGCAGGTGGCCAAGCCGCTGCGCAAGCCCTACGACTGGTACTCCTTCAAGGTGCTGCCGCGGCTGGGCCGGCTGGTGGCCGGCGACGACGCGAGCTACCGCTACCTGGCCGAGTCCATCCGCATGCATCCGGGCCAGGAAGAGCTCAAAACCCTCATGCAGAAAAATGGCTTTGGGCATGTGGACTATCACAACATGACTGGCGGCATCGTGGCCCTGCATGTTGGAATCAAGTGCTGAACTGGGACGAAGCACGCGTTTCGGATAACTAAACCGAGTGGAGATGACATGATGAAATTCTGGTCTGTGGCTTTGGTGGCGATGCTCGCGGTGGTCCACCTGGACGCCGATGCGCGCCGCATGGGCGGCGGCAAGTCGGTCGGCAAGCAGTCGAGCAACGTGACGCAGCGCGAGGCCGCGACCCCGCCGGCCACGCCGGCGGCTCCCGCGCAGAACGCCGTGGGCAACAGCCCCGCCAACGCAGCCGCGGCCAAGCCTGCGGCGGCGCCGAACGCGGCGCCCGCTGCCGCTCCCAAGAAGCCGTGGGGCGCGATGCTGGGCGGCCTGGCCGCGGGCCTGGGCCTGGCATGGCTGGCGCACTCCCTCGGGCTGGGCGCGGCCTTCGGCAATTTCCTGCTGATCGCGCTGCTCGCGCTCGCGGCCTTCGCTGTGATCGGCATGGTCATGCGCTCGCGCAGGCCGGCTTCCGCGGCTGCCGCCGGCGGCGCGCCCTTCGCCTTCCAGGGCGCCGGCTCCGCGTCGCCCTCCGATGCGGCCGTGCCGCGCCAGTACAGCCCGCAGAACGTGGGCAACGATGCCTCCGCGCGCCCCTTCGAGCGCAGCGGCATGGCGTTCGACGCGTCCCGCGCCGCCGGCAGCGGCGTCGTGATCGGCTCCGCGCTCTCCGGTTCGCAGAACTGGGGTGTTCCGGCCGACTTCGACACGCAGGGCTTCCTGGATGCCGCCAAGCGCAACTTCGTGACGCTGCAGGCCGCCTGGGACCGCTCGGACATCGCCACGCTGCGCTCGATGATGACCGACAGCATGGTCGATGAAATCCGCTCGCAGCTCGGCGAGCGCGAATCCCTGCGCGGTGCCAGCCAGCCCAACCACACCGACGTGGTGATGCTGGAGGCGCAGCTGCTGGGCATCGAGGACCTGGGCGACGGCTACATGGCCAGCGTGGAGTTCTCCGGCATGATCCGCGAGGAGCCCTCCGCAGGCCCGAGCCCGTTCCGCGAGGTCTGGAACATGACCAAGCCCAAGAGCGGCACCAGCGGCTGGCTGGTGGCAGGCGTGCAGGCGCTGCAGTGAAACCGGCGGGGCCGGCCTGCCGCACGGCGGGCCGGGCTCCAATGGCACGGACCGTGTACGGGCAAGCTTTCTGGCGTCCGGGCGAGTTCGGGGAATAATCGGGGACTATGGCAGCACCACAGTCCCCTTTTTCGTTCCTGGAAGGCCTCTTCGAGCGCCTGGCCAGCGGCCCCCAGCCCCCGCAATGGCTGGTGCATGAGGTGCAGCACCGCCTGGTGCTGCTCGTCAACCACGTGCTCATGCAGGAACCCGAGGCCATGGAACGGCTCGTGCGCCAGAGCGGCAGCGTGGCGCGCGTGCAGTGGCGCATCTACTCCATGTCGCTGCGCGTGACGCCGGCCGGCCTGTTCGACCTGGCCGGCGAGGCGGCCGTGCCCGACCTGCGCATGGAAATCACCGATACCTCGCCGCTGTCGCTCGCGCAGGCGGCCCTGCGCGGCGACAAGCCGGCCATCCGCATCGAGGGCGACGTGCAGCTGGCGGCCGAGATCCAGTGGCTGGTGGACCATGTGCGCTGGGATCTCGAGGAAGACCTCTCGCGCCTGCTCGGCGACACGCCGGCGCATGCGATCTGCACGGCCGCGCGGCGTGCTGCGCAGGCGCTCAAGCAGTTCGTGGGCATGCGCATGGGAGGGCGTCCTCCGGCGGACGGCTCCGCCCAGGCGGCGGCCCCCGGTTCCGACCGCGGCGTTCCATGAGCCGGCTTTTCCGCGGCGCCACCATCGTCTGGGTGGTGCTGCGCTATGGACTGGATGAGCTGGTACTGACGAGCTTCCAGAAGCCCTGGCTGCGCCTGCTGGCGCGCATCGTCTCCTTCGGCCGCAAGCTGGACGCGCCGCGCGGGCAGCGCCTGCGCGAGGCCCTGGAACGGCTCGGGCCCATCTTCGTGAAGTTCGGGCAGGTGCTGTCCACGCGGCGCGACCTGCTGCCGCCGGACATCGCCAACGAACTGGCGCTGCTGCAGGACCGCGTCCCGCCCTTCGACCCGGACGTGGCCGTGGCCACCATCGAGCGCGCCTTCCGCCGCCCCGTGGGCGAGGTGTTCGTCTCGTTCGAGCGCGTGCCCGTGGCGAGCGCCTCCATCGCGCAGGTGCATTTCGCCGTCGTCCGCGACCGCCATGGCGTGGAGCGCGAGGTGGCCGTGAAGGTGCTGCGGCCCGGCATGCTGCCCGTGATCGACAATGACCTGGGGCTGATGCGCGCCATGGCCGGCTGGGTGGAGAGCCTGTCGGCCGATGGCAAGCGCCTGAAGCCCCGGCAGGTGGTGGCGGAGTTCGACAACTACCTGCACGACGAGCTGGACCTGATCCGCGAGGCCGCCAATGCCGCGCAGCTGCGCCGCAACATGGAGGGCCTGGGCCTGGTGCGCATCCCGGAGATCCTCTGGGACTTCTGCCACCCGGAAGTGCTGGTGATGGAGCGCATGAAGGGCGTGCCGATCAGCCAGATCGAGCGGCTGCGCGCGGCCGGGGTGGACATCCGCCAGCTGGCTCGCGACGGCGTCACCATCTTCTTCACGCAGGTCTTCCGCGACGGCTTCTTCCACGCGGACATGCACCCGGGCAACATCCAGGTGAGCCTGGAGCCGGGTTCGTTCGGCCGCTACATCTCGCTGGATTTCGGCATCGTCGGCTCGCTCACCGAGTTCGACAAGGAATACCTGGCGCAGAACTTCACCGCCTTCTTCCGCCGCGACTACAAGCGCGTGGCGGAGCTGCACGTGGAGAGCGGCTGGGTGCCGGCCGACACGCGCATCAACGAACTGGAGTCGGCCATCCGCGCCGTCTGCGAGCCGTATTTCGACCGCCCGCTCAAGGAAATCTCCCTGGGCATGGTGCTGATGCGGCTGTTCCAGACCTCGCGCCGCTTCCATGTGGAGATCCAGCCGCAGCTCGTGCTGCTGCAGAAAACGCTGCTCAACATCGAAGGCCTGGGCCGCCAGCTCGACCCGGAGCTGGACCTCTGGAGCACGGCCAAGCCGTTCCTCGAGAAGTGGATGCTCGACCAGATGGGGCCGCAGCGGCTCTGGCGCGAAGTGAAGGCCGAGTCGCCGCATTTCGCGAAGATGCTGCCCGAGCTGCCGCGCCTGCTGCACGACTACCTGCGCCACAAGCCGCACGACCACCGGCGCGAGATGCAGGAACTGCTCGCCGAGCAGCGCCGCACCAACCGGCTGCTGCAAGGCATCATCTACGGTGGCATGGGTTTTGTATTGGGGCTGCTGGCACTGCAGTTCCTGATCCGCATCCGGTTCTTCCACTAAGCCCCTGCAGCGCCGCCCGCGCATCCTCTCCACCCACAACCCTCACTTCGCGACATCGAGGAGCATGCCGTGCTGCTGACCCTGGTCATCGTCTATCTGCTGGTCACCATCGCCATCGGGCTGGTGGCGGCCAGGCGCGTCAAGAACACGGCGGATTTCGCCATCGCCGGGCGCCACCTGCCGCTCTACATGATCATCACCACCACCTTCGCGACCTGGTTCGGTTCGGAGACGGTGCTGGGCATTCCCGCCAAGTTCATCCAGGGCGGCCTGGGCAACGTGGTGGAAGATCCCTTCGGTGCCGGCTTCTGCCTGATCCTGGTGGGCATCTTCTTCGCCGCGAAGCTCTACCGCATGACGCTGCTCACGATCAGCGACTACTACCGCGAGCGCTACGGCCGGGCGGTGGAGATCATCTGCTCGCTCATCATCATGCTGAGCTACCTGGGCTGGGTCGCGGCGCAGGTGACGGCGCTGGGGCTGGTGTTCAACCTGCTCTCGGGCGGCGCCATCAGCATCCCCGCGGGCATGACGATCGGCGTGGTGTCCATCCTCGCCTACACGCTCTTCGGCGGCATGTGGTCGGTGGCGGTGACCGATTTCATCCAGATGATCATCCTGGTGGCGGGCCTGGCGATCATCGCCGTCTTCGCGGGCGAGATGGCGGGAGGGGCCGGCAAGGTGATCGACTTCGCCGCGGGCCGCGACCTGTTCCGCTTCCTGCCGGAGCCGAAATTCCACGACGTGGTGTTCTTCGTCGCGGCCGGCATCACCATGATGTTCGGTTCGATCCCGCAGCAGGACGTGTTCCAGCGCGTGATGTCCGCCAACAACCTGAAGGCCGCCACGCGCGGGCCCGTGATCGGCGGCATCTGCTACATCCTGTTCGCCTTCGTGCCCATGTTCCTCGTGGCCAGCGCGCTCATCATCATGCCGGCGGAGACGGCGGCGCTGCTGCAGGACGATCCGCAGAAGGTGCTCCCCACGCTGGTGCTCGAAAAGATGCCTTTCGTGATGCAGGTGCTCTTCTTTGGTGCGCTGCTGTCGGCGCTCAAGTCCACCGCCTCGGCCACGCTGCTGGCGCCCAGCGTCACGTTCACCGAGAACATCTGGCGCCAGTTCCGCCCCTCCGTGACCGACCGCGAGCACCTGCGCACCATGCGCATCAGCACCCTGGTGTTCAGCCTGCTGGTGCTGGCGTATTCGATCCGCATGCAGGGCACGTCCATCTACGAGCTGGTGTCCGGCGCCTACCAGGTGCCGCTGGTCGGCGCCTTCGTGCCGCTGGTGTTCGGCCTGTACTGGAAGCGTGCCACGACCCAGGGCGCGCTGTGTGCCATCGTGCTGGGCCTGGGCTTCTGGCTGGCGTTCATGGCGCTGCCCGTGGGCGAGGTGTTCCCGGCGCAGCTGGCCGGCCTGCTGGCCGCCGTCGCGGGCATGCTCGCCGGCTCGCTGGCACCCCAGTGGGTGGGCAATCGCCACGGATCCCACCACCGGGTGGCGGGAGCGGAGTGAGCCGCGCGGGCCGCGAAAAGAGGGCGGGCAGGGGTGGCGGAGCGCCTGCCTATAATTGAAGGTTTTGCAAACCCTCCTTCGCGCCTTCAATAGCACGGTAAAAAATGCCTATCTATGCCTATAAATGCGGCTCCTGTGGCCATGCCAAGGATGTGCTGCAGAAGATCTCCGATGCCCCGCTCACGGTCTGCCCCGCCTGTGGCGCCGAGACGTTCTCCAAGCAGGTCACGGCCGCCGGCTTCCAGCTCAAGGGCTCGGGCTGGTACGTGACCGATTTCCGCGGCGGCAGCGGCGGCGGCACCAGCGC
Organism: Paracidovorax avenae ATCC 19860; assembly: GCF_000176855.2. NCBI lineage: Bacteria > Pseudomonadati > Pseudomonadota > Betaproteobacteria > Burkholderiales > Comamonadaceae > Paracidovorax > Paracidovorax avenae. Next base: position 4,028,978 of record NC_015138.1, on the reverse strand, counting down.
CCCGGCTCCGGCCGCGGAAGGCGCCGCGGCGCCCGCTTCCGCCCCTGCGGCGGCACCTGCACCAGCGCCGGCGGCTTCCCCCGCGGCGCCTGCCGCACCCACTTCCAAGAGCTGAACGCCCCTCGATGTCCGCTTTGCGCAAATGGCTGTTCACGGGCCTGCTGGTGATCGTGCCCGGCGTGATCACCGCCTGGGTCCTGCACTGGATCATCAGCACGCTCGACCAGACGCTGCAGATCCTTCCCGAGAACTGGCAGCCCGACCGGCTGCTGGGCTTCCACATCCCCGGCTTCGGCGTGCTGCTCACGCTGGCCATCCTGCTCGCGGTCGGCGCGCTGGCCAGCAATTTCGCGGGCCGCAAGCTGGTGGAGTGGGGCGACCGGCTCGTGAGCCGCATCCCGGTGGTGCGCTCGATCTATTCGAGCGTCAAGCAGGTCTCGGACACGCTGTTCTCCGAAAGCGGCAACGCCTTCCGCACGGCGGTGCTCGTGCAGTGGCCGCGCGAGGGCGTCTGGACCGTCGCGTTCATCACCGGCACGCCCAGCGGCGAAGTGGCCGCCTACCTGCGTGACGGCTATGTCAGCGTCTATGTGCCGACGACGCCCAACCCGACCGGCGGCTATTTCGTGATCCTGCGCAAGAGCGACTGCGTCGAGCTCGACATGAGCGTGGATGCCGCGCTGAAGTACATCGTGTCGATGGGCGTGGTGGCTCCCCCGGACCTCACGCTCCCCGATTCCAAGTAACCCTTTACCTTTCGGCGCGTCCCGCACGGTCGCGCTCGATACCTCCCTCCAGTTTGGGCGCCCCTCGCGGGCGCAGGAAGAAGCACCCATGGCCATGCGTTCCCACTATTGCGGTCTCGTCACCGAAGCCCTGATGGGCCAAACCGTCACCCTCGCGGGCTGGGTGAACCGCCGCCGCGACCATGGCGGCGTGATCTTCATCGACCTGCGCGACCGCGAAGGCAACGTGCAGGTGGTGTGCGACCCCGACCGTGCCGACATGTTCAAGACGGCCGAAGGCGTGCGCAACGAGTTCTGCGTGCAGATCAAGGGCCTGGTGCGCGCGCGCCCCGAGGGCACGACCAACGACAACCTGAAGAGCGGCAAGATCGAGGTGCTGTGTCACGAGCTGAACGTGCTGAACCCCTCGGTGACGCCTCCGTTCCAGATGGACGACGAGAACCTGTCGGAGACCACGCGCCTCACGCACCGCGTGCTCGACCTGCGCCGCCCCTACATGCAGCGCAACCTGATGCTGCGCTACAAGACGGCGATCCAGGTGCGCAACTTCCTGGACAAGGAAGGCTTCATCGACATCGAGACGCCCATGCTGGGCAAGAGCACGCCCGAAGGCGCGCGCGACTACCTGGTGCCCAGCCGCGTGCACGACGGCCAGTTCTTCGCGCTGCCGCAGTCGCCGCAGCTCTACAAGCAGATGCTGATGGTGGCCGGCTATGACCGCTACTACCAGATCACCAAGTGCTTCCGCGACGAGGACCTGCGGGCCGACCGCCAGCCCGAGTTCACGCAGATCGACTGCGAGACCTCGTTCCTGGGCGAGGAAGAGATCCGCGCGATCTTCCAGCGCATGGTGACCGAGGTGTTCAAGACCCAGCTGGACGTGGACCTGGGCGAGTTCCCGATCATGACGTACCAGGATGCGGCGTTCCGCTTCGGCTCCGACAAGCCCGACCTGCGCGTGAAGCTCGAGTTCACCGAACTCACCGATGTCATGAAGGACGTGGACTTCAAGGTGTTCTCGGGCGCGGCCAACATGCAGGGCGGCCGGGTGGTGGCCCTGCGCGTGCCCGGCGGCGCGCGCGAAGAGGGCGGTCTCTCGCGCGGCGAGATCGATGCCTACACCGAGTTCGTGAAGATCTACGGCGCCAAGGGCCTGGCCTACATCAAGGTCAACGACCTGGCCAAGGGCCGCGACGGCCTGCAATCGCCGATCGTGAAGAACATCCACGACGCGGCCATCGCCGAGATCCTGAAGCGCACCGGCGCGCAGAGCGGCGACCTGCTGTTCTTCGGCGCCGACAAGCTGAAGGTGGTCAACGACGCGATCGGCGCGCTGCGCCTGAAGATCGGCCACAGCGAATTCGGCAAGAAGAACGGCCTGTTCGAGAACGTCTGGGCACCCCTCTGGGTGGTGGATTTCCCGATGTTCGAGTACGACGAGGACGACGCGCGCTGGGTGGCCGTGCACCACCCCTTCACGGCGCCCAAGGACGGCCATGAAGACCTGATGGACACGGACCCGGGCCGCTGCATCGCCAAGGCCTATGACATGGTGCTGAACGGCTGGGAGCTGGGTGGCGGCTCGGTGCGGATCCACCGCGCCGAGGTGCAGAGCAAGGTGTTCGCGGCCCTCAAGCTCACGCCCGAGGACGCCCGCGCCAAGTTCGGCTACCTGCTCGACGCGCTGCAGTACGGCGCGCCCCCGCACGGCGGCCTCGCCTTCGGCCTGGACCGCCTCATCACGCTGATGACCGGTGCCGAGTCGATCCGCGACGTGATCGCCTTCCCCAAGACGCAGCGCGCGCAGGACCTGCTCACGCAGGCGCCGAGCCCGGTGGACGAGAAGCAGCTGCGCGAGCTGCACATCCGCCTGCGCAACCCGGACGCCGCCAAGGCCGCCTGACCGGAGGCCGGCAACGGTTTCCAATCCATGGCAGGGGCCTCGCGGCTTCTGCCATTTTTTTTTGCGAGGAACCTGTCATGCGGAATTTCGCGAAGGGTGCCGCGGCCCTGGCGGCGGTATTGGCCCTGGCGGCCTGCGGCGAGAAGAAGACGGAACTGGGCGAGGGTGGTTCGGTGGTGAGCGGTTCGGCCGGCCCCCAGGGCGCGCGCAACGCGGCGCACGAGCTGGTGCGCTGCGACGCACCGGTCGCCACGCTGGCGCTGGCCGAGAACCCGAACGGCTACGTGATGGGCTCGGCCTACCAGCTGCCGGCGTCGCCCGTGCCGCTGGTCAAGCTGCTGGCCCAGCAGAGCGGATGCTTCCGCGTGGTGGACCGCTCCGCCGGCCTGCGCGGAACGGTGCAGGAGCAGGACCTGCGCGAGGCGGGCGTGCTGCGCAAGGACACCACGGTGCACAAGGGCCGGGGCTACGAGGCGCAGTACACGCTGACCCCGAGCGTCACCTTCAGCGAGCAGGACGCCGGGCGGGGCCTGGGAGGCATCCTCGCCATGATCCCCGGGCTGCGCGACATGGCCGGCCTCATCGGCCTCGCGGAACAGGTGAAGTTCAAGGAGGCCCAGACGGCCCTGCTGCTGTCGGACAACGAGACGACGGAGCAGGTGGCCGCCGCCACGGGGGCCGCCCGCACCACCGACCTGGGCGTGGGCGGCCTGATGCTGGGCCGCCTGGGCGGGGGCGCCGGAGCCGGCTGGAGCAATACCAACGAGGGCAAGGTGATCGCCGCGGCATTCCTCGACGCGCACAACCAGCTCGTGGCGCAGGTGCGCGCGCTGCAGGCGAAGGAATTGCCGCCGGCGGTGCCCGTGCGCAAGGCCCCGGAAGGCGGCTGAAGGGGGCGCTGCTCCGGGCAGGGCCGCGCCCTGGGCGATCAGGGTTCACGAGAACCCGGCAGGTGTGATATTTGCTTAAAGTGACAAAACCTTTCCATATCCCGCATTTTTCAAAGGAAAGGTGGAGTCCGCAACGTGTCCACTTCGCCCATCGCATCCCCGGAAGAATGGCTGCGCTACATGCCCGCCGCGCAGCAACAGCAACAGGAGCTCAGGCTCGTCGAAAGTGCGTGGGACCATCTCTCGCTGCTGTCGTCGCTCTCGCTTTTGTCCACCAAGGCTTCTTCGGGCAGCGACCTGGCACGCGCGCGCCATGACTTCGCCGCGCTTTCCGGGGAGCTCATGCGCGGGCTGGCCGGGGAAGCGCTGCGCAACCGCCTGGACGACCTGGCGAACCGCGCGCAGATCTGCATCGACGTGCTGGTGCGCAACCTGTTCGAACGGACCGCGGACATCGGCTTCCTGGCGCTGGACGGTCCGCTGTCCAGGTACCTCGACGAGGGGCTCCATGGCCCGGCCGAGCGCGCGGCCATCGAGTCCCGCCTGAAGGCGTACGCCGGCAAGTACACCGTGTACGGCAACATCTTTCTCTTCGATGCGCAGTGCCGCCCTTGTGCCTGCCTGAACGGGGACCTGCCCGCGACCGGCGTTGCGCTGCACGAGCGCGACCAGCAGTTCCTGCGCGAGGTGCTGGGCAGCGATGCCGCCTACGTGGAGCACCACGCCGTGCACGGGTTCACCGGCCGGAGCATGCCCACCCTCGTCTATGCGCACCGCGTCGTCCGCGAAGGGCGCACCGTGGGTGTGCTGTGCCTGGAGTTCCGCCTGGCGGATGAGATGCCCGCGATCTTCGCGTCCCTTCGCGATACCGGCGAGGGCGAGCCGTCCGGTATCGATGCGGTGCTGGCCATGGTGGACGGCGAGGGCCGGGTGCTGGCATCCGGCGATCCGCTGCAATTGCCGGTGGACTGGCGCATTCCCGAGGCGGGGAGCGGTGCGCCCGACGCCGGGCAGGTGGTGCGCCACATGGGGCGCCGGTACCTGCTGGCGGTCCGCCGGACACAGGGCTTCCAGGGCTACGCCGGTCCGGGCTGGCGCGGCGTGGCCATGCTGCCGCTGGACGGTGCCTTCGAGGAGCGCGCGAAGGTTTCGGATGGCCGCGCGCACCTGGCTGGCCGCTCGGACCTGCTGTCGGAGGAACTGCGCGGCATTCCGCTGCGGTCGGCCGCCATCCAGTCCGCCCTCGAGCGTTCGGTGTGGAACGGGTTGCTCGAACTGAACCAGCTCGGCGTCGGGGAATCCGGCGGCGAAGCGGCGGCGGCCCGGGAGGTGGTTTTTGCGCGCACCCTGCTCTCGGAGATCGGCGCCACCGCGCGCAAGACCGCCCGGGCCTTCGCCGCGGCACTCGAGGGCCTGTACGGCGTGGTGACCCAGTCGCAGTTGCGGGATGCGCAGAGCCGTGCGTCCCTGGCCATGCAGATCCTGGACCGCAACCTGTACGAGCGCGCGAACGACTGCCGCTGGTGGGCGCTCACGCCCCGGTTCGCGCAGACGCTGGCGGAGGGGGCCGTGCGTTGCGAAGCCTCTGCCGCGGTGCTGGCTGAAATCAATGCGCTCTACACGGTCTATGCGTGCCTCGTGCTGTTCGACCGGTCGGGCCGGGTGGTCGCGGTGTCGCGGCCGGACCGCGCCCACCACGTGGGAATGGTCCTCGACGAACCCTGGGTGGCACGCTGCCTGCGGCTGTCCTCTGAGCAGGCCTACACCGTGAGCGACTACGTGGAAAGCCGCTTCCATCCGGGCTCGCCCACGTTCGTCTATGCGGCGGCGGTGCGTTCGGGGGAGGATGCCGCTGCGCTGGGTGGCGTGGCCGTCGTGTGGGATGCCGCCCAGCAACTCGACTCCATCCTGGCCGACTGCGCCGCCGGCCTGGGCGAGCAGGACCTGCTGGCTTTCGTCGATGCCGCTGGCACCCTGGCGCGGGCCGGCCGTACCGGCGCTACGGGTGCGCAAGAGGCTGTGACCGTGGCACTGGACGCGCTGCGGGTGGCGCCCGGCGAGCGCATGGTGTCGCTCGGCGGCGGCGTGTACGGCGTGGGTGTCGCCCAGGGCCATGGCTACCGCGAATTCCGCGCGCAGGACGGCTACCAGCACGGCCTGCGCTGCATCGCGCTGCGCCGCCTGTGCGCCAGCGATGATTCCGCTGGCGGCGGTGGGAGGAGCGTGCCGGTGCCAGTGGCATCCGCGCCGCGCCGGGAGGCTGGCAGCGAACTGCAACTGGCCACCTTCCTGGTCGGCGAGCACTGGTTCGGGATCGGTTCGGCCCATGTGGCTGCTGCCGCGCAGGATGTCCCCGTGCTGCAGGCCGGGCGCGCCCGGACCCCGTTCCTGGGGTTGGCCCAGATCGGGGAGCGGGTATGCCCCGTGGTGGACATGCACTCGCTCGTGGCGGACCAGCGCGGACGGGCGGGGCGGACGGGCCTGCCGCCCGGTGCGCACCAGTTGATCGTCCTGCGGATCGGCCTGGACGACGGGCGCACGGGTGAATTCGCGCTGCGGGTGGATGGGCTCGGCCCCATGCTGGACATGGATGCGCGGCAATTGCAGCCCGTGGCGTGGCCGTCGGCCGCCGGGCAGGCGCCCCTGATCGACGCGGTGCTCTCGGTGCCCCTCGATGGGGGTTCTGCGGGCAAGCGCATGCTGTGCCGCATCGGCGCCCCGTGGCTGCGCCAGTGCGCCGCCGGCGCGCTGGGGCCGGAGCCGCCGCTGGACCTGGCGGCGGTCGTGGCAGGCGGCTGATGCACCGGCAACCCGTGCCTCCGCAGGCACCTCCGGCCAGCGGCGCTGCGGGCTACAAGATTCCCGAGTCGGTGCTGGTGGTGATCCATACGCCCTCGCTCGAGGTGCTGATGATCCGCCGCGCGGGCGGTGGCGAGCCGCACTGGCAGTCCGTCACGGGCAGCAAGGACTGGCCGGAGGAAGCCTTCGAGGCTGCGGCGGTCCGGGAGGTGTTCGAGGAGACCGGCATCGACGCGCGCGCGCCGGGGCATGTGCTGACGGACTGGTTCCTGGAAAACGAGTACGACATCTGGCCGCAGTGGCTGCACCGCTATGCACCGGGCGTGGTGCGCAATCGCGAGCGGCTGTTCGGGCTGTGCGTGCCCGCGGGCACGCCGGTCGTGCTGAGCCCGCGGGAACACGATGCCTGGCAGTGGCTGCCCTGGCGCCAGGCCGCGCTGGCCTGCTTCTCGCCATCGAATGCCGAGGCCTGCCTGTGGCTGCCCCGGTTCGCGGAGCGCGCCGCTCGGGGCCCCGCCGGGTGAGCGTTGGGCCGGGCGCTCAGACCGGGCGCAGGCGCAGCATGTCGGCGGCATCCTCGTCCGCGCCGGCCTCCTGGGCTGGCGGGGAGGTGCCGCCCCTGGCCGCTGCGGGGGCAGGGGCCCGGCCGCCGCGCAGCACCAGTTCGCCGGGCTTGCGCTCCGTTCCCTGGCCGAGCATGGCCCGGGCCGGGGCATGGCCGCAGCGTGCGCGCAGTGCGTCGATGCGCTCCTGGCGATCGGAGGCCACGGCCGCTTCCAGCCGGGCGGAGTAGCGCGTGAGCACCTGCTGCGCCAGGTCCAGCAGCTTGGTGTTCAGCGTGGATTCCGCATGCACGAGGAGCTGGTCCACCGCACCCGCGGGATCGCCGCCCAGGCTGCGGGCAATGGCTTCCTCGGCCGCCCGGTTCACCCGGGGCAGGCAGGCCCGCAAGGCTTCCGCATACTCCGGGCAGAGGCTGCCCGCGCGTGCCAGCAGCTCGCACAGGCTGCGCGTGTTGGAGTAGCGCATGCCCAGCGATTCGATCCATCCGGGCGCGTCCGGCAGGTCGATGGAGGTGCGCGTCAGCACGGCCAGCAGCCCCACCAGGTTGCATGCGGCCTCGAAGTCGAAATCCGGGGCCGTGGCCTCCGCCGCCATCGCGCGCACGCCGGCCACGGCCTGTGCGAACTGCCGCTGCAGGATCAGCTGCAGGGCGCGGACCACGTTCTCGAAGCGCAGCAGACGCTGGCTGGCCGGATGGCGCTCGCGGATGCGCGCGAAATCCGCCATGCAGCGCTCCAGCCCCTTGCGGTCGGTCGTGTCGAAGTAATTGAACGCGAGCAGCACCACCGACTGGTAGTCGAAGAGCTTGGAGTCCAGGCCGAGTACCGCGGCGCGGGAGAGCATCCTGGTGGCGGTATCGTGGTCGCCGAGGTAATAGGCCATCATGCCCAGCTTCTGCAGCCGCACGATGGAATCGGGCGTGAGCTGCGCCGCGGTGCGGTAGGTGCCGAGCGCTTCCTCGAACTGGCCCATCTCGACCTGCGCGCGTCCGAGGACATCGTAGGCGTCGGCGAACGACGCGTCGTCGCTGATGATGCCCTGCAGGGTGTTGACCGCGCGCGGCGCCTGGCCGGCCTCGATCTGCGAGCGTGCCACGCCCAGCTTGGCCCAGGGCAGGGCGCGTGCCTCGATCACGGCCTCGAACAGCGTGCGGGCCTCGTCGTGCCGGCCCAGCCGCAGCAGCAGTTCGCTGCCGATGCGCGCCGCATAGAGCCAATAGGGCTGGCGTGTCTCGAAGCGCTGCACGCAGAGCTTTGCCGCGCCTTCGAAGTCTTCTTCGCCGATGGCGTCGAAGATGGGCCTGAGATGGTTCTTGCGCAGCCGCGCGAGCGACAGCCGTTCGAAGAGGGCACTGGGCGTGAACGGCTTGAGCAGGTAGCCGTCGAGGGCGGATTCGGCCGCTTCGGCCACCGCTGCGTAAGACGCCTCGGCCGTCACCATGAAGAAGACCGTGGAAAAAGGCAGCATCTGTGCGCGGCGCAGGTCGTCGAGCAGCGTCTGCCCCGACTGCCCTGCCTCCGCGAAGTACTGCTCGCACAGCACGTAGTCGAACATGTTGTGCTCCAGGCGCGCACGCGCGTCCTGCACCCTGCTGCACTGCACCACGCGCGCGATGCCGTATTCCCGCAGCTGCGCCACGAGGATGCTGCGCGACGTGGCATTGCCATCGATGACCAGGGCCTGCGATTCGGCGAGGTGGACGGCTTTGGCGCTGGACATGGAAGGCCGCGGCGCGGCGAGGGAGGAGTGGGAGAGGCGAAACGCCAGTGTAGGGCCTGGAGGCCGGGAACGGGAGAGGGAAAGTGCGGGACCCCGGGCGGCTGCGCCACAATCGCGCCATGGAACCATGGGACGTCTCCGACGGCGCCGGCATCCTCCGGATCGCCACCTACAACATCCACAAGGGCGTGCAGGGCCTGGGACCCGCCCGCAGGCTCGAGATCCACAACCTCGGCCACGCGGTCGAACAGCTGGACGCCGACATCGTCTGCCTGCAGGAGGTGCGCAAGGTGCACCGGCGCGGTGCGCAGCATTTCCCGCGCTGGCCCGAGCTTCCCCAGGCCGAATTCCTCGCCCCGGAGGGCTACGAGGCGGTATACCGCACCAATGCGTTCACGCGCCACGGCGAGCACGGCAACGCGCTGCTCACGCGCTGGCCCGTGATCGGCCACCAGCACGAGGACATGTCGGACCACCGTTTCGAGCAGCGGGGGCTGCTGCATGTGGAGGTCGAGGTGCAGGGCCGCCGCGTGCACGCCATCGTCGTCCACCTGGGCCTGATCCCGGGCAGCCGGGTGCGGCAGGTGGCGCAGCTGCAGCGTTTCGTCGCGCGGGAGGTGCCGGACGGCGCACCGCTGCTCGTGGCGGGCGATTTCAACGACTGGGGCCAGCAGGTCAAGCACGCGCTGGCGGCCTTCGGCCTGCGCGAATACGAAGGGGAGCCGCGCGCGCTGACCTATCCCGCGCGCCTGCCGCTGGTGCAGCTGGACCATGTGTACGTGCGCGGCATGGAGCCCATGGGCCTGCACGTGCCGCGCGGGCGCATCTGGTGGCGCATGTCCGACCACCTGCCGCTGATCGCGGAATTCCGGCTGTGACGCCGCCGGCCCCGCGTTCCGCCGCGCCGGCGGCCAACCCCGCGCCGCGGCGCGGCGTGCCGCGCTTCACCCTGCACCGGCGCCGCGCGGCACCGGCGGCCTTGTCCGGCGGGCACCGCGTGGCGCTGCTGCAGGGCTCGGCGGAGCTGTTCTCCGCGCTGGTGGCCGACATGGATGCGGCGCTCTCGGACATCCAGTTCGAGACCTACATCTTCGACTGCACCGGCTCCGGAGCCGACATCGCGGAGGCGCTGATCCGCGCGGCCCGCCGGGGCGTGCGCGTGCATCTCGTGGTGGACGGGGTGGGCACGGGCCGCCTGTGCTCGCCGTGGCCCGAGCGCTTCGAGGAGGCCGGCGTGCGCATGCAGGTGTACTCGCCGCTGGGCCCGCTGGGCCTGCTGCTGCCCAGGCGCTGGCGGCGGCTGCACCGCAAGCTGTGCGTAGTGGACGGCTGCGTGCTGTACTGCGGCGGCATCAATGTGCTGGATGACCTGCACGACCCCAACCATGGCGCGCTGGAGTCGCCGCGCTTCGATTTCGCCGTGCGGGTGGAGGGCCGCCTCGTGGAGGAGGCCGGCGAAGCCATGGAACAGGTCTGGTGGCGCCTGCAGGCCACGCGCGACGCGCGGCAGCGCCGGCTGGCCGACCTGATGTGCGATCTGCGCGCCGCCGCGCAGGCGCGCCAGGCGGAGCGCCTGGCCCGGGAAGCTGCGCCCGGCGGGGCCGCGGCGGCACACGGGCTGCGGGCCGGGCTGCTGCTGCGCGACAACCTGCGCAACCGCAGCCGCATCGAGCGCGCCTACCGCCGCGCGATCGGCAATGCGCGCCACGAAGTCATCATCGCCAACGCCTACTTCCTGCCGGGGCGCAAGCTGCGGCACGCGCTCGTGCTGGCCGCGCGCCGCGGCGTGCGCGTGCGGCTGCTGCTGCAGGGGCGCTACGAATATTTCATGCAGTACCACGCGGCACGCCCGGTCTATGGCGCGCTGCTGGCGGCCGGGGTGGAGATCCACGAGTACGCGCCGAGCTTCCTGCATGCCAAGGTGGCGGTGATCGACGCGCAGGGCGAGCACCCCTGGGCGACCGTCGGTTCGTCCAACCTCGATCCGCTGTCCATGCTGCTGGCGCGCGAGGCGAACGTGGTGGTGGAGGACGCGGGATTCGCGCGGGCGCTGCGGGCGCGGCTGGTGGACGCCATGGAGCACGCCGGCCGGCAGCTGGACCCGCAGGCCTACGGGGCGCGACCCTGGGGCCAGCGGCTGCGCGACCGGGTGGCGTTCGCGCTCATGCGCCTGGCCCTGTGGGTGACCGGCAGCCGCTACTGAGGCTGCCTTCCCCAAACGTTCTTTTGCTATTGATTTGGTAGCTTGGTGTGGCCGTCCCGCGCCGCCGGAGGCGGTGAAACCCTTGTCGAGCCGAGGTGGCGCATCGCTGGTACCATCGCTTGCATGTTCACACACCTCGCCGACGATCCGGACAGCGCGCCCCCGCCCGAAGGCGCGCCTGTCTCGGCCAAGATCCGTGAGCGCCTGCTCGCGGCCCGCAAGCGGTTCCATGCCAATGACAACATCGCCGACTTCCTGGAGCCCGGCGAACTCGAGCAATTGCTCGACGAGGTCGAGGCCAAGATGCAGGGCGTGCTCGACAGCATGGTCATCGACACGGCCGGCGACCACAACACCCAGGACACCGCCCGGCGCGTGGCGAAGATGTACCTGGGCGAGGTGTTCCGGGGCCGTTACGTCAAGCAGCCCGCGATCACCGAATTCCCCAATGCCGAGCACCTGAACGAGCTCATGATCGTCGGGCCGATCACCGTGCGCAGCGCCTGCAGCCACCATTTCTGCCCCGTGATCGGCAAGCTGTGGATCGGCGTGCTGCCCAACGAGCACACGAACGTCATCGGCCTGTCGAAGTACGCGCGCCTGGTGGACTGGGTCATGGGGCGCCCGCAGATCCAGGAGGAGGCCGTGGTGCAGCTGGCCGACCTCATCATGGAAAAGACCCAGCCCGACGGCCTCGCGATCGTGATGGAGGCCAGCCACTTCTGCATGTCCTGGCGGGGCGTGCGCGAGATGGACAGCAAAATGCTGAACTCGGTGATGCGCGGCGTCTTCCTGAAGGACGCTGCGCTGCGCCGGGAATTCCTCTCGCTCATCCCCGGAAGGACCTGACATGCTCGTACGCCTGCTCTATGCGAGCCGCGCGGTGGACACCTCCAGCGCGGCCATCGAAGACATACTGGCCCAGTCGCGCCAGCACAACCCGGGCAGCGGCATCACCGGGGTGCTGTGCTATGGCGGCGGCGTGTTCCTGCAGGCCATCGAGGGCGGCCGCTCCGCCGTGAACGAACTCTACGGCCACATCCTGCGCGACCCCCGCCACAAGGACGTCGAGCTCCTGCACTTCGAGGAGATCGAGGAGCGCCGCTTCGGCGGCTGGACCATGGGCCAGGTGAACCTCGGCCGCATCAACCATTCGACCCTGCTGAAGTATTCCGAGAAGCCGGAGCTGGATCCGTACCTGGTGTCCGGCCGGGTCTCCCTGGCGCTGCTGGAAGAGCTCATGGCCACGGCGTCGGTCATCGGCCGCGCCTGACGCGGCCCGCCTGCAGCCCACGGTTGCCGGGCGCTTTCCGATCCGCCATTCCGCTATTGCCCTGCCGCTGCGGGGCTCCGCATGCCCTTTTCCGCCTTCGCACTCATCCTGCTGGCCGGCCTCATCCACGCAGGCTGGAACATCGTCGCCAAGAAGGCGGGGGGTGATGCGCGCTTCGCCTTTTTCACCTCGGTGGTGATGATGGTCGTGTGGGCCCCGGTCGGCATATGGCTGGGCCGGGAGGCCGTGCCGCTCTGGGGCGCCGTGGAATGGGGCTTCGTGGCTGCGAGCGGACTGCTGCACGTCGCCTACTACGTGATCCTGCTGCGTGGCTACCGCAAGGCGGACCTCACCGTGGTGTACCCCGTGGCGCGGGGATCGGGGCCGCTGCTGTCCTCCTTCGTGGCCATCGCCTTCCTGGGCGAGCACATCAGCGCGCTGGGCCTGGCCGGCATCGCAGGCGTGGTGGGCGGGGTGTTCCTCATCGCCGGCGGACCGGCGCTGCTGCGGGCATCGCACGATCCCGCCGCGCGCGCCCGGGTGCACAAGGGCATCGCCTACGGGCTGCTCACGGGCGCCTTCATCGCGAGCTACACCGTGGTGGACGGCTATGCGGTCAAGATGCTGCTGATGTCGCCCATCCTCGTGGACTACATGGGCAACTTCGTGCGGGTGGCACTGCTGGCTCCGGTCGTGCTGCGCGACGTGCCCACGGCGCGCCGGCTGTGGCGCGCCCAGTGGCGCTTCGCCGTCGCCGTGGCGGTGGTGAGCCCGGTGGCCTACGTCCTGGTGCTCTATGCGATGCAGGAGGCGCCCATGTCGCACGTCGCGCCGGCCCGCGAGGTGTCGATGCTGTTCGCGGCCCTCATCGGCGGCCACCTGCTCGGAGAAGGCGACCGCGCGGCCCGCCTGGCGGGCGCCGTGCTCATCGCGGCCGGCGTGGTGGCGCTGGCGCTGGGGTAGGGCCTTTCACAAGCCCTGGACCATGGCGGCACCGGCACTCCCTCCTGCTCCCGGCCCCGGGCCGTTGCTGCTCGGCTGCGACTTCTCCAGCAGCCCGAGCCGGCGCAAGCCCATCGTGCTCGCGGTCGGCCGCGAACGCGGTGGCCGGGTGGCGCTGTCGGGGCTGGAGCGGTTCGAGACGCTGGAGTCCTTCGGTCGCTGGCTGGCAGCTCCCGGTGCCTGGGTGGGCGGCTTCGACCTGCCGTTCGGCCTGCCGCGCGGGCTGCTGGAGGCTCTTGGCTGGCCCGTGGACTGGGCCGGCAGCATGGCCCACTACCGCAGCCTCACCCGGCCGCAGATCCGCGAAACGTTCGCGGCTTTCTGCGCCGCGCGTCCCGTGGGCGCGAAGTTCGCCCACCGGGCCACTGACGGGCCGGCCGGCTCCAGCACCTCGATGAAATGGGTGAACCCGCCCGTGGCCTACATGCTGCACGCGGGGCTGCCGCTGCTGATCGACGCCGGTGTCCACCTGCCCGGGCTGCAGGCGGGCGATCCGGCGCGCGTGGCGCTGGAGGCCTATCCCGGCCTGCTGGCGCGCGAGATCCTCGGACGGCGCAGTTACAAGAGCGACGAGGCGGCGAAGCAGACCACCGAGCGCTTCATCGCCCGCAAGGACCTGATCGCGGGCCTGGAATCGGGCGCCACCCGCCTCGGCCTGCGGCTGGCGCTCACGCATGCGCAGCGGGACGCTCTGGCCGGCGACGCGAGCGGCGACAGCCTGGATGCCGTGCTGTGCCTCGTGCAGGCCGCCTGGGCGGCGCAGCGCCATGCCCGGGGCGACCCGCTCTACGGCCTGCCTGCAGGCCTGGACCCGGTCGAGGGATGGATCGTGACCGCGCCGTTTCCCGGCAGCTGATCGCGCACGCCGAATTCCCTGCTTTGCGCCAGCTTCACGCGGGCGCCTCACAATGCAGCCAGGATCGCCGCGGACATCGGCGGCGAAAGGAGTTCCGCATGCTCGACAAGGCCACGGCAATAACGACGCCAGGGCGCCGCGCCGCCTGCGCCGCACTGGCAGCGCTGTGCTGCATGGCCGCGCACGCCGGCCCGGCCGCCTGGTACTACTGGCGCAGCAAGGTGGATGGCCAGCGCGTCTGCGCGCAGGTGTCCCCGGGCCCGGGCTGGGAGCGCGACAGCGAACCCTACGAAGGCCCGGGATGCACGGCGCCGCGCAAGGTGTTCGTGATCCCGATGCGTTGATCCCTGGCTCCGCCCGCCGCAGCAGGCCCTGTCAGCCAGCCAGGGCGGTCTTGGCGAGGGCGGACATCAGGTTTCTGGCGTCCGTGGGTGCGGCCACCTGCCCGGCCCCGATGACTTCCACCACCCCCGTACCCCGCGTTGGCACGGTGGCCGGGCGGAACAACATGCCTGCGGGCCCCTCGGTGGCGGCCAGCAGCGTGAGCGGGTCGTAGAGGTTCAGCCGGCTGATGCTCTCCCACACCGCGTCGAAGGAAGCCTCGGCGGATGTCCGCCACGCCTCGAAGGCCTGCGCGCCTTGCCCGGGGCGCGCGACGAAGGTGTCATAGAACCACCGCTTGTCGAGCCGGGCAATCTGGCCTTCCACGATGCCTCGCCACAGATGCCTGAGTGCGTCACGCTGGATGTCCATCAGGTAGCTGCCCACCGGGTGGCCGGTCTTGCCCAGCGCTTCGTAGAGCTCCGGCGGCACTGCCGCTTGGTAGGCGGCCTCCTTGCTGACGATGCGCAGGGGAATGCCGTATTCCTGGGCCGTGCGGTAGAACGCGCGCGCGGCGGCCTGGTCGGTGTGGTTGTTGTAGGCGCGCTCGTCGGGCTGCACCCATCCTTCGGCGTCCGGGGCGTGTTCGATGCCGCCCATGATGACGATGCGTTCCACCTTCTCCCTGACGAGCGCGGGGTGCTGTTGCAGCAGGGCATTGGCATCGGTCATTCCGGCGATTGCCACCAGCGTGGCCCTGCCTTCCAGGCGTGCCAGGCTGCCGCCGATGTCCTGTCCCGCTTGCGCCCCCAGGCGCTCTTGCGGAGCGCGCAACGGCTCTCCGCGCCGCAGGAAGACACCATGGTCTGCCGATCTGCGGCCGATGTCGTAATCGCCGCCTGCCGATACGGCGACCGCGGGCATGCCGAGGGCATCGAATACCCCCTTGGCGAACCGCGCGCGCTCCTTCCTGACTTCGGCGGGGCCGAGGGTGGTCACGACATGGTGGATCCTCGCCAGCCCCATGTCCTGCAAGGGCTTCCCGATGACGAAGGACACCGCGTCGTCCGGATCCTTGTTGGGATCGCTGAACAGAATGCAGTTCTGCGGCCGCGCGGGGCGGTATTGCCTGAGCCGCTCTAGGACCGCGGCTTCCGCTGCGGACAGGGGCGGCGGTGTCCGCGCCGGGCGCGGGCTTTCCGACCGGGTCCACAGCGCCGCGAACAGCAGTGCGGACCAGAGCGCTGCCGTCGGCGCCTGCCGGGGTGCGCGCAGCCCTGCGCGGGGTGGTGGACGGCCCAGGCCCGGCCCCCGGATGCCGCGCAGTTCTGCCAGCGGTCCTGCTGCATCGCGGCGGGACGAGCGGCGGCTCGAGGAAGCAGGAGCCGTGCCGATGTCGCCGCCAGGCACGGGGGACGCGGCCCGGGCGGGTTCGGCGCGGCCGGTAGGGAATGATGGAGGAATGGATGTCATCGTTCCATCCTGCGCGAACGCCGGCAATTGCCGGATGGAAGAGCGCAGGGCCTTGCAGTACCGCGAAGCGCAACACGACCTGCGTGCCCGCGCCTGCGTGCATCGCGTCAAACGCTCTCGCGCTCCACGATCGAGAACCCGATGTCCACGCGGGGTTCCGGCACGGCGCTACCCTCCGCCCGGTCGGCAATGAAGGACGCGGCGATCCGGCCGATGCGCGTGCCGTCGATGCGCACGGTGGTCAGGCTGGGCGCCAGGGTGGCGGCGAACTCGATGTCGCCGAAACCCACGACGGCCAGGTCCCGCGGCACCGCGATGCCGCGCTCGCGGGCCTCCGTGAGCACGCCCAGCGCCAGCATGTCGGAGCTGCAGAACACGGCGTCGATGTCGGGGACTTCCTCCCGCAGCGCAGCCAATGCATCGCGCCCCTGGGCATGCGACGTGGGGGCGGGCACCCACCTCAGGACCGGCTCCTGCAGGCCCAGTTGCCGGGCGGCCTCGGAAAACCCCCGCTGGCGCCGCGCGGCGCGTTCGTCGTCACCGCTGACGAGCGCCAGCCGGCGCCGCCCGCGGCCATGCAGGTAGCGGCACACCGCCTCGCCCAGCCGCTCGTGCGACAGCCCCACGAGCATGTCGATGGGCGTGGGCGTGGTGTCCCAGGTTTCCACCACGGGAATGCCCGAAGCGAGCAGCAGGCGCCGTCCCTCGGGGGAATGCATCACCCCCGTGAGCACGATGCCGTCCGGCCGCCGCCCGACGATGGCGCGCAGCAGTTCGTCCTCGCGCGACGCCGCGTAGCCCACCTCGCCGAATACGACCTGGAAGCCGCGCGCATGCAGCGCATCGGTGAGCGACTGGATCATTTCCCCGAACAGCTGGCCCCGGATGGTGGGTACCAGGGCCATGACAAGGTGACTGCGTGCAGAGCGCAGGCCGCCCGCCAGCAGGTTGGGTACGTAGCCCAGGGCGGACACGGCTTCCTCCACGCGGGCGCGGGTGGCCTCGCTGACCTGCCGCGGCGTCTTCAGCACGCGGGAGACCGTGATCATCGACACCCCGGCACGGTCGGCCACTTCCCGCAGGGTGACGGTGGCGCGCGGAGCCGGCCCTGGGCGGGCGGCCGGACCGGGGGGGAGGGGAGGGGAATCGGGGGGGAGGGCCATCTGGCGAGTCTAGGGTGTGCTGCCCAGCGTGAGGTCGCCGGATGGCGGATCCATCCACCCACGATGCAGGGTTTACCCTCTGCATTTGGCGAATGTTAACGTTAACATTCGCAAAACAGCAACCATCTTGAATGACTAGCTCAAAGACGCTCAGCAAAGTCATCGCGCCAGGGCGACCTGGTGCGAGCGATCGCGTTCAGGATGACCAGCAGCTTGTGCATGCATGCCACGAGGGCGACCTTCTTGGCTTTGCCCGCGGCCAGCAGCTTGGCGTAGAACACCTTGAGGACGGGGTTGAAGCGCGTGCCGACCAAGGCTGCGACGTAGAGCACGCGCCGCACGTCGGCGCGGCCACCGAAGATGTGGCGCTGGCCCCTGAGCGTGCCCGAGTCTCGGTTCATGGGCGCCAGACCGACCAGGGCCGTGATCTGCTTGCGATTGAGCTGGCCGAGTTCGGGAAGTTGCGCCAGCAGCGTGCAGGCGGTCGTCGGCCCCACGCCCTTGACCGAGGTCAGCAGTTTGGCCAGGTCGGCGTGGTGAGTCTGGACATGCGCCTTGAGCTCGTCATCGACATCGTGCAATTGCGCCGCGATGGCATCCATGATCGCCAGGATGCTGGGCTTGGCCTTGCGGTGGGCCACGCCCAGGCGCTGGCGCTCGGACACCAGCATGGTCAGCAGTTGCCTGCGGCGCACCACCAGGGCCGTGAGCTCGCGGCGCTCGTCGTCGGCCAGGGCACGAGGCTGGTGGCCTTGCGCATCGAGCATCGAGGCAAAGCTGCGCAGAGCTTGCGCGTCGATGCGGTCGGTCTTGGCCAGCTTGCCCACGCAGCGCGCGAAGTCGCGTGCCTGGCGAGGGTTGACCACCGACACGCGCAAGCCCGCGCCCGCCAAGGCCAGCGCGAGGTCTTGCTCATAGCCGCCGGTGGCCTCCATCAGGATGAGCCTGGGCGCCAGCGGTGCGAGCCATTGGCACAGCTGGGCATGGCCGGCTTCGTCGTTGGCCAGATTGAGCGTCTGCAGTTCGCCCGTGACAGCCACTTCGAAGCTGTTCTTGGCGATATCGATGCCCACGTAGACGAGTTCACTCATAGCGGTTCTCCAACTCCCAGCCTTACGAATACGAAATGTGTTCGGTCAACCATTCGGGATGCGGCAGAACAAAGGGACCACCACCGTGCGCCCTGGGCTGTCATTCGAGCTCGCGCTCGCAGGAGACACAGGCTGCGCGGCGGTGAGTCAACCCGTTCAATGGCCAAGGCCGGCCGGCCTGCCTTGACGACTGAAGTTTGAACCAACTGAGACATATAAGGAGACAAAAGCCATGCCCGCCACCCGATTCCGCCGGTGCCTCTGCGCCGCCCTTTCGCTGTCCGCCATGCTCTGCACGGCGACGCCCGCCCTGGCGCAGGGCGCCTGGCCCGACAAGCCGGTCACCATCATCGTGCCCTTCCCTGCGGGCGGCTCCACCGACATGGTGGCGCGCGCCATGGCCCAGTACATGGGAGACAAGCTGGGCCAGAACTTCGTGGTGGACAACCGGCCCGGCGCGACCGGCACCATTGGCGCCGGCTTCGTGAAGCGCTCGGCCCCCGACGGCTACACCCTGCTGGTGTCCTCCCTGGGCGCTTTCGTCGTCACGCCGCACCTGCAGAAAAACGTGCCCTACGACGCCACCAGAGATTTCGACTACATCACCGTGCCGGTGCAGGCACCGAACGTGCTCGTGGCCAACGTGGCGCAGAAGGCCCGCACGGTGCCGGAGGTGATCGCCCAGCTCAAGGCCCAGCCCGGCAAGGTGAGCTTCGCGAGTTCCGGCAACGGCTCTTCCGACCACCTTGCCGCCGAGGTGTTCTGGCAGCAGACCGGCACGCAGGGCCTGCATATCCCCTACAAGGGTGGTGCGCCGGCCATCAACGACCTGCTGGGCAACCAGGTGGATTTCTCGTTCCAGAACGTGAACGCCGTGCTGCCGCACATCCGCGCGGGCAAGCTGCATGCCATCGCCGTCACCGGCAGCAAGCGTTCGCCCGTGCTGCCCGACGTTCCCACGCTGGCCGAGGCCGGGGTGGCGGGTGCCGAGGTGTATTCCTGGCAGGGCATGGCCGCGCCCAAGGGCCTGCCCACCGCCGTGAAAGACAAGCTCGCCGCCGCCGCCATCGCGTCGATGAAGGACCCCGCCGTGCGCAAGCGCATGGAAGAACAGGGCCTGGAAATCGTGGCGAGCACGCCGGCCGAGTTCACGGCTTTCCAGGCCCGCGAATGGACCCGCTGGAAGCAACTCATCGAAACGCGCAAGATCACCTCGGACTAGTGAACAGCACCTCCCTGAGCGGCTGCGCCGCTGGCGTGGCCTGCTCCGCGGCCATCGGACGGTTACAGGGCGCGCGTTGGACACCGCACCAGCGGGCCGCCATACCCACTTTCCTTTTCTCATTCACCATGACACCTTCCGACAACCTCCAGGCCCCGGGCGCCACGCCCGTCATCACCGACCTGCGCGTCGTGCCCGTGGCCGGCCACGACAGCATGCTGCTGAACCTGAGCGGCGCACACGGCCCCTTCTTCACGCGCAACCTGCTGATCCTGCGCGATAGCGCCGGCCGCACCGGCGTGGGCGAAGTGCCGGGCGGCGAGAAGATCCGGCAGACGCTGGAGGACGCGCGTGCGCTGATCGTGGGCCAGGGCGTGGGCAACCACCGCGCGGTGCTGAACGCGATGCGCGCGCGCTTCGCCGACCGCGACAGCGGTGGCCGCGGCCTGCAGACCTTCGACCTGCGCGTGACGATCCACGCGCTCACCGCCGTGGAGTCGTGCTTCCTCGACCTGCTGGGCCAGCACCTGGGCGTGCCCGTGGCCGCCCTGCTGGGCGACGGCCAGCAGCGCGCGGCCGTGCAGGTGCTGGGTTATCTGTTCTACGTGGGCGACCGCCGCAAGACCGACCTGGCCTACCGCGACGAATCCGGTGCGCATGACGACTGGTTCCGCCTGCGCAATGAAGAAGCGCTCACGCCCGAGGCCATCGTGCGCCTGGCCGAGGCCACGCATGCGCGCTACGGCTTCGCCGACTTCAAGCTCAAGGGCGGCGTGCTGCGCGGCGAGGACGAGGTGGAGGCGATCCGTGCGCTGCATGAGCGCTTCCCGCAGGCACGTGTCACGCTCGACCCCAACGGCGGCTGGCTGCTGAAGGATGCCGTGCGCCTCACGCGCGACCTGCACGGCGTCATGGCCTATGCCGAAGACCCGTGCGGCGCCGAGGGCGTGTATTCCGGCCGCGAAGTGATGGCCGAGTTCCGCCGCGCGACCGGCCTGCCCACGGCCACCAACATGGTCGCCACCGACTGGCGCGAGATGTCGCACAGCCTGTCGCTGCAGTCGGTGGACATTCCGCTCGCCGACCCGCACTTCTGGACCATGGCCGGATCGGTGCGCGTCGCCCAGGTGTGCGAGGCCTTCGGCCTGACCTGGGGCTCGCACTCCAACAACCATTTCGACGTGTCGCTCGCCATGTTCACCCACGTGGCGGCCGCCGCGCCCGGCAAGGTCACAGCCATCGACACCCACTGGATCTGGCAGGACGGACAGCATCTCACGCGTGCGCCGTACCCAATCGAAGACGGGCAGATCCAGGTGCCGCAGCGCCCCGGCCTGGGCCTGGAGCTGGACATGGATGCGGTGGAGGCCGCGCACCGGCTCTACCTGCAGCATGGCCTGGGTGCACGCGACGATGCGGTCGCCATGCAGTATCTGGTGCCGGGCTGGCGCTTCGACAACAAGCGGCCCTGCATGGTGCGCTGAAGGGCAGGGCACTGCCCGGCGGTTCGGGCGGATGCCCTACAGCCGCGTGCGGCAGAGCGCGGTAGGGTCTTCAGGTGGGCCGCCTTCCGGCGACGGACGGCGGCTCCGTTCTTTTCCAGGAGACCCTTGCATGCTGAAGCTCAAGAACCCTGGCCTGCTGCGCGAGCAGGCCTATCTGGACGGCCAGTGGGTGGACGCCGACGACGGCGGCACCATCGACGTCACCAATCCCGCCACGGGCGACACCGTGGCCCGGGTACCGCGCATGGGCGCGGCCGAGGCCCGCCGCGCCATCGAGGCCGCGAACCGAGCCTGGGGGCCCTGGCGCCGGAAGACCGCCAAGGAGCGCGCCGCCATCCTGCGCCGCTGGAACGACCTCATGCTGGCGAACACCGACGACCTGGCCGCGATCATGACCGCGGAGCAGGGCAAGCCGCTGGCCGAGGCCAGGGGCGAGGTCACCTATGCGGCCTCCTTCATCGAATGGTTCGCGGAAGAGGGCAAGCGCGTACACGGCGATACCCTCGCCTCGCCCGCGGCCGACAAGCGCATCGTGGTGCTCAAGGAGCCGATCGGCGTCTGCGCAGCCATCACGCCGTGGAACTTTCCTGCCGCGATGATCACGCGCAAGGCCGGCCCGGCGCTCGCGGCCGGCTGCCCCATGGTGCTCAAGCCCGCCAGCGCCACGCCGCTCTCGGCACTCGCCCTCGCGGTGCTGGCCGAGGAAGCCGGCGTGCCGCCCGGCGTGTTCAGCGTGCTCACCGGCAGCTCCGGCGACATCGGTGGCGAGATGACCTCCAACCCGCTGGTGCGCAAGCTCACCTTCACCGGCTCCACCGAAACCGGCCGCGCCCTGATGCGACAGAGCGCCGACACGATCAAGAAGCTCTCGCTGGAGCTGGGCGGCAACGCGCCCTTCATCGTGTTCGACGATGCCGACCTGGACGCGGCCGTGCAGGGCGCCATCGCCTCCAAGTTCCGCAACGCCGGCCAGACCTGCGTGTGCGCCAACCGCATCTACGTGCAGGCCGGCGTGTACGACGCCTTTGCCAACAAGCTGGCCGAGGCCGTGCGTCGCCTGAAGGTCGGCAATGGCATGGACGAAGGCGTGGAGCAGGGCCCGCTCATCGACGATGCCGCCGTGAAGAAGGTGCAGGAGCACCTGCAGGACGCCGTGGCCAAGGGCGCGCGCATCCTCACGGGTGGCAAGCCGCATGCGCTGGGCGGCACCTTCTTCGAGCCCACCGTGCTGACCGGCGCCACGCCGCAGATGCAGCTCTCGCGCGAAGAGACGTTCGGCCCGGTCGCGCCGCTCTTCCGGTTCGAATCCGACGAAGAGGCCATCCGCCTGGCCAACGACACCGAGTTCGGCCTGGCGAGCTACTTCTACAGCCGCGACATCCAGCGCGTCTGGCGCGTCGCCGAATCGCTCGAATACGGCATCGTGGGCATCAACACCGGCTTGATCTCGAACGAGGTCGGCCCGTTCGGCGGCGTGAAGCAGTCGGGCCTGGGGCGCGAAGGCTCGCACTACGGCATCGATGACTACGTGGTCATCAAGTACCTGTGCCTGGGTGGAATGGCGTCGTGAAACTGCATTGCAAAATGGTCTGACGGAATAGAATATCCATTCATTTATCTATTCATTAATCCATTCAAATGCACTCTGACGCGCTGCGCCTGGCGCTGCGGAAGGGGCCCCAAACCGCGCGTGCGCTGTCCGAGCGCCTGCGCGTGAGCCAGCCGACCATCTCCCGGGCGATCGCAGTGCTGGGCGACGAGGTGCTGCGGCTGGGCAGGGCCCGATCTATTCAGTATGTGCTGCGCGATCTCTCTCGCGGCCATGCCGCCATTCCCGTCCACCGCGTGGATACCGAAGGACGCACGCGCTGGCTGGGCGATCTGTTGCCAGTGCATCCGGACGGTTATGTCATGCAGCAGGCCGATGGCGTGGCGCGGCACAGCGACGGTCTCCCGTGGTGGCTCTTCGATATGCGGCCCCAGGGCTACCTGGGGCGGGCATTTCTGCTTCGCCACGGCGGCGCCCTTGGGCTTCCGCAGCGGCTCTCGGACTGGTCGGACAAGGATGTCGTGCGCGCCCTGATCTCCCAGGGAGGTGATCCCGTGGGCAACCTGCTGCTTGGCGACACTGCAGTCCACCAGTTCGTGCACGGTCCGGCCCCCGTGCCGATCCCCCTGCAAGACAAGGCAGCTGCATACGCAGCGCTTGCCGATGCGGCAGCGCGGGGCGAAGTGCCCGGATCTTCCGCCGGTGGGGAGCAGCCGAAATTCATCGCCTTTGCCGAGACCACCTCAGGCCCCCGGCACGTGCTGGTGAAATTCACCGAGGCCGAGCCCGGCCCTGTGAGCGAGCGCTGGCGCGACCTGCTGCTGGCCGAGCATCTCGCCCTGAATGTGCTGTCGGACGCCGGGATTCCGGCGTCCCGCACTGCCGTGATCGACCATGCGGGACAGCGGTTCCTTGAGGTGGAGCGATTCGACCGTGCGGGGCCGACAGGGCGAATCGGCCTTTTCTCGCTGGCCGCGCTGGACGCCGAGTTCGTGGGCCAGGGCACAGGCGGCTGGCCGTCGATCGTTCAGGCGCTGGTCCGGCAGCGGTGCGTGTCCCCCGAAGCGGTGGATATGGCCAGCCGGCTCTGGGCGTTCGGCACGCTGATCGGCAATACCGACATGCATACCGGCAACCTTTCATTCATTTCCGGGCAGGGGCGGCCATATGCGCTCGCGCCGGCGTACGACATGACCCCGATGGCGTTCGCACCGCGCCGCGGCGGGGGCGTGCCGGCAGCGGTGCCCGATCCTGTCATCCTGCCCGCTGTGCCTTCGAGGATATGGAGGGATGCCGTCCTGATGGCCCGGCAGTATCTGGCCGCGCTGCGTGGCGTTCCGGGTTTCAGCGATCGCTTCACTGCGTGTGTGCACGCGCTGCAAGCCCATGTGGATACCGCCGCCGCACGAATCGCAAGGCTGGGCTAGCGCGGCGGCAGGCGCAGGCCCGCGACCGGCCGCTCAGGCCTCCACCAGCGCCAGGTAGGCCCGCCGCGTTTCCGGCGATACCGATTCCACCAGCTGCTGGTGCGGCGTGCGGTGGCGGGCCACCATGCGCGCCGAGGCTACCGTCTTCGACTTGCAGAACCAGTGGCAGGTGTGCTGCATCAGCAGCAGTTCCGCCGTCAGCGTGAAGGCTTTGTCGCGCTGCGTGAGGCCGGCATCGTTGCGTACGCCGCGCGCGATGCCCTGCGCATGGACGACGAACACCTGCCGCAGGTCGAACGATGCCGCGGGAAACAGCTGCAGCGCGAAGGGCAGGGCCACCGGAATGCGGCTCACGCGCGTCTTCTCCGGCGGTATCTGCGAAAACTCCGCCGCGAAGCGCTGGAACTGCTCCGCCAGTTGCTGCTCCGTGGTGCGCAGCAACTGCCAGATCTGGTCGCGCCGCGCTTCTTCCTTCTCGCCGAGCGCCCGCAGATAGCCCTCCAGCAGGTTCTCCATGAGCTTTTCGATCTGGTAGTTCGCCAGGTGGCGGGCGAGCAGGCCGATGCGGCGGCGCTGCTGCCGCAGGTTCAGCATGTGCACGCCGGCGGCGATGAAGGCCGCCATGATCAGGGTATCCATTCGGTGGTGGTATCCAGGGGAAGGTGGGGTCGGAAAAAAAGGGTCACGCCCACGACAGCGCCGACAGGTCGTTGGCGAAGATGGGCATGTCCTTCCACAGGCCGCGCAGGTTGCGGTTCGCCACCGTGGCCCATTGCGCCTGGTAGAGGAAGGCGTGCACGCAGTCCTCCGCCAGCAACCGCTGCGCATCGCCCAGCAGCCGGGCCCGGTCGGCGGGCTGGGCTGTGTTCCTGATCTGCTCGTAGAGCGCGTCGAACCGCGGCGAACGGTATCCCCAGTAGTAGTCGGGCTTGGCGAAATTGCCCAGGTCGAAGGGCTCCACGTGGGAAATCAGCGTGAGGTCGTAGTTCTTGTTGGCATAGGTGCCGCTCAGCCACTGCGCCCATTCCACGTTCCGCGGCTTCGCCACGATGCCCACCTTGGCCAGCTGCGCCGCGATCACTTCCCCGCCCTGGCGCGCATAGGGCGTGGGGGGCAGTGTCATCGTGAGCTCGAGCGGCGTCTTCACCCCGGCCTCTGCCAGCAGCCGGCGGGCCTTGTCGGGGTCGTAGGGGTTGATTCCCGTGGTGTCCACGTAGCCGAATGCGCCCGGCACGTAATGGCTGCCGATGGGAACGCCCAGCCCGTCCGCGCCGCCCTGGATCACCGCCTTGCGGTCGATGGCCGCCGCGATGGCCCGGCGCACGCGCACGTCGTCCAGCGGCTTGCGCTGGTTGTTGATCGCGAGGATGGTCTTGGCGCGCGAGCCGCTCACGATCACCTGGAAGCGCGGGTTGGCCTTGAACTGGGGCACGCTGCGGGGCGCCACGCGCGGGAACGCATCCACGTCGCCCGCCATCAGGGCCGCCACCTGGGCGGCAGGATCGGAGATGAAGCGGAACACCGCACGGCGGATCTTCGCCGTGCCCGGCGTGCGGTAGCCGTCCCATGCGGACAGCGTGACGGACGCTCCCTGGCTCCAGGCCGTGAACTGATAGGGCCCCGTGCCCACCGGCCGCACGCCGTTGCCCTCCGCACTCGTGGGCTCCACGATCGCGGCCGTGGCCTGGCCGAGCAGGAACAGCAGGTCGGGATCGATCTCCTTGCCGATGACGGTCACCGTGTGCTCGTCCACCACCTGCGTGGCGAGGTTCGCGAAGGTGCGCTTGTCCTTGTTGGTGCTTCTCTCGCCGGACGCGCGGTCGAAGGAATACTTCACCGCCGCGGCATTGAACGGAACGCCATTGTGGAATTTCACGCCCTGGCGCAGGTGGAACGTGATGGTCTTCAGGTCCGGGGAGATATCCCACCGTTCCGCCAGCAGCGGGGAGGTGCTGCCGTCGGGGTTGATGCGGGTCAGCGTTTCGAACACGTTGTAGAGCGTGATCTCGCCGATGGCCGACGCCGCACCGGATGTCGGATCCAGGCCCGGCGGTTCCAGCGTCATCGCCAGCACGACGGTGTCCTTGCGGGGCTGGGCCAGGGCAGGCAGCGGCAGTGCCAGCGGCGAAGCGGCCGCTGCGGCGAGGAGGGTGCGTCGGTCGATGGGCATGGGCGTTGGTGTCTCCGGTCGGTCCGGGTGTGTTTGTACACCACGCGGCGCATTCCGCCCCGCCGGCCTGCATCACCAGGCCGTGCGGCTCAGAGAAATGCCTGCCTTTGCCGCCGCAGGGCGTCCCGGTCGATGCTGGCCTGCAGCACGTCCAGGTCGGCGTTGCACACCCCCTTGCGGGCGAAGTGGGCCTTCCATCCATCGACCGTGCGCGCCACCTGCTGTACCAGTTCCAAGGCCCTCGGCGCGCGGATGCCGAATTCGCTCAGTTCCGTCATGGCGTTGTCGAGGCTCGATTCGGCGCCGGCCGTGCCCACCGACATGGCCTGGTAGCCCAGGTTCTGCAACGTCGGCACCACGTCGTAGGCGGGCGAGAGTGCGTAATAGCCGTCGAAGTCCAGGCGCAGGCTGTGATTGCGTTCGTGGTCGTCAGTGTTGTCCATGAGGATGTTGAACACCATGCGCCTGAACAGCTCCTCCCGCTGAGCGGCCTGTGTATCCGGATGGCCGAGCCGCAGCAGGACGGTGGCCAGGGCCCCGTAACTCTCGTCCAGCCCTGCCGCGCGCAGTGCCGTCCGCGCCGAGATGCAATGCATGCGGTGGCGGCCGAGCCGGTCGAAGCGCTGGATCGTCAATGCGTGGCGGGCCTTGCCGTGGCGCGGCGGGACGGGCAGCACGCCCGTCTGTGCCACGTCGATGCCGGCCATCGCGGCCAGGGTCATGGTGGCGTGCTCGACCAGGGGCGTGTCCACCGTGTCGTCCAGTTCGCTGAACTTGACCAAGCATGGTCCTTCAGCGGTGTGCAGCAGGGCCTTGGGCCGCGCACCGCCCAGTGTGACCCCGGGCTGCAGAAGACGCCGCATGGCCTCCGTGACCGGGGCCTGGGTCTGCGCCTCGTCGATGGCCGCGCTCAGCATCCCCAGGTCCCGCAACTGCGGATAAGGGCCCAGTGTGCGCGGCACATACTGCCGGGCCGACACAGACACCCCCAGCGCCCCGAACCGGTCGTCGCCCGCGAACAGCAGCATCTCCAGGATCGACAGGCGCGCCGGTCGGTCGATATGGCGGATGATGCGCTCGCCCCAGCGGTCCGGCCGGGCATCGTCGATGGCGCCCGGTGCGCTGCCTTTCTCCGTCGCCGTGAATGGAGGGCCCGGCATGATGGGCAGGTCCTCGCTCAGCGGGAAATGCCACCAGCCCTCGTCGTACGAGAAAGTGGCGCAATCCGGCACCAGTTCCGACAGCCGCAGCGTGCCGACCTTCACCGGGTAGTCGGGGTTCACCAGGGCCCACAGGTGCAGTTCATCCTGCGGAACGTAGGTGCGCGGGTGGACAGGGCCGTTGTCGGTCATTCGCGTGGGAGCTTCGTGGGATGCAGCAGCGCCGCCAGCCCGGCCGCCTGGCTGGCAGCATCAGGGCCCGGCTCGGACACGCCGAATGCCGGAAGCGGCCCGGAGGCTCGCGGTACCCGAAGCCTGGCGGGTTCCCTGCCGTCGCGGGGCCGCGACGCGGGGCCGCGCGAGCGTGCCCGGGCCACCTCCCGTTCCAGCGCCGCCCGGTCATGCGCGGGGGCGGCCAGGTCCGCGAGCCCCTGCGCCTGGTTGATCAGCCACAGGCACATCACATAGGAGGCCATGGCCACGGAAGGATCTCCGCGCTCGATGCGCGCCATGGTGGGCTGCGATACCCCCAGCTTCCTGGCCCACTGCGCCTGCGTTTCACCGCGCCGCTTGCGGGCGGTGGCAATATTTTCGGCGAGCTGGCCGATCTGTTGCAGTACGGCCTGGGGATAGTCGGCAGGACGGGTGTTCTGGCGAGGCATTCATAGATGTTATCCGGATGCCATGAAAACGTAAATCTATGAATTAATTATCCATGGAAGCATGAGATGGCCGTTTCTAACGGCCATGGGCGGGAAGCACCCGAGGAACGGCTGCCACCAGTTCGCGGGTGTAGGGATGCACAGGGGACCTGAACAGCACTTCGGGGCTCCCGCGCTCCACGATGCGGCCTTCCCTGAGCACCACGACCTCGTCGCACAGATGGCGCACCACGGCCAGGTCGTGGCTGATGAGCAGCAAGGAAAGTCCGGCATGCTCCTGCAGGTCCTGCAGCAGGTTCAGCACCTGGGCCTGCACCGAGACGTCGAGCGCGCTCACCGGCTCGTCGGCCACGACCAGGGCCGGGCGGGTGACGATGGCCCGCGCGATCGCGATGCGCTGGCGCTGGCCCCCGGAAAACTCGTGCGGATACTTGCCCGCGTCGGCCGGGCGCAGGCCCACCTGGGCGAGCACTTCGGCCACGCGCTCGCGCTGCTGCGGGCGGGGCAGGCCTTCCAGCGCGGCCAGCGGTTCGGCCACGATGCGCTCCACGGTCATGCGCGGATCCAGCGAGCCATACGGGTCCTGGAACACCATCTGCACGTCGCGCCGTGCTGAGCGCAGGTCCGCCGCGCCGAGTGCGTGCAGATCGCGTCCCCGCAGCCGCACCTGGCCCGCGGTCGGCGTGTCCAGCGCCATCACGAGCCGTGCCAGCGTGGATTTGCCCGAACCCGATTCGCCCACCACGCCCAGGCTGCGGCCGGGCGCCAGCGTGAAATCCACGCCGTCCAGTGCCCGGAAGCGGGGCGCCGGCGTCCACAGGCGCTCGCGCGGCAGCGGGTAGTCGCGCACCAGGCCGCGCACTTCCAGCAGCGGTGCCGGCATGCCGTCCGCCTCTGCCGCAGCGCGGCCCTGGGTGTGTTGCCCGCTCACCGCCCTGCCTCCGCCGTCTGTGCTGCCTGTGCTGCCTTCACGGCTTCCAGCCGGATGCAGCGCGCATGGTGCGCCGGCCCTACGGCCACCGGCTCCGGCAAGCCGGCGTCGCAGTCCGGCACCGTGAAGGCGCAGCGGCCCGCGAATGGGCAGCCCGGTGGCAGCGCGCCGATCTCCGGCACCGTGCCGGGAATGGTCGGCAGCCGCGCCCGGCCGCTTCCATTTCCTCTTCCGGCCTCGTCCGCCCAGCGCGGCCGCGCGGCGAACAGCCCATGCGTGTAGGGATGGGCACGGTGCGCGAACACCTCGCGCGTCGGGCCGTCCTCGACCACGCTGCCGCCGTACATCACCAGCACCCGGTCCACGTTCTGCGCGACCACGCCCAGATCGTGCGAGATCAGCACCAGCGCCATGCCCCGCTCGGCCACGAGCCCCGCGATCAGCTCCAGGATCTGGCGCTGCACGGTGGCATCCAGCGCGGTCGTCGGTTCGTCGGCGATCAGCACGTCCGGCCCGCAGGCCAGCGCCATCGCGATGGTGATGCGCTGGCGCTGCCCGCCCGAGAATTCATGCGGATAGGCGTCGAAGCGCTGCGCTGCCCGCGGAATACCCACGCGGTCCAGCAATGCCACCGCCTGCATGCGCGCCTCGGCCCGCGCCAGGCCGAGGTGCCGTCGCAGCGGCTCGGCCACCTGCGCGCCGATGGTGTGCACGGGGTTGAGCGCCGTCATCGGCTCCTGGAACACCATCGCGATGCGCCGTCCGCGCAGGCGCGCCAGTTCGGACTCGGGCATGTCCAGCAATTCCTGGCCATCGAAGCGCACACGGCCCGTGGCCTGGGCGCCTTCGGGCAGCAGGCCCATGAGCGCCATCGCGGTGAGCGACTTCCCGCAGCCCGACTCGCCCACCAGGCCGAGCGTGCCGCCGCGTGCGAGCGTGAAATCCACCCCGCGCACCGCCCGCGCCATGCCGTGGCGGGTGGGCAGGTCCACCTGGAGGCCGCGCACCTCGAGCAGAGTGCCCGGAGCGGGAACATGGGAGGAGGGGAGGAACGTCCCGGAAGTCACTGGCGGTCCTTCTTCGCTCAGCGGCGGCGCGCCAGGCGTGGATCGAGCAGGTCGCGCAGCCCGTCGCCCAGCAGGTTCAATCCCAGCACCGCCAGCGCGATCGCCAGCCCGGGCCACACGGCCAGCAGGGGCGCCTGGTACATCAGCGTCTGCGCCTCGCTCAGCATCCGGCCCCAGGAAGGCTGCGGCGGCTGCGTGCCCAGGCCCAGGTAGGACAGGGCGGCTTCGGCCAGGATCGCCAGCGCGAACTGGATCGTCGCCTGCACGGTCAACACGGCGGCGATGTTGGGCAGCACGTGCTCCAGCGTGATGCGCCACGGGCCCTTGCCGCACGCGCGCGCCGCCAGCACGTATTCCCGCGCCCAGACGGCCTTGGCCGAGGCGCGCGCCACGCGTGCGAAGGTCGGGATGTTGAAGATGCCGATGGCGATGATCGAATTCACCACGCCGGCACCCCAGACGGCGGTCAGCATGATGGCCGAGAGGATGGCGGGAAACGCGAACGTGAAATCCGCCAGGCGCATCACCGCCTCTTCCACCCAGCCCCGCCGGGCCGCGGCCAGCAGCCCCAGCGCCGTGCCGGCCGTGAGCCCGATGCCCACCGCGATCACACCCACCAGGATCGAATTGCGCGCCCCCACGAGCAGCAGCGATGCCACATCGCGCCCATACGCGTCCGTGCCCAGCCAGTGTGCGGCTCCGGGCGGCAGGAGGGTCGCTCCCATGTCCATGTCGTTGGGCGACCCGGGCGTCCACGCGAAGGACAGCCCCGCCGCCAGCGCCATCAGCAGCGTCAGCGCAGCCCCGATGGCGAAGCTGGGATGCCGCAGGGCGCGACGCAGCCCGTCCGCCGCCGTGGCGGGGCGGGTGGCGGCGGGCCCGGGGGCGTGGATCGGCGGGCGCATCAGAGTCCGCTCGCTTTCACGCGGGGATCGATGGCCGCGTAGAGCAGGTCCACGGCGAAGTTCACCACGATCACCATGGCTGCCAGCAGCATCACGCAGTTGCGCACCACGACCAGGTCGCGGTTCGCGATCGACTGGAAGATCAGCCGGCCCAGCCCCGGCAGGTAGAAGACGTTTTCCACCACGATCGTGCCGGCCAGCAGGTTCGCGAACTGCAGTCCCATGACGGTGACCACGGGAATCATCGCGTTGCGCAACACGTGGCCCCAGAGCGCCGAACGCCGCGACATGCCCTTGGCCCGGGCCGTACGCACGAAATCCTCGCGCAGCACCTCCAGCACCGCAGAGCGCGTGATGCGCGCGAGGATGGCTGCCTGCACCACCGCCAGCGACACGGCGGGCAGTAGCAGCGCCTGCAGCGCCGCGAACGGGCCACCGCCCGATGCCTCCGTCCAGCCGGGAAATCCTCCCGCCGAGAACCACTGCAGCTTCACCGAGAACAGCAGGATCAACAGGATCGCGAACCAGAAATTGGGGATCGCGATGCCGATCTGCGCCAGCCCCATCACCCCCACGTCGCCCCAGCGGCGATGCCGGGATGCCGCGTACACCCCTGCCAGCAGCGCGAGCACGGTCGTGATCGCCATCGCCATCACCGCCAGCGGCACCGTGAGTGCCAGCCGTTCCAGGACCAGGTCGCGCACGGGCGTGCCGTAGGCCTGGCTGGTTCCCATGTCGCCCGACAGCAGGCCACCGATCCACTGCACGTAGCGCAGCGGCGCGGGCTGGTCCAGCCCCAGCCGGGCGGCCAGGGCCGCCACCGCCTCGGGTGACGCGTCGGGGCCCATCATCACCTGCGCGGCATTGCCGGGCAGGATCTCCAGCACCAGGAACACGACCACCGATGCCCCGGCGAGCGTGGCGGCGAACGTGAGCAGGCGCTTGAGCAAGAACGGTCCCATGGAGGCGGCGGTCGTGGGCGTGGGCGTGAAACGCGCAGCATAGCGGCAAACCGCACGGGGTCGCCGTCCCGTGCCGTGTGCGCATCCCCTGGCGCGGCATGGGGATGGAGGGCTGGGATAATCCTGCGCATGACGCCCGTTTCCCGCACGCCCGCCGTGCGCCGTTCCGCCCGGAGGCACCCATGGCCCTGATGATCACCGACGAGTGCATCAACTGCGACGTGTGCGAGCCCGAGTGCCCCAACCACGCCATCTACCTGGGCGAGGCCACCTACGAGATCGACCCGGACAAATGCACCGAGTGCGTGGGGCACTTCGACGAGCCACAGTGCGTGCAGATCTGCCCCGTGGCCTGCATTCCCGTGAATCCCCTGCACGCCGAGAGCCGCGAGACGCTCCTGCAGAAGTACCTGCGCCTGACCGGGGCAGCAGGTGCAGATCAACCGGCGCGCCCCTCCGAACTCCCCGAATAGAGCGCGGGGCCGTGCACCGCGGGGCGAATCCGCCTACTGGTTGCCGGGAGCTGCCGGCGCGTCCCCCGGCGCCGCAGCCGGCCGCGGGGGCTTCGGCCGCGGCGGTTTGGTCGTGTGCACCAGCAGCGTGGCCTTGTCCATGTCGCCGGCCAGCATGGCGGGCGCGGCTTTCAGCGAATGGGCAATGCTGTCCTCGATCAGCGTGCGGTGGTCGGGCGACGGCTTCTTGAGCACCCAGTTCGCCACCTCGGCCTTTACGCCCGGATGCCCGATCCCGATGCGCAGGCGCCAGTAGTCCGGCGAGCCCAGCTGGGCGTGGATGTCGCGCAGGCCGTTGTGCCCGGCGTGGCTGCCGCCGCGCTTGAGCTTGGCCTGTCCCGGAACGATGTCCAGCTCATCGTGCGCCACCAGGATTTCCTGCGGCTGTATCTTGAAGAAGCGGGCCAGCGCGGCCACCGACTTGCCCGAGAGGTTCATGAAGGTCTGCGGCTGCAGCAGCCACACGCTCTGCCCGTTCACGTTCGCCCGTGCGACCAGTCCGTGGTAGGCCCGCTCGGGCACGAGGTGCACCTTCAGGTCGCGGGCCAGCCCGTCGATCCACCAGAAGCCCGCGTTGTGCCGCGTGGCGTCGTAATCCGGCCCGGGGTTGCCCAGGCCCACAAACAGTTTGATCATGGTGCGCGCGATTATCCGGGGAGCGCCGGCAGGCACTTCAAAAAGCAACGGCCCACGCGCTCGCAAGCGGTGGGCCGTGGCCAGCGAAGGTGGCCCGCCAGGGGCCGCCTTCTGTCAGCGGGCAGGAATTACTTCTTGCCCTTCTTGGCGGGAGCGGGAGCCGGTGCGGCAGCGCCTTCGGCCGGAGCCTCGACTTCGGCCACCGGCGTCACCACGGACACCAGCACCGGGTTCTGCTGGCTGCCGCGCACCACGGCGGACACGCCGCGGGGCAGCTTGATGTCCTTCAGGTGCAGCGAACGGCCCTTTTCCAGCTTGCTCAGGTCCACGTTGATGAACTCGGGCAGGTCGGAGGGCATGCAGGACACGTCCAGTTCGGTCGCCACGGGGTTGACCATGCACTTGTCGATCTTCACGGCCGGGGATTCCTCGGCGCCGGAGAAGTGCAGCGGCACCTTCATGTGCAGCTTGGTCTTCTCGTCCACGCGCTGGAAGTCGATGTGCAGGACGAGTTGCTTGTAGGGGTGGTATTGCACGTCGCGCAGCAGGACCTTGCTGGTCTTGCCGGCCAGTTCCATGTCCAGCACGCTGGAGTGGAAGGCTTCCTTCTTCAGGGCGTGCCACAGGGCGTTGTGGTCCACCTCGATGAGTTGGGGTTCGGCGGAACCGCCATAGACGATGCCGGGCGTCTTGCCCGAATTGCGCAGACGGCGGCTCGCACCCGTACCTTGCTTTGCGCGCTCAAAAGCGACGAAGTTCATGTTTCACTCCTGTGGGGGCCTGCCGCGACCAGCGGGCCCTGCGTTGACAAAGACCCGCGCCGTCAAGGCCGCGGGCCGTAAAGGTTCCCGAACGCGCAAGCCTCCCGAAGGAGGCTTGGCATCGACTGCCCGGCCGGAAGGCCGGGGCAGGGGAGGATGGAATCCTCAGTCCGAGAACAGGCTCATCACCGACTCTCCCTTGGCGATGCGCTGGATCGTCTCGGCGATCAGCGGTGCCACGGAGAGCTGGCGAATCTTGGCGCATCCCTTCCCGGCTTCGCTCAGGGGGATGGTGTTGGTGACGACCACCTCGTCGAGCGCGTCGCCCTGGGAGATGCGGTCGATGGCGGGGCCCGAGAAGATCGGGTGCGTGCAATAGGCGTACACCTTCTTGGCACCGCGCTCCTTGAGGACCTCCGCGGCCTTCACGAGGGTGCCGGCCGTGTCGATCATGTCATCCATGATCACGCAGTTGCGGCCTTCGATCTCGCCGATCACGTGCATCACTTCCGAGACGTTGGCCTTCGGGCGGCGCTTGTCGATGATGGCCAGGTCGCAGCCGAGCTGCTTGGCCAGCGCACGCGCACGCACCACGCCGCCGACGTCGGGCGAGACGACGATGAGGTCTTCGTAGTTCTTCTGGCGCAGGTCGCCGAGCAGCACGGGGGACGCATAGATGTTGTCCACCGGGATGTCGAAGAAGCCCTGGATCTGGTCGGCGTGCAGGTCCATGGTCAGCACGCGGGCGACGCCGACGGCCTGCAGCATGTTGGCCACGACCTTGGCAGAGATCGGCACGCGCGTGGAGCGCGGGCGGCGGTCCTGGCGGGCATAGCCGAAGTAGGGGATCACGGCACTGATGCGCTCGGCAGATGCACGCTTGAGCGCATCGACCATGATCAGCAGTTCCATGAGGTTTTCGTTCGTGGGAGCGCAGGTGGACTGCACCACGAACACGTCGCGTGCGCGGACGTTCTGCTTGATTTCCACGGTGACTTCTCCGTCGGAGAAGCGTGCCACATCGATGGCGCCGAGGCTGGTGCCGAGATGCCGGGCGATATCAGCGGCCATGCCTGGATTGGCATTGCCGGTGAAAACCATGAAGTCGGGGTGGTTGGCTTGCATGCGAGACCCAGCAGTCTGAAGTAAATGCCCGAAGCGAAAAGCTTTGGCAGGGGAAGAAGGATTCGAACCTTCGCATGCCGGAATCAAAATCCGGTGCCTTAACCAGCTTGGCGACTCCCCTACACAGGTTGACTGCCTGATGGCAATCCACCTCAATCTTCATCTGCTGCCCACCCTGCGAGGGGGTGGAGCCTCAGATTATCACATACTTTTGCCCTCCATCCGGTGGGCAGATCGAATAAATCGATCGCATGTGTCATTTGCGCAAACACCGCACTTCCCGAGCCGGTCATCCTCGCCTGCAATCCCTTGTGCTCCAGCCAGCGGATGGCTTCGGAGACCTCGGGGCAGAGCAGTTCTGCGACCGGCTGCAGAACGTTTTTACCAAATTGGTAGTGTGCTGCAGCAAAGCCTGAGATTGTAGCACGCTCTGAATTGCGTTCCAGCGAAGGAGACGAAAAAATCGATTTCGTATCCAGTCCGGCTTCGGGCTTGACCACCACGAACCGGCTCTCCGGCAGCGCGTGCACGTTCTCGAGCGGCGTGATTGTCTCACCGATTCCCTCGACCCAGGCGTTCCTGCCGCGCAAAAAGAAGGGAATGTCGGCGCCGAGCGACAGGCCGATGCGCTCGAGCGACACGCGGCCCAGGCCCAGGCCCCAGAGCCGGTTGAGGGCGAGCAGCGTGGTCGCCGCGTCAGAGGAGCCGCCACCCATGCCGGCCTGCGCGGGGATGGACTTCTCCAGGATGATGTGCGCGCCCTGCCGCGTGCCCGTGGCCTCCTGCAGCGCCCGCGCCGCGCGGGTGCAGAGGTCGTCGGCAGGCAGCCCGGCACCCGTGTCTTCCCGGCTGATCCCGCCGTCCGCGCGCAGTTCGAAATGCAGCGTGTCGCACCAGTCGATCAGCATGAAGGCCGACTGCAGCAGGTGGTAGCCGTCAGGCCTGCGCCCGGTGATGTGCAGGAACAGGTTGAGCTTTGCCGGGGCGGGCAGGTCGTGGAGCGCGCGCATGGATCGGCTCAGCGGTCCAGCACGATGCGCAGCGTGGCCTCCGGCAGCGGACTCTGGCGCTGGGCGGTCAGCCGGCCGTCATCCAGCCGGCTGGTATCGACCGTCCAGCCGGGGACTGCCACGGCGTCGCCATCGAGCCAGGCGAAGAGCGCGGCGACGGGCAGGGCGCTGCCCGTCAGCTCGAGCACCAGCGCGTCGAGCGATGGGGAGGTGCGGCGTTCGCCGCCCTTTTGAAGCACGGCGCCGGCAGGCGACCATTCCAGGGTGGCGAGCACGTTGCCCAGGGGATTCAGGAGCACGAGTTCTCCGTGCTGAGGTCCGCCACTCAGCTCGAACCCGGCGCTGACCGGGTTCACTGCGGGGTCATCCACCTGCAGCGCCATGCGGCCGTTCCATCGCCGGGTACCCGCCTGCTCCGCGGTCCTGGACGGACGGGGCGGGCTGGCGCATCCCGCCAGCACCAGGGCGCATCCGGCCAGGGCTCCGACCAGGCTGCGGCGCAGCGGCATCGCCGGCAAGGGCGCCGCCCTCACGGCACGGCCTTCAGCCGCTTGATGGTTTCCTGCAGCGTCTCGTTGTCCTTGTTCAGCTGGAGCCCGGTGCGCCAGACCTCCAGGGCCCTGGAGCGTTCGCCCATGGTCCACAGCACCTCGCCCAGGTGGGCCGCGATCTCGGGATCGGGCTGGCGCTGGAAGGCATCGCCCAGCAGGCGCGCCGCCTCGGCATGGTTGCCCAGGCGGAACTCCACCCAGCCCAGGCTGTCGGTGATGAACGGGTCCTTGGGCGCGTAGGTCAGGGCCTTCTGGATCAGCTGACGGGCCTCCTGGAGGCGGATGCCGCGCTCGGCCAGCGAATAGCCGAGCGCGTTGTAGGCGTGGTGGTAGTCGGGGCGCTTTTCGATGATCTGGCGAAGCAGCCGCTCCATGCCAGCCAGGTCGCCGGCCTTCTCGGCCAGCATGGCCTGGTCGTATGCCAGGTCGTAGTCTTCGGGCGCCATGGCGACGGCCTTGCCCTGCACCTCGAAAGCCTTCTGGTATTGCTTGGCGTCGCGCAGCAGCTGCGCCTCGGCCACGAGCTTCTGGCGTTCTTCCAGCGGATTGCGGGCCGGCAGGCGGCGGATCAGTGCGATGCCTTCGTCCAGCTTGCCCTGCCGTGCCAGGAGCGAAGCGCGCCGCGTCTGGGCGGCCAGGAGTTCGGCCGAGTTCTCGATCTTGCCCAGCCAGGCTTCCGCCTGGGCGAGGTCACCGCGCTTTTCGGCGATCTGCGAACGCAGCAGGTAGGCCTGGCCGATGGCGGCCTTGCGCGGGTCCGCGGGCGGATAGGACTGCAGCAGGCGTTCGAACTGCTCAAGCGCCGCTTCGGATTCCTGCAGCCGGTCGGATTGCAGGGCCAGGGTTGCCTTCAGCAGCCAGGCCTCGGCCATGTCCGGGGCTTCCCGCGTGAGCAGGTCCACCTGCGTCCCGGCTTCGGAATAGCGCTGCAGGTTGAGGAGGACGCCCGCATAGGCCATGCGGATCTCCGGCTGGGGCTTGCCGCCGCCCATGTAGCGGGCCACCAGCGGCTCGGCGTCGGCTTCTCCTGCTTCCATGAGCTGCAGCGAGAGCAGCGCCGCGGCGTCCAGCGTGGGTTCCTGCGCCAGGGCTTTGCGGGCGGCCTCGAGCGCGCCCTTGCGGTCGCCGGCGGCAAGCCGCATCCGTCCCAGCGCCGTCCAGGCGAGCGGGCCGGCCGCCGGGTTCTCCAGCTGGTCCGCCAGGGCCTTCTCGACGATGGCGGCCGCGGCGGCCTTGTCCGGTGCGCGTCCGTACAGTTGCGGAATGGCCTGGAGGGTCAGCAGCCGGTCCTTCGCCGGGGACTGCGCCAGTTCCTGCCGCAGCAGGTCGCCCGTCTCGGGAATGCGGTTGAGCGCGATGAGGATCTGGAGCAGGTAGCGATTGGCCTCGCGCGACTGGGGCTGGGCTTCCTTCCAGGCGCGCGCGGCCGCCAGGGCGTATTCGCCGGAGCGCGACTGCAGGGCGATTTCCGTCGCGCGCCGGTAGAGCTGGGCATCGCCGCTGCGCCGGGCCGCCTCGAGCATGAGGGCATAGCCTGTGCCGGGGTCTCCCTGGCTGGTGCTCAGTTCGCCGACGAGGATGTCGTAGAACAGCTCGGCGTCCAGGGCTGCACGGGCTTCGCTGTTGGGGATGTTCTCCACCTGCAGTTCCGCCTGCGGGGCCCGCGCGGATGGAGGTGGGGGAGCAGCCGGTGCCGCGAAAGAGGGCGCCGCGACGGCACACAGTGCGCACAGGAATGCGGCACTCCGAAGTCGATGTGATTGCTCCATCGACTCATAATAATCCATGCCAGATACAGTTTCCGGAGCCCGACCATATGCCTGAGTTGCCCGAGGTGGAAGTCACGCGCCGCGGCATCGCGGACGCCATGGCGGGCGCGGTGATCGAGTCCGTGGTCCTGGGGAAGTCACTGCGCTGGCCCCTGGGCTGCGCTCCGGAAGACCTGCACGGCCTGCGCGTGGTGGCCGTGCGGCGCCGCGGCAAGTACCTGCTGTTGGACCTGGACCGCGGCATGCTGCTGATCCATCTGGGCATGTCCGGGAGCCTGCGCTTCGACCGGAGTACCGAGTCGCCCGGCGCGCACGACCATTTCCTCATGGCGACCAGCCGGGGCACCCTCCGCCTGAAGGACCCGCGCCGCTTCGGGGCCGTCGTCTGGGCGGATTCCGAGACGAGCCCGCAGGCGGTGAAACTGCTGGGCCGGCTCGGGGTGGAGCCGCTCGGCGATACCTTCACGCTGGAGGGATTCGTGGCGGCGCTGCGGGCCAGCCGGCTGCCCGTCAAGCAGTTCCTGCTCGGGGGCCGGGCGGTGGTCGGTGTCGGCAATATCTATGCGTCCGAGGCGCTGTTCCTGGCCGGCATCCGGCCGACGGCGCGTGCCTCTTCGATCGGGCCGCTGCGCGCCCGGCGCCTGCACGAGGCGATCCGCACGGTGCTGGCCCGCGCGGTGGAGCGCGGCGGCAGCACACTGCGGGATTTCGCCGGCGTGGATGGCAATGCCGGGCATTTCCAGCTCGAAGCCCACGTCTATGGGCGCGAGGGCCTGCCGTGCCGTACCTGCGGAACGCCGATACGCTCCATGCGGCAGGGCCAGCGCAGCACGTACTATTGCATCCGCTGCCAGCGGCCGTGATTTGGGCGGGCAATCTGGCCCGGGGTGCTGATATATTTTGCATGTGCCTGCAGGGCCGCAGCGCAGCATCCACCTCCAGGAGCACCGTGGGACCTTCTTTCAACGAGCAATTCGACCAGCATGGCGCCTGGCGGCGCGCTTTCGCGCTGCAGCTGAAGCACCTGGGGGAATGGATGTCGTCGCATGCCCTCATGGATGCGGCCATCGAGGAAAAGCTGCGCCGCCTGGAAGACCAGGTGCGCAGCGACAAGGTCATGGTCGCATTCGTCGCGGAATTCTCGCGCGGCAAGTCCGAACTCATCAACGCGATCTTCTTCGCCGACTATGGCCGCCGCATCATGCCGGCCAGCGCGGGGCGCACCACGATGTGCCCGACCGAGCTCGGTTACGACCCGGCGCTGCCCAACAGCCTGAGGCTGCTGCCCATCGAGACGCGCACGCAGCCCCAGGGGCTGGCCGAATGGCGGCTGCGGCCGGACCAGTGGAGCGAAGTGCCGCTGAACGTCGGCGACGCCGAGCAGCTGGCCCAGGCCATCGAGAAGGTTTCGGAAGTGCGCCGGGTCACGCAGGACGAGGCTCGCGCCCTCGGCTTCTGGCACGACGACCAGCCGCAGGAAAACCCCGTGCCCGACGCGAAAGGGCTGGTGGAGGTGCCTGCGTGGCGCCATGCGCTGATCAACATCCCCCACCCCCTGTTGCGCCAGGGCCTGGTCATCCTGGACACCCCCGGCCTCAACGCCGTGGGCGCGGAGCCCGAGCTCACCATCAATCTCATCCCGCAGGCCCATGCCGTGGTGTTCATCCTGGGTGCGGATACCGGCGTCACGCGGTCGGACCTGGAGATCTGGCGCCAGCACGTGGCGCCGTCCGTGGGCCATGCGGATGCGCAGCTGGTGGTGCTCAACAAGATCGATACCTTGTGGGACACCCTGAACTCCCCGACCCAGGTGCAGGAGCAGCTGGACCGCCAGCGCCTGGCCTCCGCCGACATGCTGGGCGTGGCACCCGACCAGGTGCTGCTGGTGTCCGCCCAGAAGGGCCTGGTGTCCAAGATCCATTGCGACGACGTGCTGCTGGAATCGAGCGGACTGCCGGCGCTGGAGGACGCGCTGGGGCAGGGCGTGATGGGCAAGCGCCAGGCCATCCTGCGTTCGGCCGTGACGGCCGGCGTGGCCTCCCTGCGCTCGGAAGCGGGCCGGACGATCAATATCCGCCGGCGCGACCTGGACGACCAGATGCTGGAGTTGCGCAGCCTGCGCGGCAAGAATGCATCGGTGATCGAGTCCATGCGCGTGCGCATCGAGCAGGAGCAGCGCGAATTCGACGCCAGCGCCGCCAAGATCCAGGCGGTGCGTGCCGTGCACCTGAAGCTGCTGCGCGACATCTTCCATGACCTGGGCGCGCGCTCGCTGAAGGCGGAGATGACGTCGCTGGTCGAAACCCTCCAGCAAAAGGGTCTGAAGCTCGGGGTCCGCAAGGTGTACGCGGAGACGTTCGAGCGCCTGCGCGCCATCATGGACAAGGCCCAGGCGTCGGCCACCGAGATCCACTCCATGCTGGGGGGGACGTTCCGCCAGCTCAATGCGGATTTCGGCTTCTCCCTGCAGGTGCCCGCCACGCCCCGGCTCGATGGCTTCCTGACGGAGATCCAGCAGATCGAGGCCCGCCACCTGCAATACATCGGCGTGGGCAACACCCTGCGGCTGGCGCAGCCCGATTTCACCCACCGCCTCGTGCGGGCTCTGGGAATGCGGCTGCGTACCGTGTTCGAATCGGCCGCGAACGACCTGGAGTTGTGGAGCAAGTCCGCCACGGCCCAACTCGACGCGCAGTTGCGCGAGCGCAAGCGCAGCTTCGCCCGGCGCATCGAGGCGGTGGACCGCATCCAGCATGCCGCCAGCGGACTCGTGGAGCGCATCGCGGAGATCGAGCAGGCCGAGCAGGAACTCGCGCAACTGGAGGCCCGCCTGCACGAACTGACGGAGCAGCTGGCTTCCCTCCCGGCGGAAAACGGCAAGCCCCAGCTCCGGACGCCGCTGTCCGCATGAAGCGCGCGGCCCCCGACATCGCCACCGAAGTGGTGCGCTGGCAGGCCGTGCATGGCCGCAACCACCTTCCCTGGCAGCAGACGCGCGACCCCTACCGGGTCTGGCTGTCCGAAATCATGCTGCAGCAGACGCAGGTCAGCACGGTACTGGACTACTACGTGCGGTTCCTGGAGCGGTTTCCCGACGTGCGGGCCCTGGCCGCGGCGCCGGAGGACGACGTCATGGCCCTCTGGAGCGGGCTCGGCTACTACAGCCGCGCCCGCAACCTGCACCGGTGCGCCAAGGAAGTCGTGGAGCGTTGCGGCGGGGAGTTTCCGCGCTCCGCCGAGGCGCTGGCCGGCCTGCCCGGCATCGGCCGTTCCACGGCCGGCGCGATCGCCTCCTTCTGCTTCGCGGAGCGCGTGCCCATCCTGGATGCAAACGTCCGGCGGGTGCTCACCCGGGTGCTCGGTTTCGATGCCGACCTGGCCGTCGCCCGCAACGAGCGGGACCTGTGGGATCGCGCCAGCGAACTGCTGCCGCTCGACGACCTGCAGGAATCCATGCCCCGCTACACGCAGGGCCTGATGGACCTGGGCGCGAGCCTCTGCACGCCGCGCAAGCCTGCCTGCATCCTCTGTCCCCTGCAGCCGCAGTGCGCTGCGGCCCGGGCCGGCAATCCCGAGGATTACCCCGTGCGCACGCGCAAGCTGCTGCGGCGGGCTCAGGCATGGTGGTTTCCGCTGCTGCACGATGGCGAGGGTCGCCTCTGGCTGCAGCGCAGGCCGTCCGAGGGCATCTGGGCCGGCCTGCATTGCCCACCCATGTTCGACAGCCGGGAGGAGGCCCGGGACTGGCTGGCGCAGCGCGGCGTGGTCCGCCCGCCACGGGAACTGGATGCCGTGTTCCATGTCCTCACGCACCGGGACCTGCACCTGCATCCCCTGCTGGTGCCCGGGCCGGAGCATGTCGCGCCCGGCCAGGCCGAAGCCGGGCAGGAGGGGGGCTGGTACACGGCCGCGCAATGGAAGGCGCTGGGATTGCCGGCCCCCGTGCGCAAGCTCCTGGATCAATTGCGGCTGCCCGCCGCCTAGCGTCCGTCGAGTTCCCGGTGGCGTCGCAGTGTCGTCCAGCGGTCTGAAAATTCCGCTGCGAGTCGCTCGACGAGATAGACGGACCGGTGCTGTCCGCCCGTGCAGCCGATCGCCACCGTGACATAGCTGCGGTGGTTCTGTGCCAGCGGCTCGAGCCAGTGCCCCAGGAAGCCGGAGATGTGTTCGCGCATCTGCAGCACCTCCGGGGCCTGTTCCAGGTAATGCACCACCGGCTGGTCCTTGCCCGTGAGGTGGCGCAGGCCCGGCTCGTAATGCGGGTTCGGCAGCATGCGCACGTCGAAGACATAGTCCGCGTCCACCGGCACGCCCCGTTTGAACGCGAACGACTGGAACACCAGCGTCAATTGACCTGGCAGCGCCGGCATCAGGCTCTTCACGTAGCCCTGCAACTGCGCGGCGCGGATCGCGCTGGTGTCGATGACGTGCGATTGCTCGCGCAGGTCGGCAAGCAGTTCGCGCTCGAGCTCGATGGTTTCCAGTAGTGCATGTGGCTCGCCGTACCATTCGTCGCGGGACAGCGGATGGCGGCGGCGCGTTTCCGAAAAGCGGCGCACCAGCGTGTCCGTGGTGGCATCCAGGAACAGCGAGTGCACGGTCACGCCTTCCGCTCGCAGGCGGCGCAGCTGCTGCGGCACCAGGGGCAGCGCCGTGGCGCTGCGCACGTCCATGGCGATGGCCACCCGGTTGCCGTGGTGCTGGTGCTCCAGCGCCACGAAGGCCGCGAGCAGCTCCGGGGGCAGGTTGTCCACGCAGTAATAGCCCGCGTCTTCCAGCGCGTGCAGCGCCACGGACTTGCCGGAACCCGACATGCCCGTGATCAGCACGATCTCCAGGGTGTTGGCCGTCATGCTCTGGCTCCCTTGGCTGCCGCGCGGCTGTTGTCCAGCATCTCGCGGGCGTGCG
This sequence comes from Paracidovorax avenae ATCC 19860, assembly GCF_000176855.2. Classification (NCBI taxonomy): domain Bacteria; kingdom Pseudomonadati; phylum Pseudomonadota; class Betaproteobacteria; order Burkholderiales; family Comamonadaceae; genus Paracidovorax; species Paracidovorax avenae. The sequence goes on along the minus strand of NC_015138.1, from coordinate 3,986,143 downwards.
CCAGGGTGGCGGCCGAAGCGCGCTCGCCGCCGAGCATGCGTGCCATTTCCTGGATGCGGCGGTCGCCTTCCGCGGCGGCCACCGTGCTGACCGTTCCCTGCTGGCGGGAGCGCTTGGACACGACCAGGTGGTGGTCTGCGCACGCGGCCACCTGCGGCAGGTGGGTCACCGCCAGTACCTGCCGGTCGCGGCCTAGCCGCTGCATCAGCTGCCCCACGGTTTCCGCAACGGAGCCGCCGACACCGGAATCGACCTCGTCGAAGATCAGCGTCGGTGCTTCGCCCAGGCGGCTGGTGGTCACCGAGATCGCCAGCGAGATGCGCGACAGTTCGCCGCCCGAGGCCACCTTGCCGATCGGGCGAGGCGTCACCCCCTGGTGGCCCGCGACCAGGAATGCCACGCTGTCCAGCCCGTGGGGACCAGGCTCGGCCTGCGTGTCGAGCGCCACGTCGAAGCGGCCGCCCTTCATGCCCAGGCCCTGCATGGCCTGGGTGATGGCGCGCGCGAGCTGTGGAGCCGCCTTGGCGCGCTTCTGCGAAATCTCCCGGGCAGCCTGCATATAGGCGGCTTCGCTTTTGCGGGCCTGCTCCGCGAGGGCTTCCACATCCGAGGCCCCGTCCAGGCGTGCGAGCTCTTCCTCCCAGCCGGCGAGCAGTGCGGGCAGGTCCTGCGGCTGGCGCTTGAAGCGCCGTGCCAGCGACATCCAGAGCCCCATGCGCGCATCCAGCGTTTCGAGCCGGTCAGGGTCCACGTCGGTGTGGCGCAGGTAGGCCTGGAGCGAATGCGCCACGTCCGATGCCTGGGCCAGGCAGGACGCCAGCACGTCCAGCATGGACTGGAACTGCGGGTCGAGCGACGCCTTGCCTTCGAGCAGGCCGCGGGCGCGCACCAGCGGGCCGTGAGCGCCCGATTCATCATCCTCCAGCGCCGACAGCGCGTCCTGTGCCGTGTCGATCAGCGCCTGCGCATGCGACAGGCGCGTGTGCTGCGCGTTCAGCTCTTCCCATTCGCCATCGGCGGGGGCGAGCTTCTGCATCTCCGCGATCTGCCACTGGAGCCGGTCGCGCTCCTGCTGGATGTCGTTCTGGCCCGCAACGGCGGCATCCAGTGCCTTGCGGTCGTCGCGCCAGCGCGTCCAGAGGGGCTGCAGGCCTTCCGGGCGGATGCTGCCGTACGCATCCAGCAGGCCGCGCACCGCGTCCGAGCGCGTGAGGCTCTGCCAGGCATGCTGTCCGTGGATGTCGAGCAGGTGCGATCCCAGGGTGCGCATCTGCGTCGCGGTCACCGGCACCCCGTTGATCCACGCGCGGCTCTTGCCCTGGGTGTCGATGGTGCGGCGCAGCAGCAGGCCGTCTTCCGGAGGGATGCCCGCATCGTCCAGCCAGGCCGCGATGGCAGGGGTGCCATCGAACTCCGCGCACAGGTCCGTGGACGCCGCACCTTCCCGGACCACGCCCGGGTCGGCACGCGCGCCCAGCAACAGCTGCAGCGCATCGATGAGGATGGACTTGCCGGCGCCGGTCTCGCCGGTCAGGACGGTGAATCCGGTATGGAGGTCGAGCTCGAGGGACTCGACGATCACGAAATCACGCAGAGCAATCCGCTTCAACGCCATGCTCAGTAGCCTCCTTCGTTCCAGCGGAGTTTCTTGCGCAGCGTGGCGAAGTAGTTCCAGCCGCGCGGATGGAGAAAGCGCGCCCGGTAGTCCGAGCGCTGTACCAGGATGCGGTCGCCGTGCTGCAGGGACGCGAGCGACTGCATGTCGAAATTCGCGCTGACATCGCGCCCGCTGACGACTTCCACGGCCACTTCCATGCTGTCCGACAGCACGATGGGCCGGTTCGACAGCGTATGCGGCGCGATCGGCGCCAGCACCCAGCCGGGAATCGTCGGGTGCAGCATCGGGCCGCCTGCGGACAGGGCATAGGCGGTGGAGCCCGTGGGCGAAGCGATGATGAGGCCGTCTGCGCGCTGGTTGGACACGAAATGGCCGCCCACTTCCACGCGCAGTTCCACCATCCCGGACGTGGAACCGCGGTTGACCACCACGTCGTTCATCGCCAGTGCCTCGAACACGCACTGGCCCTGGCGCATCACCCGGGCCCGCATGAGGGGGCGCAGGTCTTCCTCGTACTCGCCCCGCAGCATGGGCTTGAGAACCGTCGGGTACTCGCCCAGGGGGATGTCGGTGATGAAGCCGAGCCGGCCCTGGTTGATGCCGATGAGCGGCGTGCGGTACTGGGCGAGTTGCCGGCCGACGCCCAGCATCGTGCCGTCGCCGCCCACCACGAGGCAGAGATCGCAGTCCAGCCCGATGCGCTCCACGGAGAGCGCCGGGTAGTTGGTGAACCCCGTGTTCGCGGCGGTATCCGCCTCGAGGGCGACCTCGCACCCCTCGTTGGCCAGGAATCTGGCGATGCCGTCCAGCGCGTCGCGCGAACTGTCGGACATGCCTGCAGAAGTGGGCGCCTGGTACTTGCCGACGAGCGCCACGCGTTGGAACCTGAGCTTCATCACGGAAATTAGATCATTAAAATGATTCAATGCTCGACGACCGTGCCAAGTTGTTGCTCAAAGCGCTGATCGAGCGCTACATCGCCGACGGCCAGCCGGTGGGTTCGCGCACGTTGTCGAAGGCGTCGGGCCTGGACCTTTCCCCGGCCACCATACGCAACGTCATGGCCGACCTGGAGGACATCGGGCTGATCGCCAGCCCCCATACCTCCGCGGGCCGCATCCCCACCGCCAAAGGCTACCGGCTGTTCGTTGACACCATGTTGACGGTGCAGCGCGGTGAGCTGTGCTCCCCCGAGCTCGCGGCCGACCAGCCGCAGAAGGTCATCGCGAACGCCGCGCAGCTGCTGTCGAGCCTCTCGCAGTTCGTGGGCGTGGTGATGGCTCCGCGCCGGCCGTCGGTCTTCCGCCACATCGAGTTCCTGCGCCTCTCGGAGCGGCGCCTGCTCGTCATCATCGTCTCTCCGGACGGGGATGTGCAGAACCGCGTCATCTTCACCGAAGTGGACCATTCCCAGTCGCAACTGGCCGAGGCCGCCAACTTCCTCAACAGCCACTATTCCGGCCTGGGGATGGACGAGGTGCGCGAGCGGCTCAAGACCGAGGTGGACCAGTTGCGCGGAGAGATCGCTTCCCTCATGCAGGCCGCGGTGAACGTCGGCTCCGAGGCCATGGCCGCATCGCAGGAGGAGGTTGTCATATCCGGCGAGCGCAACCTGCTGGCCCTGAGCGATTTCTCCAACGACATGGGCAACCTGCGCAAGGCCTTCGACCTCTTCGAGCAGAAGACCCAGATACTGCGCCTGCTCGACGTCTCCAACCGGGCCGAAGGCGTGCGCATCTTCATCGGAGGCGAAAGCCAGGTCGTGCCTTTCGAGGAACTGTCGGTGGTCAGCGCCCCGTACGAGGTGGACGGGCAGGTCGTGGGCACGCTGGGCGTCATCGGCCCCACGCGCATGCCCTACGACCGCATGATCCAGATCGTGGATATCACCTCCAAGCTGGTGACCAATGCGCTGAGCCATCGCCGCTAGGACGACCCACTCGGATAGCACTTGCGGATGGCTACTTGCCGTCGCTCCACGTACCGCCCTTGATCACCGCGGTCGAGGTTTCGCAGGCTTGCCGCTTCTGCTGGATGGCATCGGCCGACAGTCCGTAATAGTAGGCATCGAGCGGTCGGCCCATCAGTCCCTTGCACGCACCGCTGGCAGGCCGTGGACATTGGCGCATGAGTGTCACCTTGCCCGGCTTGCCACCGAACCCGGCCGATGCCTGTGCGACCGCGTCGCAGCTGCTCTTGAGTTGCTCCGCCGTGACGTCGGACGAGAACTCCATGCAGTCTTTCACCGCCGTACTGGAACCCGCGACGGAGATGGTTCCCTCGATCACGCAGGCGCGGTTGGCGGACCAGGCCGCAGGGGCGACGAACAGGCCGATGACGAGCAATGGGGCGGCAATCCTCATGTTTTCTCCAATCCGGGCGGGCCGTGTGCGTGCCAGCCATACGTTTTTCAGCTTCCAGGCCGATGGGATCCCTGCACCCGAACCGGCTGGTTCTGCGAGGGGAACGCAGATTTATACGGGGTCGCCCCTCCGGCTGGTCCCCCGCCATGGCAGGAATTGCGTAACCCCTTGTGTCGGTTGGACCGGACCAGCCGCGGCGCGGCTGCGCCGGGCGGCTCAGGATTCATCCATCCGGACGCCGCGCAGCCTGGAGATAAGTTCCACCCGGTTGCTCGCGCCGAGCTTTTGCAGGATGGCCGTGAGGTGTTCCTTGACCGTGTGCTCCGACAGATGCAGCGCATTCGCGATGGGTTTGTTGGGCAGTCCCTCCAGGACCAGCGCGAGGATTTGCCCCTGGCGCGGGGTCAGGCCGAGATCGGCAGGTGACAGATGGATCTCGCGGGGTGTCGTGGCACCGATGGCTGTGGTGGTAGCCGTGCTGGAAAGGCATGCCGTCGCCCCGGAGTCGAACCAGGAGGCGCCATCGAGCACGGCATTGATGGCGGCGTGGAAGGTCTCGGGCGGTTCCCGCTTGTGGATGAATCCGTGGGCGCCGCTGGCCCGGGCCTTGAGCACAATGGCTGGATGGTGGTCCGCGCTCACGATCAGCACGCGTGTCCCGGGGGACATCGCGAAAAGGTTGTCGATGAAAGACGTCGCGGCACCCTCCGCGAGCCAGAAGTCCACCAGCGCCAGGATGGGCGAGCCGTGCGAGGCAATGATGCGCAGGGCCTCGGATGTTTCGTGGGCATGGCGGGCTTCCTCCAGCCGGGGGTGGAGGCGCAGGAACTCGGCCATGCCACGTGCAACGAGTGGATGGTCATCGATGACAAGCGCGTAGTGCGCCAGCGGAAGGCGGGAAAAGGCGGACAGGGGCATACGACGTTCTGGCGACCAGGCCGGATCATCAAAAGCAACTCGACCGTAACTTTCGAGGGTAACCGATACGCTGGCGCGGACCAGTTACAAAACCTGTGTCCAGGCGTCCGAGTGAAACGGGCCGTGCGGAGGCTCTTTCGTGTCCCATATGCTGGGTTCCAGGAGCCGGTCAGCAAGCCAGGGGGTTGCGCGTTCCGCAAAACCGCATGCAGGGGTTTTTGGGGTGGCCCGGCTGCGTATGCGACAATCGCTGGCTGTGGGCCGTTAGCTCAGTTGGTTAGAGCAGAGGACTTGACGGGGAGGTTCCTGTCCCCAGGCAACGGCCTGGGAATGGAGCGGCACCCAATGGGTTGCTCAAGGTAAGTTCACTCTGCCTTGAAGTAGAACTTCTCAAATTCGGTGAACGCTACTGCGCGTCCTGCGCGCTATGCCAACGCCGAGCGAAGCCCTCCACAAGGGGGGAACGTGTAGAGACTCGACGGGAAGGCCGAAAGGCAAGACAGAGTCCAGGCCACGAACCGGAAACGGGCGGCGAAAGCCGAAGTGGCACGCATAATCCTTTGGTCGCTGGTTCGAGCCCAGCACGGCCTACCACATACACGAGATGGACGAAGCGCGGCATGGGGCGACGATCCCACGCGGCGCTGACCGTTCGAAAGGGCGCTGCGCTGCTGGTTCCCCGGCCTTGCCGACGGGCTGGGCCTTTGACCACATCCATGCCGGTGCCCGCATCTTCGGGCCCCCGCCTGCTATCGCCCACGATCGTTTCTTTCTGTTTAATAAGACGTGGCTGACTTGCCGGGTGTTTAAACGTCGTGGCTTTCCGGCGGGTCGTTAAACATGGCGAACAACGGGTGCGTTCAGATCTTGCGTCCGTTCCAGATCCATATCACCTTGCCGAGGATCTCCACCGTGTGCTTGCCGTCCAGCACATCCACCGTCTTGACGGTGGGGTTGTCGCTGCTGATCTCGTAGGCACCGTCGAGCCGCTGGCGCACGCGCTTGATGAAGAGGCGGTTCTGTGCTCCCAGGACATACACCCCGTCCACCTCCACCGTGCGCACGCCCGCGTCCACCAGCAGTACATCCCCGTCCAGGAACGTGGGTTCCATGGAATCCCCATAGGCGTGGATGAAGCGCAGGTTCTCGGGGGTGCTGAGGCCGCGCAGCGTCCTGCCGATCCAGGTGGGCGAAAGTGTGAGACGGCCCACCATCACGTCCTCGTGCGCCATTTCGCTGCCAGCGCCCATGGATGCTGCATTCGCCAGCTGCGGCACCGTCACGCTGCCCGATGTGGTCACCGCTGCGGGCTGGGCTGGCCTGCGGTGTGCCGGGGCAGGCTGCCTGTCGCCGGTCAGCAGCCACGCGGCGGAGCAGCCGATGAGTTCTTCCGCTTTCAGTGCGCCGGCCTTGGAAACACCCCGCATCTCCCAGTTCTTGATGTTCTGCGGGGACTCTCCCAGCAGGCGAGCCACGGCGGACTGGCCGGTGACGTCCTTGAGCTCGGAGGCGGCTTGGTAGAGGCGTAGGGCGCTTTCATGCATGGCGCCATTGTCCACCGTTTAAACAAAATGTTGTTAAACAAATTGTTTGACTTGGGTTTAAACATGATGTTAAATGGAGGCATGGATCGAGACACCGCGCCAGACTCTGCACAGGTGCTCCCGGTCTGCCCGACGCCCCTCACCCCTGAAGGAAGACCATGTACCACAACGATTCCCGCACCGTCCAGGAGGCCTACAGCACCGCCGGCAACTCCTCCAATCTCCGTCTTTGTGTACGCGAGGGCGCTTCCCGATCGGATGCGGACCTCCTGGTGGCTGCCGGCTGGAGCCGCTCCCGCGTCGGAGGGGCGCTGCTGCGGCTGCATTCGGAGTACGACGGGGCAGACCATTCGCGCATGCCGCGGGCCGACATGGTTCATTCGTCGCCGAAGGAGCCGCCGCAAGACGCGGATCAACGCCTCGCACTCCAGCATGCCCAGGTGTTCGCCCGCCTGAAGACGCTGCCGCAAGTGCGCGAGCAACTGGCCGCGCAGGCGACCCGTTGGCGCATCGATGCGCCGCATTCCGTGGCCGCCGCAGTGCTGTACTGGTGGCTTCAGCCGACGTGCTCGGCGTGCGAAGGCCGCAAGTTCGAGTCCATGCCGGGTGCGGCACGGCTTTCATCCAGGGCGTGCAAGGCGTGCGCCGGCACGGGCCTGTCTCGCGTGCCGCATGGCGAGGCGGGGCGCCGCATGGCCAACTTCATCGATGACTGCGTGCACCGGGCTCGCCAATCCATCGGAAACCGCTTGCACTCCATCAGGAGCTGAATTAGAATTGCACCAGTCGATTGCAGAGGATGCTTATCCTCTCGCCCGACGCCTCTTTGTCGAATGCCCGCAACTATCAGACTTCTGGTCTGGGTGGTGTGCGGTAGATCCTGATGAAGATGCACGTCCATTTTTCCGAAGCCCGCAGTGTTCGCCCTGCGGGCTTTTTCTTTGGCTATGCAAAAGCCCGCGCAGCGCTTGCTGTCGCGGGCTTTTTTGCATCGAAAGGTCCGCCATGCAGGCAATGAGATGCGCCCGCTGCGGCCGCAAGCGGGGCGCACTCACGCGTCCGGGCATCCAGGTGTCTGCATTGCGGCACCTCCTCACGCACGACTCGCCAGCCCCGGCCCTGGCGTGAACATCCGGGCATTTCCCGAGCGGCTACGGAGCCTGTCAGGTTTCTCCCGTCGCGCCGTCCCTCCACTTTCCGGCCTCACGGCCATCTTCGCCCGACAGGGCATCCACCCGCCCGCGCAAGCGGGCTTTTTTCATTGAAAGGCACAACATGGCTGTCTCCCTTCCCGACGGTGCAACCGTCGCCATCGCAACCGGCTACGGCACCGCCAAGGCCATCACCGCCATCTCCAACGCGGCGCCCGGCGTGGCCACCAGCACGGCGCACGGGCTGGCCAACGGCGCGTTCTTCGAGCTGAAGTCCGGCTGGCAGAAGATCAGCGAGCGGATCTTCAAGGCTGCCAATGTCGCAGCGAATGCGCTGGAAATCGCAGGCTCCGACACGGCCGACGTGAACCGCTTCCCGGCGGGCTCGTCCGCCGGTTCGCTGCGCGAGATCCTGGCCTGGACCCAGATCCCGCAGATCCTGGAGTTCACCACCAACGGCGGTGACCAGCAGTTCGCGAACTTCTCGTTCCTCGAGGAGGACTACGAGCGCCAGCTGCCCACGGTCACCGGCGCGCAGTCCATCCAGATCGGCATCGGCGACGACCCCACTCTGCCCGGCTACCAGGCGCTCAAGGCCGCGGGCGAGTCGCGCGCGATCCGCGCGGTCAAGGTCGCGCTGCCCAACGGCTCGGTGATCCTCTACAACGGCTATGTGTCGTTCAACGAGACCCCCACCCTGACCAAGGGCCAGGTGATGCAGGTGCGCGCCACCATCTCCCTGCAGGGCCGGCCGGTTCGCTATACGGCCTGATCCAGGGCCGGTGCGCCAAGGCCCTGCGGGGCCTTTTTCATGCCCCGCCGAACGTATGCGGCGAGGGCTTTTTTTCTTTTTTCGAAAGCACAACATCATGGCAAAAATCGTCCTGGGCAAGCGTCCCGAATCGTTCAAGCGCAAGGTTTCCTTCCCGATGCTCGATGGCACCACGGGGGTGATCCACTGCGAATTCTTCTACCGCACGAAATCCGAATTCGGCCAGCTCGTCGATGAGATCGCGGAGGCCGCGGCCATACCCGCATCCGGCAGCCCCGGCACGATCAGCGACATTCTCGGCAACGCCGTGCGAAAGAACGGCGACTACCTCCTGAAGATCGTCAAGGCCTGGGACCTGGAAGACGTGGAGGTCAACGCGGAAAACGCCACGCGGTTCGCCGACGAGATTCCCGGAGGCGCCACGGCGATCTTTGATGCCTATCGCGAAGGCTGCGTCGAGGGCAAGCTGGGAAACTGACCCGCATCGCGCGCGCCATGTACGAGCCCCAGGCCGGCGACGCCGAACTGGCCGCGTGGGGGCTGGAGCGCCGCGATTACGACGATACGGCTACCGAAGTGTGGCCGGAGAACTGGCCCGTCTATGTACTGTGGTCGCGCATCTGCAACCAGTGGCGCGTGGGCATGGCCGGTGCCGTCGCACTGGATTACGGCGTGCTGTTCCATGAGCTGGACCGCGCCGGCCTGGATCCCGACACATATGAAGAGCGCTTTCGCGACATCCAGGTGATCGAGTCCGAGGCGCTCACGGTCTTCGCCGAGAGGGCGGAGAGGGAGCGGGCGCGCATCGGCGGGGCGGCATGAATTGCTGCGCCCGCATGCGCGGCTGTCCGCCGCCACCCGGCACCGTACGGGGCCCGCCTCTGGCGGACTTTCATTTTCCAGGCCGCCCGGCTGCATGCCGCGCGGTCTTTTTTTACATGGGCAGGAGCTATGTCCGACAACACAGTGCAGGGCACACTTCAACAGGATGCAGAGCAGGCGCTGCGGGCCCTGGCCAGCATGGAGGCCGGAGTCCGCCGCATGATTGAACGCCTGCTTCAATCGGAGCAAGCGCTGCGTGGCGGCGGCGCGGCGATGGAAACCTATGGGGCATCGGTGGCCCAGGCTTCGGCGGCCATGCAGGTCCTGCCCGTGCAACTGGCCGCCATGGCTGCCGGCCTGATCGCGGGACAGGAGCCGATCGCGTTGCTTTCGGAGCAGGCCGTGAAGCTGGCGGAAGCTTTTGGCGGCATCGCTCCGGCAGCGGCGGCCGTGGGGGAAGCCGTCGCGACGATGGTGAATCCATTCACTGCGGCCGCTGCCACGGCAGTCGTTTTGACGGTGGCCTACCAGCAAGGGAAGCAGGAAGCGGATGCCTATGCGCGCGCAATCGCCTTGTCGGGGAACGCCGCGGGTCTTACGGTTTCGCAAATGCAGGATGCCGCCAGTGCCGTCTCGCAGACCGTGGGTACCCAGCACGAGGCCGCGCGAGTGATCGCGCTGCTCGGCGAGTCGGGGCAGGTGGCAGCGGAGGATCTGCAGCGCTTCACCGAGACGGCGCTGCGCATGGAGCGCGACGTCGGCGTGGCGGTGGCGGATACCGTGAAGGCCTACGTCGAGCTGGGCGAAAAGCCGGTGGAGGCTTCGCGCAGGCTCAATGAGCGCCACAACTACCTCACTGCCGCGGTGTACGACCAGATCAAGGCGCTGCAGGAGCAGGGTCGAGCGTCGGAGGCTGCCGCCCTGGCGCAAGGTGCATACGAGCGGGCCATGGCAGGAGTGGCCGACACGATGCACGACCGCCTGGGCTACCTGGAGCGCGCATGGCGCGGCCTTGGTTCGACCGCCAAGGGTGTCTGGGACCAGATATTGGGTATCGGCCGACCCGCTTCGATTTCCGAGCAGATCGCCGGGGTGCAGGCGCAGATCGAGCAGCGGCAGCAGCGCAACCAGTCCATCGGCATCCAGGATGGCAAGGCGACCAGAGACTTGCAGGACCAGCTGGCTCTCCTGCAGGAGCAGCAACGCAGGGAAAGGCGGGCTGCCGAGTCTCGGGCGGAAAACGCCAGGACAGAGAGAGAGGCGGTCGAGGCCAGCGACCGAGCCAGCGAGGAAAAGAAGCGCAAGGCGTCCTCTTCCCCGCATGGGCCATCGCCGGTGGCCGTAGCCAGGACGGAGCGCGGCTGCTGCGTCGGCAAAACGGCCGACAACTGCGCGGTCGCAGGCCGGAACATGGCTGCCGGAAGCAATACGGCAGCACCCGGACTCACCATGAGCGCTGACACCGCTGGCGGCAGTGCCGGCAAAGAGCGCAACGAGGAACTCGAGAAGGCCCGCCGCGCCTACGCCGCGCTCATCGACGAGGCAGGCAGAACCGCCAAGGCGATCGAGCAGCAGGCGTCCGAACTGGAAGCCTCCAATGCGCTGTGGGGCAAGGGAAAGGTCGAGATCGAGGAATACCGGCTTTCGCTCATCAAAGCCAAGATCACGGAACTGGAATCCGGCAGCGACTCCAGCTATGAGCCCGTCTACGTGGACAAGCTGCGCGAGCAGGCCGCAGCCCAGGAACGGAAGATCAACCAGACTCGCGTCGCGGAGCACAACGTGCTCCAGAAGCAGGCCGACGACATGCTCCGTTCGGCCGAAGCCAGCGTCGCCGCAGCCGAGCAGGAAGCCAGCCTGGCGTCGTTGACGGCGGTGGAGCGGGCCAAGATCGTCGCGCAGCGCCAGATCGAGGCAAAGTATGCGGAGAAGCTGGCCGAGGTCGAGCGAAGCAGTGATCCGGACAAGGCGAAGGTGCGCGAAACCCTGGAGAAGGCCCAGCGCAAGGAAACCGAGGCGGCCGTGGCCAAGGTCGTGCGCGACGATTGGGCGAAGACGGCGGATCAGATCCAGCAGTCGCTGACCGACGCCCTGTTCAAGGGCTTGGAGAGCGGGAAGGACTTCGGCCGGCACCTGAGGGATGCGTTGAAGAACATGTTCAACACATTGGTGTTGAGGCCTGTGATCAGCGCGATCGTGAAAGCCGGTGTCAGGGGCAATAGCGAGTGCGCTGACCGGCGACGGCGGCGGTGGCGGCGGAGGCTTTTCATTGCTTGGCAACGCGGGCGGCTTGCTCCAGCTGGGTGGTGGCGCGTTTGGCATGGGGATGAACGCAGGGGTATCGGCTCTTTTTGGCGAGGCGGGCTTCCTCGGTGCGATGGACGCGGCAGGTATCGCTATGGGTGCCGGCAATATCCTTGGAGGTATCGGCACGATCATCGGCGCACTGGGGCCTATCGCTCTGGGTATAGGGGCACTGGTGGCGATCATCAGCAGCCTGGACGACAGCGGCACCCTGCACCAGGGATCCACCGTGCAGTACAGCGCTGACAAGGGGTTCGAGCGCAGCGTGGAGGACCATGCGTTCGGGGTGAACCTGGGGATGATGTATTCGGCCGAAACCGACAAGGCCGTTTCGTCCGTCGCCAAGGGCGTGGTGGACCTGCTCGATGGATTCGGCAAGGCCTTCGGTCGCAATGGCAAGTACGAGATAGCCACGGGCTTTGCCGACGACTCGTCCAAGGACGGTGCCTGGGGCACGCTGCGCATCTCGCGCGACGGCAAGAATCTCGTGAACTGGGAGGACAACCGGCAGAGCAAATGGGCTGCACGCGAATTCGCTGATGGGCCGGAGGGGTACAAGCAATACCTTGCAGCGGTGGCGAAGGATACGCGCCAGGTGCTGCTCGACATGGACCTGCCGAGCTGGGCAGACCAGATCCTGAACGACCTCGGCGCTGAGGTGAACATGGAGGGGCTCCAGGCTGCCGTGGCGCAGATCGGCAAAATCGAATCGGTTTTCCAGACGATGTCGAGCACGCTGGTCGGTTTCGCGGGCATCAGCGACGAGGCGTTCGCAGCACTGATGAAGGTGGCGGGTGGCGTGGAGGCGCTGGGGTCCAGTGCCGCGACCTACTACCAGAAGTTCTATGACAGCGGAGAGCAGCGCGAGGCGGCCCGCAAGCAGATCGAGAAACAGCTGTCGGCTGCGGGAATCCAGCTTCCCGACATCGATGCGTCGGATGCGCGCAAGCAGTACCGCAGGCTGGTGGAGGCCCAGGATCTCAATACCGAGGCAGGACGGAAGGCCTATGCAGTGCTGTTGCAGCTCGCGGGGGCCTTCGATGCGGTTGCGGTGTCTTCCGAGGAGGTCGCACGCAAGCAGCAAGCCATCTCGGACAAGCGCTGGGATCTCGAGCAGCGCCTGCTGGTCGCCGAGGGCAAGAACCGGGAGGCGCTGGACATGCGCCGCAAGCAGGAATATGACGCGCTATGGAAGCTCGATCCGGAACTGGCAAAGCTGGTCAACCGTATCTGGGAGCTGGAGGATGCCGCTTCCGCGGCCGCGGAGGCCGAGGCCAAACGCAAGCAGGATCGCGAGGACGCCTATGGTCGCCTGCAGAACGCCGCCACGCTGGAGAGCGAGCGCCTCAATGCGCAACTGGAGTCCATCGACGCCCGGCGCAAGGCCATCGACACCCAGCGCGAACTGGCGCAGGAGTCGCTGTCGCTCGTCAATGGTGTATTCGAACTCGTGCGCAGCAATGCCCGCGAGTTGTATGGGCAGGTGGGCACCACCGCCACCATGCAGGCGGCGCGTGGATGGGCCTTCGTGGAGCAGTCGCTGGCGACGGCCCGTTCCACGGGTTATCTGCCTGACCAGGCATTGCTGCAGGAGGCCATCGGTGCGGCGCGCAGCGGCCTGGAGCCGGGCAACTACGCCACGCAGTTCGAGCTGGACCGCGACCGGCTGGGTTTGGCCGGCACGCTGTCCCAACTGGAGGCCATCAGCGGCGGGCAGAAGAGCGTCGCCGAGCAACAGCTCGCGGCGCTCAAGGGCCAGTCCGAAGCCCTCGATGCGCAGACCGATGCGATCAACCGGCAACTCAAGGCGCAGCAGGAAATGCTGGATTACTGGCGCCGGCAGATCGACATCGCGAACGGAACCTTTGATGCAACGTTGAGCGTTGCCGCAGCGATCGACAAGTTGCGTTCCCTGCTGGGCAAGGGCGAGGGCGACGGCTCTGCTTCCCCTGCTCCTGCCTCCGGTTCGGGCAGCGGCGGAGCCGTGTGGGGCGGCACCAGCGGAGGCCATGCGAGCGACGGCGGTGCCGCGGCCGCACAGGCCAGGTACCGGCGCCTCACATACCTGGGGACGGCAGGCATCGGATACGAGCCGGTCATCGACCAGGCGCTGATCGCGCGGCTCGACAAGCTGTCCCCGCTGTACCACTCGTTCGACGGAACCGGCGACCTGGTCGGGCTGCTCAAGGCGATCAAGGGGGCAGGGGGAACGCTGGACGACCTCTCGATCCTGAGCGGCTACTGGGTGTCGGACTGGGTGAAGGCTGCCGCGTCGGTGGGTTTCCCGGCCTTCGACCAGGGGACGAACTATGTCCCGCACGACACCCCCGCCATCGTGCACAAGGGCGAGCGGATCATCCCGGCCGCCGACAACCGGGCGTTAATGGCCTCCATCGATCGCAGTGAGCAAAGCGGTGCCTCCGCGCTGCTCGCCGAAATGCAGGCCCTGCGCGAGGACAGCCGCCAGCAGGCGGGAGAGACGGCGCGCCTCAACGCCCGCGTGGCGAAGGTGCTGGAGCGGTGGGACGGAGACGGCATGCCGCAGCAGAGACAGGAGGAAATCGCATGAGCAAGCAGACATTGACCGTGGTGCGGCCCCTGGTGGTCACGCCGGCCATGCTGGTAGGCAGCAACGTGCCGGAGTCCGACCATCCGCCCTGGTCGGCAGGCACGACCTATGCCAAGGGCGCGCGCGTCGTCCAGGCCACCGTGCACAAGGTGTACCAGAGCACGCAGGACGGCAACGTGGGCAAGGACCCTGCGGTGGACCCCTCTGGCGCCTGGGTGGAGGTGGGAGCGACGAACCGCTGGAAGGCCTTCGACCGGTCCGTGAGTTCGCAGACTGCGCAGGCCGCCAGCATCCAGTACCGGTTGCGGCCCGGGCAGGCCGTCACGTCGATGGCGGCCCTCCACGTCACGGGGGCGATACGCCTGCGCGTGCGCATGGTCGATCCGGCCTACGGCACGGTGTACGACCGCACCGAAGACCTGTCGTGGGTACCGGCCGCGCCGGACTGGTGGGAGTGGTATTTCGGAGAACACCGGGCTCCCAGCCAGTCGGTGCTGATGGACCTGCCGAGCTTTCCCGGGGCGGACGTGCTGATCGATCTCGATGGCACGTCCGCCCTGGCCGTGGGCGTGCTGCTGCTGGGCCAGGTGCGGACTTTCGCGCTGGGCGTGAAGGCCGGTGCGCGCGTCGGCATCCAGGACTACAGCCGCAAGGAGCGAACGGATTTCGGGGACGTGGTGGTGGTGGAGAGGGCCTTCGCCCGGCGCGCCAGCTTCTCGCTGCTGCTCGATGCCGCTGAGGTGGACGCCTTCAACGACTTCCTGGCCGAAGTGCGCGCCACTCCCTGCCTCTGGATCGGCTCTTCCCGATACGAATCGACCACGGTGTACGGCTTCTACAAGAGCTTCGACATCGTGATTTCCTACTACGACTACTCGGACTCCGAACTGGAGCTGGAAGGACTTACATGACCGACATCGTTTCCCCGCCCATCATCACCGCCATGCCGCCGGCGCCGCAGCCGACGGACACGCCATCGGATTTTCAAGGCCAAGGCGTTCGCGAGCGTCGCTGCGCAGGCTGCCTTCGTTCCGCAGGCGAATGCCCTGGGCGCCAACATGTTCCAGAACGCGACGGCCGCGGGCGAGAGCGCGGCAGCAGCGGCGGCCTCCGCTGCCACGGCGGTCGCCCAGGCTGGCAATGCTGCCGCCGCGCGGGCCGCGTCCGAGGCGGCGCGCGACACTGCAATCATCCAGGCGGACAACGCCAGCACGGCGCGCCAGGCCGCCGAGGAGGCCCGAGGTGCCGCTACCGGTGCAGCCCAGGCTGCGGCCCGGGATGCCTCAGCCGTGGCGCAGGGGCTAGGTACCATCTCGGGGGGACCCGTGGCCAGCATCAATGGTTTTAAGGGTGTGGTCACGATTCCCATTCCTGCAGTCGCCGATCTGGGCAACGCAGATCTTGCGTCTGCGGTGAATGCGGGCTTCTACCGCTTTGGATCGCCGGTGGCTGGCGCGCCCGTGGGGGTTTCCAATGGTCAACTGCTGGTGCTTCGCGGTCCTGACGGCGCCGCAACGCTGGCGCAACTGGCCATTGGCTCCAACGGGCTGGTCCATGCACGGGGAATGGCCGGCCTGCCTGGCAATGCCTCCGCATCGCCGTGGCGGCGCATGGCCATGCTCAACGAGCCGTCCCAACTCACCGATGGCGTCATGGATCTGTCGAAGGGCATGCGATTCCACCTGGGCATCAACGGCTCGACGGTGGCCCTGTCTTTCGTCAACGTGCCAGCGGACAGCGCTTCGGTGCTCCTGGAGATCAGCTTCATGATCGGAGGTGGCTTCACCCTGCCAGCAGGTTCCGTCTGGGCCAACGGCACGATACCCACCATCGTCACCGGCAAGCGCCATCTGCTTTACTTCGAAAAGTGCTTCGTGGGCAACGTGGGCTGGTACGTCTCTGCACTGACGGGATTCGCAGCATGATCCGGCCGCAAATGTTTTCGGGCGGCGCACTGCCGCTCGCGGATCCGGGCGAGGTGATCTTCCAGAGCGCGGGGGCGTCCAATTCACAGACCGTCTTCAACTGGGTGGTGCCGGCCGGCGTGTATGAGGTGTGCATGCTCGGCGTCTCCAGCCACAAGGCCTATGCGACCCGGGTTTCTCGTGGCGGCAACGATCTGCTGAACACGACATGGGCATCGGGAACCAACAATGCCCATGGCGGCGACGGAGGGGATGCCCGCAACGTCAATACTGTCTACAACGGGGGCGGTGGCGCTGGTGGTTACTCCGGCCCTGGCGGGCTCGGCATGTACCAGCGCGACGAGGGAATGGGCAACTACTCACTCATCAAGGGTACCGACGGACAGGGTGGTGGGGGGGGCGGTGGTGGCGGCGGACAAACATACCAGGGCCGCGGTGGCGGGGTCGGCATCTACGGGATTGGCGCGAATGGCGCAGCAGGCTTGATCTCCACACAAGGCTCTCCGGGAGGGACGGGAAGCGATAAAGGCCTTTATCGTGCCGGAGCGGGCACTTTGCACAATGAATGGAGTGCTGCGGGGTTTCCCTACGCCAAGCCAGGCGGCAATCTGCGGTACCGCAACGCGCTGGCGGTGATTCCTGGCGAGACACTCACGATCACGCTGGACTTCTGGATTCGCGACAACGCGGCCGGAACCGGGGCGATTGTGCGCATCCTTTGGGGAGGCGAAAGGTCTTTCCCTTCCAACGCTCCGGTGAACACGCCCACCTGACCGAGTGCGGCTCAGGTTCGGATCCCGGCATCAACACCAGCATTCCGTCAGCAATTCAGCTGGCAAATACGCCGATGGCGTTGAAGGTGACTTCGACGGTGACGCGCCCTGGTGGCGCTGCGACAAGCTCGCATGGCGCAACAACGCGGCAGTCACTTCGGGGCAGACCATCTCGCACTCTATACCCCGGTGGGCTTCGGGATCGTCCCCGGGAGTCCTCCGACCTATCCAGACAACGCTCACTCAGAAAGTGTGAAATGCAGTTCATCAATACACAGACCAGGCGCTGGCCCATGTCCATGGAGGACGTCGTGGCCGAAGAGCAGGCAGCTGGCGTCATCGCCGTGATCGGCGACGGTTATCAAGGGCATGGCCCCTATCGGACGGTTGGACAAGGCGAGCAGCCTCTACATGATCCGCTGACCGAATTCATCGTGCCGCTGGCCCCTGAGGCCGATGAGGATGGCAACTGGGTCCAGGGTTATGAAGTCCGGTCCATGTCGGCCGGCGATATCGAGCAGGCCCTCCAAGCCGACAAGGCGCGGCTGATGGCCGCGGCAACGGCTCGGCGCCGGGCTGCGGAAGCAGGGGGCTTGACGCTTGCAGACGGCAAGCGGCTTGGCACGTCCATAGAGGACCAGAACCGCATCACTGGGTTGGTTGCGAACGCGGAAATTGCCGGTCTCGTGTCCTTGGACTTCAAGTCCGAGAGTGGCTGGATCACGCTGTCGGTGGGCGATCTGCACACCGCCGCCGCCGCCATGGTCACGCATGTGCAGGCCTGTTTCTCTGCAGAACGCAAGCACCACGAGGCCATCGCTGCGCTGCAGAACAGGGCTGATGCTGCTAGGTACGACATAGAGGCCGGTTGGCCGATATGACCGCGACAGCTGCCACTCGGTGCCTGCGTCCAGCAGGTTTTTTTTCGCCCGCAGACTTCGGAGGATGCATCAATGAACAAGACTACAGCCGGGAGGCTCATGAGATTCGACCCCACCATCAACACCGGGACCATCGTCCAGACCCTGGTGTTCGTGGGCTCCGTGACGCTGGCCTATGGTGCCTACCGCGAGGACCAGACGCGGCAGGACGGACGCATTGCCCAGGTCGAGGTGCTGGCCGAGAAGGACCGCGACGCCACCCGTGAATCGCTGCGCGAGATCAAGGGCCGGGTGGACGACCTGCAGCGCAGCAACCAGGACATCAAGGAGTCGCTTGCGATCCTGCGCGGGCATGCAGTGGAGCCGGGAGGACGCAAATGACCATGGTGACTTCCGGGCGCGGCATCGCGCTGATCGAGGAGTTCGAGGGTTTCCGCGCCCAGGCGTACCGCGATCCCGTGGGCATCTGGACCATCGGCTACGGTTTCACGCGCGGCGTGCGTGCCGGGGACACGATGACGCGCGAGCAGGCCGATGCCCGCCTGCGCCAGGAGCTGGGCGAGTACGAGGCGGGCGTGGCGCGGGCCACGGGCGGCCGGGCCACGCAGGCGCAGTTCGATGCGCTGGTGTCTTTCGCGTTCAACGTGGGCGTCGAGGGCATGGCCGCTTCCAGCGTCCTGCGGGCGCACAACCGTGGCGACCACGAAGCTGCTGCGCGGGCATTCGCCCTGTGGAACAAGGCCGGAGGCAAGACGTGGCCCGGGTTGACCCGGCGCCGTGCCGCAGAGGCTGCGCTGTACCTGGGCGATGCGCCTGCCGGCATGCCCCGGGCCGTCGAGCCCGAGCGCACCATGGCAGAGAGCACGATCAACCGCGCAGGCGTCGCCGCAGGCAGCACTGCGGCGGTGGCCGCCATCGCCGAGACGGCGCGGGCGGTCAGCGACATCAAGGCCAGCGCGGACAGCCTGGGTGACTGGCTGCAGCCGTTGCTGATGGTGGCCGTGGTGGCGCTGTGCTCCTATATCGTCCGTGAGCGGATCCGTGTACGGCGGGAGGGCTGGTCATGACCCCGCTGCACTGGCTGCTGCTGGGGAGCATGGCGGGCAACGGCTTGCTGGGCTGGGCGTGGCTTGGCGAGCGGGACGCGGTAGCTGCGGCGCAGGCGGAGGTGTCTGCCCGGGGGCGGCAACTGGCCGGCGCGCAGGGCGCTGCGCAGGCATGCACTGCCGCCGTGGATGCCCTGCGCGCCCAGGCCGACCAGCGGTCGCATGCGGCTGCGGAGGCTCGCCGTGCCGCCGCAGCCCGCGCGCAGGCCCGGGACCGGCGCGCGGATGACATCCTGGCCCGGCCCATGCCGGTGCCTGGCGACGCGTGCGCCAGCGCCCAGGCCCGAGTGCAAGCCTGGCTCCAGGAAAGGAGCAAGCCATGAGCATGGGGAGCGCGTGCATGATGGTGCTGCTGGCCATGGCATCGCTGGCGGGATGCGCCGGCACGACGCACACCGATGTCCTGCAAGTCCGAATACCGGTGCCGGTGGCTTGCCAGGAGCCGGTGCCCGAGCGTCCCTCCATGCCCACGGAGGCGTTGCGGCCCGGTGCTTCGCTCGATGACTTCGCGCGTGCCGCGATGGCAGAGATCGAGCGCCGTGAGGGCTACGAAGGCCGGCTGGCTGCTGCCCTGGAGGCGTGTCGCATGCCGTTCGTTGCAGTTCCTGGAGCCGCGCCATCGCCGGCGCCGCGTCCCGATGCTTGAAAAGCCGCTTTTTTCTTCGGCAGGCCGGATTTCTGTACTACAATAGCGTTCTGCTTCTGATGCGACGGAGTTGATCCGAAAGGTTCAAAAAAGTCTCTCAGAAGTTCTTGAAGAGTGGCAAAACCATGCTATAATTCAAAGCTTAGCGGCTGTAGCTCAGCTGGATAGAGTACTTGGCTACGAACCAAGGGGTCGTGGGTTCGATTCCTGCCAGCCGCACCAAATGGTAAGCCTCGTGATGTCAAAGTCACGAGGCTTTTTCCATTTTCTGCCAGCTGCCGCTGGTGGTCGTCATCATCACCTGGAGCCGACCGATCCATGAGCAAGGCCTTCACCAAGGAAACGGACAACGCCCCCGACGACGATGCGGAGCTCCCGTCCGCGCCGCCGTTGCCCGCCGGCAGCAAGAACTACATGACGCCGGCAGGCTATGCGCGGCTGCGGTCCGAACTGCTCGAGCTGATGGACAACGAGCGGCCGAAGGTGGTGGAGGTCGTTCACTGGGCTGCGAGCAATGGCGACCGTTCCGAGAACGGCGACTACCTCTACGGCAAGAAGCGCCTGCGCGAGATCGACCGGCGCATCCGCTTCCTGACCAAGCGCCTGGACATGGCCGAGGTGGTCGATCCTTCCCTGCACCACGGCAGCGACCAGGTGTTCTTCGGCGCCACGGTCACCTACGTGGACGACCTGGACGTGGAACGGACGGTGACCATCCTGGGGATCGACGAGGTGGACAGCAGCCAGTCGCAGGTGAGCTGGGTGTCGCCCGTGGCGCGCGCGCTGCTGAAGGCGCGCGAGGGCGACGAGGTCCGGCTGGGGACGCCTGGCGGACTGCGCACGCTGGAGATCCTGCGGGTCGAATACCCCGCACGGACGCCTTCCTGAGACCCTTCCTGCGCCCATTGGGGGCGTGAAGGGGGGGCGGCTAGGGCGACGGAAGGATGCGGAAGGCGCGCAGGACGGCCGTGGTGCGCCGCAGGTTGCGCAGCGCGGCCTCGACGTGCGCCTGGTCGCGCACGGCCACCACGAGGCGCAGGTCGGTCGTGTCCATGGCCTTTTCCTCGTCCATGTCCACATGCACGATGTCCGCCTCGGAGCTGGCGAGTTCCGCGGCGATGCGTGCCAGCACGCCCTTGCCGTTGGTGACAGTCACCACGATGCCGGTTTCGAACATGCGGGTCGGCTCGTCCGCCCAATCGACGGTGATGAAGCGCTCGCTGTCCTTGTGCTGCAGCTTCTTGGCCACACCGCATTGGGCGTTGTGGACGACGAGGCCTTCGCCGCGGCCCAGGTAGCCGACGATCGGGTCGCCCGGTACCGGCCTGCAGCAGCTGGCGTACTGCACGGAGGCGTTCTCGCTGCCGTCTAGCGTGACGCCGCCCTGCGAGACATTTTCGTGCGAGGTGTAGCGCTCGCGGGTCAGCAGCAGGGCGTCGGGGCGGTGGCCGTGTTCGGCCATCAGCACCATGAGCCGTTTGGCCACGATGCCGGCGATGCGCTTGCCCAGGCCGATGTCGGTCATCAGCTCGGTGCGCGTGCGGTTGCCGGTGAAGCGCAACAGCTTGTCCCAGAGGGCCTGGTTCTCGTCTTCCGACGGCAGGCGCTCCAGCCCTTCGGCGCGCAGGGCCTGGGTGAGCAGCTTCTCGCCGAGGCCGGCGGACTCGGTGTGGGCGAGCGTCTTGAGGTAGTGGCGGATCTTTGATCGGGCTCGCCCGGTGCGCACGAAGCCCAGCCACGCGGGGTTGGGGGTGGAAACGGGCGCGGTGATGATCTCCACCACGTCGCCGTTCTTCAGCTCGGTGCGCAGCGGGACCTGCTCGTTGTTGATCTTCGCGGCTGTGGCCCGGTCACCCACGTTGCTGTGGATGGCATAGGCGAAATCGACCACCGTGGCGCCGCGGGGCAGGGCCATGATCTGGCTCTTGGGCGTGAAGACGTAGACGGCGTCCGGGAACAGGTCCACCTTCACGTGGTCCCAGAACTCGGCGGCGTCGCGCGTCTCGTTCTGGATGTCCAGCAGCGACTGCAGCCACTTGGTGCCCAGGCGTTCGGCCGTGCTGCCTTCGGCGTTCTCGGCCTTGTAGAGCCAGTGCGCCGCAACGCCGGCTTCGGCCACCACGTGCATCTCCTCGGTGCGCATCTGGAACTCGATGTTGACACCCGAGGGGCCCACGAGCGTGGTGTGCAGCGACTGGTAGCCGTTGAGCTTGGCGATGGCGATGTGGTCCTTGAACCTGCCCGGCACGGGCTTGTAGAGCTGGTGGAGGACGCCCAGTGCGGTGTAGCAGTCGGTCACCGACGACACGATCACCCGGAAGCCGTAGATGTCCGTCACCTGGGCGAAGCTCAGGTGCTTGGTGTCCATCTTCTGGTAGATGGCGTAGAGCGTCTTTTCGCGGCCGGCGAGCCGGGCCTTCATGCCGATGCGGGCGAAGGCGGCGTCCACCTCGGCCTGCACTTTCTGGATGAGGTCGCGCCGGCGGTTGCGCGCCTTGTTCACCGCCTTGGAGAGGGTGGCGTAGCGCCACGGGTGCAGGTGGCGGAAGGACAGGTCCTGCAGTTCGCGGTAGGTCTGGTTCAGGCCCAGGCGGTGGGCAATGGGGGCGTAGATCTCGAGTGTCTCGGATGCGATGCGGCCCCACTTGGTGCGGGGCATGTCCGAGAGCGTGCGCATGTTGTGCGTGCGGTCCGCCAGCTTGATCAGGATGACGCGCACGTCGCGCGCCATGGCCAGCAGCATCTTGCGGAAGGATTCGGCCTGGTTCTCCTCGCGGGTGTTGAACTGCAGCTTGTCGAGCTTGGTGAGGCCGTCCACGAGTTCGGCGACCTGCGGTCCGAAGCGCTCCAGCAGGTCGGCCTTGGTGACGCCGCAGTCTTCCATCGCATCGTGCAGCAACGCCGCCATCAGGGCCTGGGCGTCGAGCTTCCAGGTGGCGCACTGGGCGGCCACCGCGATGGGATGGGTGATGTAGGGCTCGCCGCTGCTGCGCAGTTGCCCCAGGTGGGCCTTGTCAGCGAATTTGTAGGCCTGCCGCACCTGCTCGATGCTGGCTGCATCGAGGTAATCGAGGTTCTCGGTGAGCGAGGCGAAGCTGGCGGCGGCCGCATTGGCGGCTGCCGCGGACACGCCCGCCGCCGGGGCGCTGCCGGGGCGCGGCTCCGGGGCGGAGGGTTTGGTCAGGACCTCATTCATACCCTGAAATGTAGCGTGCTCGCGCCATGCCGGCCGGAGGCAAAAAAAAGCACCGCCTGGCGGTGCTGTTGCTCGGGGCGTGTGGAATACGCCCAGGGGTGACGGCCGGCAGGTTCAGCCGGGCACCTTCTTGAGCATCTCCAGGCCGATCTTGCCTTCGGCGATCTCGCGCAGGGCCGTCACGGCGGGCTTGTTGCGGCTCTCGATCTTGGGGGCGTGGCCCTGGCTCAGCATGCGCGCGCGGTACGTGGCTGCCAGGACGAGCTGGAAACGGTTCGGGATGTGCTCGAGGCAGTCTTCAACGGTGATGCGTGCCATGCGGATTCTCCTGGCGGTCTAGACGATATTGAGGGATTCGAAGGTGTCGGCACGTGCCCGGCGCTGGGCTGCGTACTTGAGCCGCTGGGCGTGAACGACGGTTTTCATGTCGAAAAGCGCCCGTTCGAAAAGCTCGTTGATTATAACGAAGTCGAATTTCTCGGCCTGCGCCATCTCGATGGCTGCATTCTTGAGCCGCAGCTCGATCACGTCGGGAGCGTCCTCGCCGCGGCGCTCCAGCCGCGAGCGCAGCTCTTCCCAGCTCGGCGGCAGGATGAAGATGAGCACGGCGTTGGAGAAGGCCTCCTTCACCTGCATGGCCCCCTGGAAGTCGATCTCGAGGATCACGTCCGCGCCCTGCCCGATGCGCTCTTCGATGCTCTTGCGGGAGGTGCCGTAGCGGCGGCCGTGCACGTGCGCCCACTCGATGAAGCCGTTGGCGGCGACCATCGCGTCGAACTCCTGCTCCGAGGTGAAGAAGTACTCGCGCCCATGCCGTTCCTGGCCGCGCGGAGGCCGCGTGGTGTGGGAGACGGAGGGCTGCACGTGGGAGTCGAGTTCGAGCAAGGCCTTGACCAGGCTCGACTTGCCTGCGCCGCTCGGCGCCGCCACTACGAAGAGATTTCCGGGATAGTCCATACGGGATGTGCGCGGGCTGCTATCAAAACAGGAGAATTATCGCTCACTCGATGTTCTGGACCTGTTCGCGCATCTGCTCGATGAGCACTTTCATGTCCACGCTGATGCGGGTCAGGTCCATGGCGGCGGACTTGGAGCCGAGGGTGTTGGCCTCGCGGTGCAGTTCCTGGATGAGGAAGTCCAGCCGCTTGCCGATCTCCCCGCCCTTCTTCAGCAGGCGCTCGATCTCGTCGAGATGGGAGTCCAGGCGCGTGATCTCTTCCGCGACGTCGATGCGGATGGCGAACGCGGTGGCTTCCGCCAGGGCCCGGTCCTGTGCCGCCTCGGGCACCGGCACGCCTTCGGCCAGCGCCATGGCTTCCTTCCAGCGCTCCAGGAAGCGCTGGCGCTGCTGGTCCACCAGCTGGGGCACCAGGGGCGTGGCCTGGCGTGCCAGGGCGCGCAACTGCTTCAGGCGGTCCTGCAGCATGGCGGAGAGCCGCTTGCCCTCGCGCTCGCGCGCCGCCACCAGGTCTTCCAGGGCCCGCTGGGCGAGGGCCTGGATGTCCTCGGGGCTCCAGGACGCGGAAGACGCCGAGGAACCTGCGCACAGGCGCAGCGCGTCCGCCACGGACAGCGGCGCAGCGGACGGCAGCCAGGCACGGACGGAGTCCTGCGCCGAATTGAGCTGCTGCAGCATGCGTGCGGAGGGTGGGGCGATGAGGCCCTGGGCTTCCGATTCGATGGAGGCGCGCACCTCCACCTTGCCGCGCTTGAGGTGCTGGGTGACGAGGGCGCGCAGGCCCGGCTCCTGGGCCCGGAGCTCGTCGGGCAGGCGGAAGGAGAGATCCAGGAAGCGGCTGTTGACGGAGCGGATCTCGATACCCAGGCGGGCGGGGCGGGCACCGCTGTCGGCATCGGTGGCGGAGGCTTCGAGCTGGGCGCTCGCGTAGCCGGTCATGCTGTAAACTGCCATCGGACTTTTTCGGTGATTGCTTGCGATCCGGCGATTATCCGGGTTCCTTTTCCCGATCGGGACGCGTCCAGGTTTTTTCGCGAATATGTCAAAAATCAAGCCGGCCCCCCTGCCGCCCGACACCATGCTGGGCGGCTACCGCGTGGTACGCCGGCTCTCCTCCGGCGGCTTCGGCGTTGTGTACCTCGCAGTCGATGCGGAAGGCCAGCAGGTCGCCATCAAGGAGTACCTGCCTTCCTCCCTCGCCACGCGCTCGCCGGGCGAGTTGCTCCCGAAGGTGCCCCCCGAGAAACTGTCGCTCTATCGCCTCGGACTCAAGAGCTTCTTCGAGGAAGGCCGCGCCCTGGCCCAGATATCCCATGCCTCGGTGGTCAGCGTGCTCAACTTCTTCCGGGAGAACGAGACCGTCTACATGGTGATGAACTACCTGGAAGGCGCCACGCTGCAGGATTTCATCATCACCGCGCGCGACCTGAAGACGCAGAAGGTGTTCCGCGAATCGACGATCCGCTCGCTGTTCGACGAGGTGCTGCGGGGCTTGCGCATCGTGCACCAGCACAAGATGCTGCACCTGGACATCAAGCCGGCCAACATCTTCATCACCGACGACAACAAGGCCGTGATGATCGACTTCGGTGCTGCGCGGGAGGTGCTGTCGAAGGAGGGCAACTTCATCCGGCCGATGTACACGCCCGGCTTCGCGGCGCCCGAGATGTACCGTCGCGATTCCTCCATGGGGCCGTGGACCGACATCTACGCCATCGGCGCCTGCATCTATGCCTGCATGCAGGGCTTTCCCCCGAACGAGGCGCCGCAGCGTGCGGAGAAGGACCGGCTGTCGCTGGCCCTGAGCAAGCTCCGGGGCGTCTATTCAGACAACCTCATCGAGGTGGTGGAGTGGTGCATGGCGCTCGATCCGCTCTCGCGCCCGCAGTCGGTCTTCGCGCTGCAGAAGGAGCTGAGCCGCGAGGGCGAGCGCCGCTACACCAAGCTGTCCGTCGGCGAGAAGATGCGGCTGCAGCTCGATACGCTGGTATCGGATACCAGGAAGAACGTACAGAAGGTGGGCGAGGCCACGCGCCTCGGCGGAGGGGCGAAACAGAAATGAAATTCTCGGTCTTCCAGGTGAGCCGCCGCGGCGGCCGCGAGATCAACGAGGACCGGATGGGCTATTGCTACACCCGGGAGTCCGGCCTCTTCGTGCTGGCCGATGGCATGGGGGGGCATCCGGAGGGCGAGGTGGCCGCGCAGATCGCGGTGCAAACGGTGTCCGCCGCGTTCCAGCGCCAGGCCAAGCCCACGCTGCCCTCGGTGGACGCCTTCCTGGCCGAGGCCCTGCTGGCCGCACACCACCAGATCCTGCGGTATGCCAGCGACCGGGGCATGCTGGACACGCCCCGCACCACGCTCGTGGCGGCGGTGGTGCAGTCGGGCAGCGCGAGCTGGGTGCATTGCGGGGATTCCCGCCTCTACATGGTCCGCTCCGGCGAACTGCTCACGCGCACCCGCGACCATTCCTACATGGAGCTCCGGAATGCCTCCCTGCCCGGCATGGACCGCATGAACCGCAACGTGCTGTTCACCTGCCTGGGTTCTCCGACCAAGCCCATCTACGACATCACGGGGCCTGTCGCGCTGGAGCAGGGCGACCGGTTGCTGCTGTGCTCCGACGGCCTGTGGGGCGCGCTGGACGACGCCTCCATCGCGCGCCAGCTCGGAAGGCTGCCGGTGTCCCAGGCGGTGCCGGAGCTGGTGGAGGATGCCCTGCGCAGGGCGGGGGATAGCAGCGACAACGTCACGGTGGTGGCCATGGAGTGGGAAACTCCGGATACCTTCGAATCCACCCAGGGCATATCGACGCACAGCATCGGCGACGACGGCTTCGAGTCCACGATCCAGGCCGGGCCGTTCGAGGCGGGCGCGGGCGACGAACTGGACGATCTCGACGACGAAGCGATCGAACGCTCCATCGCCGAGATCAACGAGGCCATCCGCCGCTCGGCTGCGCGCAAGGCCTGAAGCCGCGGCGCAGGCTGTGCCCGGCGCTGCCTCGGCGGGCGCTCCTGCCGTGCGGGCCGTGCGCTTTCCATGCCGGCCGCGGCCGGGTGGCCCATTCAATCCCTTTCACACGCGCTTGCATCCCATGCCTTCATCCTCCCTTTCCGTCCCTTTCGAGCGCAGCGCGGGCCGCGGCGTCGATGCCCTGCGCCCCGTACGCATCACCCGCCACTACACCATGCATGCGGAAGGCTCGGTACTGGTCGAGTTCGGGCATACCAAGGTGCTGTGCACGGCCTCTGTCGAGGAGCGGGTGCCTCCGCACAAGCGCGGCAGCGGCGAAGGCTGGGTGACGGCGGAGTACGGCATGCTGCCCCGCGCGACCCACACCCGCAGCGACCGCGAGGCCGCGCGGGGCAAGCAGAGCGGCCGCACGCAGGAAATCCAGCGCCTGATCGGCCGCAGCCTGCGGGCGGTGTTCGACCTGCGCGCGCTGGGCGAGCGCACCATCCAGCTCGATTGCGACGTGCTGCAGGCCGACGGCGGCACGCGCACGGCAGCCATCACCGGTGCCTGGGTGGCTGCGCACGATGCCGTGTCGGCCCTGCTGGCGGGCGGGAAGATCGCCGCGTCGCCCATCACGGCGCCGCTGGCGGCCGTGTCGGTGGGCATTGTGCAGGGCACGCCGCTGCTTGACCTGGAATACACCGAGGATGTGCAGTGCGACACCGACATGAACGTCGTCATGATGGACGGCGGCCGGTTCGTCGAAGTGCAGGGGACGGCCGAAGGCGTCGCGTTCACGCGCAGCGAGATGGACCGGCTGCTCGACCTGGCCGCGCAGGGCGTGGACGCGCTCATCGCGCTGCAGCGGCAGGCATTGTCGGTGCCTGCATCCGGCGTGTGAGCCCCTTTTTCCGAAAGCCATTCCACCATGAAACTCGTCCTCGCATCCAACAACCGCGGCAAGCTGGCCGAACTGCAGAGCATGTTCTCTCCCCTGGGCGTGGAGCTGGTGCGGCAGGCGGACCTCGGCGTGGGCGAGGCGGACGAGCCTTTCCATACCTTCGTGGAGAATGCCCTGGCCAAGGCGCGTTTCGCCGCGGAGCACACCGGACTCCCGGCGCTGGCCGACGATGCGGGCCTGTGCGTGGATGCCTTCGGCGGCCAGCCGGGCGTGCAGACCGCGTACTACGCCACCCGTTTCGGCTACGAGAAGGGCGATGCGAACAACGTGCGTGCGCTGCTGGAGCAGATGCAGGGCGTCGCTTCGCGGCGCGCGGCGATGGTGAGCACGCTCGTGGCGGTACGCAACCCTGAAGATCCGGAGCCCCTCATCGCCGTGGGCCGGGTGGTCGGCGAGATCACCACCGAGCCGCGCGGCAGCGGGGGCTTCGGCTTCGATCCGGTGATGTTCATCCCGGAGTTCGGCAAGACGTTCGCCGAGCTGCCGGTGGAGGTGAAGAACGCGCACAGCCACCGGGGACGGTCGGCGCAGCAGATGCTTGCGCTCATGCGGGAACGCTGGTTCTGACCCGTCCCGGCGCCCAGGCCCGAACGCCTCGCCCTTCCTGCATTCCCCCGTCTTCCAACGTTTCCCTTCCCGTGTCCATTCCCATCGTTCCTGCCGCCCATCCGGGCGCCGAAGAGGCGCCCGCTCCGCTGCGCGACGTGCGGCATTCGATGCGGCCCGGCGTTCTGAGCCTGGGCGCCCCGCCGCCGCTGTCGCTGTACGTGCACCTGCCCTGGTGCCTGAAGAAGTGCCCCTACTGCGATTTCAATTCGCATGAGGCGCGGGGTGGCGCGGGGGCGCTGCAGGAGCAGCGCTACCTGGATGCGCTCATGGCGGATCTCGAAGCCGCCTTGCCGCTCGTCTGGGGGCGCACGGTGCACAGCGTGTTCATCGGCGGTGGAACGCCCAGCCTGTTCTCGCCGGAAGCCATCGACCGGCTGATCAGCGGGG
The DNA here is from genome assembly GCF_000176855.2 of Paracidovorax avenae ATCC 19860. Classification (NCBI taxonomy): domain Bacteria; kingdom Pseudomonadati; phylum Pseudomonadota; class Betaproteobacteria; order Burkholderiales; family Comamonadaceae; genus Paracidovorax; species Paracidovorax avenae. The sequence goes on along the minus strand of NC_015138.1, from coordinate 3,957,682 downwards.
TGCGGGCGCGGCTGCGGCTCGAGGCGGACGCCGAAATCACGCTCGAGGCCAATCCCGGAACCTTCGAGAAGGACCGCTTCCGCGCCTACCGCACGGCCGGGGTGACGCGGCTGTCCGTCGGCGTGCAGAGCTTCGACGACCGCTTCCTGCAGGCGCTGGGGCGGGTGCATGACCGGGCGCAGGCCCTGGCTGCAGTGCAGGAGGCCGCACAGGCGTTCGATACGTTCAACCTCGACATCATGTACGCGCTGCCCGGGCAGAGCCTGGAGGACCTGGAACAGGACGTGGCGCTGGCGCTGTCGCTCCAGCCGCCGCACCTGTCCATCTACCACCTGACCATCGAGCCCAACACCTATTTCGCGAAGTTTCCTCCGGTGGTGCCGGAGGACGACCTGGCCTATGCCATGCTGGACCGGATCACCGAGATGACGGAGACGGCGGGGCTGCGCCGCTATGAGATTTCTGCCTATGCCCGTCCGGGGCACCAGTGCGTGCACAACACGAACTATTGGCAGTTCGGGGACTATCTCGGCATCGGCGCGGGGGCGCACGGCAAGCTCAGTTTCGCCCACCGCGTGGTGCGGCAGGTGCGGTTCCGCGATCCGCAGCGCTACATGGAGCAGGCCCTGGCCGGCAACGCCGTGGCGCAGGACCACGAGGTGCGCAGGGCGGATCTGCCGTTCGAGTTCATGCTCAATGCGCTGCGCCTGCGCGAAGGTTTCGCGCTGCAGGATTTCGCGGACCGTACGGGACTGCCGCTGAGCGCCATCGCGGGCGCGCTGGACGAGGCCGGGCGCAAGGGCCTCATCGTGAGGGACGCGGCGCGTGTGCGCCCCACGGAGCGCGGTTTCGATTTCCTCAGCGACCTGCAGGAGCTCTTCCTGGCCGATTGAAGCGGGTTCGGGGCGGGCCACGGCCCGCGGTGGGCCTGATCAGCCGCAGCGGGCCGCGGTGATGCGTCCGGACGCATCCACCTCGAGGTTGAGACGCTGCGGGTCGTATTCCTTGGTAACGATCTGCCCGGGGCGCAGCAGCCGTGCGAGTTGGGACCCGGACCGCACGCGGGCATCCTCGACCACTCTCGCGGTGCTGTTCTGGCCGATCAGTGCCTGGGCCGGCTGGGCGTTGCAGGTGCCGCCCATGGGGGCCCCGGTCGGTCCGACCGGGGCCGGCGCGGGCTGTCCGCCCCACGGCATGTTCGCCGTGCTGCAGCCACCGGCGAGGAGTGCGAAGGCGGCGGTGGCGAGAAGGCTGGCAGTGGTGCGCATGGATGGAAGCTCCGTCATCTGGAAAAGGTGGGCAGGGTGTCTGGTGCCGGACCTTAGCGCAGCGGGCGGTCCGGGACCGTCACGAGCGGTAACACGCGGCTGCCGCGGGTGCCGGCGTCACGGACGCTGCGCAGCCGCGGCCGAGGTTTCCAGCCCGAGGGCCCGGATGCGCGCGGCGGCTGCATTGGCTTGCGACGCCGAGGTGAACGGGCCGGCGCGCACCCGCAGCAGTTCGCGGCCATCCGCCGCGGTGACCGGCTGCGTGCTTGCCGGAATGCCGGCTCCGCGCAGCATGCCGTGCGCGCGTTGCGCATTCGCAGGTTCGGCAAAAAGGCCGACGTTGATGTAGAGCTTGCGAGCGGGTACCGCTGCGGAATCGGTGCGGTCCGCCGTGGCCGGCGCGGCTGGGCGCGAAGCCGTGGGGGCGGCCGTGCGGCGGGAGGCGGCGCTGGCTGGTGCCTGGACCGGCCGGGCCGATGCGGGTGCGGATGCCGCCGGAGACCGCGCAGAGGCGTTGCCAGGCACTGTGGGGGATGAAGCACTGGACGCAGCGGATGCCGGTACCACGGCCGGGGAGGCCGAGGAAGCTGCCGGGGCCGGACTTGCCGTGGCCCGGGGCGCCGCGCTGGCAGTCTGCCGGGGCGGCGTGGGCAGGGATGTGGCCGCCGGGCTGCTGCTCGGCGGCGCTGCCGCCCCGGAGCTTGCCGACGCCGACGCCTGCACCGAGGGAGCAGAGGGCCGGGATGCTCCGTCGGTCGGCTCGGCTGCCGATGGTGCAGAGGTGGGTGCCGCAGCGACGGGGACGGAGGCCGGACCCGCGGTGCCTGCGGCCGATGCGTCCCCGGGCAGGAGGGGCGGCGCGTCGGATGCAGGTGCCTGCGCGGTGGACGCCGAAGCCCGTGGGCCCTCCGCGGCAGCAGGCGGGGCGTGGGCGGCGGAGGAAGGTCCCATGGCGGACAGGTCCGGCTGGAACAGCAGCAAGGCGGCCATCAGCAGGGCCAGCACGGCGTTGGCCGCGCCGATCCAAATGAGCCGGCGCTGCGTCGGCGCATTTTCTTCCAGCCGTTCCTGGGCCTGGGCGAGCGTGGCGGAGGCAGCGAGCGCCTTGGTGATCCGCTTGCGGATTTCGCCATGGACGATGGCGTTGCCGTAGAGCCCCGGGATCACGGTGGCCGCCAGCAGCACCGCCAGGCCCAGGCCGGCGAGCACGGGAAGCGGCCAGGTGCCGGTGTAGCGGCCGACCCCGACGGCCAGGAGCGCCAGGCCCTCGAGTGCGGCGACGTAGACGAGCGCTGCGCTCCACAGCTGCCGGAACACCATCCAGTTGAGCGTGAGCAACGCGGCTGCCCAGTTCCATCCGGGCAATGTGCGGCCAGCCTCGTCGAAGCGCTCGAAGGCGGGCAGGTACCTCGCCGCGCCAATCGGGCCCAGGGCGGCGCGGTACAGCGCGGCCATGGTGCTTTCCGTGGAGCGTCGGGCGGTGGTGGCGGCTGTGACCGCGTAGGCCGAGGGTGCGGACATGGTCCGGATTCTGGCATGGGCCGCGCGCGGCCCGGCAGGCCGCCTGGCAAGGAAAAGCGCGGTTTTGTCGCCGGCCTGGGCGGCGCGGTGTCCGACAGGCAGGTGCCGCGGTGGCTTCCAACATGGCGTGCATGGAGGCGCCCGAACCGCTCGTGCCTGGCCCATCCTGCGTGGAAAGCGTGGGGTGGCGATGAGCGGCGGGTGCCGCGCCTTTCACGCATCTGCTTGGAAAGAGGTCTGGCAATGGAATCAATCGAAGGCAACAGGGAGGCCATGCGGCCCCTGGCGGTGGTCACTGGAGCATCTTCCGGAATCGGCCTGGAACTGGCGCGGTGTGCCGCCCGGGGCGGCTACAACCTCGTGCTGGCGGCGGACACCCCCCTCAACGGAGCGGCCGACGCATTGCGTGCCGAAGGCGCCGAGGTCGAGTTCATCCAGGTGGACCTGGCCACGGCCGAAGGGCTGGAAAAGCTCTGGGCGGTCATTGGCGACCGCATGGTGCATGCGCTCATGGCCAATGCGGGCCACGGCCTGGGCGGGGCCTTCCTGGACCAGCCTTTTGCCGACGTGCGCCACGTGATCGATACCAACGTGACCGGCACCGTGTGGCTGGTGCAGCGCGTGGCGCAGCGCATGTGTGCGGCCGGCCGGGGGCGCATCCTCATCACCGGATCGATCGCCGGTTTCCTGCCCGGCAGCTTCCAGGCCGTGTACAACGGCACCAAGGCGTTCGTCGATTCGTTCGCGGCCGCGCTGCGCGACGAACTGCAGGATTGCGGGGTGACGGTGACCTGCCTCATGCCGGGCGTGACCGACACCGGGTTCTTCGAGCGGGCGGGCATGCTGGACACGAAGTTCGGCACCCAGTCCGACAAGTCCGATCCGGCCGAGGTGGCGCGCACGGGCTACGCCGCGATGGAGGCCGGGGAGGCGGACGTGGTGGTGGGGCTGGGCAACAAGCTGCAGGTGGCCCTGGCGAAGATGGCCCCCTCCCAGCTGGTCGCGGCGCAGCACCGCAGGATGGCCGAGCCCGGCACGGCCGACCGCTGACGCTGGCGGCGCACCACGGCCGTACGGCGCAGCCGGTCCGGGCTGCTCGCTCAGCCGTCAGCGTGCTCCAGGGTGTAGAGGCCCACGTCGATATGCCCCGTGCGGAAGCCGGCTTCGCAGTAGCACAGGTAGTACTCCCAGAGTCTGCGGAACGGTTCGTCGAAGCCCAGCGGCTCGATCGACGGCCAGGCGGCCTGGAAGCGCTGGCGCCATTGGGCCAGGGTGGTGGCGTAGTCGGGGCCGAAGGTCTCGCTGGAGCAGATGCGCAGGCCCGCGCCCGCGGCCTGGCTGGCGAGCGCCGAAGGCGAGGGCAACATGCCGCCGGGGAAGATGTACCGCTGGATGAAGTCCGCCCCCGAGCGGTAGTGGTCGAAGTGGCGGTCCGCGATGGTGATCACCTGCAGTACTGCGCGCCCGCCCGGTCGCAGGCGGGCGCGCAGTGTGGCGAAGTAGGTGGGCCAGTAGGCCTCGCCGACGGCTTCCAGCATCTCGATGGAGACGATGTGGTCGAAGGTGCCGGGCACGTCCCGGTAGTCCTGCAGCCGCAGTTCCACGGAATCCTGCAGCCCTGCCTGCCGCATGCGCTCCTGCGCGAAGCGCAGTTGTTCTGAAGACAGCGTGATGCCCGTCACCCGGGCGCCCCGCCGGGCCATGTCCTGCGCCAGCGCACCCCAGCCGCAGCCGATTTCCAGTACCTCGTCGCCGGGTTGCAGTGCCAGGTGCTGCGCGATGCGGTCCAGCTTCACGACCTGGGCCGCCTCGAGCGATTCCGAGCCCGTGGGATAGATCGCGCTGGAGTAGAGCATCGACGGGTCCAGCCACTGCGCGTAGAAGTCGTTGCCCAGGTCGTAGTGGAAGGCGATGTTGCGCCGGCTTCCGCCGCGCGTGTTGGAGCGCAGCAGGTGGCGCAGCCTGCCGGCCCAGCGTGCCGGCCAGCCGCCTCCGATGGCGCGGCTCCAGGGGGCCTCGTTGCGGCTGCCGCATTCCAGCAGGGCCACGAGGTCCGACGTGGACCATTCACCCCGGCGGTACCCTTCCGCCAGGCCGAGGTCGCCGCCGGTCAGCAGCCGCCACACGGGTTTCCATCCGTGCAGGACCAGCGTCGCCTGCGGTCCGGGCTCTGCGCCGGCGCCGTGCAGGGCCCTGCCATCCGGCAGGTGCACCGAGAGTGATCCGCAGGCCATGCAGGAGAGCAGCCTGTGCAGCAGGGGCTCCAGGGGCCGGTGCAACCAGGGCCGGGCAGCGGAGCGACGCCCATGCGGCAGGTGGTGGGCGGACGATTCCGTGGACAGGCCGCTCGCGGCCTTCGTGGGCGAGGTGGAGGAGGGCGTCATGTTTCTTCGGGGCGGATGATGGTGAGGTGCCGCTCGGGGGCAGGTGGCTTGGCATGGACTTTCACGCCCTTGAGCCAGATCTGCAGCGCTTCCCAGTGGATCGCGCCCATCACCTTCAGCGTGAGCAGGGGATGCGTGAAGAAGGCCCGGGCGAGCGCGCTGTCCGTCAGGGGCCGCAGGCGCAGCCGCCATGCCGCGTGGAGCACGGGGCCGGCGGCGTCGCCAGCCGTCACGCCGAGCGACAGCCCGTCGCCGGGGACCTGCGGGCGCCGCAGGTCGAACGCATAGCGCAGGGACAGGGGCAGGAAGGGCGAGACGTGGAAGGACTTGTCGCACCCATGGCGCTGCCGTGCGTCGTGCGCCTGTGCACCGGGCACCTCAACCAGGTAGCTGTGGCGCTCGCCGAAGGTGTTATTCACTTCGTAGAGCACCGCGAGCAGGCCGCCGTCGGGCCGGTGGCAGGCATACACCGTGAGCGGGTTGAAGGCGTATCCGAGGATGCGCGGCATGGTCAGCATGCGGATGGGACCGATGCCGGCCAGGATGCCTGCTGCGGCGAGCTGGCGCTCCACGTGGCTGCGCAGCCTCTCGCCCGTGCCCGTGCCGTAGTCCCGTTCGTGCAGGCTGAACAGGTTGAACCGGTTGAGGGAGAAGAACCGCAGCCGGCGCGCCAGTTCCGGCAGCTCGTCCACGTCCAGCCAGAGTGCATGGACGCGGTAGCGCAGGCGATGGCGTGCAGGGCGGTGGCGCTGGTGCGTCACTTCCCCGAGGCACAGGGCGCTGCCGGGTACCGGCGCGGTCGCGGGAATCATGCGGAGGCTCCGGGCGCATGCGCCGGCGTGCAATGGATGCGGCCGGATTCGTTCGGCACCGACCAGGGGCGCCGGACGCCGCCCAGGGCCTCGGCCACGGCGAGGCCTGCCTGCAGCCCGTCCTCATGGAAGCCCGCGCCGAAATAGGCTCCGCAGAACCAGGTGCGCCGCTGTCCCTGGAGGTTCCACAGTTGCCGCTGGGCGCGCAGCGCGTCGCCGTCGAAGATGGGGTGTTCGTACGTTTGCGTGTGCAGCACGCGGCGGGGATCGGGTTCGCGGACCGGGTTCAGGGTCACGAACAGGGGCAGGTCGTCCGGCAGGTGCTGGAGCCGGTTCATCCAGTAAGTCACGCTCAGGCCGTCTGCCAGGCTGCGGTCGCTGTCGTAGTTCCAGCTGGACCAGACCGCGCGGCGGCGCGGCATCAGGGCCGGGTCGCTGTGCAGCACGGTGCGGTTGCGGCTGTAGCCGAACGCGCCCAGCCAGCGCGACTCCTCCGGCGTGGCATCGGGCAGCAGGCGCAACGCCTGGTCGGCATGGGTCGCGATCACCACATGGTCGTGGCGGCGGGATTCCCGTGCGTCGGCAGTGCGGACGTGGATGCCGCCGTCCGTGCGGCGCACCTCCACGGCGGGCCGCTCGAGCGACAGTCCGTCCTGTCCCAGGGCGGCCACGAGCTTGTCCACATAGCGGCGGCTGCCGCCCCGGACCGTGCGCCAGGCGGGCCGGTGGCCCAGGTTGAGCAACTGGTGGTTCTCGCAGAACCGGACGAAGGACTCCGTGGGGTACTCGCCGATGCGTGCGGCGGGGGTGGACCAGATGGCCGCCGCCATGGGGTAGAGGTGGTCTTCGCGGAAGGCACGGCCGAAGCCGCGGCGGTCCAGGTATTCATCCAGCGGCATCAGGCCCATCTGCTGCGCGTCGCCCGGGGCGAGCCGGTAGAAGCGCACCAGGTCCCGGAGCATGGACCAGAAGCGCGGGCGCAGCAGGTTGGCGCGCTGAGCGAACAGGCCGGACAGGCCGGAGCCGGAATATTCCAGCGCCCCGCCGTCCATGCTGACCCCGAACGACATGTCCGTGGCAACGGTTTCCACCCCGAGGTGCGCGAAGAGGGCGGTGAGGTTGGGATAGGCCGATTCGTTGTAGACGATGAAGCCCGTGTCGACGGCTACGGTGCCGGCCGGCCCCTGCACGTCCACCGTATGGCTGTGCCCCCCGGGCCGTGCATCGGCCTCGTACACGGTCACCCGGTGGCGGCTGGCCAGCAGCCAGGCTGCGGCCAGGCCGGAGATGCCGCTGCCGATGACGGCGATGTCGAGCGGGCCGTTGCGCGGTGCCCCGCCTGCGGAGCCGCCGCCAGCGGCGGACATGTCTGGTGTCGTTCTCATTGGAGTCCTCGGATGCTGCCGTGCTGTACGCATCTGCCGGGCTCTTGGATTGCGATGCCGCGGGGCGTGATCTAATCCGCCCATCGCTGCGTAATGGCAGCATCATGACCATCGTCCGCAAGCCCCTGGCAGAGCAGCCTCCCGCGAGGACCGCTTCCACTCTGCCTCCCTACCTGTCGATTGTGTCGAAGTATCACACCGAAGGACTGCCTTCATCGCCTTCGTCGGAAGCCTGGATCGCCCTGGTGCGCGCCGTGGCCGACCACGGGGACCGGCAGGCCTTCGCGGCGCTTTTCAAGCATTTCGCCCCGCGGGTGAAGGCCTACCTGATGCGCCTCGGCCTGGCGGAGGGCGTGGCGGAAGACCTGGCGCAGGAAGCGATGGTCAATCTCTGGCGCAGGGCGGGCACGTTCGATCCGGCCCATGCGGGTGTCTCCACCTGGGTGTTCACCATTGCGCGGAACCTGCGCATCGACCATCTGCGCCGCAAGTCCAACCAGTTGTCCGACAGCGACGAGGGGCTCGACATCGCCATGGACGACGATGGCCCCGAGGAACTGACCTACGCCGCCCAGTGCGAAAGCGATGTGCGGCGGGCGATCGAATCGCTCGCCCCCGAACAGGCGCAGGTGCTGCGCCGCTCCTTCTTCGAGGACCAGCCCCACGCCCGGATCGCCGAGGACCTCGGCATCCCGCTGGGGACCGTGAAATCCCGCGTGCGCCTGGCCGTACGCCACCTGCGCCGCCTGCTCGGCGCCCATGCGCCATGACGATCCACCACCACCCTGGAGATGACCTGCTGCTCGACCTGGCCGCGGGACGGCTGTCGCCGGGGCCGGCGCTGCTGGCCGCGGTGCATGCCGAGATGTGTCCGCAGTGCGGGCAGCGCCTCAGGGCCCTGGAGGCCGTGGGAGGCGTGTTGCTGGAATCGCTGCCGCCCTGCACGCTGAGGCCCGATGCTCTTTCCCGCGTGCTGGGGGCCATCGATGCCCTCCCTGGGGACGAGGCACGCCGGCCGGGTGCGGCTACCCCGCCCGTGGCGGGCGGCCCCGACTGGCCTGCGGGAGCCTCGTGGCCGCAGGCGCTGCGCGGCATGGCGTTTTCGCCCTGGAAATGGATTGCCCCGGGCATGCGCTGGAGCCGTCCTCTCTCGCCGCCGGCCGGCGACGTGAACGTGTTCCTGCTGCGCATCGGCCCCGGCCGCAGCCTGCCTGCCCATACCCATGGCGGGCTCGAATGGACGCAGGTGCTGCACGGCGCCTTCCATGACGGGCATGCGCTGTTCGGCGCGGGGGATTTCGATGCTGCCGACGGCAACGTGCACCACCAGCCGGTGGTGCAAGGGCCGGGGGACTGCATCTGCCTGGCGGCGGTCGATGGCCGCCTGCGCTTCGACGGGATGCTGGCGCGGCTGGCGGGCAGCCTGGTGGGCATGTAGGGCCGACCCGGGCAGGGCCAGGCCCTGGCCGCTCAGGCCGATGCGGGCGGAAACCACCGCAGGACCACCGCGCAGGCGATCGCGCTGGCGGCCCCGGTGGCGACTGTCCCCCAGGCCATGTCCATGGCGGTGACATGCCAGGGCCAATCCCGCAGCACGGCCTGGTTGGTCAGCCCGAAGGTGGCATAGGCCACCAGCCCGAGCGCGGCGCCCAGGCCCAGCGCCTGCTGCCAGCTTTGCTTTTCCACGCCCGGCACGACGGCGAAAAACACCATGCCCGCCACGTACAGCAGGTAGAACACCACCGCGGGGGCGATGGAGACGCCTTCCTGCATGAGGTGGCCGATGTTGGGACGATACAGGCGCTGGGCCATGGTGCCGAGCCACACGGAATCCAGGGCGAGAAAGGCGAGGGCGGTGGCGGCGTAGGCGATGGCGTAGGTGCGTGGCATGGTCGGCTTTCAGAGGGTGGAAACGGAAGGGTGTGCGGCAGTGCGAGGGGAGTGCGGATGCCGTCAAGGCAGCCGGTAGCTGAGCTTGCGCCCGCCATGCACGGTGGAATCCAGTCCCACCCACTCTCCGGTATCGGTGGCGTACCAGACGTCGATGGGGTTGCGGGGCCCCGTGATGCGCCAGCGCGTCGCCGCGCGGGGCTGGCCGCGCACGGTGATGGAGCCGTCTTCCTCCCGGGATATCTGCACCGGCTCGAGCTTCCCGCTCTGCGGGTCTAGCAGTTGCCGCGATTCCAGGATGGCCGGATTCCAGTAGGCGAAGCTGCGCGTGCAGGGGGTGTCCGGCGCGAATTCCTGGCGCACCGTGCTGCGTTCGCCGTCGTCGTCGGTGTCGGCCGCGATGCGCCTCAGGCAATTGCCACGCCACTGCTCCCGGGCTTCGTGCCGGTACCGGTACACCGCGATGCCCAGCACTTTCACCGTGAAGCGGGCCGAGCTTTCCAGCTGGCGGCTGCCGCCCTCCAGGGCGCCGAGCCGGAACCGGTGCTCTCCAATCGGGCTGCCGTCCAGCGACACGGCAAAGTTCCATTGCTGCTCCGTCGCGCCCTGCGCATGGGCGCCCGCCGTGGCCGCTGCCAGCAGCAACCCGGCCACCAGGGGCCGCGTCAGCGTGGCGGCCCGCAGGCAGCGGGGGCGTGCGGGCCCGTTCACGAAGGCCTCCCGGACCGCGGCGGCATGGGGATGAAGGCGCTCGTGCGGCGCTGGTACTCGCGGTAGGCCGGCCTGCGCGAGTGCATGTCCTTTTCGAGCAGCGCCACCCCCGAGACCCGCAGGAGCAGCGTGGTCATCAGCGCGGGCGAGAGGATGCTCCAGAATGCCGGCATGCCGGCCATCCCCACTGCCGCCAGCCACAGGCCCCACCACACGCAGGCCTCGCCGAAGTAGTTGGGGTGCCGGGTATAGCGCCACAGGCCCTGGTCCATCACGCGGTCCCCATGGCCCCCCTGGCGCTTGAACCGCGCCATCTGCGCGTCCCCCACGGCCTCGAACACCAAGCCGAAGACGGCCAGTGCCAGGCCGGGCAGGGCCTGCCAGGCAGTGCCCGGGCGGAAGAACGCCACCGCGGCGAAAAGCGGGGCGGATACCACCCACGCCAGCACCGCCTGCAGGCCGAACACCAGGTAGAGGCTCCTGATCCCGAAGCGCTCGCCGTGGCGCTCCCGCATGGCCTGGTAGCGGCGGTCCTCGCCGTGGCCCCAGTTGCGCAGCGTGATGTAGACGGCGAGCCGGGCGGCCCAGGCGGCCGCCACGCCGACGACCCACCATGGCGCACCGCCCCCGGATGCGGAGTCGAGCCGCAGGGCATACACCACGCCGGCCCCGGCGATCATCGGGCCCCAGACCCGGTCCACCAGGCTCGCGTCGCGGCGGGCCAGGCTGACGGCCCAGGTGGCCAGCGCCGCGGCGATGGTCCATGCCAGGCCGCCCAGCGCGGCCTGCCAGGCGTCCGTGCCAAGGAAATCCGCCATGCCGGCCTCCTGCCCTGTCAGGCCGCGCCCTGCGCGGGCCGCTTGTCGAACAGGTAGTGGCTGACCCACCACTGCTGGCCTTCGCCGTAGGCGAAGAGTTCCTCGACGGCCAGGAAGAAGAGCCGCCAGCGCGTCCACCAGGTCTCTGCCTCATGGCCATACACCTGCTTGAACAGCGGCTGGAGCTCCGCGTGGTGCGCGTCCATGTTGTCCAGCCACGCCCGCGATGTCTTCGCGTAGTGGGTGCCGTCCCATCGCCAGCGCCGCGCGACGCGCAGGTCGTCCTGGCAGTGCAGGGCCAGATCGTCGCTGGGCATCATGCCGCCCGAGAAGAAGTGCTCGCTCATCCAGTCGCTGGCGTCCCGGGCGACGAACGGGTAGGGCGCCTCCCGGTGGGTGAACACGTGCATGAAGAAGCGGCCGTCGTCGGCCAGCCAGCGTGCCACGTGCGAGAAAGCGCGGGGCCAGTTGCGCAGGTGCTCGAACATTTCCACCGACACGATCCGGTCGAAGCGCTCCGGGGTGTCGAAGACGTTGAAGTCGCAGGTCTGCACGCGCACATTGCGCAGTCCGCGGCGCGCGGCTGCGGCCTCGATGTACTGGCGCTGGGAGTGCGAATTGGAAATGGCCGTGATCGCGCTGGCCGGATACCGCGCGGCCATCCACAGCGTCAGCGATCCCCAGCCGCAGCCCAGCTCCAGGATGCGCTGCCCGTCCTGCAGGCCGGCATGCTCGCAGGTCTCGGCGAGGGCGGCCTCCTCGGCCTGCTCCAGGGTCGTGGTGCCGGCCGGCCAGAGGCAGCAGCTGTACTTGCGGTGGGGCCCCAGCACCTTGCCGAAAAATTCCGCAGGCACCTCGTAATGCTGCGCGTTGGCTTTCTCCGGAACCAGGGCCAGCGGCGCCGAACGGATGCGCTCCAGGAAGGCCTGGGTCTGCTCCGCCGCGGACACCCCGTCGCCGCTGCGCAGTTCGGCGAGCCGGTCTTTCAGCAGCCGGCGGATGCCGTGCCGTACGAGCCGGTCGGGCAGCAGGCCCCGTTCGACGAGGCGGATGGCGGTGGCGGTGTTCTGCAGCATGCGAGGGGCTCCGGCGTGCGGCGTGCCGGTTGGCCCGCCTGGTTCCGGCCTGTACGCGGCGACCCCCTTTTTGGATTGCAGGACACCGGCGCGCCGGCATCCCGTGTCGGCCTCCGCGGGCTCAGGTCTTGGTGCCGGTGGCGCCGTCGAGCACCATGCGCACGCGGCGTGCGAGATCCGCCAGGCGGTATGGCTTCTTCAGGATCTCGAATTCGCTGGGTGCGACGTTGGCAAGGCTGCCCATGTCGCGGTCGAAGCCGGTGGTCAGCAGGATATGGATGCCCGCCACCGTCTTGCGCATCTCGCGGGCCAGTTCGTAGCCGTTCAGGCCACCGGGCATCACCACGTCGGTGAAGAGCAGGTGCGGCAGCGCGGACGGCTCCAGCGAGCGAACGAGCTTGAGGGCCGCGTGCGCGCTGTGGGCCACGTGGACCGTGTACCCCAGGCCTTCCAGCATGGCCTGGGCGAGGTCGGCCACCTCGACGCGGTCGTCCACGACCAGCACGGTTTCCGTGCCGCCGCGTGCATGGGGGGCGAGCGACTCCACCAGCTCGGGGTGCGTGCGCCCGTGCACGGCGGGGAAGTACATGCGCACCGTGGTGCCCACGCCGACTTCCGAATAGATCGTGACGGCACCGCCCGACTGCTTGGCGAAACCGTACACCATGGACAGCCCCAGGCCCGTGCCCTTGCCTTCTTCCTTGGTGGTGAAGAACGGGTCCATCACGCGCGGCACCATGTCGGCAGGGATGCCCGAGCCGGTGTCGGTGACCGACAGGGTGGCATAGCGACCCGGCGGAAGGCCGGAGAAGGCATGGCCGTCCTGGGCGTGCAGCTCGATGCCCCGTGTCTCGACCCGGATGCGGCCCCCGTTGGGCATGGCATCGCGGGAGTTGAGCAGCAGGTTGAGCACCGCCACTTCCAGCTGTGTGGTGTCCAGTTCGCAGTTGGGTACGTCCTCACCGAGCACGTAGTCGATCTGGATTTCTTCGCCGAGGGTGCGTTCGGCCAGCGAAGCCATGCCCGTGGCCATCGCGTTCAAACTGACGACCCGGCCCTGGAGCTTCTGCTTGCGCGAGAACGCCAGCAACTGCTGCGTGAGCGTGGAGGCCTTGCTGACGGCGCTGCGGATGCTGTCGATGGAGCGGTCGATGTCCTCGCGGGCGAGCTTCTGGCTGCGGTTGCGCACGCGCATCACGTCCAGGTGGCCGGACATGACCTGCAGCAGGTTGTTGAAATCGTGCGAGATGCCGCCGGTCAACTGGCCGAGCGCTTCCATCTTCTGCGCCTGCGACAGCGCTTCCTCGGCGTCGCGGCGCCGGCTCACGTCGAGCTGGGAGGCGAAGAAGTAGACCAGTTCGCCGCGGGCGTTATAGACCGGCGAGATGAACAGCGCATTCCAGAACGTGGAGCCGTCCTTGCGGTAGTTGAGCAGCTCCAGTGAAATCTCGCGCCGCTGCTCGATGGCTTCGCGCAGGGCCGCGACCGTGTTGCGGTCGGTGGCAGGGCCCTGGAGGAACCGGCAGTTGTGCCCGAGGATGTCCTGCGGCTGGTAGCCCGTCATCGAGACGAAGGCCCGGTTGCAGAACACGATGGGGTTGTCGGGCTGGCGCGGATCGGTGACCAGCATCGGCATCCGCGTGGTTTCGATGGCCGCGAAAAAAATGTCGTCCTTGTGTTCGGCGACTTCGGACGGGGCGCCTTCCGCGACGAAGGGGCGCTCCTGGCCGGTGATGGGGGGCTTCTCGCTGCTCATCCGGCGGACTATACGGACAAACCGCCTTCCTGCACATTTCCCCCGGCGTGGCCACCCTGTAGGCGCAGGCGCCGCCCACTGCAGCTGGCGGTGGCGTCCTACGCGGCGTGGCGTGGCCGGAGGATGAAGGCCGGCGGCTTCCTTGCCAAGATCGCCCCCAAGGAGGATCGGTTCCATGTGGGATTTCGACGTGGATTGGCTGGAGCTGGTGCTGCGCGGCGTGCTCGTCTATCTCGCCCTGCTGTGCATGCTCCGGGTTTCCGGCAAGCGGACGGTCGGGCAGTTCACCCCGTTCGACCTGCTGGTGATCATGCTGCTCAGCGAGGCGGCCAGCAATTCGATGACGGGGGGCGACAACTCCCTGCCCGGCGGCCTGCTGGTGTGTGCAGTGCTGATGGCGCTGAACGCGGCCGCAGGGTTCCTGAGCGCACGCAGCCGCGCGGTGGAGGCCGTGCTGGAAGGCGAGGCCGTGCTGGTGGCGCGCGACGGCCATGTTTTCCGTGATGCGCTGCGCCGCCACCGGGTATCGCGCAGCGACTGGGAAAAAGCGCTGCGCGAGGCCGATTGTGACGAGTCTGCGATACGGCTGGCTTTCCTGGAAGCAGACGGCAGCATCGTCATCCAGAAGACGCAGGGCGCGCAGACGGAATGACCCTGGCCGGGCGCGGCAACACGGACGCAGTCCCTGCCCATACAGATGCGCGCCGGATTCGGAGCTTTCCTACGGCGCCGGTCCAGGGCGGCAGTGAATCCTTGGCGGCATCTTCATTGCCCGATGCCTGCCACCCGTGTCTTCCGCCGCCTCCCTCCGCCGAACCCGTCTGCCGCGCCACCAGGATGTGCTGCTCCTCGTGGACGTGGTCAATCCGCTGAACTTTCCCGGTGCCGATGACCTCCTGCCGGGCGCCCTGCGTGCCGCGCGTGCCACCCTGCGGCTGCGCGAGCGGCTGGAGAGCCGCCGCGTGCCGGTGATCTATGCCAATGACAATTACGGCACGTGGCACAGCGAATTCAGCGACCTGCTCGCAGCCTGCCGGCAATTGCCCGGAGCGCGGGGAGAACTGGCCCGCCTCATGGCCCCCCGGCCGCGCGACCTGACCCTGCTCAAGCCCTGCCATTCCGCGTTCCAGTCCACGCCGCTGCTGCACCTGCTGCGGCAGATGGGGACGCGGCGCGTCATCGTCGCCGGCCTGGCCGCGGACATGTGCGTGATGCTGAGCGCCACCGATGCACGCATGCTCGGCTACGACGTCTGGGTGCCCGGGGACTGCACCGCCGCCGAAAGCCCCACGCGCAAGCGCAGCGCCCTGCGGCAACTGGAAGAGGCCTTCCAGTGCGATGTGCGCCCCGGAAACCTGCTGTGACAGTTCCAGCAGGGATGGCGGGGCTTGTCCTACGCCCAGGCTGCAGCGGGCCGCCCAGCATGGATGCATCGCACATGCATTGCAGAGGAGATTTTCATGGCAGACGACAAGACCAAGGTGGGTGGCGCGGACCGGCGACTCATCAACCTCTCGGAAGACTACGAAGTGCGCGACTGGGCCTCCGTGCTCAATTGCGATGAATACGAACTGCGCAGGGCCGTGCAGGCCGTCGGCAATTCGGCGGAGGCCGTGCGCAGCTATCTCGCGCAGAACCGCGAGCGCGCGCACTGACGGACCGACGCACCGGAGAACACCCATGAAGCCTGACGACACCTCCAACCCGAACTTGCCCGAAACATCCCGCGAAGCGATCGCGGCTTCAGGGCAGGAGCGCCGGCGCGACACCGGCCACTATGACCAGTACGGCATGCGCGACGACCCTCGTCCCGCCGCCACCCCGGCCGGTGCGGAGAACCTCGCCACCGGCGAAGGCGCGCGCCGGTTCGGCGCCAGCGGCGACGAGAGCACCTACGGCAACCGCGAGCGCCAGCGCCCCGGCGACCAGCATTCGGACCGGCTGCAGACCGGGCCGATCGCATCGGTCGATTCCTCCGGCTCGGCGCGGGGCCGGGGGCTCGACTACGGCGGTGACCAGCCCGAAGGCCCCATGCCGTCCTCCCGCCAGGGCGCGGCGCTGATCGGCGAGACGCGCGACCGCGGCCGCCAGCATTGACTGGTACGGCCGGCCTGCACGATGCGTGAAGACACCTTGCCGCCAGGCCGCAGCCTGCGCCCGCTGGCCTGGGCCGGTGGCTGCATCGGCTTCAGCCTGGGCGGCTTCTTCGACGGCATCCTGTTGCACCAGGTGCTGCAGTGGCATCACCTGCTGAGCCGCGTGCGTTCCCCTGTGCTGGAGGACATCCGCGCGCAGATCCTGGCGGACGGGCTGTTCCATGCCCTGATGTATGTCATCGCGGCCGTCGGGCTGTGGCGACTCTGGAAGGCGCGTGACCTGCTCGTCGCATCCGGCGCCGACCGCCGCCTGGCCGGCAGTGCCTTGCTCGGTTTCGGGCTCTGGCACCTGCTGGACGCCGTGCTGTCGCACTGGCTGCTGGGCCTGCACCGCGTGCGCGACGCGTCGGAAATACCGCTGGCGTGGGACGTCGGCTGGCTCGCGGTGTTCGGCCTGGTGCCTCTGTGCATCGGCTGGCGCCTGCTGAAAGACCTGTCCGGTGGCCATGGAAGCGGCCCTGGCGGTGAAGGCCGCCGCCT
Source organism: Paracidovorax avenae ATCC 19860 (assembly GCF_000176855.2). Classification (NCBI taxonomy): domain Bacteria; kingdom Pseudomonadati; phylum Pseudomonadota; class Betaproteobacteria; order Burkholderiales; family Comamonadaceae; genus Paracidovorax; species Paracidovorax avenae. The sequence goes on along the minus strand of NC_015138.1, from coordinate 3,941,425 downwards.
CATGCCCGAGAACGGTTCCGTTGCGCAGCCGGCCGTGCGGGGCTCCGGCCCCGGTGGGGCGCGTCGCTGGCTGGGCGCCGTGCTGCTGGTCGGTGGCGCGGCGCTGGCCTCGCTGTGGCCGCAGGGCGACCGCGGCGGCGATGTCATGGTGCTGTTCCGGCCGGGGATTTCCGCGGCCGACGCCATGGGACGCCTTGCCGCTGCCGATGCGCGCGTGGTCTGGGCGGACCGGTCCGGTGCGCTGTGGGCCGTGCGTGTGGACGACCCGGCACAGGCCGGCCGCCTGTACCGGCAGGGCGCCTGGCTCGTGAGCGATTCGCGGCTGCGCTGGGGATGCTTTTCCTGGATGGGCGCCGGGCCTTCCGCGTGAGCGCGGGCATCCCTTCACTTTCCCTTTTCTTTTCCTTGTCCCTTTCATCACAGCAAGAAGGAGCATTCCATGAACCACCGCCACCTGATGATTTCCGCGTCCGTCGCCCTGGCGTGCGTCGCATACGCGGCCGGAGCGGCCGCACAATCCCAGCCACCGGCCCAGTCCCCCACCCACGAGCAGCCCCGGGCCGGCGCCGCCCGGGCCGTGGATGGCGCGGAAGGGCAGGCGTCGCGCCTGACGCGGGCCGACAAGTCCTTCCTGGACGATGCCGCCCACAACGGCCATGCCGAGGTCAAGAGCAGCCAGCTCGCGCTGCAGAAGGCCCAGAACCCCAAGGTGCGCGCCTTCGCGCAGCAGATGGTGGATGACCACACCAAGGCCAACCAGGAACTGGCCGCCCTCGCCGCCGGGAAGAACGTGCGCGTGCCCGAAGGGCCGTCGCTGGTGCAGGAGGGCAAGCTCAAGCTGCTGGGCACCGCCGACGGCGCGGACTTCGACAAGCGCTACATGGAGACCATGGGGCTGCAGGCGCACCGCGACACGGTCGAGCTTTTCGAGAAGGGTGCCCGGGAGGCGCGTGATCCGGAAGTGAAGGCGTTTGCGCAGAAGACGCTGCCGAAGCTGAAGCAGCATCTGGAGATGGCGCAGCAGGTGGCGGGGGAGGTGGGGGTGGGGGCGGACAAGGTGGATGCCGCCCGCAAGCCGTAGTCCGGTGTGCCCCGGAGAAACGCGGCGGTTCAGGCCACGGATTCCCGGCCTGCCACCCTCGCGCACACCCGGAGGTCCGGACCGACCTGGGCGACCGAGCGGATGGTGAGCCCGAGCGCCTGTCCCAGGTCCGGAAGGGGGCCAAATGGCGCGATGCCTCTTCCTTGCCCCAGGAGCTTGGGGGCGAGATAGAGCAGCACTTCGTCCACCAGGCCGGCCGCGCACAGCGCTCCGCTGGCGATGGCGCCTGCTTCAACATGCACCTCGTTGGCCTCCCGCGCTGCGAGGTCCGCCATCACGTCGCGCAAGGCAACCCGCCCATCGGGACCCGGCAGATGCACGATGGTCGCCCCGGAGGCGCAGAGCGCGCGCTCCCGCGATTCATCCCGGATCGCGCAATAGATCACTACGTCACGGGCTTGAGCTCGCAGCAAAGCGGCATCCGGCGGGGTGCGCAAGTGGCTGTCGAGCACCGCGACCCAGGGCTGGCGTTCGGTGGGCACCTCGCGCACATCCAGCCGCGGATCGTCCGCGAGCACGGTGCCCACGCCCGTGAGGACCGCACAGGCCCGCGCGCGCCAGGCATGCACGTCAGCCCGCGCCGCGGCGGAGGTGATCCATTGGCTCTGCCCGTCCGGCAGTGCCGTGATTCCGTCCAGGGACGCTGCGGACTTCAGCCGCACCCAGGGCATGCGCCGCACCATGCGGCTGAGAAAGCCGATGTTCAGCTCCCGTGAGGCCTCTGCGCCCGGGCCGACTTCCACTTCGACCCCCGCAGCGCGCAGGCGCTCGAACCCCTGGCCGGCGACTCGCGGGTTGGGGTCACCCAGCGAGGCGACCACGCGGGCGATGCCAGCTTCGACCAGCGCATCGCAGCAGGGCCCCGTGCGTCCGTGGTGGGAGCAGGGCTCCAGGGTGACGTAGGCGATGGCGCCCTGGGTGGCATGGCCGCGTGCCCGGGCATCGCGCAACGCCATCACTTCTGCATGGGGCCCGCCGGCGCGCTGGGTCGATCCCTGGCCGATGATCTGCTGGCGGGCATCGACCAGTACACAGCCCACGCGGGGATTGGGGGAGGTCCTGTAGAGCCCTTCTTCTGCTAGCCGGAGCGCAAGTTGCATGAAATCGGTAGGGAGAGAGGCCGGGGCGACAGGCGTGGACATCCCGGCATTTTGCGCTGACTGGTCGGGTTGGCTTGCCGAACGGCATCGCTAGGCACACGCACCAGCCCTAAGATTCCGGCATGGCCGATAACAGTTTGTTGTACTCCTTACGTTCGCGCAGTCGGGCGGGAAGAGCATCGCCGCGGCATTGGGAGTCGGGGTTTACCCTGATCGAGGTCCTGGTGTCCATCGTGGTGCTTTCGTTCGGAATCCTGGGGCTGGTCGGGGTGCAGGCCTTCGCGCTGCAATCGACGCGCGAGGCCCGCCTGCAGGCCCAGGCAGCCAACTTGGCCCGCGAAATGGCGGAGATGATGCGCGGCAACAACCAGATCGGCATCAAGAGTGATGCCAGCTTGAACCCGTACCTCATCAATCTGCAAAGCCCGTTGAGCCCGGCGACCCCCAGCTACTGCCTGGGCGTGGCGTCGTCGTCCGCCTGTGCTGATGGCACGGCCGTTGCGCGCGCGGAATTGACCGATTGGCTTACTCGGCTGGATGCTGCCCTGCCCGGCGCGCGGGTGGTCATCTGCTTCGACAAGGCACCCTACGACAGCAACGGCATGCCGCAATGGAACTGCACTGCTGGAACTGCCGGCGTGGATGAGGTCGCGGTGATCAAGATCGGCTGGACCCGCAAATCCACGCTGCGCGCGTCTGCTACCAGCGATGGCGTGGAAACCGCCACGGCCACCGGCAGCTATCCCTACGTGGTGTTTCCCGTCACGAGCGGCAACCCGATGGGGGCCCCTTCGCTATGACTCGCTTTTCCCATCCCGTGACCCGCCGGTTACGGCAGAACGGCCTGACGCTCGTAGAGCTGATGGTCGCCATGGTCATCAGCCTGCTGATCGTGCTGGCCGCGGCCGTGAGCCTCGTGGTCGCCCGGCAGGGCTTCAACAACGTCGACGCTGCATCGCAACTGCGCGACAACGCCCGTTTTGTGGAAGACATGGTCCAGCGCCTGGGCGTGCAGGCGGGCTACCGCGATCTGTTCCATGCAGCCTACGATGAAAGCGCCAGCACCACCGGGCTTGATCCGTCTGCGGTGCCCAATACCTTCGTCTATGGTTTCAACAACAAGGCGCGCGCATCTTCAGACAACTGGTACGAAGCCAGTACGGCCCGCACTTCAGGCAGTCTGGGATACGGCAGCGACGTGCTCGTGCTGCGGTTCCAGCCGGCGACATCCAACAGCGATGCCACCAAGACGGACAAGGGAATGATTGACTGCTCCGGCAATACCCCCCAGGTGGGTGCGAAAGACCGCTATGACCGGGTGACGAGCGTGCTGCATGTCGCGATCAGCAATGACGGGGAGCCCGCACTGATGTGCACGACCTGGACACGCGATCCTGCGACGGGAAATCTCTCGCGGTCCGACCCGCTTCCCCTGATATCCGGCGTCGAGGATTTCCAGGTGCTCTACGGCGTGGACGGCATTCCCGCCAACAATGCCACCATGCCCGCCGCGTCGACGGTGGACAGCGTTCAGGACCGTTTCCTGCGCGCCGATCAGATCACGGTGTCGGATTCGCTGGTGTCGGCCGCAAACTGGCGCCGTGTGCGCAGCATCCGGATCGGCATGGTGCTGCGAGCCGCGCCGAACTCGGCCGTGGACCGCACCTCCCAGACCTTCTACCCCCTGGGCACTGCCAAAGGGTCGAGCGGAGGGTCCATCGGCAGCATGTTCGCCGATACCACCAACGATCCCGGCACCGTGTTCACTCCCGCGGCCGACGGCCGGCTGCGGCAGGTGGTCACTTTCACCGTGCATTTGCGCAATAACCAGCGGGAGCCTGGATGATGTCCCGATATCAGCCTGAAATACGCGCACGAGGCGGCGCGCCCTGTGGCCGCTCGGAGGCTGGCATGTCGCTGATCGTCGTCCTGCTGATACTGGTGGTGGTCTCCATCCTGGGCGTGGCGGGAATCCAGATCTCGATGATGGGCGAACGCTCGACCCGCAACGACCGCGACAAGCAAGTGGCGTGGCAGTCCGCGGAGGCAGCGCTTATCGATGCGGAGCTGGACATCCTCGGCAAACCCGATGCCGCCACGGTTACCAAGCGTGGGGAAGTCTTCAAGCGGGGCAGCACGGACGTCACGAAGTTCCTCCCGGGTTGCGGGGGAGATCAAAGCGCCAAGAACCTGGGTCTTTGCTACACCCTGCCCGGCGTCGCGCCCGCATGGTTGACGGTGGATCTGGCCTCGTCCACGAATCCCCAATCAGTGGCCTTCGGCACGTTCACCGGCCGTGCTTTTCCGTCGGGGCAGGCCGGTTTGCAGCCGGCCGCGCCGCCGCGCTACGTGATCGAATTGGTGGAAGACCCCGAGGGCGCCCGCACCACGGCGCCCAAGGACCGCAAATACATCTACCGCGTGACCGCCATGGGATTCGGCCCTAGTGCCTCCACCCAGGGCGTCCTGCAGATCGTCTACAGAAACTGAGCCCGCCATGAACTCCCAGAGTCCATCCCACCGGCCCTCCCTGCGTCAGCGGGGCTTCATCAACAAGCCATTCCTGGGGGCCGTGGCCGTCCTCGTGGGCCTTTTCGCGTTTGGCACATCATTCCTGGCGATGGGAACGGGTGCTCCCGTCACCACGCCGCCGATCAACCTGTCCAGCGACCCGCTGTACGCGGTGAACGTGAAGGACAAACCCACCATGGCCCTGGCCCTGTCGGTGGAGTTTCCCACCGTGGGCGCCCAGTACGTCAACGTGCCCAATACGAATACCGATGATTCGTACGCCAACACCAAGGAATACCTCGGCTATTACGACGCGGAAAGCTGCTACCAATACAACGACGCGCCGACCGAGACGCCTGAAAGTGGGAGGACTGCCGCCGATTACAAGCGCTTCGATCCCATCGGAAGAGCCACGAACCGCAAGTGCAGCAATGCATTCAGCGGAAACTTCCTGAACTGGGCCACCAATTCGGCCGTGGACATGCTGCGCCTTGCGCTCTCCGGTGGGGACCGCTATGTCGATACCTCGACTTTGACCATCCTGCAGCGGGCCGTGCTGCCGAACGGCGATCCCATCTGCATGTGGAACTCGAACAACTTCCCGGCCAAGCGGCTGACGAAGGACGGGGGAGGGGCGAACTCCTATTGGGGCGCCGTGCCGACTGCCATGGTGACCGGCGCCAACGGCAACGACATCTGGGTGGCCAACACCCTGAACCGGGTGTACTTCCGGGCGGGGTCGTCCGCCGCGGGATCCTGCTCCGACACGAGCGGATATACGCTCGGCGCTCCCACCACAACGCAGAGCCGTGGCACGACTACCTACCAGAACAACGTAGCCTTGCCGAACGATGCCGTACTTTGCACTGCGGAAAATTCCATGTGCAACTTCACCGGCGTGCGCGAGGTGTGGTTCGGTGTTCCTCCCACCCGGCTGACCCCGCGGGGGAACTGGGCCATCGTCCCCGCCTCGAATGGCATCAATTGCAACTACCAGGTGATTGGTGATCCCGCTCCTGGCCAGGGCAAGAGTTGCTATACGCGTCCCTACACAGGTACGTGGCAGCCCCCCCAGACCACGGCCCTCAATTCCGACGGTTTCTTCTATTCACGCGTGCAGGTCTGCAACAAGACCGACGACCTGCTGCAGGATATCCGTGACTACGGCCTGTGCACCCAGTACCCGAGTGGCAACTACAAGCCCGTGGGCGTGATCCAGAAGTATTCCGACCAACTCAGGCTGGCGGCTTTTGGCTACCTGATGGACCAGACGGCGAGCTACAACAATGGCCGCTATGGTGGCGTTCTGCGTGCACCCATGAAATACGTCGGTCAGAAGACCTTCGATGTACTGGGGCGCGAGGAGACCGCGACGAATGCGAAGTCCGAGTGGAATATCAACACCGGCATCTTCAACAAGAATCCCGAATCGGATACTGTCTTCGGCATCAGCGGGGTGATCAATTACCTGAACCAGTTCGGACGGACCGGGCCCGTGCCCGGGCGCTACAAGCAATACGATCCGGTCGGGGAGTTGTATTACCAAGCGTTGCGCTACATGCAGGGCCTGCCGCCCACCGCGGATGCGATTTCCGGTCTGGGCACTCCGTCCACCGGCAGCGCGCTGTACGACGGCTATCCCGTCTATACCGACTGGACGAACATCGATCCTTATGGGGGGGCGCGTTCCTCCTCCGAGAACTATTCGTGTGTGCGCAGCAACATCGTGGTGATCGGGGACATCAACACCCACGACGGCAATTGGCGCAACATCCCCACCTCCGATGATCCGGCCAACAATGCCACGAACTTCCGGACGTGGCACCAGGTGGTGCAGTCGTTCGAGAAAGGCATTTCCACGGCCTACGTGGACGGCCAGGGCGTGAACCGCACGACGTCCAATCCGAACACTGCCAATCCGAATGTTCCTGCCAACAGCCAGACCAGCCAGATCATGGGGTACGCCTACTGGGCGCATACCCAGGACATCCGCGGCACCCGGTGGACTGCGGCGACCGCCAAGCAGCGCCCTGGCCTGCGTGTGAAAACGTTCCTGTTCGACGTGAACGAATACGCAACCCAGAACGACGCCGCTACCCGGCAGACGCGCAACCAGTTCTTCATGGCCGCCAAATACGGTGGCTTCAATTCGACTTCTTCGTCGTCATCGAGCGGTTCGCCGGATCCGTACAACACTTACGGCAATCCTTTCAGGAACCAGATCACCGATACGAACGACAACAATGTCTGGCAAAAGCCAAGTGCTCCCGGTGAGGCATCCAGCTACTATCTTCAGAGCGATGCGCGTGGCGTGCTTGCCGCGTTCAGGGCGATCTTCGAGAACTCGATCGGAAGTGCGCGCAGCATCGCCGGCAGTTCCTCTGCTTCTCGCGTGCAGGCCAGCACCGACAATTTCCTGTATTCCGCGAAGTTCGACGTCGCTTCATGGACGGGCGACGTGATCGCCGAGCAGATCACGCGTTCCGGGAGCGGTTCGTCGGTCGGCCTTTCCGTGTCGTCCAATCCGGTGTGGAGTGCCGCTGCCCGCCTGAAAATCAAAAATGCTGCCGATCGGAAGATTTTCGCCGGCCATGGCAGCCGGCTGGCTGCGACGGAATTCACCTGGAGCGCAATCAACGGCAAAGCGATGCAGACGTCCCTGAGCAAGGCTTCGCCTAGCGCTACGGCGGATTCGCTGGGGCCGGACCGGTTGAATTACCTGCGTGGTGTACGCACCAATGAAGGCGCCGGTGCGCAATTCCGGGTACGTACGGAACTGCTGGGGGATATCGTGAACTCCGGAGTCACATTCTCCGGCCCTCCCGCGGCAGCCTTCACGGGTAACAGCTATGCATTGTTCAAAACCGAGAATGCCGGTCGTTCTCCAGTCGTGTTCGCAGGTGCGAATGATGGCATGCTGCACGCCTTTGCAGCGCAGACGGACACTGGCAAGGGAATCACCGCAGGCGATGAGCTGTTTGCCTATATTCCCAGCTGGATGGGCCCCAAGCTCTCGGCCCTTACTTCGCCGACCTACGTCAACAATCACCAAGCCTATGTCGACGCACCCTCGGCCGTGGGAGAGGCTCAGGTGGCATTTACGTCGGGTGCTGGCAGTGCTACCGACTGGAAGACCGTGCTCGTTTCCGGTACCGGCGCCGGCGGCCGGGGAGTGTTCGCGCTCGACGTCTCCAAGCCGGAAACCTTTGCAGTCGGCAATGCGCTGTGGGAGTTCACTGGCGCTGATGATGCAGACATGGGTTTCGTGGTCGGACGTCCGCAGATCCTCAAGTTCCGGACCGGCGCAGATACCTACCGCTGGTTTGCCGTCGTGGCCAGCGGCGCGGACAATTATTCCAGCAGCTTCGACAACGGCGGCGGCGGTGGCCGTCCGGCGCTCTTCCTGCTCGCACTGGACAAGGCGTCGGGGGATGCATGGGTCGAAGGGACCAACTATTTCAAGCTGATTTTCCCCGTGGATACGGCTGTGGCGGCCACCGTAGCCACGGGTATGGCGAATTTCACGCCGCTCTACGCCCTTGCCGGCGACGTGACGCAGATCTATGCCGGCGACCTGCATGGCAAAGTCTGGAAGCTGGATTTCACCTGCACGAGAAGCAGCGCCACCGATACGTCCTGCACGTCTTATGGCTACAAGGCTACCAGCAACTGGACGGTCGCCGGCCTGAGCAGTTTCGGGTCTGGAGGCACACCTTATCCGTTCTTCATCGCCAAGGATGCTTCCGGCAATGTCCAGCCGATCACGTCGGCACCCCAGCTCTTCACCGGCCCGATCGTGGACGGCAAGGAAACGTTCTACGTGCTGGTGGGCACGGGCAAGTACCTGGAATCATCGGACCGGACTTCCACCCGGGCGCAGAGCGTATATGCGCTCTACGATAACGGATCCACCACGGCGGACTCTTCCAACCCTGCGTCTGCCATATCCGGGCGCAGCCGGATGACTGCAGGCACGGTGAGCACCTCGGCGCAAACGGTGACTGTCCCCAGCTTCAAATGGGGAAGGCCCCAGAGCGACGGAGACACTACCCAGCGTGCCGGCTGGTATATCGATCTGCCGACTTCCGGGGAGCGATCCATCAGCGGTTTCACCGATCTGGGCGGGCTGACGGTGGCATTCAGCACGGTCATTCCCGGAGATGTCGCCTCTGCGGGCGCCTGTGACGCCAATCCGGGCTCCGGCCGCCAATACACTCTGGATGTCTCCCTCGGCAATGGCTCCACTGCCGAATCCAGGGTGGGCCTGCTGAGCGCATTCGTGGTGATCGAGGACACCGCCAGTTCTACGGTGACCAATTACGATAGCACTGGCCAGGCGATTCGCACGATCATGAAGCGCAGCCTGCAGACCGGCTCCTCGGGTGTTACCGAAGGCAAGAGCACCACAGTGCAGGAGGTGGTCGGCCGGCTCAGCTGGCGGCAGATCTACGATTACCGGCAACTGCGCAAGGATGCGACAACCCCATGACACACCATCGTTCAATCCGTGGTTTTTCCCTGCTGGAGCTGATGATCGTCGTGGCGATCGTCGGTATCCTGGCGGCGGTGGCCTATCCCGCCTACAACGATTCCGTACTCAAGGGCCGGCGCGCCCAGGCGCGCACCGCGCTGGCGGAACTCATGCAGCAGCAGGAGCGTTTCCTCACGCAGCGCAATTGCTACCTCGGTTTCAGCAATAGCGGAGGTACTGCGACCGCCACGGCGAATACTGCCTGCGGTATTGCTGCCTCCTTCACGGTGCCTTTCAAGACGTATGCAGGCGAAAGCCTCGGCTCGGCGAGCTACCAGCTGTCGGCCACGACCTGTAGCAGCACCTTGACACTGTCGGACTGCGTGAAGGTGGTAGCCAGCCCGGTCAAGGCAGACCCCGCCGTAGGAGATATCTCCATGACCAGCACGGGAGTCAAGTCATGCACCGGAACGGCCAGCAGCACCAATCCCAAGCTGTGCTGGCCATGAAGATGCCCCTGTGCCACGGGCTTCAGGCCCGCCAGCGCCGCCTGGTCGCCAGGCATGCCCGGGGCTTCACCCTGATCGAACTCATGGTGACGATGGTGCTGGTGGCCGTGCTCCTGCGCATCGGCATTCCTAGCTTCGTGAGCTTTCAGCGCAATTCCGAACTAACCTCTGCCGCCAACGGGCTGCTTTCGAGCGTCAACTCGGCCCGTACGGAGGCCATGAAGCGCAACATGAATGCAGGAGTAGTTCCTGCCTCCGGCAGTTCCTGGGCGGGGGGGTGGACTGCATTCGTGGATGTCGATGGCGATGGTTCCTTCGATGCGACCAAGGACCTCGTGCTGTCCACCCAGCCGGCGCTGGCATCGTATTTTTCCGTGACCGGTACCGGTACTGCGACAGGCAGTACCCCCACCATCTTCTTCAACTCTTCGGGCTATGTGAAGGACTTCGGCAACGTCACCATGGAAATCGCGCGCAACGATCTTTCCGATGCGGCGCTGCTGGAACAGACGCGCCGGGTCATCATCTTCAAGACGGGCCGCGTGCGCGTCTGCAAGCCGACGTCCGCGACAGATGCCGCGTGTGCCAGCGGCGGCAGTTGACGGTCTGCGGGCCGGCTTTCGGCGGCTGGCCCCTCCCTAAGCCCCCCCGATCTCCCGCCAGATCGCCGACAGCGGCAGCACCTTGTCCACGCCCCCCCGCTTGATCGCCTCCTTCGGCATGCCGAAGACGACGCAGCTCTCTTCGTCCTGGGCGGTCGTGCGGGCGCCGGCCTGGTGCATCTCGAGCAGGCCGGCGGCGCCGTCGTCGCCCATGCCGGTCATGATGATGCCGTGGGCGTTGGCGCCCGCGCATTTGGCCACGGAGCGGAACAGCACGTCCACGGAGGGGCGGTGGCGGTTCACCAGGGGGCCGTCGAGCACTTCCACGTGGTACTGGGCACCGCTGCGCCGCAGCAGCATGTGCTTGCCTCCCGGGGCGATCAGTGCGCGGCCGGGGACGACGCGGTCGTTGTTTTCCGCCTCCTTGACGGCGATGCGGCACAGGCCGTCCAGGCGGCTGGCGAAGGCAGCGGTGAATTTTTCCGGCATGTGCTGCACGATGACGATGCCGGGGCATACGCGGGGCAGGGCGGTGAGCACCTCTTCCAGAGCCTGCGTGCCGCCGGTGGAGGTGCCGATGGCCACCACGCGCTCGGTGGTCTGGGCCATCGCGCGGCCCGCACCGGGCGGCAGGATGGCGTCGGCGGTGTTTTTGCCGGGCGGGGGCGCCATCGCGGGCGCTGCAGGCTGCCGGGCCAGGCGCCGCACGTTGGCGCGCGCCGCGGCGCGCACGGTGGCGACCAGTTCGTCCGCGCTCTCGGTCAGGAAGCTCTTGAGGCCCAGCCGGGGCTTGGTCACGATGGCCACCGCGCCGGCGGCGAGCGCCTCCATGGTGGTCCTGGCGCCTTTTTCCGTGAGGGTGGAGCAGATGACGACGGGCGTGGGGCGCTCGGCCATGATCTTGCGCAGGAAGGTGATGCCGTCCATGCGGGGCATCTCGACATCCAGCAGGATCACGTCCGGCCACTGGTGCTTCATGCGCTCCATGGCCAGCAGCGGGTCGGCTGCCGCATGCAGCACCTCGATGCCGGGCGCCTCCCCGAGCAGGCCGGTGAGTACCTGGCGCACGACGGCGGAATCGTCCACGACGATGACTTGGATGGGTTTCATGGGGATGGTTGGCTGTGCTGTGAAGCGCTGGAAGGGGGGCGGCTACGGCTGCCGCAGTGCGGCCGGCGGGACCTGGCGGACCCAGACCGCGCCGCTGGCGACGTCGAACACCACCTGCCGGTGGCCGTCGCCGAAAAGGTGTTCGCTGCGGACGCCGATGCCCCGCCCGGCCAGCAGTTGCCGTGCGGCGTGGCCGTTGCGGGTGCCGACGGAGTCCATCGCGGGCCGGGGCCGGGTGGGAAACATGTTGCCGCCGCCGAAGATCTTGGCTTCGCATTCGGCGATGGACACGCGCTGGCGCCGCAGGCCGCGCACCATCAGCTCCAGCGCCTCGTCGCCATAGCGGCCGTCCAGTTCGCCGGGCCGGGCGGGGCGGCCGCGGTCGGCCAGCAGGAAGTGCGACATGGCGCCGATGCGGCGCGCGGGGTGCCACAGCGTGATCGCCACGCAGGAGCCCAGCATGGTGCGTAGCCGCATGGTGTCGTCACCCACGAAGTATTCCCCCGGTTGGAGGAAGACGTCCATGGGCCTGAAAGACGTCGGCACGTGCGGCTCCGGACATCATGGCTTGCGATAGACCGAGGGTGCGATCTGCACCATGGCGGCATCGATGCCGTGCAGGCTCTCCGAGTGGCCGATATAGAGGTACCCGCCCGGCCGGATGAACGAGATCACGCGGGCCACCACGTCGCGCTTGGTGTCGCCGTTGAAGTAGATCATCACGTTGCGCAGGAACACGATGTCGAAGCTGCCCAGGTCGGGGAGCCGGGTGTTCAGGTTGGCGTGAAGGAAACGGACCTTCTGGCGCAGCTCGCGCGCCACCAGCAGCGTTCCCGCCTGGGGCCCCTGGCCCTTCAGGCAGAAGCGCCGCAGGTAGGGTTCGGGGATCTGGCGGGCGCGCTGCTCGGGGTAGTGGCCGGTGCGGGCCTTGTCCAGCATGCGCGTGCTGATGTCGGTGCCCACCACCTCGAAAGGCTGGCTGCCTCGGCAGTCCGCCAGGACCATGGCGATGCTGTAGGCCTCTTCGCCGCTGGAGCTGGCGGCGCTCCACACGCGGAACGGCGAGGTGGCGCCGGGCTGCTGCGCGGCGCTGCGCAGCAGCTCGAAATGCCGAGATTCGCGGAAGAAATAGGTTTCGTTGGTGGTGAGCAGGTCGATCGCCATCTGCACTTCGGCGGGATCCTGGCCGCTTTGCAGCAGCGCGAAGTATTCCGAGTACCCCGCCACCCGGGTCGCGTGCAGGCGCTTGGCCAGGCGCCCGCAGACCAGGGCTTTTTTCGCCGGTGACAGGGTGATGCCGGCCGCATCGAAGATGAAGCGCTGGAAGTTCCCGTAATCGCGATCGGAGATGGTTCTGGATGGCATGGGTGGCAGTGGTCAGGGAAGCCGCAGGGCGTCCAGGCGCGTGCGGTGGGTGCGGTTCCAGGTGGGCAGGTCTTCCCCGGGCATCGCCTTGGCGATCAGCCAGCCCTGGGCACTGGTGCAGCCGAAGTCCTGGAGCAGGCGCCAGTCTTCCAGGTGTTCCACGCCTTCGGCCACCGTGGAGAGGTTGAGCCGCCGCGCCAGGTCGAGCGCGGACTCGAGGATCACGCGCAGGCTCTTGCGGCGATGGGCGCCATGCACGAACGAGCGGTCTATCTTGAGTTCGGAGAAGGGTATGCGCGAGAGCTGCTGCAGCGAGGAAAACCCGGTGCCGTAGTCGTCGATGGACAAGCCGAACCCCTTGAGCCGCAGGCGCACCAATGCCGAGTGCGCGGCGCTGGAGGTTTCCACCATCGATCCTTCGGTGACCTCCAGCATCAGTTGCGACGGCGCCAGGCCGTACCGCAGTTGCCGCGCGCATATCTCGTTCACGATGTCCGGCAAGGCCAGCAGCTGCGGCGACAGATTGATGGACAGCGTGAGCCGCATGCCGCGCGATTGCCAGGCGGCGCACTGCAGGAAGCTGCGCTCCATCATGGACAGCGTCAGTGCGTGGATAAGCCCCGCGCTCTCGGCCAGCGGAATGAATTCGTCCGGCGGCACCATGCCCAGCACCGGATGGTTCCAGCGTGCCAGGGCCTCGACCCCCCGGAGCATGCCGGTGCGGGTGTCCGCCTTGGGCTGGAAGTGGGGCGTGATGCCTCCTTCGCGGATGGCCTGTTCGAGCATCGCTGCATCGATCGGCATGCGGGGGGCGCGGCGCCGGTCGGCGGCGGGCGCCGACGGCGACAGCACTTCCTCCAGCACCGCCTGCAGGTCGCCGCTGGCCAGCGGCTTGTGCAGCCCGCGCACCACCGACGTGCCCAGCGACTGGACCGAATCCAGCAGCGCATCCCCGTGTGCCGACAGCAGCAGGATCGGAATGCGCAGGCCTTGCTGCTGCAGGGCTTCGATGAGTTCGATGCCGTCCATTTCGGGCATCTCGAGGTCCACGACGACCAGGCTGGGCTGCGGGTCCATCGCCGCGATCACCTCCAGGGCATGGCGGCCATGGCAGGCCTCCAGCACCTGCCCGATGCCCAGGTCGTGGCAGAGCCGCACGGCATGCTGCCGCTGCGGTGTGCTGTCATCGACGACGAGGACCGAGCAGGCGGCCGCACTGGGCAGGGACGGGTCAGGGGCGTTCATTCGGTGGCGGGCGTGGTCGGGCGCAGCGGGGCGGGGCTTCTCAGCGGGGCTCGGCCGTATCGGCCGGCAGCCGGGCCAGTTCGGCCAGTGCCTGCGTGGAGAAGGCGCGGTCCAGGTTCAGCAGGACCACCAGGCGATCGCGCACCTTGCCCATGCCCTGGATGAAGTCTGCCTGGATGCGGGCCCCGAAGGGGGGAGGGGGCTCGATGTCGGCCGGACTGATGTCGATGACTTCGTTGACGGCATCCACCACGACGCCGATCACCTGGCGTTCCTGGTCCGCACCGACTTCGACGATCACGATGCAGGTGCGCTTGCCCACGGCCGCGGGTTCGCCGCCGAAGTGCGCCTGCAGGTCGATGACGGGCACCACGGCGCCGCGGAGGTTGATGACGCCGCGCACGGAGCGCGGCATCATCGGCACCGCGGTCGGTTCGCCGTATTCGATGATCTCCTTGATCGCAAGGATGCCGATGGCGAACATTTCGCGCCCCAGCTGGAACGTGAGGTACTGTGCCGCTTCAGCGGCGGCCGCCTCGGACGGGGCCGTGGAGGCGGGGGAATGCTTGGCGTTGGGCATGCGGGCGTCCTCGGCAATCATCAATAGCGGGTGAACTGGGATTCGTCGATCCCGTCCGCGCCCGCGGCGCCCGCGAAGGCGAGGCTGGGGCCGGCCTTGCGGGACTGCACGGGTTTTCTTGCCGCAGCGGTCCGGGCTGCGCTGGAGGCGGTGCGGGCCGGCGTTCCTCCGGAGAGCTTGAAGAAGCCCATAGCCTGCTGCAGTTGCTCGGCCTGGCTGCTCATTTCCTCGGCGGTGGCGGCGAGTTCCTCGGAGCTGGAGGCGTTCTGCTGCGTGGTCTGGCTGAGCTGGCCGACGGCGGCATTGATCTGGCCCACGCCGGAGGATTGCTCCTCGCTCGCGGCGGTGATCTCCTGCACGAGGTCGGAGGTCTTGCGGATGCTGGGCACCATCTCGCCCAGCAGGGTGCCGGCGCGCTCGGCCAGCTCGACGCTGGAGCTGGCCACGTCGCCGATTTCCTGGGCGGCGACCTGGCTGCGCTCGGCGAGCTTGCGCACCTCGGCGGCGACGACGGCGAAGCCCTTGCCGTGCTCGCCGGCCCGTGCTGCCTCGATGGCGGCGTTCAGGGCCAGCAAGTTGGTCTGGTAGGCGATGTCGTCGATGATGTTGATCTTCTGGGCGATCTGCTTCATGGCCACGACGGTGGCCTTGACGGCCTCGCCGCCTTCGGTGGCCTCGGAGGCGGCCTTGGTGGCCATGCTGTCGGTGAGCTTGGCGTTCTCGGTGTTCTGGGAGATGGAGGCGGTCATCTGCTCGAGCGATGCGCTGGTTTCCTCGACGCCGGCGGCCTGCTCGCTGGCGGCCTGGCTGAGCGACTGGGCGGTGGCGCTCACCTCTTCCGAGGCGCCCGCCAGGGCTTCCGCGCCGCTGTTGACGTCGGTCACCACGCGCGAGAGCTTGTCCACCATGTTCTTCATCGCGGCCAGCACGCTGGTGGTGTCGCCCTGGCGGGTGGAGATCTGCAGCGTCAGGTCGCCGTTGGAGACGGCGTTGGCGATCTCCGCGACGTAGGCGGGCTCGCCTCCCAGTTGCTTCACCAGCGAGCGGGTGATCAGGAAGGCCAGGGCCAGTGCCAGTACTGCGCAGGTAGCCAGGATGGAGATGGTGAGCGTGCGCGCATGGGCATACGTGGATGCGGCATCCGCGGCAGCCTTGTCGCTGCCGGCGACGTTCAGGTCGGACAGCTTGTCGGAAAGGGCCCGGACCGTGTTGTAGGCCTTGCGTGCGTCACCGTCGAGCACGGCGCGGGCTTCGGCCATGTTGCCCTGCTGGATCAGGGCCCCCATTTTCTCGTGCTCGGCGAACATGGTCTCCATGGCCTCCTTGCTCTGGTCATAGAGGCGCTGTTCCTCCGGGGAGCTCACCAGCTTGGCGTAGTCTGCCCAGAGCTTGCGGGTGGCCGCGATGCGTTCCACCCCCTCCTTGACGGACTCCCGCACTTCGGCGGGATTGGTGTCCATGAGCGTGCGCATCTCCAGCACCCGCAGGCGGTTGATGTTCGACTTGGACAGCATGATGGTCCGGACGCTGGGCAGCCAGTTGGTGGCGATGTCCTCGGTGGACTGGTTCACCGTGGCGAGCTGGTTGATGGCGTAGGCGCCCAGCCCGACCATCAGGGCCAGCACGATGAGGAAGGCTCCGAAGAGCTTGGTCGATAGTTTCAAGGGGCCGAACATGGTGATGTCCTCCGGTGTGAGACGAAAAGAGGGGCGGGCAGGTCAGTAGCGGGCGAACTGGGATTCGTCCACTCCATCGGCGAAGGCGGTGTCGGCAAGGGCCAGGCTCGGCTTGGGCTTGCGGGCCGCCAGCGGCTTCCTGGCCTGCCGGCTCCGGGCCGCGGGCACCGCGGCCTTGGCTGGCGTGCTGCCGGCCAGCTGGAAGAAGCCCATGGTCTGCTGCAGCTGCTCGGCCTGGCTGCTCATTTCCTCGGCGGTGGCGGCGAGTTCCTCGGAGCTGGAGGCGTTCTGCTGCGTGGTCTGGCTGAGCTGGCCGACGGCGGCATTGATCTGGCCCACGCCGGAGGATTGCTCCTCGCTCGCGGCGGTGATCTCCTGCACGAGGTCGGAGGTCTTGCGGATGCTGGGCACCATCTCGCCCAGCAGGGTGCCGGCGCGCTCGGCCAGTTCGACGCTGGAGCTGGCCACGTCGCCGATTTCCTGGGCGGCGACCTGGCTGCGCTCGGCGAGCTTGCGCACCTCGGCGGCGACGACGGCGAAGCCCTTGCCGTGCTCGCCGGCCCGTGCGGCCTCGATGGCGGCGTTCAGGGCCAGCAGGTTGGTCTGGTAGGCGATGTCGTCGATGATGTTGATCTTCTGGGCGATCTGCTTCATGGCCACGACGGTGGCCTTGACGGCCTCACCGCCTTCGGTGGCCTCGGAGGCGGCCTTGGTGGCCATGCTGTCGGTGAGCTTGGCGTTCTCGGTGTTCTGGGAGATGGAGGCGGTCATCTGCTCGAGCGATGCGCTGGTCTCCTCGACGCCGGCGGCCTGCTCGCTGGCAGCCTGGCTGAGCGACTGGGCGGTGGCGCTCACCTCTTCCGAGGCGCCCGCCAGGGCTTCCGCGCCGGCGTTCACCTCGGTCACGATGTCCGACAGGCTGGTCACCGTCTTGTTGACGTATTCCTTCATCTGCCCGAAGGCGCCCTGGTATTCGGCGGTGATGGTCTGCGTCAGGTCGCCCTGGGCGACCGCGCCCATCACGCGCACCACGTCGTCGATGCTCTCGCCCGACATGCGCACCATGTCCTTCACCGTGTTCAGCAGGCTGCTCTGGTCGCCCGGCCGGGTGGCGACCTGCACGGTGAAGTCGCCCTTCGCGACCTGGCGCATCACCTCGGCGGCATATGCCGGCTCGCCCCCGAGCACGTTCTGCAGTCCGCGCACGATCACCATGGCGATGATGGCGGCCAGCGCCGCGGCCAGCAGGCTGCCGAAGACCAGCACGGCGTTGGTCGTGGCGTGCCGGGATTCCGCTTCCCGGCTGCGCACGGCCAGCAGTTCGCTTTCGGAGCCGCGGGCCTGGGCGAGCAGTTCACGCATGCGGTCCATGTGCTGCTTGCCCTTGGCGGCGGTCACGCTGGCCACCACGGCATCCATGGACGCCTTGCCGTCCTTCACGCTGCGGCGCAGGGCGATCTCCGGCTCCAGGACCTTCGTGATCCACTCCTCGCTGGAAGCCTGGATGCTCGCGAGCCGCTCCTGCTGCTTGGGGTTGTCCTGCGTGAGGGCCTTGGCCTTGTCCAGGTGCTGCCTGAGGCTGGCCAAGCCTGCCTTGTAGGGATCGAGGAACGCGTCCTCCCCGGTGAGCGCGAAGCCCCGTTCGCCGGTCTCCACGTTGACCAGGGCGTCGAGCACGTTGTCCATCTCGGACATCACCTCGTAGGTGTGGACGTTCCAGCGGTTCGCCTCCGTGAGCGCCCCGAAATTGATGTACGCCGTGCTGGTGAGGATGAGCAGGATGGCGAGGATGGTCCCGAAGCCCAGATAGAGCCTGGTTGCGACCTTGAGATTTTTGAACATGGGGATGCCTTCAGGGCGATGGGATGTCTGGATGGGGGCGGTGGCCGTCATTGCGACGCGGCGCCCACGGCGTCGGATGCGTTGCGCTGCGAGGCCATGGCCTTCGCCGCGAGCGCGGGAATGTCCAGGATCAGCGCGACCTCGCCGGTGCCCAGGATGCTGGAGCCGCTGATGCCCTGGAGGTGGGCGAACATCTGCGCCAGCGGCTTGATCACCGCCTGCGCCTCGCCCAGGAGCCGGTCCACGATCAGGCCGAAGCGCTGCGAGCCTTCCCGGACCACCACGATGCTCTGGCGGGAACCGGCCGGGTCCGGCACATGGAAGAGTGTGCGCAGCCGGATGAACGGCAGCACGCGCCCGCGCAGCTCGGTGTAGTCGTGGCCGCTGTCTTCCCGGAACTCGATGCACTCCTCGATGGATTCGAGCGGCAGCACGAACACGGAGCGCCCCACGGCGACCTGGAAGCCGTTGATGATGGCCAGCGTGAGCGGCAGCCGCACGGTGGTGGTGGTGCCCAGGCCCGGGCGGCTGTCGAGGGACACCGTGCCCCGCAGCGCCGCGATGTTGCGCTTGACCACGTCCATGCCGACGCCCCGGCCCGAAAGGTTCGTGACCTGGTCGGCCGTCGAGAAGCCGGGCTCGAAGATCAGGTTGTAGATGTCCTCGTCCGGGAGCGCCTTGCCCGCATCGACCAGGCCGCGCTCGACGGCCTTGGCGAGGATGCGGTCGCGCGACAGGCCGCCCCCGTCGTCGCCCACCTCGATCACGATGCTTCCGGAGTCGTGGTACGCATTGAGCGACACGGTGCCCCATGCGGGCTTGCCGCGCTCCGTGCGCAGGGCGACCGGCTCGATGCCGTGGTCCATGCTGTTGCGCACCAGGTGCGTCAGCGGATCGGCGATCTTCTCGACCACGGTCTTGTCCAGTTCGGTGTCTTCGCCGCGCACCTGCAGGACGATGTCCTTGCCGATTTCGCGCGAGACGTCGTGCACCATGCGCTGGAACCGGTTGAAGGTCGCGCCGATGCGGACCATGCGCAGCTGCAGTGCGCTGTCGCGGATCTCCTGGACCAGTCCGTTGAGGGTGGAATGCGCCTCCTGCAGGGCCACGTTCTGTACGTGGCGGCCCGCCTGCGTGGCCGTGGCCGTGGCGGTGATGAGCTCTCCCACCAGGTCCACGAGCCGGTCGAGCTTTTCCGCATCGACCCGCACCGACTGGTGCTCGGCCGAGCGGCTTTCCTTGATCTGCTTCTGGCGCACCAGCGCCGCCTCCACGATCGGCTGCTGCACGCGGCGCTGCTCCACCAGCAACTGGCCGAGCGGCTCGGTCGCGCCGTGGTGCTGCAGCTGCAGGGCCTCGTCGAGCTCCCGGCGCGTCAGGCTGCCGCACTGCACGAGGATTTCGCCCAGGCGCACCGAGGCATCCTGCCCGTGGGCGCCCATGGTGCCAATCAGGTCGATGTAGCGGGAGATCTCGCTGTCCGGCGGAAGGATGTGCACCACGCAGTCATCGAGCACGAACTCGAAGGCGCCTTCGATGTCGGCCTTGCCGGCACTGCTGCGCAGCGCGATCTCGAAGCCGAGATAGCAGGACTCCGCGTCCATGTCCGCCAGCGCGGGCAGGTCGTCGGGCAGCGTGGCGATGCCCGTGATCGTGCCGAGCTTGTTGAGGTAGCGCAGGAACGACAGGGGATCCATGCCGTTGCGCAGCACGTCCCGGCCGAAGCGCAGGGAGATGTGCCAGTGGTCCGGTGCGCGGCCTCCGGCCGCGGCCGGCGCCGGGGCGGCAAGGCCGTCGGCCGGACGGACGGGCTGGTCGGTGCGCGGCGCGGCGCCGGCATTCTCCAGCAGCCGGTTCAGGCCTTCCAGCAGCGGCTGCGCGTCGGCCTGCAATTGCTCGTCGGCCTGGGTGTGGCCGGCCGCCGCGGCCGCCACGAGGCGGCCGGTGTGGTCGCCGCAGGCCAGCAGCAGGGAAACGACCGATTCATCGAGGGGGATGGCGCCGTCGCGCACCTTGTCGAGCACGCTTTCCGCGACATGCGTGAAGTCCACGATGAAGTCCAGGCCGAACAGGCCCGCGGACCCCTTGATGGTGTGCGCCGCGCGGAAGATCGCGTTCACCGAGTCGGAGGGATCGTCCTCCTGCAGCACCCCCAGCAGGGCCTGCTCCATGTCCTCCAGCAACTCGCCGCTCTCGGCGATGAAGGCCTGCAGTGCCTGTTCCATGTTCATGGGGCGTCTCCCTCGGTCGGTGTGCCGGCGGCGAGGGTCTCGCCGAAGAATGCGGACAGGTCGAACAGCGCGAGGACCTCCGACACCGGCGCATTGCAACCGGTGAAGCGCAGCCACTGGCCCCGGGCCTGCGCATCGCGGCGGGCGGCCATGAGCAGCTGCACGCCTGCGCTGTCGATCTCGGTCACGCCCGCCAGATCGATTTCCAGGCCCTCGGGGCTGTCGGAAAGCGCGGCGAGCAGGCCTGTGCGCGTTTCCGCGGCCCGGTAGATGGTGAGCTCGCCGTCGAGGGCCAGCGTGGTGATCGATGTCATGGCAGCACCAGCTTTTCCACGGCCGACAGCAGGGTGGGCGGCTGGAACGGCTTGGTCACCCAGGCCTTGGCGCCGGCCAGCTGGCCCTCGCGCTTCTTCGCCTCCTGGCTTTCCGTGGTGAGCATGATCACCGGGGTGAAGCGGTAGGCCGGCATGGCCTTCACGGTCTTGAGGAAGGTGATGCCGTCCATGTTCGGCATGTTCACGTCGCTGATGATCAGGTGCACCTTCTGGCCGGTAAGCCGGCGCAGCGCGTCGCTGCCGTCGCAGCCTTCGATGACGTCGTAGCCTGCGCCCCTGAGCGCGATGCCCACGACCGACCGCACGGAAGCGGAGTCGTCCACGATCAGAATGGTCTTTGCCATGAAAAAGGTCCTTCAGAAAAATGTGATTTCTTCGTGCTGCGAGGGCGCAGGCGCGTTTGTCTTTGCCGAGCCGGCGCGGTGCACGGCGCGCTCGCTGGCCATCGCGTAGGTCGCCTCGAGTTCCTGCAGCAGCGGGCCGGCATCCAGGGGGCGCAGGGCGCCTTCGCTGGCGCACAGGGCGTGGTGGTTCTGGACGACCGAGGGCATGCGGCCGATGTTGTCGCGCACGTGGCTGAGCACCTGGCTGACCCGGTCCTGGAACTGCAGCTGCACGAGCGAGTCGTTCACCTCCAGCTGGATCTGGCGGCTGTCGTGGCGCAGCAGGTCCGCCGACTGCGCCAGGTGGTCCGTCAGGTGCCGGAACTGTTCCAGCACCTGGGAAATGCGGCTTTCGGAGTCGGCCATGACGCGATGCTCCTGGTTCTGCGACAGCTGGGCCGCGGCACGGGTCTCGTTGATCGCCGAATGGATCGCGTTGATGGCCGCGATGATCCGGCGCCCGGTGTCCCCGGACATCTGCGACAGCGAGCGCACTTCCTGCGCCACCTGCGCGAAGCCGCGGCCGCGTTCGCCCGCGTGGGCCGCTTCGATGGTCGCGTTGATCGCGAGCAGGTTGGTCTGCTGGGCGATGCGGGCGACCGCTTCGGCCATGTCCTGCAACTCTCCCACGAAGCGTTGCAGGTCTTCGATCTTGGCCAGCATCTGCGCCTTGCCCTGCATGGCGTCGCGCAGCGATCCCACCAGTTCCTGCAGTTGCGCCTGGCTGCGGGCGTACACGGCTTCCGCGTCCCCCGGGCCCGCTCCATCGCGCGCCGACTGGTCCAGCGTGCGCGACAGCTGCTGCACGATGTTGGCGAACCGGGCGCTGAGCTGCGCGATTGCCTCTTCCATCTGGCCGCGCGACGATTCGATCTGCCCCGACCAGACGGGCGCCATGGCGGCGCTGAAGGCCTCGAACTCCGCGATGAGCCCGAGAAGTTCGTCCGGCGCGGTGCGCCGGGGCCGCCAGGCAATCCAGCCCCCCACCGCGCCGCAAGCCACGAGCGCCACGGCACAGGACACGCCCGCCAGGCTCGCACCGGACAACCCGAGCGCTGCGACCGCACCGAGCAATCCGGTGCATGGCGCGACCAGGCCGTTCCAGGCCTTTTCCCTATCTCCGTTCATATGGCAATGCCCCCCTTGAAAGCAGCCAAGGAAAGAGATATGGGCCTTGGTCTGCCGATAGGACAACCTTAAATCTCAGGCTGCGCGAGCATGGGGACCGAATTGACAAAGTTGCGGTACCCATTCGGCCAATTGTAAGTAGATTTGATAAATTTAGTAGTGTTTCGGCAAAAAAAGTTTATTTCTCTGCGGAAAGTGTGAAAATCTGGTCCACATGCAGACCAGGACAACAACATCTATCGTTTCCCGGAGCGGGCACCGCGCGGACATCGCTCCCTTGCTGATCCGCCTGCTGGTCTCCAGGGCCTGGACCCGCGGCCTGACTGCGGAGCGGCTGACGCGCGGGCTGGACCTGGGGCCGCAGGAGCTGGATGCCCCGGGACTGCAGGTGTCGTACCGGCAGACCCTGGAGGTCACCCGCCGTTTCTGGAGTGCGGCGCCCGGCATCGAGCAAGGGTTGCGATTCGGGGGGCAGGCGAACATCGTGGCGCTGGGTGCGCTGGGGCTGGGCATGATGGCGTGCGCGAACGTCCATGACATGCTGCAGTTCCTCATCGAGTTCCAGCGCGCCGGGGGCTGCCTGCTGAACGTGTACAGCGAGCGGACGGAACAGCATTTCCACATCGTGGCCCGGCCCCGCGTCGATGATCCGGAAGTCGAGCCCTTCCTGGCGGTTTACACGCTCGCATCGATCCATGCCATGGTGCAGCAGGTGCTCGGCGCGGAATTCCATCCCCTGCGTGTGCAGTTCGCGCTGCCGCGCCCGGCGGACCTGGTGGAGTTCGAGCAGGCCTTCGGCTGCCGGGTCGAGTTCGAAACGGGCGACCACCGGCTGAGCCTGCCGCCGCAGGCCCTCGCGCTCAGGACGGCCGAGCCCAGCGTGGTGGCAAGGATGCGGGCACTGCTGCTGGAGGCCTGGCCACCCGGACCGTGGACGGACCTCGGTGCCGCCGTCGTGCAGGTACTCCGGCGCTGCCAGACGCTCGCGCCCCCGCTGTCGGACATCGCGGCCGCGCTGAATCTCGGCGAACGCACCCTGCGCCGCAGGCTGGCCGAGGAAGGGTTGACCTACCGCGGCCTGGTGAGCGAGGAGCGCCGGCGCCGCACGCTCACGATGGTGTGCCGCTCCAGCCATTCGATGGAAGACGTGGCGGAGAAGACGGGCTACTCCAGCGCGCGCAGCCTGCGCCGCGCCGTGCAGCGCTGGACGGGCACCGGCCCGTCGCTCGTCCGTGCGGCAGCCCGGGCTGCCTCACACGCCCCCGTGGCGGAGCAGGACCCGGGTGCTACCGGCTCCGCGGCAGCGCCAGGGCCGGAAAGCTCACAGGGACCGCAGCCCGGCGGCCGCGGTGCGACCCGAGGCCCGGGAGGCCCGCGGGGTTCGAAGTAGGTTGCCGCGTGCTATGACCCGCGCCAGCGGGCATGCCGCACGCCCAGGTGCAGCTGCTGGATGCGGCGGTGGATGGTGGAGCGGCTGACGCCGAGCTGGCGCGCGGCCTCCGAGACGTTGCCCTGGCATTGTTCGAGCAATTGCTCCAGCGCCTGCGCGGCGGACCCGCTGGCGGGGTGTGCCGGGGCGGTCCCGGGTGGCGTGCTGTCCGCCGCCAGCAGCGCATCGGGCAGGTGTCCGGGCCCGATGGTGCCGTCGCCATCCTCCCCGCACAGGGCCGCGGCATAGCGCAGCGCGTTGTGCAGCTCGCGCAGGTTGCCGGGCCAGGCATGCGCGGCCAGCACGGCGCGGGCGGCGTCGCCCAGGTGCAGGTGGCTGCCCAGGGAGGCCAGCATCCGGTCGGCGATCACCTGCAGGTCGCTGCGCTGGCGCAGCGCAGGCAACTGCAGTTCGGCGGCGTTGAGGCGGTAGAGCAGGTCTTCGCGGAAGCTGCCGCGCCGCGCCAGTTCGGCCAGCGGCCGGTGCGAGGCCGAGATGAAGCGCACGGACACCGCCCGCGGCGCGCGGGCGCCCAGCGGGGTGATTTCGGATTCGGACAGCACTCGCAGCAGCTTGGCCTGCAGGGCCGGCGGCATGTCGCCGATCTCGTCGAGAAACAGCGTGCCTTCGTGCGCCGCGGCGATCAGCCCCTCGCGGCCCCTGGCGGCTGCGCCGGTCCAGGTGCCGGGCAGGTAGCCGAACAGTTCGCTTTCCAGCAGCGCCTCGGGAATGGCTGCGCAGTTGATGGCGATGAAGGCGCCGCTGCGGCCGCTGGCGGCATGCAGCGCGCGGGCCAGGTATTCCTTGCCCGCGCCGGTCTCACCCTGCACCAGGATGGGCAGCATCTGCGGCGCGAGCCGGGCCGCCTTGCGCAGCAGCGCCTGCAGTGCCGCATCGCCCGTGTCCAGCGCCTGGAGCGCCGGAGGCAGCGGCGGCTCGGCCTGCGTGCCCTGCGCGCGCAGCTGGCGTGTGCGGCGCTGCGGCTCCATGGCATGGGCGAAGAGGATGCTGCCGTCGCGGGCGCGGATGATGCGCTCCTGCGCCGGGCGGTGGCGGCGCAGCTCGGGCAGGTGGCGCAAATCCACGTCGAAAAATCGCTCCAGCGGCTGCCCGATGAGCGTCCGGCGCTGGCGCCAGTCCAGTTGGGCTGCGGCTGTCAGCAGGCGGGCGCCTGCGTGGGTCATGGCGCGGATGCGGCCGCGCGCATCCACGCTGATCGAGGCGTCGGGATCGACATCGAGAAAGTCGGGTGACTGTGCCAGGCGCACCACCCAGTCCTGCCCGGACTGCGCCATCAGGTTGGCATGCTCCACGCGCCGCGCTGCGGCCACGACGAGGTTGAGCGCCAGGTTCTGGCTGGCCCGCTCGGCGGGCGAGCGCAGCAGCGACAGGTCGAGCACCGCCGCCAGTTCGCCGCGCAGATCGTAGATGGGCGCGGCCGTGCAGGACAGGCGCGTGTGCGTGAAATCAAAATGGTCGCTCTGGTGTACGGTCAGCGCCTCGCCCGTCTCCAGGCAGGCGCCCACGGCCGAGGTGCCGGAGTGTTCCTCGCGCCATTGCGCACCCAGGTACAGGCCTGCGCGGCGCAGGTCGCCAGCGTCCGCCTCGTGCCCGAGGAAGTCCACCGCCACGCCGTGCCGGTCCGCCAGCAGCAGCACGTAGTCCAGGCCCTTGAGCTGCTGGTACAGCCGCTCCAGCGCATGGCGGGCGATGTGGATCAGCGGCCCGGATTCCTCGCGGTGCGCGCGCAGTTCGCCATCGGGAACGATGTGGGCTTCGCTGGTCTGCGCCGGGTCGAGCCGGTGGTGGTCGATGCAGCGGCGCCAGCTGCGCAGCACGGCGCGGTCGCGGTCCTGGCTGCCCGTGGGGTAGCCCGAGCCGAAGGCTTCGATTTCCTGGACGTGCGAGGCGTAGGACTGCAGAGGCATGGCGTGGAGTCGATGCGGTCTTGGAACGTGCCGTGGGCGATTGTGTGCCCGGGGCCGTGCCTCACCCATCGAGATTTACCCATTGCTACTGCTGCGCTGCAGCACGCGGGGTGCGACAGGTGTCGCACGGTGCGCCGCCTGTCGCGTGCGGCCACCACCGCCGGCAGGGCAGGGAGCAAGGGGTTTGTACCAGGGGCGCGCTGCCAACCCGTTGATTTGCCTGGCATCCGGCGCCGGCCAGCGGTGCCCGGCATGGCTGGCATGGCGGTTGCCTTGAACCGTACCGCCCGGAAAAAAACCAGCGGGCATGACCACCATCCAAGGAGACAACGATGACCGATACGACGGCTGCAGCCCGCGCCCAGGCGCTGCTCGACCGACTCAACCGCGCTTTGGCGGACCGCGACTTCACGGCCGCGAGCCGCCTGTTCGCCGAGGAGTGCTACTGGCGCGACCTCGTGCTGCTCACCTGGAACATCAAGACCCTGGAAGGGCAGGGCCAGATCGCCGACATGCTGGCCGCGCAGCTGGACGCCGCCGCGCCCGTGCGCTTTGCGCTGGACGAGCGCGAGACGGTGGAGGAAGCCGACGGCGTGCTGTCCGCCTGGATCGTGGTCGACACGCGGCATGCGCGCGGCGGCGGCCACGTGCGCATCCGGGACGGGCGCATCTGGACGCTGCTGACGGCCGCCCAGGAGCTGAAGGGGTATGAGGAACCCCTGGGCACGCGCCGCCCGATAGGGGCCGAGCACGGCATCCGGCGCGGCCGCCAGACCTGGCTGGAGCGCCGCCGCCAGGAGGCCGAGGAACTGGGCCGCGAGAAGCAGCCCTTCGTGCTGGTCATCGGCGGAGGGCAGGGCGGCATCGCGCTGGGCGCGCGGCTGCGCCAGCTGGGCGTATCGCACATCGTCATCGACCGCCACGCGCGCCCGGGCGACCAATGGCGCAACCGCTACAAGTCGCTGTGCCTTCACGATCCCGTCTGGTACGACCACCTGCCGTACCTGCCCTTCCCGGACAACTGGCCCGTGTTCGCGCCCAAGGACAAGATCGGCGACTGGCTGGAGATGTACACCCGGGTGATGGAGGTGAACTACTGGCCGTCCACCAACTGCCTGAACGCCCGCTTCGATGAAGACAGGCAGGAGTGGGAAGTCACCGTGGAGCGCGATGGCGAGACGCTGGTGCTGCGCCCGAAGCACCTGGTGTTCGCCACCGGCATGTCCGGCAAGGCCAACGTGCCCAAGATCCAGGGCCAGGACGTCTTCCAGGGCGAGCAGCAGCACTCGTCGCAGCACCCCGGCCCGGACGCCTATGCGGGCAAGAAGGTGGTGGTGATCGGCGCCAACAATTCCGCGCACGATATCTGCGCCGCCCTGTGGGAGCACGGCGCCGACGTGACCATGGTGCAGCGCTCGTCCACGCACATCGTGCGCTCCGAATCGCTGATGGAGATCGGCCTGGGCGACCTGTATTCGGAGCGTGCCCTGGCCAACGGCGTGACGACCAAGAAGGCGGACCTGATCTTCGCCTCGCTGCCCTACCGCATCATGGCCGACTTCCAGGTGCCGGTGTACGACCGCATCCGCGAGCGCGATGCGGAGTTCTACCGCAAGCTCGAAGCGACCGGCTTCATGCTGGACTTCGGCGACGACGACTCGGGCCTGTTCATGAAGTACCTGCGCCGTGCCTCGGGCTACTACATCGACGTGGGCGCCTGCGACCTGGTGATCGACGGCAGCATCAAGCTGCAGGCGGGCAAGGAGATCAGCCACCTCTCGGAAAACGCCGTGGTGCTGGAGGACGGCACCGAGCTGCCGGCGGACCTGGTGGTCTATGCGACCGGCTACGGCTCCATGAACGGCTGGGTGGCGGACCTGATCAGCCAGGAGGTGGCGGACAAGGTGGGCAAGGTCTGGGGCCTGGGCTCGGACACGACCAAGGACCCGGGCCCGTGGGAGGGCGAGCAGCGCAACATGTGGAAGCCCACGCAGCAGGAGGCCCTGTGGTTCCACGGCGGCAACCTGCACCAGTCCCGCCACTACTCGCTGTACCTGGCGCTGCAGCTCAAGGCGCGCCAGGAAGGCCTGCCCGTGCAGGTCT
Organism: Paracidovorax avenae ATCC 19860; assembly: GCF_000176855.2. Taxonomy (NCBI): domain Bacteria; kingdom Pseudomonadati; phylum Pseudomonadota; class Betaproteobacteria; order Burkholderiales; family Comamonadaceae; genus Paracidovorax; species Paracidovorax avenae. Next base: position 3,913,775 of record NC_015138.1, on the reverse strand, counting down.
ATGGCCTGCAGCAGGTGCACCACTTGCGCTGACGCAAGGGCCGGATGGGCCCACCGGATCAAGATGGACGGCAGTGTGCCGTCCTGTCCCCCCACCTGACACATCAGAAAGTCGAATCATGAAAGCAGCACGTTTCCACGGCCGTGGCGATATCCGCATCGAAGACATTCCCGAACCCGTGGTGGAGCCCGGCACCGTGGGCATCGAAGTGGCCTGGTGCGGCATCTGCGGCACCGACCTGCACGAGTTCATGGAAGGGCCGATCTTCATCCCGCCCTGCGGCCATCCGCACCCCATCTCGGGCGAATCCGCCCCCGTCACCATGGGCCATGAATTCTCCGGCGTGGTCTATGCCGTGGGCGAAGGGGTGACAGACATCCAGGTCGGCCAGCACGTCGTGGTGGAGCCCTACATCGTGGCCGACGACGTGCCCACGGGCCCGGGCGACCACTACCACCTGTCGAAGAACATGAACTTTATCGGCCTGGGCGGGCGCGGTGGCGGCCTGTCCGAAAGGATCGCCGTCAAGCGCCGCTGGGTGCATCCCATCTCCGACGCCATTCCGCTGGACCAGGCCGCGCTGATCGAGCCGCTCTCGGTGGGCCACCATGCCTTCACCCGCAGCGGCGCCAAGGCCGGCGACGTGGCGCTGGTGGGCGGGGCCGGCCCCATCGGCCTGCTGCTGTCGGCCATCCTGAAGGCCAAGGGCCTCACGGTGATCGTCACCGAGCTGAGTGGCAAGCGAAAGCAGAAGGCGCGCGAATCCGGCGTGGCCGACCACATCCTCGACCCCTCCGAGGTGGACGTGGTGGCCGAGGTGATGCGGCTCACCGGCGACCAGGGCGTGGACGTGGCGTTCGAATGCTCCAGCGTCAACAAGGTGCTCGACACCCTCGTGGCCGTAACCAGGCCCACGGGCGTGGTGGTGATCGTCTCCATCTGGAGCCACCCGGCCACCATCAACGTGCACAGCGTGGTGATGAAGGAACTGGACGTGCGCGGCACCATTGCCTACTGCAACGACCACCAGGAAACCATCAAGCTCGTCGAGCAGGGCAAGATCAACCTGGAGCCCTTCATCACCCAGCGCATCCAGCTGGAGGACCTGGTGGCCAAGGGGTTCGACACGCTGATCCACAACAATGAATCGGCGGTGAAGATCATCGTGCAGCCGCGGCTGAAGTAGGGGGCAGGCTACAGTGCGGCGGCCGCGGCAGGTCGCCGGACCGAGACCACATCGGTGCATCGGCCTACATCGGTGGTACCCGGGGCCACTTACTCTTGGATCTCGCCGTGCCGCCAACCAGACCAGGAGTGAACATGCAGTCATCCGCAGCCAAGCCAGACCTCGTGAACCTCGAAGATCCCGATTCCGTCGCGCGATGGGTCCGGGAACTGGACACGACCGAGAGCCAGTTGAGAGATGCCGTCGCCCAGGTGGGCACGAAGGGCGCCGATGTCGAAATGCACCTCAAGGGCGCGCGCAGCTCCACCAATGAAGACCGCATGAAACAGGCGCCTGCTGCGGGGCAATAACTGCTCTATGCGCCACCTGTCCCGTGCCGTGCGAAAGCATTCCGGCCCAGCTCCCGCGCCGTGGCGACGTGGGATGCAGCGCTCTCGCCATCGATGCCATACAGGATCGTGGAAGTGACCACCCTGGCGCCGCAGTAGTCGAAGATGCCGTGATCGATCTGCGTGCGCAGCGCCTTGTCGTAGCCATGCCGTGCATACGTTCCCTCGTCCGCGGCGCCGATCCCGACCAGGTGGACCGCGAGACGCCCGAGTCGCTTCTCGATGGCGCCTTCCGGGGTTTCTGAATACGCCCAGCCGTTGGAGAAAACGCGGTCGATCCAGCCTTTGAGCTGCCCTGGGAACGACCACCAATAGACAGGGTACACCAGCACCAGCGCATCGGACCGGTCGATGCGCTGCTGCTCGCGCAGGACGTCGGGCGGAGCGGATGCCTTCATGAAGAACGTGGCCCGGTCTGCCGGGTTGAATGCGGGCTGGAACCCCTCTGCCGCAATGTCTGCGAGTTCAGTGGTGTGCTGGCCGATCGCTTCAACGCCCCCGGCAAACGAGCGCGCGACAGCGTGGGTGAGCGATTGGGGATCGGGGTGGCTGACGACGATGAGGGCATGCATGGAACATCCTTGTGGTGCAATTAAACTACTGTTCGTATATTAGCACTGCAAATTACTTTTGGTAGGTTATCCATGTCAAGCCAGCCGAAGACGCCCGATGCGGGCCGCGAGATCAAGCGGCGCCTTCCCAAGGAGGCCCGGCAGCGCCAGCTGCTGGATGTCGCGTGGTCCATCGTTCGCAGCGAAGGCAGCGATGCGCTCACGCTGGGCTACCTGGCCGAGCGCGCGGGCGTGACGAAGCCCGTTGTCTATGACCATTTCGGGGCGCGCAACGGCTTGCTGGCAGCGCTCTACGAGGAGTACGACAGCAGGCAGCACGCATTGCTGGACGAGGCCCTTGCCGCCTGCGCCAGGACGCTTCCAGCGGTCGCCCAGGTCATCGCCGCGAGCTACGTCGGGTGCGTCATGGCCATGGGCCGGGAAATGCCGGGCGTGAGCGCGGCGCTGGCGGGCTCACCGGAGCTGGAGGCCTTGAAGAAGGCGCATGAAACCCTCTTCATGGACAAGTGCCGCCGCGCGCTCGCGCCTTTTGCGAAAAAACCTTTGAAGCAGGCTGCCATGCGCGCCATGCTGGGGGTGGCCGAAGCGGTGTCCTTCGCGGCGCTGGCAGGGGAGGTGGACCCCGTGGACGCAGAGGAGGAGATCTACGACGCGATCCGGCGGATCGTGCGCAGGGGGTAACAAGCCCCCCGCGCTGCGCCGCGCGCGAGGGGCTTTTTCAGCTTTGCCTCAATTCGGGAAGGTAACGCCGACCAGCGGACTGCGCAGGCTGGCCGCGTTGCGCGCCGACAGCGTGTAGCTGCTGCTGTCGTCGGTCGAGAGGTCGCTCACGAAGAAGAAGCCTTGCGCGGCACGCTGGTTCATGGCGGCCAGCTTCTGGTCCGTGGTCTGCTGCAGGTTGACGGCGCTCAGGTCGTATTCGACGGGACCGTTCTGCGCCGAGCTCTTCTCGAAGACCTGCGCGATGGCGCCGCCCTGCAGCGAGAACGCGCCCAGGTAGAACCCGCCCTGCGCGCCCTGTTCGTTCAGCCGCTGGCGCAACGCGTCGCCGCTGGCCATGCCGCCGGAGCCGGACACGGGGATCACGGTGTAGGAATAGGTGGTGGCGCTGGAGTCCTTGGCGTAGAGGTTGAAGCTGTCCTGGCCCGCGCCGATCGGGCCGACCAGCCGGAAGCCCCGTGCGCCCTCGGCGTTCAGCTGGGCCTGGAAGGCATCGCTGCCCAGGCTGCCGGAGATGGCCTGCCGCTCGTAGGAATAGGTGGCGCCGCGCGCCGCGTCGCGCACGGTCAACAGGCTGATGCCCGGGCCGTCGCCGGACATGTAGGGCCCCTTGAAGACGAAGCCGCGTGCGCCCTGCTGGTTGAGCTGGGCCACCAGGCCATCGCCCGATTCGGCCTGCGCCACCGTCTCATAGGTCAGCCGCGAGTTGCTGTGCGCGGTGTCGGTCACATAGAAGTCGTTCTGCGCGCTGCCCCCCGTCACCATGGCCGACAGGTAGGCATAGCCGCGCGAGCCCTGGTCGTTCATGGCGGCCAGCAGCGCAGCACCGGAGGCTGCGGGCTGGGCGATGTACTGCCCGGTGACCTGGGCCGGAGTGGTGCCGCCACCGCCATTGCCACCTCCGCCCCCACCGTTGCCGCCGCCATTTCCGCCACCGTCCACGCCTCCACCGCCCCCGCCATTTCCGCCGCCTCCGAAGACGTCGCCGCCACCACCGCCGCCTCCGCAGGCGGCCAGGCAGGCAGTCAGGGCAAGGGCCGCAGCGCGGCGGGTCATGGCAAGAGCATTCATGGAAATCCTTGGGTTGCTGAGTGAGGAAAATTATTTGCGCCAGGCCCGAGCGGAGCTCACCCCACCAGCGCATGGTTTTTGTTTCACGCTGTAGCCCTGTGGATTCGCTGTGCGTCCTGCCGAAGGCCTGAAGACCCAACGCGCACGAGTTTGCGAGCCCGTGGGTGCCTACACTCGCTGACACTTTCTGCGCGATGTCTGCGGCATGTCGTGCGACGTCATGCCGACTGAAAGGCAGTCACTTGCGGGGCACCACGTCTGCCGTGCGCGTGCCCTGGGCGGGAACCCGGGCGCCGTCGATCCAGGCGCTCCCGTGTTCCTGCATGGTGCTCAGGCGATGCTCTGCAGGGCCGTGCGGATGCAGCCGGCGATCTCGCCGATCTGCGCCTCGCTGATCACCAGCGGAGGCGAAAGCACCAGCGTATCGCCCGAGTTGCGCACCAGGACGCCGGACTCGAAGCAGGCCAGGTGCGCTGCCTGGGCGCGCGCGCCAGCGGCACCCGCGCGCGGCGCCAGTTCCACGGCGCCCAGCAGGCCGATGTTGCGCACGTCCACCACGTGCGGGGCATCGCGCAGGCCGTGCAATGCGGCCTGCCATACCGGGGCGATGGCCTGCACGCGCGCAGCCAGGCCCAGTTCTTCGTGCACCTCCAGCGTGGCCAGGCCGGCTGCGCAGGCCAGCGGGTGGGCCGAGTAGGTGTAGCCGTGGAACAGTTCGATTCCATCGGCCGGCCCCTGCATGAAAGCCTCGTACACGCTGTTGCCCACGATCACCCCGCCCATGGGCACGGCCCCGTTGGTCATGCCCTTGGCGCAGGACATCAGGTCGGGCGTGACGCCGAAGGCCTGGGCCGCGAACGGCGCGCCCACGCGCGAGAAGCCGGTGATCACCTCGTCGAAGATCAGCAGGATGCCGTGCTGCGTGCACAGCTCTCGCAGGCGCTGCAGGTAACCCACGGGTGGCGGGTACACGCCGCCCGAGCCGGTGACGGGCTCGACGATCACCGCCGCGATGGTGGCCGGGTCGTGCACCACGAACAGCTGCTCCAGTGCATTGGCGTAGTGCGCGCCCGTGGCGGGCTGGCCGCGCGAGAAGCGGGCGTCGGCATCGTAGGGCAGGGGCAGGTGGGCGGTGTCGGGCAGCAGCGGGCCGAAGTCGCGCTTGTGGCGCCCGAGGCCCGCCACCGAGAGGCCGCCGAAGCCCATGCCGTGGTAGCCCTTGGCGCGGCCCACCAGCAGGGTGCGGCGCGCATCGCCGCGCGCCTGGTGGTATGCGCGGGCGATCTTGAGCGCCGTGTCCACTGCCTCCGAGCCCGAGTTGGTGAAGAACACGTGGTCCATGCCCTCGGGCGCCAGATCGGCAATGCGCCGGGCCAGGGTGAAGGCGTCCGGGTGGCTCATCTTGAACGACGACACGAAGTCCATGCGGCCCGCCGCCTCGCGGATCGCCTCGGTGATGCGCGGCTGCCCATGGCCCGCATTGCAGCACCACAGGCCTGCCATGGCGTCCAGCACCTGGCGGCCGTCACCGGCGGTGTAGTGCATGCCCTGTGCAGCGGTGAACAGCATGGGCTGCTGCTGGAACTGGCGCTGGGCGGTGAAGGGGAGCCAGAAGGCGGTGTCGTTGGATGTGCGGGAATGGGGGGCAGAGGTCATGGGGCTCTCGGTGGGGGTTGCGACCCTTGTTATTATGTTTTTTGTTAAAACAAAAATCAAATTGCAACGCTGCACGCGAGGTCGAGGTTTCCGCCTTCAGGTCTTGGGTGGTGGCCTCAGGCGGCTGGCCACTTGGAGGTGGCGCAGCATCAGCAAGGCGGCCAGTTCCTGGTCTCCGGCCTGCATGCGGTCCAGCATCTCCAGGTGCTCGCGGCAGTTCACCTCCATGCGCTCGCGGCCGTACTTCCAGTCGTAGTTGGACAGGCGGCGCAGCCGGTTCTGGCGCTGGATGTCCATGTGGAAGAAGCGATTGCCCGAAGCGGCGGCGACCCCTTCGTGGAAGGCCGCATTCATCTCGAAGAAGGCGATGCTCGACGAGTCCTCTGTCAGATGGCGCAGAAACTCCTCGTGCTGGTGGCGCATGTCCTGCGCCCAGGCCGGCGGCAGCGCAAAGCCGGGCTCCCGGATGGCCGCAGGCTCGATCACCATGCGGTAGCGGTAGCTTTCGTTGCGCACGCTGGCGTCCCAGGCCCCGGTGGAGAAGCGCCAGCCATAGCCCAGCTTGGGCTCGATGGCGCCCAGATCGGCCAGGCGTTCCAGTGCGTTGCGGATGGCAGGGCGGGCCAGGCCGTAGGCCTCCATCAGTTCCTTTTCCGACACGTACTCGCCCAGGTTGCCGCGCTGGCGGTCGAAGGCAATGCGGCGCAGCAAGTGGTCGCTGTCTTCGGCCGGCTCGCGCGCGGCCGAGGGCAGGGGCGGCACGCGCAGCAGCTCCACGCCGCGGTGCGGCTTGCGCTCGGTGAAGCCCTGTTGCGCCAGGTGGTCGAGCGCGGCGCGCACGGGAGTGCGCGAGACGCCCAGGCGCTCGGCGAGCTGGTTCTCATTGAGCCGCGCGCCCGCCGTCAGGCCGTCCTCGTGGATGAGGCGGCTGATGCGGTCTGCCAGTTCGAGATGCAGGGGGGTAGAAACCATGATTGGAAAATATTGATGTTTTTTATTCCACAAAATACAATTTATTCATCGATCGCCTGATCGCTTACTCCACTCTTCGCCATGGACCAGACCTTTCCCTGGGGCACCGACCAGCCCATTCCCTCCTGCCCCCTGATCGAGATCAGCGGCGCACCGCGCGAGCGGGGCCGCCAGTATGGCGAACAGGCCAGGGCCCGCATCCTGCGGGGCATCGAACATTACTCCTCCCAGCTCGAAGCCAGCAAACTCGGCTGGCCCGAGATCGGCACGCTGGTGAAGACCTTCGAGCCCACCATCGAGGCCTTCGAGGCGGCCTACCTCGATGAGATGCGTGGCATTGCCGAAGGCGCCGGGGTCTCGTATGAAGCCGTGGTGATGCTCAATGCCCGTACCGAGATCCTGAAGCTCGCCGACCGCCGCCGCAAGGGCCAGCCCGCGCAGATCGATCCCGATGGCTGCACGGGCGTGGTCGCCATGCCCGATGCAACTGCCTCGGGCCGCGTCATCCATGCCCAGAACTGGGACTGGAAGGCCGAGTGCGCCGAGACGGCCATCGTGCTGCGCGTGCTGCGCGAGGACGGCCCCGACATCCTGACCTTCACCGAGGCCGGAGGCCTGGCCCGTTCGGGCATGAATGCTGCGGGCATTTCCATCACCGCCAACTACCTGGAGTCCGACCGTGACTACCGCCAGCTCGGCGTCCCCCTCGCGCTGCTGCGCCGCAAGGCCCTGGAGCAGGTGCAGCTGGCCCTGGCCATGCGCATCGTCTACTGCACACCCAAGTCGGCTTCCAACAACGTGATGGTCTCGCATGCGACCGGGGTTGCCGTCGACTTCGAGTGCGCGCCCGACGAGACCTTCCAGGTCCACCCCGAGCGTGGCGTCATCGTGCATGCCAACCACTTCCAGAGCCCCATCGCGCTGGGCAAGGTCCGCGACATGGGCGTCGTGAACACCCCCGACTCGCTGTACCGCGACCTGCGCGTGCGCGCGCTGGTGGAGCCGCACATTGGCGCGCTGACGCGCGAGCACATCAAGGCCGCGCTGTTCGACGATTTCCAGTCGCCCTGGTCGGTGTGCCGCCCGCCGCGCCCCAACAGCAGCAGCAACCTCTCGGCCACCGTGGCCATGGTGGTGATGGAGCCCGCCCTGGGCGAGATGGAGGTAGCCATGCTGCCCGCGCTCAGCCGCAGCTTCCAGACCTACAGCCTGGACCTGGAGCGCCAGCTGGCGCTGGCCTGACGCTGCCTCTGCCTGCCCCACGAAGAAAGGACCCCGAGATGACTGTTGCCCCCTCGCGCTGGCTGTCCAGTGGGCTGGCCTTGCTGGCCGGCCTGTGCTTCGTCGCCCATGCCCAGCCGCAGCCCGACACGCTGCGCATCCGGCTGAACGCCGACATCCGCTCGACCGACCCCGGCATCAACCGCGACAACAATACCGACGCGGTGATGATGCATGTGGTCGAAGGCCTGGTGGCCTACCGCGAGGATGCGTCCGTGGCGCCGCTGCTGGCCCAGTCGGTCAGCACCTCGGCCGACGGCAAGACCTACACCTTCAAGCTGCGCCAGGGCGTCAGGTTCCACAACGGCGCGCCGCTGACGGCCGACGACGTCCTCTTCGCCTGGAACCGCTACATGGCACCGGCCAACAACTGGCGCTGCCTGGCCGAGTTCGACGGGCGCGGCCTGGCCAAGGTGGTCAAGGTGGAGGCGCCCGACGCGGCCACCGTGGTCTATACGCTGGACAAACCCTCGGCCCTGTTCCTGGTCACGCTGGCGCGTGTGGACTGCGGCGGCACCGGCATCTACCACCGCAGCTCGCTCGACGCCGATGGCAAGTGGCGCGAGCCCGTGGCCACCGGCCCCTACAAGCTGGGCGAGTGGAAGCGCGGCCAGTACATCGAGCTCTTGCGCAACGACGCCTACGCCGCGCTGCCCGGCCCGCGCGACGGCAACACCGGCGCCAGGATCGCCGAGACGCCCAAGGTGCGCTTCATCATCATCCCCGATGCCTCGGCCGCCAAGGCCGCGCTGTTCTCGGGCGGCATCGACCTGAACTACGACATCAACGACGAAGACACGGCCGAGTACAAGGGCCGCAAGGACATCCTCATGGAAACCCAGGCCTCCATGAACGTGCAGGGCCTGCTGTTCCAGACGCGCGACCCGCTGCTCAAGGACGCGCGCATCCGCCGCGCCATCGCGCTGGCATTGGACATGCCCGAGCTGGTGGCCGCCGTCACCTCGGGCAATGCGCCACCGAGCCGCTCGATCGTGCCCACGCCCAGCGCCTTCTACAAGAAGCCGCAGGCCGCGGTGCCCGCGCGCAACCTGGCGCAGGCCAGGAAGCTGCTGGCCGAGGCCGGCTACAAGGGCGAAACCATCAAGATCCTGGCCACCAGGCGCTACAACAGCGTCTTCAACATCGCCGTGCTGACCCAGGCCATGGTGCAGGAGGCCGGCATCAAGGCCGAGGTCGAGGTGCTCGACTGGGCCACGCTGCTGGACCGCTACAACAAGGGCAACTACCAGGCCATGGCGTTCACCTTCTCGGCACGGATGGACCCCGCCCTGTCGTACGAGATGGTCACGGGCTCCAAGGACAAGCAGCCGCGCAAGGTGTGGGACGACCCGCAGGCCCACGAACTGCTGGCCAGGAGCATGGAGATCACCGACACGGCCCAGCGCCAGGCGCTGTTCGACAAGCTCGAAGCCCGCATGCGCGAAGACGTGCCCGCGATCTTCATGTACTCGGCCGTGAACACCAGTGCTGCCCGTTCGTATGCCAAAGGCTACAAGGGCTGGGCGCTGGGCACGCCGCGTGCATGGGGTGTGTCGCTGCGCACGCCGTGACCGGCATGGCGTAGCTGAACCGACGATCCAATGACAACCGCCATGGGTTCTTCCTTTCCAGCCTATCTGGGCCGGCGCCTGCTGTGGACGCTGCCGACCCTGTTCCTCGTGAGCCTGATGGTCTTCGTGCTCATGCGCCTGGTGCCGGGCGATCCGGCGCTGCTCATCCTGGGGGACGGCGCCACGCCCGGGCAACTGGCCGACCTGCATGCGCAGTTCGGTCTCGACCGGCCCATCCCCGTGCAGTTCACGCTCTGGCTCGGCCGGGTGCTGCAGGGCGACCTGGGCCATTCCATCACCAGCGGAGAGGCCGTGCTGCCGCTGCTGCTCGAACGCTTCCAGGTGAGCGCTGCCATCGTGCTCGTGGCCGTGGCCCTGGCCGCGCTGCTGGCAGTGCCCGCGGGCCTGCTGGCCGCGTGGAAGCAGAACAGCGTGCTCGACACCATGGTGGTGGCCGCCGCCACCTTCTTCCTGTCCATACCGAGCTTCTGGCTGGGATTGCTGCTGCTTCTTTTCGTCGGGCTCAAGCTCGGGCTGGTGCCGGTGGTGGGCTACGTGCCCTTCAGCGAGGACTGGCGCTCGGCGCTCAGCTTCCTCATCCTGCCGACCATCACGCTGGCGCTGATCGAACTGGGCATCCTCACCCGCATGGCGCGCGCCAGCGCCGTGGAGGTACTGCGCCTGGAGTACGTGACGCATGCGCGGGCCAAGGGCCTTGCCGAGCGCCGCGTGCTGCTGCGCCATGTGCTGCCCAATGCCTTCGCTCCCACCTGGACCATGATCGGACTGGTGCTGGGCAACCTGTTGGGCGGCATCGCCGTGCTGGAGACGGTGTTCACGCTGCCCGGCCTGGGCCGCCTGCTGGTGGATGCGATCTTCGCGCGCGACTACCCCGTCGTGCAGGGCTGCCTGCTGTTCATGGCCGCCATCTACGTGCTGGTCAACCTCGTGGTGGACCTGTGCTACCCCTTGTTCGATCCCCGGGTGTCCGCATCATGATGATCCAGCGCCTGATGAAACGCCTGCGCGCCAATGCCCTGGTCGGCGGCCTGCTGGTCGGCCTGGTCGGAGCCATGGCGCTGCTGTCCATTGTCTGGACACCCTACAACCCCATGGGGGTGGCCCTGCGCCAGCGCCTGCAGCCACCCTCGGGCGCCTACCTGCTGGGCACCGACGAGTTCGGCCGCGACATCCTTTCGCGCCTGATGGCCGGAGCGGGCACCAGCCTGGTGGTGGCCGCGCTCACGGTGGCCCTGGCCCTGGTACTGGGCGTGTTGATCGGCCTGGTGGCCGGCTACTTCCGCGGCTGGCTCGATAGGGTACTGATGGTCTTCAACGATGCCCTGCTGGCCTTTCCCGGCATTTTGCTGGCCCTGGGGGTGATGGTCATCGTGGGCGCCAACCAATGGGGCATCATCGTAGCGCTGGGCCTGGCCTATGCGCCCACGGCGGTGCGCGTGGTGCGCGGCTCGGTGCTTTCGCTGCGCGAGAAGGAGTACATCGAGGCCTCGGAGGTGATCGGTAACTCGGGCCTGCGCACGGTGTTCGCGCACATCCTGCCCAACTGCGTGGCGCCCCTGGTGGTGCTGGCCACGTCGATGTTCGGCTGGGTCATCCTGGCCGAAAGCGCGCTCAGCTTCCTGGGCCTGGGCGTTCCGCCGCCAGCGCCCACCTGGGGCAACATGCTGGCCTCGGGCCGGCCCTACATCGAGACCGCCGCCTGGCTGGGCATTGCGCCCGGCGCCTGCATCGCAATCACCCTGCTCGGCGTGAACCTGCTGGGCGATGCGCTGCGCGACTGGCTCGACCCGCGCATGGAGCACCGCTGATGCGCCCCTCGATTCCTACCGTGGCGGAAAGAAACGACATGACGACGACCGAGAAGAACCCGCCGCCGCTGCTGCTGTCTGTGCGCGAACTCACCGTGCACGGCCCGCTGGAGCGCCCGCTGCTCGATGCCGTCTCCTTCGATGTGCCTGCCGGCGGCGTGGTGGCCCTGGTGGGCGAATCGGGCAGCGGCAAGACCATGGCGGGGCGTGCCGTGCTCGGCCTGCTGCCGCCCCAGGTGCGCCAGAGCGGCGGCCGCGTGCTGCTGCAGGGCCGCGACGTGGGCACGCTGCCGGCCCCGTCGCTGCGTGCGCTGCGCGGCTGCGATGTGGGCATGGTGTTCCAGGAGCCTATGGTGTCGCTCAACCCGGCCATGACCATCGCCGAGCAGTTGTTCGAGGGCCTGCGCCTGCACGAGAAGGTGACCACGGCCCAGGCACGCGAGCGCGCCATCGCCATGCTGCGCCGCGTGCAGATCGCCGATCCCGAACGCTGCCTGGCCTCTTACCCGCACCAATTCTCGGGGGGCATGCGCCAGCGCATCATGCTGGCCTCGGTCATGCTGCTCAAGCCGCGCCTGCTGATCGCCGACGAACCCACCACGGCGCTCGATTCGCTGAGCCAGCGCGAGGTGATGGAGATCATGGCCGAACTTACGCGCACCGAGGGCACGGCCGTACTGCTCATCACGCACGACCTGGGGCTGGTGGCCCGCTATGCGCAGTCCGTGGTGGTGCTGGAAAAGGGCCGCCTGGTCGAGTCCGGCCCCGTGCGCAGCGTGCTCACTGCACCGCGCGAGACCTACACGAAGAGCCTGATCGATGCCTTGCCCCAGCGCAGCGCCCCGCGCCCTGCGCGGCCGGCGCAGGCGCCGCTGATCGAGGCGAGGGATGTGCAGGTGAGCTTTCCGGGCACTCGCCAGGGCTGGCTGTCCAAGTCCGTGCCCAAGCTGGCGGTGCGCGGTGTATCGCTGGCCATCCAGCCGGGCGAGGTGGTGGCGGTGGTGGGCGGATCGGGCTCGGGCAAGACCACGCTGGGCCGCGCCATGATCGGCCTGCTGCCCATCGCGGGCGGCGAAGTGTGCTTTCGTGGCACGCCGCTGGGAGGGGGCCATGCCGCGGGCCGGCGCGAATTCCGCCTGGCCTGCCAGCTGGTGTTCCAGGACCCGTATTCTTCGCTGGATCCACGGCAGCGCGTGCGCGACATCGTGGCCGAACCGCTGCGCCACGGCCCGCCGCTCACGCAGGGCGCGCTGCAGGTCACGGTGGATGCCATGCTGGCCGAGGTGGGCCTGGCAGGGTTTGGCGAGCGCTTTCCGCATGCGCTCTCGGGCGGCCAGCGCCAGCGCGTGGCGATTGCGCGCGCCCTGGTGCGCAAGCCCGCCTTCGTGGTGGCCGACGAGCCCGTGTCGGCCCTGGACATGACCATCCAGAAGCAGGTGCTGGAGCTTTTCAGGCGCCTGCAGGCCGAGCGCGGCTTCGGCTGCCTGTTCATCTCGCACAACCTGGCCGTGGTGTCCGAGATCGCCGACCGCATCGTCGTGATGGCAAACGGCCGCATCATCGAAGAAGGCAGCGTGGCCGACATCTTCGACCGGCCGCAGCAGCCCTACACGCGCGAGCTGCTGGAGGCGGCGACGACCAGTGATTTGCTGGCAGAGTTGAGGATGTAGATGCGTTCGCCCAAGTCATCTTGAGCCCGCCGGGACGCCATGCGATCCGGTGCGAAGATGGATCAGTGAGATGAACGAAAACGCTTTGGAGAGCGCAATTGCAGGCGACCCGCATCAAAGACTTCTACCTCGCATACATCGCCTGCCTCAACGCGCAGGACTGGTCCCGGCTGGGCGACTTCGTTCACGCCGACGTGCACCACAACCACCGCCCGCTCGGCCTGGCGGGCTATCGGGCGATGCTGGAAAACGACTTCGCCACGATTCCGGATCTTCGCTACGAAGTGGAGTTGCTGGTCGCCGATGTGGATTGTGTGGGGAGCCGGCTGGGGTTCAACTGCTCGCCCCAGGGCGAGTTCCTGGGCCTGCCGGTGAATGGCAAGAGGGTCGTGTTTTCGGAGAACGTGTTCTACGAACTGCGCGATGGCAAGATCGCCCGGGTCTGGTCCGTTATCGACAAGTCGGCGATTGAAGCGCAACTTGCATGAGCTGGAGTGATGCCCTGGCCGCAGCGCGCTCCGAGCAGGGCCGCATCCGGGGCGGCGTGCCGAAGAAGAAAAACCACATCCTGCGAAGGCGCCGGCTGCACGGATGAGCGTATGTACAAAGAGCATCATCAGCCTGCGCAACGCCAACATCCACAGCGACGGACACCCGGCCGCGAGGGACAAGTACGGATGCGTGCTGCCCGAGGGGCACGACGGCCCGCACGAGTTCGTGGCGGAGGACGGTCGCCACTGGCTGTTGGAAACCGACCTCGGCTGCAACTGCGCCCACTGTGAGCGCTGCGAGGGCGACTACTGCACCGGATACTGGCTCAAACCCGCCGCTGTCGGCGCGCTGCTGATCGGCGGTGCAGCATGAGCGCGGCCCACAACATCGAGGCGGTGGACAGCCGCCACGCAATCGCTCCGATTGATCCGCCCGCGGCCATGCTGTTCGTACAGGTGATTTCCGCATTCCAGGCGGGGGCCTGATGAAGAAATTGATTTTCAACAAAGCCCAGCTATTGGAAGAGCTCGGCATAGTGGAAAACACCCTTCGCGCACTAATCGAGCAGCGCGGGTTTCCCCGCACGCGCAAGATGGGCGCGAAGCCCTTCTGGCTCGTTTCTGACGTGTTGAACTGACTGCGAGGGTGCCCAACTGCATGGGGTCAATCAGACGTTTAATTTACCGGCTTCGTACTGATAGGAATGGGTGCGGGGTCGCTACTGCCCTCTGCGGGTAACAAATTGGCGAACATCATTTGATGTTTCAGTGTCCTACACACCCCATCCAGACCAGGGAAAAGTGTTGCCGGGGTGATTCCCATGTACGCGAGGTCTTCCAGCGCTTCACGAGCGCAGTCTATAGGAATGTCAGCGGCGAGCAAATATGGCCGGGTACTAGTGACTTGCCAATAGCAAATTGCCTCTTCAATTTCCTCAACGTTTGTCACCATGAACCTTCCTTGCTGAGCATGCAGGCGCGGATTGTGGCGAGCTGAAATCGATAGCATAGATATATAAGGCACCATGCTAGCTATGTTTATAACGTACGGACTAGTGATTTTTAGGAACTCACGGGTGAGGCAATAGACACGAACATGAGTGGCATCAATTCTAGAGTTCTCCAGAGCGTCTGAAAAAGCAAAAAAAGCTGCGATGTACGGTGACATCGTCCAATCCAGAAGAGGGGTAGGGAGCCCATGATGTTGGGCCAATCCCAGAAGAATTCCGTATTCGTCGCCATCGCGCATATTAAAGCGTAAACCAGTTACAGCTTCTGCGTGAAGGCGAAAATCTTGTAAAGTGTTCTCCGTGTAGCGCTCCAGTCTCGCTCTATTTTGACGATGGAATGTGGTAGAGAGTTTGAACTTGTTGCTACCATGACCCCGAAAAAGTTGGGCACCGTATTCTTTTTTGACTCGCGTGGCCCAGTTGGTGAACTCATCCCAAGTATTGCATTTGCTGAGCTTAACGGTTGCTCCGGATTTCCTTGGAGCCCACTCTGCCGTCCCTCGATCCCAATTGGCCCCCTCCCATACCGCGGTCATAGATGTATCGGGGTGGCGGATTAAGGTTCCTCGATAACTTAAAAAGTCAGTCAGCTCCTTGCCGGTTAGTTGCTTTATGAAAATACTCCCATATTGCGAATCAGTGTCAAGCATAACCCGAGGGGTCATTTTGGCTTGATTGCCTTCCCAATCAAGCTCCACTATGATCATCCGGGGATTATTGAGGGGGTATTCCCACCAGTGAATTGCAGCTTCTGTTTTTAAATCAGAATCAATGCATATCATCGAATCTAGAATTCGGTCTTGGGTGTGAATTTTTCCAAGAAGCTGCGTCATGTGTGGCCTTCTTTAAATTCCTACAATCGTTTTTCATTCGAGATGCGCGTTGCGAAATCTGCCCGGTCCTGCATGATGACACCACGCTTCTCCAGCATATCCCGCGCCGGTCCACGGCAGGGTGGTGCCTCGGGAGCCACCTTCGACGGGTCGGCCAGGATGTGTTCCAACTGTCCGCGCCATCGCGTTGGATTCGTGCCCGTGCGGTAACCATGGGCGGTTGCCCAGTCCAGAATCTGTTCGATGCGGCCTCGCAGCCGGGTCGCGGTTTCCGTCTTCACCTTCCAGATCGGTGCCAGCGCGCGCAGCACCCGAGCTTGATCCATCTCCGAAACGGGGACGTGGCCGAAGTGGGGTGAAGCGTAGGTGGCGAGAGTGCTGCGCCACTGTTGGGTGTGCTTGAGGCTGCGCCATATCGATTCGTGCTCGCGGATGTATTCGGCGGCGGCCTCGTCGAAAGGCACCCGCTGGGCCGCGGCGAGCCGCACCGTCTCGCGCTCGGCATCACGCATTACGAGCGGATCTTTACCCGAGTCGCGCAGCTTGAGCGCGGCCCGTGCGTCATCGCGGGACGCCGCGAGCGAAACGCCGGGGTAGCTGCCCAAACCCATGCGCCGGCGGGCACGCGCGAAAACGTACCGCAGAACCCAAGAGCGGGAGCCGCCTTCGATCCGTAGGTACAGCCCACTCGCGCCGCCCACGGCGTGCGACCCCTCCGCCTTGAGCCGCGACACCTCTAACGCCGTCAGCTCGCGCGCACGCTTCGGCATCAGCGATTTCCGTAGGCCATCCAGTAGGTCAAAAATTGGAGTGCGCGTGATGAGCGGGTGCATGGCCGCTGCACGAATGCTGTATATAACACCATGCTATCAAGCGTAATCCGTTGATATTTCATGATCAATGCCGCCATCAGCGCGAAAAAAAGCGCCCTGACGAGGGCGCTTGTTTGGTGGGTCTGGCGGAGACTGTGAGATTCGAACTCACGGACGGTTGCCCGTCGGCAGTTTTCAAGACTGCTGGTTTAAACCGCTCACCCAAGTCTCCGCAGGCTGCAGGAGCCGCATTCTAGCCGCGTGGGGCAGCCCCTCAAGCCCGCCCCGCCTGCAGCAACCCCTTCTTCTCGATGAACTCGATCACTCCGTCCAGCCCCTGCTGCGTCTTCAGGTTGGTCATCACGAAGGGTTTGCTACCCCGCATGCGGCGCGTGTCGGCCTCCATCACGTCCAGGTTCGCACCCACGTGGGGTGCGAGGTCGGTCTTGTTGATGACGAAGAGATCGCTCTTGGTGATGCCGGGGCCGCCCTTGCGGGGGATCTTCTCGCCGGCGGCGACGTCGATCACGTAGATGGTGAGGTCGCTCAGCTCGGGGCTGAAGGTGGCGGCCAGGTTGTCGCCGCCGCTTTCGACGAAGACGATGTCGGCATCGGGGTACTGGGCCAGCATGCGGTCGATGGCCTCGAGGTTGATGGAGCAGTCCTCGCGGATGGCGGTGTGGGGGCAGCCGCCGGTTTCCACGCCCATGATGCGTTCGGCGGGCAGGGCGCCGCTGACGGTGAGCAGGCGCTGGTCTTCCTTGGTGTAGATGTCGTTGGTGATGGCGACGAGGTCGTATTGGTCGCGCATGGCCTTGCAGAGCATCTCCAGGATGGTGGTCTTGCCGGAGCCGACGGGGCCGCCGATGCCCACGCGCAGCGGGGGCAGGGGCTTGGTGCGGTTCGGGACGTGGTGCAGGGGCGAGGTGTTGGTGGTGGCGTTCATGTTCATGGTCATGGCGGTCATGAGCGGAAAAGGCGGGAATACTGCGTTTCATGCCGGGCCGAGAGCACGGCCAGCATGGGGGAGAAGGCCTGGCGCTCCGCGTCGCCCAGTTGCATGGCGTGGGCCACGGCGCCGGGGATGGCGGCGGCGAGCCGCGCGAGGATGCGCTGGCCGGCGCTCTGGCCCAGGGGCACGGCCTTGATGGCGGCCTGGACCATGTTCTCGGCCCAGCCGAAGGCGCAGGCGAGCAGCACGTCTTCGGAGCGTGCCTGGGTGCGCGCGGCGGCCAGGGCGAAGGCGACGGGATAGGTGGGTGGCAGGGCGGCGAGGCGCGCGACGTCGGCCAGGGCCTCCGGATCACCCGTGTGCTGGTTGCGCAGCCAGTCGGCGAGGGAGCGGCCCATCTGCTCGGTCTGCAGGCGCAACTCGCTGGTCTCGCGGGTGTGCAGCACCCAGTCGTTGAGGGCGCGCACGCGCTCCGCGTCGCCCGCGCGCCAGGCGGTGAGGGCCTGGTGGACGACGGCGAGGTCGCCGCGGGCCTGGGTGAGCATCAGCTGTTCCTGCAGCCAGGCGGCGGCCGTGGCTTCGGTGGTGACGCCCGCGCATTCGACGGCGATCTCCAGCCCTTCGGAGTACGAGAAACCGCCCACGGGCAGGGCGGGCGAAGCGAGCCAGATGAGCTGCAGCAGGCTGGCCGCGGGCAGGGCTTGTGGCATCGATGCCGGACCGGGCGCTGCAGGACCGGAAGGGGCGGAATCGGGTGCAGGCGCCATGCGCGCTTCAGCGGGCGAGGGAATGCGGATGGGCGTGGCCATGGTCCTGGCCGTGGTCATGGTGGTGGCCGCAGTCGTGATCGTGGTCGCAGCCTTCGGCTTCGTGGTCGTGCTCATGGCCTGGTGCGTGCGTGCCGTGGTCGTGGCTGTGCGCGTGCGCGTGGCCATGCCCATGGTCATGGCCGTGATCGTGCCCGTGGCTGTGGGCCGCATGTCCGTGGCCGTGTCCGTGCGCATGGCCGTGTCCGTGCCCGCCCGCGGCATACGCGCCGCCTTCGGGCTCGAAGGGCGCCTGCTGCTCGGTGACGATGAGGTGCATGGCGCGCAGCATGTCGGCGAGCACGTGGTCGGGCTCGATCTGAAGGTGGTCCGGGCGCAGCTCGATCGGCACGTGGCGGTTGCCGAGGTGGTAGGCGGCGCGGATGAGGTCGAAGGGCGTGCCGTGCTGCGTGCAGTGGGTGATGCGCAGCACGGCCTGGGGCGCGGCGAGCACGCGGACCATGCTGCCGTCCTCGGCCACGAGCACGTCGCCGCCGCGCACGACGGTGCCGCGGGGCAGGAAGACGCCCAGTTCGCGCCCGGTGGAATCGGTGGCGGCGAAGCGGCTTTTCTGGCGCACGTCCCAGTCGAGTTCGACGGTGGCGGCGCGCTTGAGCAGGACGGGGGCGAGGCCGTGGCCCTGGGGGAGGAGTTTGTTGGCGGTCAGCATGTCGGGGTCCTGGGCGGCGAAAACGCCATTCTGCGGCCTGGCGGCCCGTCCTGGGAGCGTGGGGCCGGCCGGCGGGCGCCTGGCGGATGCGTGTGCGTCAGAGCGCGCGTGTCATGAAGTGGCTGGCCGGGTCGGGGCCGTAGCTGCCGAACGGCGCGCAGTCCTCGAAGCCGTGGCGTGCATAGAGCGCGCGGGCCGGCGCGAAAAAGGGCTGGCTGCCCGTCTCCAGGCTGATGCGCGCGTGGCCTGCGGCGCGGGCCTCGGCAAGGGCGTGGGCCAGCATGCGGGCGGCGATGCCCTGGCCGCGCAGGGCGGCGGCCGTGCGCATCGACTTGAGTTCCGCATGGCCGGCGTCCAGCCGCTTGAGCGCGACGGTGCCGGCCAGTTGGTCGCCGTGCGGCGTTTCCAGCCAGGCGCTCCAGAAGCGGATTTCCGGGCGGCGCAGGCCGTCCAGGTCGAGCGCGTGCACGCTCTCGGGGGGCGAGACGCGGCGCATGTCGGCCAGGTGCTCCTCCAGGAAGACGGCGATGCGCGGGTCGCCCAGGTCGTCCAGGCGGATGCGCAGGGCGGCCGTGGCCGCGTCGGGGCGTGCGTCCATCGGCCGGCTCAGAAAAGGAAGTAGCGCTGCGCCAGCGGCAGCCGGGTGGCGGGTTCGCAGGTGAGCAGCTGGCCGTCGGCGCGCACGGTGTAGGTCTGCGCGTCGATCTCCATGCGCGGGGTGTAGCTGTTGTGCACCATGTGCTGCTTGCGCACGCCGCGGATGCCGCGCACGGCGCTGAGCTGCTTGGCCAGGCCGTAGCGCTCGCCCACGCCGGCCGCCATGGCCGCCTGCGAGACGAAGGTGAGCGAGGAGCGCTCCAGGGAGCCGCCGAAGGCACCGAACATGGGGCGGTAGTGCACGGGCTGGGGCGTGGGGATGGAGGCGTTGGGGTCGCCCATGGCGGCCAGGGCGATGCTGCCGCCCTTGAGGATCATCGCGGGCTTCACGCCGAAGAAGGCGGGCTTCCAGACCACGATGTCGGCCCACTTGCCGACCTCCAGGCTGCCCACGTCGTGGGAAATGCCGTGGGCGATCGCGGGGTTGATGGTGTACTTGGCGACGTAGCGCTTGATGCGGTGGTTGTCGTTGCGGGGGCCATCCTCGGGCAGGGCGCCGCGCTGCTGCTTCATCTTGTCGGCCGTCTGCCAGGTGCGCAGGATGACTTCGCCGACGCGGCCCATGGCCTGGCTGTCGCTGCTCATCATGCTGATGGCGCCCAGGTCGTGCAGGATGTCCTCGGCGGCGATGGTTTCCTTGCGGATGCGGCTCTCGGCGAAGGCCAGGTCTTCGGCGATGGAGGCGTCCAGGTGGTGGCACACCATGAGCATGTCCACGTGCTCGTCCAGCGTGTTGCGCGTGTAGGGCATGGTGGGGTTGGTGGAGGAGGGCAGGAAGTTGTCCTCGCCCACCACGCGCAGGATGTCCGGCGCATGGCCCCCGCCCGCGCCTTCGGTGTGGAAGGCGCAGATCCCGCGCCCGCCGACGGCGGCGATGGTGTTCTCGACGAAGCCGCTCTCGTTGAGGGTGTCGGAGTGGATCGCCACCTGCGTGTCGGTGGCATCGGCCACGTCCAGGCAGTTGCTGATGGCCGAGGGCGTGGTGCCCCAGTCCTCGTGCAGCTTGAGGCCGATCACGCCGGCCTCGATCTGCTCGTGCAGCGCGGCGGGCAGGCTGGCGTTGCCCTTGCCCAGGAAGCCGATGTTCATCGGGAAGGCGTCCGCCGCCTGCAGCATGCGCTCGATGTGCCAGGGGCCGGGGGTGGAGGTGGTGGCCAGGGTGCCGGTGGCCGGGCCGGTGCCGCCGCCGAGCATGGTGGTGACGCCGGAGGCCAGCGCCTCCTCGATCTGCTGGGGGCAGATGAAGTGGATGTGGCTGTCGATGCCTCCGGCGGTGACGATATTGCCTTCGCAGCTGATGATCTCGGTGCCGGGGCCGATGACGATGTCCACGCCGGGCTGGGTGTCCGGGTTGCCGGCCTTGCCGATGGCGGCGACGCGGCCGTCCTTCAGGCCGATATCGGCCTTGACGATGCCCCAGTGGTCGATGACGAGGGCGTTGGTGAGCACGGTGTCCATCGCCCCTTCGGCGCGGGTGCGCTGGCTCTGGGCCATGCCGTCGCGGATGGTCTTGCCGCCGCCGAACTTGACTTCCTCGCCGTAGCCGCCGGCGCGCAGGGTGAAGTCCTGCTCGACTTCGGCGACGAGGCCGGTGTCGGCCAGCCGCACGCGGTCGCCCACGGTGGGGCCGAACATTTCCGCGTAGGCGCGGCGGGATACGGTGGCCATGGTGTGGTCTTGCCTTTCCGGTGGCTGTGGGCGTGGTGCGTGAAGGGGCGGGGCGGATCAGGGCTGCTGCGGCAGGCCGGGTGCGGCTTCCGCGGGGGGCACGTCCAGCGGGCCCTGGGTGTCGCCGCGGAAGCCGTACACGGTGCGGCTGCCGGCGTAGTCCACCAGTTCGACGGTGCGCTGCTGGCCGGGCTCGAAGCGCACCGCGGTGCCCGAGGTGATGTTCAGCCGCATGCCGCGCGCGGCCGCGCGGTCGAAATCGAGCGCGCCGTTGGTTTCGGCGAAGTGGTAGTGCGAGCCGACCTGGATGGGCCGGTCGGCGCTGTTGCGCACCACCAGGGTGACGGTGCGCCGGCAGGGGTTGAGTGGGTGCTCGCCGTCATCGACCAGCAGTTCGCCCGGGACCATGGTGCGCTCCTCGGTTCGTGTTCAGGCCAGGCCGCCCAGCAGGGCGAGGCCGAAGAGGCCGACGGCGGCGCCGGCCGCACGCGGCAGCCAGCGGTTGGCGCCGCGCAGGGCCACGCCCAGGCCGATGCCGCCGGCATGCAGGGCCACGGTGGCGGCGAGCATGCCGGCCAGCGTGGGCAGGGCGGCACCGTCGCCGGCCAGTTCGTGGCCGTGGGCGATGCCGTGGAACACGGCGAAGACGCCGACCAGCGCCGCGGCGGCGGGCGCGGGCAGGCGGCGCTGCGTGGCCACCAGCAGGCCCAGCACCAGCAGCGAGGCGGCGATCATGGGCTCCACCGCGGGCAGCGACAGGCCCGCGAGGCCCGCGAGCGCGCCCGCCAGCAGCATGCCGGCGAAGCCCAGGGGCGCTGCCAGCAGTTCGCGGCGGCTGCGCGCGGCCAGGGCGCTCCACAGGCCCACGGCCACCATCGCGGCCAGGTGGTCCATGCCGGTGAGCGGGTGCAGGAACCCGGCGGTGAAGCCGTGGTGGTGGCCGGCATCCGCACCGGTATGGGCCAGCGCCGGCAGCGCGGCGGCGGCAAGCAGTGCGGGCAGGAGGGAACGGGCAATGCGCATGGGAGGCTCCGTGGGCAGAGAGAGAAGGGGGGCGGGGCAGTCCGCGGTCGCCTTCAGGCGATGGGCTGGTGGACGGTGACGAGCTTGGTGCCGTCCGGGAAGGTGGCTTCGACCTGGATGTCCGAGATCATTTCCGGCACGCCGTCCATCACGTCGTCGCGCGTGAGGACTTCGCGGCCCTCGCTCATGAGCTGGGCCACGGTCTTGCCGTCGCGGGCGCCTTCCAGCACGGCCGCGGAGATCAGTGCTACCGCCTCCGGGTAGTTGAGCTTGAGGCCGCGCGCCTTGCGGCGTTCGGCCAGCAGCGCGGCGGTGAAGAGAAGCAGCTTGTCTTTTTCCCGGGGGGTCAGTTCCATGGGTGGTTCCGTCGGTCGCCTCAACTGGGCAGACATCGTAAAGCAGGAACCTTGCCAGCGGGAACGGCTGGAGGTGTCACGTGGATGTAACCCGCTGTTACTAGGATGCGGCCCGGCCCGACGACCGGCCCGCTTGAAAGAAAGACACACGACATGCAGGCATCCCGCTGGATTTCTCCCTTCGGAGCGGCGCTCGCCATCGGCGGCGCGCTCACCCTGTCCGGCTGCGACGGCGGCGGCTCCGGCATCACGGCCGATGCCGCGAGCGCACCCGCCAACATCCAGGCCGCCTGGGTGGTGGTGGGCGAAGGCAGCCATGCCACTGCCCGGGTGATCACCAGCTACACGCTGCCCGCCGGCTCGGCCGCGGACGCCAGCGTCTGCCCCCGGATCGTGGTGGACAACCAGCCCAGCCGCATGGCGCTGCGCGTGGCCGCCGGCACGGTGGCGCAGCGGACCACCGCGAGCGATCCGTCCGACTCGAAGCCTTCGGAGTTTCCCGTGTCGGTCTGCGAGACGGTGCTGCCCGATTCGGCCCGCCAGGCCACCGTGGCCGACCGCACCCTGCCGCTGCCGAAGGCGCAGCCGCAGCGCGTGCTGCTGATCGCCGACACGGGCTGCCGCCTCAAGAAGGCGGACAACGCCTGGCAGCCCTGCAGCGATCCCGTGGCGTGGCCCTTCGCGACCGTCGCCGCGACGGCCGCCGCCATGGCGCCGGACCTGGTGCTGCACATCGGCGACTACCACTACCGCGAAAACGCCTGCCCGGGCGATGTGGCGGGCTGCAAGGGCAGCCCCTGGGGCTATGGCTGGGACACCTGGCAGGCGGACTTCTTCAAGCCCGCGGCGCCGCTGCTGGCCGGCGCGCCCTGGATCATGGCGCGCGGCAACCATGAGGAGTGCGCGCGCGCCGGGCAGGGCTGGTTCCGCTTCCTGGACCCGCGCGCCTACAGCGAGCAGAGCTCCTGCAACCTGCCGGCCAACGACAACGTGGGCAACTATTCCGAGCCCTATGCGGTGGCCCTGGGCGGGGATACGCAGGTGATCGTGTTCGATTCGGCCAAGACGGGCAAGACGGCGCTCAAGAGCACGGACCTGCAGTTCGGCATCTACCAGAAGCAGTTCCAGAGCGTGGCCGCGCTGGCGGCCAAGGCCGGCGTGGCGACGAACATCTTCACCAACCACCACCCGATCCTGGCCTTCGCGCCGGTGGCCGGCAGCACGCCCGCACCGGGCAATGCGGCGCTGCAGTCGGCCATGGTGGGCCTCTACCAGCAGGCCTACTATCCGCCGGGCGTGCACGTCGCGCTCCACGGCCACGTGCACGACTTCCAGGCCATCAACTTCGCCTCGGGCCATCCGGCGACGCTGGTGACCGGCAACGCAGGCGACAACCTCGACGTGGCGCTGTCCGATCCGCTGCCGGCCAGCGCTTCGCCCGCGCCGGGCACCACCATCGACCGCATCACGCACCACGCGAGCTTCGGCTTCGCGATGATGGAGCGCCGCGCGTCGCCCGCCACCGGCTGGACCTTCAAGGCCTACACGACCACCGGCAAGCTGCTGGCCACCTGCCAGCAGTCCGGCCGCACGCTGGCGTGCGACAAGACCGGCTTCCTGGCGCCGTGACGGCAGGCTGGCGGAGCCGGCTGGCGGCCGTCGCGCTGGCGTGGCTGCCCCTGGCGGCGGCTGCCGCTGCGCCCGGTGCGGCTGGTGTGCCCGAGACGCAGGTCGTGCTGCTGGCGGGCGTGCCGGCCCAGGCGGTGGTGGGCTGGGTGGGGCGCACGCCCCAGGTGGCCTCGCGGGTGGACCCGACCCGGGCCGTGTTTGCTCCCGATCCGGAACTGGTGCACCTGGGCGAGAGGCTGTTCAACGACCCGCGGCTGTCGCGGCCGCGCGGCATGTCGTGCGCGGCCTGCCACGACCCGGGGCAGGCCTTCGGGCCCAGCCTGGCCACGCCCCGTGCGCTGGCCGGGCCGGGCACCTCCGAAGGCAGCCGGCCCGGGCACTTCGGCGCGCGCACGGCGCCCTCGCTGCTCTACGTGCGCTACGTGCCGCGCCGCCATTTCTACCAGGACGACGATGCGCCCTTCGCCTCGCCCTTCGGCGGCCTGTTCGCCGACGGGCGGGCCGACACGCTGGCCGAGCAGATCCGCGGCCCCTTGCTGGACCCGCGCGAGATGAACAACGGCACCCCGGGGCAATTGCTGCGCTCGGCGCAGCGCAGCGGTTTGGCGGCGGAGCTGGCGCCGCGCTTCGGCGCCGCGGTGCAGCGCGACCCCGAGGCGCTGCTGCGCGCCCTGGGGGCCGCATTGCAGGCCTTCCTGCAGAGCGACGCCATGGCGCCGTTCAGTTCGCGCTTCGACGACTACCTGCGCGGCCAGGGCACGTTGTCGCCGGCCGAGCAGCGCGGGCTGGCGCTGTTCCGCAACCCGGACAAGGGCAACTGCGCCTCCTGCCACACCATGGCGGAGACGGCGTCGCGGTCCGAGCGGTCGCTGTTCACCGATTTCGGGTACGACGCGATCGCCGTGCCGCGCAACCGGCGGCTGGCGGACAACCGCGATCCGCGCCATTTCGATACCGGGCTGGATGCCACGGCGCGGCGCCTGGGCTGGCCGGAGCCGGGGCAGTGGTGCGCCTACCTGCGCACGCCGGGGCTGCGCAACGTGGCGGTGCGCCAGCGTTTCATGCACAACGCGGTGTTCGGCGACCTGCGCGACGCGGTGGCGTTCTACAACACGCGCTCTACCGACCCCGCCCACTGGTACGCCGGCGGCCGGCCCTTCGACGACGTGCCGCAGGCATGCCGCGGCAATGTCAACGTCAATTCGCCGCCGATGAACCGGCGTGCCGGCACCGCGGCGGCGCTGTCCGACGCGGAGATCGACGACCTCGTGGCCTTCCTGCGCAGCCTGACCGACAAGGCCTACGCCGGCCGCATGCCCCCTGCGCGCTGAAGGCGTGCAGCGCCGCGGGCGAGGACAGGTGGCATGAATGCTGCACCTGCGGGGCGTGCCATCCGCCCCCGTTTCCACTTCCCTGCCACCGCATGACGCCGCAGAAGGCGAGGCGCCGCAGCGCATCGTCAAGGTGCGCCGCGACTACAACAGCTGGGTGGGCAGCGAGACGCTGGAGGACTATGCGCTGCGCTTCACGCCGCAGCGATTTCGCAAGTGGTCCGCCTGGCGGGTGGCCAACACGGCTTTCGGCGCGGCCTCGTTCCTGATCCTGGAGGCGGTGGGCGCCACACTGCTGGTGCAGTACGGCTTCGCCAACGCCTTCTGGGCCATCCTGGCGACGGGGCTCATCATCTTCCTGGCCGGCATGCCCATCAGCGCCTGTGCGGCGCGCTACGGGGTGGACATGGACCTGCTCACGCGCGGGGCGGGCTTCGGCTACATCGGCTCGACCATCACCTCGCTGATCTACGCGAGCTTCACCTTCGTCTTCTTCGCGCTGGAGGCCGCCGTGATGGCCTATGCGCTGGAGCTGGCGCTGGACATTCCGCCCGCCTGGGGCTACGTGCTCTGCGCGCTGGTGGTGATTCCGCTGGTGACGCACGGGGTGTCGGCCATCAGCCGGCTGCAGGTGTGGACGCAGCCGGTCTGGCTGGTGATGCTGCTGGTGCCGTTCGGCTACGTGCTGGCGCGCGATCCTGGTGCATTCGCGGGCATCGCGCACTATTCCGGGGATCGTGGCGGCTCGGCGGCGTTCGATCTGCACCTTTTTGGGGCGGCGCTCACGGTGGGCATCGCCCTCATCACCCAGATGGGGGAGCAGGCCGACTACCTGCGCTTCATGCCGGCGCGCACGCGCGCGAACCGGTGGCGGTGGTGGGCCGGGGTGCTGGCCGGCGGGCCGGGCTGGGTGGTGCTGGGCGTGTTCAAGATGCTGGGCGGCGCGCTGCTGGCCTACCTGGCGATCACCCTGAGCGTGCCCCCCGAGCGGGCCGTGGACCCCAACCAGATGTATCTGGCGGCCTACGGCTACGTGTTCGCGGATTACCGCTGGGCCGTGGCGGCCACGGCGATTTTCGTGGTGGTGTCGCAGATCAAGATCAACGTGACCAACGCCTATGCGGGCTCGCTCGCGTGGAGCAATTTCTTCTCGCGGCTCACGCACAGCCACCCGGGGCGCGTGGTGTGGGTGGTGTTCAACACGCTCATCGCCTTCATGCTGATGGAGATGAACGTGTTCACCGCGCTGGGGCAGGTGCTGGGGCTGTATTCCAACATCGCCATCGCCTGGATGATGGCCGTGGTGGCCGACCTGGTGGTGAACAAGCCGCTGGGGCTGTCGCCGCCGGGCATCGAGTTCAAGCGCGCGCACCTGTACGACGTCAACCCGGTGGGCGTGGGCGCGATGGCGCTGGCCTCGCTGCTGTCGGTGGTGGCGCACCTGGGGCTGTTCGGGCCGACCGCACAGGCCTTCTCGGCGGTGATCGCGATGGTGACGGCCTTCGTCGCGGCGCCCGCCATCGCCTGGGCCACGGGCGGGCGCTACTACCTGGCCCGCACGGCGGCGCCGCGGGCCTGCGGCACGGGGGGCTGCGAAGGCTGCAGCGGCGGTGGAGCCGCCCCTGCCGCTGCTTCAGCCACGGCCGCGCTGCCCGCCATGCTGCGCTGCGTGGTCTGCGAGCGCGAATACGAGGCGCCCGACATGGCGCACTGCCCCGCCTACCGTGGCCACATCTGCTCGCTGTGCTGCACGCTGGATGCGCGCTGCGGCGACATGTGCAAGCCCCACGCGCACCTGGCGGTGCAGTGGGCCGGGGCGCTGCGCTGGCTGCTGCCGCGCAGCGCATGGCGGCTGCTGGATTCCGGGCTGGGGCACTTCCTGCTGCTGATGCTGGTGATCGCGCCGCTGCTGGCGGCGGTGTTCGGGCTTTTCTACCACCAGGAGACGCAGGTCCTGGGCGTGCCGGGCACCGGCGCGGCGCCGCTGCGCTCGGGGCTGCTCAAGGCCTACCTGGCGCTGCTGGTCATCTCGGGGATCGTGGCCTGGTGGCTGGTGCTGGCCCACAAGAGCCGCAAGGTGGCGCAGGAGGAGTCGAACCGGCAGACCCACCTGCTGCAGCGCGAGATCGCGCTGCACCGGCAGACCGACCAGGCGCTGCAGGAAGCCCGTCGCACCGCCGAACAGGCGCGCGGCGTGGCCGAGGAGGCGCGCGAGGAGGCCGAGCAGGCCCGGCGCCTGGCCGACCAGGCCAACCAGGCCAAGAGCCGCTACATCAGCGCCATCAGCCATGAGCTGCGCACGCCGCTCAACAGCATCCTGGGCTACGCGCAGTTGATGGGCGAGGACGCCTCGGTGCCGCCGCACCGCCGGCAGGCCGTGGGCGTGATCCGGCGCGGCGGCGAGCACCTGCTGACGCTGATCGAGGGCACGCTGGACATCGCCCGCATCGAGAGCGGCAAGCTCACGCTGCAGGTACGGCCCATGCGCTTCGCCGACTGCCTGCACGAGATGGTCGAGATGTTCGAGCCCCAGGCCCGCGCCAAGGGGCTGGCGTTCCGCTTCGATCCGCAGGGCGTGCTGCCCGAAGTGGTGCGCGGCGACGACAAGCGCGTGCGGCAGATCCTCATCAACCTGATCGGCAACGCCATCAAGTTCACCGCCGCGGGGCATGTGCGCCTGGGCGTGCGGCATGCGCGCGAACTGGCCCTGATCGAGATCGAGGACAGCGGCCCGGGCCTGACCGAGGCCGAGCGCGCCAGCATCTTCGAGCCCTTCGAGCGCGGTGCGGCCAGCAGCCAGGGCGCGGCGCCCGGCGCAGGGCTGGGGCTGACCATCGCCAAGATGCTGACCGAGCTGATGGGCGGCGAGATGACCGTGACCAGCACCCCCGGTGCCGGCGCGCTGTTCCGCATCCGGCTCTTCCTGCCCGAAGTGCACCCCGGCGCCCTGGGCGCGGCCGAGCAGCGTGCCGCCGGCCCGCGGCCTGCACGGCGCGGCTATGCCGGCCCGCGCCGCCGGCTGCTGGTGGTGGACAACGAAGAGCCCGACCGCGAACTGCTGGTGCAGCTGCTGGCGCCGCTGGGCTTCGAGCTGCGCACCGCCGCCAGCGGGCACGACGCGCTGGACCTGCTGGCCGCCGGCTACCGGCCCGACGTGGTCTTCATGGACCTGGCCATGCCCGGCATCGACGGCTGGGAGACCATCCGCCGCCTGCGTGCGGCCGGCCACACGCAGGCGCACGTGGCCGTGGTCTCGGCCAATGCCTTCGACAAGGGGCTGGAGAACGACGTGGGCATCAAGCCCGAGGATTTCATCGTCAAGCCCGTGCGCCACACCGAGTTGCTGGACTGGCTGGAGCGGCGCCTGGCCCTGCAGTGGCTGGAAGAAAAGGCCGCGCCCCCCGCTGCGCCGCCCCCGGCCGCCGGCCCCGGCGCGGCCCTGCCCGATGCCGCGCGGCTCGCGACGCTGGCCGAGGCCGTGGAGCTGGGCTACTACCGGGGCGTGATGGCCCAGCTGGCGGAGATCGAGGCTGCGCAGCCCGAATGCGCCGGCTGGGTGGCCGGCGCACGCGCGTTGGCGCGGCAGTTCCAGTTCGAGGCGCTGGCCCGCCTCATGGCATCCTCCTGATCCCGATGACCGACCTGCCTTCGCCTTTCGCCCCCCATGCCCCGGCCGCCGGCCGCGCCGCGCCGCTGATGGACAGCGACAGCGCCGGCCTGGTGCTGGTCGTGGACGACGTGCCCGACAACCTGGCCGTGCTGCACGATGCGCTGGACGAATCCGGCTACACGGTGCTGGTGGCCACCAGCGGCGAGACCGCATTGGCCCGCGCCGCCCAGGCCATGCCCGACGTGGTGCTGCTCGACGCCATGATGCCCGGCATGGATGGCTTCGAGGTCGCGCGCCGCCTGAAAGCCCAGCCGGCCACCGCGCACATTCCCATCATCTTCATGACCGGCCTCACCGAGACCGAGCACCTGGAGGCGGCCCTGGCCGCCGGCGGCGTGGATTACGTGACCAAGCCCATCAAGCCGCGCGAGGTGCTGGCGCGCATGCATGTCCACCTGCAGGGCGCGCGGCGGGCCCGGCAGGACATGCGCCAGGCGGGCCAGGCGCGCAATGCGCTGGATGCCTTCGGCTACGCCAGCATCACCGTGCGCGCGAGCGACGGGCGGCTGATGTGGCAGACGGCGCTGGCGCGCACGCTGCTGCGCGAATATTTCAGCACGGAAGGCGCGCAGGGCGGGGAGGGCGCGGAGGAGGCCGCTGCCGATCCGGTGGCCGTGCCGTTGCCCGTGGCCGAATGGCTGCGGGCCCAGCTGCCGCAGGTGCCGGCATTCGCGGCGCAGCAGATCGAGCCGCCGCGCCTGGTGGTGGAGCGCGGCGCGCGGCGCCTGTCGTTCAGCCTGCACCAGCAGACCGGCGACAGCGAGGGCGGCGGCGACTGGCTGATCGTGATGCGCGAGGTGTCCGACGCGGCGGTGATCGAGGCGCTGGCGCTGGGCTTCCGGCTCACGGCACGCGAGGCCGAGGTGCTCTACTGGCTGCTCAAGGGCAAGACCAACCGCGACATCGGCGACATCCTGGGATCGAGCCCCGCCACGGTGAAGAAGCACCTGGAGCGCGTGTATGTGAAACTGGGCGTGGAAACCCGCACCGCCGCCGCGGGCATCGCCATGGCGCGCATCCGGCAGACACACCCGCAATTCGAAGGGTAGTCCGGGCAGCGGAACGCAGTTTCGGGCCCCTTCTGGGACAATCCGCGACCGCCCGACCGCTGGTTTCCCGCTTTTTCCCGATGAACGATCCTGCTCCCCTGCACCGGGCTTTCCCGCGCCGCGGCCGCTCGCTGCTGCGGCGCCTGCTGCCCGCCATCGCGGCGCTGCTGGTGCTCATCGGGCTCGGGGCCTACCTGCTGGTCACCAATGCGCTGAGCCAGGATGCCGACGTGCAGGCGCGCTCGCGCACCTTCATCGCCCGCAGCCTGGAGCAGCAGCGCAACGAGGTGGGCCGCAACATCATCAACTACAGCAAGTGGGGCGAGGCGTACCGGCACCTGCACCTGACGGTGGACAAGGTCTGGGCGGACGACCACCGCAACGTGGGCGACATCCCTTTCGATCTCTACGGCTACAACGGCGTGTGGGTCGTCGATGGCGCGGGCCGCACGGTGTATGGCGTCATCGACGGCAAACCGACGCCGCGGCGGATCACCGACTGGCTGCAGGGCGACGTGGCCGGCCTGCTGGCGGCGGCGCGGGAAAGCGACGTGCAGGACGGCAGCGTGGTGCGCGCGCTGGAAGTGGGCGGGCTGCCGGCGATCGCCGCGGCGGCCACCATCACGCCGGGCTGGGATTCCTCCATCCCCGTCGCGCCGGGCACACCGTCGGTGATGATGTTCGTCACCGTGCTGGACCCGGCGTGGCTCGCGCGGCTGAGCGAGCAATACGGCGTGCCCGCGCTCACCGCCTCGCGCGGGCCGCTGCCGGGCCACGAATCGATGCCGCTGCTCGATTCGCCGTCCATCCACCTGAACTGGCATCCGCCCCAGCCGGGCCGCGACCTGCTGCGCCAGACCCTGCCGCTGTTCGCGGGGGGCGTGCTGCTGATGCTGGGCGTGCTGGTGCTGCTGCTGCGCAACGCGCTCGCATCGGCCCGGCAGATCGATGCGCAGTTGCAGGCCCTGCAGGCCAGCCAGGCCGAACTCCAGGGCAGCGAGCGGCGCTTCCGCGACATGGCGGAAACCTCTTCCGACTGGCTGTGGGAGGCGGATGCGCAGGGGCGGCTGACGTACCTCTCCGACCGCTTCCTGCAGGTCACCGGGCACCGCCGCAGCGACTGGCTGGGAAGGCCGCTGGCCGACCTGCTGCGGCCGGAGGGCGGGCAGCCGCTGCACCCCTGGCTGGAGCGCGCGGACGGGCAGGGGCCTGCCGATGCCGAAGGTGCAGCGCGTGGCACCCTGCTGTGCCGCATCGACGATCGCGCCGGCCTGCAGCGCATCTGCCGCGTTACGGCGCGAGCGATCGGGGAGGGGCAGGGCTTCCGCGGCACCGCCACGGACCTGACCGACGAATGGCAGGCGCAGGCCCGGGTGCGGCACCTCTCGCTGCACGACACGCTCACCGGCCTGCCCAACCGCCGGCGGCTGCACCAGTTCCTGGCCACGCTCCTGGAGTCGGACGGTCCGGCGGAGCCGCTGGCGCTGCTGTGCCTGGACCTCGACCGCTTCAAGCCCATCAACGATGCGCTCGGCCACGCCCTGGGCGACCGGGTGCTGCAGGAGGTGGCCCGGCGCCTGCAGGCGCTGCTGGGGCCGCAGGACATCGCCGCGCGGCTGGGCGGGGACGAGTTCGTACTGGTGCTGGCCGGCGCGCAGGACCCCGGCGACATCGGCCGCCGCTGCGCCGCCGTGGTGGCCGCGCTGTGCGAGCCTTTCGCCTTCGACGGCCAGACCGTCTGCATCGGCACCAGCATCGGCGTGGTGCAGGCGCCGCTGCATGCGCGTACCGCGCAGGAGCTGCTGCGCAAGGGCGACATCGCGCTCTACGACGCCAAGGCGGCCGGCCGCAACACCTGGCGCTGCTACACCGATGCCCTGGATGCGCAGGCCGCCGCGCGCCTGCAGATGGAGCAGGACCTGCGCATGGCGCTGCGCACCGGGCAGATGCGCCTGCATTACCAGCCCTGCTATGCGGTGGACGGCGGAGCGCTGCGCAGCCTGGAGGCGCTGGTAAGGTGGCAGCATCCCGTGCGCGGAATGCTGCAGCCCGAGGAGTTCCTGCCCCTGGCGCAGGAAACCGGGCTGATCCGCCCGCTGGGCGAATGGGTGCTGCACACGGCGTGCCGCGATGCCGCGGGCTGGCCCTCCGGCGTGCGCGTGTCGGTCAACCTGTCTGCCGGCCAGTTCGGCAGTGCCGGCCCGCAGGCGGCCGACCTGCCGTCCGTGGTGGCCGAGGCCCTGCGGGAAAGCGGCCTGCCGGCCCGCCGGCTGGAGCTGGAGATCAACGAAGGCATCCTGCTCACCCATGGCGACGAGGCCCTGCGGGCCCTGGCGGCGCTCAAGCAGCAGGGGGTGTGGCTGACGCTGGCCGACTTCGCCTCGGGCTATTCGTCACTGGCCTGCCTGCGCCACCTGCTGCCCGACGGCATCAAGATCGGCCGCGGCTTCGTCGCGCAATTGCCCGAGCGCGCGCAGGACCGGGCCATCGTGCAGGCCGTGGGCGCGCTCGCGCATGCGCTCGGCGTGTCGGTGCGGGCGGAAGGCGTGGAAACGCGTGCGCAGCTCGATTGCCTCATGCGCCAGCCCTGCGACGAGGTGCAGGGCTTCCATTTCAGCGATGCGTTGCCGCCCGGGCAACTGGGACGGCTGTGGGGAGCTGCTGCGGCTTCCGGGCCCGGTTCTGTCACAGACGCCTGACCGGCGCCGGGCACGCTGGCCCTCAGCGCCCCACGGCCTTTTCCAGCTCGGCCTTGTTCATCTTCGAGCGGCCGGCAATGTTCTTCCTGCGTGCCTCCTCGTAGAGCTGCTCGCGCGTGCGGCCCTGCGCGCCGGTATGCGAGCGCTGGCCGCCGCGCACGGGTGCGGGCGTGTCGTGCATGGTCTTGGGGTTGGCCTTCTTCGCCTCGCCGTGCTGGGCGCGCTCCTTGTTGACGGTGCGCGCCGCGATCTGCTCGGCCGTCTTTTCGCTGCGGCCACGTTGC
Source organism: Paracidovorax avenae ATCC 19860 (assembly GCF_000176855.2). NCBI lineage: Bacteria > Pseudomonadati > Pseudomonadota > Betaproteobacteria > Burkholderiales > Comamonadaceae > Paracidovorax > Paracidovorax avenae. The sequence continues at coordinate 3,880,918 of NC_015138.1, read as the reverse complement.
TTGACGCTGTCCTTGATGTGTTCGTACTGGCGCTCGCGCTTGTCGCTCCAGGCGGCTCGGGGCATGGTGGACTCCTTGGCGTTGTCGGAAAAATGAAAGCTGGGAAAACCCATGCGCTATCTGACGGCCTGCGGTGCTGCGTGCATGTCGGCGTCACAGGCTTGCCGCCGTAGGACGCGGCACCGCGTGCAGGGAACGCGGTTTGCCATGCCGTAGGGTGTGCGCGTCGTGCGCCGCAGTGGGCCTGTCAGGACCGCCCGGAGCGCTGCACGAGCAGGGTGCCCAGGGCCAGTCCCGCACCGAACGCCAGGTACACGCCGGCCAGTGCGCCATGTCCCAGGTGGTGCTCGAAGCCGGGCGTGAAACGGCGCGGGGTGAGCTGGAAATCGACCCAGCAGGCCACGGCAGAGGTGGCCGCCGCGCGACGGCAGGCCGCCGGCCAGGAGGCCTCGGGCGCACAGCGCGCGGCATCCCGGGCGGCGGCGCTGGCCGTGGCCCAGAACACGGAGGCGCCGTGGTGGATGGCATAGCCGGGCAGGGTGTGGGAGAGTCTCGGGCGGTGTTCGCGCAATGCCGGGTCGCCCCAGATCCAGTGGCTCACGGCGTTGACGGGCGTGATGGCGGCGCGGGCCTGGCGCCGTCCCGCCCACAGCAGGGCCAGGGCGGAGAGCACGCTGGCGCAGCTGCCGGCGATGGCGCCTTCGCGCACGGCGCGTTTCCAGTCGATGGGCATGGGGACCTCCTGCGCACATCATCGCCACCCGCGCGCCGGACCGCGTGTCGGAGGGCACGGCAACCGCATGCAGGCGCATGCATTCACGCGAAAGGTTTCCATGGAGTATTTCGTCGCCAAGTGGCTGCATATCCTCTCGTCCACGGTCCTGTTCGGCACGGGCATCGGAACGGCGTTCTACCTGCTGGTGGCGATGCTGGGCCGCGACCTGCGCTTCATCGTGCCCATGACGCGCTGGGTGGTGCGCGCGGACTGGCTGTTCACCGGGACCACGGCGGTGCTGCAGCCGCTCACCGGCTGGTGGCTGGTGCACCTGTTGGGGCTGCCGTGGAGCACGCCCTGGCTGGCGCGGTCGCTGGGCCTGTATGCCCTGGCCATGGCCTGCTGGCTGCCGGTGGTCTGGATCCAGGTGCGCATGCGCGACGAGGCAGCGCGTGCGCAGGCCGGCCATCCGGATGCGTGGCCCGCGCTGTGGCGCTTCTTCATCGCCTGGGTGGTGCTGGGCGTGCCGGCATTGGTGGCCTTCCTCGCCATCTTCTGGTTCATGGTGAGCAAGCCGGTGGGTGCCTGGTGACGCTGCAGCAGACGCCGGCGGTCGGAATGGGGTTGTGCGAAATTGGTAGTACCAATTCTCGCTGATGCTGTATGATTTACCGTTGCTCGCGGGTTTACCCTGTTTGTCGAGGTGTCTTGCGTCTTCGAGAATTCGCTCCGTTGCGTTGATTGGTTTTATTGGTCATACCAATTTGCTGCGTTTGCAGACCCATTGCAACGGAGTCTTCTCTTTCCCATTCCACACCGACCCGCCATGCAAACCCTCTGGCAGCAGAACTACGACCCCGCCGGAAACATCTGGATTTCCGCGCTGGTGGCGCTCATTCCCATCGTCTTCTTCTTCCTCGCACTGACCCGCCTGCGCCTGAAGGGCTACCAGGCGGGCACCATCACCGTGCTGCTGTCGCTGGCCGTGGCGCTGCTCTTCTACCGGATGCCGGCGAGCGCCGCGCTGGCCTCGGCCGTGTACGGCTTCCTCTACGGCCTGTGGCCGATCGCCTGGATCATCGTGGCCGCGGTGTTCCTCTACAAGATTTCGGTGGCGACGGGGCAGTTCGCCGTCATCCGTTCGTCGATCCTCTCCGTCACGGAGGACCAGCGGCTGCAGCTCATCCTGGTGGGCTTCTGCTTCGGGGCATTCCTGGAGGGGGCTGCGGGCTTCGGCGCGCCGGTGGCCATCACCGCGGCGCTGCTGGTGGGACTCGGCTTCAAGCCGCTCTACGCCGCCGGCCTGTGCCTGATCGCCAACACGGCCCCGGTGGCGTTCGGCGCGATGGGCATCCCGATCATCGTGGCGGGCCAGGTGTCGGGCGTGGACGCCTTCGCCATCGGCCAGATGGCCGGCCGCCAGTTGCCGTTCATGACGGTGATCGTGCTGTTCTGGATCATGGCGATCATGGACGGATGGCGCGGCGTGAAGGAGACCTGGCCCGCCGTGCTGGTGGGCGGCGGCACCTTCGCCGGCATGCAGTTCCTGACGGCCAACTACGTCGGTCCCGAACTGCCGGACATCACCTCCGCCATCGTCTCGCTGGTGGCGCTGACGCTGTTCCTGAAAGTGTGGCAGCCCCGGCGCATCTTCCGCTTCGAGGAGGAGCCCACGGCGCCCGGCGCACGGCCTGCAGCCCGCGGCCAGTCCGCAGCCACCGGTGTCTCCAGCGGCGCGCCGCTCACGGCCGGCGCGGTGTTCAAGGCCTGGTCTCCCTTCATCATCCTCACCGCCGTGGTCACGCTCTGGAGCCTCAAGCCCTTCAAGGCGCTGTTTGCGGCGCAAGGCGCGCTGGCCTCCACCGTGGTCAACATCCCGGTGCCCTTCCTGCACAACCTGGTCGAGAAGGTGCCTCCCGTGGTCGCATCGGCAGCGCCCTACGGCGCGGTGTACACCTTCAACTGGCTGTCCGCCACGGGCACGGCCATCCTGATCGCCGCGCTGGTCACGATCGCTTTCACGCGCCTGTCCCCGGCCAGGGCCGTGGCGACGCTCGGCGAGACGTTCAGGGAGCTGGCCGTGCCGATCTATTCCATCGGCATGGTGCTGGCCTTCGCCTTCATTGCCAACTACTCCGGCCTGTCTGCCACGCTGGCGCTGGCCCTGGCGCACACGGGCCATGCCTTCACCTTCTTCTCGCCGTTCCTCGGCTGGATCGGGGTGTTCCTGACCGGCTCGGACACGTCGGCCAACGCGCTGTTCGCCGCGCTGCAGGCCACCACCGCGCAGCAGCTCGGCCTGCCGCAGGTGCTCACGGTGGCGGCCAACACCACGGGCGGCGTCACGGGCAAGATGATCTCGCCGCAGTCCATCGCCATCGCCTGTGCGGCGGTGGGCCTGGCCGGGCGCGAGTCGGACCTGTTCCGCTTCACGGTGAAGCACAGCCTGGTCTTCGCGGCCATCATCGGAGTGATGACTACCCTGCAAGCGTACGTTTTTCCGTGGATGATCCCCGGCCATTGACACCACCCTCCGAGGTTTGACATGCGCCTGGCCGATCACGTCGTCGAGAAACTGCTTGCCCTGGTGCAGTCCCGCGGGCTGCAGGCCGGGCAGCGGCTGCCTGCCGAGCGGCAGCTGGCGGACGAGCTGGGCGTGTCGCGCACCTCCCTGCGCGAGGCGATACAGAAGCTCGTGAGCCAGGGCGTGCTGGCCAGCCGGCGCGGCGACGGCACGTATGTGCAGGCGGGCGGCTCGGCGGAGTGGCTGCAGCCCGCGGTGGCGCCGCTCACGCGGCTGATGGAGTCCGATCCGCACTACCGCTACGACGTGCTCGAGACCCGCCATGCGCTGGAAAGCAGCACCGCCTGGCTGGCCGCCCAGCGCGCCACCGCCGAGGACAAGGACCGCATCCGGCGCTGCTTCGACGTGATGATGCAGCACCAGCAGAGCGGCAATGCCGAGCTGGCGGCGCGCGCCGATGCGCAATTCCACCTGGCGATCGCCGAAGCCTCGCACAACCTGGTGCTGGTGCAGGTGATGCACAGCCTGTTCACCATGGTGCTGTCCACCGTCGAGCGCAACCGCCACGACATGTTCCGCCTGAGCGAGCCCGTCACCATGCAGGCGCTCACCGCGCAGCACCAGGGCCTCATGCAGGCCATTCTCGACAGCGATCCGCAGCGGGCCCGCCAGTGCATCGGCGAGCACCTGGAGCACGTGCGCGCCACCATCCAGCGCCTGGACGAGGACCGCGCCCGCCGCGAGCGCTCCACGCGCATGCCCGTGGACGCGGGCCCCGCGCCGCTGCTGCCCCCCCATTGACCCGAAAACCATGATCATCTCTTCCACCGCCGACTACCGCGAAGCCGCGCGCAAGCGCCTGCCGCCTTTCCTGTTCCACTACATCGACGGCGGCGCCTATGCCGAGCAGACTCTGCGCCGCAACGTCGAGGACCTGGCCGCGGTCGCGCTGCGCCAGCGCGTGCTCAAGGACATGAGCCGCCTCGACACCAGCATCGAGCTGTTCGGCGAGAAGCTCTCCATCCCCGTGGCGCTGGCGCCCGTGGGGCTGACGGGCATGTACGCGCGGCGCGGCGAAGTGCAGGCCGCGCGCGCGGCCGACCGGCACGGCGTGCCGTTCACCATGTCCAGTGTGTCGGTCTGCCCGATCGAGGAGGTGGCGCCGAAGCTCGGCCGGCCGATGTGGTTCCAGCTCTACGTGCTCAAGGACCGCGGCTTCATGAAGAACGCGCTGGAGCGCGCCCAGGCGGCGGGCTGCACGGCACTGGTGTTCACCGTGGACATGCCCGTGCCGGGCGCGCGCTACCGCGACGCGCATTCCGGCATGAGCGGCCCCAACGCCGCGCTGCGCCGCTACTGGCAGGCCGCCATGCACCCGCGCTGGGCCTGGGACGTGGGCGCGCTGGGCCGTCCGCACGACCTGGGCAACATCTCTGCCTACCTCGGCAAGCCCACGGGCCTGGCCGACTACATGGGCTACCTGGGCGCGAATTTCGATCCGTCCATCTCGTGGAAGGACCTGGAATGGATCCGCGCGTTCTGGAAGGGGCCCATGATCATCAAGGGCATCCTGGACCCGGAGGACGCGAAGGACGCCGTGCGCTTCGGCGCGGACGGCATCATCGTCTCCAACCACGGCGGTCGCCAGCTCGACGGCGTGCTCTCCTCGGCGCATGCGCTGCCGCCCATCGCCGATGCGGTGAAGGGCCAGATCAAGATCCTGGCCGACTCGGGCATCCGCAACGGCCTGGACGTGGTGCGCACCATCGCGCTCGGCGCCGACGCCGCGATGATCGGCCGCGCCTTCATCTACGCGCTGGCCGCGGCGGGCGAGGCCGGCGTGAAGCACGTGCTGGAGCTGCTCGAAAAGGAAATGCGCGTGGCGATGACGCTCACCAGCGTGGCGAAGGTCTCCGACATCACGGGCGACCTGCTGGTGAAGGCCTGAATGCCTGAACGTACCCCCACGCGCGGGGGGGTACACGGTTCCCTCTGCCTTCCTGGTATATAAATTTCCTCCAGGAGGTTCGTGATGAAGACGACTGTTTTTCTCGCGGTGTGGCTGGCGGCTTCGATGGGCTCGGCCGGTGCGGCGGCCCAGACGCGCTGCCCCTCGGGCGTTCAGGCCGGCGGCGCGCAATGCCTTCCGGACGACGAGGCGGCCGCACCGCCGCGGCCCACGGGAGAGTGGGTGAAGACCTGGGGCGCCATGGTGAGCTCCAATGCAGGGCGCGGCGCCTGGACCTCTTCGGGCAAGACGACCGAGGAAGCCGCTCGCGAGGATGCGCTGGGAAAGTGCCGTGCCACCGGCGTGCGCGACTGCGTGGTGGACATGGCTTATTTCAACCAGTGCGCGGCCGTCGCCGGAGCGAACGGCGGCAAGGCCGGCAGCATCGATACCGGCAAGGACGAAAGCGTGGCCAGCCAGCGGGCCGTGGAGTCCTGCGAGAAGAAAGCGGGATCGAAGTGCTCGGTGCTGTTCGTCGAATGCTCCAGGCCGCTCTTCGTCAAGTACTAGGCCGGCCCCACATGCCCTGCGATTTGAGCGGATGCTTCGTCATCACCTGAACGCATAGCGCACACTGAGCCGAACGCTGCGCGTCTCCATCGGGTGGATGTGGCGGTCGTTCACGCCACTGTGGCAGCTTCCTCTCGCGACCTCGCCCGCAGTGCACGACGCGTAGTAGTACTCGATGTCGTTGCCTCGGTTTCCTGCCAGGTTGAACACGTCCAGGCCCAGGGTCACGTGCCTGTTCACGGCGTAGCGCGCGCCGAAGTTCAGCAGCGTCGTGGAGCGCGAACGCACGCTGTCCAGCGTATCCAGCGCGCGCGGGCCGAGATGGCGCAGCCGCAACGACGCGGTCCAGGGCCCGTCGATGTAGGTCAGCCCCGCCGCGAACACGCGCTCTACGGCGTTGTCCACGTAGTTGCCTTCACCGGCGGGCGCCAGGCCGCGGAAGCGGGCGCGCGACAGGGCTCCGTCGAGTTCGATGCGCCATGCGGGATCGAACTTCCACCGCAGCGTGGCCTCGGCGCCGCGCCGTGTACTGGCCCGGCCCGGCTCCGTGGTGCCCGCATCACCCGCGTAGACCAGTTCCGAGTCAAGGTCGAGCCTCCACAGCGCCAGCGTCGTTGTCAGGTCCTCGTCCGGCTGGAAGCGCCATCCGATCTCGGCGCCGCGGCCTTTCACCAACGCCGGGACACGATCCGCAGGGTCTCCGGTCTTCGGGTCGGTGGTGATGGTGGCGCCGCGTACGTCGTTGCTGTGGAAGCCGGCGCCGCCGTTGATGTAGATCTCGTGGGCAGGCTCCGGCGTGAAGGCCAGGCCGAACTTGGGGCTGGCGACGGCGCCACGGCCCTTGCCGCCGTTGAGCGGACCGACCGCCGGCGCACGGCCGGTCACCTCGTAGCGCAGTGCATCGCCGCGCAGGCCCAGGTACCCGCGCCACTGGTCGTTGAAGTGGACCAGCTGCTGTGCGTACAGGGAGAACAGGTCCTGCGAGACCTTGTCATCGCGCACCGTGCCGAGCCGTTGGCGGACCTCCGTGTCGTACAGCCCGACCTCGCCGATGCGGTCACCGCGCCACTGCGCGCCGAAGCTGAACACGCCGTCGAGGCCGCCGATCCGGTTGCCCACGGCCTGCGATGCCTGCACGCCGTACACCCTGCGCCGGTCGGTCTGCTCGAACTGGTCCCCGTTGACGGGATGGTTCAGGAAGTAGGTGAAGTCCGAGAACAGGTCGAAGCGGTAATCGATGGCATAGGCGCTGATCTCGGTGTCGCCATCCGGCCCCTTGTCGAACCATTTGCCCGACAGGCTGATGCGCTGGGTCTTGCCTCCGTCGGTGGGATTCATGCTGCCGAAGCGGCCGATCTGCCCGCTGTCGATGGCCCGTTGCGGCACCTGGTCGGTCGAGGTCCACTGGCTCTTGTAGGCCATGGCGGTGATGCCGAAGCCGTGCGCCGGCGAACCCTGCGAGTAGCGCAGGACGGCATTCACCTTCCTGAGGTGCTCGGGCACGTCCCAGGGGCCGTCGTTGCCTTCGACCTCGATGGCACCGAGCCAGGTCTGGTCGGCCACGGTGCGGGATCCCGCCGCCAGCAGCCGCCTGAAGCCGTGTGAGCCGGCGCTGGCCTCGACGAAGGGCGCTTCCAGCGCGCCGAAGTAGTCAAGGGCCGCACTGCCCGCGAGCGAGAAGTCGCCGCTTTGCGCGAAGTAAGGCCCTTTGCGGTAGCGCACACCCGATACCAGCTCGGGAATCAGGAAGTTCAGGTCGGCATAGCCCTGCCCGTGGCCGTGCGTCGGCATGTTGACGGGCATGCCATCCACCGTCACCGCGAAGTCGGTGCCGTGGTCGAGGTTGAACCCACGCAGGAAATACTGGTTGGCCTTGCCGTCACCCGAGTGCTGCGTGGCCACCACGCCGGGCACTGCCTCGACGATGTCGCCGGGCCGCAGCTTGGGGCGCGATTGGTAGGACCCACGCTCCACGGCGCCTTCACTGGCGCTGTCTGCCGTGCCGATGGAGGCGTCCCTGGGGCCGGCGACCTGGATCTCGGGCAGATGCGAGGTTTGCGCCCGGACGGCCGCGCTGCCGAGCAGCGCGCAACAGAGCAGGCGGCGGGAGATGTGGGATGGCATGCAGGTTCCGGTCGTGATGGTGTGAGGAATTCCTGATTCTTCATACATCCCGGCCTGCATGCCATACGCCGTTCGGCGCAGCGTTGCGTTTCAGTTGCGCGGCTTGAGGTGCGTATGGGCGCCCGTGCTGCCGTGCGAGTGCCTGTCGCCGTGGGGCTCCAGCGGCACGAGGTGCACGTTGCCATGGCGTACGCCACGCAGGGCCACCAGCCGTTCGGCGCATTCCCTCACGGCCGCCGTCGGCCCGCGGAGCACCACGGTCTCCAGGCAGTTGTCGTGGTCGAGGTGGGTGTGCAGGCTGGTGATGACCAGGTCGTGGTGGTCATGCTGCAGATCCAGCACGCGGCTTGTGACCGTCTGCTCGTGGTGGTCGTACACGTAGCTGACGCTGGCAACGCACCAACTGCCGTCCCTGCCATGCCGGCGCGCGCCGGATGCCGCCTCGCCCAGGGAGTCGCAGCCCAGCCTGGAGCGGATCAGGTCGCGGACAGCCTCGGAACGGTTGCCATAGCCCTTCCGGGCAATGAACGCATCGAACTGGAGGGCCAGTTCGTCGTCGAGCGAAATGGTGAAGCGTTGCATGGCAAAGGCGGGCGGCGGGACGGGCCGCCTTCGCGGGGAAAGATCACATGCCCAGCGACTTGAGCAGGTCGTCGGTGTCGCTGTCGGTGCCCGCGGCCGGCGGCGCGGAGGCGGGCGCGTCGCCCTTGCCGGCCTGGGCCAGCAGCGCGTCCGGGTCCGGTGCTTCCTGCGGCTCGAAGTCGTAGAGCTTGATGAACTCGGTGCGGTCGATGGCCAGCTCGAGGTAGAAGATGTGGTTCTTGGCCGTGTAGAAGGTCACGCGGCGCGCCTCGGGCTGGTCGAGGTTGGCGTCCACGCTCAGCATCACCTGCTTGTTCAGCGCCAGCATCTTGGGCTGGTTCTGCGTGATGTGCGTCTGCAGCTCGCGGCGCACCTTGCCGGTGAAGTCGCCCACCACCTGGTTCATGAGTTCGCCCATCACGTTGGCCACCTCGTCGGAGGTGTAGGAACTCGCGAGGTCGTCCTGCGACATGCCCATGCTCAGCAGGTAGGTCTGGTAGATCTCCATCGCCGCCTCCTTGCTGAGGTTGATGATGACCAGCCCGGAGAAACCGCCGTCGAACAGCACGAAGCAGCCGATGTCGGGGCGCAGGCAGGTCTTGGTGATGCGCTGCACCATGCCGGAGTAGTGCAGCTGCGTCTGCGTGGCCACGCTCAGCACCCGCGTGACGGAGTTGCACAGGCTGATCAGCAGGTCTTCGGTGCCGTAGGTGGGGGCGATCTTGTCGGGCGTGCTCATGGAGATGCGTGCTGCGGTCGTGGCGGGGGCGTGGGAAGGGCTGGCGGCAGGGCAGGGGCCCGGCCGCCTGCAGTGTAGCGCGGCATCGGCCCGCGCGGGCCCCGGGCCGTCCCGTGGTGCGGGCCGCCGGAGCGCGGATCAGCGGGTGCCGCGTTCCAGCCCGGGTTCCGAGATCCGCCGCGCGTACACGGCCAGCACGATGCGCTCCGAATGCACCAGGTAGTCGTGCAGGGCGGCCGAGGCTTCCTGCAGCCGGCCGGCCTCGAACAGCTCGACGATCTTCACGTTCATTTCCACGTAGGGCGCATGCAGGAATTCCGCGTCCTTGAGCAGCCCGAAGGCCAGGCGCAGCTCGGCCAGCAGGTGGGAGAACATCACGTTGAGGCGCTCGCTGTCGGCCAGTTCCACCACGGCCATGTGGAACTCCATGTTCGCCGTGCCCGCGCCCTGCCAGTCGCCCGCGTCGCGGCAGCGCAGGGCAGTGTCCACCGCCTCGCGCAGGTGCTTCTTGGCGGGGTGGCGCGGATAGGCCTGGGCCAGCGCCTGGCATTCGATGAGCCGGCGCACGCGGTAGATGTCGATGATGGAAGCGATGCTGGGCACCGCCACCGACACGCCGCGGTTGGGTTCGTGCCGGAGCAGGCCCTCCTTGGTGAGCAGCCGGAACACCTCGCGCAGGGTGTTGCGCGAAATCTCCAGGCTCTCGGCCAGCGCGGCCTCGGACAGGCGCTGGCCCGGGGCCAGCTCGCCGGCCACGATGCGGCGGCGGATCTGGTCGCTGACGCGGTCCGTCAGGTTCTGGGCGGGGGATTCACTCATCGGCGGCGGGCAGGCAAAAAAAGGGGGCGGGGCGTCGCGGCGGGGCGGGGCGGGGCGGGCGAGGGCGGACGTCCGGAGCCCCAGTGTATCGGGCGGCGAGCCTCCGGCGGGGGCGGGCGCCGCGCCCGGAGGCACCATGCCCGTGCAGTGGCCGCACCAACCGCATGCGGGTAATCCCCATCAACGATCAAAATCAAATTGTTCAACAATTTATCCAGATGATTCATCAATAGACGAATCTTTGATGAGACGTTGGCGCGGTAATTGCTCCGTGCCAGGGGTCTTCTTCCCTTCGCAGAAACGGAACACGCACCATGTGGCTCAAGGAAACCAGCAAGGAAGAGCGCAAGACGCTCTTCGCCGCCTTCGTCGGCTATGGCGTCGATGCGTTCGACTACATGATCTATACGTTCATGATCCCGACCTTCATCCTGGTCTGGGGCATGACCAAGGCCGAGGCGGGCTACATCGCCACCGGCGCGCTCATCAGTTCGGCCATCGGTGGCTGGCTGGCGGGCATCCTGGCCGACCGCTACGGCCGCGTGCGCATCCTGCAGCTGACGGTGCTGTGGTTCAGCTTCTTCACCTTCCTGAGCGGCTTCACCCAGTCGGCCGAACAGCTCTTCATCACCCGCATGCTGCAGGGCCTGGGGTTCGGCGGCGAATGGTCGGTGGGCTCGGTGCTGATCGCCGAGATGATCCGCGCCCGCCACCGCGGCAAGGCCGTGGGCCTCGTGCAGAGCAGCTGGGCGGTGGGCTGGGGCCTGTCGGCCGTCGCCTTCTGGGCCGTCTATGCGCTGCTGGAGCAGCAATACGCCTGGCGCGTGCTGTTCTGGCTGGGCGCGCTGCCGGCGCTGTTCATCCTCTACATCCGCCGCAACATCAGCGAGCCGGCCGTCTATCGTGAAACCAAGGCCGAGCTGGCCCGCACGGGGCAGAGCGCCAGCTTCTGGCTGATCTTCAAGCCGGGCGTGCTGCGCACCACGGTGTTCGCCAGCCTGCTGGCCACCGGCATGCAGGGCGCCTATTACGCGGTCACCACCTGGCTGCCCACCTACCTGAAGATGGAGCGCAACCTGTCGGTGCTGGGCACCAGCGGCTACCTGATGGTGCTGATCTTCGGCTCCTTCGCCGGCTACCTCACCAGCGCCTGGCTGTCCGACCGCCTGGGCCGGCGCCGCTGCTTCATCCTGTTCGCCGTCTGCGCGGGCGTGCTGGTGACCTGCTACACGCAGCTGCCCATCACCGACGCGGCCATGATGGTGCTGGGCTTTCCGCTGGGCTTCTTCCTCTCGGGCATTTTCTCGGGCATGGGCGCCTACCTGTCCGAGCTGTTCCCCAGCCACATCCGCGGCTCGGGCCAGGGCTTTTGCTACAACTTCGGCCGCGCCGTGGGCTCGGTGTTTCCGGCGATGATCGGCCACATGAGCGCCAGCATGCCGCTGGGCGTCTCCATCGGCTACATGGCCGCGGGCGCGTACCTGATCGTCGTCATCGCCTGCCTGCTGCTGCCGGAAACCCAGGGGCGCGAACTCTCCGCCAGCACCGACGCGGCGGCCTGACCAGGGCTGTCTTCAGGTTTCCTGCCGGCGCTCCATTCCTCGACATCCTTTTTCTTTCCTATGCAAATCGACCTGAACAGCGACCTGGGCGAAAGCCTGGGCGCCTGGCAGATGGGCGACGATACCGCCATGCTCGGCATCGTCACCAGCGCCAACGTGGCCTGCGGCTTCCATGCCGGCGATGCAGCGGGCATCCTGGCCACGCTGCGCGGCGCGAAGGAGCGCGGCGTGGCGGTGGGTGCCCATGTGGCCTATCGCGACCTGGCCGGCTTCGGCCGCCGCAACATGGACGTGGCCAGCAGCGATCTCGTCGCCGATGTCATCTACCAGATCGGCGCGCTGCAGGGCCTGGCCACGGCCGCCGGCACGCGCGTGACCTACGTGAAGCCGCACGGCGCGCTCTACAACACCATCGCCCACGACCAGCGCCAAGCGGGCGACGTGATCGCCGCCATCCGTGCCATCGACCCGTCGCTCGCGCTGGTGGTGCTGGCCGGCTCGCCGCTGGAGCGCTGGGCTGCCGATGCCGGCCTGCGCGTGGTGGCCGAGGCCTTTGCCGACCGCGCCTACACGCCCCAGGGCACGCTGGTGTCGCGGCGCGAGCCCGGCGCCGTGCTGCACGATGCCGGCGAGGTCGCCCGCCGCATGCTGCAGCTGGTGCGCGAAGGCACGGTGCAGGCCATCGACGGCAGCACCACCCGCGTGCGCGCCGATTCCATCTGCGTGCATGGCGACAGCCCCGGCGCCGTGGACATGGCCCGCGCCGTGCGCGAGGCGCTGGAGCGCGAGGGCATCGCCCTGCGCGCCTTTGCAGGAACGGCATGACCGGCATCACCGAACGGAGCCACCGATGAATTCGTCACTCGCAGCTGCCCGCGCCGCCGCCATCCAGGCCGCGCGCGAAGCCCGTACCCGCTACCGCAACGGCCTGGTGGAGCCCACCGCCGGCCGTGCCCCGGGCATGACCCAGGCCAACATGATCGCCCTGCCCCGCGAGTGGGCCTGGGATTTCCTGCTCTATGCGCAGCGCAATCCCAAGCCCTGCCCGGTGCTGGACGTGATCGAGGCCGGCAGCCATGCCACCGTGCTCGCCGAAGGCGCCGACCTGCGCACCGACATTCCCCTCTACCGCGTCTGGCGTGATGGACAGCTGGCCGAGGAGGTGGCCGACGCCAGCGCGCTCTGGGCGCAGCATCCCGACCTCGTCACCTTCCTGATCGGCTGCAGCTTCACCTTCGAGACGCCGCTGCAGGAGGCCGGCATCGAGGTGCGCCACATCGCCCAGGGCTGCAACGTGCCCATGTACCGCACGCAGCGCATGTGCCGGCCGGCCGGCCGCCTGCGCGGCGAGCTGGTGGTGTCGATGCGGCCCGTTCCGGCCGACCGGGTGGCCGATGCGGTCTCCATCTCGGGCCGCTTTCCGTCCGTGCACGGCGCGCCCGTGCACGTGGGCGATCCGGCGGCGCTGGGCATTGCCGACCTGGCGCGGCCCGACTTCGGCGACCCGGTGGAGATCCGCCCCGGCGAGGTGCCCGTGTTCTGGGCCTGCGGCGTCACGCCCCAGGCGGCCGTGATGGCGTCGGGCGTGCCCTTCGCCGTCACCCATGCGCCGGGCCACATGTTCATCACCGACGTGCCCGACAGCACCTACCACGTCTGACGGAGTTTCGATTGCGCTTCCTTCCCGTCAACCTGGACGCCCTGCTGGTCGAGCTGGACGACCTGCCGCAGACCCTCGCGCTGCATGCCTCGCTGCTGCGCGACCCCATCGCCGGCATCGAAGAACTGGTGCCGGCCGCGCGCACGGTGCTGGTCCGCTACCGGCCTGCGGCGCAGGGCTTCGCCGCCCTGGTCGAAGCGATCGCCCGGCGCGACGTGCGTGGCACGGCGCAGCGCAGCGAGACCCTGGTGGAGATTCCCGTGCGCTACGACGGCGAGGACCTGGCCGAGGTGGCGCAGCGGCTGGGCATCACCCCCGACGAGGTGGTGCGCCGCCATACCGGCAGCGAATACACCGTGGCCTTCACGGGCTTCGCGCCCGGCTTCGGCTACCTGGCCGGCGGTGATCCGTTCCTGGACGTGCCGCGGCGCACCACGCCGCGCACGCGCATCCCGGCCGGCGCCGTGGGCCTGGCCGGCACCTTCAGCGGCGTGTATCCGCAGGCCAGCCCGGGCGGCTGGCAGATCATCGGCACCACGCCCGTGGCGATGTGGGACATCGACCGCGATCCACCCGCACTCCTGCAGCCCGGCGCGCGCGTGCGCTTCGTGGACATCGCCACGCTGCCGGCATCTGCGCGGGAGGCCCTGGAGGCGATGGAGCCTGCGGCGCCCCCCGCGCCTGCATCCACATCCGCCGCGCCGGACGCCGGCGCGCCAGGGCCTGCGCTGCGCGTGCTGTCCGCGGGCCTGCAGACCCTGTTCCAGGACCTGGGCCGCCATGGCCACGCGGGGCAGGGCGTCTCGGCCTCCGGCGCCATGGACCGGGCCGCCTGCCGCGCCGCCAACCGGCTCGTGGGCAATCCCTCCGATGCCGCCTGCCTGGAGACCGTGCAGGGCGGCCTGCGCCTGTGCAGCCAGGGCGAGACCGTCGTGGCCGTGACCGGCGCGGAGGCGCCCCTGTGGTGCACGGCCGCGGACGGACGGCGCTGGCCGTTGCCGCGCTACGCGCCCGTGGCGCTGGCGGACGGCGATGAACTCTCCATTGGCGAACCGCTCGCCGGCACGCGCTGCTACGTGGCGGTGCGCGGCGGCTTTCGCGTGGCGCCGGTGCTGGGCAGCTGCGCCACCGACACCCTGGCCCGCGTGGGTCCTCCGGCCGTGGCCGCGGGCGACGTGCTGCCCGTGCGCGCGCCGCAGGGGCTGCCGGCCGTCGGGGCGGCAGAGTGCCCACCCGGCGAGCTGCCACGGGCCGGCCGCGAGGTGGTGCTCGATTGCGTGCCGGGTCCGCGCACGGACTGGTTCACGCCCGAGGCCCTGGCGCTGCTGGCCTCCCAGCGCTGGCAGGTCACGCCGCAATCCAACCGCGTGGGCCTGCGCCTGGCCGGCGATACGCCGCTGGCGCGCGCCGTGCAGGGTGAACTGCCCAGCGAAGGTGCCGTGGCCGGCGCCATCCAGGTGCCGCCCAGCGGCCAGCCCGTGCTGTTCCTGGCCGACCATCCCCTCACCGGCGGCTATCCCGTCATCGGCGCCGTCGCTCCGTATCACCTGGACCTGGCGGGCCAGATCCCCGTGAACGCCTGGGTGCGCTTCCGACCCATCCGCGCCTTCGAACCTGTCACCCGTTCCCGAATGCCATGAAGAAAGTCCTGATTGCCAACCGCGGCGAGATCGCCGTCCGCATTGCCCGCGCCTGCGCCGACCACGGCCTCGCCTCCGTCGCCGTCTATGCCGATGCCGACATCGACGCCCTGCACGTGCGCATGGCCGACGAGGCCTGGGGCCTGGGCGGCGACCGCCCGGCCGACACCTACCTGCACATCGACAAGCTGCTGGACGCCGCCCACAGGAGCGGCGCCGATGCCGTGCACCCCGGCTACGGCTTTCTGTCCGAGAACGCGGGCTTCGCGCGCGCGGTGATCGGCGCGGGTCTGACCTGGATCGGCCCGCCGCCCGAGGCCATCGAGCGCCTGGGCGACAAGGTCGAGGCGCGCCGGCTGGCGCTGCAGGTGGGCGCGCCGCTGGTGCAAGGCACCGCCGGCCCGGTGCAGGACGTCTCCGAAGTGCTCGCCTTCGCCGAACAGCACGGGTTGCCGATCATCATCAAGGCGGCCTTCGGCGGCGGCGGGCGCGGCATGAAGATCGCGTGGCGCATGGACGAGGTGGAAGACCTCTACGCCTCCGCCGTGCGCGAGGCCACGGCCGCCTTCGGCCGGGGCGAGTGCTTCGTGGAGCAGTTCCTCGACCGCCCGCGCCATATCGAGGCCCAGGTGCTGGCCGACACGCACGGCAACGTGGTGGTGCTGGGCACGCGCGACTGTTCCCTGCAGCGCCGCAACCAGAAGCTGGTGGAGGAGGCGCCCGCGCCCTTCCTCACGCCCGCGCAGCGCGAGCGCATCCACACCGCCGCGCGCGACATCTGCGCCGCCGCCGGCTACACCAGCGCGGGCACGGTGGAGTTCCTGCTCTCGGGCACGGGAGCGATCTCGTTCCTCGAAGTGAACACGCGCCTGCAGGTGGAGCACCCCGTCACCGAGCAGACGACCGGCATCGACTTGGTGGTGGAACAGTTCCGCATCGCCGAGGGCCTGCCGCTGCGCATCACGCGCACGCCCGAACCGCTGGGCCACTCCTTCGAATTCCGCATCAACGCGGAGGACGTGGGCCGCGGCTTCCTGCCCACGCCGGGCGGCGTGACCGCGTTCGAGCCGCCGTCGGGCCCGGGCGTGCGGCTGGACACCGGCGTGCAGGCCGGCTCCATCGTGCCGGGTACTTTCGATTCGCTCATGGCCAAGCTCATCGTTTCGGGCGCCACGCGCGAGCAGGCCATCGCCCGGGCGCGCCGCGCGCTGCGCGAGTTCCGCATCGGCGGCGTGGCCTCGGTCCTGCCTTTCCACCGCGCGGTGATGGAGCACCCGGATTTCACGAACGGCGAAGCCCTGCGCGTGCACACCCGCTGGATCGAGACCGATTTCGCCGAGCCCCTGGCCGCCGCCGCACGTGCCGAGCCGCCGGCCGATACCGCGCTCGTGCGCACCGCCATCGAGATCGACGGCCGCCGCGTGGCCCTGGGGCTGCCGGCACTGCTGCTGCAGGAGGGGCTGCAGGCCAGCGCGGGCGTGCAGCCTGCCGGCGCCCCGGCGCAGTCCGCCGGCACCGGGAGCGCGGCGGAGGAGGGCACGGTGCCCGCGCCCGTCGCCGGCACGGTGCAGGCCTGGAAGGTGGCCGAGGGCGACACCGTGGCCGAGGGCGACGTGGTCGCCGTGATGGAGGCGATGAAGATGGAGATGCAGGTCACCGCGCCGCGCGCGGGGCGCATCACCGGGCTCGCGGCCGTGGGAAGCTACCAGGCAGCGGGGACGCCGCTGGCGCGAGTGGGGCTGGGAGAGGCCGCGACTGCTCACCAGTTGCCTGAGCGGGAATAGCTCGTTCGCTGTGGCAGTCCATGCTCGGCGCGGATGGAGTTCTCGCTCGGCTCGCCTGTGCTGGCGTATTCCCCGAGGCCCACGGCGCGCAGTTCCTCCCTGCCGGCGTCGGTTCGCGAGGAAGAGGCTTCCCGGGTGACGGGGCCTCCGCCATACATCATGGTTCCCGCGAGATGGTGCTTTGCATGCACCAGTTCATGTGCCAGGGTGATGAACGCATTGGCGGGATTGGCTCCCTCGATCGGGACTCCCCGGGAATCGACTTCCGGTTCGGCCGTGTACTTGTTCCAGGGAATTTCCGACGCGGTTCCCCGCGTTTTGCGCCAGTTGCTTCCTCCAGCATTTTTCAGGAGCGTTTCCTCGAATTGGCTCTGGGTGGGCGAAGAAGGGAGCTTGTGTATCTGTGAAGGCGTGAGCCGTGGTCTCGCCACCGGAGCCTGACCGGCCTGCGCCTCGACAATGGTGACTTTCTTTTCACGTGTGGCCAGGCCTTCGATCTGTTGGAGAAGGCGGCTGCCGCTAGGGCGGCTGTCGATCTTCTCGAGGGCTTCCTTGACGTCTCTTCTGAAGCTGGGCGAAGTACTGCCGACTTGAATGCTGGGGTAACGATCCATGGGATATCTTTCCTGACTGTTTGAGTGGACATCCTGGTGTCGCCAGGATGCTGTTTTCAGGAATTTCACCATGGTGGCCGGAGGTACGAGGCGTACGAACGAAGTGCTCGCCGGGCCGCCGAAACCCAGGCCCGGACAAGCTGCTGGAGAGGCCACGGGACTCGGCCGTTGCTTGGGGAGGCATGGAGGCGACCCTTGTCGGATGCCTTCCAAGAAGCGGTTACGTGTTGAAACATTCATGCATAATCGCCCCGCCTGCGGCTCGACAGTCGCGGGCCGGAAGGCCGGACGGCTCAGGCTGCGCGGGCTCCCGGACATCCACGCCCCCTTGGAATTGATACCGACATGAATATCCGCCGCCCCCTCGCCTTGCTCGCGCTCTCCGCCCTGTTTCTCACCGGATGCGCTTCGGTCAACATGGCTTCCAAGGACGAATCCGACAAGGCCAAGCAATTCGATGCGCCGGCAACGGGCAATGCCGGCCTGTATGTCTACCGTGACAGCTTCATCGGCAAGGCCTTGAAGAAGGACATCCTGGTCGATGGCAAATGCCTGGGTGAAAGCGCCCCTGACGTGTTCTTCTACACGCAGGTGGAAGGCGGCAAGAAGCACACCCTGCAGACGGAGTCCGAGTTCTCGGACAGCACGCTGGAGATGTTCATGGACGCCGGCAAGAACTACTACGTCCGGCAGTACATCCGCATGGGCGCCTTCACGGCGGGCGCAGGACTGGCCCAGGTCACGGAAGAGCGCGGCAAGACCGACATCGCCAAGCTCGGCCTGGCGCAGCCCGGGAAGTGCGACAGGTAATACGCGTTGCGCGGCTGCGCGCGGGACGCCAGGACAGGCGGCGCATGCTGCACCGGCACTCCCGCGGAGGGTGGTCCGGGCCCGGCAGCGCAGGGGAGCCGCGCCGCCAGCCGTTACTTGCCTGATGGCCCGGCGTCAGCGGCTGAACGGCCAGACCGTCCGCTGCCCGGGAGTGGTGTTGTGGTTGTCCCAGTTGACGGGCCGCGGATCGGCGATGGTGTTCGCCTCCTGGCTGAACCGCCCGTACTGCGGGGCGATGTTCGGATCGTCCTCCCACGTGGCCTGCTGCGTGAACTTGCCGGTCTTGCGGTTGAACTTCAGGGCGTGCATGGCGGTCTTGCCGCCCCAGTCGGTCGAGGGCAGGGAAATGAAGTTCACCGCGTACTCGTCGTCGGTCATCTTGCCGTGGACCACGTACACGCCGTAGTGCTCTTCGCCCGGGGAGATGATCTTGTACACGCCGTTGTCGTAGTAGTACAGCGTGGCGTCCTCGAACGGCTTCTTCTCGTACAGCTTCTCATAGAAGAGTTTCTGCGTGAAGGTGGGCTTGCCGAAGTTCACGGCGACCGAGGGCGCCTGCGCGCCGCCGCCGTCCTGCGCAGAGACGATGGCGGCCATGGAGCAGGCCATCAGGGACAAGAGCATTTTTTTCAAGGCACTAGCCTCGCTTTCCGATGAAGGATGGGTGGGAGGAGGGGGCGCGCCAAGCACGGCGGGCCGCCGGCGGATCCTAGCCATGGTCGAGCCGGCTGCGTGGCCTGATGGATGCAAGAAAGTGAATCAGTGCATCAATTTCATTGACGATGCTGCGACAGTAGCGCCCATGAAAAGACTCGCGCACGGCCTGCTCGCCGCCTCCCTCCCTCTCGTCCTGGCCGGTTGCTACACGCCCGACCGGGCCCGGCTGGGCGAGCGCGTGGCCGCCGTGGTGCCGGCAGGCACGCGCCTGGAGGCGGCCATGGCCAGCCTGTCGGGCATGGGGTTCTCCTGCCAGGTGGTGGATGCCGGGCAGGGCGTGGACTGCAGCCGGGAAAGGCACGGCGCCGTGCTGTACACGTGCATCGAGCGCGTCAGGCTAGCGGTCGATACGGGCAGCCGCTCGGTTGCCGCGCCCGAAGTGCCGCCGATCGCGTGCGCCGGCCTCTAGGGCGGCTGGTTCCCCTGATGGTGCCGTCCGGCGAGGCGCTCAGGGCACTTCCCGCGGCGCGGGGCCGTCGTACGTCCACAGGTATTCCCGCGGGATCGGTCCCTTGTTGCGGCCTCCCTGGCCGGTCTGTTCCCAGGCATGCGCCAGGATGCCGACGGAGCGCGACAGGCAGAACAGGCCGCGCGCCAGCGGCGGCGGGAAGCCGAGTTCCGCATAGATGACGGCGGTGGCGCCATCGATGTTCATGGGAATGCGCCGGCCGTTCCTGCGGGACGCCAGTTCCTCTTCCACGGCGCGCCCGATGGCAGCGAACCGGCCGCTCACGGTGCCTTCGCGCGCGGCTTCATCCACGAGCTCCAGCAGCCGCGGCGCACGGGGATCGACGGGGTGGAAGCGGTGGCCGAAGCCCGAGACGAACTTGCCGTGCCGCTCGATCGCCGCGTCCAGCCCGCCGCGCACCGCGTCGCCGGGCGCTGCGCCCGCGTCCTGCCGGGCCGCGATGTCGAGGTACATGGCCATGGCCTGTTCCCCGGCCCCGCCATGGACGTCGCCCAGCACGTTGACCGCGGAGGCCATGGCGTTGTTCAGCCCCACGCCGCAGGTCGCGGCCATGCGGGCGATGCCGATGCTGGGCGCCTGCGGGCCATGGTCCACCGCGGACATCAGGGCGGCGTCGAGCAGCCGGCTTTCGCGTTCGCCGGGCAGTTCGCCGCGTGTCATCAGCCAGATCATCTGCGTGAAGCCGATGCGGCCGATCAGGTCCTCGATGGCATATCCGCGGTAGCGGATGACGCCGGGGCTCATTTCGATGATGGATGTCTTCCACCAGTCGCTCACGCGGGGATCATGGATGCTCATATCGCCTGCTCCTGTGTCAGTTCCTGGATGTCCGATGGCGAGTAGCCGAGCTCGGACAGGATGCTCGCCGTGTGCTCGCCGAGCCGGGGCGGCGGGGTGCCGACGGCCGGTGCCTCGCCGTTCCACTTGAACCCCGTGCGCACGACCCGGATGTCGCGGCCGACGCCGGGAACATCACTGAAGGTGCCCACCATTCCGCGGCCGGCGATCTGCGGGTGCTCCAGCACCTGGGGCACCGTGTACACCGGCCCGGCAGGAACGCCCGCCTCGTTGAGCCGCTTCCACCAGTCGTCGGCCGTGCCGGCGGACAGCGCTGCCTCCATCAGGGCCGTGAGTTCGGCGCGGTGCCGCAGCCGCCCGTGGCGGTCGGCGAATCGCGGGTCCGCCGTCCATTCCGGATGGCCGAGCACCGCGCACACCGCCTCGAACTGCTCCTGCTTGTTGGCCGCGATGTTGAGCAGGCCGTCCCCGGTCCGGAAAGTGCCGGACGGGCTGGCGGTGACGTTGTCGTTGCCCAGGGGCCGGGGCTCGCGCCCCGCGATCAGGTGGTTGGACACCGCCCAGCCCATGGTCGCCACGGCGGCCTCGAGCATCGAGACATCGATGAAGACGCCGCCCGTGCGGTGGCGGTCGGCCAGGGCGGACGCCACGGCGAATGCGGCGGTGATGCCCCCGATCGTGTCCGCCACGGGGTAGCCCACGCGGTAGGGCGCCGTCTCCGGCGCGCCCGTGATGCTCATCATTCCGGACATGCCCTGGATGATCTGGTCATAGGCGGGCAGGTCGCGTAGCGGGCCGTCCTGCCCGAAGCCGGAGATGGCGCAGTAGATCAGCCGTGGGTTCTCCTTCAGGAGCTCCTCGTAGCCCAGGCCGAGGCGCTGCATCACCCCGGGCCGGTAGTTCTCCACCAGCACCTGGGCCGTGCGGACCAGCCTGCGCAGGGCCTCCTTGCCCCGGGGGTGCTTGAGGTTGAGCGTGATCGAGCGCTTGCCGGGGTTCTGGGCGAGGAACGACACGCCCATGTCCGCCTGGTTCAGGTCCTGGTCGGCGCCCAGCTGGCGCGCCAGGTCGCCGCCCTGCCGGGCCTCGACCTTGATCACGTCGGCGCCCATGTGGGCGAGCTGGTGGCAGGCGAAGGGGCCCGCGAGCACATTGGTGAGGTCCAGCACGCGGACCCCGTGCAGGGGTGGGAGGGCCATGGTCAGTCGAGCTTCACGTTGCCGCTGCGGATGACCTCGCCCCAGCGCTGCTGCTCGCTGCGGATGAGGGCGGCGGCCTCCTGGGGCGTGGTCGCCATCGGCGTGCTGCCCTCGGCCTGCAGCGTGGCGATGGTGTCCGGCCGCGCGAGGGCCCTGGCCACTTCCTGCTGCCACCGGGCGAGCACGGCGGGCGGCGTGCCGGCCGGGGCCACCAGCATCTTCCAGTCGCTGGTGTCGAAGCCCTTGTAGCCGGACTCGCCAACCGTGGGCACGTCGGGGAGCACCGGCAGGCGCTTCGCGGAACTGACGGCCAGCGCGCGCAGCTTGCCCGCCTTGATGAACGGGATCACGGTCTGGGGCGTCGCGAAGTAGTAATCGACCTGGCCGCCCAGCAGGTCGGTCGCCGCGGGGCCCGCGCCCTTGTAGGGGATGTGGCTGGTCCGGATGCCCGCCTGCCGGATGAAGAGTTCGCCGGTGAGGTGGCCCACGGTGCCGTTGCCTGCGGAGGCCATCGACAGGGAGTCGGGCTTGGCCTTCGCGGCGGCCACCAGGTCGGCCAGGGTCTTGAAGCGCGATGCGGCGTTGACGACGAGCACGACGGGTTGCCCCGCCACGGTGGCGACGGGAACGAAGGCCCTGGACGCGTCGTACGGCATCTTCGCGTACAGGCTCGGGTTGATGGCCAGGTTGGCCGTCTGGCCCATGCCGAGGGTGTAGCCGTCGGGCGCGGCCTTGGCGACCGCGTCCATCCCGATGTTGCCGCCGGCGCCCGGCCTGTTGTCCACCACCAGCGTCCAGCCGGTGGATGCGCGGATCTTGTCCAGCACCATGCGGGCGACGATGTCCGTGCCGCCACCCGGCGGGAAGGGAACGATCACTTTGATGGATTGGGTCGGATAGTCCGCGGGCTGGGCCAGGGCCGCGGCGGACGCGAAGAGGAGGGCGCAGCCACCCAGCAAGCGAGGCAGAAAGGACATGGTGTCTCCTTGGGTTGTTCTATTGAATAGAACTGTGTTCTGTAGAAAAGAACTTTAGTGGCGCGCGCTGGCGCGGACCATGCGGGATAACCCTGGAGCGGCCAGACTCTTGCGGCCGCTGTGTTCTACTCAGCAGAACATAGTCGTGACCTTGCTGACGCTGATGACACAAGAATCTTCCGAGGCCTCCAGCGGGGTCGCCGTCCTGGACCGCGCGTTCGCCCTCCTGGGGGCATTCGCCCCGGAGGACGAGCGGCTGACGCTGACGGAGCTGTCCCGGCGCACGGGGCTCTACAAGAGCACCGTGCTGCGGCTGCTGGGCGCCCTGGAAAGCGGCGGTTTCATCCGCAAGTGGGACGACGGGCTGTACGGCATCGGGCCCGCGCCGGTGCGGCTGGCCGCCATCTACCAGCGCAGCCTGCGCATCGATTCCATCGTGGAGCCGCTGCTGCGCGAACTCAGTGCCGAACTGGGGGAAACCGCGTCGTTCTACGTGCGCTCCGGGGACCGGCGCATGGTGCTCAGCCGCGTCGAGCCGTCGCGCGCGGTGCGCGTGTCCATCCGGGTGGGGGAGGCGTTCGACGTGCAGCTCGGCGCCTCGGGGAAGGTGCTGCTGGCGTTCTCGGAAGGCGACCCGGCCCATGAAACGGTGCGCGCCCGGCTCTGGGCGACTTCGTTCGGCGAGCGCGACCGGGAGACGGCGGCGGCCTCGGTGCCGGTGTTCGGGGCGCAGGGAGAGCTTCGCGGCGCCCTGACGGTGTCCGGGCCGCTTTCCCGCCTCGGGGAGGCTGCCGCGATCCGGGCGGCCCTGCTCGCGCTCATGGACCGGGCCCGGCGGGCCACCGCGGAGTTCGGCGGCAACCCCGCGCTGTATGCCGCGAGCCGCCAGGCACTGCTGGCCGAAGGGCTGCTGCCTGACGAGTCAAGCCCCAATGGCTTCACAAAAATTGAATCAAAGCATCAATTTGATTGAAGATTTACGGAGGCATCGGCCCTAGACTGGCGGCGCACCAGCCCGGCCGCGATGCGCGGCCGCCCGAAAAGACCATCGCCCCACCGATCCATGACCCCGTCCCGTCCGGCCCGCTATACCGCCACTGCCATCCTGCTGCACTGGGTGCTCGGCCTGGCCATCGTCGCCGTGTTCCTGCTGGGCCTGTACATGACGGGGCTGCCGTTCTCGCCGCAGCGCCTGAAGTTCTACAACTGGCACAAGTGGGCCGGAGTGGCCATCCTGGCGCTGTCGGCCCTGCGCCTGCTCTGGCGCCTGACGCACCGCCCGCCGGCGCTGCCCGCGGCCGTGCAGTCCGCGATGCCCGCATGGCAGCGCGCCGCGCACCACGGCACCCACCACCTGATGTACCTGCTGTTCTTCGCCGTGCCCCTCATCGGCTGGGCCTACAGCTCGGCCGCGGGCTTTCCCATCGTGTTCCTCGGCATCGTGCCGCTGCCGAGCTTCGTGCCGGTGAGCCCCGAACTGGCCGAGGCCATCAAGCCCTGGCACCAGATCTCCGCCTATGCCCTGGCCGTGCTCGTCGTGCTGCACGTGGCCGCGGCGCTGAAGCACCAGGTCATCGACAGAGACGGCCTCATCGGCCGCATGCTGCCCGGCCGTGCCTGACCGCCTGCAACCAAATCCTCGAAATACCGAACCCACGGAGCGATCCATGAAATTTTCCACCTCCCTCATCGCCGGCTTCGCGCTGGCATCCTCCGCGCTGCTGGCCGGAGCCCCCGCCTTCGCACAGCAGAAGCTGGTGCCCGAGCAGAGCGAGATCACCTTCGTGAGCAAGCAGATGGGCGTGCCCGTCGAGGGCCGCTTCAAGAAGTTCGACGCGCAGGTCGCCTTCGACCCGGCCAAGCTCGCCACCAGCAAGGTCACGATCACGGTGGACACCGGCAGCGCCACCCTGGGCGTGAAGGAGTCCGACGCCGAACTGCCCAAGGCCACGTGGTTCAACGTGCCCAAGTTCCCGCAGGCGACCTTCCAGTCCACGGCGATCAAGTCCACCGGCCCGGGCAAGTTCGAGGTGGCCGGCAAGCTGAGCATCAAGGGCGCCACGCAGGACGTGGTCGCGCCCGTCACGCTCACGCAGAACGGCGCCACCACCATCGCCACGGGCAGCTTCCCGATCAAGCGCCTGGCCTTCAAGATCGGCGAGAACGAATGGGCCGACACCTCCATGGTCGCCGACGACGTGCAGGTGAAGTTCAAGCTCGCGCTCACGGGCGTGGGCAAGCTCTGAGGCCCCCCGGCCGGTCCTGCGCCTTCCCTTTCCCTTCCTTCTTTTTCCTTTCTTTCAACCGGAGATCCCGACATGCGCAAATCCCTGTTCGCCCTGGCCGCCGCGGCCGCCCTCGTTGCCGGTGCCGCCCAGGCCGAGACCGCCACGTACACGGTGGAGCCGACGCACACCTTCGCCACGTTCGAGATCAGCCACTTCGGCGCCAGCGTGAACCGCGGCCGCTTCGACAAGAAGGAAGGCACGATCGAGCTGGACAAGGCCGCCAAGACCGGCAAGGTGGACATCACCTTCCAGATCAACTCGATCAACACCGGCACGCCGCCCTTCGACAAGCACCTGCAGAGCCCCGACATCTTCGACGCGGCCAAGTACCCCACGGCACGCTTCGTGGGCGACAAGTTCACCTTCGACGGCGACAAGCTGGTGTCCGTGGCCGGCAACCTGACCCTCAAGGGCCAGACCCATCCCGCGACCTTCAAGGCCAACCAGTTCGCCTGCTACCAGAGCCCGATGCTCAAGCGCGAAGTGTGCGGCGGCGACTTCGAGACCACCATCGACCGTACCCTGTTCGGCCTGGACTACGGCGTGCAGTACGGCTTCCCCAAGAACGTGCGCATCGTGGCCCAGGTCGAGGCCGTCAAGCAGTAATTCCTGCCGCGACGCACCGCACCGGCCTGCGGGCCGGCGCAGCCGCCGCCTTCCGCACCTGCGCGGACGGCGGCTTTTTTCGTTGTGCCCGGGGGCGGGATTTCCTCACCGCGCGGGTGGCCGCACTGCCTGCACGGTGGCGTGCTTGCGCACCGGGCTGGAGAGCACCAGCGATGTGGTGACCGAGCCATGCACCGCCAGCGCATCCACCACGCGCTGCAGGTCGGCCGGCTCCGCGATGGCGCAGCGCACGATGAAGCAGTCCTGCCCGGTCACCCGGTCGGCCTCCAGCACCTCGGGCATGCTCTCGAACAATTCCAGGTAGGGCGCGATGCCGCGGTGCGTGGTCTCGATGCGGATGATGGCCGTGAGGCCCACGCCGATGCGGCCCAGGTGGACCCGGGCGCCATAGCCTTCGATGATGCCGGCGTCCTCCAGCTTGCGCACGCGCTCGCTCATCGCGGGCTGCGACAGGCCGATGCGCTTGCCCAGCGCGGCCAGGCTCTGCCGCGCGTCGGTCTGCAGGGCCTGCAGGATCAGCCAGTCCTTCTTGTCGATTCGCATGGAATGTCGGGGCCGGGCAGGGCGCCGCGGCCGATGGTTCATCGGTGGGCGGGGGCTTTATCCGATGCCCGCCCCTGTGCGCCCATGGCGCGCCCGCCTATCGTAGGGCTGGTTCCATGCACCGCCGCCGTCCGGCGGCACCATTTCCAGGAAGGATCTCCATGCAACTCTTCGGAATGCTCGACTCGCCCTACGTGCGCCGCGTCGCCGTGACCCTGCGCCACCTGGGCGTGCCGTTCGAGCACCGGCCCCTGTCCGTGTTCAGCACCTTCGACGCGTTCCGCGCGGTCAACCCGGTGGTGAAGGCGCCCACGCTGGTTGCGGACGACGGCACGGTGCTGATGGATTCGACGCTGATCCTGCAGTGGATCGATGCCTGCGCGCCCGAGGCCGCCGCCCGCCTCGTGCCGGAGGACCCCGCGGCCCGCCTGCAGGACCTGCGCATCGCCGGCCTCGCGCTCGCCGCGTGCGAGAAGACGGTGCAGATCGTCTATGAGCAGCGGCTGCGCCCCGAGGACAAGCAGCACGCGCCCTGGCTGGAGCGCGTGGGCCTGCAGCTGGATGCCGCCTATGCGCAACTGGAGGAGGCCATCGGCCGCGCGGGCAGCGAGCCGGACACGGCGGGCCTGACCCATGGCGGCATCGCCGCGGCGGTGGCCTGGGGGTTCACCGGCCTGGTGCTGCCCGGCCGGGTGGCGGATGCATCGCATCCGTCACTGGCGGCGTTCGCCGTGGCGGCCGAGCGGCTGCCCGCGTTCGTGGCGTGCCCGCAGGCCGGTTGACTGCCTGCGGGCCGCCGGCCGCTCAGGTGGGTTGCGCCGCGTCGGTGCTGCGCCATTGCGACCATGTCCGCGGCAGGCCTCCCGGGTTTTCGCGCGCATAGGCGTGGAACTCATGGAGGAAGGCGAGCCTGTCCGCGTGGAAGAGTTGCTTTCTTTTCTTGGCCGTTCCGGGGTCGGCCAGGTTGTAATCCATGCCCAGTTTCGACTGGCGGGCCATGATGGCGTCGGCACCGACCTCCCGCGCATTGCGCAGCATGTCGTAGAGCACCATGAAGGTGGTGGTCCTTCCGCGGCCGCCGTTGCAGTGCACATGCAGGCCCGTGCCTTCGGGCAGGTCCCGTACCAGCTCGATGAACTGGTCCACTTCCGCGCGAGACGGGCGCATGTGGTCCGTGACGGCGATGCGGCGATACTCGGCGCCCGCCGTTTCCACGATTTCCTGTTCCGAACAGGCGAGCGTGGTGGCCAGGTGCCGCGGGGCCGGATCGTCCATCTTCCCTTTCACGTATTCTGCGTGAACCGCTACTGCGTTGCCCTGCCTGCGCAGTTCCTCGAGCTGTCCTGCTTCCCGCGCCATGGTCGCAGCCGTGTCCAATCCCACATTGCCCCAGTCATTGGTGCCGCGCCATGTCAGCGAATGGCCATCGGCCACCGCGTGCGATTCCTGGCGCAGGTCCACCACGACCACGGGGCCATCGCCGTAGGCTTGGCGGATGGCGCGCACTTGCTCTGCCGAGGTGATGCGTTCGCTTCCCGAGAGCTGGAGCGATTCCAGCCCGCGGGTGTCGAAGCCGGGCGGCAACTCCGCTGCCTGGCCCGAATGCCGGAAAAACGCCATGGTCCCGGGCGGCTGCGGGGGCTCCGTGTCATAGGCGAGCCGCAGGTCGGTGTCGGCAACGGGCTGGCGCAGCAGCAAGGCGGTCCGCCCCCTGCCG
Source organism: Paracidovorax avenae ATCC 19860 (assembly GCF_000176855.2). NCBI lineage: Bacteria > Pseudomonadati > Pseudomonadota > Betaproteobacteria > Burkholderiales > Comamonadaceae > Paracidovorax > Paracidovorax avenae. Next base: position 3,853,471 of record NC_015138.1, on the reverse strand, counting down.
ATCGGTCCGGAGTGGTTGGAGGGGCCGGCAACGGCGCTTCGTGGCGGCGGCGCATCCTGTGGACCGACTCCCTCCCTGCGGCGGCGTGATGCAGGCATTCCGATGAAACGTGCGGCATCCAGGCATTTGCTGCTGGAACCGGGAGCTGGCGGGGATCCGCCGGCGGCGGGTGCAGGGGTGTCACGTTCCCCTGAGGGCAGGCAGGACTTGAACAATCCGCAATGGAGTGAGATACGGGGCATGGTTTTTTTCTTCCAATAGTCTGAATGCATCGACTGTCGGAAAAGCGGCAGCGCGGTGTCTCTCACGGACGAAGCATCGAGCCAGCCTGCGAAGCGGTTTGTCGGCCCCTGGCAAGAAGCACTCCTGCCCGGCAAAGAAAAAGGCCGGCATGTGCCGGCCTCGGTGCGTGGTGCAGGAAACGCGCGCTCAGCGCGTGCCCGACACGTCCATGTGCTCCGTCTTGTGGTCCAGGATGGCTTCCGGCTCCTGCGCGGCCACCCAGTCCGGGTTGTCCAGGCGCTGCCTGAGCTGCTCGGTGTCGAGGTCGCCCGTCCACTTGGCCACGACGATGGTGGCCACGCCGTTGCCTACGAGGTTGGTGAGCGCGCGTGCCTCGGACATGAAGCGGTCGATGCCCAGGATCAGCGCGAGGCCGGCCACCGGCACATGGCCCACGGCCGAGAGGGTGGCCGCCAGCACGATGAAGCCGCTGCCGGTGATGCCGGCCGCGCCCTTGGAGGTGAGCAGCAGCACCAGCAGCAGGGTGATCTGGTGCGTGATGTCCAGCGGCGTGTTCGTGGCCTGGGCGATGAACACGGCGGCCATGGTCAGGTAAATGGAGGTGCCGTCCAGGTTGAAGGAGTAGCCGGTGGGGATCACGAGGCCCACGGTGGTCTTCTTGGCGCCCAGGTTTTCCATCTTCTCCATCATGCGCGGCAGCACCGATTCGCTGGAGGAGGTGCCCAGCACGATGAGGAGTTCTTCCTTGATGTACTTCACGAACTTCCAGATCGAGAAGCCATGGAAGCGCGCGATCAGGCCCAGCACGACGAAGACGAACAGCAGGCAGGTCAGGTAGAACGAGCCCATCAGCTTGCCCAGCGACAGCAGCGAGCCCACGCCGTACTTGCCGATGGTGAAGGACATGGCGCCGAACGCGCCGATCGGGGCCACCTTCATGATGTAGCCCACGATGGTGAACAGCACGTGCGAGGTCTTCTCGATGAAGTCGAACACCAGCGTGCCGCGGCCGCCGAAGCGGTGCAGCGCGAAGCCGAACATCACGGCGATGAGCAGCACCTGCAGGATCTCGCCCTTGGCGAACGCATCCACCACGGTGGTGGGGATGATGTTCATCAGGAAGTCGGTGGTGGTGCCCATCTTGCCGGGCGCCGTGTAGGCGGCGATGGACTTGGTGTCGATGGCCGAGGCATCGACGTTCATGCCCGCGCCGGGCTGGAGCACGTTGACGACGATCAGGCCGATGACCAGCGCGATGCTGCTCACGATCTCGAAGTAGAGCAGGGCGAGGCCGCCGGTGCGGCCCACCTTCTTCATGTCTTCCATCCCCGCGATGCCGACCACCACGGTGCAGAAGATGATGGGCGCGATGATCATCTTGATGAGCTTGATGAAGCCATCGCCCAGGGGCTTCATCTTCTCGCCGATCTCGGGGTAGAAGTGCCCGAGCAGCACGCCCACGACGACGGCGAACAGCACCTGCACGTAAAGCGAGCGGTAGAGGGGGAGTTTTCTGGCGGGAATGCGGGCGTGTGCGGTCATGCAGGCCTCTTGCGTCAACTAAAAAGAGCGGGCACCGGGCGCCTGTCCACAGGCTGCCGTCGTGCGGGTGACGCACTGTAAGGCCGTGTCGCGCGCAGGACATTGTGGGAAACCACATCGTTGATTCCAACATGTGGGAAACACCGGAGGGAATACCCACATGCCGTGCCGGCACGGGGCGTGCGCACACCGCCGCCATGTGGCGGCGCACGACGGTGCAGGCGGGAAGGGCATACGCCCGTTGGCGTATTTCACGGACGGGGCGGGCTCCGCAGAATCGGTTCCAGCGATTTCCCGATGACCTCCTCCTTCCCCTTCCTTTCCGGAGCCCACACCATGCAACGTCGCTTCACCCTCCAGGCGCTGTGCGCCGCCGCCGCTCTGGCCGGCCTCTCCGCGCTGCCCGCCCATGCTGCCGACACCATCAAGATCGGCGTGCTGCACAGCCTCTCGGGCACGATGGCCATTTCCGAGACGGTGCTGAAAGACACGGTGCTGATGGCCATCGAGGACATCAACGCCAAGGGCGGCGTGCTGGGCAAGAAGCTCGAGCCCGTGGTGGTGGACCCGGCCTCCAACTGGCCGCTGTTTGCCGAGAAGACCAAGCAGCTGCTGGGCCAGGACAAGGTCTCGGTGATCTTCGGCTGCTGGACCAGCGTGAGCCGCAAGTCCGTGCTGCCGGTGGTCGAGGAAATGAACGGCCTGCTGTTCTACCCGGTGCAGTACGAGGGCGAGGAACTGTCCAAGAACGTGTTCTATACCGGCGCCGCGCCCAACCAGCAGGCCATTCCCGCGGTGGACTACCTCATGAGCAAGGACGGCGGCGGTGCCAAGCGCTGGGTGCTGCTGGGCACGGACTACGTCTATCCCCGCACCACCAACAAGATCCTGCGCGCCTACCTCAAATCCAAGGGCGTGAAGGATTCCGACATCGACGAGAAGTACACCCCCTTCGGCCACAGCGACTACCAGACCATCGTGGCCGACATCAAGAAGTTCAGCCAGGGCGGCAAGACGGCGGTGGTCTCCACCATCAACGGCGACTCCAACGTGCCCTTCTACAAAGAGCTGGGCAACGCGGGCCTCAAGGCCAAGGACGTGCCGGTCGTCGCCTTCAGCGTGGGCGAAGAGGAACTGCGCGGCGTGGACACCAAGCCCCTGGTCGGCCACCTGGCGGCATGGAACTACTTCATGTCGATCAAGAACCCGACCAACACGGCCTTCATCAAGCAGTGGAGCGACTACGCGAAGAAGAACAACATCCCCGGCCACAAGGACAAGCCGCTGACCAACGACCCGATGGAAGCCACCTGGATCGGCGTGCACATGTGGGCGCAGGCCGTGGAAAAGGCCAAGAGCACCGACGTGGACAAGGTGATCGCCGCCATGGCGGGCCAGACCTTCCAGGCGCCCAGCGGCATCGTCAGCAAGATGGACGAGAAGAACCACCACCTGCACAAGAGCGTGTTCATCGGCGAGATCAAGGCCGACGGCCAGTTCAACGTGGTGTGGAAGACGCCCGGCCCGGTCAAGGCCAAGCCGTGGAGTCCGTATATCGAGGGCAACGACAAGAAGAAGGACGAGCCCGAGAAGAAGTGAGCACCCCCCTGAGGCGCTGCGCGCCTTCCCCCCGCTCTCGCCGTGCTGCGCACGGCGGGCAGGAGGACGACGCCAGCGGCCCGGCGGAGCCGGTTCCGCGGCGTCTGCTGGCCTGGGCCGCGCGATGGCGTGCGCCACGCGCTTTTGCAAAGGTTGCCGGGCTTTGCCATTTCGTCCGTTGATTTCATCCCTTCACATGTCCACCACCTTTTTCCATCGCCTGATCGCCTGCCTGCTGCTGTGCGCGGCGATGCAGGCGCAAGCGCTCACGGCGGATGCGGCGCGGGCGATGGCCGCGGGCGATACCGACGAGCGGATCGCGGCGCTGCAGCAGGCCGTTGCCACGCCCGATGAGGCCACGGTGGCTTTCATCCGGGCGATGGCCGACGATGCGGTCAAGATCGCGGGCGGCCGGGCCATCGTGGTGAAGGACGGCAAGGGTGCCGATCCGGTCACCGGTGCGCCGGTGAGCGTGCCGGACGACGCGGAGGACATCGTCAACAACAACCGCATGCGCGGAGAGTTCGACACCGCGCTGGCCTCGCTGCAGCTCATGTCGCCGGATGTGGCGCAGCGCCGCGCTGCGATCGATGCGCTCAAGGACGAGAGCGACGAGGCGCGGCTGCCGCTGATCGACAAGGCCCTGGCCGCCGAGCGCGAGCCGGGGCTCAAGGCGCGGCTCGAGGCGATCCGCGCGCGCATCCAGCTCTCGGCCAGCGACCCGGCGCAGCGCCAGCTGGCGGCGCAGGCCCTGGCTGGCAGTGGCAACCCGGCCACGCGCACGGTGCTGCTGGAGCAGTTGCGCAACGAGCAGGATCCGAAGGTGCGCGCGGCCCTCGATTCCGGGCTGAAGGCCGTGGAAGCGCGGCTGCAGTGGGGCGAGCGCCTGGGCGCGTTGTTCTCGGGCCTCAGCCTGGGATCGATCCTGCTGCTGGTCGCGCTGGGCCTGGCCATCACCTACGGGCTGATGGGCGTTATCAACATGGCGCACGGCGAGCTGATGATGATCGGCGCCTATGCCACCTACGTGGTGCAGGGCCTGTTCCAGAAATACCTGCCCGGCGCATTCGACTGGTACCTGGTCGCGGCCGTGCCGGTGGCGTTCCTCGCGTCGGCGCTGATGGGTGCGGTGCTGGAGCGCGGCGTGATCCGCTTCCTCTACGGCCGGCCACTGGAGACCCTGCTGGCCACCTGGGGCATCAGCCTGGTGCTGCAGCAATTGGTGCGCAGCCTCTTCGGTGCGCAGAACGTGGGCGTCGAGAACCCCGCCTGGATGAGCGGTGGCGTGCAGGTGCTGGAGAACCTGCAACTGCCGTGGAACCGCCTGGTGATCGTGGCGTTCGCGTTCGCGGTGCTGGGCGGCGTGGCCTTCCTCATCGGCCGCACGCGGCTGGGGCTGTTCGTGCGCGGCGTGACGCAGAACCGGCCCATCGCCTCGTGCATGGGCGTGAACACCGCGCGCGTCGATACCTATGCCTTCGCGCTGGGCTCCGGCATCGCGGGGCTGGCGGGCTGCGCCCTGAGCCAGGTCGGCAACGTGGGGCCGGACCTGGGGCAGGGCTACATCGTGGACTCGTTCATGGTGGTGGTGCTGGGCGGCGTGGGCCAGCTGGCCGGCACCGTCTACGCGGCGCTGGGCCTGGGCGTGCTGAACAAGTTCCTCGAAAGCTGGACGGGGGCCGTGCTGGCCAAGATCGCCGTGCTGGTGCTCATCATCGTCTTCATCCAGAAGCGGCCGCAGGGCATCTTCGCGGTCAAGGGCCGCACTGCGGACTAACTATGGGACGCCCCCCTGTGTCGCTTCGCTCCTTCCCCCCTCTCTCGCATGGCTGCGCCATGCGGGAGGGGGGACGCCGCCGGCGCGGCGGGGCGGCCCTTGCGCGGCGGCTGCTGGCCTGGACCGTGGCGGTCGTTGCGGCCGCTCGTTGTGCCGAACGCTGAAAAATATGACCATTCCAAAACCCATCCAATTGCCTGCACCAGCACCGCTGCTTACGCGCGGTGGGTGGACGGGCTTCATCGTGGCGCTGATCGCGGTCTGCGCGGTGGCGCCGGCGCTGAACCTGCTCGTGCCGGCCGGCAGCGCCTTCCATCTCTCCGACTACGCCGTGGCGCTGCTGGGCAAGATCATGTGCTATGCCATCTGTGCGCTGGCCATGGACCTGATCTGGGGCTACACGGGCATCCTGAGCCTGGGCCACGGGCTCTTTTTCGCGCTGGGCGGCTACGTGATGGGCATGTATCTGATGCGCCAGATCGGCCGCGACGGCAACTACAAGAGCGACCTGCCCGATTTCATGGTGTTCCTGGACTGGAAGGACCTGCCCTGGCACTGGGCGCTGTCGGACAGCTTCGTCGCCACGCTGGTCCTGGTCGTGGCCGTGCCGGGGCTGGTGGCGTTCGTGTTCGGCTACTTCGCCTTCCGCTCGCGCATCAAGGGCGTGTATTTCTCGATCATCACGCAGGCCATGACGTACGCGGCCATGCTGCTCTTCTTCCGCAACGAGACGGGCTTCGGCGGCAACAACGGCTTCACCGACTTCAAGCGCATCCTGGGACAGCCCATCGCCACGCAGAACATGCGCATGCTGCTGTTCGTGCTCACGGGGCTGGCGCTGCTCGGCTTCTTCCTCCTGGGCCGCTGGCTGGTGGGCTCCAAGTTCGGCCGGGTGCTGCAGGCGATCCGCGACGCGGAGACCCGGGTGATGTTCTCAGGCTACTCGCCGCTGCCCTACAAGCTCGCCATCTGGACCATCAGCGCCATGATGTGCGGCGTGGCCGGCGCGCTCTACGTGCCGCAGGTGGGCATCATCAACCCCGGCGAGATGAGCGCCGCCAACTCCATCGAGATCGCCGTCTGGGCGGCCGTGGGCGGGCGCGCGACGCTGGCCGGACCGATCGCGGGGGCCTTCATCGTCAATGGCGCGAAGAGCTGGCTGACGGTGACGGCGCCGGAGTTCTGGCTGTATTTCCTGGGCGCGCTGTTCATCGCCGTCACGCTGTTCCTGCCGCAGGGCGTGGCGGGGCTGCTGCGCTCGCCGGGCGGATGGCGCGGCCGCATCGCCAAGGCCCTGCGCAAGGAAGAAGGAGGCGCCGCGCGATGACCCCCGATCTCATGGACGAAGGCGCGCGCCGCGCTGGCGCTGCCGGCTCCGCGGCACCCGCAGCGGGCCACGGCACCGAATCCGGCGGCCGCGCCGCGGGCTTCTCGCGCGTGGCCGTGCCCGGCGAGGTGGACGTGACCCACGGCCGCATCCTCTATCTGGAAGACGTGCACGTGGCCTTCGACGGCTTCAAGGCCATCAACGGCCTGAACCTCGACATCGCCCCCGGCGAGCTGCGCTGCATCATCGGCCCCAACGGCGCGGGCAAGACGACGATGATGGACATCATCACCGGCAAGACGCGGCCCGACCGCGGCACGGTGTACTTCGGCTCCACCATCGACCTGCTGCGCCACAACGAGCCCGGCATCGCGCAACTGGGCATCGGCCGCAAGTTCCAGAAACCCACGGTGTTCGAGCAGCTCACGGTGTTCGAGAACCTGGAGCTGGCCCTCAAGACGCACAAAGGCGTCGCGTCTTCCATGTTCTTCCGCCTCGACTCGGCGCAGAAGGACCGGCTCGCCGAGGTGCTGCACACCATCCACCTCGCGCACCAGCCCGCTCGCCGCGCGGCCGAGCTGAGCCATGGGCAGAAACAGTGGCTGGAGATCGGCATGCTGCTCATGCAGGACCCCAAGCTGCTGCTGCTCGACGAACCGGTGGCAGGCATGACCGACGAAGAGACGGCGCGCACGGCGGAGCTGTTCCTCTCGCTCAAGGGCCGGCATTCGCTGATGGTGGTGGAGCACGATATGTCGTTCATCCGGGCGATCTCCGAGAAAGTGACGGTGCTGTGCGACGGGGCCGTGCTGGCGGAGGGGACGCTGGACGAGGTGCAGGGGGATGAGCGGGTGATCGAGGTGTATTTGGGGCGGTGATGGCTTTTCGTTGTTGCTGGGCGTTTGTTTTTCGGGGCCGGGATGTGCGCCCGGCGGCGCACCTACTTTCTTTTGCTTCGCCAAAAGAAAGTAGGCAAAGAAAAGGCGAGCCCTGGTGTCTGCGTCCCCCTTCGCCCCGGAGGGGCGAAGGGGGCAGCCTGCGGTGCTCGGAGGCAAGGCGCGGCTGCGGAACTCGCTGCGCGCTGGCGCGCTCCGCTCGGACAACCGCAGCCAGTCAGATCACGAGGCAGGCGTGTCCTTCGGCACGCCTGCGCGCCTTGCCTCCTGCGCTCCTCGGCGCAGCCACGAGGGCGGGGTGCAGCATACGGGCCATTGCTTCGCTCGGCCTGGGGTGCGCGAGTGCTGCGCACCGCGCACGTATTTTGGGGAGCAGAGCGCATGTGCTTTTGCCGAGCGCAGCGATGGCTTGGAGGCCGAGCAACGCGAAGGCCCGTATCACCCCTTCTGGATGCGCCTGGGGCGCGCAGGGGGTGGGGTGGCGGGCGTGCCGCAGGACACGCCCGCATCGTGAACTGACTTGCCGTGGTTGTCCGAGCGGAGCGCACGGAGTGCGCGCAGCGAGTTCCACGGCACACCCCACCCCCGAGCACCCCAGGTTGCCCCGTTCGCCCTGCGGGCGAACGGGGTCGCAGACAGCAGGGTCGCCTTTCTTTTGGGTACTTTTCTTTGGCGAAGCAAAGAAAAGTACCTCGCCCGCCGGGGCGAGACCCGGCCCCCGCCCTTAAAAAGAACCTAAAACATGCTCACCGTCCACAACCTCCACCAGTACTACGGCGGCTCCCACATCCTCCGCGACGTGAGCCTCGACGCCGCCCCCGGCAAGGTCACGGTCCTCCTCGGCCGCAACGGTGTCGGCAAGACCACGCTGCTCAAGAGCCTCATGGGCCTGGTGCCCATCCGCAGCGGAACCATCACCTGGGAGGGCCAGCCGATCCAGGGCCGCACGCCCTACGAGCGCGCCCGCGCCGGCATCGGCTTCGTGCCGCAGGGCCGCGAGATCTTCGGCCGGCTGACGGTGGAAGAGAACCTGCGCATGGGCCTGGCCTACAAGAGCGGCTCCACGCCCGTGCCGGAGCATCTCTACACGCTGTTCCCGGTGCTGCGGCAGATGCTGGGCCGGCGCGGCGGGGACCTGTCGGGCGGGCAGCAGCAGCAACTGGCGATCGCGCGGGCGCTCGCGCCCAGCCCGCGGCTGCTGATCCTGGACGAACCGACCGAAGGCATCCAGCCCAGCATCATCAAGGACATCGGCCGGGTGATCCGGCGCCTCGCGGACGAGGGGCTGGACGGCCATCCGGTGTCCGTGCTGCTGTGCGAGCAGTACTACGACTTCGCCGAGGAGCTGGCCGACGAGTACCTCGTGATGGAGCGGGGCGAAGTGATCGCGCGCGGGCCCGGCAGCGAGATGCAGGCGCGGGGCATCCGGCAACTGGTCGCGATCTGACGGGCCGGGCGGGCGGCCTGCGCGTGCGCGGGGAGCGCCTGCCGGGTGTGACGCCGAAGCGACGGAGCCACGCCGGCCCGGCCGTGGCACGGGCAGGGGGCTGCCGCGCGGCTTGACCGCCGAGCGGCCGTCCGCCTATGCTGCCGGATGCCGGTTGCGCTCTCGGGGCCACCCGGCGACGAATCCCGACGGACCGATCCACCGAGACCCGCGCACGGCCCTTGCCCTCTATGCCTGTTCCTCCCGCTCCCGGCCCCGACGCTCCTTCCGCGCCCGGCGCACCCGTGTCCGCGGTCACCGGGACACCTTTCCTGCAGGAGCGCGAAGTCACGCTGCTCAAGGCCGGCATCCGCGATTTCGCGCAGGTGGCCTCGTCGATGCCGCCTGCCCAGGCCCGCGACTGGATGGAGCGCGTGATCGGCTGCCTGCGCGGACTGCTGCCCGCCTATGGCGGCGTGCTCGCCCACTGGACGGGCGAGGGCGCCGCGGTGCTGTTCCCGCCGGAAGAAGGCAAGCAGGAGGGCGATGGCAAGGGCGACGAGGGCGGCGTACAGCGCGCGGCCATGTATGCCGTGGCGCTGCAGATGGCGCTCAAGGACCTGAACGACGCCTTCCGCCAGGACCGGTTGCCCCCGGTGTACGTGGGCGTGGGCATCGCCTTCGGCTCCGCGCTGGTGGGCGACTTCGCGCCGTCCGGTGGCGGGCGCCAGGCACCCGTGCTGCTGGGCACGGTCGTGTCCGAGGCTTCCCAGCTTCGCGCCTTCGCGCTGCGCGGACAGGTGCTGGTGAGCGAGGCGGTGTACCAGCGCTGCTGGACGATGGCGTCGGTATCGGCGCCGACCCATGTCTTCGTCAAGGGCCGTTCCGAGCCCCTGCCGCTGCGCGAGCTGGTGGCAGTACCGGGCCGGCGGCTCAAGGTACCCCGCCAGGAATTCCGCCGCAGCCTGCGGGTGGAAGCCAACCTGCCGTGCTCGTGCCAGCTCGTGCAGGACGGTGCGGTGCTCCCCCACCTGGTGCCCTGTTCGGTGCGTGACATGGGCTACCACGGCGCGTTGCTGGAACTGGGCGAGCCGGTGCCGCTGCACGGCGAGCTGCGGCTCGCGTTCGACCTGCCGATCGCACGCTACCAGGCGCGGGACGTGTATGCGCGCGTGGTCACCCTCAACACCACGGGCCCCCAGGTGCTGGCCGGGGTGGAGTTCACCGCCACCAGCGCGGAGTTCGATGCCCAGGTGCGGCGCTTCGTGCAGGGCATGGTGGCCTCCGGCTGACGGCGCGCATGCAGTTCGACGGCATGATCGCGTCCTGGAACGACGCGCGGGGTTTCGGTTTCATCGAGCCGCTGCAGGGCGGTGATCCGGTGTTCGTCCACATCAAGGCCTTCCAGGGCGGCGCGTCCCGGCCCCAGGCCGGCCAGCGGGTGCGCTTCGCCGTGGAGGCCGGCCCCGGCGGCCGCAAGCGGGCCTGCCGCGTCGAGCCCCTGCCGCCCGCGGCGCGCGCGTCCGCGGCCCGGGCGCCCGCCATGGCGCCACGGCCGGCCCGGCCCCGCGGCCGCCACGGGGCGCATGGCGGCTCCGCGCAATGGGGCACCGCGAGCCTGCTCGTGCTGCCGGCCTATGCCGTGTTCTGCATGGCACTGGCGGCCGTCGGCACGATGCCCCGCTGGGTTCCGGTGGCCTGCCTGGGCCTGAGTGCCTGGACCTACTTCATGTACTGGCGGGACAAGCGGGCCGCGGAGCAGGGGGCCTGGCGCACTTCCGAGAAGACCTTGCACCTCCTGGCGCTGGCCGGAGGCTGGCCCGGAGCCCTGCTGGCGCAGCAGGTGCTGCGCCACAAGTCCGCCAAGCGGTCCTTCCGCACCGTGTTCTGGGCCACCGTGGCGCTGCATGCCGCGGCGCTCGGCTGGCTGTGCTCGCCGTACGGCGACGGCCTGCGCGCGGCCCTGCCTGCCTGAAGCTGCCGCTGAAGCGGCCGGCGCACGGCGCTTTCAGTCCGAGCCCGCGAGCACGTCCGCGAGCGCGCCCAGGTCGGTGCAGTGCAGGTCGTTGCCGGGCCGGGGCGAGACGTCCTTCGCGCGGGCTGCTCCGAATTCGTGCGGCCTTTCCACATACGCAGTCCGCAGGCCGCAGGCGCGCGCGGCCTCCAGGTCCTCGTGGTGCGCGGCCACCATCATGACCTGCGCGGGCTCCAGGTCGAAGACGCGGGCGGCGCCCAGGTACACCGCCGGATCGGGCTTGTAGGCGCGGAACACCTCGGCGCTCAGGATGCAGTCCCAGGGCAGGCCGGCCCGCTTGGCCATGTCGGTGAGCAGGCCGATGTTGCCGTTGGAGAGCGTGGCGATGGTGCGGCGGCGCTTGAGCCGCTGCAGGCCTGCCACGCTGTCGGGCCAGGGCGCGAGCCGGTGCCACGCGCGGTTCAGGTGCCTGCGCTCTGGCTCGGGCAGGTGCTCCAGGCCGAAACGGGGCAGCAGGCCGTCGAGGATCATCCGGTGCAGCTCGTCGATGCGCGTCCAGCCGAGTTCGCCGCTGCGCACTCACTGCATGGCGGGCTGGTAGCCCTCGCGCCAGGCCAGGGCGAAGGCGTCGGCGTCCACCTGCGGGTGCAGCGCCTGCATCTCGCGCACGATGCTGCCGTGCCAGTCCACCACGGTGCCGAAGATGTCGAAGACCAGCAGGCGCACGTCGGGAAAGGCGTCGTTCATGGGCAGCTTCCGGAGATGGGAGGAGGAAGGGGGGGACGGCCCTGCCGGTGCAGCGGGTGCCGCGTGCCGGCCAGCATACGGCATGGCCGCAAACCCCGCCGGCTGCAGGCTGCGGCAGGGCGTGATATGTTCCACCGGCCCTGCGGGTTAACCCTGAAGATTTCCCTGTGCGCCCGGCCGGCCTTCCTGGCCGGCGCCCCACGCCGCCTTTCCATGACCACGCCTTCCCTTCCCCGCGACGCCGCCGATGCCCCGGCGGCCGCCTTTTCCACGGCCGCTCCGCGCCCGCGCGACGACCGCACCCTGCTGCGCGCCGTGCTGGCGCTGGGCCTGGGCGGCTTTTCCATCGGCACGGGCGAATTCGTCATCATGGGCCTGCTGCCCGAAGTGGCGCGGGACATCGGCGTGACCATCCCGCAGGCCGGGCATGTCATCAGTGCCTATGCCCTGGGCGTGGTGATCGGCGCACCCGTGCTGGCCGTGCTCGCGGCGCGCTGGGGCCGGCGCGCACTGCTCATCGCGCTGATGGCCGTCTACGCGCTGGGCAATTTCGCCTCCGCGATGGCACCGGGCTACCTGTCGCTGAACCTGCTGCGCTTCGTCACCGGCCTGCCGCACGGCACCTATTTCGGGGTGGCCGCGCTGGTGGCCGCATCGCTCGCACCGCCGGGCCGGCGCGCGAGCGCGGTGGGCCTCGTGATGCTGGGCCTGACGGGGGCCACGCTCGCGGGCGTACCCATCGCGGCCGCGCTGGGCCAGCATTTCGGCTGGCGTGCGGCCTTCGTGTTCGTCGGGATGATCGCGGTGCTGGCGATGGCGATGGTGCGCCGGGGCGTGCCCTACATGCCGCCCGACGCGGCCGCGAGCCCCTGGCGCGAGCTCGGCGCGCTGCGGCGCAAGCAGGTCTGGCTGACCCTGGGCATCGGCGCGATCGGTTTCGGGGGCATGTTCGCGGTCTTCAGCTATATCAAGCCCACGCTCACCGAAGTGGCGGGCCTGCCCGTCGGCGGCGTGCCCTTCGTGCTGGCGCTTTTCGGCGCGGGCATGGTGGCCGGCAACCTCGTGGGCGCCCGGCTGGCGGACCGTGCCCTGATGCGCACCATCGGCGGGCTGCTGGTCTGGTCGCTGGTGGTGCTGGGGGCCTTCGTGTTCGCAGCCCAGCATGTGGTGACCGCGGCGCTGGCGACCTTCCTCATCGGCACCATCGTCGCCATCGGGCCGGCGCTGCAGATCCGGCTGATGGACGTGGCCGGCGATGCGCAGACCCTCGCCGCCGCACTCAACCATTCGGCCTTCAACTGCGCGAACGCGCTCGGTGCCTGGCTCGGCGGCGTGGCCATCACGGCAGGCCTGGGGTGGACATCCACCGGCTGGGTGGGTGCCCTGCTCGCCGTCGCCGGCCTGGTCGTGTTCGCTGCATCGCTGGCCGCGGAGCGCCGCGCGTCCGGGCCGCCCGCGCACTGATTCAGGCTGCCGGGGCGCTGCGGCTGCGGTGCCAGTGGCCCGCGCCGTTCGCCACCAGCACGCAGCAGGCCAGCCACGTGCCTCCGGTGATCCAGCCTGCGAGCACGTCGCTCGCGTAATGCACCTGCAGCACCACCCGGCTCCAGCCGACCGTGAACACCACCGCGGCGGCGGCGAGCAGGGCGGGGAGGTGCCAGCGCGCCGGCAGCAGGCGTACCGCCAGATAGGCCAGCATGCCGTAGGCCACCATCGAACTGCTGCTGTGCCCGCTCGGGAAGCTGTAGCCTTCGGCCGCCGAGACGCCGTGCGTGTGCTCCGGCCGCACCCGTTCGAAAGCGTGCTTGAACCCGCGGGTGAGCAGGCCATTGCCCGCCAGGGCCGCGGCCCAGCAGGCCGCCAGCAGGCGGTGGCGGCGCCACCAGAGCGCGATGCCCACCAGTGCGGCCAGGGCGGCCAGCACCTGGGTGTCGCCCGCATGCGTCAGGCGTGCGAACAGGGTGAGGGTGGGCAGGCCCGCCCGTGCGCGCAGGGTCCCGGCCAGTGTCTCGTCCATCCGTGCCGCCCAGGCGGTGGGGACAGACCACTCGCTTGCCAGGAACCCCAGCAACTCGGCGCAGCCCCAGACCATCAGCGCGGAGGCGGCCAGCGCCGCCCAGAGACGGGCCATGGCGTGCGGAGGCGCCGACCAGCGCCCGGCCCAGGGCGCGCAGTGCGGCGCGGCCGCCAGCGCGGCACCCCGTGCCAGCAGCGTGGCCACCAGTACGAACGACAGGCCCGCGCCCCAGAAGGCCAGCGGATGCGCTCCCGCCCAGGCGGCCCAGGCCTGCGGGGCGCTCATGGCCGGCCTCCTTCGGTACAACAGCCCGGATGGTGAAGGCGGCCGGTGGCGGCCTGGTGTGCGTGGGAGCGCTGTGGGGCGGGCGCCAGGAGGGCCGCGCGGAGCGTGGGGCGGTGTGCGGAGGGCTGGTGCATCGGTCGGAAAAAAAAGCCTGTGGCGTTGCATCGGAGCCACCGATGGTGACATGCCCGGGGCCGCGCGCGCGGCCATGACCTGCCGCCGCGCTGGAGATTCCCGGAAGGCGGAGATACCCTCTGTCGGCCGGCGCCGACAGCCGCTGCCTCTGGCATCCGATGCGGGCAGGCGGCACGCGGCCCGGACAATCGGGTCGGGTGCCGGGGCCGTCCGGCCGGAGCACCTTTCCTGTCCCGCGGCCTCGTGCTGCGCCTTCCCGTCCACAGCACCATGCCACCTTCCGTCCCGACCTCCTCTTCCGCCGTGTCCGGGCCCGGCCCCGTGCATCTGGTGGTACCGCACCGGCCGGGCGCGGACCATGGCCAGTTGCGGGGCCGGCTGGAATCCCTGGAGCCGCTGCGCCGCCATGCGGTGCAGTGGCACGTGCCCGCGGTGCGGGCCGGCATCGTGCAGGCGGCGGACGAGGCGGCGCGGGCCGCCCTGGCCTCGGGCGGCATCGTCGTGGCCTGCGGCGGCGACGGCACCATCAATGCCGTGGCCGCGGCGGCGTGGCGGCATGGCGTCCGCATGGGCGTCATTCCCGCGGGCACCTTCAATTACTTCGCACGCGAGCAGAGCCTGTCGCTGGATCTGGCCCAGGCGGCGCAAGACATCCTGCAGGCGCTGCACGACGGCGACGAGCGGCCGGTGCGCGTGGGCTATGTGAACGACAGCATGTTCCTCGTGAACGCCGCGGTCGGCCTGTATCCGCGCCTGCTCGAGCAGCGGGAAATGGCGTCGCGGCGCTTCGGCCGCTCCCGCTGGGTGGCGATCGTCTCGGCCGTGTGGAGCTTCCTGCGGCCGTCTTCGGCGCGGCGCTGGCGGGTATCGCTGCGTGCCCACCGCGGCGCGGACACCCTGGTGCAGGAAGAGTTCTTCGCCTCCACGCTGTTCGTGGGCAACAACCCGCTGCAACTGGAGCGGCTGGGCATTCCCCAGGCGCGCGACGTCGCCGAGGGGGACCACCTCGCGGTGCTGCTGCTCAAGCCGCAGGGCCGGTGGGCCACGGCCCGCACGGTGTGGCATGCCGCCATCGGCCACCTGGACCGCGACGATGCCGTCATCAGCCTGGCCTGTTCCGAGATGGTGGTGGAGCCGGCCAGCTGGCGCCCCGCCCAGGTCAAGGTGGCGTTCGACGGGGAGCGGGCCTGGATGTCGCCGCCGCTGCGCTTCCGCGTGGAAGACCGGCCGCTGTGGCTCGTGGCGCCCACGGCGACCGCCAAGGATGAAGAGGCAGAGGGCGCGGGCGGGCGCGCCGCCGTCACCACCGATCCTGAACCGGTGGCGGAGCCAGCCGACGCCGGCAACGACGCACCGGCGCCAAGCCCTTTGCCGGGCGTGGTGCCGGGCATGGCCGCGGCGGCGGCCTGAGGCACCGGAACCCGGGCAGGCGGCCATGAGCGTATTGATGCACCTGTCCGATCTGCACTTCGGCGCCCACGATCCGCGTGCCTGCGCGGCGGTGCAGGCGCTCGCGCGCGCACTGCCTGTATCCGTGGTGGTGGTGTCGGGCGATCTCACCCAGCGCGCGACGGTCCCGCAGTTCGAGGCCGCCCATGCATTCATCTCCGCGTTGCCTGTCCGCCACACGCTGGTCATGCCCGGCAACCACGACCTGCCCCTGTTCGCCTGGTGGGAGCGGCTCGGTGGGGCCTACCGGCGCTATGCCCGCTGGTGGGGGGACGACCGGGAGCCCGTGTGCGATGCCGGCGGGTTCTTCGTGGTGGGGGTCGATACCACGCGGGCCTGGCGCCACCGCCGGGGAAGCCTCTCGCCGGAGCAGATCGACAGGGCGGCACAGAGGCTGGCGGCCGCGCCGCCCGGCCGCTGGCGCATCCTCGCCACGCACCATCCCCTGGTGGCTCGGCATCCGGGCGATGCCGACCACCGCCCGCACCGCGCGGCCGAGGCGCTGGCGCGCTGGCGGGCCGCGGGTGCCGAACTGCTGCTGTCCGGGCACGCCCACGAGCCCGGCCTGGTCGAGGCACTGCCGGGGCTGCGGGCCGCGCAGGCCGGAACGGCCGTGTCGGTGCGGCTGCGGGCGCAGGCACCCAACAGCCTGCTGACTTTGGAGACCGGCCCTGAGGGCCGGCAGCTGACCCGCTGGGATTTCGACCAGGAAACGGGAGAATTCGTCGCCCACCATCCTGCCAGGTGGAATCTATGACGCCGCGTGCTCTCTGAGGAGGGGTGGAGAGCATTTCCCGCCATTTGTCAAAGGCATCCAAAATGGTAAAAAACCGGTGCTACTGGGAGGACACCTATTTGGCAGCGAACCTTCGCGCGCCCTGCACCGGCAGATTCGTCCGTTGCCACCTGATCCGTGCCTTGCCTGCTGCCGCGTCCGTGCGGCGGGCGGCGCTGGCCTGCGCGCTCGCTCTGGCCGCAGTGCCGGCGGGCGCCGCACCCGCCGAGCCGGCCCTGCCAGCGTCCCCGCCGGCGCCGTCGGCCTCCGCGCCGGGCGGGGCGGCGCCCTACCGGCTGCGCATCGTCGGCAACCTCGGGGCCCTGTCGCAGTATTCCCGGCGCGAGGCGCCGTTCTGGACCAGGGACCTTCCGCGCCTGAGCGGCGGGCGCTTCACCGCCTCCATCGTCCCCTTCGACCGCGCGGGCGTGCCCGGCATCGAGATGCTGCGCCTGATCGAACTGGGTGTGGTGCCGCTGGGCACGGTGTTGATGAGCTCGCTCACCGCCCAGTATCCGCAGTACACCGCGGCCGACCTCCCGGCGCTCAATCCCACCCTGGCGGACCTGCGGGCGTCCGTGCAGGCCTTCCGGCCGTACCTGCAGGACGAACTGCGCAGGCACCACCATTTCGAGATGCTGGCGGTGTACGTGTATCCCGCGCAGGTGCTGTTCTGCAAGAGCGCCCTGTCGGGGCTGGCGGACCTCAAGGGACGGCGCGTGCGCGTCTCGTCCGCGGCGCAGGCGGACTTCATCGCCTCGCTGGGCGGCGTGGCCGTCTATACGGGCTTCAGCCAGATCGTGCCCAGCCTGCAGGCGGGCGACAGCGAATGCGCCATCACCGGGACGATGTCGGGCAACACGCTCGGCCTGCACCGCATGACCCGCTACCTGCACACCCTGCCCATCACCTGGGGGCTGTCCTTCTTCGGCGCCAATGACGAGGCATGGGCCGCCATGCCCCCCGAGCTGCGGGCGCTGCTGCTGCGCGAGCTGCCCCGGCTGGAAGATGCCGTCTGGCGCGATGCGGAGGCCGAGACGGAAGAGGGCGTGGCCTGCAACAGCGGCGCACCCGCCTGCGTCAATGGCGAGAAAGGCTCCATGGTCGTGGTGCCCCTGTCGCCAGAGGATGACGCCCGGCGCCGGCGCCTGCTCTCCGAATCCGTGCTGCCCAGCTGGCTGCGCCGCTGCGGCGATGGCTGCGCTGCCGTCTGGCGCCGCACCGTGGGCCGGGCGCGCGGCATTCCCGTGCCGGAGACCCCCTGATGGCGTCGCTGTCGGTCCGCCTGCAATGGGCCGTGTCCGCGGCGGTCGCGGCGCTCGTGCTCGGTATCGCGGGGGCTGCCGCGGGGCTGATCGTGAACGCGCGGCACGTGGCCGTGGCCGAGAGCGATACGCAGGTGGCACGCTTCGCCGCGGGCGCCGAGGCGGCCCTGAACCGCGCGCTGCTGGGCCTGGACGTCCTGCTGGCCAGTACCGACGACATGATCGAGCTGTGGAGCGAGCGCATGCCCCGCACCGATCCGGAGTTCATCGGCAAGCTGCTGCGAAGCGCCTCCCGGCAGAACATCCTCGTGCGTTCGGTCGTGCTGATCGACCCGCGGCGCAACGTGGTGGCCGCGTCGGATGCCATGGGCTCGCGCGTGCTCCAGGAGCTTCCGGCGGGCTTCTTCGACGAGGCGATGTCCCAGGGCATGCCCACCCTGGTGCTGAGCGCCCCCACGGTCAGCTTCGCCAGTTCCGAGCGCATCCTGTATGCGGCGCGGCCCATCCGCTCCCCGAGCGGGGAGCGCCTGCTGGCGGTGCTGCAGGTGCCCGTGAGCATGCTCGCCGCGGTGCTGGCCCAGGGGGCGGACATCCCAGGGCTGGAGGTCACCCTGGAGCGCGGCCGGGGCGAGCTGATCATCGGCACCTCCGGCCGCGGCGAGGCGCGCAGCCGGGCGCGCGTGCCTTCGCTGGGCGACGACGCCCCGGCCTTCAGCACCTGGGACCAGCCGGCGCGCCTGACCGGGGTGCCCGCCCTGGTGGTCGCCCGCCCCATCCTCTACCCGGGCCTCTGGATCACGGCGAGCCTGCCCGAGGCATCGGCGCTGGCCAGCTGGCGCTCCGAGCGCAATGCCATCGCCGCGGTCGCGGCCCTGCTGATCGCCACCGCGCTGGCGGCGGGCGGTTTCGCCATGGCCTACCTGCGCCGCATCAGCCGTGCGCGCAACGACCTCGCACGCTCCAAATCCACGCTGGAGCAGGCCCTGGGCTCCATGGTCAGCGGCTTCGTGCTGCTGGATTCCGGCCACCGCGTCCTGCAGTGGAACCAGCGGTACGAGGAAATCTTTCCGTGGCTGCGCGCCATGATGGAAGTGGGCCTGCCGTTCCGCTCCGTGCTGGAAGCCACGTCCCGCTACTACCTGCCCGACGCCGACGAGGCCATGCGCCGCGAGTGGGTCGAGCAGCGGCTGCTGCTGCAGCGCGAGACCCGGGGCACGCACGAGCAGATGCTGCCCAACGGCCATTTCATCCAGATCACCGAGCGCGCCACGCCCGAGGGCGGGCTCATGATCACCTACCACGACGTGACGGACATGCGCCGGGCCAGCGCGGAGATCGAGAACCTCGCCTTCTACGATCCGCTCACCGGGTTGCCCAACCGGCGGCTGCTGCTCGACCGGCTGCACCAGGCCCTGGCCACCGCGCAGCGGTCGCACCAGTTCGGCGCGCTGCTCTTCCTGGACCTGGACCAGTTCAAGACCCTCAACGACACGCAGGGCCACGAGATGGGCGACCTGCTGCTGCAGCAGGTGGCGCTGCGGCTGCGGGTCTGCGCGCGCCCTGCGGACACCGTGGCGCGCCTGGGCGGCGACGAGTTCGTGGTGATGATGAGCGATCTCTCCCACGACCGGCAGGAAGCCGCAACGATCGCGCGGCGCATCGGCGAGAAGATCCTGCATGCCGTGGCCCAGCCCTACCACCTGCAGCAGCAGATGCACCAGAACACCTGCAGCGTCGGCGCCGCCATCTTCGGCGACCAGCGCCAGACCGCGGCCGACCTGCTCAAGCAGGCGGACATCGCCATGTACCAGGTCAAGGCGCAGCGCGGCAATGCGCTGTGCTTCTTCGATCCGCAGATGCAGGTCGTCATCAGCCAGCGCGCGCGGCTCGAATCCGACCTGCAGGCCGCCATCGCCGCGCAGGAGTTCGTGCTGTATTACCAGCCCCAGTTCTCTCGCGCGGGAGAGGTGATCGGGGCGGAGGGGCTGCTGCGCTGGAAGCATCCCGAGCGGGGCCTGATCGCCCCGGGCGAGTTCATCGCCGTGGCCGAGGAGAGCGAACTCATCGTGCCGATCGGCCAGTGGGTGCTGCGTACTGCCTGCGCGCAGCTCGCGGCCTGGAGCGGCGACCCCCGGCTCGCGGGCCTGCACATCGCGGTAAACGTCAGCGCACGGCAGTTCCGCCATCCGGACTTCGTCACCAGCGTGGTCGAGGCCCTGCAGCATGCGGGCGTGAAACCCCACCTGCTGGAGCTGGAGCTGACGGAATCCCTGGTGCTCGACAACGTGGACGATTCCGTCGCCAAGATGCACCTGTTGCGCACCAAGGGCGTGCGCTTCTCGGTGGACGACTTCGGCACGGGCTACTCGTCGCTGGCCTACCTGACCCGCCTGCCGCTGCACCAGTTGAAGATCGACCAGTCTTTCGTGCGCAACCTGGGCAAGCGGCCCACGGACGACGTGATCGTGCAGACCATCATCGGCATGGCCCGCAACCTTGACCTCGAGGTCATCGCCGAAGGCGTGGAAACCCAGGAGCAGCGCGATTTCCTGGACCGGCACGGCTGCGACCTCTACCAGGGCTACCTGTTCGCGCGGCCCATGCCCGCCCAGGATTTCCTCGTCCGCTACGGCTCGGTGGCTTCGGAGCAGCCCGATTGAACACTGCAGAGGCAGGCTGTCATATAACTTTTCGATACAAAATTACAATTTCAAAAAGCTATCCAATCCATAAACGCTCAACCTATCATCGCGACCGTCTCTAACCCTTGGACGCGGTCCGGCCGTGTCCCTCGTAACCAAGATGACACGCCGCGTCACCATCCAGACGCCCCTGGGAGAGCAGCTGCAGTTCCGGCAGTTGCGGGGCAGCGAGGAGCTGAGCCAGCTTTTCTCCTTCGACATCGACCTGCTCTCGGAGGGGCGCGACATCGATCCCAAGGCGCTGCTGGGCAAGACGGCGACGGTGGAGATCGAGACCGAAGGCGGCGGCAAGCGGTACCTGGACGGCCTGGTCACGCGCTTCGGCATGCAGGGGCAGGACCATCGGCTCTATTCGTACCACCTGCGCCTGCAGCCCTGGCTGTGGGTGGCCACGCGGCGGCAGGACTTCCGCATCTTCCAGTTCAAGACCGTCCCGCAGATCGTGCAGGAGGTGCTGGGCCGCTACGGCTACCCGATGCAACTCAAGCTCACGCGCGCCTACCGCGCCTGGGACTACTGCGTGCAGTATGGCGAAAGCGACTTCGACTTCGTCTCGCGCCTCTTGGAGCATGAAGGCGCGTACTACTATTTCCAGCACGCGAGCGGCCAGCACACCCTGGTGATCGCCGACGACATCGTGGCCGGCCACGAGCCCTTGCCGGGCGCGGCCGTGATCCCGTTCTACCCGCCCGAGAAGTCCGCCGTGGCGGACCGCGAGAACATCCACGCCTGGACGCTGGGCGAGGAGATCAAGCCGGGCCGGTACTACAACGACGACTACGACTTCAAGAAGCCGAGGTCGGATCTTTCCAACATGCGCCAGCAGCCGCCAGGGCATGCGCACGATGCGTACGAGATCTACGAATGGCCGGGCGGCTACGTGCAGCACGGCGACGGCGAGCAATATGCCCGCGTGCGCCTGCAGGAGGGCCTGACGGGCCACAGCACCGTCCGGGGGGAATCGCGCCACCGCAGCCTCGCGACGGGCTACACCTTCACGCTGGAGAACTACCCGCGGGGCGACCAGAACCGCCAGTACCTCATCACCGGCGTCACCTACCACCTGCACGAGAACCCGCGAAGCTCATCCTTCAACAGTGCCAAGCCTGGGGAATCGCTCAAGCACAACGAAGAGCAGGGGTCGTTCCAGAAGTTCAGCCTCACGGCCCAGCCCACGAGCCTGCCCTACACCCCCGCGAGAACAACCCCGAAGCCACGCACGACAGGCCCGCAGACCGCCGTCGTGGTGGGCCCGGCCGGCGAGGAAATCTGGACGGACGAATACGGCCGCATCAAGGTGCAGTTCCACTGGGACCGGCTGGGTGCGATGGACGAGAACTCCAGTTGCTGGATGCGGGTGGCGACCAGTTGGGCGGGCTCTGGGTTCGGGGCGATCTCGATCCCGCGCATCGGCCAGGAGGTCATCGTGGACTTCCTGAACGGCGACCCGGACTACCCCATCGTCACGGGCAGCGTCTACAACGCGGCGAACATGCCGCCCTGGGCCTTGCCGGGCAATGCCACGCAGTCGGGCATCAAGACGAAGTCGAGCAAGGGCGGGGCGTTCGGCGACGGGATGAAGAACGGCGCGGGCGACGCGAACGCGATCCGCTTCGAGGACAAGAAGGGCGCGGAGCAGGTGTGGCTGCATGCGCAGAAGGACCAGCTCATCGAGGTGGAGAACGACGAGGACCACTGGGTGGGGCAGGACCGGCGCAAGACCATCGACCGGGACGAGACGAACACCATCCACCGGGACCGCACCGAGACCGTGGACCGCGACGAGAAGATCACGGTGCACAACAATCGCACGGAGCGGGTGGACCACGACGAGACGATCAGCATCGGCGACAACCGAAAAGAAGATGTTGGCATCGACGAGACGGTCTCCATCGGCAAGAACCGCAGCAAGACCATCGGCCGCAACGAGAAGGACAAGATCGGCAACAACTGGTCCATCAAGGTCGGCAGCTTCAAGACCGAGACCATCGGCCTGGCCTACCTGCAGAACGTGGGCCTGGCGAAGATGGTGAACATCGGCGCGGCCTACAACGTGAACGTGGGCGCGGCCATGGTGGTGAACGTGGGGCTCAACCAGTCCACCAACGTGCTCATGAACCGGTCCGTCACCGTGGGGCAGAGCCAGACCACGAAGGTCGGCGCGGACCGCACGGACGAGACCTCCGACAACTACACGGAGAACGTGGGCAAGAACTCGGCCACCACCGTGGGCGAAGTGCGCACCCTGAGCGTGGGCAAGGAAATGTCCGTCACGGTCGGCGATGCGATCGAGATCCAGTGCGGCAAGGCCGTGCTGCGCATGACCAGCGACGGCACGGTGCAGATCAACGGACAGACGATTTCCATCGCGGGCAGCTCGAAGGTGACGGTCTCGTCGCCGGACAGCCACGTCAATCCCGCTTGAGATCAGAAAGAAGAGGAGGGTTTCCATGGCCTACGCACATGCTGCACCCACTCCGGCGGATGCCGCCACCGCGGACCGCGCCGACGCGGGCGCCGCCCCGGTGCTGCGCACCGGCCACGTGACGCAGGCCCTGGCCCCGGACCGCTATGCCGTGGAGTGCCCCGGTGCAGGGGCGGACATGGCTGCCAGCGCCTCCGTGGGCGTGCTCCTGCCGGAACTGGTGCCCGGCGACGAGGTGCTGCTGGCGGTGCGTTCCGGCGGCGAAGCGGTCATCACCGCGGTGCTGGCTCCTTCGCCCGCGGTACCTTGGAACCAGCGAGCCATCCGCCTGCAGTCGCAGGACGCCGTGGTGCTGTCGTGCGGCGAGGCGTCCCTGCGCCTGACGGGGCAGGGGCTCGCGCGGCTCGTGGCCCTGAAGATCGAGCACGACGCGCGCGACCTCGTGGATATCGATGCGGCCGAGGTCCGCATCAACTGAGCGCCCGTCAGAGATGCACCTGCAGGCTTTCCAGGTACCGGGCGGCTTCCCTGTCGAACGTGTGCCGCCAGACCATCACCATGTGGCCGTGCTCGGGCTCCAGCACGAGGGTGTCGAACGCGGGGCGGACGGTGCCACGCTCGCCCCGCACCGCCCAGGACACGGCCGGCTGCAGGTCCGGCACGGCGGTTTCCCCCTCGCCCCGGGCGCACAGGTGCTGCCAGCGGATGCGCGTGCCCGGCCGGACCTGGCCCGGCGCGAACTGCATGCGCGGGTGGGCGCAATTCCAGGCCGCCGGGTCGAAGGTGGCGGGCATGCGTGCCACGAGGCCGGGCGCCTGCTGCAGTTCCTGCGGGGCATAGCTGCCCCACAGGGCGCGTCGGGGCAGCCACGTGCGTCCGATGCAGCCGAAACCCGCGGGCGGGTCATTGCCGGAAGGCAGGCGCACGGGCGCATCGGCCCACTCGATCTGGTGCAGCGGCGCGCCGTCCCGCGGCACCCCGGCGCTGAAACCGGTGCCCGATGGGTTGCCGGCATGGAAGGCCGCCGGGTCTTCCGCGTCCTGCCCGCCGAAGGCGAGGCCGTACACCAGCGGCACGCGCAGCGCCGGCTCGCAGGCCTCCGCCACGGGGAACAGCCCCATGCGCCGGCGCCACACGCGCCGGCCGTGGACGCGCAGCGTACGGGTTTCCGCGCCGATGGACAGGCCCGCGTCGAACCGCTCCGCCGGACGGCCTCCGGGTGCATGGGCGAAGCCGTTGAAAACCACGTCCACCCGCGGCTTGAACGGGGCCAGGTCGGCCTCGTGCCGCATGGTGCCCTGCAGCCCGTCCTCCCCGAAAAACGCGTCGCCGCGGTAGATCGGCAGCGCGCTGCCCTGGGCGACGGGCCTGCCCGCGAAATCCAGCGTGGCCTTGATGACCAGCGTCCGGCACGCGCTACCGTCCGGCCGGTGGCCCGGCAGCAGCTCCGCGGCGAAGGGCGTCAGGTTGTCCAGCATCGGGTGGGGTCCTCCTGCCCGGAATTGTCTTTGATTCCACGCGCGCCGCGGCCTGCGGCGCCCCCTTTTGCATGAACGTCATCGAACTGCCCGTGCCCCGGGCCACCGACCTGCCGGTCTGGACCGATCCGCCCGCGCGCATGGCGCGGTCGCTGGTCACCCAGTACTGGCGCCGCAGCCACCTGCTGCCGCGCTCCGCGGCCCGGCCGCCGGCCATCGCCGTGTTCGACGACGCCATCGTTCAGGCGCTGGCCGGGCTGAAACAGCACCTGGCGCACGCCCCCGAGGTGCTGCCCGCCTGCCGTGAGGCCATCGCCGCCGCGGGCGACGAAACCCTGCACGAGCCGTCGCGCATCTTCGCGCTCGCCTGCCTGGAAGTGCTGCAGCTGCAACTCGGCCGCGCGGGCGCCGAACTGGCGCACCTGGGCGGCGAGTACCTGCAGGCCCAGCCGGGCGCGGTCTGCAACGCCCTGCGCTTCGCCTTCGATGGCACGGTGGGCGACTACCTGGCTCCCCGGGTGGCGCTGCCGGCCGGGCAGCAGGGCGCGGAGCGCACCCCGCTCGGCCGCCTGCTGCTGCGCCTGGCGATTGCTCGGCCCGCGGTGTCGGATGCCTTCGCGGAAGCGGTCGCTCCCTGGGCCGCGTCCCTGTCCGGCGGCATGGCCGTGCTCTGCGCGTGGCGCTGCACCGGCCGCGGCGACGAGGCCCGGGCCCTGGCTGCCGTGGAGCAGGGCGACGACGCCGAGGCCGCGCTGGCGGCGCTGGCGCTCATGGGCAGCCCGCACGAGACTCCGGCCGCGCGCGCCGTGCTGGCGCGCAACCCCCGCTCGCCTGCCGCGCTGGCGCTGCTGGCCGCACGCGAGGGCTACGAACTCGCGGTCGCCCTGCGGGAGGGCCGCCATCCGGACATGCCCTGGGCCTTCCAGTGCCAGGCCGCTGCCCTGGTCGGCGACGTGCCGCTGCTGCGCCACCTCGCCGCCCATGCACCGTGGGACGAGGAGGAGGCCTGCCGCACGCTGGCCGATGCCGTGGCGCTGCTCGCGGGCACGCCGGCCGACGGGCTCTTCGACCTCGCGCGGCCCGCGCCGGAGCGGGCTTCCGCTGCGGATGCGGCACTGGCTGCGCTGCCGCTGGAAGGGCCGGCGCTGCGCCTGGGCCGCGCCCGCAGCCAGGTCGTGCTGGAAGAGTCCACCGCCCTGGTCGGCGCGCCCCTGCGCCACCTGCTCCATCTCGAACACGCATCGCGCCTTGCCGGCGCGCTCTGGATCGAAGCCGACGACCTGATGCCCGTGCAGGGCCTGGCCGCGGCCACGGCCTCGGTCCTGGAACGGGCGGCCTTCGGCGCCGCACAGCCCCAGCCATGACGCCTCTTTCCATCGCCGCCACCGGCGCCTGCACCCCCGTCGGCACCCGCGCCTGGCAGACCGCCTCCAGCCTCGCCGCGGGCCTGTCCGCCTTCACCCGGCAGGCCATCGCCGGCCAGGCCAACCACCGCGCCACCGTCTCGCGCGTGCCCGGCATCGACCCTTCCTCCACCGGCACGGAGCGCCTCGTGCGCCTGGCCGCCCCGGCGCTGCACGAGGCCCTGCGCTCCGGGCCGCCGCCCGCCACGGGCTGGCCCCTGCAGCGGCCGATACCGCTGTTCGTGGCCCTGCCCGAGCCCTGGGCGGAACGGCCCGGCGGCATCGATGCCGACCGCTTCGCGCTGGAACTGCCGCGCGCCCTGGATCTCGCCCCTGAATTCCTGCCCCTGACCCTGTATGCGGGCGGCGCGGTGGGCGGCGCCGATGCGCTGTCTGGCGCCTACCGCTTCATGCAGGCGCACCCCGACGTGCCCGAAGTGCTCGTGGGCGGCGTGGACAGCCTCGCCGACCCGGCCGTGGTGGAGCTGCTGTACCAGCGCCGCTGGGTGCAGGTGGCCGGCCACTGCGAAGGCTTCGTCGCCTCCGAGGCCGCCGCCTTCGTGCGCCTGTCGCGCTCGCCCGTGGCCGGGGAATTCGCCACCGTCTATCCGCCGGCCTTCGGCGAGGAAGCCGCCCCGCGCGTGGGCGAGGCATCGCTGCTGGACGGCCGCGCCCTGATCCAGGCCGCGCGCGCCGCGCTGCAGACCGCGCGCATGCCCGCCGATGCGCTGCATTCCTACTGGTCGGACATGGACGGCTCCCCATGGCGCGGGGCCGAACGGGCCAGCCTGTCGGCCGCCTTCGCCGCGGACGGCGGGCTCGCTCCCGCGCGCGATCCAGCAGCCTTCCTGGGCGAGGTCGGCGCCGCGTGGGTGCCCCTCATGCTCTCGCTCTTCCATGAAATGCGCCAGGCGCTCTCGCACCCCGTCATGCCAGCGCGCCTCGCGGGCCATGCGGGCCTGCAGGCCGTCACCGGCCTGTCCACGCGCACCGCCGCCTGGGTCGCCACCTGGGACCATGCGCGGCCCGCGCGCCCGGCGGCGGGCGCCGGCCGCGGTGCCCTTCCGATTCCCTCCTGAGCAGAGCCATGGCCACGTTCGTCAACGACCGCAGAGCGATCCACGAAGGCCGCAGCCCGGCGATGATCCCGGGCCCGGTGAACCCCGTGTTTCCCAAGCCCAACGGGCCGCCCGTGCCGATCCTGAACATGGCGCACGGGCCGGGCCTCAAGAATGGCACCGCCACCCTGAAGATCGACGGCCAGCCCGTCGCCATTGCCGGCAGCCGCTTCGAATCCATCCCCGCCACGCCCGACCGCCTGGGCGGCATCGCGGGCGTCAGGTCCACCGTGGTGGGCGGCGCGGCCGAGCCCACCAGCTACAGCAGCGACACCAAGTTCGAGAGCCGCGGCAGCGTGCGCTCGTTCGACACCACCAAGAGCAATTCGCTGGTGATCGACCCGGGCTGGCGTGGGCGCCTCGCGATGGCGCTGCTGCCGGAGCCCTACGACAAGCTGGCCCTGAAAGTCATCGAAAAGCTCCCCGGCGCTTTCGAGGCCGAGTTCGCCGCCCTGGGCGAGAGCCTGACCGACCCCAGTGCGCTTATCGGCCCGGCCCTCAAGGTGATCGGCAAGCTCATCCCCGGGTTGAATGTGCTGATGAATGGCGCCGCGATGGCCCAGGCGGCAGGCCAGATCGACGCGTTGGCGCAGAAGGTGCAGGAATTGCTGACTCCGCCGATGACCGACGCCAAGCTCGACGAGATCGCGCAGATCATCGCCGACGAGGTGGCGATGATCACGACGCAATTCGTGGTCGGCAAGATCGCCAAGCGCGCTCGCTCGCGTCCCGGCCCGGTGGCCACCGGGCATGACAACCGCACCAATCCCAACACGACGGCCAGCATCATGGACGATGCCCGCAAGGGCTTCGCGCCGAATGCCGGATGCGAACTGGGCACCTGCCACCCCGTCATCTTCGCCACAGGTGCGAAGATCCTCGCCGACACCGACTTCGAGCTGCCCGGCCCGCTGCCGCTCGCATGGCGCCGCTTCTACCGATCCAGCGACCGGCGCCCGGGATGGCTCGGCTGGGGCTGGAGCACGCCGCTGTCCATCGAACTGGCGCTGACCTACGACGCCGTGCATTACTACGACGCGCGCGGCCGCCTCGTGCGGCTGCCCGTGCTGCCGCGCGGCGCCAGCCACTTCGATGCGCGCGAGAAGATCACCGTACGGCACCACGAGGGCGGCGGCTGGAGCATCGAAGCCACCGACGGCCTGCGCCATGAATTCCCGGCCCCCGTGCCCGGCCAGTGGCGCCTGCCGCTGGCGCGCATGGCCGACCGCAACGGCAACGCCGTCACGCTGCACTACCCCGCGTACGACGCCACCGGCGCCGACGGCTGCGCGCCGCGGCCCCTGGGCCTGACGGACAGCGCCGGCCGGCAACTGCGCTTCGAATGGAGTGGCGAAGAGGGCGCGCCGGACCGGCTGCTGCAGGCCATCCACCTGGAGCCGCGCACGCTCGATGGCGTGCAGCACGCGGGCGGCGTGCTCGCGCGCTACGCCTATGGCACCGAGGGCAACGAGGCCGGCGACCTGCGCGCC
Source organism: Paracidovorax avenae ATCC 19860 (assembly GCF_000176855.2). Classification (NCBI taxonomy): domain Bacteria; kingdom Pseudomonadati; phylum Pseudomonadota; class Betaproteobacteria; order Burkholderiales; family Comamonadaceae; genus Paracidovorax; species Paracidovorax avenae. Next base: position 3,825,397 of record NC_015138.1, on the reverse strand, counting down.
AACCTGGCCGAGGCCGCCGATGCCCTGGGCGGCACCGCGCGCTACCGCTACCGCCACCACCTGATGGTGGCCTATGCCACCCGCAACGGCTTCACCCACCACCAGCAATGGAGCCGCCACGATGCAGGCGGGCGCGTCGTGCGCACCTGGACGGACACGCCCGGCCTGCTGGACACGCGCTTCGAGTACGACCTGGGCCGGCGCACTACCCACGTGACCGACGCGCTGGGCCGGCGCAGCAGCTACGAATACAACGCGGCGCACGAAGTCGTCGCCATCACCGAACCCGGCCCCGACGGCCGCCCCGTGCGCACCGAGACGCGGCTGGACGCCGCCGGCAACCCCGAGGAGGCCCGCGACGCGCTGGGCCGGGCCACGCGCTGGCGCTTCGATACGCGCGGCAACCTGCTGACCGTGACCGACGCGGCCGGCGCCACCACGCGCCTCGCCTACGGCCACCTCGACCTGCCGGTGGAGATCACCGATGCGCTGGGCCATGTCTGGCGCCAGCAATACGACGAGCGCGGCAACCTTGCCGAGCGCGTCGATCCGCTGGGCCATGCCACGCGCTGGCGCCACGACGCGCGCGGCCTGCCCGTGGCCATCGAGGACGCGCACGGCAAGACCCGCCGCCTGCTGTGGGACGACGCCGGCCAGCTCATCGCCTACACCGACTGCTCCGGCCAGACCACGCGCTACACCTGGGACACGCTCGGCAACCTGCTCACGGCCACCGACGCCCTGGGCCAGACCACCCGGTACCGCCACGACGCCCTGGGCCGGCTGCGCCACGTGGTGGCGCCCGACGGCTCGGAGCACCGCTACGACTACGACGCGCAGGGCAACCTCACCGCCTACACCGACCCGCAGGGTGCCGCCACGCGCTATGCCTATAACGGGCTGGACCAGCCCGTGCTGCGCCAGGACGCACTCGGCGGCACGCTGCGCTACCAGCACGACGCCGTGGGCCGCCTCGTGGCGCTGCAGAACGAGAACGACGACACCACCCGCTTCACCTACGACGCGGCGGACAACCTGATCGAGGAAATCGGCTTCGACGGCCGCATCCAGCGCTACCGCTACAACGCCGCGGGCGAGCTGGCCGAACTGCACGAGCGCGACGCGCGGCTGCCCCCGGACACGCCGTACGACCCCGACCCCGCCGCGCCGTTACCGAAGCGCACCGTGTTCCGCCGCGACGCGGTGGGCCGCCTCGTCGCCAAGGCCCACGTGGGGCCCGATGGCGTGGAGGAGGGGGCCGGCAGCCGCGATGTCACCACCTTCGCCTACGACCTGCTGGGCCGCATGCTGCAGGCCGGCAACGCCGATGCGCGCGTGCATTTCGCCTACGACCCGCTCTCGCGCCTCGTCGAGGAAGTCCAGGAGCACCTGGCACCGGACGGGGCCGGCACCCTGGGCCGCTACGCCTGGCGCCATGCCTACGACGCGCTGGGCAACCGCACGGACAGCCGCATGCCCGGCGGCCGGCACGTGCAATGGCTCTACTACGGCTCGGGCCACCTGCACCAGATCCGCGTGGACGGGCATGTGCTCTCGGACATCGAGCGCGACGCGCTGCACCAGGAGATCGAGCGCACGCAGGGCGCGCTGGAAAGTCGCTACGGCTGGGACCCGATGGGCCGGCTGGTGGCGCACAAGGTGGGCCGGCGGCAGGCGCTGCAGGGCCAGCCGGGCATGCCGTCACCACAGGCCCTGCGGGACCGGGACCAGGGCCTGCCCGCATTGCCGCAGCTTCCTTCGGGCGACCGCATCGCGCGGCAGTACCGCTACGACCCCACCGGCAACCTGATCGCCACGCGCGACGGGCTGCGCGGCGACAGCCACTACCGCTACGACCCGCTGGGCCGCATCCTGGCGGCGCAGCGCGGTGACGGCAAACAGCAGGCCACCGAGCGCGAAACCTTCGCGTTCGACCCGGCCGGCAACCTGCTCAACCCCAACCGGGGCGCGGGGCCGCAGGCGAGCGGCGGCGTGGGCCAGCGTGATGTTGTGCCGCACAACCGCCTGGCGGTCTACCAGGACCTGCGCTTCGCCTACGACCTGCACGGCAACGTCACCGAGCGGCGCATCGGCTGGCACACGGTGCAGCACTACCGCTACAGCCCGGAGCACCAGATCGTGGAGGCGCGCGTCGTGCGCTACCGCGACCGCCCCGCCGAAGCGCAAGGGCATGCGGAGCCTGCGGCCACGGAGCAGGTCACCCACTACCGCTACGACGCGCTGGGCCGGCGCATCGAGAAGCGGGACGCGTTCGGGCGCACGGCCTTCCTCTACGACGGGGACCTGCTGGCGGGCGAACTGCGCGGCAGCAGGCTGTCGGAATACCTCTACGAGCCGGACAGCTTCGTGCCGCTGGCCAAGCTGGAGTCGGAGTGGAAGGGCGAGGCCGCAGAGAAAGAGGGGGCACGACCCAAGGATTTCGCCGCCTACTACTACCAATGCGACCAGATCGGCGCGCCGCAGGAGCTGACGGACGAGCAGGGCCGCATCGTGTGGGCAGCGAGCTACCGGGTGTGGGGGCAGACGCAGGCGCTGCAGGTGATGCGCACGGGTACGGACGACGCGGCGGTGTTCACCCAGGCGGAGCGGCCTTTGGCGCTGGCGGCTAAGGGGGACGTACAGGCGCTGAGCTTCGTGCAGCAGCCGCTGCGGTTCCAGGGGCAGTACTTCGATGGCGAGACAGGGCTGCACTACAACCGGCATCGGTACTACGATCCAGTGACGGGGCGATTCGTGCACCAGGATCCAATTGGGCTGGAAGGTAGTGAGAATTTTTATGAATATGCACCCAATCCGTTGGAATGGGTGGATCCGGCGGGGCTCAATAAAAAGCGTAAGCGTTGCGGTTGTCAATTGCCGTGCATTGTTATCGACAGCTCAAAGTATCCTGAGACGGCTCAACATGTGAAAGAAGCAATCGCTGCAGGGCATCCCGATGAACTAACAATTGATCGTCCGGGGTCTAAAGCCCGTCGTCGGGCATCCCTTAAGGGAGTTAAAACAAAACCTACGAAAGATAGGGATGAGTATCCTCCCGCTATGTTCAAAGAAGGCGGCAAAGGTGCAGATGTCAAATTGATTGATTCCTGTGATAATAGAGGGGCTGGCTCTTGTATGGGGCATCAATGTGCTCCATATCCCAATGGAACAAAGGTAAAGATAAAGGTCAAGTAATGTCAAAGAAAGAAATCGATAAGCTCTTGAGTTTATGCGCTCCTGCGTCTGACTCCGCGCTGAAGGCTGATGTTCAAGTATTTCGCAATTGTGCAGGTTCTATAGGTGAAGAACTGCACTACATGTTGTTGAAAATGAACGGTGGTTATGGATTTGAAGGTGCTCTACATTTTTTCAGTGCAGATGAGGCTTGCAAGGACCTTTCCATTGAGCGTTGGAACTCCAGTGATCTGTGGCGGAGTGACTACAAGGATTTGGATCCGTTAGGGTATTTTTTTGCCGAAGATGTTTTTGGAAATCAATTTTTTATAAAGGATGAAAAAATTTCCACCTTCGACCCTGAGACAGGGGAGACGGAGGAGATTGCAGATTCATTGAACGATTGGGCGTCAGAGATTATGGGTGACTATGATTTTTATACCGGTCATTCTTTGGCACATGAATGGCAAGAAGTTCATGGTCCAATTCCTCAGGGAAGTAGATTGCTGCCGAAAATTCCTTTTGTCACAGGCGGTGAGTATGAGGTGGAAAATCTTTATGCCTTGGACTCTGTTAAGGCAATGAAGTACCGGGCTTCTATTGCATTACAAATCAAAGATATGCCGGATGGTTCAAGAATTAATATAAAAATTGATTAGCCTCATTCTCCGAAGGATGCTGTTTTCTTGGTGGAATCAAGAAGGCCGCCAGTATGGCGCTCGATCTCCTGAAGTCAGAGCGTTTATGAAAAATCCAGATAATTATGTTCTCGATCACCTCTCGATCACCTCTCGATCAATGGGTCGATGGGGTCGAAATTGGGGATAAAATATGAAAAACCTTTAAATTGAAGGAGATTTTTGGATGCCGGCAAAAGAACTTCCGCCAGAGATAGGCCAAAAAGAGATAGAGTACGGGAGGCTGTACCAGCAAGCAATAAAGTCAAATGATTGCCAAAAGGCCGAGAAAATGTTGCTCTTGGTCTGGGGCCTATATCCAGAGTCTAAATATCTCTGGAGTTCTTCCATGAGTTTGATTAAAGATATTTTTAATTTTTATCTTGCTCAAAAGAATTATTTGCAAGCCGAATTTTGGGCAAGGGAGCTGTTTAAATGCGAACTACTTGAGAACGATCCTGAGCCTTACATTATGCTTGGGAAGGTCTATCTGGAATCAGGGCGAGAGCAGTTGGCTGCCAAGGAACTCATAAAAGCCTATGAAATGGGAGGCCGGAGAGGATACGTCGGTGAAGATCCCAAGTACCTGAAGTTCGCGTTGGACCAAATGAAGAAGGCGACCAAGTAATGGCAGAAGACGATTTCGAGGAAGACGACGGCCCACAGTTGCCCGATGACATCCATCAAAAAATCACGGCGCTTTCGGAAAAAGCCAATGAAGCGCTGGAGAGCGGCCGGCCTTCGGCAGCGATCGAGCCCTTGCACCAGGCGCTGGACATGCTGCCTGAGCCCCAGCCAGATTGGGAGGCCTGGACCTGGCTCAACGGTACGTTGGGTGAAGCCTACTTCGATCTCGGCGACTTCAAGATGGCAAAGATTTCCTTCCTCGACGCGATGAGCGGACCGGACGGCATCAGCAACCCCTATCTCCTGCTGCGAGCGGGGCAGTCGCTGTTTGAACTGGGGGAGTTGGCGCAAGCCAGGCACATGCTGGCCCAGGCCCACATGCAGGAAGGCGACCAGCTTTTTTCTGATGAGGATCCGAAGTACCTTGCGTTCCTGCAATCGGATCGCTCTTAGGGGTGACCCTTCCAGGAGTTTGCGGCATGCCTTCCCGATTCGATCCTCTACCGGACATGCTGTTGCGCAACCTGGGCCGCTACAGCCGTCAGGAGCCGCTGCATCGCGCCCTGCTGTCGCTTCAGCCCCCGGTCTCCAACCTGCGCCAAAGCCATGGCACGGATCCATACCATGTGAGCGTGGAGAGCCTGGGGGTGGACTTGATGATGCAATGCATGGCCCCCGATCTGCCCGATCACGAGCAGCTGTGGGGACTGCACGCGTTGACCTTCCACACCCCCCTGTCCCGGCCTGCGAAGCCTTGGAAGGGGGAATGGCCCCGTGGGCTTGATATCGCTACTGCCACCTCGAGCGATGTCGTGGCGCTGCTGGCGGAAAAGGACGATGAAGCCGCGCTGGCCTTGCCTGCGATGGCCTGCTTCCTGGTACCTGGGTTCGACGGACAGACATGGGCCGTGCAATGCTCATTCGATGGCCCGGCCAAGACACTGAAGACCATGAGTCTGGTGCGCACTGGCGACTGGGTCGGGGCGTCCTGGCTGCCGGTGTTTGACCTCCAGAAAGTTCTAGCTCGCGGCCATTGATTTGGCCGAGAGTTTGCCTTTGCCTGCGACCCGCTCTCGCGCCTCGTCGAGGAAGTGCAGGAGCACCTGGCACCGGACGGGGCCGGCACCCTGGGGCGCTATGCCTGGCGCCATGCCTACGACGCGCTGGGCAACCGCACGGACAGCCGCATGCCCGGCGGCCGGCATGTGCAATGGCAGGCGGCCGGTATCGGCGCCAGCGCTGCCAAGGGCGGCGGTGCATCTCCGGCTTCCTCCATCCAGCCCATCGATCCCGACCGCGCCGCGAAGGCCTTCCGGCGCGGCAAGTTCCTCTCCGAATCGACGGAAACGGGCGCGGATGGCAAACCCGGCCGCGAGACCGAAACCATGTGCATGGACGAAACCAATGCGTCCTTCCTGCCGATGGCTGCGCTGATGGGCGTGGCGGGCTGCGAGCCGCAGGCCACGCGCGAAGACAAGCTATCGTTCAGCGTGCAGGCGAGCTGTCCGCGCGATACGAAGTTCGGCCCCAACGCCTACGAAGCCACGCTGCGCTGGTCGGCTGACGGCAAGCAGATCACGCTGCAGTCCACCCGCCGCGCGCTGGTGGACGGCAAGGCGTCGGACAAGGTGGTGCAGTCGCTGCGCTACCAGCTCACGTGGCAGGCAGCGCGCTGCGATTGAGACACGCGAGCGACACGCGCTTTACATTGACCGTTGCGCAGACCCGGGTCGCTCATAGACGACGGCTGAACACCTCATTTTTTTCGTGTAAGAATCTGATACGCCCTGTTTCTGCTGAAAGAAAAGAGAACGCTCATCCGTAGTAGGCCCTGTCAGAATTCGACCGCTCCCCACCGGTTCACCGCTGGGAAGACATGAAAAGGCAAGGAGGGACGAGGGCATGGGTGACGCGGTTTGCAATGTGTCGAATGGATCTCCAGGGTGGGGAGTCATCGACCTCTTCGCTTGGAAATTAGTACCGGCCCGATGGGGAGGAGGCCGGGCCTACATTCAGAAGTTCAAGGACGCCTGGGTCCGGCATAACAAGCAGTTCATCGTCAACGAATCGAAAAAGTACCATTTGCCGCCGGAATTGTTGGCGGGCGTTTGCTGGATCGAAGTGGGGGGCGATCCCAGCTTCATCGATCGGGTGGCTTTCGAGATCAGGTCGTTCGACTGGAGCGGCCCTCCGTGGACAGACAAACAGGCGATTACCAACCATCCCAACAAGACGTCCTTCGGAGCCGTCAGCATTCAGATACGCGCTGCGGCTGAAACGCTCGGGCTTAATCCCTCGGAGCTGACTTCCAGCCAAGCCCGCGGATTGGCCGAATGCTTGCAGAAAGATGTGTTCAACATCGAAGTGGTCGCCAAGCATCTGAGCCAATTGGCCGCACACGATGGCTTTTCCGCTCCATTGGGACAGGAGGAGGTCCGCATCATTGGCGCCAGATACAACCGCGGAGTGGGACTGACGTTGGAGCAGATCAGGAAGAACACCAGCTACGGCAATTTCATCGTGAAATTCTGGAACCGCTTCAGTCAACTGATCCAGTAAGCCATGCACAAACCCCTGCGTCTCTGCATCCACCTGGTATGCATCGCCGGCCTGCTCGCGATGTTCCTAATGTCCGGCGACAAGTACGATGTGCTGTACGCAATGGATCCTTCGATTCCGCCGGGGAGCATCGAAGGCGGGAGCAGCGGAAGAGTGGTGGTCGTCGCCGTTTTCATTGCGATCGTGCTCCTGGAGGCCTTCGCCATGGCAAAGGCCACTCGCATGCGGGAGCGATGGCTGCCCGCCGTGCTGATGCTGTCAGGAGCGCTGCTGCTGGTCTTCGCTTGATTGGCGCGAGAGTCTTCACCCCCGCCTCGACGACACCACGATCCCCGCCACGATCAGCGCGAACGCCGCGCCGTGGTACAGGTGCGGCGTCTCGCCCAGCACCAGGGCGGAGAGCAGGGCGGCGAAGAGGGGAGTGAGGTTGATGAAGAATCCTGCCACGGCCGGGCCGGCGCGCTGCACGCCCACGCCCCAGCAGCGGTAGGCGAGCAGGGCGGGGCCGAGCGCGATGAAGGCGAGGGCGGCCACGAGCGGCCAGCCCCAGGTGGCGTGGGCGTGGCCGAGGGTCCATTCGCCGGCCGCGAAGGCGCCGGACCATGCGAGGCCGAACACCATCTGCGCCATGAGGAAGGCGGCCCAGTCGGCGCGCAGGCCCGCGGGCTCGGTGGTGCGCGAGAGCAGCCAGCTGTAGAAGGCCCAGGAGATGGTGGCCAGCACCATGTACAGGTCGCCCGGCACGAGCCGCAGCGCCAGCAGTTGCGACCATTCGCCGCGGCTGAGCACGACCAGCACCCCGGCCATGGACAGGATGGCACCCGCCGCCTGCGCGCGTGCCACGCGCACGCCGAAGCAGAGCGAGCCGATGGCGAGCATCCAGACCGGCAGGCTCGAGCCGACGAGGGTGACGTTGAGCGGCGTGGAGGTCTGCAGGGCCATGTACTGCAGCGCGTTGTAGCAGCCGATGCCCAGCAGGCCGAGCATCGCGTAGCGGCGCCAGTGCGTCCACAGCGGGCTGCCGCGGCGCAGCACGCCATGGGCCAGGGGCAGCAGCACGAGGAAGGCCAGGGCCCAGCGGATGAAGTTGAGGGCGACGGGCGAGATGAGATCGTGCACGAGGCGGCCGGTGACCGCGTTGCCGGCCCAGAGCAGCGGCGCGGCCACCAGCAGGGCCGTGGTGCCGGGCGAGAGTCGTTGTGTCATGTCCGGGAAATGTACCGGCCTGCGGGCGTCGCCGATCCGTGGCAGGATGCACGGCGGCCGCCGCGTGGGGCCATTCCGCCTTCCGGGACCGTCCCCGTCCGGTCGTCCCGTTTTTTTTCGCTTTCCCGCCTTTTCTTCCATCGCAGGAGACACCGCATGAGCCTTGCCGTCCAGATCCGCCAGCACGGCGGTCCCGAAGAACTGCACCTGACCGACGTGACCGTGGGCGAGCCCGGCCCCGGCGAGATCCGCATCCGCCACCATGCCGTGGGCCTGAATTTCATCGACGTGTACCACCGCACGGGGCTGTACCCGCTGCCGATGCCGGCCACCATCGGCATGGAAGGCGCCGGCATCGTCGAGGCCGTGGGTGCGGGGGTGACGCACCTGTCGGTGGGCGACCGCGCCGCGTATGCGAGCCAGCCGCCCGGCAGCTATGCCGAGGTGCGCGTGCTGCCCGCAAAGTGCGTGTGCCGGCTGCCCGACGCGATCGATTTCGAGACCGGCGCGGCCATGATGCTCAAGGGCCTGACGGCGCAGTACCTGCTGAAGAAAACGCTGCCGGCCGAGGGCCTGCAGCCGGGCGACCATGTGCTGTTCCATGCGGCCGCGGGCGGCGTGGGGCTGATCGCCTGCCAGTGGGCGAAGGCGCTGGGCCTGCAGCTCATCGGCACGGCGGGCAGCGACGAGAAGTGCCAGCTCGCGCTCGCCAACGGCGCGGCGCATGCCATCAACTACCGCACGGAGGATTTCGCGGCGCGCGTGAAGGAGATCACCGGCGGCAAGGGCGTGAAGGTGGTGTACGACTCGGTGGGCAAGGACACGTGGGAGAAATCCCTGGAGTGCCTGCGCCCCTTCGGCCTGATGGCCACCTTCGGCAATGCCTCGGGCCCGGCGCCGGCGTTCGCGCCCGGCATGCTGGGGGCCAAGGGTTCGCTCTATGTGACGCGGCAGACGCTGTTCACGCACATCGCCACGCGCGAATCCACCCAGGCCATGGCGGACGACCTGTTCGCGGTGGTGCAGATCGGCGACGTGACGATCCACATCGACCAGCGCTATCCGCTGCGCGACGTGCAGCAGGCGCACCGCGACCTGGAAGCGCGCAGGACCACGGGCTCCACCATCCTGACGCTGGAATGAACGGGCATCGCGAGGTGCCGGTGCCCGGCTGGGTGGCGCCCGCGCGCGCTTGGGCACAGCGCCCGCCGGCCGTGCCGCGGCTGCCGTTCGCCGTGGCTGGTCAGGCCGTGGGCTCGGTGGCGCCGGGCGTGCTGGAGGGCACCGAGCTGGAAGCGGCCATTGCCGGCACCACGCTCCTGAAGGAACCGCACGCGGGCGCTGCGCGCTGGCACCTGGCCTGCGCCCCCGCCGATGCCACGCAGGCATTGGCCGCGCTGGCGGATGCGCTGCGCCGCGCGGGGCGCTGCGGGGCCTGGCGCGACGAGCAACTGGCGGTGTGCAACACGGCCGGCGAGCGCATCGGCACGGTGGAGCGCGGCGCCGTGCGTGCGCTGGGCATCGCCACGCGGGCGGTGCATCTGGTGGCCTGCGCGCCGGACGGCCGGCAATGGGTGCAGCAGCGTGCGTTCGACAAGCCCAGCCACCCGGGCCGCTGGGACACGCTGATGGGCGGCATGGTGAGCGCGCAGGACACGCTGGAATCCGCCCTGGCACGCGAGACCTGGGAAGAAGCCGGGTTGCGCATCGAAGCCCTGCAGGCCGTGGAGCACGGCGGCCATGTCGATTTCTCGCGCCCGAGCGATGAAGGCGAGGGCTCGGGCTACATGGTGGAGCGCATCGATTGGTTCCGGGCCACCGTGCCTGAAGACTCCGTGCCCGCCAACCAGGATGGCGAGGTGGAACGCTTCGAGCTGCTGGAGGCGGCCGAAGTGCATGCGCGGCTCGCGCGGGGCGCCTTCACGCCCGAAGCGGCACTGGTGCTGGCGGGCTTCTACGGCTGGTGACCTGATCCGGGGCAGGGCGGCGGGCGCACCGCCGTCCTTCCTCTTCGTTCTTCCCTTCCTCCCCCTACGTTGGACCCGCCGGCACGCGATACCCGCACGCGCTGGATAGCGGCTGCGCGCGCCGGATAGGGCGCGCGCGGGGCCTGCCCGCACCATGGAGCCCAAGCAGCAAACGGCTGCGAAACCACCGGAGAGCGCCGCAAGGCACCGGGAAACGCCGCGGCGCGCGGTCCCCGGCTGCGCTCCGTGCAAGGGAAAAAGCTCCATGAAAGACCTGCAAGGCAAGGCCGTCATCGTCACCGGCGGCGCCACGCTCATCGGCGCGGCCGTGGTCCGCACACTGCGCGACCAGGGCGCCCGCGTCGCGCTGTTCGACATCGATGCAGAGGGCGGAGCCCGCGTGGCGGCCGAAGACGCCGGCCACCTGCATTTCTGTCCGGTCGACATCACCGACGATGCGCAGCTGGAGGCCTGCGTTGCCGACGTGGCGCAGCGCTTCGGCCGCATCGACGGGCTGGTGAACCTGGCGGCCACCTACCTGGACGACGGCGCTGCCTCCGGCCGCGCCGACTGGCTCAAGGCGCTGGACGTGAACCTGGTCAGCGCCGTGATGGCAGCCCGCGCGGTGCGCCCGCACCTGGCGGCGGCCGGCGGCGGCGCCATCGTCAACTTCACCAGCATCTCATCCAGGGTGGCGCAGACCGGCCGCTGGCTCTATCCCGTCTCCAAGGCCGCGCTGGTGCAGGTCACGCGCAACATGGCCATGGACTTCGCGGCGGACGGCATCCGCGTCAACTCCGTGTCACCGGGCTGGACCTGGTCGCGCGTGATGGACGAACTCACGAAGGGCGACCGGGCCAAGACCGACCGTGTCGCCGCCGATTACCACTTGCTGAAGCGCGTGGGCAACCCCGAAGAGGTGGGCGAGGTCGTCGCCTTCCTGCTCTCGAAGCGTGCCTCGTTCGTGACCGGCGCCGACTACGCGGTGGATGGCGGCTATTCGGCCATGGGGCCCGAACAGGCGAGCCCCGCGATTCCGCGGCTGGCGGAGTGAGCGCGTTTTTTCCCCGACACCTTCTTTCCCCCTCTTTTTTCGTTTCTTCCAAGGAGACTGCCATGCGTCGAGTTGCAATCGTGGGCGGAGGCCAGGCCGGCCTGCCGCTGGCTTTCGGTCTGTTGGACAAGGGCTACGAGGTCACCGTGGTGACCAACCGCACGCCCGACCAGATCCGCGCGGGCAAGGTGATGTCCAGCCAGTGCATGTTCGACCCCGCGCTGCAGGTGGAGCGCGACCTGGGCATCAACCACTGGGAGGCCGAGTGTCCCCCGGTGGAGGGCATCGGTTTCGCGGTGCCGAATCCCGAGCAGGCCGGTGCCAGGCTGATCGACTGGAGCGCGAAGCTGGACCGGCCCGCGCAGTCGGTGGACCAGCGCCTGAAGATGCCCGCGTGGCTGGAGAACGTGGAAAAGCGCGGCGGCAAGGTGCTGATCCAGGACGCCGGCATCGCCGAGCTGGAAGCCCTGTCGGATTCGCACGACCTGGTGATCCTCGCGGCCGGCAAGGGCGAGGTGGTGCGCCTCTTCGAGCGCGACGCCGCCCGCTCGCCGTTCGACAAGCCCCAGCGCTCGCTGGCCCTGACCTACGTGCATGGCCTGAAGCCCACAGCTGATTACTCCCGCGTGTCGTTCAACCTGATTCCGGGCGTGGGCGAATACTTCGTGTTCCCCTCGCTCACGCTCAGCGGCCCCTGCGACATCATGGTGTTCGAGGGCGTGCCCGGCGGCCCGCTGGACTGCTGGCGCGACGTGAAGACGCCTGAGGAGCATCTGGCGACCAGCAAGCGCTTCCTCGATACCTTCCTGCCCTGGGAAGGCGAGCGCGCCCGCAATGCCGAGCTGACCGATGCCAACGGCATCCTGGCCGGCGCCTTCGCGCCCACGGTGCGCAAGCCCGTGCTCACGCTGCCCTCGGGCCGGCTGGTGTTCGGCCTGGGGGATGCCGTGGCCACCAACGATCCCATCACCGGCCAGGGTTCGAACAACGCCACCAAGGCCGCCAAGGTGTACCTGGACGCGATCCTGGCGCACGGCGGGCAGCCCTACACCCGCGCCTGGATGGAGCAGACCTTCGAGCGCTTCTGGGACTACGCGCAGTGGGTGGTGCAGTGGACCAACTCGCTGCTCACGCCCCCGCCGCCGCACATCCTGAAGCTGCTGGGCACCGCCGCCGCCATGCCCACCCTGGCCCACACCATCGCCAACGGCTTCAACCATCCGCCCAGCTACTTTCCGTGGTGGGCCGATGCCGACGAGACCGACCAGCTCATCGCCCGCCACCAGGCCCCCGAGGCCGTCGCGGCCTGAGCACCCCGCGCGTGATGCATCCATCCAAGGAGACCGCCATGTCCGCCTGCCTCGCCCCCGAAGCCCTGGCCGTGCAAACCGCCAGCCCCGCCCCCTGGGGCAGCCTGGACCTGCAGCCGCGCACCCTGCGCACCCTGCTGGGCAGCTACCCCACCGGGGTGGCCATCGTGACCACGCGCACGCCCGAAGGCCGCGCCGTGGGGCTGACCATCAACTCGTTCGCCTCGCTGTCGCTGGACCCGCCGCTGGTGCTCTGGAGCCTGGTGAACCACTCGCCCAGCCTGGCGGCGTTCCGCGACTGCGCGCACTTCGCGATCCATATCCTGCCGCGCGAGCATGAGGATCTGGCCAGGCGCTTCGCCAGCCCGGCCGTGCCCGACAAGTTCGCGGGCGTGGACCTGATCGATGCGCCCGAGGGCGTGCCCGTGCTGCAGGGCGCCGTCACCACGCTGGTGTGCGCGAGCGAGGCCGACCACAGCCGCCATGCAGGAGACCACCTGCTGATGGTGGGGCGCGTGGTGCGTACGCACAGCGCACCGGGCACGCCGCTGGTGTTCCACGCGGGGCGCTTCACCGCGCTGGACATGCCGCCGCCGGCCGCCTGAGACGAATCCCGCCACCCCTTTTCCGATGGAGCCCGCCATGAGCACCCCCGCATCCGCTGCCGCCGCAGCAGCACCGTCCGCCGCCGCCACGGCCCCATCGTCCACCCTCGCCGCGCTGGCCGCGCAGCTGGCTGCCGGCGCCGTGCGGGTCGTCGATCTCACGCAGACGCTCTCGCCCTCCTTCCCCACGCTGCAGTTGCCGCCGCAGTTCGGGCAGGTGAAGCCCTTCACCATCGAGCGCATCTCGCACTACGACGAGAACGGCCCGGGCTGGTACTGGAACAACTTCTCGTGCGGCGAGCACACAGGCACGCACTTCGATGCACCGGCCCACTGGATCACCGGGCGCGAGCACCCCCATAACAGCGTGGACACGATCGCGCCGGAGAACTTCGTCGCCCCGGCCGTGGTGGTCGATGCCAGCGCCGAGGTGGCGGCCGATGCCGACTGGCTGCTGACCGTGCCCTTCCTCGAAGCCTGGGAGGCACGCCATGGCCGCATTCCGGCCGGCGCCTGGGTGCTGCTGCGCACCGACTGGTCGCTCAAGGCCCACGATGCCGGCGCCTTCCTCAACCTGCAGGAGGACGGCGCCCACACGCCCGGCCCCACGCAGGAGGCGGTGGAATGGCTGATCCACCAGCGGCAGGTGCATGGCTTCGGGGTGGAGACCATCAACACCGATGCGGGCCAGTCCTACGCCTGGCCCGTGCCGTATCCGTGCCACACGCTGATGCACGGAGCGAACCGCTACGGCCTGCAGTGCCTGAAGAACCTGGACCAGCTGCCGCCGCAGGGCGCGCTGATCCTGTCGGCGCCGCTGAAGATCGAAGGCGGCTCGGGCAGCCCGCTGCGCGTGCTGGCGCTGGTGGAGTGACGGCCATGGGCAGCGCCGCAGTCCCCCAGGTGATCTTCGTCGGCAGCGGCATCAACGCCCTGGTGGGGGCGGCGCTGCTGGCCGTGCGCGGCAAGCGCGTGCTGGTGCTGGAGCGCAACGACCGCTTCGGCGGCTGCATCCGCACCGAAGAACTGTTTCCCGGCTACCGGCACGAGGTGATGGCCTCGTGGTATCCGCTCTTTTGCGGCAGCCCGGGCTATGCTGAACTCAAGCCTGCGCTGGAACGGGCAGGGCTGCGCTTCGTGCAACCCGAATACACCACCGGCTGGGTGGGGCCGGACGGCCGGGGCATCGCCCTGCGGCAGGACCTGGACGACGCCGCGCGCCGCATCGACGCCGTGGCGCCGGGCGACGGCACCGCGATCCAGGCCATGGCCGCCGACCTGTTCGGGCGCGATGCCGCGCTCACCTTCGGGCTGCTGGGCGGTGATCCCTACGGCTGGCCGCTGGTCAAGCTGCTGTGGTCCGAATGGCGCAAGCGCGGCACCGACGGCCTGCTGGCCTATGCGGGCGGCGCGATGGAGACTTTCCGGCGCTGGTCGCAGCGCGCGCTGCGCTCGGACATGGCGCGTGCGCTGATGGCGCCGTGGACGCTGCATTCCGGCCTGGGGCCGGACGACGCCACCTCGGCGCTGATCGGCAAGCTCACCTTCGCCGCCGTGGTCAGCGGCGGCATGCCGGTGGTGCAGGGCGGCGGCAGCCGGCTGGTGGAGGCGCTGGCCACCGTTATCCGCCAGCACGGCGGCGAATTGATGTCCGACGCGCAGGTGGACCGCATCGAGACGCAAGGCACGGGCCGCGCGCGCCGTGCCACCGGCGTGCGCCTGGCCGACGGGCGCAGCTATGCGGCCAGCGAATCGGTGGTCTGCAGCGTCACGCCCGGCCAGCTCTACGGCCGGCTGCTGCCCGATGCGCCGCCCGTGGTGCGCGAGCGCGCCGAGGCCTTCCAGCACGGTCGCGGCGACATGCAGATCCACTTCGCGCTGAACGCACCGCCCGCTTGGACGGAGCCGGAACTCCTCAAGGTGCCGCTGGTGCACCTGACGGAGGGCATGGAGCAGGTCTGCACCTCGGTCACGGAGGCCAACAACGGCCTGCTGCCCGCCCGGCCCACGCTGGGCATCGGCCAGCCGACCGCGGCGGACCCGTCGCGTGCGCCGGCCGGCGGCTGGATCCTATGGATCCAGATGCAGGAACTGCCTTCGCAGCTGCGCGGCGATGCGGCCGGCGAGATCGCCGTGCCCGCGGACGGCCGCTGGACCGAGGCTGTGCGCGAGGCCTTCGCCGACCGCGTGCAGGCGCGGCTGGAGCAGGTGATGCCAGGCCTCGCCCAGCGCATCGTGGGCCGGCGCGCCTATTCGCCGGCCGACCTGGAAGGGCTCAACTGCAACCTGGCGGGCGGAGACCCCTACGGCGGCCTGTGCTCGCCCGACCAGTTTTTCTGGCTACGGCCCTTCGCCGGCGCCGACGGCGCGCGCGGCCACCGCACGCCGCTGGCCAACGTGTTCCACATCGGCGCCAGCACGCACCCGGGGCCGGGGCTGGGCGCGGGCTCGGGCTACCAGATCGCGCAGCGGCTGGCGTCCGGCTGATGGCGCATCGAGCTTTTTCCATCCACCCACCGACGACGAAGGACGACACCATGCGCAAGACCGCATTCAAAAAGAGGGGCCTGGCAGGCCTGATGGGCGTGGCCGCCGGCCTGGCTGCCACGGGCGTGGCGCACGCCACGGAAAACGGCGGCCTCGGCGTCTATCCCGACGGCCTGGAGAGCTACTTCGTCGGCGCGCTGCCGCCGCCTGGCGTGCACGTGATGATGTACGGCGGCGGCTACCGCTACGACACGCTGCGCGGCAACGGCGGCCAGTCCCTGGTGCCCGACTTCAAGGTGGACGTGAACCTGCTGGCGCCGCGCGTCGTGTGGGTCACGCCGCAGACGATCGCTGGCGGCCAGCTGGCCTTCCACACCGTGGTGCCGCTGCTGGACGTGAAGTTCCGTGCGGGCGGCGCCACGTTCAAGAGCTCGGGCCTGGGCGACATCACCGTCGGCGCGGCGCTGGGCTACCACCTCTCGCCGCAGCTGCACCAGGTGGTGGGGCTGGACATCGTCGCGCCCACCGGCAAGTACCGCGCCAACGATCCCTCCAGCCTGGGGCGCAACTACTGGACCTTCCAGCCCGTCTATGCCGTCACCTACATGCAGCCCTCGGGCTTCAACGCCGACCTGAAGCTCATGTATGACATCAACCGCCGCAACAGCGACACCGACACCCGCTCCGGCCAGGCCCTGCATGCCGACTACGCTGCCGGCCGGGGCCTGGGCAACGGCTGGGTGGTGGGCGTGGGCGGGCACGTGTTCCAGCAGGTCACCGACGACAGCGGCCCTGGCGCGCAGGGCAAGGCGCGTGCCGTCGGGTTCGGTCCTGCGATCCGCTATGCCAATGACAAGGGCTTCCTCGTCACGGTGAAATGGCAGAAGGATTTCAACGTGCGCAACCGGCCCGAAGGCGGCGGCCTGCTGGTGAAGGCGACGATTCCGTTCTGACGCGGGGCAGGGCGCCGAGGGGACGCGGCGCCCCTCCCGGCGCCTGCCGGCGATCGGCGGCGCCGGTTCTTCAATGCCGGCGCAGGGTCTGGCTCGGCGATTCCCCGTAGCGCTGCTTGTATTCGTTGCTGAACCGGCCCAGGTGGGCGAAGCCCCAGCGCAGCGCGATGCCCGCGACGTTGCTCGCCTCGCCGCCGAGCAGCTCGGTCCGCACGTGCTCCATGCGCAGGTCGCGGAGGTACTGCATGGGGCTCACGCCCAGGAATTCCTTGAAACCCGCGTACAGGCTGCGCACGCTCACGCCCGCCACCTCGGCGAGCTGCTCCACGCAGACCGGCTCGTGGGCGTGGGCCTGCAGGTAATCCTGCGCGCGCCGCACATGGCGCGGCAGGATGGTGCTGCGCCGTGCGGGCGCCGTCTCGCTGTGGTTGTGCTGGTGCGAGGTGAGCAGGATGAGGCAGGCCAGCTGCTCGATCTGCGCCACCACCAGCTTGTTCTGCGAGAGGTCGGGGTACTGCGTGGCGCAGTCCAGCAGGTAGGACAGCAGGCAGCGCCAGGGAGCGCAGTCCTGCCAGTGGAAGCCCAGCTC
The DNA here is from genome assembly GCF_000176855.2 of Paracidovorax avenae ATCC 19860. Taxonomy (NCBI): domain Bacteria; kingdom Pseudomonadati; phylum Pseudomonadota; class Betaproteobacteria; order Burkholderiales; family Comamonadaceae; genus Paracidovorax; species Paracidovorax avenae. The sequence goes on along the minus strand of NC_015138.1, from coordinate 3,808,189 downwards.
GAAGCGCAGGGGCTCGTCCAGCGGGCGGCCCAGGTGACCGACCAGGGTGCGCTCCACCTGGGCGCGGGCGATGCGCAGCATGAGCTGGTCGGTGCCCGATGCCCACTGCATGCGCGTGTCGTCGTTCGGGCTGAGCACGGAGGCGGTGCCGGGGCCGGATTCCACCTGCCGGCCGCCGCTGTCGATGCGGGCATGGCCCGACAGCGGCATCTGCACCAGGAAGAAGCTCTCCAGCGGGCCGGGCTGGATCTCCACGGCCGCGCCGTAGCGCAGCCGGCTGACCGATACGTCGCCCAGGCTGACGTAGTGCATGCGCGCGTCCAGGCGTTCGCCCGGCGCGGCCTGCGCCAGCCGGTGCGGCTTCATCACGCGCCCCACCATGGAGCGCGTCTCGTCGATGTCCGCGGAGGCGAACAGCAGGTGCTCAGGCGCACCGGAAAAGCGCTCGATCGCCAGGGGCATGGCGGGCTGGCGCAGGGCCGAAGCGGGATTCATCGTGGAGAGCATGGGGCCTCCTTGGGTGGTATCGGCGGTTGCTGGCGTTGTCGTGGGCCATCGCGGTGCACCGGGGTGCCGCGATGGCTGCATTTCGCAAATTGCGTGCCCATACGCATGAAATTTCATGTAAACGTTTGCGGGACGGGTGTCGGCAGGGAGAGACGTCGCGCGGGCCGGCAGGGGCGGATGGCGGTGATTTTTTCCGCCATCCATTTGCCTTGGATCAAGATCGTAGGCCGCAGTGCAGGTGGACAAATCCAGGAAAACCCTGGTTTCCGGGCCAACGCGGCCCAGTTCCCGCGCAATGGCATGCCTGGGCTGCTTCCATGTGTATGAAAAATCATGCAAATGCATGCGCGGATGCCTGCCAGCCCCCACATACGCGCCGGTACCGCGGCGCCCGCACCAGTCCGGGGCAGGGCAGTCATCCGCCGGTGACGTGCCGGGGAGGGCGCTGCACCGCTGGCCTATCCCGTTTCCGGCGCTCCCTGTCCTCCGGCTGCACAAACTGCAATCGCATGATTAATCATGGATTGACGGGCGTGCCGTCGCGGCGGACATTCGCTTCCAGGGCCCGGTGCCCGAGTGAAACCGACCGCAGACCAGGGGATGCACGATGGCAGAACGTTCGTTTGTCGAAGAAGTGAAGAAGCTGCGCATGGGCGCGGGCGAGGTGTTCAGCGGCGAGGGCATCCTCGCCGTCACCAAGGCCCTGCTCGAATCCGGCGTGGCCTATGTGGCGGGCTACCAGGGCTCGCCGATCTCGCACCTGATGGACGTCCTCTCGGACGCACAGGACATCCTGGCCGAATACGGCATCCGCTTCGAGAACAGCGCCAGCGAGGCCACGGCCGGCGCCACGCTGGCCGCCTCGGTCAACTACCCGCTGCGCGGCGCCATCACCTTCAAGGCCACGGTGGGCACCAACGTGGCGTCCGACGCGCTGGCCAACCTGGCCTCGGGCGGCGTGACGGGTGGCGCGCTCATCATCGTGGGCGAGGACTACGGCGAGGGCTCTTCCATCATGCAGGAGCGCAGCCACGCCTTCGCGATGAAGTCGCAGATGTGGCTGCTGGACCCGCGCCCCAACCTGCCCTGCATCGTGCAGGCGGTGAAGGACGGCTTCGACCTCTCCGAAGCCAGCAACACGCCGGTGATGCTGCAGATGCGCATCCGCTCCTGCCACCTGCACGGCCAGTTCGTCACCTCCGACAACGTGCCGCCGGCCTTCACCGTCAAGGACGCGATGGAGAACCCGGTGCGCGAACTGGACCGCATCGTGCTGCCGCCCGCGAGCTTCCTGCACGAGCGCGAGAAGGTGCAGCAGCGCTGGCCCGCCGCCATCCGCTTCATCCAGGAGCGCCAACTCAACGAGTTCTTCGCCGAAGGTGCGGGCGACGTGGGCATCGCGCTGCAGGGCGGCAACTACAACACCGTGATCCGCGCGCTGCAGAAGCTCGGCCTGGCCGATGCCTACGGCGACACACAGGTGCCGCTCTACGTGATGAACGTCACCTACCCGCTGGTGGACGACGAGTTCGAGCGCTTCTGCCAGGACAAGCGCGCCGTGCTGGTGGTGGAAGAGGGCCAGCCCAACTTCGTCGAGCAGAACGTGGCCGCCATCCTGCGCCAGCGCGGGCTGGACACCGCCCTGCACGGCAAGGACGTGCTGCCGCTGGCCGGCGACTACAACACCGCCGTGGTGCTGGCGGGCGTGCGTGCCTTCCTGGAGCGTTATGGCGTGGTGCAGCCCGAGGTGAAGAAGCCCGTGCAGCGCCGCGTGATTCCGCTGGTGGCCGACAAGGCCGCCGTGGCGACCGCTGCAGCGCCCGCTCCCGTGCTGGCCCTGGCCGGCGGCGATGGCGAGGAGGGTGGCGACACCGCGATCCTGGCCGATGACGGCGAAGGCAATGCCATCCCGGCCGGCAGCCTTGCCCGCCAGAACGACTGGAGCGCAGGCGAAGACATCGCCGTGCCCGCCACGCAGCTCCAGCCGCTCGAAGAGATCGTGCATGCCCGCCCGCCGGGCCTGTGCACCGGCTGCCCGGAGCGGCCCATCTTCACCGCCGTGAAGCTGATCGAACGCGAGCTGGGCCCGCACCACTACAGCGCCGACATCGGCTGCCACCTGTTCTCGATCCTGCCGCCCTTCAACCTCGGCAACACCACCATGGGCTATGGCCTGGGCGGCGCGGCGGCGGCGGCCTTCACCGTGGCGCCGGGCAGCGCGGCCTCGGCTAAGCGCGCCATCGCGGTGATGGGCGACGGCGGGTTCTGGCACAACGGCCTGACCAGCGGCATCGCCAACGCGGTGTTCAACCGCAGCGACAACCTGACCATCATCGTGGACAACAACTACAGCTCGGCCACGGGCGGGCAGGACATTCCCTCGTCGCGGGCTGCCAATGCCACGCGCAGCACGGGCCACGAGATCGAGCGGGCCGTGCGCGGCGTGGGCGTGGAATGGGTTCGCACCATCCGTCGCACCTACGACCTGAAGGCCATGACCAACGCGCTGCGCGAGGCGCTGACCACGCAGACCCCCGGCCCCAAGGTGCTGATCGCGCAGAGCGAATGCATGCTGAACAAGCAGCGCCGCGAGAAGAAGGAAGTGCGCCGCGCCCTGCAGGCGGGCGAGCGCGTGGTGCGCGAGCGCTTCGGCGTGGACCCGGACACCTGCACGGGCGACCACTCCTGCATCCGCCTCTCGGGTTGCCCGTCGCTCTCGGTGCGCACCAACCCCGACCCGCTGCGGCAGGACCCGGTGGCCACCGTGATCGACAGCTGCGTGGGCTGCGGCAACTGCGGCGAGGTCTCACACGCCGCCGTGCTCTGCCCCTCGTTCTACCGCGCGCAGATCGTGAGCCACCCCACGCGCCGCGACCGGCTGCTGCAGCGCGTGCGCTCCGCCGTGATCGGCTGGCTGCAGCGCGGCGAGGCCAAGCGCCGCGCCCGCTACGCGTTCTGACCCGCAGCAGCCGAGCCGCAGCAGCAGCAGGAGCAATCCACCATGTCCGCATCCATCTCCACCACCACGGCAGCCGCCGCCGGCGCCCACCCGGTGCGCCCGGCCGTCACCCGGCGCGTGCTGTTCGCCTGCTGGCTGGCCATCCTGTTCGAGGGCTACGACGTCGGCGTGATGGGCGCGGTGCTGCCCGCCATGGCCGAAGACCGCGCCTGGAACCTGAGCCCGCTGCAGCTGGGCGTGCTCAGCAGCTATGCGCTGGCCGGCATGTTCGTCGGCGCGCTGCTGGTGGGCACGCTGAGCGACTTGCTGGGCCGTCGCCGCATGCTGCTGGCCTGCGTGGCGCTCTTCTCGCTCACCATGGCGGGAGCGGCCGGGGCGCCCACACCGCTGTGGTTCGGCGCGTTCCGCTTCCTGGGCGGCGTGGGGCTGGGAGGGGTGATTCCGGCCGCCGCCGCGCTCACCATCGAATATTCGCCGCCCGCGCGCCGCAGCTTCAACTATGGCCTGATGTATTCGGGCTACTCCTTCGGCATCCTGTGCGCGGCCCTGCTGGCCATGCGGTGGATGCCGCAGATCGGCTGGCGCGGCGTGGTCGGCGCAGGGGCACTGCCGTTGCTGGCCCTCTGGCCCATGGCGCGGGCGCTGCCCGAGTCGCTGGAATACCTGGTGGGCAAGGGCCGCCAGCGCGAGGCCGGCCAGCTGGCGCAGCGCCTGGGGCTGCCGTTGCCACAGCCGGTACGTTCCGCAGCCCCGCATGTCACTCAGCAGGCCGCCTTCGGCTGGCGCCAGGTGCTGGCCGAAGTCTTCGCCCGCCGCCATCTGCGTGCCACGGCCTGCTTCTGGGTGGCTCTCTTCTGCGGCCTGCTGCTGATCTACGGGCTCAACACCTGGCTGCCCTCCATCATGCGCAAGAGCGGTTACGACCTGGGCTCCAGCCTCGGCTTCCTGGTGGTGTTCAGCCTGGCCTCGGCGCTGGGCGGGCTGTTCCTGGGCCGCATCGCCGACCGCTTCGGCGTGCGCGGCACGGTGGGCTGCTTCTACCTGGTGGGCGCCGCCGCCGTGCTGGCGCTCATGTCTCCCAACGGCCTGTGGGTGAACTACCTGCTGGTGGCGCTGGCCGGCCTGGGCAGCATTTCCGCCTCGCTCATCCTCACCGGCCACCTGGCGGGCTGGTACCCCGCGCAGGTGCGCGCCGCGGCCACGGGCTGGGGCCTTTCCTTCTCGCGCTTCGGCGCCATGGCCGGGCCGCTGCTGGGCGGCTACGTGGCCAGCGCCGGCCTGGGGCTTTCCGCCAATTTCATCGCTTTCGCCGCCGTGGGCGCGCTGGCCGCCATCGCCGTGTTCCTGCTGCCCGCGCGGTCTTCGGACGCCTGAGCCGTGCCGCTTCCCTCTCTTTTTCCCCTCAGCTTTCTTCGGAGCCTTCCATGACCACTGAACCGATCAAGATCGCCATCCTCGCCATGGGCGGCGAGGGCGGCGGCGTGCTGGCCGACTGGATCGTCGATCTGGGTGAATCCAACGGGTATTTCGCGCAGACCACCTCGGTGCCCGGCGTGGCCCAGCGCACCGGCGCCACCATCTACTACGTGGAGCTGTTCCCCGGCGCGGACCAGCCGGGCGCCCGCGTGCCGGTGCTGGCCCAGGCGCCGATGCCGGGCGACGTGGACATCGTGCTCGCCTCCGAGCTGATGGAAGCCGGCCGCGCAGTGCAGCGCGGCCTGGTCACGCCCGACCGCACGGCCTTCGTCACCTCCACCCACCGCGTCTATTCCATTGCCGAAAAGTCCGCCATGGGCGACGGCCGGGTGGACGGCGACGCGTTGCTGGCCCAGGCCCGCCGCGCCGCGCAGCGCTTCGTGGCCTTCGACATGGCCGCCGCCGCCGAGCGCACCGGCAGCGTCATCAGCGCGGTGCTGTTCGGCGCGCTCTGCGGTGCGGGCGTGCTGCCCTTCAACCGCCAGCAGTTCGAGGCCACCATCGAGCGCGGCGGCGTGGGCGTCAAGCCCAGCCTCAAGGCGTTCGCCGTGGGCTACGAGCAGTCGCGCCAGGAAGCGCCCGAGCGCATCGCCTCCGACAAGCCGCAGCCGCGCCCCGCTGCCAGCGTGCAGCCCCGCCATCCTGAAGTCGCCCGGCTGGTGGCCCGCGCCCAGGCCTACCCGGCCGAGGCGGCGGACATCGCCGTGGAAGGCGTGCGCCGCCTGATCGACTACCAGGACATCGCCTACGCCGCCCTCTACCTGCAGCGCCTCGACGCGCTGGCCGCCGCGCGCGGCACCGACGCCACGCTGCTGGCCGAGACGGCCCGCCACCTGGCGCTCTGGATGTCCTACGAGGACGTGATCCGCGTGGCCGACCTCAAGACCCGCGCCAGCCGCTTCGAGCGCGTGACCGACGAAGTGCACGCCAAGCAGGACCAGGTGCTCCACATCCAGGAATTCATGCACCCGCGCCTGGAAGAGATCTGCGAGACCCTGCCCGCCGGCCTGGGCCGCTGGCTGGCCCGCCCGCATGCCGTACACCGCCTGGTGGGCCGCTTCACGCGCGAAGGGCGCATCGTGCGCACCAGCAGCCTGGGCGGCTTTCTCATGCTCTACCTGCTGGCGCGCTGGCGGCGCGGCCGGCGCAGCACGCTGCGCTATGCGCAGGAGACCGAGCGCATCGAGACCTGGCTGGCCCGTATCCACCGCCTGGCAGCCATCGACCCGGCCCTGGCGCTGGAGGCCGCGCGCTGCCAGCGGCTCGTCAAGGGCTACAGCGACACGCATGCCCGGGGCCTGAAGAACTACGAAACCCTGATGGCCGTGGTGGACCGCCACGCCGCCACGCTCGCGCCCGCCACGCTGCGCACCCTGCGCGACGCGGCCCTGGCCGACGAGCACGGCGTGAAGCTGCAGGGCAGCCTGCGCGCCCATGGCCTCATTCCCGAAGGAGCCGCAGCATGAACCCGCACGGCAACCCGCGCCATATCAGCCGCCCGCACCGCATCCGCTTCTCGGAGTGCGACCCCGCCGGCATCGTCTTCTACCCACAGTACTTCGTGATGTTCAACGACCTGCTGGAAGCCTGGGTGGACCAGCTGCTGCCCGGCACGGGCTTCGCCGGCTACATCGGCGCACTGCGCTTCGGCCTCCCGACGGTACGGCTGGAGGCCGACTTCCGCGCGATCAGCCGCATGGGCGACGACGTGACGCTCACGCTGGACGTGGCGCAGCTGGGCGGCAAGTCGATCACGCTGGAGCTGGCCTGCACCGGCGCCGACGGCGAGGTGCGCATGCGCGTGCGGCAGGTGGTGGTGACGACCTCGCTTCAGACGCACCAGGCCATCGCCATTCCCGACGTGCTGCGCCATGCCCTGGCACCCGAGGCGAGCGACGAGCCCGGCATCCCCGACAACACCCATTGAGACCCAGAAGGAGCGCACCATGAAAATCGCCTGCATCGGCGGCGGCCCCGCCGGCCTGTACTTCGGCCTGCTGATGAAGCTGCAGGACCCGTCCAACGAGGTCGTGGTCATCGAGCGCAACCGGCCTTACGACACCTTCGGCTGGGGCGTCGTGTTCTCCGACGCCACGCTGGAGAACCTGCGCGAGGCCGACCCCGTCTCGGCCCGGACCATCGCGGCCGAATTCAGCCGCTGGGACGACATCGACGTCCATTTCAAAGGCCGCATGGTCCGCAGCGGCGGCCACGGCTTCATCGGCATCGGCCGCAAGAAGCTGCTCAACATCCTGCAGTCGCGCTGCGAGGAACTGGGCGTGCAGCTGGTGTTCGAGACCCAGGTGCAGGACGACCAGGAGATCGCACGCCAGTACGGCGCCGACCTGGTCATCGCCAGCGACGGCATCAACAGCCCCATCCGCACGCGCTATGCGGACACCTTCCAGCCCGACATCGACCAGCGCAACTGCCGCTTCGTGTGGCTGGGCACGCGCAAGGTGTTCGAAGCCTTCACCTTCATCTTCGTGCCCACCGAGCACGGCTGGTTCCAGGCCCATGCCTACCAGTTCGAGAACGGGCTTTCTACCTTCATCGTGGAGACGACCGACGCCGCCTGGCAGGCCGCCGGCATCGACCAGATGTCGCAGGAAGACGGCATCGCCTACTGCGAGAAGCTCTTCGCCCCCTGGCTGGACGGCGAGCCGCTGATCTGCAACGCCACCCACCTGCGCGGCTCGGCCGTGTGGATCCGCTTCCCGCGCGTGATCTGCAAGCACTGGGTGCAGTGGACGCAGCCCGATGGCGCGCAAGGCCGCGAGGTGCCCGTGGTGCTGATGGGCGACGCCGCGCATTCGGCGCACTTCTCGATCGGCTCGGGCACCAAGCTGGCTTTGGAAGACGCCATCGAGCTGGCCAATACCTTGAAGGCCGGCGGCGCGCTGCGCGAGCGGCTGCAGCACTACGAGGAAGTGCGCGGCGTGGAGGTGCTCAAGATCCAGAACGCGGCACGCAATTCCACCGAATGGTTCGAGAACGTGGCGCGTTACGCTGGCCTGGAACCCGAACAGTTCGCCTATTCGCTGCTCACGCGCAGCCAGCGCATCAGCCACGAGAACCTGCGCCTGCGCGATCCGGCCTGGCTCGAGGGCTACGAACGCTGGCTGGCCGAGCGCTCGGGCGTGGAGGCGCCCGCGGGCCAGCCGCCGCGCCCGCCGCTGCTCACGCCCTTCACGGTGCGCGGCGTCACGCTGCCCAACCGCATCGTAGTGTCGCCCACCATGCTGTACTCCAGCCAGGACGGCGCACCCGGCAGCTTCCACCTGGTGCATCTGGGCGGGCGCGCGCTCGGCGGCGCCGGGCTGCTGATCACCGAAGCCACTGCCGTCTCCGCCGATGCCCGCATCACCCCGGGCGACCCGGGCCTGTGGAACGACGAGCAGGTCGGCGCGTGGAAGAAGATCACCGACTTCGTGCATGCCCAGAGCGGCGCGCGCATCGGCGTGCAGCTGAACCACGCCGGCCGGCGCGGCTCCACCCAGCTGGGCTGGGAGCAGCCCGACCACCCGCTGGCCGAGGGCAACTGGCCGCTGCTGTCGGCGAGCGCGCTGCCCTACCGGCCCGGTGTCTCCGCCGTGCCGCGCGAGGCCACGCAGCACGACCTGGAGCGCATCTGTGACGACTTCGTCGCGGCGGCCCGCCGCGCGGCCGAGGCCGGCTTCGACTGGCTGGAGCTGCAGGCCGGCCACGGCTTCCTGCTGTCGTCCTTCATCTCGCCGCTCACCAACCGCCGCAAGGATGCCTATGGGGGCTCGCTGGAGAACCGCCTGCGCTTCCCACTCGAGGTGGTGGCGGCCGTGCGCGCCGTGTGGCCTGAGCACCTTCCGCTGTCGGTGCGCATCTCCGCCACGGACTGGGCCGAGGGCGGCACCACCGTCGATGAGGCCGTGGAGATCGCGCGCCGCCTGAAGGAAGCCGGTGCCGACCTGGTCGATGCGTCTTCCGGCGAAGTCACGCCCGAGCAGAAGCCGGTCTACGGCCGCATGTTCCAGGCCCCGTTCGCCGACCGCATCCGCAACGAGGCCCAGGTGCCGACCATCGCCGTGGGCGCCATCACCGAGGCCGACCAGGTCAACGGCATCGTGGCCTCGGGCCGCGCCGACCTGTGCGCGCTCTCTCGCCCGCACCTGGCCAACGCCGCCTGGCTGCTCGACCAGAGCGCCCGCCACGGCTGGCGCGACGTGCAGTGGCCCGCCGCCTACGCATGGGGCCGCGACCAGCTCGAGCGCAGCTACGCCCGCGCCGGCCAGGCCTGAACCCGTAACGACCACAGGAGCATCGCCATGGCAGCAACCCAAGACGCCGGCAACTACGACCAGTACCGCGAAAGCATCGCGGGCCGCGCGGACGTGGAGGACACGCCCGAACTCGTCGCCTACTACCGCCAGCTCGAACAACTGAAGGCCGGCGCCCTCTGGACGGTGGCCAACAAGATCGAGCCCTGGCAGCCCAAGTCCGCCTCGGTGCCGGTGCTCTGGCGCTACCGCGACCTGCGCGAGCACGTGCTGCGCTCGGTCGAGCTGGTCACGCCCGAGAAGGCCGGCCGCCGCGTCATCTACCTGAACAACCCGGGCCGGCAGGACGTCTCCGCCGCCGTGGGCTGGCTCTACTCCGGCCTGCAGGTCATGCATCCGGGCGAGGCGGCGTCCGCCCACGCGCACTCGGCCTCGGCGCTGCGCTTCATCATGGAAGGGCAGGGCGCCTACACCGTGGTGGACGGCCACAAGATGACGCTGGGCGCCAACGACTTCGTGCTCACGCCCAACGGCACCTGGCATGAACACGGCGTGGAAGCGGGCGGGCTGCCCTGCATCTGGCAGGACGGGCTGGACATCCCCCTGGTCAACGCCATGGAGGCCGGCTTCTACGTGGTCCACCCCGACCTGCGCCAGGCCGTGGGCCATCCGGTGAACGATTCCACCGGGCTCTGGGGCGCGCCGGCCCTGCGCCCGCACGGCCTGGGCTGGAGCAAGCCCTATTCGCCGCTCTTCAAGTACGAATGGGAGCCCACCTACGAAGCGCTGGTGCGCCACGCATCGGTGTCGGACGGCAACCCCTTCGACGACGTGCTCATGCACTACACCAACCCGGTCACGGGCGGCCACGTCATGCCCACCATCGGCGCCAGCATGCAGCGGCTGCGCCCGGGCTTCGCGGGCAAGGCGCACCGCCACACCGGCAGCTACCTCTACCAGGTGGCCAAGGGCCGCGGCCATTCCATCATCAACGGCCAGCGCTTCGACTGGCAGGAACGCGACATCTTCTGCGTGCCCTCCTGGGCCTGGCACGAGCATGCCAACGCCTCGCAGACCGAAGACGCCTGCCTGTTCTGCTTCAGCGACCTGCCGGTGATGGAAAAGCTGGACCTCTACCGCGAGGAAGCGCTGGCCGACAACGGTGGCCACCAGCCTGTGTCCGCGCCCGTCTGATCGACACCGAACCCCCGTCCACCCCCTTTCAACCGATTCATCCCACTGGAGACCCGCACCATGAAACTCGTCACCTACCGCGCCCACGTCGCCGCTGCCGCCCGCCTGGGAGCCCTCGTCGATGGCCTCGTCGTCGATCTGCAGCGCCTGGGCGAGCACACCGGCCACGACCTGCCTCATGACATGCTGGACTTCATCGACCTCGGCCCCTCTGCTGTGGCCGCCACGACCGAACTGCTGGCCGACCAGCAGGGCCGCTGGCCGCTGGGCGTGACCGTGCCGCTCGCCAATGTGAAGCTGCTCGCGCCCATCCCCCGGCCGCGCAAGAACATCTTCGGCATCGGCCTGAACTACGTGGAGCACGTGGCCGAATCCAGCCGCGCGCTGGACACGTCGAAAGACCTGCCCAAGCAGCCCGTGATCTTCTCCAAGCCGCCCACCACCGTCATCGGCCCCGGCGACGCCATCGAGCACAACGCCGCCATCACCCGCCAGCTGGACTGGGAAGTGGAGCTGGCCGTCATCATCGGCACGCGTGCCAAGCGCGTCGATGAGGCCTCGGCCCTGAACTACGTGTTCGGCTACAGCCTGATGATCGACATGAGCGCGCGCGACAACCGCCGCGCCGGCCAGTGGATCTATTCCAAGGGCCAGGACACCTACGCGCCCTTCGGCCCGGTGATCGTCACCGCCGACGAGATCCCCGACCCGCAGGTGCTGGACCTGAGCCTGCAGGTCAACGGCGTGACCAAGCAAAGCTCCAACACCCGCCACATGCTGTTCAAGGTGAACACGCTGATCGCCGACATCAGCGCCGGCATCACGCTGGAGCCCGGCGACATCATCGCCACCGGCACGCCCGAAGGCGTGGGCGCCGGCCGCAGCCCGCAGGAATGGGTCTGGCCCGGCGACGTGATCGACGCCACGGTCGAGAAGATCGGCAGCCTGCGCCACCCCGTGGTGGCCGTGGGCAACGACCCGCGCGCCGGCCGCGAGTAAGAAGGGAGTCGCCATGCTCGAATTGCCGAAATTCAAGGCGGCGGCCGTGCAGGCCGCCCCGGTCTTCCTCGACACCGACGCCACGGTGGACAAGGTCTGCCGCCTCATCGCCGAAGCCGCCGGCAACGGCGCGCAGCTCGTCGCCTTCCCCGAGGTGTTCGTGGCCGGCTATCCCTACTGGAGCTGGATCGCCAACCCGATCGATGGCAGCCCGTGGTTCGAGCGCCTGGCGCGCTCGGCCATCGAGATCCCCGGCCCCGAGATCGCCAAGATCGCGCAGGCCGCCGCGCGCCACAAGACGCATGTCGTCATCGGCGTGAACGAGCGCAGCCGCCACGGCATCGGCACCATCTACAACACCCTGGTCACCATCGGCGACGACGGCCGCATCCTGGGCCGCCACCGCAAGCTGGTGCCCACCTGGGCCGAAAAGCTCACCTGGGCGCCGGGCGACGCGTCGGCGCTGCGCGTGCACCGCACCTCCATCGGCCCGCTCGGCTCGCTGGCCTGCGGCGAGAACACCAACACGCTGGCGCGCTTCGCGCTGCTGTCGCAGGGCGAACTGGTGCATGTGGCCAGCTACATCTCGCTGCCCGTGGCGCCGCCCGACTACGACATGGCCGAGGCCATCAAGGTGCGCGCGGCCGCCCACTGCTTTGAGGGCAAGCTGTTCACCATCGTCTCGTGCTCCACCGTGTCGGAAGAGATTATCACCGCCATGGAGCCGCTCAACCCCAAGGCGCGCGAGCTGCTCACGCGCAAGAACAGCGCGTTCTCGGGCTTCCTGGGGCCGGACGGCCGCGTGATCGGCCAGCCGCTGATCGACGACGAAGGCATCACGTACGCCGACATCGACCTCGCCCGCTGCATCCAGCCGCGCCAGATGCACGACATCACCGGCCACTACAACCGCTTCGACGTCTTCGACCTGCGCGTGAACCGCCGGCCGTTGCAGGCCGCGCGCTTCGACGATGAACCGGCCGATAACGACGCCCTGCAGCCACGCGACGGCGGCGGCGCCGACGCATTCCAGGAGGCATCCCAATGACCACCAACACCGCCATCCCCCGCGCCTTCCGCATCGGGCAGATCGTGCCCAGCTCCAACACCACCATGGAAACGGAGATCCCGGCCATCCTGCGCGCCCGCGAGGCGCTGCATCCGGAGCGCTTCACCTTCCATTCCAGCCGCATGCGCATGAAGCACGTCACCAGGGAAGAGCTGGCCGCCATGGACGGCGACAGCGACCGCTGCGCGCTGGAGCTGTCGGACGCGCGCGTCGACGTGCTGGGCTACGCCTGCCTGGTCGCCATCATGAGCATGGGCCGGGGCTACCACCGCGTCTCCGAAGCGCGCCTGCACCAGCGCACGGTGGACAACGGCGGCCCCGCGCCCGTGGTCACCAGCGCCGGCGCCCTGGTCGATGGCCTGCACGCCATGGGCGCGAAGAAGGTGTCCATCCTCACGCCGTACATGAAGCCGCTCACGCAGCTGGTGATCGACTACATCGAGAGCGAAGGCATCGAGGTGGTGGACAGCATCTCGCTGGAGATCCCCGACAACCTCGAAGTGGGCCGCCAGGACCCGCGCGCGCCCATCGAGATCACGAAGAAGCTCAAGACCGCCGGGGTGGATGCGGTGGTGGCCTCAGCCTGCGTGCAGATGCCCTCGCTCGCCTCGGTGCAGCCCATCGAGGACCGCGTGGGCCTGCCGGTGCTCTCATCCTCGGCCGCCACGACCTGGCAGATGCTCAAGAAGCTGGGCCTGCCGACGGCGGTGGCGGGCTTCGGTTCGCTGCTGTCGGGCCGGTACTGATGGCCCTGCCGCAGGCTGCCTCGGCGCCGGGGGACGCGCATGCCGCGGGGGTGCCGCTCCCCGCAGCGCCGGACCCTGGCGAGGTAGCATGCGGAATGGCGAAAACCAAGGACTTTGTCGACAACTACCTGCCGGCCCTGCTGGGCCAGGCCTGGCACCTCGTCTCCACCGAATTCCATGCCACCGTCGAGCAGAGCGGCCTGTCCGTGCTCGAGTGGCGCGTGCTCTCCACCCTGGCCAGCCAGGGCGCGATGACGATCTCCGCGCTCGCGCAGACCACCGTGAGCAAGCAGCCCACCGTCACGCGGCTGCTGCTGCGCATGGAGGCCCAGGGGCACGTGGACCGCGCCACCAGCCTCGATGACCGGCGCTATACATTGGTGCGCGTCACGCGCAGCGGCCGGCGCCTGGTGGCCGGCCTGATCGAGCAGGCCGAGCGGCACGAGCGCGCCATCCTCGCGCCACTCGACCCGCGCAAGGTCGAGGTGCTCAAGGAGTTGCTGCACGAACTGATCGCCCGGCACCGGCCTGCGGTCTGAGCGCGGCGCGCACGCCGGGCCCGCCGGGTCAATAATGCAGGGTTCTCCCGTACGCAGCGCACCGCGCATCCGCCATGGCCCGTTCCCGTTTCCTGCCCGACAACTTCACCCTCGCGCTGATCGCCACCGTGGCGCTGGCCAGCGTGCTGCCCGCCGCCGGCCAGGCGGCGCGCGGCTTCGAGTACGCCACCACGGCGGCCGTGGCGCTGCTGTTCTTCCTGCACGGCGCCAAGCTGTCGCGGCAGGCCATCGTCGCCGGCCTGTCGCACTGGCGGCTGCACCTGCTGGTGATCGCCTCCACCTTCGTGCTGTTCCCGCTGATCGGCTGGGCGCTGCGGCCCGTGCTGGAGCCGCTGGTCACGCCCGAGCTCTACATGGGCGTGATCTTCCTGTGCGTGCTGCCCGCCACGGTGCAGTCCGCCATCGCCTTCACCGCCATGGCGCGGGGCAACATGCCGGCGGCGATCTGCTCGGCCTCCGGCTCCACGCTGCTGGGCATCGTGATCACGCCGCTGCTGGTCGGCCTGCTGCTCAAGGACGTTCCGGGCGCCCAGAGCGCCCCGGGCGCGGCCGGCGGCCATGACACCCTCGCGAGCATCGGCCGCATCACCGTGCAGCTGTTCGTGCCCTTCCTGGCCGGCCACCTGCTGCGGCCCTGGATCGGCGGCTTCGTGCAGCGGCGGGCGGCGGTGCTCAAGTTCGTGGACCAGGGCTCGATCCTGCTCGTGGTCTATACCGCGTTCAGCGCCGCGGTGATCGAAGGCCTGTGGCGCGAGATCCCCCTGCACGCGCTCGCGGGCCTGGTGGCGGTGTGCGCCGTCATCCTCGCGATCGCGCTGGCGGCCACCACGTGGATCAGCCGGCGCATGGGCTTCTCGACGGAGGACGAGATCACCGTGGTGTTCTGCGGCTCCAAGAAGAGCCTCGCGAGCGGCGTGCCGATGGCCAAGGTGCTGTTCGCATCGCATGCCGTGGGCGCCCTGGTGCTGCCGCTGATGGTGTTCCACCAGATGCAGCTCATGGTGTGCGCGGTGATCGCGCAGCGCTATGCGCGCCGGCCGGTGCAAGGCAGCGCGGTGGAGGGTGGGGCGGGCACCTCCGGGGGCACGCCGCCCGCGGCGCGGCCCTGAAGGCGCGCGCCGGGGCCGGCCGGGGCCCGCTCAGGCGGCTTCGCGCAGCGTGTCCATGTCGATCACGAAGCGGTAGCGCACGTCGCTTTCGAGCATGCGCTCGTAGGCGCTCTCGATCTCGTCCATGCGGATGGTCTCGATGTCCGCCACGATGCCGTGCTGCGCGCAGAAATCGAGCATCTCCTGCGTCTCGCGGATGCCGCCGATCAGCGAACCCGCGAGGCGCCGGCGCTTCATGATGAGGCTGAACACGTTGGGCGAGGGATGGGGGCTGGCCGGCGCTCCCACCAGGGTCATGGTGCCATCGAGCTTCAGCAGCGCGAGGAAGGCGTCCAGGCCGTGCGGTGCGGCGACCGTGTTCACGATCAGGTCGAAGCTGTTCGCGTGTGCGGCCATCTCCCCGGCGTTCTTCGACACCACGACCTCGTGCGCGCCGAGCCGCTTCGCATCCTCGCGCTTGGAGTCCGAGGTGGTGAACAGCACCACGTGCGCGCCCATGGCGGCCGCGATCTTCACGCCCATGTGGCCCAGGCCCCCCAGGCCGACGATGCCGACTTTCCTGCCCGGGCCCGCGTTCCACTGGCGCAGGGGCGAGTAGGTGGTGATGCCGGCGCACAGCAGCGGCGCCACCGCGGCGAGGGAATCCTCGCCGTGCGTGATGCGCAGCACGAAGTTCTCGCGCACCACGATCTGTGCGGAATAGCCGCCGAAGGTGTTGGCGCCCGTGCCCTGCTCGGGGCCGTTGTAGGTACCGGTGAAACCGTTGTCGCAGTACTGCTCCAGGCCCTCGGCGCAGGGGGCGCAGTGCTGGCAGCTGTCCACCATGCAGCCCACGCCGACCAGGTCGCCCGCGCGGAACTTCGTCACCAGCGCGCCCACGGAGGTGACGCGGCCGACGATCTCGTGGCCGGGCACGCTGGGGAACCGCGTGCCCGCCCACTCGCCGCGCACGGTGTGCAGGTCGGAGTGGCAGACGCCGCAGTAGAGGATGTCGATGGCGACGTCGAGGTCGCCGGGCGTGCGCCGCTCGATGGTGAGCGGCGCGAGCGGGGTGGTGGCGGACTGTGCGCCGTAGGCGAGGACGGAGGTGCTCATGGCGGGGCCGTTGTGCGGAAGTGGATAGGGCCGGCCACGATAGCGCAAGGGCGCGGCGCCTGCAGGCGCACAGGCATCGACCCCAGGCCGCGCGCGGAATGGCGGCCTGGAACCGGCAGCCGCGCAGCGCGCCGCCCTGCGTGCCGCATTGCGCGTGGCCCTACACGCCGGCCTGCTGGTGGCGCCATTCCTGGGTGCGCCCGCCATACCCGTAGGCCGCGGCGCGCGCGTCGATCAGGTGCACATAGCTCACCGGATGCAGGTTCGGCAAAAGCGCCTCGAAGGCCGCATGCACCTCGCGCAGGTAGAGCGCCTTCTCGGCCTTGGTGTTGGTCTCGTCGGTGATGCTGATGTCGAGGTGGAAGGCGCCCTGGCCCAGCTCCGCCAGCGATGCGCCGCCCACGAACCACTGGTCGGCCGGGATGAACTGCACGGTGGTGGCGATGACCGGCAGCTGCTTGCCCAGAACGCGCTGGGTGATGCCGGCCACGGCATCGGCGGCGCTGCGGGCGAGCCGGGCGTCGGGTTCGCCGCTGAGGTGGATCACGGTGTGGGGCATGTTGGGCTCCTGGGGTTGGGATGGCCCCGATTCTTCGGCTTTCCATGCCATTGGAAAAGCAGGATGATACGCAGAAATCCATCGAGAATTCCGCAGGATCGACATGCGCCCCTTCAACCTGGAACAACTCAGGACGTTCGTCGCGGTGGCCGACGCCGGCAGCCTGGCCGCCGGTGCGCCGCAGGTCTTCCTGTCGCAGTCGGCCGTGAGCGAGCAACTGCGCAAGCTCGAGCAGCATGCCGGCCAGGCGTTGCTGGTGCGCTCCAAGGCCGGCGTGGCGCCCACCGCGGCCGGGCTGCGGCTGCTGGCGCACGCCCGGCAGCTGCTGGCGCTGAGCGAGTCGGCATGGCACGACCTGCGCGGCGTGCAACTGGAGGGAACGCTGCGGCTGGGCGTCACCGATTATTTCCGTCCCGCGGAGCTGGCGGGGCTGCTGGCGCGCATGCAGGCCCGGCACCCTGGCGTGCGGCTGCAGGTCACGGTGCAAAAGAGCGGCGACGTCGAGTCCGGCTACGCGCAGGGCGCGTTCGATGTCGGCATCGCCATGCGCCTGCCCGCCCCTGCGGCGGGCCGCCCCGCCGATGCGCCGGCCCCGGCCCGCGGCGGGCAGGTGCTTCGGCGTGAGCCCCTGCACTGGATGGGCGCCGCGCAGATCGCCGCTGCGCCGCCCGGCCGGGAGGAGCCGCTGCGCCTGCTGGCGCTGCCGGACACCTGCGCGCTCCACCAGTTCACGGCGGCCTTGCTGCGCCGGCGGCGCATTCCCTTCACGGTCGCGCTCATGGCCTCCGGCGTCGCCGGCCTGCAATCCGCGCTGGCGGCCGGGCTCGGCATCGCCTGCCTGAACGCTGCCGCGCTGTGCGATGGCGTGCAGGTCCTGCCTGCGGCCTGGAGGCTTCCGGCGCTGCCCCAGGCCCGGTTCATCGTGCTGCCGCCGCGCGCGGGCGAATCCGCCTTCGTCCGCAACGCCCGCGAGCAGTTGGCGGCCGACTTCGGCCAGGCACTGGCGCGGGCGGCGCGCTAGCGGCGCGGCTCCGGTGGCGCGGGGTTTTCGCTATCGCCGGCGGGCTGCTGCAGGCGGTCGTTGCGGACCTCCTTCATCATCTCCTCGCCGACCGGATCGGTGCCATCCACCGGCACGTCGGTTTCCTGGGTGACTTCCGGTTCGTCGCCGGGGGGCTTGCGTGGTGGTGTGGGCATGGCGTCTCCTCGGAGTGTGGGATGGCGGGGCCATCGGACCTGCCAGGGTAGGGGCTCCGTGCGCCGATGGCAAACGCGGGGGCTTGCAGGGCATCGCGATGCGGATGGGTGGCTTGTGCCCCGGTTCGTCCGGCAGGCACCCGTTTCGCGCCGCCCGGCGCCGTCCTGCAGGGCTCCGGCATGCTCGGCAGCATTGCCCTTGCAGGCACCGCCTTGCTCCCGCCATGCCCCGTTCCGTCACATCCTCTTCGCCGCCACGCCAGTCCGGTCCTGCCCACTCCGACCCTCTGCCGCCATCCGCGGACGAGCGGCCCGCCCAACGGCGCCGGCAGGCCGCTGGCACGCCGGGGCCCCCGGCGCCGGGAACGCCGTTGCCGACGCGGCGCCCGGGGCCTTCCCTGCCGATTACCCGCGCCCGCGCGGCGCTGCGCCAGCTGGTGCAGCGCCCCGTCTTGCTGGACAACACCGCCGCGCTGTCCCGCATGGGCTTCCACCCGCGGGCGCAGTTGCTGTGCGCGCCCTCTGAGCGGCACCCCGGAGAGGCTGCCGCACCGGGTGCGCTTTTCCTCCCCATGGCGCTGCCCGTGCCTCCAGCCCCGGTGGTCGCGCTGTCCTCTGGCGATCCTGTGGCCGCGCAGCGGCGGCAGGTGGTCGATGGGCTCGGCGAACTGCGCGCCTTCGCAGCCGAGATGCATGCGGAAGGCGCGAGCCCCGACGACGAGCCCGACGCCTTCCGCAAGCTCGACAAGCTGGCGATGCCGGCGATCGTGTCCGCCCTCAATGCGGAGGACCCGCAGCTGCGCCTCGTCTATGCGCACGTCAGCGTTCCGGACGACCGGGGCGTGGTTGCGGACCACCGCGGCTTCGGCTCCGTAGAGTGGCGTAGTTTCCTGGCGGATGCGACGCCGGGCCGCTGGCGGATCGTGCTCGACAATGCTGCACACAATCTTGCGATGGACCTGCATGTCGAGGGACTGCCCGGCGAAACGGGGCGCCGTGGCTCCGTGGTGCACATGAGCCCGTCGGTTCCCGCAACCGTCGATCCTGTCCTCACCGCCGCCGAGATGGCTGCCCATCTGCGCCTGCCGGAGGGCTGGCCGCTGATGCTGGTGGATGTGCCGGCCCAGAAGAGCCTGCGCTCCTGCAGGATCTTCGCGCTGTCGATGGCCCTCAAATGCGCCGCCGATGCGTCGCTGGAGCATTTGCATGCCCGGCAACTGCGCGGCGAGCCGCCGCCGTTCGATACGGTCGAAGTGGATGCCGAGCTGCTGCTGCCGGCCGAGTATTCCAGCGAGGCCGGCAGCCTGTCGGATGGCAGCACGGCCGCATCGGCGGACAGTCCCGCCACACCGGGCACCCCGCAGCCGGTAGGCCTGCTCGCGCACTACGTCAAGACGGCGGCGGACGTGCTGGGGCCGGCCTATATGAAGCATGCCCAGTCCCGCACGGCCGTGCAGGGATATCTCGACGGGCTGCCGTATGGCGCCCGGCACCAGCCCGTGAACCGCAAGGGACAGACTCTGCTCGATAGGCACGATGCCCACCGGGTGGCCCGTTGGCCCGGCCCCGCAGCGCGCAAGCCCGGCCCGCTGCTGCAGAGCGCGTCGATCGAGCTCAAGCGCATCGCCTTCCTCGACAAGGCGATCCGCCATGCTGCCCGATGCAGCGCGCAGGACATCCTGCCGATCTGCGAAGCCATGGACAACGTGGACAGCCGCTGGCGCGACTGGTACAGGCATTGACGGGGATCAGGCCAGCGGATCGGCACCCGCATCGCCGGGTGCGCTGCGCAGCCGGCTCGGCGCCAGCGCGCCCGCGGAGTCGAGGATCGGGTAGGCCAGCGAGCAGATGTGCGAATTGATGCGCTTGAGGTCGCTTATGAGGTCGATGTGCAGCGAGCTGGTTTCCATGCTCTGCACGGTCTTCTCGGACAGGCGTCCGAGGTGGGTCGCCGCATAGGCGCGTTCCAGTTCGCGGAAACGCGTCTTTTCCTCCAGCAGCCGCTGCGCGTCACGCACGTTGCCGTTGAGGAACACGCTCATCGCCAGGCGCAGGTTGTTCACCAGCCGGCCGTGCAATTCCGTGATCTCGGCCATGCCGGCATCGGAGAAGCGCCGGCCCTTGCGGATCTTCTTGTCCTCGATGTCCGTGAGCACGCGCTCGATGATGTCGGCCACCTGCTCCATGTTGATGGTGAAGCTGATGATGTCCGTCCAGCGCCGGCTTTCCTCCTCGTCCAGTGCCCCGCGGGAGATCTGTGTCAGGTAGTACTTGATGGACGAGTACAGCCTGTCCACTTCGTCGTCCATCTTGCGCAGCTGCTGCGCCAGCTGCAGGTCGTCCCGGCGGATCACGTCGAGCACGCCCAGCAGCATGGACTCCACCACGTCCGCCTGGTAGAGCGCCTCGCGCGCCGCGCAGGACATCGCCAGCGAGGGGGTGGAGAGCGCCGAAGGGTCCAGGTGCTGCGGCCGGCGATTGGGCGGCCCCTCGGGCGGGGGCAGCAGCCGCGTGACGGCTCGGGCCACCCACTGCGTGAATGCGATGAAGCCCACGCTGACCGCCACGTTGAATGCCAGGTGGAAGAGCACCACGCCCTGGGCCGCGCCCGGCATGTGCGGCTGCACGTGCCGCAGCCACAGCCCCGCGAACGGGGCGACCAACAGCACGCCCATGAGCTTGAACATCAGGTTGCCCACGGTCACCTGCCGCACTTCCACGGCCGACTTGGCGGTGGTGATGACCGCCAGCAGGCCGCTGCCCAGGTTGGCGCCCAGCACCAGCCCCAGGGCCACGTCCAGCGGCACCACGCTCGACGCTGCCATGGCCGAGATCAGCAGCACGATGGCGAGGCTGGAGTAGGCGATCACGGCCAGCACCGCGCCCATCAGCACCTCCAGCACCAGGTCGCTGTCGAGCGAGCCGAGCAGGGTGCGGATGAGCGGCGAGGCCAGCATCGGCCCGCTGGCCTGCACCACCATCTCCAGCGCCAGCAGCATCAGGCCCAGCCCGATCAGCACGCGCCCCACGCGCCCGGCGGTGCTCGCCTGCCGGGTGATGAACAGCACCACGCCCACGAAGATGAACAGCGGCGACAGCCACGACAGGTCGGTGGAGAACAGCACCGACATGAGCGCCGTGCCGATGTCCGCCCCGCGCATCACCGCCAGCGCGGCCGGCAGCGTGATGAGCCCCTGCCCGACGAAGGACGAGGTCATGAGCGAGGTGGCGGTGCTCGACTGCACCAGCGCCGTGACCCCGATGCCCGACAGTGCGGCCGAGAAGCGGTTGCCCATGCTGCGCGCCAGCAGCGTGCGCAGGTTGGCGCCGAACACGCGCAGCACCCCGGTACGCACGAGGTGCGTACCCCAGACCAGCAGGGCCACGGCGGCCAGCAGATTCAACAGGTGCTTCATGGATCGGTGCTGTTTTCCAGAGGCCACAGCATACTCCTGAATCCATAGCAATCGGCCAGCAGCCACGGCCGTGCCGGGGGCATGGCATGGCGGTGCGGCAGTCACGGCCGGCGGCTTCGCCCGGGTCCGCCGGACTTCGCGGTCAGGGCCCCGAGGCCCCGCGGGAGGCCCTAGTCTCGCCGCATTCCCTGATTCGAATGGATCACCACACCATGCATTTCAGCTTCAAGTCACTCTGCGGGGCCGATGCCTCGCAACGCCGGTCGCACCCCGCGCAAACGCCCGCGACCTCTTCCCGCGAGCCCCGCCATGGCCGCAGGCTCGACGCCGCAGGCGGCCCGGGGCCGCGGGGCTACGCCTTCCAGACCGACCCGGCCCGTTCCGGGCCGCCACCCCGGCGGCCAGCCCCTGCGCTGCCGCAGGTGCACCGGATGCAGTCGCAACCCGCTGCGGCGCAGACCCTGGCGTTCGCGGCCCGCTTCCTGTCGAACGGGCCGGTGGAGGCCGTCGTCCGCACCCCTGCACAGGAGGCGCAGCTCTTGCGTGCCGACAACGCCGCCGCCCGGCTGGAGCGGCTGGTATCGCTCTCGCTGGGGCCGGCCGCGAGCGGGCGGCCTTCCGCCGCGGATCCGGAGCAGGTCGGCACGCTGCGGCGCAAGCTGGGCCAACTCCGGGAGCTGCAGGCACAGAAGGCGCAGCTGTCCGAGGATGTGGCGCAACTGCGGGAAGCCCACGGCGCGGGAAAAGCGCTGGGCATCGACTGGGACCGCTACAAGGGGTGGGAACGCATCCTCAATGCCCGGCCGCAGGAGCTGCTGGCGCAGATCGATGGCGGTATCGCGAACCTGCTGCACCGCCTCGGGGAAGCCGACTACGAGGCGCGCCAGCAGAAGGAACGGGATCTCGGCAAGATCCTGTTCTGAGCACTGCAGCGTGGCCGGCCCTTCCCCGCGCTGCCTGTGGCGCCCCGCCCGCCGCTGCGTCAATCGATGAGCCGCCCGCCGTCGTGGAACGGGTAGGGGCCCGGGTACTGCCCGCTGGCCGCCAGGTGGCTCACCAGCCGCCCGCCCGCGGGCAGCGCATGCACGGCGAAGCCCGGGGGCTCCAGCGTCCAGGCCGAGGCGGCATCGGGCGCGAGGTCCAGGCACACCTGGTGCGCAGGAGAGGGCACCGTGGCTGCGATCGTTCCGCCGAAGCGCACCTGGATGCTGCGGTGCAGGTGGCCGCAGATGACGCGCTCGACGTTGGGATGGCGCGCCACCAGGGCCTCCAGCGCCTGCGTGCCTTCGAGCAGCCCGATCTCGTCCATGTGGCCGATCAGCGTGCGGAAGGGCGGATGGTGCATGGCGATGACCACCGGCCGGCCCCTGCAGGCATCGAGCTGCGCGGCCAGCCATTCCAGGCGCTCGGCGCACAGGCTGCCCTCGCTCGCGCCGGGCACCACGGTGTCCAGCGCGATGAGCTGCAGGCCGCCCACGGGCACGCTGAATTGCACGAAGCCGCTCGTGCCCAGGTAGCCGTGGCCCGGAAAACTGGCGCGCAGCTGCGCTCGGTCGTCGTGGTTGCCCGGCAGCAGGTAGAGCGGGATCGCGCCCAGCGGCGCCAGCAGCCCGCGCAGGTGGGCGTATTCCTCCGGCCGTCCGAAATCCGTGAGGTCGCCCGTGGCGACGATGGCGTCGGGGCGCTGCGGCATGCGCAGCACCGTCTCCACGGCCTGGCGCAGGTAGGGAGCGGTGTCCAGCCGGCCGTAGGCCAGGCGGCCGGGCTCGCGGATGTGCAGGTCGGAGAGCTGCAGCAACAGGGTGGTGGGTGCGGTGAATGCGGTCATGGAGCGGGTCATGGAGGGGACGCGTTTCAGGCGGCAATGTCTTCGGCCAGCGGCATGAGCCGCTGCGGCGCGATGCGCACGGCCACCGCATCGCCCGCGCGGGCGGCGTGGTCGCGGGCTACGTCGGCGCGCAGCGGGGCCTGGCCGGGCACGTTCAGCGTGAGCTGCACGCGGTCGCCCAGGAAGCTGCGGTGCGTCACGTCGGCATGGCCCCAGCCGGGCTGTCCCAGGACGGCGGGTTCCACTTCCACGTCTTCCGGCCGCACCAGCCAGGCGTTGGCAGCGGCGCCGTGCGGCACCGGCAGTTCCAGCCCGCCCAGGTCGATGCAGCCCGGCGCGGCGTGCCGTGCGCCCGCCCCGGGCAATACCAGGCGGTTCACCCGCCCCAGGAAGGATGCCACGAACGGGTGCGCCGGGTGGCGGTAGAGCGTCTCGCCGTCGCCCACCTGCACGATGCGGCCGGCCTGCATCACGGCCAGCTGGTCGGCAATGGCGAGCGCCTCCTGCTGGTCGTGGGTGACGTGGATGGCGGTGATGTGCAGGCGGCGCAGCAGCTCGGCCAGCTCATCGCGCAGCGACTCCTTCAGCTTGGCGTCCAGCGCGGTGAGGGGCTCGTCCAGCAGCAGCACGCGCGGGCGCACGGCCACGGCGCGGGCCAGGGCCACGCGCTGGCGCTGGCCGCCGGACAGCTCCGCCGGGCGGCGCTTCTCCAGCCCGTTCAGGCGCACCAGGTCGATCAGCTCGCCCACCACGCGGCGGCGTTCGGCCTCGGGCGTGCCGCGGATCTTCAGGCCATAGCCGATGTTGCCCTCCACCGTCATCTGCGGGAACAGCGCGTAGTGCTGGAACACCATGCCCACGCCGCGCTGCTCGATGGGCAGCTGCGTCACGTCGGTGCCGCCGAAGGCGATGCGGCTGCCGGCGTCGGGCGCCTCCAGCCCGGCGATCAGGCGCAGCAGCGTGGTCTTGCCGCAGCCCGAAGGGCCCAGCAGCGCCAGCACCTCGCCGGGCTGCACGGCCAGGTCGGTGGGCTGCAGGCCGCGCGCGTCGCCGGCATAGGTCTTGGCGCACTGGACGATGTCCACGCGCGTGCGTTCGAGTTCAAGTGCCATGGTGTTTCTCGATGAAGGTGCCGACGGCCTGCAGGCCCCAGAGCACGGGCAATATGACGATCAGGAAGACGAGGGTGTAGGCCGAGCCGATCTCGATGCGCATCGAGGCATAGCTGTCGGCCAAGCCCACGGGCAGGGTGCGGGTGAGCGGGGTGTGCAGCATCCAGGTGAGGTTGAATTCGCCCACCGAGAGCGTGAACACCATCAGGCTGCCCGCCACGACGGCCGGAAGCACGGCGGGCACCAGCACGCCGAGAAAGCGCTGCGAAAAGCTGGCACCCAGCGAGCGCGCCGCTTCTTCGAGCGAGCGCAATTCGTCCTTCCGGAAAGCCGCGCCCACGGTGCGCACCATGAAGGGCAGGGTGAACACCATGTGCCCGACCAAGATGAAGGCGAAGCTCTGGCGGAAGCCTTGCAGCGTTCCGTAGGCCAGGATCAGCGCCAGCGCGCTCGCCAGGCCCGGCACCGCGACGGGCAGGGTCAGCAGCTCCTCGAAGAGCCGCGCGGCGCGCGAGCGGCTGCGCGCCAGCGCATAGGCGCAGGGCACGCCGATCAGCAGGTTGCCCGCCACGCACAGCAGCGCCAGCCACAGCGACCAGGTCACGGTGCTGCCGTAGTTCTCCCAGACCTCGCCCAGCCAGCGCAGCGTGAGGCCGCTGCGCAGCCCCGTGCCGTAGTTGTTCACCAGCCCGGCCATCACCGACAGGGCAATGGGCGCGGCCATGAAGAGCGTCACCAGCGCGGTGAGGGCCACCAGCGCCCAGGGCGCCTGTCTTGCGTTTCTCATCGTGGCTCTTTCTCAGAAGGCGGAGGTGCCGGCCCAGCGGCGGGACACCCAGAGCACCAGCCAGGTGATCAGCCCCAGCGCGATCGACAGGCTGGCCGCCAGCGCGAAGTTGGCGTAGTTGGTGAATTCGTCGTAGATGGTGATGGGCAGCACCTCGAACTTCGCCGACAGCGTGAACGCCGTGCCGAAGGCTCCCATCGCGGTGGCGAACACGATCGCGCCGCAGGCCAGCGTGGTGGGCGCGAGCGCCGGCATCCACACGTCGCGTGCCACGCGCCAGCGCGAGGCGCCGAGCGAGCGGGCAGCTTCTTCCAGCTGCGCGTCCATGGCGCCGGCCGCCGCCGTGTAGGTGGCGATGGCGCGCGGCAGCGAGAAGTAGAGGTACGCGAGGAACAGGCCCAGCAGTCCGTAGGCGAAGGTGATGCGGCCCCAGCCCAGCGCCTGCGTCATGCCCGCCAGCGTGCCCTGGCGCCCGCCCAGCAAAATCATGAAGAAACCCACGATCACGCCGGGAAACGAGAGTGGCAGCGTCAGCAGCGACAGCAGCAGCTGCCGGCCCGGGAAGCGCTGGCGCGCCAGCGTGATGCCCACCAGTGCGCCCAGCACCAGCGTGGCCAGCGTGACGGCCAGCGACAGGCCCAGCGTCTGCAGCAGGCTCTGCAGGTAGCGGCCGTTCGTCAGCACCGCGAAATACGTCGCCCAGCCCTGGCGCGCCGGCAGCGCCAGCAGCAGGGCCGTGGGCAGCAGCCAGAAGGCCGCGAAGAACGCCACGGCCGGTGCGGCGCATGCGGCCAGCAGGGCGCGCGAGGGGGCGAAACCGCCGTGGCGCGAACTCATTTCACTTCCTGCAGGTAGCGGTCGGAGAACGCCTTCTGCACCGCGGCCATGCGGCCGTAGTCCACCGTCTTCGCACGCTGGTATTCGCTGGCGGGCAGGAAGCGGGCCTGCACGTCGGCGGGCATGGCGGCGGCGCGCACCGGGCGCAGGTAGGCCTTGGCCCAGATCGCCTGGCCCTCGTCGGAGAGCACGAAGTCCAGCACCTTCTTCGCGTCGGCGGCGTGCGGCGCCTTCGCCACCATGCCCATCACGTAGGGCACCACCACCGTGCCTTCGGCCGGAATCACGAATTGCACGTTGGCGCCGTCCTTGTATTTGGCGCGGTAGGCGTTGAAGTCGTAGTCCAGCAGGATGGCGATCTCGCCCGAGAGCACACGCGCATAGGCGGTCTGCTTGGGCACGATGGGCTCATTCTTCTGCAGCGCCTTGAAGTAGTCGATGCCGGGGCCGAAGTTCTCCAGCGTGCCGCCTCGCGCCTGGTTGGCGGCCACGGCGCCCACGTAGCCGACGAAGGCCGAGGCCGGGTCCAGGTAGCCGACCAGGCCCTTGTACTCGGGCTTGAGCAGGTCGGCCCAGGACTTGGGCACCGGCTTGCCGCCCAGCGCATCGACGTTGACCATGAAGCCCAGCGTGCCCGAATGGATCGTGAACCAGTGGCCGGCCGGGTCCTTCAGGCCATCGGGAATGTCCTTCCAGCCGGCGGGCTGGTAGGTGCCCAGCAGGCCGTCCTTCTGCGCCTGGATGGCGAAGGTCACGCCCAGGTAGGTCACGTCGGCCACGGGGCTGGCGCGCTCGGCGGACATCTGCGCCAGCGACTGGCCGGAGTTCTTGTTGTCGGGTGGCACGGTCACGCCGGTCTTCGCCTTGATGGCCTTGAGCTGAGTGCCCCAGTCGGCCCATTCGGGCGGGCAGTTGTAGCAGATGGCGGTCTGCGCGAAGGCGCCGCCGGTGGCGGCCAGGCCGAGGGCCAGCGCTGCGGCGCGCGCGAATTGCTGGAGGGTGGATCGCATCGGGAAACTCCTGTGGGGCGAGGAACAAAGAAGGGAACGAAGGGAAACGGGTGCGGCAGGACCGTGTCAGTCACCGCCTGGCGCCGCGGCGCAGGAGCCTCCGGCGCGGAAGTGGTGCGGCAGCGTCAGGCTGGCCTCCGGCGTGGGCGGCACGTGCGATGCCATGGCCTGGACCAGCAGCTCCACGCTGCAGCGGCCGATGTCGGCATTGGGCTGCGCCACCGTGCCGAGCACGGGCGTCAGGTCCCGGCCCAGCGCGATGCCGTCGAAGCCCACCACGCTGAGGTCGCGCGGCACCTCCAGGCCCGCCATGTGCGCCGCGCGCAGGCAGCGGATCGCGATGAGGTCGTTGGAGCAGACCAGGGCGGTGGGGCGCTGCGGCCCGCGCAGCAGCTCGGCCACCTCCTGCACGGCGGTCTCGACGAAGGGCACTTCCACGACCCGCGCCGGGGCCAGGCCTGCCTGCGCCATGCCGCGCACGAAGCCGCGGCAGCGCTGCTGCGCCCGGTCGGACGCCGCGAGCTGCCCGCTCACCATGGCGATCCGTCGGTGCCCCAGCGCGGCCAGCTGTGCGACCAGGTCCGCCACGGCGCCTTCGCCATCCACCGAAACGCAGGGATGGTCCGGATGCCGGTTGTAGGCCAGCACGTACGGCAGCTGCACCGCGGCGAGCCGCTCCAGCGCCGCGGAGGACTGGGGCTGCGACACCACCAGGACCATGCCGTCCACATTGCCCGCCAGAAGCAGGTGCACCGCGCGCTCTTCCTGCGCCACCGCGTAGCTGGTGGTGAACGGCAGGATGGCGTAGCCCCCCCGCGCCGCGGCCTGCGCGATGCCGTCCAGGCATTCCGCGAACACCGGGTTCAGCAGCGTGGGCAGCACCACGCCGATGACGTGGCTGCGCTGGGTGCGCAGCGTGCGTGCCGTGGCGTTGGGCACGTAGCCCAGCCGCTCGGCGGCACCGAGCACCGCGGCGCGCGTGGCGGGCATCACCTTGTCGGGCGTATTGAAAACCCGGGAGACGGTGGCGACCGATACCCCGGCTTCATGGGCGACGTGCTGGATGGTCATGGAGAAAGAAACGGCTGCAGACGGGTCATGTAATCGATTACATGCATTGGAGCCCGGCAGCGTGACGGGGCGATGACAGCGGGGCGCCCACCGGGACCGTGCCTTCGTTTACCTGGCCGCCTGCTTCGCCCGGCAGGCCGCCGGATGGCATGGGAGCGTCCAGCATCTCGCCCATGGTTTCCCGCCTCACCTCGGCCAGCGCTCTGCCATCGCCCCGGGCCCGCTCCGCGCCTGCCGCATCCCCGTCGCATCTGCCCGGCGGATCCTCCACCGTCGTGGCCGGTGCCGGCGGGGAGTTGCGGCCCCGCGGGGTGCCCCCGGGGCTGCCTGCGCCACGCCGCGGTGTGGCTGGCGATGCGCTTTTACGGCCCTATGTCATGGCGCGGGCGATCGACGGACGGCACGTGGAAGGTCCGGACCTGGCCCGATTGCGGCAGGCCCACGGCACGGTCGAGGCAACGCGCAGCCTCCTGTCCATCGGGCGGGGCAATGTGGCGCAGGACATCGAGCGCACCGGAGGCGAGAGCCTGCGCGGGATGATCGCCGCCAAGGCCGTGGCGGAGCATCTGGTGGGTGCCGGCTGGCCCCAGGTGGCCGCAAGCGCCGCCGGGGCGATCGCCGCCAGGGCCGGCAACTGCGACGAGCATGCGGCGCTCGCAGCCCTGCTGCATGTGCCCCGGTTGCGAACGCAAGAGGCGCTCTGCCAGGTGATTTCCCATGAGATCCCGCACGTATGGACCGAAGTGCGCGGCGATGGCGGACCGGAAGACGACCTCGTCATGGATGCCTGGCTGGAAGGGCCCGCCGTGTTCGCTCCCGATGGGCAGTGGTCCGACACGCCGGCGACCAAGGAGGAATACTTCGTGCAGGGCGGCCCGGAAAAAGCCTGCCTCGACGGATTGCTCGCACACTCCGGCGCCGCCCTGCATGCATGGGTCGAGTACGAACGGAGCCAGGTTCCGGAAGGCTCCCTGCCTCCCCCCGGCTATGTCTATCCAGCCATGCCGGCCGTCAGCAGGGCCTTCGAGCGCAGGATCCAGCGGAAACTCTCCGGTGCCGGAGAGGCGGAGCGGGCCGCCAGTGCCGGGGTGCCCCGCGAGGCACTGGAGGCGCTACCCGCGATGCAGGATGCGCGGCGCGCGCTGCGCTATGGCGTGCTGGCCGTGGGCGTGGCCCGGCAGATGACCGCCGGGCTGGGCGTGCGCCAGGCCGTGGCGGAAGTGCCCGCCCTGCTGTACGGCGCCGCCTGCCGGCTCCGCCAGAGAACGTCCTGACGGCCCGGCGCGCCCCGGGCCGGTGGCATCCGGCATGCGGTCAGCTGCCCCGCCGCACCCGCATCAGCTCGTCGATGATCAGGCAGGCCGCGCCGACCGTGATCGCGGAGTCGGCCAGATTGAAGGCCGGGAAGTGCCAGCCGCGTGCGTGGAAGTCCAGGAAGTCCACCACGTAGCCGTGCATCATGCGGTCCACCACGTTGCCGATGGCGCCGCCCAGGATGCTGGAGAGCGCGAAGCAGAACAGCTTCTGCCCCGGATGGGCGCGCAGCTGCCAGACGATGAAGAGGGCCGCCGCCACGCCGATGCCGGTGAACACCCAGCGCTGCCAGCCGCCCGCATTCGCCAGGAACGAAAACGCCGCGCCGGTGTTGTGCGCCCGCACGATGTTGAAGAAGCTGGTGACGTAAGTGGCGTCGCCCAGGCGGTAATAGCCCAGGATCAGCGTCTTGGTGAACTGGTCGGCCACCAGCAGCAGCACGGCCCAGGCCAGCCAGGGCCACAGCGAGCCCTTGCCGGACGCGGAGGAAGAAGCGTTGCCGCGGGCCATTTATGCGTGCTCCCGCGTTTCGCCGCTGCCGTGCAGGTTGCTCACGCACCGGCCGCAGATGGTCGGGTGGGCCGGGTCCCGGCCCACGTCGGCGCGGTAGTGCCAGCAGCGCTCGCACTTTGCGTCCGGGCTGGCCGCCACGCGGATGGCGAGCGCATCGCCCGCCACCAGCTCGACGGCGGAGGTGATGAACACGAACTTCAGGTCCTCGCCCAGGCTGGACAGCAGCGCATGGTCCTCCGGGCCGGCCACCAGGGTGACGTTGGCCTGCAGCGACGAGCCCACCTGGCCGGCGGCGCGCACTGCCTCGATCTCCTTGTTCACCGCGTCGCGGATGGCGCGGATGCGCGTCCACTTCGCGGCCAGGCCTTCGTCGGCCCCGGCGATGGGCTGGTAGGTCTCCAGGAAGATGGAGTCGGAGTGGCCGAACGTCTTCCAGGCCTCCTCGGCCGTGAAGGACAGGAAGGGCGCCATCCAGCGCAGCATGGCGTGCGTGATCTGGTGCAGGGCGGTCTGGGCGCTGCGGCGCGCCAGGCTCCTGGGTGCGGTGGTGTAGAGCCGGTCCTTCAGCACGTCGAGGTAGAAGCCTCCCAGGTCTTCCGAGCAGTAGAGCTGCAGCTTCGCCACCACCGGATGGAACTCGTACACCTGGTAGTGCGCCAGCACCTCGGCCTGGAACTCCGCCGCGCGCGTGAGCGCGTAGCGGTCGATCTCCAGCATCTGCGGGAACGGCACGGCATCCGTGGCGGGATCGAAGTCGCTCACGTTGGCCAGCAGGAAGCGCAGCGTGTTGCGGATGCGGCGGTAGGCATCCACCACGCGCGCCAGGATCTTGTCGTCGCCCGCGATGTCGCCCGAATAGTCGCTCGCCGCCACCCACAGGCGGATGATCTCCGCGCCCAGCTTCTTGTTGATCTCCTGCGGGTCGATGCCGTTGCCCAGCGACTTGCTCATCTTGCGGCCCTGGCTGTCCACGGTGAAGCCGTGGGTCAGCAGGCCCTTGTACGGCGCGCGGCCGTAGAGGGCGGACGCCAGCAGCAGCGACGAATGGAACCAGCCGCGGTGCTGGTCGTGGCCCTCCAGGTACAGGTCGGCCTCGGGGCCGCTGTCATGGTGCACTTCCGGGTGGGTGCCGCGCAGCACGTGGAAGAAGGTGGATCCGGAGTCGAACCACACCTCCAGGATGTCCGTGCTCTTGGTGTAGTGCGGCGCGTCTTCCGCGCCCAGGATCTCTTCCACCGTCACGCGGCTCCAGGCCTCGATGCCGCCCGCCTCGACGATGGCGGCGGCCTGGTCCATGATTTCCATGGTGCGCGGATGCAGCTCGCCCGAATCCTTGTGCAGGAAGAACGGGATGGGCACGCCCCAGCTGCGCTGGCGCGAGATGCACCAGTCCGGCCGCCCGGCGATCATGTCGTGCAGGCGCGCCTTGCCGTTCTGCGGATAGAAGCTCGTGTGCTCGATGGCCTCGAGCGCGATCTGGCGCAGCGTCTTCGCGGGCTTCTCGCCGGGCTTCGTGAACACGCCCTCGCCCTCGTCCATGCGGACGAACCATTGCGCCGCGGCGCGGTAGATCACCGGCGTCTTGTGGCGCCAGCAGTGCGGATAGCTGTGGACGATGTCCTTGGTGGCCATCAGGCGGCCGGCGTTGCGCAATGCCTCGATGACGGCCGGCACAGCCTTCCAGATGTGCTGGCCGCCGAAGAGGGGGAAGTCCGCCGCGTAGGTACCGTTGCCCTGCACGGGGTTGAGGATGTCGTCCAGCGCCAGGCCGTGCGCCACGCAGGAGTTGAAATCCTCCAGGCCGTAGGCGGGCGACGAATGCACGATACCCGTTCCGTCGTCGGCCGTGGCGTAGTCGGCCAGGTACACCGGCGAGAGGCGCTGGTAGCCGTAACTGCCGTCATCGCTCGCCACGTCGTAGAGCGGATGCTCGAACTCCAGCCCGCCCAGCTGCCTGCCCAGGGTGGTGGCGATCACGCTGCCCGCGAGGCCGTAGCGTTCCAGGCACGATGCCACCAGCGGCTCGGCCACCAGCAGGATGCGCTCGCCCGTGTCCACCAGCGCGTAGCGGATCTCGGGGTTCAGGTTCAGCGCCTGGTTGGCGGGGATGGTCCAGGCGGTGGTGGTCCAGATGACGACAAAGGCGTCCTTGGGCAGGGCCGGCAGGCCGAAGGCGGCGGCCAGCGCGGCCGGATCGTGTGCCTTGAAGGCCACGTCCAGCGTGGTGCTCTTCTTGTCCTGGTACTCGATCTCGAACTCGGCCAGCGACGAGCCGCAGTCGAAGCACCAATAGACGGGCTTGAGGCCACGGTAGACGAAGCCGCGCTCCATCACGCGCTTGAACGCGCGGATTTCGCCGGCCTCGTTGGCGAAGTTCATCGTCTTGTAGGGGTTCTCCCATTCGCCCAGCACGCCCAGGCGCTGGAAGTCGGCCATCTGCTGCGCGATCTGCTCGGTGGCATAGGCCCGGCCCTTGGCCTGCATCTCGTCGCGCGGCAGGTTGCGGCCGTGCTTCTTCTCGATGGCGTTCTCGATCGGCAGGCCGTGGCAGTCCCAGCCCGGCACGTAGAGCGCATCGAAGCCTTCGAGCTGCCGTGCCTTGGTGATCATGTCCTTGAGGATCTTGTTCACCGCGTGGCCCATGTGGATCTGGCCGTTGGCGTAGGGCGGGCCGTCGTGCAGGATGAACTTCGGAGCCCCGCGCCGCGCATCGCGCAGGCGCTTGTAGATGCCTTTCTCGTCCCATTCCTTCACCCAGCCCGGCTCGCGCCGGGGCAGGTCGCCGCGCATGGGGAAGGGCGTGTCGGGCAGGTTCAGCGTCGCGCGGTAGTCGGTTCCGGGCGTGGATTCGGAGGCGGAAGGCGTAGTGTCGGACATGACTGGGCAGGAGATGCCTGGCTGCCGGCAGGTGCCGGGGCCGCCAGGGCGGAAGCAGGAAAGGGGGGCGGGAGGGGAGCAGCGCACCGGGGTGCTGCTCGGGGGGAGCGGGCGCGGCCGCCGGGGGCGGGCCGCGCGGGCGTCAAATTCGGTCGCGCGTGGTCTGGCGACGGGTTTCCGTGTAGCTGGCGGCCGGGGTGGACGCGAAATACGCCCGCGCGTCCTCGCAATCCCGGGCGATGCCGGCGGTGAGGGCGTCGAGGCTGTCGTACTTCAGCTCGTCGTGCAGTTTGTGCAGGAGTTCCACGCGCACGATTTTACCGTAGGCCCCTTCGGCCCCCAGGTGGGCGGGCCACTGCAGGCAATGCGTCTCCAGCAGCACGCGCCCGCCGTTGACGTCTGCGGGGTCGAGCGAGGGGCGCACGCCCAGGTTGGCGACGCCGGGCAGGGGGGCCTCCGAGAGGCCGTGCACCAGGACGGCGAAGATGCCGCCGGCCGCGGGCTTCCAGTGCGCGAAGCGCAGGTTCAGGGTGCGGAAGCCATCCCCGGCGCCCTCGGCGCTCGCGCCCAGCGCACGGCCGAGCTTGCGCCCGTGCACCACGTGGCCGCTGATGGCATAGGGCCGTCCCAGCAGCGCCGCGGCGGCCTCCATGTCGCCGCGCGCCAGCGCATCGCGCACGGCCGAGCTGGAAACGCGGAGCCCGTGCACTTCATAACTGTTCATGCGTGCCACGTCGAAGCCGCGCTCGCGCCCGGCGGCGTCCAGCATCGCGTAGTCGCCCGCGCGCTGCGCGCCGAACCGGAAGTCATCGCCCACCAGCACGTAGCGCGCGCCCAGCCCGCGCACGAGCACGTCGTCGATGAAGGCCTGGGGGGGCTGGCGCGCCAGCCGCTCGTTGAAGGGCAGCACCACCGCCTGCTGCACGCCGCAGCGCGCCAGTTCCTCGAGCTTGTCGCGCAGCGTGCCGATGCGCGCGGGCGCCAGTTCGGGCCGTTGCAGGGCGCTGGCGAAATAGTCGCGCGGATGCGGCTCGAAGGTCAGCACGCAGCTCTCCACGCCGCGGTGCGCCGCTTCGCTGGCGAGCAGCGCGAGCATGGCCTGGTGCCCGCGGTGGACGCCGTCGAAATTACCGATGGTGACCGCGCAGGCAGGAGCGATGCCGGGGTGGTGGAGGCCGCGGAAGATCTTCATCGGAATGCTAGTTTTTTGATAGCGGGCCAGGCAGGTGCGCCAAGCGCTGGCCGCCAATCCGTCATGATTTGGGAGTATATTGTGCTGCACGGGCCCCCGCGGGCGGCCCGCGAGACATCAGCGTTCCGAATCTTGTCGTGTTGCAAGGAGGGTGTTGTGAAGGTCTTGAAGCTGTCGGCCCAGGGGCTGCCGCAATCGTGGATTTCGCTGGAACAGGCGGTCACGCACTATGCCGCGGGCGAGGTGCGCTGGGAATCCGGCGGGCCCATCGCGGTGTTCCGGGGCGGGCACAACGCGCTCACGGGCGAGCAGTCCGTGATCGAGGTCAACAGCATCATCGGTACCAAGGGCGTGCCCGGCATCAACCCCTTCGGCCTCAGGCCCTCCCTCACAAACAGCAAGCTCTTCGCGCGCGACCGCAACATCTGCGCCTACTGCGGCGGCCACTTCCACGAGGAAGACCTCACGCGCGAGCACATCGTGCCCTTCGCGCGCAACGGTGTCGACCACTGGATGAACGTGGTCACCGCCTGCCGCGCCTGCAACCACCGCAAGGGCCCGCGCACGCCCGAGCAGGCCCACATGCCGCTGCTCTACACCCCCTACGTGCCCAGCCTGTGGGAAGACTTCATCCTGCGCAACCGGCGCATCCTCGCCGACCAGATGGAGTTCCTCATGGCGCACGTGCCCAAGTCCTCGCGGCTGCTGAGCTGACGGGGCAGGGCGGGCGCGCGACGCCCGGGCCAGCGGCCTGCGCGGCCCTGGGTGGACATATTGCCGCAGGGGCAGGGCGGGCCCACCGCCTGCGGGGCCGCGCACCCATAATGCGTCGCCATGCACGTCCTGCGCACATCGCCACGGCTGGTCCGCCTCGCCATGGCGTGGTTCGTCCTGGCGCTGGGCGTCGCCATCGCATCCCCGATGCTCCGGCCCGTGCCGTCGGAGATGGTCTGCAGCACCGGCGGCGCCATGAAGTGGGTGGCGCCTGACGACGACGGTGCCGGGGAGGCCGCGCACGGCACGCTGGATTGCCCGGTGTGCCTCGGCATTTCCCTGCCTCCGCCTCCCGTGCGCGGTGCGGGCATCGTGCCCCAGGCGCTGGCGCATGCCCTGCAGCCCGCCGTCCGGGCGCACATCGCGGGCATCGCCGGTGCGCCGCTGCCGCCACGCGGCCCTCCCGTGCTTTCCTGACACCCTCCCCGGGCTCTCGCGGGGCCGACGCCGGACCAGCCGCGTCGGCCGTGCCGCGCGCGCCGCTCCACCCCATCGCAACCGCGGCCACCCGCAACAGCCGCGCAGCCACTGCACGCCGGCCGGGGGCTCGCGCGTTCGCACGCACCAGGAAAGAACCCATCCACCATGCATCCCACAGGTCTTCGCCGCCGCATGCACCATGCATTCCACGCCGCACCCGCCCTCTGTGCCTGCCTGCTCCCCGGCGTCGCCGGCGCCGCGGAAGACGGAGCGCGGGAGCCCACGCTCGGAACCGTCACCGTCCAGGCCGCGGAATATGCGGCGGCGCCTTCCGGCCTGGCCCTGGGCAGCGCCGCCGCGCCGCTGGATACGCCCGCGTCCGTGACCTCCGTGCCCGCCGAGCTCATCCGGGCCCAGGGGGCCACGACCCTGCAGGAGGCACTGCGCAACGTGCCCGGCGCGCAGGCCGATTCGGGCTTCAACGGCAGCCGCAGCCAGTTCTTCGTGCTCCGGGGCGCCATCGCGGACAGCGGCACCGGTGCCTCCCGCGTGATGCGCGACGGCGTGCGGCTGTCCAACTATCCCTTCACGCCCGCCTTCGTGGAGCGTGTCGATGTCCTGCGCGGCCCCGGTGCCGCCATCGGCGTGCGCAGCGAGCCGGGGGGCACCGTCGATATCGTGACCAGGCAGCCCGAACTGGGCGACTTCGGCTCGGCCGGCCTGGGCGCCGGAACCCATGGCGCGCTCGACACCCATGTGGACATCAACCGCGTGCTGTCCGCCGAACAGGAACTGGCGGCCCGTGTCATCGCCGTGCATTCGTCCGCGAGCGAGTGGCGCCACGTGCCCGACCGGCTGGACGGGCTCAAGGCGGGCATCGCCAGGAGCGACGCCGACCGCTACCACCTTCGCCTCGGCGTGGAGTACACCGACCAGACCTACCGCCCCGACTTCGGGCTGCCGGGCATCGGCGGCCGGCCTGCGGCGGTCCCGCCCGACCTGCAGCTCAGCGAACCCTGGAGCGACTCGACGACCCGCAATACCACCGTGGACCTGCATGGGGATGCGGCCCTTTCGGGAACGTCACGGCTGTTTCTCGACTACACCCGCCTCCGGGCGCACAGCACATCGGTGCGGCAATCCCTGGGCCCCGCCGTCGCGGGTGCGCCACCGGGAACCTTCAGCCGGCGGCTGGCCTACGAGCCGGGCACGGAGCGCAGGATCGACGCGCTCGCCACCGGCATCACCAGCGTGCAGGACTGGGCAGGCATGCGGCACCACCTCTTCGCCGGCGTGGAGCGCTACACCGAAACCCTGGACCAGCGCAGCGCCGGCCTGGCCAGCCCGGCCGTGAACATCTATGCACCGGTCCGCGGCCCGGCGATCCCGCCTGCGTCCTTCAGCTTCACGACCACCACGCAGGATCTCCGCAGCACGGTGCTGTCGCTGCAGGACCGGATGGAGTGGGGGGACTGGAGCGCCGTCGCGGGACTGCGGTCCACCCGGCAGGATTTCCTCTATGGTGCCGCCGGCACGGCAGGCATCCGGGAGTCCGATACCTCGCCCCGCCTCGCCCTGCTGCGCAAGCTCTCGGGCACGGACTCCCTGTATGTCGCGTACAGCACCGGCATCGCGCCGAACCAGGCGTCCTCGGCCTCCGGCCAGTCGCTGCCGTCGCGTGCCTCCAGGCAGTACGAGGCGGGCTGGAAGTCCCTGTGGAACGGCGGGCGCCTGCAGTCCGATGTCGCCGTGTACCGGCTGCAGCAGACCCACCTGCTGGCCGACGATCCCTCCACGCCGAACATCTACGACAAGACGATTGCCGGAACGGGACGATCCCAAGGCATCGAAGCGGGTTTGAGCGGCGACCTGTCGCGCCGCATCGGCGTGGCCTTCGCCTACGCCTACACCGATGCCCGGTACGGGGCGAACTCGGACTACCCGGGCCGCCGCATCCCCAACGTGGCCCGGCATGCCCTCAGCCTGTGGGGCCAGTTCCGCTGGAGCGCAGAGCACGCCACCGGCGTCGGCATCCAGGCACAGGGCAGCCGCCCGGCCGACATCGCCAACACGACCACATTGCCGGGGTACGCCCGCGTGGACCTGTCGCACACCTGGAAGCACCGGATGGACGGGGGCATGCTCGAACTGCAGGTCGCGCTGCGCAACGTGTTCGACAAGGCCTACTTCGTCTCCAGTCACCTGCACGTCAGCAACTACCTCACGCCGGGCCCGCAGCGCAACATCTACGCGTCCGCGGGCTATAGCTTCTGACGGGTGCGTTCCGGCATGCGGTATGCGCCTCCGGCAGACTCCGCGCTCAGGGCATTCCCGCTTCCGGAGGCGGTGCCGGCATCGCGATAATCGCCGGCCGCCCCGTGCGGCCGCTTTCTTCGCCGCTGCCGGCCCTGCCAGGCTCTCCATGTTCACCGGACCCGTACCCATGCGCCACGCCGCTGATTCCGCCTTCGCCGTTTCCTCGTCCTCCATCCTGCTGCCTGCCCGCCGTGTCCTGCGCCGCCAGGGCCTTGCTGCCGCCGTGGCCGCCATCGCCTGCCTGGCTGCAGGCACGGTCCACGCCCAGCAGCCCAAGGAGGTCAAGCTCGGCTATGCGCTGGCTGTCAATTCGCACTACGGCGCCGCGGCCCAGGCGTGGTCCGATACGGTCGAGAAGGCCACCAACGGCGCCATCAAGTTCAAGCAGTTCCCCTCCAGCGCCCTGGGCGGCGAGCGCGAGCTGATCGAGGGCCTGCAACTGGGCACGGTGGAGGCCGTCATCGTCTCCACAGGCGCCCTGAGCAATTTCGTGCCCGACGTGGGCGTGGTGGACATTCCCTTCCTGTTCCGCGACACGGCCCACGCCCGCGCCGTGCTCGACGGCCCCTTCGGCCAGGAACTGCTGGGCAAGTTCCAGAAGCGCGGCCTCATCGCGCTGGCCTGGGGCGAGCAGGGCTTTCGCCACCTGACCAACAACAAGCATCCGGTGAAGACGCCTGCCGACCTCAAGGGCCTGAAGATCCGCGTGACCGAGAACCCGGTCCACATCACCGCCTTCCGCACGCTGGGTGCCTCGCCCACGCCCATGTCCTGGCCCGAGGTGATCGGCGCGCTGCAGCAGGGCACCATCGACGGGCAGGAGAACCCCATGTCGGTGATCGTCTCGGCCAAGCTGCCGCAGGTGCAGAAGTACCTTTCGCTCACCGGCCACGTGTACGCCCCGATGGCGCTCATCGTCTCGCCCAACTTCTGGGGCAGCCTGAACGATGCGCAGAAGGCCGCCTTCACGCAGGGCGCCAAGGCCGGCGCGCTGGCCTCGCGCAAGTTCGTCGATGACGTGGAGCAAAAGGGCCTGGCCGAGGTCAAGGCCGCCGGCATGCAGGTGGTGGAGTCGGTGGACAAGAGCGCCTTCCAGAAGGCGCTGGAGCCCGCTTACAAGCAGTACGCCACCAAGTTCGGCCAGAAGACGCTCGACCAGATCGCCAGCGTGAAGTGAGGTCGCAGCGGCCTGCGCCGCCAGCCTCGCACACCCTCTGCCCGGCACGTCCGGGCTTTGTCTTTTCCAGCCCATCCTCGCTTTCCTTCATCCCACCATGCTCCCTCGCTTCGAGCGCGCCCTGGTCGCCGGCAACCGCTGGCTGCTGATCCTTCTGCTGCTGGCCATGGCCTGCATCGTCTTCGCCAACGTGGTGCTGCGCTACACCACGGGCGACTCCATCGTCTGGGCCGAAGAGGTGGCGCGCCACCTGATGATCTGGTGCACCTTCCTCGGCGCTGGGCTGGTGCTGCGCTTCGGCGGCCATGTGGCCATCGACAACCTGCACCACGTGCTGGGCGAGCGCGGCGCGCGGGTGCTGCGCTGCTTCATCGTGCTGGCGCTGGGCGTGTTCTTCCTGGTGATGGCCTGGTTCTCCGTGCAGTACGTCTGGGCCACGCGCTTCCAGACCACGCCGGCCACCGACATCCCCTTCGCCTGGATCTACGCGGCCATGCCGGCGGGCTTCGTGCTGCTCTTCGTGCACCTGCTCTTCATGGCGCGCGGCTACATCCGGGATGGCCGCTATGTCGAATCCGACGAGATGGACGCCGAATCGGCGGCCTCGCTCTGATGCCCGCGAGGAACTGACACCATGGCCATCACCCTTTTCGTTTCCGCCGTCCTGCTGATGGCGCTGGGCTTTCCCGTCGCGTTCGCGCTCGCCATGTCGGCCGCCATCGCGGTCTTCGTGGGCGGGCGCTATCCGCAGCTGATCGTGTTCAAGGAGATGTTCACGGGCATCGACAGCTTTCCGCTGATGGCCGTGCCCTTCTTCATCCTCGCGGCCGAGATCATGTCCGGCGGCGCGCTCACCGTGGTGCTGCTGCGCTTCGCGGCGCAGTTCGTGGGCCACCTGCGCGGCGGGCTCGGCCACGCCAACATCCTCTCGCTCACGCTGTTCTCGGGCATCTCCGGTTCGGCCCTGGCCGACGCGGCCGGTCCCGGCTCGATGATGGTCAAGATGATGGACAAGGCCGGCTATTCGCGCGCCTACGCCGCCGCGCTCACGGCCAGCACCGCCATCGTGGGGCCGATCATCCCGCCCTCGATCATCATGATCATCTACGCGCTGCAGGACGAGCAGGTCTCGGTGGGCGCGCTCTTCATCGCCGGTTTCGCGCCGGGCATCCTCATCGCGCTGGCGATGGCGTTGGTCAACTGGCGGGTGTGCGTGAAGCGCGACTACCGCTCGCGCGAGCCGCGCCCCACGGGCCGCGAAATGCTCGCCAACAGCATCCGCGCCATCCCGGCCCTGATGCTGGTGGTGCTGATCCTGGTGGGTATCCGCTTCGGCATCTTCACGCCGACCGAGGCCTCCGTGGTGGCCGTGTTCTACGCCCTCGTCTGCGGCAAGTGGATCTACCGCACGCTGGAGTGGAAGGCCCTGCCGCACATCGCCGCGCGCTCGGCACTGCTCACCGCCTCGGTGTTGCTGGTGGTGGCCGCCTCGGCCGCCTTCGCCTGGGTGCTGACGGTGGAAGGCGTGCCCCAGCAACTGGCCGAGACGATCGTGGGCTGGAACCTCTCGCCCGTCACCTTCCTCATCGCGGTCAACATCCTGCTGCTGCTCTTCGGCATCTTCATGGAGCCGCTGCCGGGCGTGATGATCCTCGTGCCCATCCTCGCGCCCATCTCGGCGGCGCTGGGCATCGACCCGATCCACTTCGCGATGGTGGTGATCGTCAACCTCACGCTGGGCATGATCACCCCGCCCGTGGGCGGCCTGCTGTTCGTCACCTCGGTCGCCACCAAGGTGCCGCTGGCGGCGCTCACGCGCGAGTTGCCGCCGTTCCTCGTGGCCCACCTGATCGTGCTGGCCCTGCTCACCTTCGTGCCCGCCATCTCCACCTGGCTGCCGCACGCGCTGGGCTTCTGAAGGGTGCGGTACCCGGGCACGTTGTAGAAATGCCGTTATCTTTGATGAATATGTATTGATTTCTTACATTTCTGGCACCATGGAGCGACCTGCACGGATGAGTTGCAGCCATAGAGGGGTTCCCGTTCCATGCCGCTATTCAAAAACATGACATTGGCGCAGAAGCTGGTCGCGCTGGTGGCTTTCTTCCTGGCCGTCCTCCTGCTCGTCGGGGCCACGGGCCTGGCCCAGCTGCGCGCGGTGAGCGCCGCCCAGCGCGAGATGTACACCGACACCGTCGTCCCGTTGCGCAAGGTGGTGGACGGGGGACGGCAGGCGGCGGTGCATTTCCGGCGCATGTACCCGTTCATCCTCAAGACCGACGCGAAATCCCGCGAGGAAACGCTGTCGCTCAACCAGCAGTCGGAGCAGTCCGTGCTCGACGCCATCGGCCTGCTGCGCCAGGAAGGAGCCAGCGCGGAGCTGCGCGCCACGGGCCAGAAGCTGGCGGACACCTGGGCCCGCTACAAGGCGTCGGTGGCCAAGCTGCAGGCGGCTGCGCAGGCCGGCGATGCGGAAGCGGCCATGGGCGAGCTCAACGCCTCCACCGACCGGCTGCACGTCGAAGTCCGCAACCTGCTGCTGGAAGCCGGCAAGCTGCAGGAGCAGCTCGCCCGGGACGAGACCGAGCGCGTGGCCGCCTCCGTGGACCGCACCTTCCGCATCGTGTCCGCGTTCATCGCGGCGGGCGCGGTGCTCGGGGGGCTGCTGGGCTGGCGGATCATCCGCTCCGTCCTGCGCCAGCTGGGCGGCGATCCAGCCCAGGCGACCGCGATCGCCCGCCAGATCGCCGATGGTGACCTGCGCGAGAGCTTCGCGGCGGGCGCGGGCGACACTTCCAGCCTGGTCCACCATCTCTCGGCCATGCGCCTGCAGCTGGCCCAGGTGATCGGGCAGGTCCGCCAGTCCGCGGACGCGGTTTCCCAGGCCTCCGTGGAAATATCCTCCGGCACGAACGACCTCTCGGCCCGCACCGAGCAGCAGGCCGCCGCCCTGGAGCAGACGGCCGCATCGATGGAGCACCTGGGCTCCACCTCGCGCCAGAACGCCGACAGCGCCCGCCAGGCCAACGAACTCGCCGTGAACGCGAGCACCGTGGCCGTGCGGGGCGGGGAGGTCGTGGCCGAAGTCGTGCAGACCATGCGCGGCATCAACGATTCCAGCCGCAAGATCGCGGACATCATCGGCGTGATCGATTCCATCGCCTTCCAGACCAACATCCTGGCGCTCAACGCGGCGGTGGAAGCGGCCCGTGCCGGCGAACAGGGCCGCGGCTTCGCCGTCGTGGCCGGAGAGGTGCGGCTGCTGGCCCAGCGCAGCGCCCAGGCCGCGCGGGAAATCAAGGACCTGATCGGTGCCAGCGTGGAGCGCGTGGGCCAGGGTTCGCAACTCGTGGACCGGGCAGGCACCACCATGGCCGAAGTGGTGTCCGCCATCCAGCGCGTCACCGGCCTGGTCAGCGAGATCAGCGCCGCCAGTGGCGCCCAGAGCGACGGCGTGGCCCAGGTCAGCGAAGCCATCACCGTCATGGACCAGGGCACCCAGCAGAACGCCGCGCTGGTGGAGCAGAGCGCCGCCGCCGCCCAGTCCATGCAGCAGCAGGCCGC
Source organism: Paracidovorax avenae ATCC 19860 (assembly GCF_000176855.2). Lineage (NCBI taxonomy): Bacteria > Pseudomonadati > Pseudomonadota > Betaproteobacteria > Burkholderiales > Comamonadaceae > Paracidovorax > Paracidovorax avenae. The sequence continues at coordinate 3,766,258 of NC_015138.1, read as the reverse complement.
CCACCTCGTCCGCGCCGTGGACGCATTCCGCATCTGACCCGGCCAGAGAGCACCGCCCGGCGCTCCCGGGCCTGCGGAACCTGAAACGGATTGATGCCGCGTCTTGCGCAGGGCGCATCCCGAGGCAAGCTCGGGACGCTGCCTTTGGATAGGCGATGGGCCACCCATACGATGGCCGCGGAGCAGGCCACGCCAGCAGACGCCGCAGAACCGGCTCCGCCGGGCTGCCAGCGTCGTCCCCCCGGGGGGAAGGCGCCGCAGGCGACTCAGGGGGGTTATTTCCTTGCCGTCACCAGGAAGCCCTGCACGGGCTCGTTGCCCTCGTAGCGCAGCACGAGGTCCTCGATCTCCACCGTCGTGAAGCCTGCCGCCCGGCACGCGGCCTCGGCGTGGCTGCGCTTGTGGGCGTAGCGGCCGTTGGCCTGGAGCACCAGGTCCGGGCCGTCCTCGGGAGCGGCTTCGCACGAGAAGAGGAAATTGCCGTTCGGCACGATCAGGCGGAAGGCGTCGGGCACGGTGTCCGACAGGTCGCCCGTATAGATGAAGACATCCAGCGCCGTCACCACGTCGTAGATGGACGAGGGCGTGTCGCGCAGCGCGTCCAGCAGGTTGACGGTGTGGAAGCGGTCGTACACGTTGTGCCGGGCGGCCTGCTCGATCATCTTGATGGAGATGTCCACGCCGATGAGGAAGCCGTCGAGGCGGCCCAGGCACACGCCCAGCAGTCCCGTGCCGCAGCCCAGGTCCAGCACGTTGAGGCGCTTGTCGGGGTAGCGTTCGAGGATCTTCGCGGCCGCGATCTTCGGCAGCTTGTACTTCAGTCCGGCGACCATGTGCTGGTCGTAGAGGCCCGCGAGCTCGTCGAACAGCGCGCGGTGCAGTTCCGGCGGCTGGTGCTGCGGCGTCACGCCGTGGGCGATGGCGGTGTAGTAGGCCACCACGGAGTCGCCGGGCGCGAGCTCCATCAGCGCCGTGGTGTCGGCCACTGCCTGCGCCGGCGTGCCGGCCGCAATGCAGGTCTTCACCCGGCCCAGGCGGGCCTCGGTGTCCTGCGGGTTCTCGTCGATGAGTGCGCCCCAGACCTGCAGCGCTTCGGCATGCTGGCCCTGGTCGCTCAGGTCGCGGGCGAGCAGGCGGCGCAGCTGCACGTCGCCGGGCACCATCTCCAGGCCGCGGCGCAGGTGGCGCACGGCCATGTCCAGGTCGCCCGCGCGGTGGGCGATGTCCACCACGCCGGCGAGCACCACCAGGTTGCGCGGCTCGCGCGCAGCCAGCTTCTCGGCCAGCTCCACGGCTTCGCGCAGCTGGTTCTGGCGCGCGTGCAGCAGTGCCAGTTCCAGCTGGCCCGGACCCCAGTCGGGCGCCAGCGTCACGGCACGGCGCAGTCCGTCGAAGGCCTTCGGGATATTGCCCGCCTTCTCGGCCATGAGGCCCGCCAGCATGAACACGCGCGGGTCGTTGGGCTGGGTGCGCTGGGCCTTGTTCAGCGTGAGCGCGGCCTGCTGCAGGTCGCCGCGGGCGATCTGCTCGCGCGCCGTGTCGAGGTGTTGGCGGTTCGGGTCGGTGGGGGTGGCAGTGGCGCTCATGTCTCGTGCTGAAAATAGAGAGCCGGGCGCTCGGCCCGGCTGCAGGGAATCACGGGATTATCCCGGATTCGCCTTCCACGGCGCGTCCCCCGGGTTTCAGCGGCCCGTGGACAGTTCCTCTCCGGCTGCGCGCACCAGTTCGCCGCCATCGCCGGAAAGCTCCCAGAACATCATGCCGCGCAGGCCCGTGGCCCGCACGATGCGCGCCTTCTCGCGCACGACCTGCTCGTCGTCGAAGGTCCAGAACGTGCTGCCGTCGAACAGCCAGGCCGCGCGGGACCACGCGTCCCGGTGGCGCGTGAAGCCGGGCCTGGCGCGCACGGACTTGAAATCGTCCACGCCGGCCTCGTAGGTGCCCTGCGCGGGGCCCGCGGCTGGCTGGTAGAGGCCGTTGCCGGCCGGGCTCACGCCGCTCCAGCCCTGCGAATACAGCGGTGCACCGACCACGAGCTTGCTGCGCGGCACCCCGGCCTGCAGGTACCGGCCGGCGGCTTCCAACACCGAGAGATCCCGTGCCCGGTCGGGGTCGCGCGGGCTCGGGGCGAGCGCGGCCTGGTGGTTCGTGCGGCGCTCCGAGGAAACATGGAGGTCGTAGGCCATCAGGTTGATGAAATCCACCGTCTTCGCCACCGCCGCGAGCTCGATCTTCGCGCTGTTCTGCGGGCCTGCGGGTGCCGCGATGGTCAGGCGCAGCGCCGGGTCGATCGCATCGAGCTGCCGGCGGAATTCCTGCAGGAGCAGCGTGAAGTTCGCCGTATCTTCCGGCCGCACGATGTTGCCGGCGGCTGCTTCCGCGGCGACGTGCTCCCAGTCGATGTCGATGCCGTCGAACACGCCCGCTGCCGGGCCGTTCCCTTCGGTTTCCCCGCCGGTGCGGCCGCGGATGAAGAGATCGACGCACGACTTCACGAATGCGCTGCGCGATGCGGGCGTGAGCGCCGCGTCGGAGAACCATTTCGAGCCGTTCCAGCCACCCAGCGAGACCAGCACCTTCAATCCGGGCTGCAGGCGCTTGAGCGCGCGCAATTGCTGGAAGTTGCCGCGCAGCGGCTGGCTGTCGTCCACCGCCGTGCCGTTCACGCTCTCCTCGGCCGTCCAGGGCCGTTCCACGTCGGCCCAGGCATCGCCGAGCCGGCAGCCCACCGGGCCGCTGCCGTCCGCACTGGCAGGCGCGACGGTGCCGAACGCATAGTTCAGCGTGGTGATGCGGGGCAGGGCACCCTGGGAGGCCAGGCTCTTCGCGGTATAGCCGCGGGCATAGATGCCCCAGGAGGTGAAGTAGCCCACCACTTCGCGTGCGGGTGTCGCGGCGCTGGTCGGTGCGTGGGCGGACGCGGCCGTGTCGCTCCAGGCAGGGGCGGCCAGGATGGCCAGGCAGGCGATGCCCAGGATGCGGGTCCAGGGTGTCCTCATGTGCGGTGCTCCTCGGTGTGCAGGGCTCCGCACTCTCGGCGCTGGGAAGCGGCACGTCAATGCAGCGCCATGCATGCAATGCTGAGGGTGCCGTTTTGGGATGCCACAGGGTCCGGCACGGTGGCGTGCCGCGCCGCGTGGCATGTGCAGCCCGGCCCGCGTCGTGGCTGCAGGCTTCGTCAGGAAGCCGGCGTGTTCAGCTCTTCGGTGGTGCAGGGCCGGTAGCCGCCTCCTTCAGTGCGCCGGATGCAGAAACCGCCGCCAAAGATCCGGCGCGGGGACTTGTAGAAAACGATGTGCCCACCGGCATCGACTTCGAACTGGTAGTTGCTGTAGGTGCCCGTTTCCCCGGACCCGTCGCACACGTAAGTTCCGGAAGGGCTGATGAGGCTCCTGCCGGCGAACTGGTAGCTGCCGGTGTAGGTGCAGCCCTGGGTGCCGTCCCCGCCGTTTTGGACCATCTGGAACTGCCCGTCGCGGGCCTGGAACTTGAGTTGCAGGGACGGTGCGCCTCCCAATGTAGAGCCTTCGGCGTAGCGAATGCGGTAGGTCTGGTTGAACCGCGCCGTGAGATCCTCGTACTGGAGCCGCACGATGCGCCGGGGCGTGTCGCCGGGCAGGGTGACGGTGCCGGTGGTGGTCGAGTCGAAGGTGATGCGCATCGCGCCCAGGTCGGCGGCCTGCTCGCCGCTGCGGGTTCCGCCGCCCAGCGCGGGCCCGTTGCGGTACTCGTGCAGGTTGCCGGTGAAGGCCGTGTCGCCCTCGGCCCGGACGCCCCCGGCCTGCAGGAAGAGGGAGGATCCGTCGGGACGGTAGCCCACGTAGGTCACCACCATGGCCCGCCCCTGCTGCGTGTCTATCTGCAGGCTGCGCCCGGGCTGGCCGTTTACCTCGCCTTCGAAGCCCCAGATGCCGGGTTCCGGCTGCGGCTGCGGCTGGTTCCATGACGTGGCGCAAAGCCCGGGCCAGTCCATGAAGCGGGCGCCTCCCATGCAATAGCCGAAGAGGTCGGTGGATGCGCCGTCACGCCACAGGGTCCCCCGGAATATGCCATCGGCCTGCATCATGAAATGCTCTGCGCGGTAGGCGCCTGTCTCCTGAGCCCCGTCGCTCGAGGTGCACCGGTAGGTCCCTTCAGAAGAAATGCCTGAGCCCGCGGGCTGGACGTTTCCGGTGTAGATGCAGGAGTCCGCTCGCTCCGCGCTGGTGTTGATCTTCATGGAGAACTGGCCGTCCTGCAGTTTCACGTCGATCCAATGCGGCGTTCTCCGTTTTTGCGTCACTGCCGCGAACGTGTCGGCGGCGATGGAGTCGCGCGTGAGCCGCACGCCAGGGTCTTCGTACTGGTAGCGCGAAATACGCCGCGGCACGTCGCCCGGCAGTGTGACCGTGCCGGTGGTGGGCGTGTCGAAGACGATCTTCACGGGGCCCGCGGTGGCTGCGGTCTCGCCCTGGCCGGCGCCGCCGCCGATCACCGGGCCGTTGCGGAATTCGCTCAGCGTGCCGTCGAAGGTGGAAGAGGTGCTGGGCCGGGTGCCTGCGGCCTGCAGGAAGAACGACGAGCCGTCGGCGCGGTACCCCAGGTAGGAAACGGCCATGGTGCGGCCGGCCTGGGTGTCGATGTGCAGGCTGCGGCCCGGGCGGCCATCCAGCTCGCCGTCGAAGTTCCACATGCCAGGCTCGGGTTCGGCCGTCTGGGCCCAGGCGGGCGCGGAGCAGGCGGCGATGACACCACCCAGCAGCAGGGCGGATGCGGACGGGCGGCGGGATGGCGATGGCGTGTGGTGCATGGAACTCCCTCGGGGCAAGTGACGTGTCGGATGAACCGTGCACTTGAACACAGAGTGCCCGCCTTGCCTACCCCTCCGTCGCGGGGTTCGTGTTACCGCGCGCGGACGGTCGCGTTACCGCTCCAGTCAGGCGAACACGCCCGCCGTGTCCTGCATGCGCGCCGACACCTCGCCCAGGTGGTGCAGCGTGTCGCCCCAGGTCATCTCCAGCTGCGTAAGCTTCTTGAAGTAGTGGCTGCCGATGTATTCGTCGGTCACGCCGATGCCCCCGTGCAACTGCACGGACTGCTGGCCCACGAAGCGCATCGACTGCCCGAGCTGCACCTTGGCGCGCGACAGGGCGCGGCGCCGCTCCTCGGCGGGGGCGCCCAGCTTCAGGCTGGCGTAATAGCTCATCGAGCGTGCGAGTTCCAGCTGCATCTTCATGTCGGCCACGCGGTGGCGCAGCGCCTGGAAGCTGGCGATCGGCACGCCGAACTGCTTGCGCTGGTTCATGTAGTCCACGGTGAGCGCCACAGTCTGGTCCATCACGCCCACGGCCTCGGCGCAGGCCGCGGCGATGCCGATGTCCACCGCGAGCTCCAGCGCCGCGAGCCCGTCCTCCGCGACCAGCGTGGCCGGTGCGTTGGCGAACTGGACCTCCGCTGCGCGGCTGCCGTCCTGCGTTACGTAGCCGCGCGTGGCCACGCCCCGCGCGCCGCGCTCGACAAGGAACAGGGCCATGCGGCCCTGGTGCTGCGCCGGCACCAGGAACGCATCCGCCTGGTCGCCCGCGGGCACGAGGCTCTTGGTGCCCGTTACCGTGGCGCCGTCGCCCGAGCCGGTGGCCTGGGCCTCGCACACGTCCAGCCGGTAGCGTGCCTTGCGCTCCTGGTGGGCGAGCACCACCAGCGCCTCGCCGCTCGCGATGCGCGGCAGCCACGCGGCCTGCACGGCTTCCGGCGCGCACTGCGCCAGCACCCCGCTGGCCACGAAGGTCTGCGCCAGCGGCTCCAGCACGATGCCGCGGCCCAGTTCCTCCATGGCCACCATCGCATCCACCGCGCCCTGGCCCAGCCCGTCGTGGGCCTCCGGCACGGTCAGCGCCGTCAGGCCCAGCTCCGCCAGTTCGCCATAGGCCGCCCGATCGAACCCGCCCGCCGCCACGATGCCGCGGCGCCGCTCGAACGCATAACCCTTGTCCACCCAGCGCCGCACCGCATCGCGCAAGGATTGCTGGTCATCGGAAAAATCAAAATCCATGGTCGTCTCCAAAAGCCGATTCAGTGCGGGGCGCTGATGCCACCCCTTCAAAGATCAGCGAAGCTCATACTGGAACCCCCTCGCGGAGGGGGCACGGGGGAGCAGTCCTGTCGCGCACCGCGCGGACCGTGCAGGGCGTCAGCCCAGCACGGTCTGCGCGACGATGTTTCGCTGGACCTCGTTGCTCCCGCCATAAATGGTGGTCTTGCGCAGGTTGAAGTAGGTGGACGCCAGCGGCGCATTCGCCACCGTGCCGCCCGGGAATCCGCCCAGCGCTCCCATCGCCGCATCGCCCTGCCAGCCGGCCTCCATGGCCTCCTCGATGAAGGGCAGGGAGTACGGGCCGGCGGCCAGCATCATCAGTTCGGCATAGCGCTGCTGGATCTCGCTGCCCTTGATCTTCAGCAGGCCGGCGATGTCCAGCGAGTTCTTGCCCGACTTCTCGGCCGACAGCACGCGCAGCACCAGCATCTCCAGCGCCACGATGTCCACCTCCAGCAGCGCCATCTGGTCGCGGAAGCGCAGGTCATCCCACAGTCCTTCGGTCCTGGCGATGCGCTTCAGTCGCTCCAGTTCGCGCTTGCTGCGGTTCACGTCGGCGATGTTGGTGCGTTCGTGGCTGAGCAGGTGCTTGGCGTAGGTCCAGCCCTTGTTCTCCTCGCCGATCAGGTTCTCGGCCGGCACTTCGACGTTGTCGAAGAACACCTCGTTGACCTCGCATTCGCCGTCCAGCAGCTTGATCGGCCGCACCGTGACGCCGGGCGACTTCATGTCCAGCAGCAGGAAGCTGATGCCGGTCTGCGGCTTGCCTTCCGTGCTGGTGCGCACGAGGTTGAACATCCAGTCGCCGTACTGGCCCAGCGTGGTCCAGGTCTTCTGGCCGTTGACGATGTACTTGTCGCCGCGGCGCTCGGCGCGGGTCTTGAGGCTGGCCAGGTCCGAGCCCGAGCCCGGTTCGCTGTAGCCCTGGCTCCACCACACCTCGCCGCTTGCGATGCCGGGCAGGAAGCGCTGCTGCTGCTCGGGCGAGCCGAAGGCCATGATGACCGGCGCCACCATCACCGGGCCGAACGGCACGATGCGCGGTGCACCGGCGAGCGCGCACTCTTCCTCGAACAGGTGCTTCTGCACGGCCGTCCAGCCGGGACCGCCGAACTGCTTCGGCCAGCCGAAGCCCAGCCAGCCCTTCTTGCCGAGGATCTTCGCCCAGCCCTGCAGGTCGTCGCGCGTCAGGCGCAGCGCGTTGTGCACCTTGTGCGCGGTCTCTGCCGGCAGGTGTTCGCGGACCCATGCGCGAATCTCTTCGCGGAAGGCCTGTTCTTCGGGGGTGAATGCAAGGTCCATGCGTTGTCTCCGTGTGGACGCCGGCGTGGCCGGCGCGATACCGCAATTTGTAGCACGGTCGTGCTTTTTATGGCTGTCCGGGGAGCGACACCCCGAGCTGGTCGCACAGTGCCGCCAGCGATCCGCGCAGCGCCGACACCTCGGCCTCGAGGGCTGCGACACGCTCGGCCAGCGCCGGATCGGACGTCCGGGTGGACGATGCAGGGGCCGCGGCCTGCGCCGCCTGCGCGGCCATGTCGGCGTCGCTCAAGGGGCCGCAGAGCAGGTGCGTCCAGCGCGATTCGCGGGCGCCCGGCGCGCGCGGCAGCAGGGCCACCAGCGGGCCGCCTTTTTCCTCGTTGCGCGACTGCAGTTCGTCCAGGAACGCTTCGACCGATGAGATGTCGGCAAAGCGGTGCCAGCGCTCGGCATTGATGCGCAGTTCGCCCGCCGTCTGCGGGCCGCGCAGCATCAGCAGGCCGAGCAGGGCCGCGGACTGGTCTGGAACGCCCGCTGCGCGCGTGAAGTTGTGCTCCCAGCGGGTGGCGCGCTGGCCGCCGATCTCCACCACCATCGCGCGGCGGCGCAGGCTGTCCAGTGCCTCCTGCACTTCGGCGTCGGAAAGCGTGGTCACCGGGTCGCGGCTCGATTTCTGGTTGCAGCCGGTCACCACGGCGTTCAAGGTCAATGGATAGCTGTCGGGCACCGTGCGGGCCTTTTCCATCAGGGTGCCGAGCACGCGGGCTTCGGCGGCGGTCAGGGGCTGGAGGCGGGGATCGAAGGACATTGGAAAGAAAGCGATTGGCGCCGCGGCAGGCAAGGAGGAGGAACGGACGCGGCGATAATCCGCGCCCCATGAAGAACATCGTGATTTTGATCTCGGGCGGGGGCTCCAACATGGCAGCCATCGTGCGGACGGCCCGGATGCAGGACTGGGCAGGCCGCCACGGCGTGCGGGTGGCCGCCGTGCTGAGCAACAAGGCCGATGCGCCCGGCCTCGCCTGGGCGCGGGAGCAGGGCATCGCCACGGACGCCGTGGACCACCGGGCCCATGCCTCGCGCGAGGCCTTCGATGCAGCACTCGCGCAGCGGATCGACGCGCACGATCCCGCGGTGGTGGTGCTGGCCGGCTTCATGCGCATCCTCACGCCCGGCTTCGTGGCGCACTATGCAGGGCGGCTGGTCAACATCCACCCTTCACTGCTGCCGGCCTTTCCTGGCCTGCATACCCACCAGCGCGCCATCGACGCGGGCTGCAAGGTGGCCGGCGCGTCCGTGCACCTCGTTACCCCCGAACTGGACGCAGGGCCCATCCTGGCCCAGGGCGTCGTGCCGGTGCTGCCGGGCGACACGGCCGAGCGCTTGGCGGGGCGCGTGCTGGCGCAGGAGCATGCGATCTACGCGCCGGCCGTGCTGGAGTTGCTGCTGGGCCGCCCATAGAAGCGGCGCAGGCTTCAGAGCGTCGAGACGATCTTCCCGGGGCTGCTGCCTTCCAGCAGGTCCGTGGCGAGCTGGGCCTGGTAGGAGTCTGCCGGGTGAACCACCACGGCCCAGTGCCCAGCCCGCAGGGCGGAACGTACCTGGCTGATGAGCCGCACGCGGTCCGGGCGCAGCGATGCCAGGCCGCCGGACAGCAGCATGCCGAAGACAGTGGTGAAGCCCACGATCGCCATGAAGGCCGGCAGCGGGTTGCCAGCGACTGCCGGCTGGCCGGATCGCAGCAGCCATTCATACAACAGCAGCCCCGCCACCGCGCCGGCCAGGCCCGCGGGGAGATGGGAACGCAGCAGCGCGCGGAAAATGCCGGACTGTTCGGGTTCCGGCTTGCGACCGACCAGATCGCGTCGCGATGCCCGCGCATCCTGCGGCCCCAGCAGCCGGACCTGGCCTGGCCGCATGTCCGGCAGCCGCAGCAGCCGGCCGACCAGGGCCTCGGCGGGCGGCTTGTCGCCGAAGATCCCGGCCACCTTGGCCAGAGATCTCTCGCCGAACATGCCTTGCAGAAGATGGTCCATGGTGAAGTTCCTCGTATCCAGGCGCCGTGCGGCGCACCATGGCCAACCTTATGCAGGCGGCGGAAAGGGGGCTGTAGGACGGGTGCGGCGGCCCTCGACAGGACAGCGCCGCTGCCGCACGCAGGCAACTTTCCGGCGGCAACGCAGGGGGCCGGCCTCCGCAGCTCGTCCAGTGACGGGCTTCGCAGCACTGCGGAGGGACGGCGATCGCATGCGCTCTGCGGGCGTCAGGCGACGGCGCTCACGGCGCTGGAGCGGCCTTTGCCGGCCCAGTCCGCTGCGGCAGCTTCGTACTGCTGCCGCGCCATGTCCGCCAGCCGTGCAACGTCCAGCCGCCGGCCGTCCCCGGTCGCTGCATTCGACGCCGTGCCGGAGCTGCCGCTGGCGTCCGCGGTGGAAGAGGCTGCGGCATATTGGCTGGCGAGCTGCGCGATGAAGCTCTGCGCCTCGCTGTTGCTCATCGTCTTGTCACCATCGGTATCGATCGCAGTGAACAGCGCAGTGACCGCATCCTTGCCGCTGGCCGCGCCTGCTGCGCGTTCCGCCGCGGAGACCGTGCCGTCCTCGTTGGTGTCCAGCGGGTCGTAGGTGGTACTGTCCGAAGTGGCCGAGGTGGACCGAGCGCCTGCCGGGCCACCAGGTCCGCCCGGCCCTCCGGCGCCCCCGGGTGGCGGCGGCATGCCGCCCGCAACCCGCGAACCATCCCGGTCCGACGACGGCCGGCCGGCATCGAATTCCGCCTCGGTCAGCTGGCCATCGCCGTCGCTATCGAGCTTCTTGAACAGCTCGGCGCTTTCCGCGTCCGTGGCGGAGGTGCTGCTGTCCGACGCACCGGACATTTTCGCCACCAGCGACTGCAGTTCGGCCTGGCTGACGCTGCCGTCGCCGTCCGCATCCACCTTGCCGAACAGGTTGTCGCCCGCCTGGCCCTGGCCCGCACCCGCGCCGCGCGCCTGGGCGAAGTCCATGGTGGAGCGCTGCGGCATCAGGCTCTCCAGGGTCTTGCCCAGTTCCTGTGCATTCAGGTTGCCGTCGCCATCGCTGTCATAGCGTGACACGAGGTCGCTGGCGTCCGCTGCCGTCCCCCCGGCTCCGCCTTTCTTCGCCACCTTGTCGAGCAATCCCTGCAATTCCGTGCCGCTCACGCTGCCATTGCCGTCGCTGTCGAGCTTCGACAGCATGTCCTCGGGCGACGGTCCCCGGCGCTGCTGGGCCCGCTGCATGGCTGCCGCGGAGGACCACGCGCTGCCGCCGACACTGCTGATGGTCGTCATCGTCGTTCCTTCCTTTCTTCCTGGGTGGATGGGAGACTCCGGCAGCCTGCACACCTCCCTGGGGCGGTCGCGATGGCTGCGGTGCCGGGCTTCACAGGCCTGCCCAGGATTCTTCGCGGCGCCGGTAACGGCGTTTTGTCCCGTTTGTACCGGCATTGGTACACGGGGCCGGCGCAAGACCCGAACAGCGGGGTAAAACCCGGCCTGTTCATGGCCTGCGGGCGGACGCGCCCTGCCTACACTCGGCGGACAACCGGCAGCCTCCCCATCCAGCTTCCCGCACTCGCGCCATGCAACACATCCTCGTGGTCGATGACGACGACGACATCACCGCGCTGCTGACCCAGTATCTCGGCCGCTTCGGCTATACCGCCCATGCCGCGTGCGACGCCGCGGTGATGCGCGCCCGCATGGCCGCGCAGCCCATGGATCTCGTGGTGCTGGACCTGATGCTGCCCGGAACGGATGGAATGGCCCTGGCGCGCGAATTGCGCGCCCGGTCCGGCGTGCCCATCATCATGCTCACGGCCCGCGCCGATGCCTATGACCGCGTACTGGGGCTGGAACTGGGGGCCGACGATTACATGACCAAGCCGTTCGAGCCCCGCGAGCTTGTGGCGCGCATCCATAGCGTGCTGCGTCGCACGGCGCCCGCCTTCCGTGAGCCCGGTGGAATGCAGGCCGTGGCCGAGGTGGTGCGCTTCGACGGATGGTCGCTGCACAGTGTGGAGCGCCACCTGGTGTCGCCTGCGGGCGTGACCGTGCCGCTGTCCAATGCCGAATACCGCCTGCTCTGCACTTTCCTGCGCATGCCGCGGCGCGTGTGCAGCCGCGACCAGTTGATGGAGCATGCCCGGGGACGTGCCATGGAATCGTTCGAGCGCAGCATCGACCTGCTGGTCTCCCGGCTGAGGAGCAAGCTGTCCGACGATCCGCGCGCGCCGGCGCTGATCAAGACCGTGCGCGGCTCCGGCTACCTGTTCGACATCCAGACCGTGCAGGGCCTGGCCGCCCGGGCCTGACATGGCCACGGCAGGGCCGGACGCGCCCGTGACACAGGTTCCGCCGTCCCCGCGGCCCGCCGGCTGGCGCGCAGCCGCCGCCCGCTGCCTGCCCGACACCCTGTTTGGCCGGCTGGCGATGCTGCTTTTCGTGGCGGTGCTCGCCAGCCATGTGCTGGCGTTGACGCTGATGTTCGAATTTCGGCCCGGACCGGGCCCCGGCCCCCACCACCGGCCGCCTGCAGCCGATGGGCCGGACGGGGCGCGGCAGGGGCCTCCCGGAACCACGGTCGTTGGGCAGGGCGGCGTGGAGCTGCCGCTTCCGCACCCTGCCCGGCATCCTCCGGGCTGGTGGCATCCGGGCCTGCTGCTGGACATCGGCGTCCGCCTGGCTGCCCTGATGCTCGCGGCCTGGTGGGGGGCTCGCTGGCTGGCGCGTCCGCTGCACCGGCTCGCCACGGCGGCGCGGCAGCTCGGGACGGACGTCCATCGCCCGCCGCTGCCCGAGGATGGCACTGCCGAATGCCGGGAGGCCAGCCGGGTGTTCAACCTGATGCAGGCGCGCATCCGCCGCCAGCTGGATGAGCGTGACCGTTTCGTCGCGGCCGTATCGCACGACCTCCGTACACCCCTGACGCGCCTGCGCCTGCGGGCCGAGTCGCTCGGGCAGGACTCCGAGCGCACCGCTTTCGCACGCGACATCGCCGAGATGGACGCCATGATCGCCGCCACGCTCGACCACCTGCGGGGCGTGGCGAGTGCGGAGCCGCTGGCGCTGCTGGACGTACAGGCCCTCATCGAGAGCCTGGTGGACGACGAGCAGGCCTGCGGCCACGAGGTGCGCTGCTCCGGCATTGCCCGCCCGCTGCCCGCCCGCGCTGGCGCGCTCCGGCGCTGCCTGGACAACCTCGTGGGCAACGCGGTGCGTTATGGCGGCAGCGCAGAGATCGCCCTGGAAGATGCGCCCGATGCATTGCGCATCCATGTGCGGGACCATGGGCCCGGCCTGCCGCAGGACGAGCTGGGCAAGGTGGTCCAGCCCTTCTACCGCGTCGAGACCTCGCGCAACCGCCATTCCGGGGGAGCCGGCCTGGGCCTGTCGATCGCCAGCGACATCGTGCAGCGCCACGGGGGCAGCCTGCTGCTGTCCAATGCCGCCGGCGGAGGCCTGCGGGCGACCGTGGTCCTGCCGCGCCCGGACGAACCTGTCGTCCCCGGGGGCAAGTCGGTCTGACGCACTGCTGCAGGCCGTGCCCGCGCGGGTCAGCCCGCCAAGGCCTCCGCGTCCCCGATGCGCTCGAACCGGGGCCGGGGCTGTCCGGCGATCTGCACCGTCTCCGCGAACATGGCCGCGGGCCGCACCCACAGCCCCCGGTCGCCGTAGAGCGCCCGGTACACCGTCATCGGCTCCAGCGTCTCGCTGTGCCGCGCGGTGCCGATCACCTCGTAGAGCATGCCTTTGTAATGCCGGTAGAGACCGGGAGGAGTGGGCTGCATCGGAGGCAGTTCGCCGTCGGGGTGGGAGGGGCTGTGCATCGCCGGATTGTGCGCCGGGCCCCGCAGCCGCCCGGGCACCCCCGCGGACCGGGTCAGCGCCGCGCTGCGGGGCTTTCGAGCTGGCCCGCTCCCGCACGGGCGGTAATGTGCGCCGCCAGGTCCGCGGTGTCTTCCAGCGCGTAGTCGTAAAAGTCCGACGGCTTCCATGCGGGGTCAGTCACCAGGGCCGAGGACCAGCGCACGGCGGCCGTCAGGTCCGCGGGAGCGCCATTGAGCACCGTGCCGCTGTCGTAGAACGTGGAGGCGCACTCGCTGGCGGAAAACAGCGCCGCGCAGTCCTGCGTCCGTGCTGCCGAGATCCGGGCGTTCGCCACATCGGCAGGCCGCGCGGGCCGGTCCGGGCTGGCGAGCGACACCACGTTGTTCTCGGCATGCACCTTGCCGCTCTGGCCCAGCGTGATGCCGGCCAGCCAGGGATAGTCGGCCGAGGCGTCCCGTGTGTTCTCGTAGTAGTTGTTGTAGAGATGCACCATCCCGTAGCGGACACGGGCCTGGCGCTGCCGCAGGTTCTGGAAATGGTTGCCGTGGAATGTCACCCTCAGCATGCGCGGATTGCCGCTGTCCGCGCCGGGAACATCGGTGCCGCCGATCAGGAACGCCTTGTCGTGGTCGTGGAAATGGTTGTTCGACAGGGTGACGTAGTTGCCGTGCCGGGTCACGTCCACGAGGCCGTCATGGTGCTGCACCTTGAAATCGCTGCCGCTGTAGTCCGTGCCGTGCACCGTCTCGTGCCACACGGAGGGGAAGGCATGGTCGTGGCGGTCGCCGTCGCTGAAGGTGTTGTGGTCGATCCACACATGGCTGGCATGGGCCACGGAAATGAGGTCGTACTCCGAGTTCCACCGGCCGTCGGAGGAGTCGGTCGGGTCCCATTGGGGGAAATCGTCGAACGCGTCCTCGAAGGCGATGTTGCGGATCACGATGTTGGCGACGGGCGCATCCGGCATCCCCAACATGAGGTTGCCGTGCAGGATCTTCGCGTCCGTGCCGATGCCCAGCAGGGATGTGTTGTCCGGCACGCTGATCGTCACGACGCGCCTTTGCAGTTCTGCCGCGCAGGCCCGCGCGTCTTCCGGCTTGCCGCTCACCGGCCGTGCATTGCCCCAGACGCCGGGGAGGTAGGCCGCGAGGTAGTCCGACCAAAGACTGGCCTGGGACGCATAGCCGTGCACCGAGGAAGCGCAGGAGCCCGCCACGTAGCGGTCCGGCGTGTAAGGGCGCAGCTGGCTGTCCACGTTCAGGTCGATGGTGCCCCGGATGCGGATGACCTTGGGCGCATTGTCCGGCGTCCCCTGCACCGAACCGTCCGGGGCGATCACGGCGGTGTTCCCGTAGAGCGCCTGGATGAGTTCATTGCGGTTCGCCACCGTATAGGTCTTCCCTGCCGCGGCGCCCTGCCCACCGGTGGTCGGCGTGCCGTGGGAGGCCCAGCCCGTCGCGCCCAGTGAATCGATGCTGCCTGCGGGCGCTGCAGCAGCCTGCGCTGCCACGCTCTCGCCGCCGCATGCGCACACCAGCGCCGTGGCCGCCGTGGCAGCGGCTGCCAGGCGCAGCGCACGGAGCGCGGGAGTCAACGGGGTCGCGCGTGGCCGTCGCAGGGAGGCATGTTGGTGCATAGGCCGCCCAATCTAATCCCGCCAGCGCACGGCGTGCCGGAAAAACGCATACGGTTTTCTTTTGCAGCGCATTGCATTCCGTAACAGCGGCGCTGCCGGCACGCATGGATGGGACAATCGCCCCATGCACCCGAAAGCCCTCCTGGATGCCTGCGCAGAACTCGTCAGGCTCACCCTTCAATTCGAACACCCCGCCGATGCCGTCGTGTCCCGCTATTTCCGGGACCACCGCTCCCTCGGTCCGCGCGAACGCGCCACCCTCGCCGAGACCGCCTACACCGTGCTGCGCAAGAAGTTGCTGTTCGAGCAGCTGGCGCGCTCCGGCTCGGGCCCGCGCGAGCGGCGCCTCGCCATCCTGGGCTTCCACGGCCCGCGCGACTTCCTCAAGAGCGCGCTCTCCGATGCCGAGAAGAGCTGGCTCGACCAGTGCGACGCCGTACCGGCGGCGGACCTGCTGGAGCCGCACCGCCACAACCTGCCCGAATGGCTCGTGCAGCCGCTCCGGCGCCAGGTGGGCGAGGGCTTCTGGGCCCTGGCAGACAGCCTGGCCCAGCCGGCGCCGCTCGACCTGCGCGTCAACGACCTGAACGCCAAGCGTGCCGACGTGCAGAAGGAACTGGCCAAGGCCGGCATTCCCGCCGTGCCCACGCCGTATTCCCCCTGGGGCCTGCGCGTGGAGGGCAAGCCGGCGCTCACCAAGCTCGATGCGTTCGTGCGCGGCGCCGTCGAGGTGCAGGATGAAGGCTCGCAACTCCTCGCCCTGCTGCTGCAGCCCCGCCGCGGCGAAATGGTGGTGGATTTCTGCGCCGGCGCGGGCGGCAAGACGCTCGCCATCGGCGCGGCCATGCGCAGCACCGGGCGGCTCTACGCGTTCGACGTCTCCGCCCACCGGCTCGACGCGCTCAAGCCGCGGCTGGCCCGCAGCGGCCTCTCCAACGTGCACCCCGCCGCGATCGCGCACGAGCGCGACGAGCGCATCAAGCGCCTGGCCGGCAAGATCGACCGTGTGCTGGTCGATGCACCGTGTTCCGGCCTGGGCACCCTGCGCCGCAACCCGGACCTGAAATGGCGGCAGTCGCCGCAGGCCGTCCAGGAACTGGTGGCCAAGCAGACCGCCATCCTGCAGAGCGCAGCGCGCCTGCTCAAGCCGGGCGGACGCCTGGTGTACGCCACCTGCAGCATCCTCCCCGAGGAAAACGAGGGTATCGCGGAAGCCTTCAGTGCGGCACATTCCGACTTCGTGGCGGAAGACGTGGGCGCGCTGCTGGAGCAGCTCAAGGTCGAGGGTGCGGCCGGACTGTGCAGCGGCGGCGCCAGTGGCACTGGCTATCTGCGCCTCTGGCCCCATCTGCACCAGACCGATGGTTTCTTCGCCGCGGTGTGGACTCGAAAAAGCTGATTTCCCCCGGCTGATCTGCCGGTGAAAACACCGCGCATTGCGCGGTCTTGTGCAACTTCCGGGGCGCATCGGCTTCTAAAATCGCTGAAGTGCCCTTCATCGGGCAGTTTTTCCGTCCGCTCTCTTCAAAAGGCTTCCCATGCACCTTCCCGACCGGGCCGTTTTCGACGCCATCCTCGCCTGGATGGCCAATGGCCTGCTGGACCTGTCCTGGTGGGAGATCGTCCTCTACACGCTCGTGACCACCCACATCACGATCGCCGCCGTGACGATCTTCCTGCACCGCGCCCAGGCACACCGCTCGGTGGATCTCGGCGCCGTGCCGTCGCACTTCTTCCGCTTCTGGCTGTGGGTGGGAACGGGCATGGTCACGAAGGAGTGGGTGGCCGTCCACCGCAAGCACCACGCCAAGTGCGAGACCCCCGACGATCCCCACAGCCCGCAGACCCGGGGCCTGGACACCGTGATGTGGCGCGGCGCCGAGCTGTACCGCTCCGAAGCCGGCAATGCGGAGACCCTGGCGAAGTTCGGCCACGGCACGCCCGACGACTGGATCGAGCGCAACCTCTACAGCCGCTTCGCGTGGCAGGGCGTGGGCCTGATGCTGGTGATCGACCTGCTGCTGTTCGGTGCCATCGGCGCCACCGTCTGGGCCGTGCAGATGCTCTGGATCCCGTTCTGGGCGGCGGGCGTGGTCAACGGCATCGGCCATTTCTGGGGCTACCGCAACTTCGAGGCGCAGGACGCCAGCACCAACCTCGTGCCCTGGGGGATCGTGATCGGCGGCGAGGAACTGCACAACAACCACCACACCTATCCCACCTCGGCCAAGTTCTCGGTCAAGCCCTACGAGTTCGACGTGGGCTGGCTCTACATCAGCCTGATGCGCCGCGTAGGCTGGGCCACTGTCAGGAAGGTGCCGCCCAAGCTGCGCCTGGGCGCCGTCAAGCCGGTGGCCGACGAGAAGACCCTGGAGGCCCTGATCGCCAACCGCTACGAGGTCATGGCCGGCTATGCGCGCGGCGTGCGCCGCGCCTGCCGCCAGGAGATCGCCGCCCTCAAGGCCCGCAAGGCGGATGTGTCCGTACTGCGCGCAGCGCGCCGCTGGCTGCACCGCGATGCCGAAAAGGTGCCCGCGCGCGCCCGGGAGCAGCTCGCCCGCGCCCGTGCGGCCCACCCGGTGCTCGACACCATGGTCACCATGCGCGAGGAGTTGCGCCAGCTGTGGCTGAACACCTCGCAGTCGCGTGAACAGCTGACGGCCGACCTGCAGGCCTGGTGCCGCCGCGCCGAGGAGAGCGGCGTCGCCGCGCTGCGCGAGTTCTCCCTGAGGCTGCGGGCCGCGCAGGTCTGACGCCCAAGCCCATCGCGGCAGCCGCGGCCCCGGCTGGCGGGGTTTACCGTGCCGTAGTGGCGTGCGGGCCGGCTGCCGCCCGGCGGCGCGATCCAGCCCATGCCGCCACGGCGGCCAGCAGCGCCCGCGCCGCCCTGGCGGTCCCGGCCAGGCCCGCCACGCCGGTCCGGAGCATGGCACCCAGCGGCGAAAGGGTTGGTGCCGGCTCCAGCAGCACCGCATGCGCCGTGGCGTGCCCAGGATTCGACACTTCCATCCACTCCGGCGCGGAACCCGGCAAACCCTCCCGGCACTGCCCGGCTTCCATATGGCCCAGGTCCATCTGGGAGGCGACCACCTGGCCCCAGACGACCGGGCCGGACCGCAGGGCGAGCCGGCCGCTCTCCACCACCAGCGAGGCGCCGGGCGGCAGGCACACCAGCAGCTTCTGGCCGGGCTGCACGGACAGCGGCGAAGCCGCGGGGGCGGAACGTCCTGCCGCAGGGGCGGCGGCGGTGGGGCGGGTGGTGTGCGGCATGGTTTCTCCTTGGGGCGGAATGCAACGGAACAGGGCTTCATCCTAGGGAGAACCCTGGTGTGGGGACAGGCACAGGCTGTCCGCCTGCAGAGGGGAACAGCGCGGGTTTTCCTGTCTCTGTTATGGTGCGGGCGTGGCCTGTCTGTATCTGTGCGGCCGCCCAGGTCCACGGCATGATGGCCGGATCGGCCTTCCAGGGCCATGTTCCCGTTTCGCTTCCGCCGAGGCGTCTTCGCCATGCACGATTCCGTCGCCGAATTTCCCCAGCCGCCCGCCGCGAAGGCTGCCGCCCAGCCGCGCTACCGGCAGATCGCCGGCCTGTACACGCAGGCCATCGCGGCCGGCAGCCTGCAGCCCGGCCAGCGCCTGCCCTCCGTCCGGGAGCTGTGCCAGCGCCACGGCGTGAGCCTCACCACCGCCCTGCAGGTGCTGCGGCACCTCGAAGCCGAAGGCTTCGCCCAGGCGCGCGAGCGGGTGGGGTACTTCGCCTCCGTTCCCGGCCGCGTGTCCTCGCTGCCCGCCGCCCGCGAGCCGGAGCTGCACGAGCCGCTCGCACCGGATCCGCACGTGTTCGCCGGCATCAACGAGCGCATCTCCACCTTCCTGGAAAAAGCCCGCCGGGCGCCCCTGGCGCTGGACCTGGGCAGCGCCATGCCGGCGCCCGCGCTGTTCGATGCCGAGGCGCTCAACCGCCTCGCGATCCGGCTGCTGCGCGAGCAGCCCGAGATCCTCGTGTACAGCCCGTCCGCGCCCTCCACGCATCCGGAATTCCAGCGGGCCATGGCGCACCATGCACTGAGCTTCGGCCTGAGCCTCGCGCCCGAGGGCATCGGCGCCACGCACGGCAACTCGGAGGCCGTCAACCTCGCCCTCGATGCAGTGGCCGAGCCCGGCGACGTGATCGCGGTCGAATCGCCCACCTTCTTCGGCATCCTGCAGGCCATCGAGGTGCGTGGCCTGCGCGCGCTCGAGATTCCCTGCAGCCCCCATACCGGCATATCGATCGAGGCCCTGGAACTCGCGGCCCGCAACGAGCCGCGCCTCAAGGCGGTGGTGGTGGTGCCGCACCTGCAGATGCCCCAGGGCAGCGTCATGCCCGATACCCACAAGGAGCGCCTCGTCGCGCTGTGCGTGGAGCATGGCCTTGCCCTCATCGAGGACGACATCTACCGCGAGTTCGTCGAGTCCGCCCAGCCGATGCGGCCTGCCAAGGCCTGGGACCGCCCGGGGGACGCAGGGCAGGTGATCTACTGCGCCTCCCTCAGCAAGAGCTTTGCACCGGGACTGCGCCAGGGATGGATGAGTGCGGGGCGCTGGAATGCCCGCGTGCAGATGCTCAAGTTCGCCCGCACGCGCAACATGCAGACATGGTCGCAGCTGCTCGCCGCCCGCACCGTGGGCTCGCCCGCCTACGACCGCCACCTGCGCCGCATGCGGGCGTCGCTGAAGGAGCAGCGCGAGCAGTCGGCGCGTGCCGTGGCACGGTACTTCCCCGCGGGAACACGCCTGAGCCTGCCGCCCGGCGGCATCAGCCTGTGGCTGGAGCTGCCCGCAGGCCTGTCCTCGACACGGCTCTACGACGACGCCCTGGCGCGCGGCATCCGCGTGGCGCCGGGGCCCATGTTCTCCAATACCGGCCGCTACGAACGCTTTTTGCGGCTCAGTTGCGGCATGCCGTTCACGCCGGCGGTGGAAGAGGGCTACCGGGTGCTGGGCGAGTTGCTTGCCGGCCAGTGCGATGCCTTGCGACAGAAAGCCGGCCGTGCGCCGCTGCGGGAAGAGGGCCGCCGGGCCGCTGCGGCCTGAGAACAGGTTCCGATACGCGCGGGAAAAAGAAAAGCCGCCCTCGGTGGGGCGGCTTTTGCAGGAAAGCGCTGGAAGGGGCTCGCGCCTTACTTCAGCTTCATTTCCTTGTACTCGACGTGCTTGCGAGCCTTGGGGTCGAACTTGATGATCGACATCTTCTCGGGCATCGTCTTCTTGTTCTTGGTGGTGGTGTAGAAGTGGCCGGTTCCTGCGGTGGATTCCAGCTTGATCTTGTCGCGTCCGCCTTTGGTTGCCATGGTGCTACTCCTTAAGCCTGGCCACGTGCACGCAGGTCGGCGAGCACGGAATCGATGCCGTTCTTGTCGATCAGACGCAGGGCGGCGCTGGAAACACGCAGGCGCACCCAGCGGTTTTCGCTCTCGACCCAGAAACGGCGGTATTGCAGGTTCGGCAGGAACCGGCGCTTGGTTTTGTTGTTGGCGTGGGAAACGTTGTTCCCGACCATGGGCTTCTTGCCCGTGACGTCGCAGACGCGTGCCATGAGGACACTCCGATATTTTCAAATACAGCCGCAGGACATGCACGCTCCGCTTGGGAATTGCGGAGCCTGTCCCGACAGCCTCACCTCGCCAGATAGGGTGGCGGTAACCCGGTTGGTATCTGCTGCGGTAGGCGGCCTGCTTGAAAAAGCAGTGCGCAAGATGCAGCAAAGCCGCGCATTATAGCGCGGCCTTCGGAAGGATGTCCAGCCCGCACGGCTTCAACCCGCGCGGACGGACAGGGCGTGCGTCAGATCACGCTTTCCTGCTCCAGGAAGCGCTGCGCGTCGAGTGCCGCCATGCAGCCCGTGCCGGCGCTGGTGATGGCCTGGCGATAGACGTGGTCCTGCACGTCGCCGGCCGCGAACACGCCGGGCACGCTGGTCTGCGTGGCGAAGCCCTTGAGCCCGCCCTGCGTGACGATGTAGCCGTTCTCCAGCGTCAGCTGGCCTTCGAAGATGCCGGTGTTGGGCGCATGGCCGATCGCGATGAAGCAGCCCTGCAGCGCGATGTCCTGCGTGCTGCCGTCCAGCGTGCTCTTGATGCGGATGCCGGTCACGCCGCCGTCGTTGCCCAGCACCTCGTCGAGCGTGTGGAATACCTTCAGTTCGATCTTGCCGGCCGCGACCTTCTCGTTGAGCTTGTCCACCAGGATGGGCTCGGCCTTGAACTTGTCGCGGCGGTGCACCAGCGTCACCTTGCGGGCGATGTTGGAGAGGTAGAGCGCCTCTTCCACGGCGGTATTGCCGCCTCCTACCACGCACACGTCCTGCTCGCGGTAGAAGAAGCCGTCGCAGGTCGCGCAGCCGGACACGCCGCGGCCCATGAACGCCTCTTCGGAAGGCAGGCCCAGGTACTTGGCCGACGCACCCGTGGCGATGATGAGCGAATCGCAGGTGTAGGTGCCGCTGTCGCCGGTGAGGGTGAAGGGGCGCTTGGACAGGTCCACCTGGTTGATGTGGTCGAACACCACCTGGGTCTTGAAGCGCTCGGCATGCTCCAGGAAGCGCTGCATCAGCTCCGGTCCCTGCACGCCGTTCACGTCGGCAGGCCAGTTGTCCACTTCCGTCGTCGTCATGAGCTGGCCGCCCTGTGCGATGCCGGTGATCAGCACCGGGTTCAGGTTGGCGCGGGCGGCGTACACGGCGGCCGTGTAGCCGGCAGGGCCGGAGCCCAGGATCATGACTTTGGCGTGTTGCGTAGTGGACATGGTGAAAAGTAAGAGTTTGTGCCGGGACTTTTCCGCAGATGCGGCCGGTTGCCCGAGTATCCACCCGGGGCGGGCCCGCGCGGGGACGGGGTTTTCAATCGCCGCGATTGTAGGAAACAGTTGGAATCCCGGACGGCGCCAGGGGCGGGCGAGGCCCCTGCGCCCCTGACCGCAGAGCAGGGCATCGGGTAAGCTTGCCGCGCTCTTCGACCTATGACGTACTCCCTCAATACCCTCAATGCTTCTGCCGGGGGCAGATCGGCGCCGCGCAGCATGGCCGCGCGCTTCGGCCACGAGATCGGCCTGGTGGTCGGACTGCTGGCCCTGGTTTTCTGGCTGCTGGCCCTGGCCAGCTATTCGGCGCAGGACGCCGCATGGTCCACCTCCGGCGCGCACGACAGCCGGCTCATGGCGAACTGGGCCGGGCGCCTGGGCGCCTGGCTGGCCGACAGCAGTTATTTCGCGCTCGGCTTTTCCGTGTGGTGGTGCGTGGCCGCGGGCGTGCGCGCCTGGATCGCCTCGCTCGCGCGCTGGATGCGCGGGGGGGAATCCGCGACGCCCGGGCAGAGCCCTCTGGCACGGCGGCTGATGTTCTGGAGCGGCCTCGCGCTGCTGCTGTGCGCGAGCACGGCTCTCGAGTGGTCGCGCCTGTACCGGCTGGAGCCCCTGCTGCCCGGCCATGCCGGCGGCGTGCTCGGCTACATCACCGGCCCCGCCGGCGTGAAGTGGCTGGGCTTCACCGGCTCGGGCCTGGTGGCCGTGATCGCGGTCGTGGCGGGCGCCGCGCTGGTATTCCGCTTCTCCTGGGGCCAACTGGCCGAACGGCTGGGCGGCCGCATCGACGGACTGGTCCAGTTCGGCCGGGCAAGCCGCGAGAAGGCCCGCGATGTCGCCGTCGGCAAGCGCGCCGCCCGCGAGCGCGAGGAGGTGGTGCAGGAAGAGCGCCACGAAATCCAGGAACACCATCCGCAGCCCGTGCAGATCATCGAGCCCGTGCTCATGGCGGACGCTCCCCCGAGCGCGCGCGTGGTGAAGGAGCGGCAGAAGCCCCTCTTCACGGAAATGCCCGACAGCCGCCTGCCGCAGGTGGACCTGCTCGATGGCGCCCAGGTCCGGCAGGAAACCGTGGCGCCCGAGACGCTGGAGATGACCAGCCGGCTCATCGAGAAGAAGCTCAAGGACTTCGGTGTCGAGGTGCGCGTCGTGGCGGCCATGCCCGGGCCGGTGATCACCCGCTACGAGATCGAGCCCGCCACCGGCGTGAAGGGTTCGCAGATCGTGAACCTCGCCAAGGACCTGGCCCGGTCGCTGTCGCTGGTCTCCATCCGCGTGATCGAGACCATCCCCGGCAAGAACTACATGGCGCTGGAACTGCCCAACGCCAAGCGCCAGTCGATCCGCCTCTCGGAGATCCTGGGCTCGCAGATCTACCACGAGGCCAAGAGCATGCTCACCATGGGCCTGGGCAAGGACATCGTGGGCAATCCGGTGGTGGCCGACCTCGCCAAGATGCCGCACGTGCTGGTGGCCGGCACCACGGGTTCCGGCAAGTCGGTGGGGATCAACGCCATGATCCTTTCGCTGCTCTACAAGGCCGAGGCGCGCGACGTGCGCCTGCTGATGATCGACCCCAAGATGCTGGAAATGTCGGTCTACGAGGGCATACCGCACCTGCTCGCGCCCGTGGTCACCGACATGAAGCAGGCCGCGCACGGCCTGAACTGGTGCGTGGCCGAGATGGAGCGGCGCTACAAGCTCATGTCCAAACTGGGCGTGCGCAACCTCGCGGGCTACAACACCAAGATCGACGAGGCCAAGGCGCGCGAGGAGTTCATCTACAACCCCTTCAGCCTCACCCCCGAGGAGCCCGAGCCGCTGGAGCGCCTGCCGCACATCGTCGTCATCATCGACGAACTGGCCGACCTCATGATGGTGGTGGGCAAGAAGATCGAGGAGCTGATCGCGCGGCTGGCGCAGAAGGCGCGGGCGGCCGGCATCCACCTCATCCTGGCCACGCAGCGGCCCAGCGTCGATGTGATCACCGGCCTCATCAAGGCCAACATACCGACCCGGATCGCCTTCTCGGTGGGCTCGAAGATCGACAGCCGCACCATCCTGGACCAGATGGGCGCCGAGGCGCTGCTGGGCATGGGCGACATGCTCTACATGGCCAGCGGCACCGGGCTGCCCATCCGCGTGCACGGGGCGTTCGTGTCCGACGACGAGGTGCACCGTGTCGTCAGCTACCTCAAGAGCCAGGGCGAGCCCGACTACATCGAAGGCGTGCTCGAGGGCGGCACCGTGGAGGGCGACGATGGCGCCTTCGGCGAAGGCGGCGGGGGGGGTGAAGGCGGAGAAAAAGACCCCATGTACGACCAGGCGGTGGAAGTGGTCCTCAAGGACCGCAAGGCCAGCATCTCGTACGTGCAGCGCAAGCTGCGCATCGGCTACAACCGCTCCGCGCGCCTGCTGGAAGACATGGAAAAGGCCGGCCTCGTAAGCGCGCTCACCGCGAGCGGGCAGCGCGAGGTGCTGGTGCCCCACCGCGAGTGACCGCCGGCATGCCGGAGCCTGGACGACAAGGATTGGATCGAAGCATGATGAAACAGTGGTTGGCGATCGCCGCGATCGCGGTCGGTGCCCAGAGCGCCTGGGCCGACGGCCTGGGGAGCCTGGAGTCGTTCATGAAGGGCGCCCAGGCCGGGCGCGCGGATTTCACGCAGACCGTGACGTCACCCCCGAAGGACGGCCAGGCGCCGCGCACCAGGACTTCCTCCGGCACCTTCGAGTTCCAGCGGCCGGGGCGCTTCAAGTTCACCTACACCAAGCCCTTCGCCCAGACCATCGTGGCCGACGGCAAGTCGCTCTGGCTCTATGACGCCGACCTGAACCAGGTCACCCAGCGGGCACAGGCACAGGCGCTGGGCACCACGCCCGCCGCGCTGCTGGCCTCCGCGCCCGACCTGCAGGCACTGCGCAAGGATTTCACGCTCGAATCCGCGCCGGACCAGGACGGCCTGCAGTGGGTGCTGGCCACCCCGAAGACCAGGGACGGCCAGCTCAAGAGCGTGCGCGTGGGCTTCCAGGGCGAGCAGCTCGCGGCCCTGGACATCCTCGACAGCTTCGGCCAGCGGTCGGTGATCCGCTTCGCGAACGTCCAGTCCAGTGCGTCCCTGCCGGCCTCCACCTTCGAGTTCAAGCCCCCGCAGGGCGCGGACGTGGTGCGCCAGTGATGCCCGGCAGGGCCGGGCACCGCCGGCCTGCCTGCTAGATCCAGAGCAGTGCCAGGCCCAGTGCCGCGGGCACCGTCTGGATGTACAGGATCTTGCGGGCCACCGTGGCGGCGCCGTAGAGTCCGGCCACCAGCACGCACAGCAGGAAGAAGGTCAGCACGGCGCGCCCGTGCGGCCCGCCGAGCCACAGGCCCCAGAGCAGCCCGGCCGCCAGGAAGCCGTTGTAGAGCCCCTGGTTGGCGGCCATCACCTTCGTGTCCGCCGCGCGCTCCGGCGTGTTCCGGAACGCCTTGAGGCCTGCCGGCTTGTCCCAGAGGAACATCTCCAGAACGAGGATGTAGATGTGCAGCAGCGCGATCAGCGCGGCGACGGCATGGGCAGCGAAATGCATGGATGTGTCTCCGGGGTTGGGGGGGGCGTGCCCTCGGGCAAGCGCGCGACGCCGGATTGTGCGCGCGGTGCGGCGCCTGGCCTGGCACCTCGCGGACTCCAGGCCCCGGCCGTGGATTGTCGCTTCGCATATCGGGGCATGGCTTCGCCTGCCATGCCTGGCGTTGCCGAAGCAGGTGTGCGCTCCGGCGCGGTCAGCCCGTGAGTACGTCCGCCACCTGCTGGCGCAGGGCGGGCAGCAATTCGTCGACGAACCACGGATGGCGCTTCAGCCAGCCGTTGTTGCGTGGACTGGGATGCGGCAGCACCCACAGCCCCGGCGCGCCGCGGCGCCAGTCCTGCACGGCGTCGGTCAGGGACAAGGGGGCAGGCGTGCGGCGCACGTGCCAGGCGAGCGCGTACGCGCCGAGCACGATGGTGAGGCGGATGCCGGGCAGGGCGTCCAGCAGCGGCTTGCGCCAGGTGGCGGCGCATTCCGGGCGCGGGGGCAGGTCGCCCGAGCGGCCGGTTCCGGGGTAGCAGAAGCCCATGGGGACGATCGCGATGCGCCCGGGATCGTAGAACGTCTCCCGGTCCACCCCCATCCAGTCACGCAGCCGTTCGCCGCTCACGTCGTCGAAGGGAATGCCGCTGGCGTGCACCTTGCGGCCCGGTGCCTGTCCCGCGATCAGGATGCGCGCGCCGGCGGATGCCTGCAGCACGGGCCGCGGCCCGAGGGGCAGGCTGCCCGCGCACAGAGTGCAACTGCGCACGCTGCGCAGCAGGGGGGCGAGATCGGGCAGGGGGCGCGGCATGTCGTGGGAAGGTGCGGGACGTCTCGCGGCGTCGGCCTGCAGCGCGGAGCCCCCGGATTGGTGCAGGATACCGCCAGCAGGAATAATGGGCGCGGCGGCCCGTCTTTCCCGTTCGCTCCTGCCGGTTTCCCTTCCCGAACCCACGTTCTTTCGCTGCATCGCAATCCACCGCCATGGCCGATCTGTTCTCCACTCCTCCTGCCGCTCCCCTGGCCGAAGCCCTGCGCCCAGCCAGCCTGGACGAGGTGATCGGGCAGTCGCACCTGCTGGGGGAGGGCAAGCCGCTGAGACTCGCGTTCGAATCGGGCAAGCCCCACTCCATGATCTTCTGGGGGCCGCCGGGCGTGGGCAAGACGACCCTTGCCCGGCTCACGGCCACGGCGTTCGAGTGCGAGTTCATCGCCTTGTCTGCCGTGTTCTCCGGTGTCAAGGATATCCGTGCGGCGATGGATCAGGCGCAGCACAACCTGGCGATGGGCAAGCACACGATCCTGTTCGTCGATGAAATCCACCGGTTCAACAAAGCTGTCAACCACTTTATAAATCAATGGCTTAGAAAGTCGTTTGTGCAATTTATTGTGCTTACCCGTTGTTCAGTGGGGGTGAAGCATGGCTGATCTGTTCGCACAAGAGCCCTCCGCTCCACTGGCAGAAGCCCTCCGTCCGAAGACCTTGGACGAGGTTGTTGGGCAGTCGCATTTGCTGGGGGAAGGCAAGCCCTTGAGGCTGGCGTTTCAGTCAGGCAAGCCACACTCCATGATCTTCTGGGGGCCGCCAGGCGTTGGCAAAACGACCTTGGCCCGACTCACAGCCACGGCTTTCAAGTGCGAGTTCATAGCCTTGTCGGCGGTGTTCTCTGGTGTCAAAGACATCCGTGCCGCTATGGAGCAGGCACAGCAGAACTTGGCAATGGGCAAGCACACGATCTTGTTCGTGGACGAAATTCACAGGTTCAATAAGTCGCAGCAAGACGCTCTTCTTCCCTATGCGGAAAGCGGGCTTGTCACGTTCATTGGGGCCACGACTGAGAATCCATCTTTTGAGGTGAACTCGGCGCTGTTGTCGCGTGCTCAGGTCTATGTCCTCAAGTCACTGACCGACGAAGAACTGAAGCTGTTGTTGAAGCGTGCTCAAGACATTGCCCTCGGTCATCTGGTGTTTGACGACCTTGCGAGGGACACCATCATTGGCTACGCAGACGGCGACGCACGGCGCTTCTTGAACCTGCTGGAGCAGACCAGCACGGCAGCGAAAGCTTCTGGTATCACGGAGATTACGGCTGACTTCTTGCAGAACGCCTTGACCTTGAACAGTCGGCGCTTTGACAAGGGCGGGGACAATTTCTACGACCAGATTTCAGCCTTGCACAAGTCGGTGCGCGGTTCCCACCCGGACGCGGCCCTCTACTGGCTCACACGCATGCTGGACGGTGGTGCGGACGCACGGTATCTGTCGCGGCGCATTGTCCGCATGGCGTGGGAAGACATCGGGCTGGCCGATCCGAGGGCCATGCAGATCGCCAACGACGCAGCGCTGACCTATGAACGGCTGGGCAGCCCGGAGGGCGAGCTGGCCCTGGGGCAGGCCGTGATCTACCTGGCGGTGGCTGCCAAGAGCAACGCCGGTTACAACGCCTACAACGCGGCCCGGGCCTTCGTGAAGAAAGACAAGAGCCGTGAAGTGCCGGTCCACCTGCGCAACGCACCGACCAAGCTCATGAAGGAGCTGGGCTACGGCCATGAGTACCGGTACGCGCATGATGAGCCCAACGCCTACGCTGCCGGGGAGACCTACCTTCCCGACGGCATGGACGAGCCGGGCTGGTACCGACCCGTGCCCAGGGGTCTGGAGGTGAAGATCGCGGAGAAGCTGGCCACCCTCAGAAGCTGGGACGAAGAAGCCGGCAGGAAATGAGGTGAAGTCCCGGAGGACGGGGCGACGGATGGTCGCCTCGCCTTCGCACATGCGGACGCCCGGCCCCGCGTCCGTGCCCGAATGGATCAGTGCACCTAATGGCTTATGCGGGCTCCTGATGCCCTGCCCATCCCCGGGAAAACCCCGTCCAGCCGTGGTAAGGCGGCCGCAAGGCATCTGGCTACAATCCCGCACCAAACCCGCGTGGCACCTGTCCTGGCGGGTTTTTTGCTACATGGCAATCGGGCCCAAAAGGCTGAACCGATTCCCGGCCCAATAACGGGATGGGACGTTATCAACGAAGGACTTTTTCTATGGACATTTTGCTGCAGCAGATCATCAACGGTCTGGTCCTCGGCAGCATGTACGCCTTGATAGCCTTGGGCTACACAATGGTGTACGGCATCATTCAGTTGATCAACTTCGCCCACGGGGAAGTGCTCATGATCGGGGCGCTGACCAGTTGGAGCTGCATCGGGCTGATGCAGGAGGCCATGCCGGGCGCGCCGGGCTGGGTCATCCTCCTGCTGGCCACGATCATCGCCTGCGTGGTCGCCGCCGCGCTCAACTTCACCATCGAAAAGGTCGCCTACCGTCCGCTGCGCAGCAGCCCCCGGCTCGCTCCCCTGATCACCGCCATCGGCATGTCCATCCTGCTGCAGACGCTGGCGATGATCATCTGGAAGCCGAACTACAAGCCCTATCCCACGCTGCTGCCGACCACGCCGTTCCAGATCGGCGGTGCGGTGATCACCTCCACGCAGGTGCTGATCCTGGCCGTCACGGCCATCTCGCTCGCCTCGCTGGTCTACCTGGTCAACTACACCAAGCTCGGCCGCGCCATGCGCGCCACCGCGGAGAACCCGCGCGTCGCCGCCCTGATGGGCGTCAAGCCGGACATGGTGATCTCGGCCACATTCATCATCGGCGCCGTGCTCGCCGCGATCGCCGGCATCATGTACGCCTCCAACTACGGCACCGCCCAGCACACCATGGGCTTCCTGCCGGGCCTGAAGGCCTTCACGGCGGCCGTGTTCGGCGGCATCGGCAACCTGGCCGGCGCGGTGGTGGGCGGCATCCTGCTGGGGCTCATCGAGGCCATCGGCTCGGGCTACATCGGCACCCTCACGGGCGGCCTGCTGGGCAGCAACTACACCGACATCTTCGCCTTCATCGTGCTGATCATCATCCTCACGCTGCGCCCCTCGGGCCTGCTGGGCGAGCGTGTGGCCGACCGTGCCTGAGGAGAGCATTCCCATGAAAAACAACAAAGCCCAGTGGATCATCGGCGCCATCGCGCTGCTCGTCCTGCCGCTCATCCTGCAGTCCTTCGGCAACGCCTGGGTCCGCATCGCCGACCTCGCGCTGCTCTACGTCATGCTCGCCCTGGGCCTGAACATCGTGGTCGGCTACGCCGGCCTGCTGGACCTCGGCTACGTGGCCTTCTATGCCGTGGGGGCCTACCTCTTCGGCCTCATGGCGTCCCCCCACCTGTCGGATACCTTCGCGAGCTTCGCGGCCATGTTTCCCAACGGGCTGCACACCTCCCTGTGGCTCGTGATACCGCTGGCCGCGCTGGTGGCCGCGATATTCGGTGCGCTGCTGGGGGCTCCCACGCTCAAGCTGCGCGGCGACTACCTCGCCATCGTGACGCTGGGCTTCGGCGAGATCATCCGCATCTTCCTGAACAACCTGGACCACCCCATCAACCTGACCAACGGCCCCAAGGGCATCGGCCAGATCGACTCGGTCAAGATCTTCGGCCTGGATCTCGGGCGGCGCCTGGAGCTGTTCGGCTACGACATCAACTCCGTCACGCTCTACTACTACCTGTTCCTGATCCTGGTGGTGTTCAGCGTCATCATTTGCTACCGGCTGCAGGACTCGCGCATCGGCCGCGCCTGGATGGCCATCCGCGAGGACGAGATCGCCGCCAAGGCCATGGGCATCAACACCCGCAACCTCAAGCTGCTGGCCTTCGGCATGGGCGCGTCCTTCGGCGGCGTGTCCGGCGCGATGTTCGGTGCCTTCCAGGGCTTCGTGTCGCCCGAGTCCTTCAGCCTGATGGAGTCGGTGATGATCGTCGCCATGGTGGTGCTGGGCGGCATCGGCCACATCCCCGGGGTGATCCTGGGTGCCGTGCTGCTGTCCGCGCTGCCCGAGGTGCTGCGCTACGTGGCCGGCCCGCTGCAGTCCATGACGGACGGCCGCCTCGACTCCGCCATCCTGCGCCAGCTGCTGATCGCTCTGGCCATGATCATCATCATGCTGATGCGCCCGCGCGGCCTCTGGCCGTCGCCCGAGCACGGCAAGAGCCTTGTGCAGAAGTCCTGAGAACACCCTTCGAGAGCAATGAACATGGCAGAAACAACCAACGAAGTGGTGCTGCAGGTCGCCGGTATTTCCAAGCGCTTCGGCGGGCTGCAGGCCCTGTCCGACGTGGGCATCACCATCGGCCGCGGCCAGGTCTACGGACTCATCGGTCCCAACGGCGCAGGCAAGACCACCTTCTTCAACGTCATCACGGGCCTCTACACGCCCGACAGCGGCACCTTCCAGCTGGCCGGCAAGCCCTATGAACCCACGGCGGTGCACGAGGTCGCCAAGGCAGGCATCGCGCGCACGTTCCAGAACATCCGCCTCTTCGCCGAGATGACGGCGCTCGAGAACGTGATGGTGGGCCGGCACATCCGCACGCGGTCCGGCCTGATCGGCGCGGTCTTCCGCACGAAGGCCTTCAAGGAGGAAGAGGCTGCGATCGCGAGGCGCGCGCAGGAACTGCTCGATTACGTGGGCATCGGCAAGTACGCCGATTTCAAGGCACGCACGCTGTCCTACGGCGACCAGCGCCGCCTGGAGATCGCGCGCGCCCTGGCCACAGATCCCCAGCTGATCGCGCTCGACGAGCCCGCGGCCGGCATGAATGCCACCGAGAAGGTGCAGTTGCGCGAACTGATCGACCGCATCCGCCGCGACAACCGCACCATCCTGCTCATCGAGCACGACGTGAAGCTGGTGATGGGCCTGTGCGACCGCGTGACCGTGCTCGACTACGGCAAGCAGATTGCCGAAGGAACCCCTGCCGACGTGCAGAAGAATGAAAAAGTGATTGAGGCCTACCTGGGCACCGGAGGACACTGAGCATGGCCGAGAAATCCAACAACGTACTGCTGTCCGTGAAGGGCCTGAAGGTGGCCTACGGCGGCATCCAGGCTGTCAAGGGCGTGGACTTCGAGGTGCGCGAGGGCGAGCTCGTCTCCCTTATCGGCTCCAACGGTGCCGGCAAGACCACGACGATGAAGGCCATCACCGGCACGCTGGCGATGAACGACGGCGACATCCACTACCTGGGCGAGAGCATCCGCGGCAAGGGCGCCTGGGACCTCGTGAAGAAGGGGCTGGTGATGGTGCCCGAGGGCCGCGGCGTGTTCGCGCGCATGACGATCACCGAGAACCTGCTGATGGGCGCCTACACGCGCAATGACAAGGCCGGCATCCAGGCCGACATCGAGAAGATGTTCAACATCTTCCCGCGCCTGCGCGAGCGCAAGGACCAGCTCGCGGGCACCATGTCCGGCGGCGAGCAGCAGATGCTCGCCATGGGCCGCGCACTCATGAGCCAGCCCAAGGTGCTGCTGCTGGACGAACCCTCCATGGGCCTGTCCCCCATCATGGTGGACAAGATCTTCGAGGTGGTGCGCGACGTCTATGCCCTGGGCGTGACCATCGTGCTGGTCGAGCAGAACGCCAGCCGTGCGCTCGCCCTGGCCGACCGCGGCTACGTGATGGAATCCGGCCTGATCACCATGACCGGCCCGGGCCAGGACCTGCTGAGCGATCCGCGCGTGCGCGCCGCCTACCTGGGCGAGTGACGCGCCATGGCGCCCCGGCGCCATGGACGAGAAAAAGGCCCCGCGAGGGGCCTTTTGCGTTTCCGGAAGGGAAGGGCGTGGCCTGGGGGCTCAGTACCGGTACTGCACGCCGAGCGTCGTCATGTCCACATCCGACTTGCCGTCGGCGAAGTGCAGGCGGTGGCGCTCCCACTCCAGCACGGCGGCCCACTGCGGATTGAAGGCCCAGCGCACGCCTGCGCCGTAGGACAGCCCGAAGCCGCTGTCGTTGCCCGTGGCCACGCCGAAGCCGGGGTCGCCGGACGTCTTCGTGCGGCCGTAGGTGGTGCCGAGCTTGCCGAAGACGTCGAACTGGTCGCCGATCGGGGCACGGCCCACCAGGCTGAAATTCAGCCCCTGCGCCTTGGTGTCTCCACCGAGGCGGCTGGCGGTGCCAAAGTTCAGGTAGCCGAACTCCACCCCGAAGTTGGGGTGGAAGAAGCCGCCCGTGTAGAGCTTCCAGCCGGTGTCGCTGTCATCGAAGTTGAAGAGGCTGGTGCCGTTGCGCAGGTCGTACTTGGACTGGCCCGCACTGAGGCCGATGTAGCCCTGCTGCGTGGCGGGGATGAAGGAGTTGCCGGTCGCGCGGCTGGCCTGCGCGTGGGCTGCCACGGTGCCGCAGGCGAGCGCGAGGGCGCAGGACAGCAGCCGGAAGGAGCGGTTCGGTGTGTGCATGGGTTTTCCTTTTAGTGGGAGGGCGGCTGGGCGGTGGCAGGGTGGGCTGCTGCACCTCGGCCCGCGCACGGGCCTTGGGCCATTGGAAGGGCCGGGGCACTGCAGGTTTGTGGGCACTCACGTGTCGCGGCTGTAGGAATGCGCTCACAAGCGGTGCATGCGTCGGCGCAACGCTGCGCATCGGGCGGCATCTCTACGGATCGGAGCGGGATCGCGGTCGCGGTTAAACTCGCGCCTTTCTTGAAATCGTCACCATTTCGTCACAATGCGGCAGCCGCCGGATGTGGCGCATGCCTGCCAGTCGTCCAGGAGTCCCCATGTTGTTTGGAAAGCTGTTGCCCCGCGAGGGCAATTTTTTCGAGATGTTCAACCAGCATGCGGACCGCATCGTCGAGGCGGCGAGGGCCTTCTCCCAGCTCGTCGCCAACTACAACGACCCGCACCTGCGCGACAAGTACAACCAGGACGTGGACAACGCCGAGCGCGCGGCCGACCGCGTGACGCACGAGGTCAACCGCACGCTGCACAAGACCTTCATCACGCCGATCGATCGCGAGCAGATCCATTCGCTCATCAACACGATGGACGACGTGGCCGACCTGATCCAGGACTCGGCGGAAACCATGGCGCTTTATGACGTGCGCCACATGACCGAAGAGATCACCCGCCTGACGGACCTGAGCCTGAAATGCTGCGAGCGGCTGCGCGATGCCGTGAAGCTGCTGGAGAAGATCGCCGATCCGGGCGTGGCCGAGGCGGCGCTCAAGACCTGCGAGGAAATCGACCGCCTGGAAAGCGACGCCGACCGCGTCATGCGCAGTGCCATGAGCAAGCTTTTCCGCGAAGAGCCCGACGTGCGCGAGGTGCTCAAGCTCAAGGCCATCTACGAGCTGCTGGAAACCATCACCGACAAGTGCGAGGACGTGGCCAACCACATCGAGGGCATCATCCTCGAGAACTCCTGATCCGCGGCGGACGCAAGCGCTCTCAAAGCATGGAAACCGTACAAACCGCCCTGTGGGTCGTCGCCCTCCTGGTCGCGCTGGCCATCCTGTTCGATTTCATGAACGGGTTCCACGACGCCGCCAACTCGATCGCCACGGTCGTCTCCACCGGCGTGCTCAAGCCCACGCAGGCCGTCGTCTTCGCCGCGTTCTTCAACTTCGTCGCGATCTTCGTCTTCCACCTGAGCGTGGCCGCCACCATCGGCAAGGGAATCGTGCAGCCCGGGGTGGTGGATACGCACGTCATCTTCGGCGCGCTCGTGGGGGCCATCACCTGGAACGTGATCACCTGGTACTACGGCATTCCCAGCAGCTCGTCGCACGCGCTGATCGGCGGCATCGTGGGGGCGGTGATCGCCAAGGGCGGCATCGGGTCGCTCATTTCCGGGGGCATCTTCAAGACCGTGGCGTTCATCTTCGTGTCGCCGCTGCTCGGTTTCCTGCTGGGCTCCCTGATGATGGTGGCCGTGGCGTGGATCTTCCGCCGTTCCCGGCCCAGCAAGGTGGACAAGTGGTTCCGCCGCCTGCAACTGCTTTCCGCCGGCGCCTACAGCCTCGGCCACGGCGGCAACGACGCGCAGAAGACCATCGGCATCATCTGGCTGCTGCTGATCGCCACCGGGCATGCCTCCGCCTCGGACACGGCGCCCCCGACCTGGACCATCATCGCATGCTACATGGCCATCGGCCTGGGCACCATGTTCGGCGGCTGGCGCATCGTGAAGACGATGGGCCAGAAGATCACCAAGCTCAAGCCCGTCGGCGGCTTCTGTGCCGAGACGGGCGGGGCGATGACCCTGTTCCTCGCCACGGCCCTCGGCATCCCGGTGTCCACCACCCACACCATCACCGGCGCCATCGTCGGCGTGGGCTCCACCCAGCGCGCCAGCGCCGTGCGCTGGGGCGTGGCCGGCAACATCGTCTGGGCATGGATCCTCACGATTCCCGCCAGCGCCTTCGTGGCCGCCATCGCCTACTGGATCAGCCTGCAGATGTACTGACCGGGCCGCCCGGCATTACTGCGAGATCTTGCGCGCTTCCTCGATCTGGTACTCGAAGTAGCGCTGGAAGCTGAACGCCAGGCTCGCCATCAGCACGGCTGTTCCGACCATCAGCGCCAGCGCGATCGCGAACACCGTCGCCCAGCGCGTGCGTCCCGCGGGCGCTTCGGGGTCTCCGGCGGGATTGAACCGGGCATTCCAGCGCTCCGGCGGCATCAGTCCGTAGAGGATGGCCCGCAGGGCGCAGCCGGCGATGGTGAAGCCGAGGAGCGGAACCAGCACCCAGCTCAGGTGGTCGTCCTGCCCCCATTGCTGCACGCGCTGGATGCCGTACATGCCCAGCGCGGTGGGGATGGGCAGCATCCAGCCCATCATGTCGCCCATGCCGTGCAGGTAGAAGCGGTGCAGGCCCAGCGGGCCGCCCAGGAAGGCGAGCCACGCAGCGGCTGTCTTGCTTTTCGGGCGGGCCATGCGCGTTGCCCGGCTCATTCGGGCGCCGTGGTGTCCGCGGCGCCGAGGGGCTTTTCCATGAGCACCACGTCGCGCCACGCGCCGAACTTCCAGCCGACCGAGCGCATCACCCCGATCTCTGTGAAGCCGGCGGCGCGGTGCACGCCGACCGAGCCGGCATTGGCGGAGTCGCCGATCACCGCGAGCAGCTTGCGCACGCCCGCCGCCTCGGCGGCGCCGCAGAGCGCATCCAGCAGCAGCCGTCCCACTCCGCGTCCGCGGGCCGCGTCCGCCACGTAGATCGAGTCTTCCGCGGAAAAGCGGTAGGCCGGGCGCGGCTTGAACCAGTTGGCATAGGCGAAGCCGAGGATCTCTCCCTGTTCCTCGGCCACGAGGTAGGGCAGGCCGCGCGCCAGCACGTCCGCACGCCGGGCCGCCATGTCGGCAGCACTCGGCGGATCGGTCTCGAAGGTGCCCGTGCCGTGCAGCACATGGTGGGCATAGATGGCGGTGATGGCGGGAAGATCTTCGTCGCGGCTCGGGCGGATATTGGGCATACGTCGGGATGTGGATATAATCGCGGGCTTTGCAGCGTGTCGCTGGCCGGGTGGCCATGTCGCGTGTCTCAAACGCCGCAAAACCTCGACAGATTTTGCTGTCACCCACCCGAAGGATTCATTATGGTCGTGATTCGACTCTCCCGCGGCGGCTCCAAGGGCCGTCCGTTCTTCAACATCGTCGTTGCCGACAAGCGCGTGCGTCGCGACGGCCGCTTCATCGAGCGCCTGGGCTTCTACAACCCCACCGCCAAGGAAGGCGAAGAAGGCCTGCGCATCGCCCAGGACCGCCTGACGTACTGGAAGGGCGTGGGCGCCCAGACGTCCGACACCGTCGAGCGCCTGATCAAGCAGGCCGCCAAGAAGGCCGTCGCCGCCTGATCCTCGGTCAGTCGAGCCGGGAGATCCATCTTCCCGGAACGAGGCGGGCTCCGTTGCCACGGCAAACGGAGCCCGCTTTTTTTCTTTTCATCCCTCTTTCGCCATGCCCGCCCTTCCCACCCTCGATCCCGCCGACCTGCCCGCCGATGCGGTGGAAGTGGGGCGCATCGCGGACGCCTGGGGCGTCAAGGGCTGGTTCAAGGTGCTGCCCTACAGCGCCGACCCCGAGGCGCTTTTCTCTTCCAAGCGGTGGTACCTTCAGCCCAGCGAGAAGGGCGCGAAGAGCTTTTTCACGGGAACCGTGCTGCTGCCCATCCGCCAGGCGCGCGAGCATTCCGACTCCGTCGTCGCGCAGGCCCAGGGCGTGGATGACCGGGATGCCGCCGAGGCGCTGCGGGGGGCCCGCATCTTCGTGCCCCGCTCGAGCTTTCCCACGGCGGCCGAGGACGAGTACTACTGGGTCGATCTCATCGGCCTGGAGGTGGTCAACCGCGAGGGCGTCGCGCTGGGTACGGTGCGCGAGCTGCTCGCCACGGGGCCGCAGACGACCCTGGTGCTGTCGTTCCCGCAGGAGGGCGGCAAGGAGGGCGAACGCATGATTCCCTTCGTCTCCGCCTTCGTCGACAAGGTGGATGTCGCCGGGCGCCGCATCGTGGTGGACTGGCAGCCGGACTACTGAGCCGCCATGCGTTTCGACGTCATCACGCTGTTCCCGGAGCTGTTCGCGCCGTTTCTCGCCAGTGGCGTGACGCGGAGGGCCTATGCCACCGGCCTCGTGGACGTGCGCTTGTGGAACCCGCGCGACTATGCGGAGGGCAACTACCGCCGCGTGGACGACCGCCCCTTCGGCGGAGGGCCGGGCATGGTCATGATGGCCGAGCCGCTCGAGCGCTGCCTGCAGGCCATCCGCGCGGACCGCGGCGAGGCAGCCGAGGCGGTGGCGCCGCTGGTGATGTTCTCGCCGATCGGTCGCAGGCTGGACCACGAAGGCGTGGCAGGCTGGGCCGCCGGCACCGGCGCGGTGCTGCTGTGCGGCCGCTACGAAGGCGTGGACCAGCGGTTCGTCGATGCCCATGTGGACGTGCAGCTCAGCCTGGGTGACTTCGTCCTCTCCGGCGGCGAGATCCCCGCCATGGCGCTGCTCGACGCGGTGGCCCGGCTGCAGCCCGGCGTGCTGAACGACGCCGGCAGCCACCAGGAGGACAGCTTCAACGCGGCGCTGGACGGCCTGCTGGACTGCCCGCACTACACCCGCCCGGAATCGTGGCAGGGGCGGGCGGTGCCCGCTGCGCTGCTGTCCGGCCACCATGCGCAGATCGAGCGCTGGCGGCGCGACCAGCGGCTTGCCGTGACGGCGCGGCACCGGCCGGACCTCGTCGAGGCGGCGCGCGCGGCGGGTCGCCTCGACCGCTCGGATGAAGCCGTCTTGGCGAAACTGAACGGCTTGCTATAATGGCAGGCTTTTCGATCCTCTGTCCGGCCGCTGGCGGACGCTTCCAATGGGTGGCCTCAGGGCTGCCGGGGCAGCCCTTCAGCACCATGCGTCAATCCCGACGCCTGCCAATCCTGGCGCGGCCATGATCGCAAGGAAATCCACAATGAATCTGATCCAGACCCTCGAGCAGGAAGAAATCGCCCGCTTGAACAAGACCATCCCCGAATTCGCGCCCGGCGACACCGTCATCGTGAGCGTGAACGTCGTGGAAGGCACCCGCAAGCGCGTGCAGGCCTACGAAGGCGTGGTGATCGCCAAGCGCAACCGCGGCCTCAACAGCGGCTTCACCGTGCGCAAGATCTCCAGCGGCGAAGGCGTGGAGCGTACGTTCCAGACCTACAGCCCGCTGATCGCCAGCATCGAAGTGAAGCGCCGCGGCGACGTCCGCCGCGCCAAGCTGTACTACCTGCGCGACCGTTCCGGCAAGTCCGCGCGCATCAAGGAAAAGCTGCCCTCGCGCGTCAACAAGGCTGCCGCTCCCGCCGCTTGAGGACGGGCTGCCGCTCTGGCATCCGAAGCCGCTACAGGGTCCTGTAGCGGCTTTTTTTCATGGCCGCCGCACTGCACCCCCCCCCGGGGGCGCGCATTTGTCCGCCCACGCCGTAGAACCTCGACGCATGTCCTCTTCCCCATCCACCGCGGCCGCCACCGGGCCGCTGACAGCCCTGCCAGGGTTCGATCCCCGGACTGCTCCGGTGCTGGGGACGGACGGCCACCTGCCCGCGGTGCCGGCCGCTGCGTGGACGCCCGAGGCGCTGCGCCGGCGCTTCGCCGCGCCGCCGTCCTGGACACCCGACGTGCTGCGCGAGCGGGCCATGACGGCCCGTGCGCCGCGCGATGCCGCCGTGCTGCTGGCGATCATGCAGCGCGATGAGCCGACCGTGCTGCTGACGGAGCGCACCGCGCACCTGTCCAACCATTCGGGGCAGGTGGCCTTCCCGGGCGGGCGCGTCGATCCGGGCGATGCGGACGCCGCCGCCGCAGCGCTGCGCGAGGCGCGCGAAGAAGTGGGCCTCGATAGCGGCAGGGCGGAGGTGCTGGGCACGCTGCCCGTCTATGCCACCGGCACGGCCTTCCTCGTCACGCCCGTGGTCGCGCTGGTCCACCCTGAAGGCAGCTTCCAGCCCAACCCTTATGAAGTGGCCGATATCTTCGAGGTGCCGCTGGCCTTCCTGCTGGACCCGTCGAACCACCGGCGCCATGCCTTCGACATCGGCGGTGCCCGGCGCGAGTGGTTCTCCATGCCCTACACCGATCCGGCGACGGGCAAGACGCACTTCATCTGGGGTGCCACGGCGGGCATGCTGCGCAATTTCTACCGGTTCCTGCTGGCCTGAGCGGGCGGTGCGCCGGAAGACGTCGGGCCACAGTGTTTCCTGTGGTTACGGCCCAGTATGATTGCCGGCATGAGCTTCTTTGCCATCCTCATGGCGTTGCTGATAGAGCAGGCCCGCCCGCTGGCCCGCAGCAACCCGATCCATGCCGGCGTGCGCGCGTGGGCGCTGTCCGTGAGCCGCAATTTCGATGCCGGCAAGCCGCACCATGGCTGGGTGGCATGGACCCTCGCGGTGTGCGTGCCGTCGCTGGCCGTACTGGGGGTGCACTGGCTGCTGATGGTGGCCATCGGCTGGCCGGCGGCGGTGGTGTGGAGCATCGCCGTGCTTTATCTCACGCTGGGTTTCCGGCAGTTCAGCCACCATTTCACGAACATCCGGGATGCGCTGGAAGAGCGCGACGAGGACGCCGCCCGGGCCCGCCTGGCTGCCTGGCAGCAGGTGGACGTGGGCCTGCTGCCGCGCAGCGAGATCGTGCGGCACGTGATCGAGTATTCGGTGATCGCGGCGCACCGGCACGTCTTCGGGGTGCTGGCCTGGTTCTCCATCCTGGCGGCCCTCGGCCTGGGGCCCGCGGGCGCGGTGTTCTACCGGCTCGCGGAGTTCGTCTCCCGCTACTGGAAGGCTGGAGGCCGCGGGGCCAGCCTCGTGCATCCCGGCAGCGAGCCGCTGCAGCGCGCCTCCGCCCAGGCCTGGACGGTGGTGGACTGGCTGCCCGCGCGCCTCACGGCCCTCAGCTTCGCCGTGGTGGGCAGCTTCGAGGAAGCCATCGACGGCTGGCGCTTCCATGCGCAGCATTTTCCCAACGACAACGATGGCGTGATCCTCGCGGCCACTGCTGGTGCCATCAACGTGCGCCTCGGTGGCGAAGTCCTGCAGGCACGCCAGGACGCGCTGGGCGAGGGCGTCCTGGCACCCGAGCCTGTGCCGGCCGGTGGCGACAGCACGCCGGGCCGGGAGCCGGAGGTGGCCCACCTGCGCGGCGTCGTGGGCCTGGTATGGCGCTCGGTCGTGGTGTGGATGCTGCTGCTCGCCCTGCTCACCCTGGCCCGCCTGCTCGGCTGAGGCCTGGGCACTGCCCCGGGCGCCGGCCCTCCGCTGCACCGCTCACCAGTGGCGATGCGTGCTCAGTTCCTCGTACAGCTGGCGGTAGATCTGGTAGCGGTTCGCACCGATGCGGCCCGAACCCGGTACCAGCGAGGCATCGGGCTCGTCCACGTGCGCCATGACGGCGCAGCCGGGTTCGTGCAGATGGGTGCAGTTGTAGAAGCGGCACTCGCCCGCGTGCTGGCCGATGTCCGGCATGAGCCGGGCCAGGTCCGCGGCACCGATGTGGTGCAGCCCGAACTCCTGGAAGCCCGGCGAGTCGATCAGGGCGGTGGTGCGGTCCTGCGGGTCCACCCAGTACCACGTGGTCGTGGTGGTGGTGTGCCGGCCCGAATTGAGCGCCTGGGATATTTCACCCGTCACCGCGGATGCGTGGGGGACCAGCAGGTTGATGAGCGTGCTCTTGCCCGATCCGGAGGGCCCCAGGACCAGCGTGGTCTTGCCCTGCAACTGCTCGCGCAGCGCGGCACGGTCCACCTCCGCCGAGTGGGTGAGCGACAGCGGCAGTACCTGGTAGTGGTGCCGGCCGGCGCCGTCGCCGCACATGTGGCGGTAGGGCCAGAGCCGCTGCCAGGCGCGCTCGAAGGGCTCCACCAGGTCGCTCTTGTTGAGGGCGATGACCGGAGCGATGTGCTCGGCCTCCGCTGCGATCAAGGCGCGCGCGAGCTGGCTTTCGGAGAACACCGGCTCGGCGGCGATGAGGATCAGGACCTGGTCCAGGTTGGCGGCGAACGATTTGGTGCGGATCTCGTCCTGCCGGTAGAACAGATTGCGGCGCTCCAGCACTTTCTCGATCGTGCCTTCGTCGCCCTGGCCAGGCGGCGGGGCCTGCCA
Source organism: Paracidovorax avenae ATCC 19860 (assembly GCF_000176855.2). Lineage (NCBI taxonomy): Bacteria > Pseudomonadati > Pseudomonadota > Betaproteobacteria > Burkholderiales > Comamonadaceae > Paracidovorax > Paracidovorax avenae. The sequence goes on along the minus strand of NC_015138.1, from coordinate 3,725,596 downwards.
GAGCACGCGGTCGCCGACGACCGCCTGGCTCTTCTTGCCGCGCGGATGGCAGATGCGCCGCGAGCCGTCGGGGCTTTCGACCAGGCAGTGGCGGCCGTGGCTGGCCACGACCAGGCCTTCGAGGGGGCCCGAGCGCTCAGCCATTGCTTGCCGGACGGGCCGTCATTCGGAGGCCGCCAGCAGCGCGTCGAAGCGCGCGGCGCATTCGAGGTCGGTGGTGGAGATGCCCTTCACGTCATGGGTGTTCAGGCGAACCACGCAGCGGTCGTAATGCACGGACAGGTCCGGGTGGTGATCCTGCGCATTCGCGATGAAGGCGACGGCGTTCACGAACGAGATGGTCTCGTAGTAGTTCGCGAAGCGGTAGGTCTTCTCGATCGCGACCGCGGCGCCGTCGCCGCTCAGGGCCCAGCCCTGCAGGTCCGCCAGGCGCGTGACGATCTCGGTGGGGCTGAGCGCACGGCGTGCGTGGGCGGACCAGTCTTTCTTGGTGAGCATGGAAGAAGAGGTCATGTCGATGGCTGGGGAAGGGGCATGCGGGCCAGCCGTTCGCTGGCCGGCGGGTGGGAGTAGTAGAACCGCGCGTACACCGGATCCGGCGTGAGCGTGGAGGCGTTGTCCTCGTAGAGCTTGAGCAACGCGGAGGCGAGGGCGCTGCCTTCGGCCTGCGCCATGGCATAGGCATCGGCCTCGAATTCGTCGCGGCGCGAGAGCTGGGCGAAAACCGGCGAAACGAAGAAGGTCAGCACGGGCGTGGCCAGCAGGAACAGCAGCAGCGCCAGCGCGTCATTGGAGGCCGAGCCCGCGGGCTGGCCCGGGAGCAGGGCCGCGGGCTGCACGCCCAGGCCCTCGTAGAACCAGGTCTGCCCCGAGAGCCAGCCCAGGAGGGCGAACCCGAGCAGCGCCATCGCGAACACGCCCACCATGCGTTTGGTGATGTGCCGGTGCTTGAAGTGGCCGAGCTCGTGCGCGAGCACGGCCTCGACCTCGCCCGGCTGCAACTGACGCAGCAGGGTGTCGTAGAACACCACGCGCTTCGCGGCCCCGAAGCCCGTGAAATACGCGTTGGCATGGGCGCTGCGCCGGCTGCCGTCCATGACGAACAGCCCCTTGGCCGCGAAGCCGCAGCGCTGCATGAGCGCCGTGACACGGGCCTTGAGGGATTCGTCCTCCAGCGGCTGGAAGCGGTTGAAGAGCGGCGCGATGAAGAGCGGATAGACCACCATCAGCGCCAGGCTGAAGGCCACCCAGGCGCCCCAGGCCCACAGCCACCACAGCGCGCCTGCGGCTCCCATGAGCCAGAGGATCAGCGCGGCCAGCGGCAACCCGATCGCGGCCCCCATCAGCGTGGACCGCGCGAGGTCCTTGAGCCAGAGGCCCGGCGTGGTCTTGTTGAACCCGAACCGTTCCTCGAGCACGAAGGTCTGGTAGGCCGCGAGGGGCAGGTCGATGAGCCCGCTCACCAGCGCGAACGCTGCCAGCAGGGCGATCTGCTGCACCATCCCGCCGTCCAGCACGGACAGCAGTGCCTGGTTGAGGGCGTTCAGCCCGCCCAGCAGCGTCCAGCCCAGCAGCACGGCGGCGCCCAGGGCGGCTTCCAGCAGGCCGAGGCGGGCCTTGGCGATGGTGTAGTCCGCGGCTTTCTGGTGGGCGGCGAGGGGAATGCGCCCGGCGAACGGCTCCGGGACGGTGCCACGGTGGCGCGCGACGTACCGGATCTGCCGGGACGCGAGCCAGAAGCGCACCAGCAGGCCGGCGGCCAGCAGCAGGGCGAAGGCCGCGGTGAGCAGGCCGGCGGGCGTGGTGAAGTAGGAGGCAGTGTCGGGGGCGGGAGGCATGTACCGGGAGTTTAGGGCTTCGCGGACCGGCATCGCGGCGTCAGGGGCGTTCCGCCTTGGGAGACAATCCGGGCCATGTCCGATATCGCCCCCGCCTCCGTCCCTCCCGTCCTTCCCAAATCCGACCTGAACTTCGTCTGGCTCGACTGCGAGATGACGGGGCTCGATCCCGAGAAGGATCGCCTGCTGGAGATCGCCGTCGTGGTGACCGGCCCGGAACTGGAGCCGCGGGTGGAGGGGCCGGTGTTCGCCATCCACCAGTCCGACGCCTTGCTCGACGGCATGGATGCCTGGAACAAGGGCACGCACGGACGCAGCGGACTCATCGAGAAGGTGCGGGCCTCCACGGTCACGGAAGCCGAAGCCGAGCAGGCCATCCTGGAGTTTCTTGCACGCTATGTGCGCAAGGGCGTGGCACCCATGTGCGGCAACAGCATCGGCCAGGACCGGCGCTTCCTCGTGCGCTACATGCCGAAGCTGGAGGCGTTCTTCCATTACCGCAACGTGGACGTGAGCACCCTCAAGGAGTTGTCCCGTCGCTGGAAGCCCGAGGTGTACGCCAGCTTCAAGAAGGCGCAGAAGCACACCGCGCTCGCCGATGTGCACGAGTCCATCGAGGAACTGGCGCACTACCGCAAGCACCTGCTGGTGCCCTGACCGCAGCCGGTTGCGGGAAAACCCGAATCGTGCGACAATAGCCAGCTTGCGCGGAAATGCCGGGTGCAATTTCCGGTACGCGCATTTTGTGCATCTCCCCTTCACACCGGGCCGCGGACGGCTGCGATTCTCTCCCCTGAGGCGCAGCACGACCTTCCGCACCAATGCTCACCTGCCCCGACATCCGGGCGCTGGTTCCGTTGAATGGTTGATGTTTTTTAACCATTGACGGAGCCCGCGCAGGCCTCTTTGCCTGCGTGCGTCTTCGTGTGAGAAACATAGACATGACCGACACTTTGCAAGTGCAGGGCGCTTTCGCGCCTGCAGATACCTCTTTCGTGGCCGCAACCGAAGCCCATGCTGCGCCCGTGGCCGTGGCCGCAGACACCACCGCCGTGGCTCCCGAGGCCGTCGCGGCCGATACCGTGGCAGTGCCCAACGGTTTCGTCGAGCTGGGCCTGGCCCCTGAACTCGTGCAGGCCGTGGCCGACCTGGGCTACACCCAGCCCACCGGCGTGCAGGAGCGTGCCATTCCCCTGGCCATGGGCGCTGGCGCTGACGCGGGCAAGTTCATCGACCTGATGGTCTCCAGCCAGACCGGCAGCGGCAAGACGGCGGCATTCCTGCTGCCCGTGCTGCACACGCTGATCGGCCAGCAGGCCGCTGCGCAGGCAACCGCCCGTGCGGAATACGAAGCCGCTGCGGCCGAAGCCCTCGCCCGCGGCGAGACCGCTCCGAAGCGCGCCAAGCGCAAGGACCCGACCAACCCGCGCCACTTCAAGGCCGCGACCCCCGGCGCGCTCATCCTGTGCCCCACCCGCGAACTCGCCCAGCAGGTGGCCCACGACGCCATCGAGCTCGTGCGCCATTGCCGCGGCCTGCGCGTGGCCAACGTGGTGGGTGGCATCCCCTACCAGCTGCAGATCGCCAAGCTGCAGAACGCCGACCTCGTGGTGGCGACGCCCGGCCGCCTGCTGGACCTGCAGCGCTCGATGCAGATCAAGCTCGACCAGGTGCAGTTCCTGGTGGTGGACGAGGCCGACCGCATGCTGGACCTCGGCTTCTCCGATGACCTCGCCGAGATCAATGAGCTCACCAGCCAGCGCAAGCAGACGATGATGTTCAGCGCGACCTTCGCGCCCCGCATCCAGCAGCTGGCGATGCGCGTCATGCACGACGGCGGTGCATCGGTGAAGAAGGTGCAGATCGATTCCCCGCAGGAAAAGCACGCCAACATCAAGCAGACGCTGTTCTGGGCCGACAACGCCCAGCACAAGCGCAAGCTGCTGGACCACTGGCTGCGTGACACCACCATCAACCAGGCCATCGTGTTCGCCAGCACCCAGGTGGAATGTGACGGCCTCGCCAACGACCTGCAGCAGGAAGGCTTCTCGGCCGTGGCGCTGCACGGCGCACTCAGCCAGGGCCTGCGCAACCGCCGCCTGATGGCACTGCGCAACGGCCAGGTGCAGATCCTGGTGGCCACCGACGTGGCGGCCCGCGGCATCGACGTGCCCACGATCACCCACGTCTTCAACTTCGGCCTGCCGATGAAGGCCGAGGATTACACGCACCGCATCGGCCGCACGGGTCGTGCCGGCCGCGACGGCCTGGCCGTCACGTTCGCCGAGTTTCGTGACCGCCGCAAGATCTTCGACATCGAAGGCTACAGCCGCCAGCAGTTCAAGACCGACGTGATCGCCGGCCTGGAGCCGCAGCAGCGCGCGCCGCAAGCCCGTCCGGAATTCGGCGGCCGCGGCCGCGAAGGCGGTGGCGGTTTCCGGGATCGCCGCCCGAACGGTGGCGGCGGCCGCGGTGGTTTCGGCGATCGCCATGGCCGTGGCCGCGATGACAGCCGGGGCTTCGCTCCCCGGGACGACCAGCGCGGTTTCGCACCCCGCGACGATCAGCGGGGCTTCGGTCCGCGCCGCGACGGCGATGGCTATGGCCGCAAGCAGGGCTTCGGCGAGCCGGCGCGTGGCGGCTTCGGAGGCGGCCGTGGCGAGGGCGGTGGCCGGGGTGGTGATTTCGCGCCCCGCAAGCCGGCTTTTGCCAAGCCCGGCGCGGGCGGCGGCAAGCCGTCGTTCGCACCGCACGATGCGCGCAAGCGTCCGGCACGTCCGGCCCGCTGAAGTCCGCATGACCGCAAAAGCCAGCCCTGGAGGCTGGCTTTTTTTCGTCCATGCCACGGCGTGGGGCTTGCCGGACGCGGGTGCGTCCGATAATCCACCTCCCCAGGGCCCACATGCACGGAGTGCTCCGAAAAATGACCTTCCCTCCCTCGTCGGACAACGATTTTGAACACATGTTCGACCTGGCCCCGGTGTCGCTGTGGCTGGAGGACTTCAGCGCGCTGAAGTCGCTGCTCGACGGCTGGCGCAGCGAGGGAGTCGTGGATGCCGAGGCCTATGTGCGCGAGGACCCCGCGCGGATGCAGCAGTACGGCGCGAGCCTGAAGGTGCTCCGGGTGAACCGGCGCACGCTGGAGCTGTTTGCCGCGCCCGACCAGGCCACGCTGCTGGCCTCGCTGGACCAGGTGTTCCGCGGCGACATGTTCGAGCAGGCGATCTCCGAGCTGCGGCAGCTGTGGTCCGGTTCGCTGGAATTCTCCAACCAGACGGTCAACTATGCGCTCGACGGCCGCCGCCTCGATGTGCATATCCGCGGCCGCATCCTGCCCGGACACGAGGACCGCTGGGACCGCGTGCTGATTTCGCTCGAGGACAACACCGACCAGATCCGCTCCAGCACGGCACTCCTGCGCAGCGAGCAGTATGCGCGGGGCCTGTTCGAGCATTCACCGGTATCGCTGTGGGTGGAGGACTTCAGCTGCGTCAAGCGCCTGCTGGACGACGTGCGCGCGCAGGGCATCCGTGATTTCAAGACGTTCCTGAAGGTGCATCCGGAGTTCGTCACGCGCTGCATGCAGGAGATCCGCGTCATCGACGTGAACCAGCAGACGCTGGAGATGTTCGGCGCCGACAGCAAGGACCAGTTGCTCCAGCAGATCGGCAAGGTGTTCCGCGGAGAGATGGCCGAGTCGTTCGCCGAGCAGTTGCTCGACCTGTGGGACGGCAAGCTGGTGCAGCAGCGCGAGGTCGTGAACTACAGCCTCTCGGGCGAGCCGGTGTACATCCACATGCAGTTCGCCGTGCTGGACGAACGCAGGCACGACTGGTCCATGGTGCTGCTGTCGCTGGTGGACATCACGGCGCGCAAGAAGGCGGAGGCCTATCTGGAGTACCTCGGCAAGCACGATGTACTCACACAGTTGCGCAACCGCGCCTTCTACATGGAGGAACTGAACCGGCTCGTCCGCAAAGGTCCCTGGCCGGTGGCCGTGGTGGTCGTGGACCTGAACGGGCTCAAGGCCATCAACGACGAGTACGGTCATGCGGCGGGCGATGCGATGTTGCGCCGTGTGGGCGAGGTGCTCAGCAAGGCGGTGGACTCCCCGGATTGCGCTGCGCGCATCGGCGGCGACGAATTCGCCCTGTTGCTGCCGGCCTGCGACGAGCGCGGCGCACAGGTCGTCACCGATCGGATCGCATCGCTGCTGGAGCTCAACAACCAGTTCTATCCCGGCAAGCCGCTGAGCCTGGCGATCGGGACGGCCATCGCGGCCACGGGCGACCAGGTCGAGGCGGCCGTGCACCGTGCCGACCAGGCCATGTACGCGGAGAAACTGCGCTACTACCAGCAGGCGGGGCTGGAGCGCCGCCGCGGCTGACGGGGGCGCGGCCCCGTGCCTGGCTTCAGGCGGCGGTGGCCACGCGGCCGATGTCCGGCCAGCGGTGGTGCAGATAGACCCAGGCCACCAGGCCCACGCACATCATCCCCAGCGATGCGCAGGCCAGCAGCAGGGTGGAGTGCATCACCAGCGGTGCCACCACGCCCGCCACCAGGCCGTTGGCGGTGGAGCCGACGAACGCCTGCAGCGACGAGGCCATGCCGCGGCGCTCGGGGTACAAATCCAGCACGAGCAGGGTGACGACGGGCACCATCAGCGCCCATCCGAAGGCGAAGACCGCGATGGGGAACAGCGCCCACGAGACGTGCGCGGTGAACAGCGCGTTGGCCGCCAGGTTCAGCAGGGACATGACGAACATGATGAGGAAGCCGTGCCGTATCTGGCGCTTGGGCGCGATGCGGCCGGCCAGGCGGCCGCTGAGCCAGGCGCCGCCCATGATGCCGGAGATGGTCAGTATGAAGAACCAGAAGAAGTGCGTGGGCGACAGGTGCAGGTGTTCACCGAGGAAGGCGGGGGCCGCGAGCACATAGAGGAACATGCCGTTGAACGGCACGCCGCTGGCGAGCGCCAGCAGCAGGAATCGCGGGCTGGAGCCCAGTTGCCAGTAGCCCTGGAGCAGGTGGCGGGCGTTGAAGGGCTGGCGGTGGTCCGCATGCAGCGTCTCGGGCAGCAGGCGGTAGTTGGCGACCCAGAGCAGCAGCCCCACGCCGGTGAGGAACCAGAACACGCTGTGCCAGCCCGCATGGACGAACAGCCAGCCACCCACGATGGGCGCGATGGCCGGCGCCACGCCGAAATAGATGGTGACCTGGCTCATCACCTGCTGGGCCTGGGCGGGCGGGAACATGTCGCGGATCACCGCCCGCGACACCACGATGCCCGCGCCGGCCGACAGGCCCTGCATCGCGCGGAACAGCACCAGCTGGCCGATGCTTTGCGACAGGGCGCAGCCTGCGGAAGCCAGCGTGAACACGGCGATGCCCCAGAGGACGACCGGCCTGCGCCCGAAGCTGTCGGACAGGGCACCGTGGAACAGCGTCATGAACGCGAAGCCGAACAGGTAGGCCGACAGCGTCTGCTGCATTTCCACCGGCGTGGCGCCCAGCGCCGCCGCGATGCCCGAGAACGCCGGTATGTAGGTATCGATCGAGAACGGCCCCAGCATGCCCAGCACGGCCAGCAGGACGGCGAGGGCCCAGCGCGGGGCGCGCCAGAGATGGTGGGCGTCTGGATTCATGGCGGAAGCAGGGCGGGGATGGGGGCGGGGTGGACCCGGCCCGCGCGGCGCGGGGCACCGGCGGGCGGGCGATGTCCATTATCGGGGCGAGGCTGCGGGCCGGGGGACCGGCCTGCGTCTCCCGGGCGTCAGTGCTGGTGCGCGCCGTGGCCCGCATGGGCAGGGGCGTCCTGCGCCGGGGCGCTGGTCCCGGTCGTGCCCAGGGCGCGCACGGATGCCTGCACGTCCACGGTCTGGCGCTGGCCGTCCGCGCCTTCCAGCACGAGCTGCAGCGGCACGGTGTCGCCCGCCTTCACCGGTTTGGCCAGGTCCATGAGCATGACGTGGTAGCCACCGGGCTTGAGTTCCACGGCCTGGCCTGCGGGAAGGTCGAGCTTGTCCACGGCCCGCATTTTCATGACGTTGTCCTGCAGCCGCATTTCGTGGATTTCCGCGATGGGGGCTGCGGGGGATTTCACGCCGACGAGCTTCATCGGCTTGGCGGCGGTGATCTTCATGAAGGCGCCAGTGGCCTTTTGCTGTGGCACGGTGGCCCGGACCCAGGCGTCCTGGACGGTGGCGGTCTGGCCGTGCGCCGCCAGGCTGGCCAGGGCGGCGATGGCGACCAGGGAAGAGGAGAGGATGCGTTTCATGGGTTGATGTCCGTTCAGGGGCGCGGTGCAGCGCCCGGATGGGAAAGCCCTGCAGGGCAGGAGGCTGGAGCGCGTCAGGCTCCGGAGCGCAGGCAATCGGGCGGCCCCCTGGCCGGCAGATGTCCGGCGGCAGGGCATGCCGAATGCGGGTTCCGCCGGCCGGAGGGACGTGCCCCGGGCAGGGGTGCATGCCGGAGCGCACCGGCCACCGTGGGCGGGGCCGGTCCCGTGGGCAGGCATGCGGGGCAATCCAGCGCATGGGCATGTGGTTGCGACGCCGGTTCGCTGCGGTCCACCGTGGGCGCCGCGGCCCACCGCGCGGTGCCGTCCGCCGAGCAGATGCGGTCCAGGGAGGCGGCATGGAGCACCAGCGGGGACGCGCCCGACGCAGCGATCGCCCACAGGAAGCAGGCGAGCACGAATCGGCGGACGGCGAGGGCGCTGCGGAAGAACGGCATGGTGCGCCGGTGATTATGGGCCGTCCCCGCTGGCGCCGGCCCCATGCGGCCGCCGCGGCGCCTGCCGCTTCAGGGGCGTGCGGCAGCACGCTGCTCCGCGGGCGGTATGCGCAGTTGCTGCCGGTACTTGGTCACGGTGCGGCGCGCGATGCGGATGCCCTGGCGCTCGAGTTGCCGTGCGATGTCCACGTCGGAAAGCGGCCGCAGGCCATCGTCCGCCGCGAGGATTTCCTGCACGAGCCCGCGGATGGCGGTGGGCGAACTGTCCCGGCCTGCTGGCGTGGTCATGGCGCGGGAGAAGAAGTACTTCAGCTCGAACAGGCCGAACGGCGTCTGCAGGTACTTGTTGTTCGTCACCCGCGATACGGTGGAGACATGCACGCCCAGTTCTTCCGCGATGTCCTTGAGCGCCAGCGGCCGCATGCCGATGGGGCCGTATTCCAGGAAGTGGGGCTGCCGGCGCAGGATGGCCCTGGCGACGTCGAGCACGGTGGAAAAGCGCTGCTGCACATGGCGGACTGTCCAGCGCGCCTCGGCCAGCTGTGCGGCCAGATCGCGGTGCGCGCTGCGCGATCCTGTGTCTTCAGAGGCGGGCGTGGGCCCGTCCGGCGCATCGGCCGGCGACTGCAGCAATTGCTGGTACTGGCGGTGGACGCGCACGCGCGGCATGACGGCCTCGTTCAGCGAGACGGTCCACTGGCCACGGGCCTTGTGCGCGATGACATCGGGCACGATGTACTGCACCGGCTGGGATCCGTGCCGCCATCCCGGGTGCGGGTCGAGGTGTCGCAGCCGCTCCATCGCCTCCCGTACGGCATGCGCGGGTACATCCAGCCGTGCCGCCAGCTGCCGCATGGCCTGCGGCCCGGAGCCTTCCGCCGCCCTGGCCAATACCGCATCGCACAGCGCACGCTGCAGCGGGCAGGCGACCGCGGGCAACTGCAGGCGCAGGCATTCCTGCAGATCGCGCGCGCCCACGCCTGCGGGTTCCAGGGACTGCACGGCGCGCAGCGCAGCGTCCAGTTCCTCGGCCGTGGCCTGCGGCTCCACGCCGTAGTCGCCGCAGAGGGACTCCAGAGGGGTGGCGAGGTAGCCGTCTTCGGACAACTCCTCGACGACCAGGCTTGCCAGGAGGAATGCACGGTCGGGCAGCCGCAAGAGGCGCAGTTGCGCGTGCAGGTGTTCGTGCAGCGTGGCGGTGGCCGGTTCGCGTTCCAGCATGGACAGGCCATCGCCGCTGCCGCCCTGGTGCGACCGGGAGCCCGGTGCAGCGGTCCAGGCAGGCCCGTCTTCCGGGCCCGGGGCAGCAGGCGCCGCCGGTTCGTCTTCCTCCAGGAACGGGTTCTCGTCCACGGCGGCCATCACGCTCTGGATGAACTCCGCCGTCGGCATCTGCAGCAATTGCACGGCCTTCTGCAGGCGGGGCGAAAGGTGCGGGGACTGGGTCTGTCGGGCTCCAAGAGCAAGTGTCGGCATCGGACGAAGGGTTCCTCGGGCAGGCCAGCCAAACGTGGCCTTCGAACGCTTCGTGCAAACACCATGCCGCCCTTGTCCGACAGTGTACGTATGGATACCTTTGCAACAATCAGGCGGCCTGCAAAGCGAAGTCCTGTAACAGCGGATGGCGGGCAGGGAGTGCGGATTGCCATGCGGTTCCGCAGGCGCGCCGAACGCGCCGTCCTGGCTCCGGATGCTGTTGCCGGACGGTATTAATTGCGGAAACTATTGCATGGCCCAACACACCGAATCGTCGATTCCGCCCTCCGATCCCGACGAGGATAAGGATGTCCGGGAGGCGCAGGGGAACTCCGGGCGTACGCAGGGGCTGCCCGGGTGGTCCGAGCGTGCCTGGCCTTCGGCGTCGCTGCGGACGTACCTGGTGGCCATGATCCTGGCCGCGACGCTGCCCATCGCCCTGCTGCTGACGTACAAGGTTTCGGCGGAACTCGCGCAGACCCGCAGCCGCCTGCAGTCCGTGCTGGGCCATAGCGCTGCCGGACTGGCGCAGACCGTGGCACTGGACACGGCGTCCACGGTGGATGCGCTGCTGGCGCTGGGACGCACGGATGCGCTGCGGTCCGGCCAGCCCTCCGCGCTCGAGCGCTGGCTGCGCCAGCGGCCGCCCGTGAAGCCCCAGTGGCACAGCGTGTTCTTCGCGGGGGCGGACGGACGCATCGTGTTCGACACCGCCCGGCCTGAAGGCGATGCTGCGCAGGACGCCGCCATCGAAGCGCTGGCGCGCCGGGCGTCGTCGGAACGCCGCGCGGCGCTGTCGGAGGCCGTGGACATGGGCTCCGCCGGGGCCGAAGTGGCGCTGGCCGTGCCGGTGCGCCTCGCGGGCGTGGAAGGCTATGTGCTTGGCGCCCGCATGGACGCGCGTGCGTGGCAGCGGATGCTGTCCACGGCCACGCCGCCGGAAGGGGGCTTCATCGCGTTGGTGGACTCCCGCCAGAACGTGGTGGCCGCGGCCGGCCATCTGGCGCGTGGCCGGCAGCTCCTGCCCACGGGCGTGGAGCGCGTGCAGGCCCGTATGGGCGAGGAGGGCATCGCCGAGCCCGCGGTGGCGGCCTGGCGGCCGGTAGCGCATTACGGCTGGCAGGTAAGCGTGGGCGTGCCGGCGGCGCCCATCGAGGCGGCCGAGCGCCGCACCGTGCTGTCCGCGATCGCCACCATGGGGGCCTGCCTGGTGCTGGGCGTGGCGCTGGCCTTCCTGCTGGCGTGGCGCATCGCCCAGCCGCTGCAGATGCTCGCGCGGGCGCAGCGCCTGCCGCCTTCGCTGCGCATACCCGTGCGGGAGATCGCCCTGCTGCGCGACGCGCTGTGGACGGCGCAGCGGCGCGATGCCACCACGCGGCAGCGGCTGCAGGCCAAGGCCGCGGAATTCGAGGCCCTGTTCGAGAACACGCCCATCGGGCTGGCGTTCGCCGACGGGGCGCACTGCGGCCATGTAGTCCTCAATCCCGTGATGCGGGGCCTGCTGGGCGTGGCGGACGAAGAGGACGGCCGGGAAACGCCAGCCCGGATCTTCCGCGGCGGAAAGGAACTCGCACCCGAAGAGCAGCCCCTGATGCTGGCCTGCCGCCTGGCGCAGCCCGTCGGCCCGATGGAGCTGGAGATCCGCGTGCCGGGGCGGGCACCCATGTCGGTCGTGGCCAGCGCCGTGCCGCTGCTCGACGAGCAGGGAAGGCCGCGCGGTGCCCTCAGCGCGGTGACGGACATCACCGAACTGCTGCAGGTGATGGCCCTCTGGCTCGCCGCGGACCGCAAGCGGCAGGAAAAGCAGAGCCTGATCGACCTGGCCTGCGAAGCGGGCTACGTGGGGTTTTTCGAATACCGCTTCCGGCCGTCGGAACTGGTGTGGACGGCGGGCCAGGAGGGGCTGTTCGGGCGCGACCCGGCGGCTTTGGCGGCGGGCGGCGGGGGGCCGCGCGGGCTGAGGGCCTGGAGCGCGCTCGTGCATGCGGACGACCGTGCCCGGCTGCGTCGTTCGCTGGCCCGGTCGCTGCGTACGCGAAGCCCCCGGGCCCAGCTGGAATACCGCATCGCCGCTGCGCCCGACGACGCGCCCCGCTGGCTGTCCAGCCGGCTGTTGCTGCGCTACGGCGTCCGTGGCCGCCCCGAGCAGGTCGTGGGCATCACGGTGGATGTCACCGAGCAGAAGAATGCGGAGCGGCGGCGTGCGCTGCAGTCCGAGCAGGAGCAGGCGGCGCGGCGGCAGGCCGAGGCCGCCAGCCGGGCCAAGGACGAGTTCCTGACCATGCTGAGCCATGAGCTGCGCAACCCGCTGGCAGCCATCGCGGCGGCATCCGATGTGCTATCCACCGGGGCGGGCGGGCCGGAGACGACCCACCAGGCCCTGGGCATCATCCAGCGCCAGACCCAGCACCTGGCGAGCATGATGCGCGACCTGCTGGACGTCAGCCGCGTGCTGCGCGGCAGCGCCGTGCTCGCGCGCCGGCCCACCGACCTGGCCGAGCGGGTGCGCAGCGTGCGCGAGTCGCTGTCCGTCGGTGGCACGATGCGGCGCCACACCTGGACGTTCGACCTGCAGCCGGCCTGGATCAACGGTGATGCCACGCGCATCGAGCAGGTGATCGTGAACCTGCTGCAGAACGCCATCAAGTACACGCCCGAGGGCCGCAGCATCGACGTGAGCGTGTCGTGCCCGGGGGACGAGGCCGTGCTGCGCGTGGCGGACGGGGGCGACGGCATCGACGAGGACCTGCTGCCGCACATCTTCGACCTGTTCCGCCAGGGAGAGCGGATGCTGGACCGGCAGGACGGCGGCCTGGGCGTGGGCCTGACGCTGGTGCAGCACCTGGTGGAGCAGCACGGCGGCGTGATCGACGTCGCCACCTCGGAGGACGGGACGGTGTTCACGGTGCGCTGGCCGCGGGTGGCGCCCGGCAGCGCCGCCGCGCCCGCGGATGCCGTGGCGATGCGCCCGCACGGTCCTGCGCGGCGCATCGTGCTGGTGGAGGACAATGCGGACATGCTGCGCTCCGTGAGCGCCTACCTGCGCGGCAGGGGGCACACGGTGCACGCGGCCGAGGACGGGCTCGACGGGCTGGTCCTGATCATCGCGGAGCGGCCGGACGTGGCCATCGTCGATATCGGGCTGCCGGGGGTGGACGGGTACGAGATCGCGCTGCGCGCGCGCGCTGCAGGGTATGCCGGGCGGATGGTGGCCGTGTCGGGCTACGGCCAGGCGCAGGACATTTCCAAGGCGCGGAAAGCCGGGTTTGATGAATACCTGATCAAACCGATCACGATGGAACAATTACAAAACGCAATGGACCGCACGCCTTGACGGGTGCAGAGTCCACATGCATCTGTGTTGGCGCGGTGTGCGGATGGCTGCACCGCGGCAATGCATCCTGGAGGAATCATGGGTTTGGCTCTGATCGTGGACGATGACGCCGATGCGGCGGACATGCTGGCGGCGCTGTGCAGCGCCGAGGGCTACCACGCCGCCACGGCGCACACGCTGGAGGCCGCGCGCAAGAAGATGGTGCTGCAGCCGCCGGACGTGGTGCTGCTCGACCTGCACCTGCCGGACGGCAACGGCCTGTCGTTCATGAACGAGCAATCGCTGCGTTCGAATACGCAGGTGGTGCTGGTCACGGGGCATGCCACGCTGGAGACGTCGATCCAGGCGCTGCGCCTCGGCGCGGCCGACTACCTCGTGAAGCCCGTGAGCCTGCCGCAGTTGCGCGGGGTGCTGTCGCGGGTGATGCCTCCCGCGGCGATCGCCGCGGAGATCGAATCCTGGCGCAAGACGGTGGACGATACCGGCCGGTTCGGCCACCTGGTGGGGCGTTCGGCCTGCATGCGGCGGGTGTACGAGCAGATCGCGCGCGTGGCCGGCACCTCGGTGACGGTGTTCGTGACCGGCGACAGCGGGACCGGCAAGGAGCTCGTGGCGCGGACGGTGCACGACCTCAGCCGGCGGCGTTCGCAGCCCTTCCTGGCCATCAACTGCGGGGCGATATCGCCCCAGCTGATGGAAAGCGAGATATTCGGCCACGAGAAGGGCAGCTTCACGGGTGCGGAGCGCCAGCACCAGGGGTTCTTCGAGCGCGCACACGGCGGCACGCTGTTCCTGGACGAAGTCACCGAAATGCCCCTGGAACTGCAGGTCAAGCTGCTCCGGGTGCTGGAAACCGGCACCTTCATGCGCGTGGGCTCCACCGTGGAGCGGGCCACCGACGTGCGCATCGTGGCCGCGACCAACCGCGATCCCCTGTCCGCCGTGGCGGGCGGGGCCTTGCGCGAGGACCTGTTCTACCGGCTGAACGTATTCCCTATCGAGCTGCCGCCGCTGCGCGAGCGTGCCGAGGACATCGGGCTGCTGAGCAGCCATTTCCTGGCGGCTATCGGGCAACAGGAAGGCCGCTCCAAACGGCTGGAGCCCCAGGCCCTGGAGCGCCTGGAGCGCTATCGCTGGCCGGGCAACGTGCGCGAGCTGCGCAACGTGATGCAGCGCGCCTATGTAATGGCCGAGGGCGATGCGATCACGGCACAGTGGCTCCCGACCAATGGCGCCGAAGCCGATGCCGCGCCCGCTCCCGAGGGCCGGGCGGCGCGCGTGTCCGGGGAAGACAACGGCGCCGAATCCGCGGGCCAGTTGCGCGTGGACGTGGGCACCTCGATCGCGGACGTGGAGCAGCAGCTCATCCTGCGTACCCTGCGGCATTTCGACAACCACAAGGAGCGCGCCGCGGCGGCCCTCGGCGTGAGCCTGAAGACCCTCTACAACAAGCTCAAGGCCTACGAGAGCACGGCCGCGGACGCCTCCTCCACGCGCTGAACGTTCAGGCGCTGCCGCCTTTGCCGCGTCAGGCACGCCGCTTGCCCTGTGTTCCGTGCCTGGCTGCCCCGCCAGGCGCGCCCCTCTTGAGCCCGCCACCAAGGCGGGCTCTTTTTTTGCCGGCTCCATGGCTGCACCGTCGGGCACGCCGTTTGCCCTGAGTCATTGCGTAGGCCCGGCCACTGCGGCGCCGGACTGCAATTCCATCCATTTCCTATTTTTGTTGAGAGGAGCGGTACATGGCCAATGACCCAACGAACGAACGCGATACGGGCAAGCAAGCACAGGCGGAAGAGGCGCTGAAGCAGGGAGCCCGCCGTGCCGGTCCGGCCCGGCGGGGGTTCGCGGGCATGGACCCGGCCCGCCAGCGCGAGATCGCGTCCCTGGGCGGGCGCGCGGCCCACGCCAGCGGCAACGCCCACCAATTCACGTCGGAAGAAGCCCGCGAGGCTGGCCGCAAGAGCCATCGCAAGTCCGCGGCTTCCAGCGGCGGCGGCGCGAGCGCCGGCGCGGCATCGTCCTGACCGGCGGTGCAGGTGCCGGTACCGGCCGCACCAACACCCGCTGACGGAATGAAAAAGCCCGCCTTCCGGCGGGCTTTTTTTCGCGCGAACCTCACCAAGGGGCAGATTTTTTCAAGCGCAGGCGCTGGGGATTTCTTGCAGTAAAAACGCCTTTCCCAGGTTGCGGGCCGCTGCGGGACCGGCGAGGCAGGGGTGTTGATCGTGCCGGCATGCGGAAACCGCGATTCGATCCGCGCCGGCCTGCGAGCCCCTGAGTCGTTCGGGCCGCAGGGCCACTGCACGGCCGGAAATCAGTGTTGCCGCATCATCTCTTTCTGAGAAAGGAGCACTGCCTTGAGGTCTTCCATCACGGCATCGACGCTGTGACCCATCTGCGCATGGACGATGGCGCCATCGACGGCCAGGGACAACGCGCTTCCCGCCATGTTCGCGCCGCCAGCGAACAGGTTCTCCAGGACGCAGGCCATCTCCTGCTTGTGACGGCGGACGGTCGCCAGGATCTCCGGGTCGGCCGAACCCAGTTCGGCCGCTGCATTGAGGAATGCGCAGCCCCGGAAGTCCGGCTGGCTGAACCAGTTTCCGAGGGTCGTGACGAGGGCGCCCAATGCTGACGCGCCGGCATCCGAGGCCTCCTTCAAGCTGTTTCTGAACCAGACCATCCATTTTTCATGGCGGTAATCCAGGTACGCCCGGACCAGGTCGTCCTTGCTTGCGTACTGCCGGTAGAAAGTCACTTTGCTGACCGAGGACCGCTCGATGATTTTGTCCACTCCGGTGGCTCGGATGCCTTCCCCGTAGAAGAGCGCATGGGCCGCCACCAGGATGCGCTCGCGGGGAGGGAGCGACTCCGGAACACGTTGAGGGGTTGTCATGCCTCCATTGTAGACAGATCGTTCCACCTGCTTTACGATGAGCTATGTAGACAGATCGTTCTACATTATTTGAAAGGTCTCATCATGGAAACTCGTCCGCCCCTTCCACCGTTCTCGCTGGAAAGCGCTACCCGGAAAGTCCGCCTGGCCGAAGACGGCTGGAACACGCGCGACGCGGCCAAGGTTGCACTGGCATACACGCCGGACACGCAATGGCGCAATCGAGCCGAGTTCGCCGATGGCCGGGCGCAAGCCCAGGCCTTCCTCGAGAGAAAATGGAAGAAGGAGCTCGATTACCGGCTGATCAAAGAGCTCTGGCTGTACGGAGACCATCGCATCGCAGTCCGGTACGCCTACGAGTGGCACGATGATGCCGGCCACTGGTTCCGGTCCTATGGCAATGAGAACTGGGAATTCGCTGCCGACGGACTCATGCAACGGCGTTTTGCCTGCATCAATGACATGCCTATCCAGGAGTCGGAGCGCAAGTTTCACTGGCCCCTGGGTCGCCGGCCCGATGATCATCCCGGACTGTCGGACCTTGGCCTGTGAACGAGACGCTGGCCTGTGGCCTGTGATGGAGGCGGCAGGCCATCCGAACTCGGTGCGCGTGCGCCCGCGAAGTGAAAAAGGAAACAGGGAATGAAAAAAGCCGGTGCTATCTTTTGATAGCACCGGCTTTGGTAGCCTTGCGGCTGTGTGGTGGTGGGTCCTGAGTGACTCGAACACTCGACCTACGGATTAAGAGTCCGCTGCTCTACCAACTGAGCTAAGAACCCACAGTAACCTTTGAAACTGTGTCTGCAGCGCTGCAGAGCCTCGAATTATGCACTACTTTTTTGCCGGTCTGCAAGAAGCCGCACAAAAAAGTTTTCAGCACCTCACATCAGCAGGTGTTCGCCGGCGTTGTCGCCGCCCAGGATCACGTAGTTGACCTTGCGCACGTCCATCAGCTTCGTGCCGCCGGAGTAGCTGATCGAACTCTGCACGTCCTGTTCCATCTCCACCAGCGTGTCCGCCAGCTTGCCCTTGATGGGCTCGAGGATGCGCTTGCCTTCCACGTGCTTGTACTCGCCCTTGTTGAAGTCGCTGGCGGAGCCGTAGTATTCCTTGAACTGCTCGCCATCCACTTCCACGGTCTTGCCGGGCGATTCCTCGTGGCCGGCGAAGAGCGAGCCGATCATGACCATGGTGGCGCCGAAGCGGATGCTCTTGGCGATGTCACCGTGGCTGCGGATGCCGCCGTCGGCGATGATGGGCTTGGTGGCCACGCGGGCGCACCACTTGAGCGCGGAGAGCTGCCAGCCGCCGGTGCCGAAGCCGGTCTTGAGCTTGGTGATGCACACCTTGCCCGGACCCACGCCCACCTTGGTCGCGTCCGCGCCCCAGTTCTCCAGGTCGATGATGGCCTCCGGCGTGGCCACGTTGCCGGCGATGATGAAGGCCTGCGGCAGGTGCTGCTTGAGGTAGGCGATCATGGCCTTCACCGTGTCGGCATGGCCGTGGGCGATGTCGATGGTGATGTATTCGGGGCAGAGGCCTTCCGCCACGAGCCGGTCCACCGTGTCGTAGTCGGGCTGCTTCACGCCCAGCGAGATGGAGGCGAAGCAGCCGGCACCATGCATGTCGCGCACGAACTGCACGTTGTCGAGGTCGAAGCGGTGCATGACGTAGAAGTAGCCGTTGCTGGCGAGCCAGCGGCAGATCTTCTCGTCCACCACCGTCTTCATGTTCGCCGGCACCACCGGCAGGCGGAAGCTGCGCTGCCCGAGGGTGATGCTGGCGTCGCACTCGGATCGGCTCTCCACGCGGCATTTGCGCGGCAGCAGCAGGACGTTGTCGTAGTCGAAGATTTCCATGAGATTTCCAAGCTCCTGTGAAAGGTCGCGGGGGACCTTTTTCCCCCGCGATGGGGCGCTTGGCTTGGAGGCCGGTCGTGCGGGCGGGCCGTGGAGGCCTCTGCCGAACCCTGCTGTGCGCAGGCACAAAAAAACCGGACGTCAAGAAACTTGGGCCCGGTGACTGATTCTACCCCTGCCGCCCGCAGGCCGGGCGCACCAGGCAGGTTGGCGGACGGAGCGCAGGGTTACTGCGGTCTGCCGGCATCGCGGGCGGGGCAGTGGGCGCGTGCCGCCGCGACCACCGTGCCGCCTGCATCCTGCAGCCAGCCCACGGCGCCGAGCCGCTCCGGGTCGGCACCGTCGGGGATGCGCATGGGCCGCAGCTCCGACCATCCGCCACGCGGCGCTGCCGTGCCGGCCTCCCAGGTGCCCTGCAGTGCATTGCGCACGATGTGCCGTTCGGCGGCGTTGCCCTCCGCTCCGGCGGCCACGGTTTCGACCAGCAGCAGCGTGAAGGCATAGCGGGTGCCGGCGCGGACATGCGGGGCTGCGGCCTTGCCCCCGGGGCGCGCCAGGGCGATGGTGGCGCCGACATAGCCGTTGACGGGTGGGCCCAGGGCCACGCGAAGCCGGCCCGGCAGCGGGGCGGTGGGGGCGACGTCGGTGATGGCGGTGTCGGTGGCCGCGGGCGGGTCGCGGCGCAGCGCCTGCAGGCGCTCCAGCGCATCGCGCGTTGCGGCGGCAGACAGGGGGGCGTCGTCACCCTGGCGGCCTGGCACGATCCAGTCCAGCACGAGGGCCTGGCCGCCGGGTTCCCTGGCCGGCGCATCGGCCCAGCAGGTGGCGCAGTCGGCACCGAGGAAGCGCTCGTAGAGCGCGCTCGGCGCGGCCTTGCCATCGCTGCTGCACGCGGTCCACTGGGCCGCTGCGGATGAGGGGGCCGTGGCCATCCAGGCCGGGGCGAGGCAGAGGAGCAGGGCAGGGAGGGTGGTGCGCATCGGCGGGTCCTGGGGCTGTGCGGTGGGGTGCCGCGCATGTTCCCACAAGACGCGCCGCGGCGCAGGACCGCTGCGCCGTGCCTGCCGCTCTTATTCCGGCTTGATGTTGGCCTTGCGCACCACCTCGCCGTAGGACGCGAGGCGGTCGGACATCATCTTCTCGAAGGCGGCGGGCGACATCTCTTCGGGCGGAATCACGCCGCGGGTCTTGAGGTTCTCGATCATGGCGGGCTCCGTCGCCGCCTTGCGGATGGCCTTGTGCAGCGTGGCGACGACGGCGGCAGGCGTGCCGGCCGGCGCGGCGATGCCGGTCCACGAGGGCTGGTTGAGGTCGGGGAAGCCCAGTTCCTTGAACGTGGGCACGTCGGGCAGCTGGGCCACGCGCGTGTCCGACGCCACGGCCAGTGCGCGCAGCTTGCCGGCCTGGATGTGCTGCAGGAACACCACGAGGTTGTCGAGTGCGAACTGCACCTCGCCCGCCAGGATGGCCGTGACGTAGGGAGAGCCGCCGCGGTAGGGGATGTGCACGCCCTTGGCGTTCACGGCCAGCAGGAACGCCTCGGCGTTGATCTGGCCCATGCTGCCGGCGCCGGCCGTGGCGAAGTTGACCTGGCCGGGGTTGGCCTTCAGGTAGGCCACGAACTCGGCGAAGTTCTTCGCGGGCACGCTGGGGTGGGCGACCAGCACGTTGGGCTGGCGGCCCAGGATGGCGATGTTCTCGAAATCCTTGATCGGGTCGTAACCCAGCTTGGGCTGCACCAGCGGGTTGGCCAGGTGGCTGCTCTGCGACGAGGCCACGAGGGTGTAGCCGTCGGCCGGGGCCCGGGCCACGAACTGCGTGCCGATGGAGCCGCCCGCGCCGGGCTTGTTGTCCACCACGATCGGCACGCCCAGGATGCGGCCCAGCGATTCGGTGTACTGGCGCGCCATGACGTCCACGGAGCCGCCGGGCGGGAAGGGCACGACCAGCGTGATGGGGCGGCTGGGGTATTTGTCTCCGGCAGCGAAGGCGGGCAGGGCGGCGGCGCCGGCGAGGCCCAGGCCGGTGGCGAGGATCTGGCGGCGGGTGGCGGGGGTGCGTTCGAAGGACATAGGTCTCGGAAAGGTCAGGAAAAAAAAGGATGCAAGCCGGTTCAGCCCAGTGCCAGCAGCGTGAGCGCGAGCGCCTGGGCGCGGGGCACGAAGGTGGTGAGGTCGCAGAATTCGCGCTCGCTGTGCGCGTAGCCGCCCACGGGGCCCAGCGCGCAGAGGGAGGGGATGCCCATGTTCGACGTGATGCCGCTGTCGGCCGCGCCGCCCGTGGCCTCGCCCTCGACCTTGAAGCCGACCTGTTCGGCGCAGCGCTGGTAGGTCTGCAGCAGGTCGTCTGGCGTGCGGGCCATGGGCAGGGTGCCGGTCTTCGCGACGATGCGGCCGCTGGTGCGGGGCAGGGATTCTTCCTCGATGACGGCCTGGATGCGCGCGAGCACGCCTTCCAGGTCGTTGCCGGCTGTGTAGCGCAGGTCCACGTGTGCCGAGGCCAGCGGAGCCACTACGTTGGAGGCCATGCCGCCCTGGATGAAGCCCACGTTCACCGTGATGCCGGGCTCGCAGCCGTTCAGGGCGTGCAGCGCCAGGATCTTGCGGGCCAGCGCGTCGATGGCGCTGGCGCCCTGGGCGGGGTTGATGCCGGCGTGCGCGGCCACGCCCTGCACCTCGAAATCGATGCGGTAGGAACCCTTGCGCTCGTTGACCACGTTGCCGCTGATGCGGCCGGGTTCGGCATTGAGCACGGCACGGGCGCCTTGCACGTGTTCGCGGATGACCGTGCGGCAGGCGGGCGATCCCACTTCTTCGTCGGCGGTGAACAACAGGTGCACCGGGGTGGCGTTCCCGCCGAAGCGGGCCAGCGCCTCGGCCACGAAGACGTTCATCACCAGGCCCGACTTCATGTCGGCGACTCCGGGGCCGAAGGCCTTGCCGCCTTCCACGCGCCAGGGGCGCTGCGCCGCCGTGCCCAGCGGGAAGACCGTGTCCATGTGCCCCATGAGCTGGTAGTGGCCGGATGCGGCGGCGTTGCTGCCCGGCACCCTGGCCAGGATGCACTCGCCCCAGCCTGGCTCGGGCAGGGTCTGCACGGGGATGCCGGCGGCCTCCAGGCGGCCGCGCAAGACCGCGGCAACCCGGCGCACACCCTCTTCATGGCCGCTGCCGCTGTCGATGTTCACGACCTGCGCCAGCAGGTGGGCCATGGCCTGTTCCTGCGAGGCGAGCCAGTCGAGCAGGGGCTGGGCGGAGGCGGGGACGGCAGGCGCGGAGGAGATGGCGGTCATGGTCGGGCAGTGTTGCGTCAACGGGGAGTGATTGAAACGAAAATTTCATAAATCATATTGCCTTGCAATGAGTGTTGCAATCAGGAGGCGCATACGGCGTGACGCGCCGTGCACAATCGGCGCCAACGGCACCCTGCCCGCGCACTACCCGCACCTTCTCCCCACCCCATGCTCCTGACCGAACGGCTCGCCGCCCAGGCCGCCTCCCTGACCGCCAGCGAGCGAGCGCTGGCCGACGACCTGCTGCGCCACTACCCTGACGGGCTGCTGGATTCCGCCAGCGCGATCGCGTCGCGCACGGGCACGAGCGCTTCCACGGTGGTGCGGATGTTTTCCAAGCTGGGTTACGGGAGCCTGGCCGAGGTGCGGCGCGAGGCGCGCTCCGAGGTCACCTCGCGCCTGCAGACCGCCGCACAGCGCGCGCCTGCGACCCTGGGCGCCGGGCGCAGCCTGGTCGAGTGCGTGGACGATGCGCTGCTGCACGACCAGCACAACCTGGCCGCCACGCGGCAGGGCCTGGACGTGGCTGCCTTCGAAGCCGTGGTACGGCAACTGGCGCAGGCCCGGGGGCGCGTGTACCTGCTGGCCGAGAAGAACAGCGCGCCCGTCTCCAGCCACCTGGCCACGCACCTGAACATGTGCCGCCCGGGCGTGCAGGACCTGGGTGCGGGCGCGCCGTTCGCGGTGGACCGGATGCTGTGGGTGCAGCCGCAGGATGTGCTGGTGGTGTTCACCATCCGCCGCTACTCGCGCGGCGGCCTGCTGGCAGCGCAGCATTTCCGGGCGCAGGGCGCCACCGTGGTGGCGCTCACGGACAGCCCGGTGGCACCCGTCGTGCAGCATGCGCAGCACACGCTGGTGGCGCGCACGGCCAATGCATCGCCATTCGATTCGTACACCGCGGCCTTCTTCCTGTGCAATGCCCTGGTGTCGGCGGTGGCGCAGCTGCGCCACGGCGCGGTGCAGGAGACGCTGGAGCGGCGCGATGCGCTCTGGAAGCAGTTCGAGTCCGACGCGCTGGACGGTTTGCTGACGTAAGCACAGGCCGGGGGGCTTGACCCCGCTGGCCGGGCGGAGGCGGCCGGGTTCCTACAATGGCGGGATGCTCCCACACGACCTGTTTTCCGGCGCGCCAGCGCCTTTCGGTGCTGCCGAGCCGGGCCTCGCGGCCGCGCCGGCCGCCGCGTCGCCCCTGCTGCAGAACCTGAACGACGAGCAACTCGCCGCCGTCACGCTGCCTGCGGGCCACGCCCTGATCCTGGCCGGTGCGGGCTCCGGCAAGACCCGCGTGCTCACCACGCGCATCGCCTGGCTGCTGCAGAACGGCTACGTCTCGCCCGGCGGCATCCTGGCCGTCACCTTCACCAACAAGGCTGCGAAGGAAATGACGGCGCGCCTCTCGGCCATGCTGCCGGTGAACGTGCGCGGCATGTGGATCGGCACCTTCCACGGCCTGTGCAACCGGCTGCTGCGCGCCCACCACAAGTCGGCAGGGCTGCCCGCCACCTTCCAGATCCTGGACACGCAGGACCAGCTCTCGGCCGTGAAGCGGCTGTGCAAGCAGTTCAACATCGACGAGGAGCGCTTTCCCCCGAAGCAGATGGCCTACTTCATCAGCGGCTGCAAGGAAGAGGGACTGCGGCCCGGCGACGTGGATGCGCGCGATGCGGACGGGCGCAAGAAGGTGGAGCTCTACCAGCTCTACGAAGAGCAGTGCCAGCGCGAGGGCGTGGTGGATTTCGGCGAACTGATGCTGCGCAGCTACGAACTGCTGCGCGACAACGACCCGATCCGCGCGCATTACCAGCGGCGCTTCCAGCACATCCTGGTGGACGAGTTCCAGGACACGAACAAGCTGCAATACGCCTGGCTCAAGCAGATCGCGGGCGACATGGTGGACGGCCGCCTCGTCACGCACGGCAGCGTGCTGGCCGTGGGCGACGACGACCAGAGCATCTACGCCTTCCGCGGCGCGCGCGTGGGCAACATGCAGGATTTCGTGCGCGAGTTCGACGTGCGCCACCAGATCAAGCTGGAGCAGAACTACCGCAGCTACAGCAACATCCTGGATTCGGCCAACGCCCTCATCAGCCACAACAGCCGCCGCCTGGGCAAGAACCTGCGCACCACGCAGGGGCCCGGCGAGCCCGTGCGCGTCTATGAAGCGCCCACCGACCTGGCGGAGGCGCAATGGATGGTGGACGAGATCCGCCAGCTCGCGCGCAACGACGGCTTCGAGCGGCGCGAGATCGCGGTGCTCTACCGCAGCAACGCGCAGAGCCGGGTGATCGAGTCGGCGCTCTTCAATGCCGCGGTGCCCTACCGCGTGTACGGCGGCCTGCGCTTCTTCGAGCGCGCGGAAATCAAGCATGCGCTGGCCTACCTGCGCCTGCTGGAGAACCCGCACGACGACACGAGCTTCATGCGGGTGGTGAACTTCCCGCCGCGCGGCATCGGGGCGCGCACGGTCGAGGTGCTGCAGGACGCGGCGCGGCAGGCCGGCTGTTCGCTGCACGATGCGGTGAGCGCCGTGCCTGGCAAGGCGGGCGCCAACCTGGGCGCGTTCGTCGCCATGGTGGACGTGATGCGCGAGCAGACGCAGGGCCAGACGCTGCGCGGCATCATCGGCCAGATGCTCGAATCGAGCGGGCTGGTGGAGCACTACCGCGCCGAGAAGGAAGGCGCGGACCGGCTGGAGAACCTGGACGAACTGATCAACGCGGCCGAGAGCTTCGTCACGCAGGAGGGCTTCGGCCGCGACGCCGTCGCGCTGCCGGTGGACGAGCACGGCGCCAGCCTGCGCCAGAGCCCTGCGAGCCAGGGCATCGACCCCTCCCTGCCGGTGGTGGACGAGCCCCTGCCGGTTGGCGTGGACGCCGATACCGGCGAGACGCTGTCGCCCCTGGCCGCCTTCCTTACGCACGCCGCGCTGGAGGCCGGCGACAACCAGGCCCAGGCCGGGCAGGATGCCGTGCAGCTCATGACCGTGCACGCGTCCAAGGGGCTGGAGTTCGATGCCGTGTTCATCGGCGGCATGGAAGAGGGCCTGTTCCCGCACGAGAACTCCATGAGCGACCGGGACGGCCTCGAGGAAGAGCGCCGCCTGATGTACGTGGCGATCACGCGCGCCCGCAAGCGCCTTTATCTCAGCCACTCGCAGACGCGCCTGCTGCACGGGCAGACGCGCTACAACATCAAGAGCCGGTTCTTCGACGAGCTGCCCGAGGCGGCGCTGAAATGGATCACGCCCAAGCAGCAGGGCTTCGGCAGCTTCGCGCCGCAGTCCGGCGGACGGGGCGGGAGTGCGGGGACGCCATGGGGCGGCTTCGGGTCGGGGGCCAGGTCGGAGACCTTCGCGAGCCCGCCCGTGCCGGCGCAGAAGGCGCCGCCGGCCTATGGCCTGCGCGTGGGGCTCGCGGTGTTCCACACCAAGTTCGGCGAAGGCAAGGTGCTGTCGCTCGAAGGCTCGGGCGACGATGCGCGTGCGCAGGTGAACTTCCCGCGGCATGGCACCAAGTGGCTGGCGCTGTCGGTGGCCAAGCTCACGGTGGTGGAGTGACGCGGAGGGCGGGGCCTTCCGCGCCGGCCCGGCCGGTCAGTTGCGCGACGGGAACACGCCCTGCAGGGCGATGATGAAATTGAGGCAGAGGTAGGGCGGCATGTTCTCGTGGGGCATGCTGCTTCCGGCGACGTTGGTCGTGACGCCAGCCAGGGTGCCGTCGGGGCCCTGGTCGGTGTACTGGTCATTGCGCTGGTCGGACGCGGCCAGATAGCGGCCGTTGGGGGCCGGGGAGTTCCCCTGGCTGCTGCTCACCGCGACCGAGGCCGTGTGCACATGCGCCGGCATCTGGTTGCTCAGCAATGTCACTGTCTCCTGCCCACCCACCTGTCCCTGCATGTAGTTCGTCGGCGATCCCAGGCCCTGTCCCGGGCCCAGCGGGATCCGCCCCCGCAGGTCGGGCAGCGCGAACGTCGTCACGCCGTTGCCTCCATAGGTCGTGCCCAGCAGGGCAAAGAGCGCGCTGTTCTGCGCGATGGACAGGATTTGCCCCTGGCAGAACGCCCAGCCCTTGGGAGGGTAGTTGCCGGCGAAAATGCTGATTTCGCCGATGAATGGATCCAGTGCCATGTCTTTTTATCCTTCATCAAGTCACGAGATAGGGGTTGGTCCAGCCACTGCGCACGCGCGGGCGTGCGGCTGCGGGCTGGGATGCCGGTTCCGGGAGAGCACCATGCAGCGGGGCCATAGCCTCCAGCGCTCCGCCGGGAGCCGCCGCCTGCCACCGGGCCAGGCGATCCCCTGCATCGGTGCCCAACTGCAGGGCCGCTGCCGGGGGCGATTCGGATAGAGGGCTTTCGAGCGCGACCGGACTGCCCACCAGGGACCCCTGGCGGTGCATGCCGAGGCGCCGCCATGCTGCGCGGAAGCGCTCTGCCTGCCGGCCCGAGTACAGCGCCACCACGAAGTCGGCTGGCGTTCCTTTCAGCGCGGCCCGCAGCCCGTCGAACTCGGGTCGTCCGTCCGGCAGGCCCGAGACATGGGTGGCGGCCACCTTGCCCCCCGCGGCCTCGAATGCGGCACGGAACTCGTGCGGAAAGTCGTATCCGCTTTCGAGCAGGCCCATGCAAAGCACCGCACGGGGGCCCCAGCGCCGGGGCGCCTCCTGTCCGAGGGCGGCGCAGGATTGCCACAGCGCAAGCGTGTGCGGAACCAACCAGGGTGACCGCGCGGAAGAGAGGTCGGCAAGCCGGTCGGCGCCCGTATCGCTTGCGAGGAAGGGCACCTGGCGCTGCTGCAGCAGCGGCGCGAGCTCCATGGCGGCATCCATCGGCAGCCATCCCGCCAGTGCATCCACGGTGCCGGTTTCCACGGCGGCGCGTGCCTGCCGCAGCGCCGAGCGCACGCTGCGGCCGTAGGGCAGGGGCAGCCAGCGCGGCGATGCCAGGCCGGAGGCGGCGGCCCCGGCGTCCAGGCCCGCGAGGAACTCCGCGGACAGCGTGGGGTAGCGGGACGATTCCGGCAGCAGCACGCCCACGGTGCGGTGCGCCGCGGAGGCGGATGGCCTGCCGGTTCCCGCGGAGGCGGCCGCCAGGACAGCCGCCGGGGCACTGGCCGTGGCGGCGGCTGCGGCGGTGGAGGCCGATGCCCCGAGGAAGCCGCGGCGGCCGAGCCGCGCGAGGGTGGGGGTCGGAAGGGTCATGGGAGTGTCGCTCCTTCGGCACGCAGCCGCTCCAGGGCATCGTAGTGCGGGGCGATCCATTCCCGTGCCAGCTCGCGCAGCCGCTGCGGTGCTTCGCGGTGCTTGCGTCCGGCGTCGGGCGTGAAGGGATGCAAGGGATTCTTCGCATGCACGCCGAAGGTGGCCTGCATGCGTTCGGTGGCCTGCACGCCGGGCTGCATGCCGAAATGCGGCGCGATGGCGTCGAGGATCGCCCCGGGCAGTTGCCGGTAGTCGAGCAGCAGCGTGCGTCCCGGCCGGAATTCCCGGACCATCGCGGCATAGATGCTGCCCAGGCTGCGCGCGCAATAGGCCTCCGGGCCCATGCGCAGCGCTTCGTCGAAGGAGATATCGGCAGGGTTGACGCCGAGCGGTCCGCCGGGGATCAGGTACGCCGCGCGCTGCTGCATCTGCGACACCAGCACCTCCACCGGATCGCGGTAGAGGAAAAGCCACGGCGTACCGGGCCAGGCTTCGGCGATGCGGCCGGCCAGGGCAGTGTCCCAGCAGTCGCACTTGATGACGAGGTGGCTTCGCCGGGTTTCATGTCCGGGCAGCGATGGCTGGGCCCATGCGCTCGCGAAGGCCCGCGCAGCGGCGAGTGCCTGGGCCGGGTCCAGGCCCGGCAGCCGGTGTTCCGCACGCAGCAGGTCATCCAGCGGCGGTGGCTCCGACAGGGCCACGTGGTCATCGAGCGCCGCGAAGGCCTGGGTGACGAGGGTCGAGCCGCAGCGCGAGACGTGGAAGATGATGCCCGACGGCTGCAGGCCCGGCGAGACCTGCGCCCAGCCGATCAGGTCGGCCAGGGGTGTCTGCCGGCGGAATGCCTGGTGGAACGGCCACTGCATCGCGTTCTGCACGCCGTCGGCGAAGAAGGGCGTGCGCGTGACCTCCGGCGGTGCGCGCATCCAGTCCACGAGCAGTTCGCCGCCCGGTTCCCGGTAGAGGCGGATGGGCGACCAGCCCTCGAAATTCAGACGATCCATTGCCGCGTCCATGCATCGCGCCCGCAGGCCATGGCGGACAGGACCTCCGCCTCGGAAAAATACCGGCCCAGGGCCTGGCCCTGCTGCACGCAGGCCTGTGCGAAATCCTCGCGCGAGCGGATGCCGATCAGGCGTTCCTGCAGCGCCGGATCGCCGAAGACCTCCTGGCGGAACCGTGCGAACTGCCATTGCGGGTCGTGCGCTTCGGACAGCGGCGAGCCCGCATCTCCCGCGGCGATGGCCTTGTGCAGCGCTGGCGTGGCCGCGCAATCGACCACGAGGTGCAGGCGCTCGCGGGTTCCCCGGTTGGCCACGCGGTGGGGCAGGGAAAAATCGGCGTACCACCACTCCCCCGCGCGCATGGGAACGCGCTCGCCGCCCACGTAGAAGAACACCTCGTCGTGCGTGCGCAACGGCAGGTGCAGGCGGGCTTCGCCATCCCGCAGGCCGACCCCTGGATCGGTGTGTTCGAGGATGGTGCCTCCGGGCGCCAGCCGCAGCACCCGTACCGATTTCAGGGGCGCGTCGCCCGCGATGGCGGCCACCAGCGCGCGCACGGACGGGCACTGCGCCATCGCGGCGCCGTCCTGGTAGAGGTCGGCGGAGAACTCCCCCGGCGCGGCGGCCAGGGGCGAGCGGGGCGTGCCGCGCAGTGCGGCCACATGCCAGCCGCCGTTGTGTTTGGCGAGGTTGAAATGCGGGCACCACTGGGCGTCAGGCAATGCATCGATCTCCGCCAGTGCGGCGGCCATGTCGATGCCGCAGGCAATGCGCCGTGCATGCGGGAACTCTGGCGTGGCGGCGTCGTGCCGGGCCTGGGGCGTGTGCGTGGTCTCGGTCATCGCGGCAACCGGAAGGCTTGGCGCTACTGCGAGCAAATGGCGTAGGCGGAGCAGCTCTGCAGGTTCGCGCGGTACGAATTGAGTATCTTCACCGACCAGCCGAGAGTACCTGCGGTGCCTCCGCAGCTATCGACCGGGCGGCTCTCGCCGACGTAGACGGCTGCATCTTCGGGCGAGGCCCTGCCGGTATTCGCGGCGTGTCCGCCACCCAGCACTTTCTCTCCGGGATTGCAGCAGGACACGACTGTACAGGTGTCGCTGCCCACGTTGGGCAGCGTGAAAGTCCGGATCGCGACGGCCGCGCTCACGGAGCCCGTCGCGCCCGTGGGCCCGGCCGGACCGATGCCGCCCTGGGTGCCTGTCGCTCCCGTCGCACCGGTAGGGCCGGTCGGACCTGCGGGCCCGGCAGGGCCGGCCGCACCCGTGGGGCCGATGGTTCCAGTGGCACCGGATGCCCCCGTGGGCCCCGCAGCGCCTGTCGCTCCCGTGGGGCCCGCGCTGCCCGTGGGGCCGGTCGCCCCTGCCGGGCCGGTCGCACCCGTGGCTCCGGTCGCCCCGGTGGCCCCGACGACCCCGGCGCTGCAATCGCCGAGCACGCCGCCCGGACCATGGCACACGGGCGTGCCCTGCTGCGGCACCGAGGCCAGCCCGGGCATCGTGACAGTGCCCGAGGCCTCGTCCACGCGCAGCCGGATCTGCGTCTTGTCGCTGCTGGTCACCGAGAAGCCGCCGTTGGGCGGAGGGGCCAGCAGGATGTCCGCCGCCAGCACGGCATGGCAGTGCATGGCGCCCGCCCAGCAGAGCGCGGCGAAACGGATGCGATGGGGTGGAGAAAAAGGCATTGGCGACCTCGCAGAATCGCCGGAGTGTAAGTAAAACCTTACGCAAAAGGTCGCCGTTGTAATGCCTTGTATAACTTTCCGTATGAGTGTCTCTGGATGTAGCTCGACCGTGATTTATGGATCAGGCGGGGTACCAGTGGTTGTCCACCCGCGCATCCGCGAGCGACGGGCCGTGGGGGTGGTGCAGCGGCGCCGTGCCCTGCGCATTCTCCAGTGTCTGTTCCACTCCGGCCGCCCAAAGCGCTGAATCCTGCACCGCCAGCGCGCAGGCCTCGGGCAGCGGAATGAGCCGTTGCCACCGACCGCGGGCGTCGAAGACGGCGATGCCCTGGGCGCGGGGGCAGCTGACGGTCCAGCCTTCCGGCAATCCGGCGATGCTGCCTCCGTACCCCCGCAGGCCGCCGGGCAGCCCCTGCGGCGCCGGCTCTGCGGCCCGCAGCACCTTGCCATCGAAGAGCGCGAGCACTGGTGCCGCCGCGCGCGCGTCCTGCCCGTCGTGCTCGGCTTGCAGTGCGATGCCGAGTACGTCCGCACGCGGATTCCAGGCGAGGTGGCGCAGGCTCAGGCGGCGGTCCCCGAGACGCCATTGCCCCAGGGTTTCGCCCGTGTCCCCGTGCAGCCGCACGATGGACGAATCCATGGTGTCCAGCGCCCGCTTCACGCGGCCGGTCTCGGGGGCCGTCGGCACGCCGCCATTGGCCACGATCAGGGTGGGCATGCCGTACACCGGCGCTCGCCGGTCCCAGATCAGCTCGTGCGCATCGATGCCCTGCGTGGGCCATTCCGCGCGCACCTCCAGGCTGGCGGCATCGCGGACCACGACGAGGCTGCGCCCCGTGTCCGCCTCGGTTTCGGTGGAGAGCAGCAGCCGTGCGTCCGGTGACGCGATCACGTGGCCATTGAACGAGCGCTGGCCGTCGGTCCACTGCCAGACGGGGTCGCGTGCCGTGCCCGGCCACCAGCGCAGCAGCCAGTCGCCCGGGCGGCGCGATGCGGCCACGATGCTGCCGTCGGGCAGCGGGCACAGGCCGTGCGCGCGCGTGGGGATCTCCAGCGCATGCAGCGCGCGCAATGCGGTGCCGGATCCGGGTTGCGCCTCCAGCAGTCCGATGCGGTAGCTGCCATTCTCCTGCTGCCAGGCGGCCGCGAGCCGCAGGGGCGTGCCCGACGCGCTCGCACCGTTCCAGGTACCGGACAACGGCACGGCAAGGCCGATGCCGGCCAGCGTGCGCAGGGCCGATCGCCGCGAAGGCCCGCCCGGGAAGCCATGGCCGCGCGTGCTCCATGCGCCCACTGCGTCAATCCCCGTCCGCATCCGAGAATCCGATGCTGACCTGCAGGGCCGGCGCCACATCGGCTTCGGCGAGCCGCTTGAGGGCACTGAGTTCTTTCGCCGCCTGCAGGACCCGCGGGCCGTCGGCCGCAGCGGCATCCGGACCGGCGACGGCCGCCATTGCCGCGTCGATGCGCAGGGCCACCTCGCGCAGCCGGTCGGCAAGCGGGTTCAGCCCCCGCCCGCGCAGGTAGGTTTCCAGCGGCACCGCTCCCTGGCCCGGCTGCACCGGCGGCGTGCCGTCCGCCTGCACCGTGAGGGCGCGCAGGGCGGCCCATTCGGCCTTCCAGGCCGCGCCGGCCTGGCCGCTGGCCGCGCGCGGGTAATCGGGTGCGCGCGTGCCCTGGGCGGCACGCAGGGGCTTTTCCATGTGCGCCCAGCGCAGGCGCTCGATGCCGCCCACCCACTGGTTGATGAATTCGCCCATGGCCTGGGCGGAGCGCTCTTGCTGGTCCTCGGCGGCCCAGTCGGTTTGCGAGGCTTCGCTGAACGCGGCCTGCTGGGCCACGGCTTCGCGCTCCACGTCGAGCGCGACTTCCACCGCATAGCTGCAGGCGGGCGAGGCGGGCTGCGCCGGCTGGGTCCACAGCAGCCATTCGAGCGCAGGCAGGCCCTTGGCCGGCGTGCCCACGCGCTCGAAGGCCGTGGCGCCCTGCGGCTGCGCCTTGATCGCGCGCTCGATGAGCTGCGGGCGCGTGGGCATGAAGTCGATCTGGCGCTGTGCGCGGCGCGCCACCACCGGGCCGACGGCCACGGCGGAGAGACTCTCCCAGGCCAGCATGGCGCGCTGCCACGCCTGGCGCGCGCCGGCCAGCGCTGCGGACGAGCCGTCGGGCGCGGCGGAGCAGAGCGCGCGCAGCGCCGGGGGCAGGGCGCCCGATGCCTGGGCGAACTCCGTGGCGCGCGGCAGGCCCCAGTGGGTGTAGAGCCCCTGCAGCGCGTGCGTGGTGTCGTAGAACGGCACGGCATCGTGGCGCCAGTCGACCGGGGCCTGGGCCTGCGCGCCCGCTGACAGCAGCGCGGCACCCGCGGCCCACAGGGCCGGCGCGCCACGGCGGCGCAGGGCGGTAAGAAGTTCGAGGGATGCGGTCATAGGGACTCCACGAATCGGACCAGCGCATC
The DNA here is from genome assembly GCF_000176855.2 of Paracidovorax avenae ATCC 19860. Lineage (NCBI taxonomy): Bacteria > Pseudomonadati > Pseudomonadota > Betaproteobacteria > Burkholderiales > Comamonadaceae > Paracidovorax > Paracidovorax avenae. The sequence goes on along the minus strand of NC_015138.1, from coordinate 3,693,822 downwards.
GCGCTCGGCCTTGTCCATCTTCAGCACGTTCTGCTTCGCTTCTTCCGCCTCGCCGCCGTGCCAGAGGATGGCCTCCAGCACGCCGCGCGCGCGGCCGTCGTGCAGCAGCCGGGTGTGGCCGTTCACGTCCTTGATGAGCCCGATGCCCCATAGCGGCGGCGTGCGCCACTGCCGGCCGCTGGCCAGGAAGTCGGGCCGCCCGTCGGCCAGGCCCTCGCCCATGTCGTGCAGCAGCAGATCGGTGTAGGGCCAGATCCGCTGGCCCGACAGGGCCTTGCTGGTCAGCCGGGGAAACGGGCCTTCCTTCGTGACGTAGCTCGGGCGGTGGCAGGCGGCGCACTGGGCCTGGGCGAACAGCGCCTGGCCGCGCAGCACGGTGGCGTCGTTCACGTCGCGGCGCGCGGGCGGGGCCAGCGTGGCCTGGTAGAAGACCACGTCGTCGAAGGTCTTGTCGTCGATCTCCACGCCTTCCTGGCCGCGCGCGCCCGCGCTGCGGCCGCTGGGCGCTGCGCCGCAGTCCACCTGCGTGGTGGTGCAGTGCTCGCTCGGAAAGTGCCGGGAGGTGATGCCCATGTCACCGACGAAGGCACCACCCGTCTGGTGCGCGAGGGTGGCCACGTTGGCCTTCCAGCCGAAGCGGCCCAGCATCTTGCGGCCCGACGGTGCATCCCAGACATGGTTGGGCCGTCCCTTGACCGGGCCGGGCGCGGCCGTCTGGTCGGCCGCGTTGGCGAGGATGTCGGCCTCGTCGATTGCCTCCAGCAGCCCCACGCCGATGACCTGCGGCGCGATGCGCGGGCTGAGCATGGTGCCGGCATGCAGCGGCCCGTAGCCCAGGTCGCGCACGCCGTAGTGCGGCTTCAGCAGGGTGTAGGGCGTGCCGTCGGCGAAGCTGCCCTTGACGGTCTCGTAGCGCAGCGTGACCGTGCCCTCGGGCTTCACGCCCTGCACGGCCGCCGTGTTGAGCTGGTCGCCATACACCGGCTCCGGGTTGGGGCCGCCGTGCGGGTCGGTGCCGGGAATCGACAGGCGGATGAGCAGCGAGACGATCGGGTCCCGCGTTTCGCCCAGGCGGTTGAATATCTCCGGCGGCTCGCCGCGGCCATCCTGCACGTGGCAGCCGCCGCAGGAGCGCGCGATGAAATGCGGGCCCAGGCCGTCGCGCGCCTTGGTCGAGGCGCCGGCTTCCACCCAGTTGCGCTTGAAGAACGAATTGCCGATCACGAAGCGCGTGCGTTCCGCGTCCTCCAGGTTGGCTGCAGGGAACGAGAAGGCATTGCGGCCGGTGGCATAGACCGTGGTGTCGCCGCCGGTCTTCTCCCCGAGCGGGTCGGGCGGGTCGCCGGCCGCGGCGCCGCCGGCCAGCAGCAGGGCACCCGCGGCGGCCAGGCCGGAGCCTGCCAGGGTAACGGCCGGCCAGAGCGCGCGCTGCCGCCCTGGCGCAGTCTGCGGAGGGGTCATGTCGCGCATCGCCTTCACGGTTGCACGAGGGTCAGCTTGGTGATGCCGATGGCGTTGGCGGCCTCCACGAGATCCTTGCTCTGCTGCGTGAGGCTGTCGATGGTCTTCTGGATGCGCAGGCGGCCCGGGGCGTCCTTGCCGCCGATGATCTCGCGGTCGAAGGGGGCCTGGATGCCCTCGGCGGCCTTCACGGAGGCGGCGATCTGCTGCGTGGTCCGGTCGGCCAGCGCGGCGTCCTTCGCGGCGACGAGGTCCCGCAGCGAAGCACCCTGCACCAGGCTGCCGTCGGCACGCCGGTACTCGCCGAGCCAGACGTTCCGGATGCCCAGGGCATTGGTCACGGCGTCCCGGTGGGTGTTGTCGGAGAAGCAGGAGTGCTCGTCCTCCTGGTCCTGGCTGTTGAGGGCCACTTCCAGCCGCTCTCCGGCCAGTTCGCCGCGGGACAGCGAGCCCAGGCCCACCAGCATCTTGCGCACCGATTCCTGGCCGCCCTTCACGAACTTCGCGCGGTAGTTGTTCGGCGTTTTCGGGTCCCAGGCCTTGACGAGCGAAGCCAGGTCGTCGATGAGCAGGTCGGTGACCACGTTCAGGTACTGGCGGCGGCGGTCGGCATTGCGGCCCTTGCCGTCCACGAAGTCCTCGAAATTGCGGTCCCCCGGGCCGGTCTCGGACAGGTCCTGCCCCCACAGGAAGAACTCGATGGCGTGCCAGCCCGTGGCGACGTTCTCCTCGCCGCCGCGCTCGTTCTGCGCGGCCAGATTCTTCTTGGTGATGGCGAACTTGCGGTCATTCACCAGGCCGGAATCGGGCCTGCCTTCCACGCTGTCCACGTAGGATTCGTCCATGGGCCAGGCGTTGAGCTGGCCTTCGGGGCCCTTGTCGTCGTCGATGGGGCCGCCGTAGAAGCGGAACGCCTCGGTCTGCCCGTAGAACTCGCGCGCGGCCAGCCAGGTCTTGCGCGCCTCGGCCAGGGTCTCCGCCGACGGCCTTGCGGTGAAGGCCTTGATGGCGGCCTGCATCGTCCTGGCGGCATTCAGCGTGTCCTCGTAGTTCGCGTGCACCAGCACGGCGTAGTGCGCCGCCACGGCGGCGGGGGTGGCGGAAGTAGCCTGCTTCCCGCCCGCCTGCGCCACATCCGTACCGGCGCCACCCGGCGCCTGGGCGCTGGCGGGAGCCGTGGCGCCGAGCGCGGCGATCGCCAGCAGGCTGGCGAGGGCGGTGGTGTGGAACGGGATGGTGGTCATGGCTTCTCCTCGGGAAGATCGTTGAAGGCGGGAGCGTGGCTCCCCGGTCCGTCCCGGGATGGCGGCGCGAAAAGCCGCGGCCGGGACGGCCTGCGTCCGGACCTGTGCGCAGCGGCACGGGCCCCGGTGGTGCCGGCCATCGTGGACGGGCGGCGCGGCGCATTATAGGAATGATATTGATTATCATTGGTAATGACCGCGCGTTTCACCGGGATGAATCGACCTCCCGCGCCCTGGTGGGAGAGGCCGCCGCCGCAATGAAAAAAGCGAGGCGGAAGCCTCGCTTTCGAATGGGTTGCACGGCCTGGCGCAGCAGGCGCGGGCCGCCCGGCCCGTCAGCCCTTCAGGCTCATCTGCGTGCTGGTGGCGGTCAGGTATCCGACCGAGGCGCCGAAGCGGTCCTTGTAGTTGGCGCGCACCAGCGGATCCAGCGTGGCCTTGACGTTGTCGTGCAGCGGGGTTTCCCAGTCGCCGGGATGCTGGAAGTTGCTCATGACGTAAGTCCAGCCGTTGATCTCGTCCACGGCCTGCAGGCCGGTGGATTCGGCGCCCGCGGGCACCGACAGCACGCGGCTGAGCTGCTTCGTGTCGACGTTGTAGGCCCACAGGAAGTTGTTCACGTGCATGCCGCTGTCTTCGCCGATGAACAGGGTGCGCAGCTTTTCCGCGAACTTGATGTTGTCGGGATTGGCGATCTTGTCGGCGTTGGCCAGGTTGCCCAGCGCGTCGGCCTTGGCCAGATCTTCTCCGATGAGCGCGGCCGGTGCTTCCATGTGCACGGACACCCATTCGCTGTTGATGGCGTTGCCCGACGTGTCCTTCTGGCCGCCCGTGAGGGTGTGCTCGTACACGGCGCCCGCCTTGGGGCCCTCGACCTGGATGTCGCCCTGGTTGGCGGCGTTGCCCTTGAGCATGCTGGTCTGCACGTAGGACATGGCGGAATAGGCCTTCTTGTCCTTGATGTTGACCGTCGTGCCTTCCATCTTGGTGAAGCCCATCGACGCGCCCTTGAGCGCGGCGTAGCGATGGGTTTCCAGGAAGGCGGCAGCCTTTTCCATGCCGGGCTTGAGCTTGACCCAGTTCTTCTTGCCGCTGAAGAAGATCTGCGTGTAGCTGCTGTCGGACGGGTCGCTGGTCTTCACGTCCATGATGTCGGAGGCCTTGATGCCGCCATCGACCAGGGCCTTGATCTCGGCGCTGGTCGCATGGCCGAGGTTGATCCAGCTGATGTCGCCGGCACCGGGGCCCTTGCCGGAGGTCTGCTTCCACTTGCCCACGTACAGCGTGCCGGCGGAGAGATCCTTTTCCTTGTCCGCCACGAACATGAACAGGCCGCCGTTGGTGGCATCGTCGCCCATCAGGGCGGTGCGGTTGTCGGGCATGACCTGCACGAGTTCATGCGAGATGCGGCCCATGCAATAGTGCTTCTTGATGCTGCCGGTGCCGTCGGGGTTGACGGTCACTTCGGGCATGTGGCCGTAGTCGTAGGGATTGGCCTTGGCGGCGTCGCCGAACAGCGCCTTGCTGAAGCCCTGCAGCTGGGCGTTGGTGGCCAGCGTGGCGTCGGGCTCGTACTCTTCGCTGGACAGGTGGGTGTTCCAGGGAGAGAGGCTGGCGCCGCAGGTGATCCACAGGCCCTTCACGCCGGACGTGTCCACGTTGTGGTACTTGACCAGGGTCAGCTTGCCGGTGGCCGGGTCCTGGTCCAGCGTCAGCACGGCGATGGGCGAGGGCAGCAGGCCGTACATCGATGCCTGGGCCTGGTTGCGGGTGGTGTACTCGAACTGCACCACGGCGAACACCGGGTTGCCCTTGACACCCGACACGCTGGCGTTGTCCAGCTTCAGCAGCGAGGTGCCATCGGGGCAGTCGGAGAAGAAGGGGCGCTCCTTGCCGGGCACCGACGCGTCGATGATCGGCTTGTTGTTGATGTCGAAGTAGCCGCCGGCCAGGATGGTGCCGCCGGCCGTGCTGGGCACCTGGTCGCCCGTCATGAAGAAGGGCTGGTAGGCCAGCTGGTAGTTGGCCGCGCTGCCATTGGTGAACTTCACGCTCATCGTGGAGCCCACGGTGGTGGTGGCCATGGCGGCCGGTTGCGCCAGGGTGGGCGCGGCCATGGAGCTGAAGCTGGTCGAGGCGTAGGAGGAGAGCGCTCCATCGCTGCCGCCACCGCAGGCGGCCAGCATGGAAGCTGCGGATGCGCTGGCGCCCAGGGGCAGCAGGGGCATGCCGGCCAGGAATTGCAGGGCTTTGCGGCGGGAGGGCATCGGGGTGTGGGACATCTTGGATTCCGGATGGGTCGGTCTGCTGTATGGGCGCCGCCGATACGTGAACGCGCAGCGGGCCTCTCGATGGGCAGGCCGGGCGTACCCGGGCCTGTCTCCGGACCGGGATGCTAGGAATCCGAGATGACGGGGATTTGACGCTTTCGTGACGAAAGCGTGACCGCGAGGGCTCAGGCGGCGGCTGGGCTCTCGGGCAGGGCGGCCGGGCGTTCCGGCGGCTCGAAGCAGTCGCGGAACGAGAACACCACGGAGGTGAAGAACATCGCCGCCAGCAGCATGGCCGTGCCGACCATGATGCCGGCCGCGAGCGCGCTGCCCAGGCCCATGAGGGCCAGCAGCGTCACGAACACGCTGGCGGCGATGCCCGCGCCCAGGAAGACCCCCGTCCATGCCAGGCCATATACGGTGAATGCGCCGATATTGCGCAGGCAGGCGACGATGCTGAAGAACAGCGCCTTCACCGGCGGCACGCCGTGCCAGTGCACCAGGCCGGGCGCGTGCCAGAAGAGCAGCGACAGCGGCACGTAGAGCGCCAGCGCGAGCCACATCGCCGCCTGGAACTGCGGCAGCTCGGCCATTTCGCGCGTGAGTTCCTCGCCGCCCAGGTACACGCGGGCGAACTGTCCGCCGTCCAGCAGCGCGGAGATGGCCATGACGGCGAGGAAGCCCACGGCGTAGAGCGCGCCGAGCATGAGCATGGAGCGCAGGCGCTGCCGGCCGGTGCGGAAGGCCACCAGCAGCAGTGCCGGGGTGGGGAAGCGGCCCTGCGTGGCGTCGCCGGCGGCCACCATCATGGCCAGCGTGGCGGAGGGCAGCAGTGCCAGGGCCACGGCGGGCCCGACGAGCGGCAGCAGCGTGGCGATGGACATCGCCGCCATGGTCAGGAAGAACAGGGCCGCCAGCGCCATCGGCTGGCGCCAGAAGATGCGGATGCCGAGGCGGACCCATTCCAGGCCGGCGCGGGCAGGGACGATGTGCAGTTTCATGGCGGTGCAGTGTGCGTGTTACGCCCGTCGGGCAGTGGCTGGGCGCTTCGCGGGAGGCGCGGTCGCGCCGGCGGGCATGGCTCCAGGGCATGCCGCGGCGCGTGGTTCAGGAGGATTGTCGCGCCGAAGGGACGAATGGGCCGGGGCGGCACGGGTTTCCGGGCGCGCCGGCGGGTTTCATGTGGCCGCGCCGCCACGGTGGCCGGCGGCCGGGGCGCTCACTCCGCGAATCCGCCGCCCGCGCGCACATGCAGGGGCTGCGCGATGCGGCCGCGCAGCACCCGCTCGAAGTGGGTGGGATCGTGCGGCGTGAGCAGGCTGGCCTCGCGCGGCAGGTGGAAATCCCACAGGCGGGAGATCCAGAAGCGCAGCGCACCCGCGCGCAGCATCGCGGGCAGCAGGGCCCGCTCGTCGGCCGAGAGCGGCCGCACCGCCTGGTAGGCATCCAGCATGGCCGTGGCGCGCCCGGGCGCATGGAGGCCGGTGGGCCAGTCGATGCACCAGTCGTTCAGGCACACCGCCAGGTCGAACAGCCACGTGTCCACCCCCGCGAAATAGAAGTCGAAGAAGCCGGTCAGGACCTCGCCGTCAAACATGGCGTTGTCGCGGAACAGGTCGGCATGGACCGGGCCGCGCGGCAACGCCGCGTAGCCCGCGGATGCGGCGACGTGGTTCTGGTAGGCCAGCTCGGAGCGCAGCAGGGTGCGCTGGGACTCGCCGATGTGGGGCAGCACCACCGGCACCGTCTCGTTCCACCAGGCCAGGCCGCGCAGGTTGGGCTGCCGGCGCTCGTAGTCCCGCCCGGCCAGGTGCATGCGGGCCAGCATGCCGCCCACCGCCGCGCAGTGCACCGGTTCGGGCGCGAGCTGGCTCCTGCCTGGCAGCTTGTTCACTACGGCGGCAGGCTTGCCCGCGACAGTGTGCAGGATGTTTCCATGGCGGTCGCCACGCGGGTCCGGCACGGGCATCCCCGCCTGCGCGAGGTGCTTCATCAGGTGCAGGTAGAACGGCAGCTGCTCGGCGGTCAGGCGCTCGAACAGCGTGAGCACGTATTCGCCCTGGTCGCTGGTGAGGAAATAGTTGGTGTTCTCGATGCCGCCTTCGATGCCGCGCAGCGACTCCAGGGTGCCCAGCTGCAAACGGCGCAGCAGATCGCGCGCCTCTTTCTTGGAGACTTCGGTGAAAACGGCCATTGCTTGGCGGGGAGAAGAGCGGGAGGACGGAAGGAAAAAAGGCGGGCGGGCCGCCGGGGCCGGATGGCGCGGCAGGCGCCCTGCGGGAAGGAGGGCGTGCCCGCCGCGGGCGGAGGGCAGAGCCGGGGCGGCTGTGCCCGGGCCGGGCTCAGAACTTCATGACGTTCCAGACCCGCGGGCTGGTGATGGTTTCAGCGCCGTTGCGGCTGCCGGGCCGCGCGCGCACGCCGTCGGGCGGCTGCACTTCGTATTCGGGCATGGTGGTGCCGGCCTTGGGCTGCACCGTGATGCTCTGCGTCTGCCCGCCCACGCGCAGTTCGTCCACGCGGCTGCCTTCATCCTCGATGCGGATGCGCTCCACGCGCTGGTTGCGCCGGCCCGGCTCGGCATCCGCCGCGGCACCGGGTTGCGCGTCGGCCGCGGGGGCGGCCTGCGGGGCGGGCGAAGGGGCGGGAGTCTGGGCAAGGGCCGGCCCGGAGGCCAGCGCCAGGAGGAGGAGAGTGGTGGCGGCGCGCATGGGCGGATTGTAGGCCCGCGCGGGCGCGCACACCCGCCCGCGGGCACAATCCCGGACCATGAGCAAACCCAAGACCCTGGTGCTGGTGGACGGCTCCAGCTACCTCTACCGCGCCTTCCACGCCATGCCGGACCTGCGCGCCGTGCCCGGCGACCCGGCCAGCCCTGCCACGGGGGCCATCCGCGGCATGATCAACATGCTGCAGGCGCTGCGCAGGGACTATCCCGCCGACTATGCCGCCTGCGTCTTCGATGCGAGCGGGCCGACCTTCCGCGACACGCTCTACCCCGAATACAAGGCGCACCGCGCGCCCATGCCCGACGACCTCCGCGCGCAGATCGAGCCCATCCACCAGGTCGTGCGCCTGATGGGCTGGCCGGTGGTCTGCGTGCCCGGCGTGGAGGCCGACGACGTGATCGGCACCCTCGCGGCCTGCGCGGCGCGCCAGGGCATCGAGGTCATCGTCTCCAGCGGCGACAAGGACCTGTCGCAGCTGGTGGACGAGCACATCACCATCATCGACACCATGAGCGGCAAGCGCCGCGACGTGGCGGGCGTCACGGCCGAGTTCGGTGTTCCGCCCACGCTCATGGTCGATTACCAGACGCTGGTGGGCGACGCGGTGGACAACGTGCCCGGCGTGCCCAAGGTGGGCCCCAAGACGGCCGCCAAGTGGCTGAACGAATACGGCTCGCTCGACGGGCTGCTGGCACGGGCGGGCGAGATCAAGGGTGTGGCCGGCGAGAACCTGCGCGGTGCGCTGGAATGGCTGCCCAAGGGGCGGGAGCTGGTCACCATCCGCACCGACTGCGACCTCGCGGGCCACGTGGATGGATTGCCCGACCTGGCCGGGGTGGCCATGGGAGCGTCCGACAACGCGGCGCTGCGCGATTTCTACCAGGCCTACGGATTCAAGGGGCTGGCGCGCGCGCTGCAGGACGACCTGCCGGCGAACGCCACGGCCACGCTGCCCGGCGCGAGCGGCGACCTGTTCGCGAGCCCCGAAACCACCTTCGTGGCCGAGGCCGCGCAGGGGCGCGAGGTGGCCTACGACACCGTGCTCACCTGGGAGGATTTCGACCGCTGGCTGGAGCGCATCCAGGGCGCGGAACTGGTCGCGCTCGACACCGAAACCACGTCGCTCGACGAACTGCGCGCCGAGATCGTGGGCCTGAGCTTCAGCGTGGAGCCCGGAGCCGCCGCGTACATTCCGCTGGCGCATTCCGGCCCCGACGCGCCCGAGCAGTTGCCGCTGGACGCGGTGCTGGAGCGCCTCAAGCCCTGGCTGGAGGACGGCTCGCGGGCGAAGCTCGGCCAGCACGTCAAGTACGACCGCCACGTGTTCGCCAACCACGACATCGGCGTGCGGGGCTACGTGCACGACACCATGCTGCAGAGCTACGTGCTGGAGGTGCACAAGCCGCACAACCTCGCGAGCCTGGCGGAACGCCACACGGGCCGCACCGGCATCAGCTATGAGGACCTCTGCGGCAAGGGCGCCAAGCAGATCCCCTTCGCCCAGGTGCCGGTCGAGCAGGCCGCCGCCTATTCGTGCGAGGATTCCGACCAGACGCTGGATGTGCACCGCGTGCTCTGGCCGCTGATCGAGGCCGACGAGAAATTGCGCGCCATCTACGCCCTCGAAATGGAGAGCAGCGAGGTGCTGTTCCGCATCGAGCGCAATGGCGTGCTGATCGACCCGGCCACGCTGCAGCAGCAGAGCCACGACCTCGGGCAGCGCATCCTCAAGCTCGAGCAGGAAGCCTACGACATCGCCGGCCAGCCTTTCAACCTCGGCAGCCCCAAGCAGCTTGGCGAGATCTTCTTCGACAAGCTCGGCCTGCCGGTGGTGAAGAAGACCGCGACCGGCGCGCGCAGCACCGACGAAGAAGTGCTGGAAAAGCTCGCCGAGGATTACCCGCTGCCCGCCAAGATCCTGGAGCACCGCAGCCTCTCCAAGCTCAAGGGCACCTACACCGACAAGCTGAGCCAACTGGCCGATCCGCGCACGGGCCGCGTGCACACGCACTACGCGCAGGCCGTGGCGGTGACGGGGCGCCTGTCGAGCAACGAGCCCAACCTGCAGAACATCCCCATCCGCACGTCCGAGGGCCGGCGCGTGCGCGAGGCCTTCGTGGCCCCGCCGGGCCGCGTGATCGCCAGCGCCGACTACAGCCAGATCGAGCTGCGCATCATGGCCCACCTGAGCGGCGACGACGCGCTGCTGCGCGCCTTCACCGAGGGGCTGGACGTGCACCGCGCCACCGCGGCAGAGGTGTTCGGCGTGGCGGTGGACCAGGTGAGCAGCGAGCAGCGCCGCTATGCCAAGGTGATCAACTTCGGGCTGATCTACGGCATGAGCAGCTTCGGCCTCGCACGCAACCTGGGCATCGACAACAAGGCCGCCGCGGCCTACATCGACCGCTACTTCCAGCGCTACCCCGGCGTGAAGCAGTACATGGACGAGACCAAGGCCTCGGCCAAGGCGCGCGGCTACGTCGAGACCGTGTTCGGCCGGCGGCTCTACCTGCCCGAGATCAATTCGCCCAACGGCCCGCGGCGCGGAGCAGCCGAGCGCGCCGCCATCAACGCGCCCATGCAGGGCACGGCGGCCGACCTCATCAAGAAGGCGATGGTGGCCGTGCAGGCGGTGCTGGATGCGGACAAGCCGCAGGTGCTGATGATCATGCAGGTGCACGACGAACTGGTCTTCGAGTTGCCGGAGGAGGAGGCTGGCTGGCTGCGCACGGAGATCCCGCGGCTCATGGCGGGCGTGGCTGAACTCAAGGTGCCGCTGCTGGCCGAGGTGGGCACGGGGCCGAACTGGGAGAAGGCGCACTGACGGGGCCGGCAGAGGCCCGCGGTACTTCGCCGGGGAAGGAGGACTGTGCCACGGTCCCGGTGAATGGCCGGGCCTGGTATGGAAAGCGGTGAACGAGGCCTCTGTCTGGGTGGCCTGCGGGGGCGCAGCGTTTTACACTGGGATACGCTTCTCCCCGTTTGCTCCCATCACTGTCCTGGCACCATGCAACACACTCTCCGCGCCCTGGCGTTGTCCGCCCTGCTCGCGCCGGCATTCGCCGGCGCTGCCACGATCGTCAGCTGTCCATCGAGTCCCAGCACGACCGGCGACAACATCAGCCGTTCCTTCTATCTGCCGAACTACGGTGGCACCACGCTCGATACGGTGACCGTCAACTACGGCACGAATACCGGCGGCAGCTATACCGTCACGCTCGAGGCACGGTTGAACGCCTTCGACGGCACGCTGGTCGGCACCGTGAACTCAACCGCCAACATCGCCGCGAACACTGCCGGCGGCACGCCCGTCACCTTCAGCTTCAACAATGCGGTGATTCCCGCCGGCTCCACGGTCACGTTCAAGCAGACCCTGGTCAGCGGCCCGGGCGCCCTGTTCATCAACACGGGCCAGGCGCCATGCACCGGTACCGTGACGCAGACCAACGGCTCCACGCCGCCGCTCGACTCCTCCCGTCGCGCGACCCTGGGCATCACCGTTGCCGGCAGTACCACCCCCGTGGGCGGTGGTGGCACTGTGGCAAGCATTCCGACGTTGTCCGAATGGGGTGTGATTTTGATGTCCGGCCTGCTGGCCCTCTTCGGACTGGCCCGCACGCGCCGACGCTGACCTTGATCGGCGACGCCGGGCGGTGTGCGCAGGCAGCACGCTGTCTGTCGCCCCGCCGGGCTAGAATGTAAGTCTTTGTATATTCCAGCTCCGCATCGGGAGCGGTTGCGTGTGTCCCGTCGTTTCATCCCCCAGGAAATCCGCCCTGCAGACCAGGAGCAGCAACGCCTGACCGAGCGCCACCTGCAGGGCCGGCTGGCCGAGGTGGAGCACTACCTGTATGCCGTGCGCCGTGAAATCGACCAGGAACTGCCAGGTTGCATCCCCACGTACCGCAAGCCCTATCCCTACGGCTGCTGCCTGGAGATTTCGGAGGCGTTCGAGAAGAAGCTGCGTGCGGCGGTGGCATCGGACGCTGCGCTGCCCGGGCTGGACGCCATCCGCGCCTTCATGGGCGAGGGTGGTTACGTGGGCTCCGTCTGGGGCGCTCTGCGCGAGCGCTACTTCCAGAATGCGTTCCAGTTCGGCAGCCTGTACGTGGATGTCTCCAACGACACGGTGGACGTGCGCAAGCCCTCGATCGAAATCCTGCCGATGGCGGAGTCTGGGCTGGTGAACATTTCCAGCCTGGAGCATTTCGTGCGGATTGGCCAGGCCTACTGGGGGGCGGAGTTCTACGCCAACGACGTGTGGCCGGCGCTTGCGCCGATCGCTCCGCTCGTGATGCACCTGCCGGACAGGCACGCCTTGCAACTCTCGAACCGCTCGGCCTACATGGTGGCCTGGCAGCGGCGGGACCGCTACCAGGGGGCGGAAGCCTACCTGTCCAGCGCGCCGTCCCTGCCGGCGGCGGCGCGGGAGTCCTTCCTGGCATGCATCGCGCCGCGCCGCAGGGTGGCGGACGCACGGCAGGGCCGGGCCTTGTCCATGGCGGCCTGCGCCTCCCTGCGCAAGGCCACGCCCCTGCAGGAGTCCATGTGGCTCAACCGGCAGCTGACGGAGTGGGGCGCCTCCGAAGGGCAGGCCTGAATACGCGGCTTCAGGGCGCCTCGTCCACCGGGCAGTCCGGCGGGGCCGGCACCGCGAGCGGCAGGTAATAGTAGGCCGCAGGCTGCCATTGGCCGGGGCCCGCGCTGTCGGCCACGCGCACATGCATGGCCTCCCCGGAAACACAGTGGTCCACGCGCACCGACACCTTGCGGTCCGGCCATTGCAGGAACAGCCGCTGGTCGGAAGCCCGGGTGACCGTGGCCTTGCCCAGCAGCGCCAGCCCCATGAAGGGTTCGCCCGGCGCCTGCGTGAACTGGGCCGTGTGTTCGGCCGCCAGTTGCGAATTGTCGCCGTCGAAGCGCAGGATGGCGACATCCCGGGGCGGCACGGCGGCCTGCGGCCGGACGCAGCATTCGGGCGCTTTCGCGGCGGGTGCCAGGGACAGATAGTGCAGGCCTGCGGAAGGCACCGCCATGGTGTCCGATGCCAGCGCGAGCCGCACGGCGCCGGGAGTGTTGGCGTCCACCACGCCGACGCGCGAGGACAGGGGATCGCCCTGCGAGGCCGCTGCAGGCGCCGGGGCGCGGGGCTTGGTGGCTTTGCGGGCCTTGGCGGCAGCCCGCGGCTTGCTGGAGACCTTGGGCTTCGCGGGCGCCTCGCCGCAGGCGATCGCCAGGGAAAAAGCCAGGAAGAAGAGTGTGCCGGTACGGAAGGGGGATCGGTGTCGTCGTTCGGTGGCCATCATCGGGGAAAGGGGAAAAAGCCGGGCGGTGCCAAGTGCGCGCAGCGCGCGCCACCGGAAGGCTGAGGGGCGAAGTATGGGCTGAGTTCCGGTCGCGCCGGTAAAGATGTGCATACCGCCGAGGCCCGTTGTCCGCGTGCCGGGTGGCCGGCTTGCGGCTCACCGCTCCTGCGGGCAGTCAGGTTGCACATCGGTGGCCAGGGGCAGGTAGTAGTGGGCCGCGGGCTTCCAGCGGCCAGCGCCGGTGCCTTCGGAGATCTTCAGGTGCAGGCCCTCGGCCGACAGGCAATGGTCCACGCGCAGCGATCCCTTGCGGTCCGGCCACCGCAGCAGGATCCGGCGGCCCGGCATCCGCGTCACGGCAGGCTGGCCCTCCAGCGCGAGTCCTGTGAAGCCCTCCCGCGGGGCATGCGTGAAGCGGGCTTCGCGTTCAGCGGCCGGCTGGGGAGACTCCCCCTCATAGCGCAGGATGGACGCGTCCTGCGGATCGACGGGGGCCAGCGGCTGCACGCAGCAATCCGTGGATGATCCCGTGGCCGTGGCCGTGGCCGTGGCCGTGGTCGGGGACAGGCGCAGGAAGCGCAGTTGCGGAAGGGGCGCACCATCGCCGGGCGGGACCGCCGGATCCGGTGCGTCCATCGTGGCAAGGCGGACAATTGCCGGGGAGCGTGCGTCCAGGATGGCGACCCGCGCGGCGAGGGGCGTGGCAGGGGCTGCGACGGCTTCCCCGGGGCGCGGAGGTTTCGCATGCGCCAGGCCACAGGCCAGCGCGATGCAGCACAGAAGGGCAGGGCGCACGGTATGGAGCAGTGCGGGCGGTGATTCGCAGGCCATCATGGGACCGGTGCATCCGGGCGAGGAGACGGGCGCGCCACTTTATCGGCTGGGGCGCACGGGCCGCGCAGGTTTGTTTCCAATTGCCGCGAAGCTGCAGCCAAACCGCGCCGTCGGGATACGTTTTGATGCAATATGCGCGCCTCGATCGCCCTTCGGGTCGCTCCGCCTGTTCCTATCTCCACCCATGCGCCTGCGCCATATCGAAGTCTTCAACGCCGTCATGCTCACGGGCAGCGTGAGCGCCGCCGCGCGCCTCATCAACGTCACGCAGCCGGCGGTGAGCCGCATCCTCTCCCATGCAGAGTTGCAGCTGGGCTTCGCGCTGTTTCACCGCCACAAGGGGCGGCTGGTTCCCACGCGGGAGGCACAGACGCTTTTCCCGCACATCGAGCGCCTGTTCACGCAGCTCGACGAAGTGCAGCGCCTGGCGGGCAGCCTGCGGGGGCGGCAGCGCGAGGGCGAGTTGCACATCCTCAGCGTGCTGGCGCTGAGCCACGAGGTGATGCCGCGGGCCCTGCGCGCCTTCCATGCCCTGCATCCCGGCGTGCAGGTGACGATCGAATCCCTGCATTCGCCGCAGATCGTCTCCGCTCTGGTGCTGCAGGAGGCCGACGTGGGCTTCGTGTTCTCGGCGCTGTCGCATCCCTCGCTGGAGCAGGAGACCCTGGCCGAGGGCAGCATGGTGTGCATCGCGCCGCGCGGCCTGCTCGATGCGGCGCTCGTGGCGCGGGGCTCGGTGCATCTGGCGGATCTGGCCGGCGTGCCGGTGGTGCGGCTGGGGCTGAACGATCCGCTGGGCACCATGGTGAACCACGCGTGCAGGGAGGCGGAAGTGGGGCTCGCTTCCGCCATCACGGTGCAGACCTACCATGCCGCCCTGGCGCTCGCGCACCATGGGCTGGGGGTGGCACTGGTGGACGCCTGCACCGCCGCGTCCGCAGACCCGGCGCGGGTGAATGTGCTGGAGCTGTTGCCGCGCATCGCCGTGCCGGTCAAGGCGCTGCGCATGCCCCATCGCCCGGCGTCCCTGCTGGCCGAGGCCATGGTGCGCTGCATGCGGGATGCCGCCGTCGAAACGCTGCAGGGCGGCGCGGGAGGGCTGCCGGCCCCGGCGCCCGGCGCCTGACCGCTTCAGGCGGTTCGCGCGGCCTGTGCGGCCTGGCGTTCGCCTGCCATGGCGTGTGCGAGCTGCTCCGCCGTGCCGAAGGACAGGGTGAAGCCCAGCGCCCCATGCCCGGTGTGCAGCCACAGGTTGCGCGGACCACCCGGCCTGCGGCCCACGACGGGCAGGCCGGTGGGGGTGGCGGGGCGCATGCCGGTCCAGGGGTGCAGGCCGGCGCCCGTGTCGGGGTCGTGGCCCAGCACCGCGGCCACGGTGGCGCGCAGGCGCTCGATGCGGTCCGCGGGAATGCTCCGGTCGTCGCCCACGAGTTCCGCCATGCCGGCTACGCGCAGGCGGTTGCCCAGCCGCGCGAACACCACCTTGCGGGCCGCATCGGTCACGTTCACCCGGGGTGCCCATCCCGCGGTCTCGGGCGCGTCCACCGTAATGCTGTAGCCCTTGAGCGGATAGACGGGCACGTGGATGCCCAGGCGGGCCGCCCAGGACGCGCTCGCGCTGCCCAGGGCCAGCACGAACTGGTCCGCGGCCACCGGGGTTTCCGCGCCCGATGCGCCGGAGCGCACATGCACTGTGGTGACCGCGCCGTCCGCGCCGCGCGTGAATCCCGCCACCTGAGAGCCCAGCAGGAAGCGCACGCCGCGCGCGGCGAGCAGCGTGTGCAGGCCGTCGCAGACTTTCTGGCAGTCGGCGGCGCATTCGCTGGGCGTGTGGATGGCGCCGGCGATGTGGTCCGCGTCGTGGGCCAGGGCGGGTTCCAGCTCCACGCAGCGGGCAGCGGACACCGACTCCTGCTCGCAGCCCCACGCGCGCTGCAGCGCCATCTGCCGTTCACCGCCGGCCAGTGCCTCGCGCGACCGGTACACGACGAGCTTGCCCGTGCGGCTGAAATCGCAATCCAGCCCCTCGCGCTCGCGCATGAGCTCGAAGGCCTGCCGGCTGCGCGCAGCCAGCTCCAGCAGCGTGCCGGTGGTGCGGCGGGACGTCGCGTCGTTGCAGGCCGCGAGGAACGCCGCGCCCCAGCGCCACTGGCGCATGCTCCACTGCGGCCGCAGCTTGAGCGGGGAGTCCGGCGAGAAGAGCAGTTTGGGCAATTGCCCCCATACCGAGGCGTCCGCCAGCGGCTGCACATAGCTGTAGCTCAGCTGCGCGCCGTTGCCGCCGCTGGCACCGCCACCCACCGGGCCCTGGTCGATCACCGTCACCTGCCACCCCTGCCGCTCCAGCGCATAGGCCGTGGCCAGCCCCACGATGCCGGCACCCATCACACATGCATGCATATCGATTCCGATCCGTTCCGTTCCATCCGCGGGCACTGTAGAAGCGCGCAGGCGGCTTGGACAATGCCGATCGGATCGCCGTCCATGCCGCCAGGTTATGCACCGGAGCGGGGCGTGGTGCATGGCGCTGCCGGGCGTGGCTCTTGCTACTGGTAGGGGTTGACCCCTATGCAGGCATAACTTTTCGACATGGCATGCGGCGTGGAATGAATTGTTCAATCCTCCACCGTGTTCCTACAGTGCCGGCTGCAGGCTCACCGCACGAGTCGCCGCGCGGCGCGGACTGCGTACCGCCTTTTCCCACCCCGATCATCCGATCCGACAAGGAGCTTCCATGAAAACCACCCTCTGCTCCGCCGCGCTGCTGGCCTGCGGCCTGATGGCCGGCGCCGCCGCGCAGGCCGACACCCTGAAGAAGATCGCGGACAGCGGCAAGATCACGCTCGCCTACCGCGAGTCGTCGGTGCCCTTCAGCTACCTGGCCGGCGCAGGGGCGCCCATCGGGTTCTCGGTGGACATCTCCAACGCGGTGGTGGACGCGGTGAAAAAGAAGCTGAACAAGCCCGACATCAAGGTCGAGCTGCAGGCCGTGACCTCGCAGAACCGCATTCCGCTGGTGACCAATGGCACGGTGGACCTGGAGTGCGGCTCCACCACCAACAACACCGCCCGCGCCAAGGACGTGCAGTTCGCCGTCAACTACTTCTACACGGGCACGCGGCTGCTGGTGAAGAAATCCTGGGGCATCAGGAACTACGCAGACCTCGCGAAGAAGACCGTGGCCAGCACCACCGGCACCACGAACGCGCAGGTGATCCGCAAGTACAACCGGGACAACAACCTCGACATGGACATCGTGCTGGGCAAGGACCACAACGACTCCATGCTGCTGGTGGACACGGGCCGCGCGCTGGCCTTCGCCATGGATGACATCCTGCTCTTCGGGCTGAAGGCCAACGCGACCAACCCCGCCGAATGGGATGTGGTCGGCGATGCGCTGCAGGTCGAGCCCTATGCCTGCATGCTGCGCAAAGACGACCCGCAGTTCCAGGCGCTGGTCAACGGCGTGATCGGCGGCATGATGAAGTCCGGTGAATTCGAGAAGCTCTACAACAAGTGGTTCCTCTCGCCCATCCCGCCCAAGGGCCAGGCACTGGGCCTGCCCATGTCGAAGGAGTTGCGCGACAACCTCACGGCGCAGAGCGACAAGCCCGCGGTATGACGCAGCCGGCAGGGCAGGCGGCGGGCGTGGAACCGCCGCGCACCGTCGGCATCCTGGGCGGCATGGGGCCGGCGGCCGGCGCGGACTTCGCGCGCCTGTTCGTCGAGGCCTGCACGGCGCGCATGCAGGCGCTGGGCATCGCCGTGCGCGACCAGGCCTACCCCGAGCACTGGCTGGCCCAGGTGCCGGTGCCGGACCGCACGGCGGCGCTGGACGATCCCCGGCCCGGCGCCCACCAGCCGGGCGATGCCCTGTTGCAGGCCACCGGCCGCCTGGCCGCGCTGGGCGCCCGTGCGGTGGCGATTGCCTGCAATACCGCGCACGCCTGGCATCGGCTGCTGCAGGAGCGGTTCCCGCAGCTCTCCGTGCTGCACATGCCGCGCGAAGTGGCGGCGCTGCTGCACGCCCAGGGCCGCCGGCGCGTGGGCCTGCTGGCCACCCAGGGCACCTATCGCAGCGGCCTGTACCGGCGGGCGCTGGAGCAGGCCGGCATCGACTGCCTGGAGCCGGACGAGGCCGGCCGCGAGCGGCTCATGCAGGGCATCTACGAGGGCGTGAAGGCTGGCGACATGGCGCTGGCGCGCCAGTGCTTCAGCGAAGTGGCGCAGGCGCTGCGCGATGCCGGCGGCGCCGAAGTGATCGTGATGGGCTGCACGGAAATCCCCCTGGCCCTGGACGAGGCCGGCGCGGGTGCGGCACTGCTGGACCCGGCCCGCGTGCTGGCCGATGCACTGGCCCGCGAAGCCTATCCGCAGCCGCCCCGCGGCGGCCGGGAACTTCAACCCTAGGGCCTGTTAAAGCTATGCAAGGGGTCGCGAAGCCCATCACAGCCCGCCCATCAAGGCGCGCGACGCCGTGCGTGTGTCCACACGTACAAGGAGCGCAACGCCGGGGGGCGGGCTGTGATGGGCTTCCCTTCGGGTTGCTTCGCGAAGGGGCCGCTTGCAGCGTTGCCCGTGCTTGCAAGGCCCCGGCCTTGCTACGCCCAGGCGCCTTGCACCCAGCCCCTTCGCGAAGCAACGCGATCCCCTTGCATAGCGTTAACAGGCCCTAGAGCGCCGGCTTGGCCACCATCATGTAGTAGATCGCAAGCATGGCGATGAAGGCCGGGTAGCCCAGCGCCTCCCACCAGCGTGCATGGCGGCGGTAGTCTTCCGGCAGTGCGGTGCCGCGCTCCGCCGCGTCGCGCGCCATGGCGGCCATGCGCCACTGCAGCCACAGCACGGGCAGCCAGCACAGGCCCGCGACCACGTACAGACCCAGGGACGCGGCGATCCACGGCGTGGACAGCGGCCAGCCGGCCATGTGGGCCAGTGCCACGCCGCTGACCGGCTGCACGATTCCCGCCGGCGTGGTGAACCAGGTGTCCGCGCGCACCACGAGCCGCGCCACCACGGCCTGGGCCTGCACGCTGCCGCTGCGGTTGGCGAGGAACAGGTAGAAGGCCGAGCCGAATCCCGTGCCCACCAGCAGTACGCTGGAGAGGATGTGCACCCACTTGAGGACCAGGTACGAATTCATGGACGTCTCTCTTCCGTATGCCAGAGCACGAGCAGGATGGCCGCGATCGGAATGTTCTTGAGCAGCCGGCCCAGTGGATCGAGCCACAGCCCGGGCAGCAGGAGGGTGGCGATCACGGTCATTGCGCCCATGAGCAGCAGGGCCGCGGCATAGGCGGGGCGGCCCGGCCGCCACCACAGCCATGCGCCGACGGCCAGGTCCGCGGCGATGCCGGCGGCAATGATGGCCTGCATGAGCAGGGTGTTCTGCATCCCGGCGGCCACCAGCAGGTCGCGACTCTGGCCATGGAACTCCGCCACGCTGGCGACCGCGGTACCCAGCCAGACGGCCACGAGGCTCGCGCGCAGCCAGCCCCGTTCGCGAGGTCCTGCGGACGATGGTGGTGCGCGCCCCGTCATGGCTGCCTCCAGGCGCGGGCGACCAGGTCCCGGTAATGCACGGCCTCGCGGCCCAGGAGGCTGCGCAGCGGCGCGGGATCGGCGGTGTTGTCGCTGCCCAGCATCGCCAGGCTCTCGCTGCACCAGGGCGAGGCCGGCACGCGGTCTCCGAGCCGTGCGCTCAGCCGGCTGAGCGCGTCCGGCAGCGCCGCCACATGGGCCGGCCCGTGTCCGCACTGGGCACGCAGGCTGGCGACCAGCCCGGCCATGGGCACGGCCTCCGGGCCCGCGCATTCGATGATGCCCTGGCGGTCCTGGACCGGGCCCAGCAGCGCGGCCACGGCATCGGCGAGGTCGTGCACGGCCACGGGCTGGACGCGGGCCTGCAGCACGGGACGCGGCAGGACCACCACGGGCAGCCGCGCCAGGTTCATGAAGAGTGCGCTGCTCGCGCCGCCGCGGCCGAACACGATGCTGGGCCGCAGCACGCAGGCGGAAGGCGCCGGGGCCGCTCCCTGCACCGGGCCCAGCAGGAACGTGTCCGCGCCGCGCTTGGTGCGGGCATAGCGCGTCTCGCTGCGGTCCACGCCCAGCGCGGAGATCTGCACCACGCGCCGCACGCCGGCCTGGGCGCAGGCCTGGAACAGCGCGATCGGGGTATCGCGGTGCAGCGCATCGATAGGGCGGCCGGGGCTGTCGCGCAGCACGCCGACGGCGTTGACCACCGCGTCGATGCCCGCGAGTCGGGGCAGCCATGCGGCGGGATCGGTATCGCGCGCGAAATCCATGGGCACCTGTCCGGCATCGCGCCGGCCGTGGCGCGGGGAAACGCCTTCGTGGACGGTGTGACCGTCCGCGCGCAGCCGGGCGGCGACGTGCCTGCCGATGAACCCGGTCGCGCCGGTGATGAGGACTTGCATGGTGGATCTCCTCAGAGGTCGCAGCGGTCGCCGGGGGCGCACCGCCGCAGGGCCGCGCGCCGGCTCGCGCGCTCGAACAGGCCGCCGACCAGCCAGCGCGGCAGGCGGTAGCGGTTGCGCGCCAGCACCGGATAGAGCCGGTCCGCGAGCGGGCCCAGCACCGGCAGGCGCGTGGCTGCCATGACCCAGCCCAGGCCCACGGCCTCGTAGGCGCGGCGGAACACCTCCACGCCGCGCAGCACCCGGCCATCCGCGGTGCGGGCATGGATCAGCGTCAGCAATTGCTCGTGCGTGGTACCCGGCGGGCCTTCGAAGCCGGCTGCCCACACGTCCGCGAACCGCAGCAGCCCGGCCCGGTCGCGCAGGCGCAGGTTGGTCATCTCCGCATTGCAGAGCTGGCAGCGGGAATCGAAGTAGAGGGTGAGGGGATAGAGGGCTTGCGGGTCGGTGGTCATGGCGGGCTCCTTGAAGATGGTTGGCTGCCGTTGGGTTTTCTCTGCTTTTTAAATTTCTGTACGAAGTGAAATGGCGGGGCGCAAAAGGGTAGGGGAGCCGATGGCCTGGCAGAACTCAGGTGGCGGGCGTGCCCGGAGGCGGTGGACCTGCCGGGGAGCGCTTGCCGCGGGACGCGGCTTCATCGCCGCGCACGAACTTCTGCACGCTGGCACCCAGGCGCAGCACCTTCTCGAGGGTGGAGGGCGTGAGCCGGAGCATCTCTTCCGTCCAGAGGTCCAGCGATTCCATCAGGCGCAGGGTTTCACGCACACGGTCCTGCGCATCGGGGGCTTCGGCTGCCATCTCGGGACGGCTCGCCAGTTCGCGCAGCATGCGCACCGTCGGCTCGAACTCGCGCTCCTTGCGCTCGCGCACGATGGTGCGGAACAGCTCCCAGACGTCGGTGGAGGTCTCGAAATAGTCGCGCCGGTCGCCCAGGACGTGGGTGACGCGGATCAGGTGCCAGTTGAGCAGTTCCTTCAGGCTGTTGCTCGCGTTGGACCGGGCGACGCCGAGGGTCTCGCAGATGTCTTCCGCATGCAATGGCCGGCCGTGGAAGAAGAGCAGGGCGTGGATCTGGGCGACGGTGCGGTTGACGCCCCAGGCGGTGCCCATTTCGCCCCAGTGGACGATGAAGCGGCGGGCGGTGTCGGTCAGTTGCATGGGATGGAGTCTATTGCTTCGGTAATTTCTGTCAATACAGAAATTTGAATGCTGTCCAGCAATCCATCCCGTGCAATCGTCCGCGCGCTCACATAGACTGCCCAGTCTTCCGGACCCTGCGTTCCCATTTCCTCTTTTCACAGGAGCTTCCATGCTGCATGACGACCTCAGGAAAGATTTCGATGCCCTGCTGCCCGGCAAATCCAGCGACGCCGGCGCCAGCCGCCGCACCGCCATGCGCGTGGCGTTGGGCGCGGGCTTCGGCGTGGGCTATGCCGCCGCGGCGATGCCGGTGATGGCGCAGACGGCCATCCACACGCCGTCCGACGGGCTGGTGGCGGGCAAGGTCGAGATCGACGTCAATGGCTTCAAGGTGCCGGCCTACCGCGCCGCGCCCGCCGGCAAGACGGGGCTGCCCGTGGTGCTGGTGATCCAGGAGATCTTCGGCGTGCACGAGTACATCGCCGACACCTGCCGCCGCTTCGCGAAGGCGGGCTATCTGGCCATCGCCCCGGAAATGTTCGTGCGCCAGGGGGACCCCTCGCAGTACACCGAAATCTCCAGGCTCATGAGCGAGGTCGTCTCCAAGGTGCCCGACGCCCAGGTGCTGGCCGACCTCGACGCGACCGTGAAATGGGCCGGCGACCATGGCGGCGATCTCTCCAAAGTGGGTATCACGGGCTTCTGCTGGGGCGGGCGCATCACCTGGCTCTATGCGGCCCACGGCCCGGTCAAGGCCGGCGTGGCATGGTACGGCCGGCTGGTGGGGCAGGCGAGCGAGCTCACGCCCAAGCACCCGGTGGACATCGCTCCCATCCTCAAGGCGCCGGTGCTCGGCCTTTATGGCGACAAAGACACCGGAATCCCTCTTGACACGATTGATAAGATGAAAGCGGCCCTCAAGAACGGCTCCGCCGCCGCCAAGGCGTCGGAGTTCGTGGTGTACCCTGACGCGCCGCATGCGTTCCATGCCGACTACCGGCCCAGCTACCGCAAGGAAGCCGCCGAGGACGGATGGAAGCGCGCGCTGGCGTGGTTCAAGGTGCACGGCGTGGGCTGATGCGCCGCCCCGCCGGGCGCCGCGTCCCGCAGCAAAGCCCTTCGGGGCTTTTTTCGTTTTCGAGAATCGAGCGCGTACAGCTATGACTTTGATCGCAATCATCCTGGCCACCCTGGCCGCGGGTATCGGCAGCGTGTGGGTGGCCGCCCTGCTCATGCGGGCCGGCTGGGGGGACGGCCGCTCGGGCATCGGCCCGCGGCACCTGCTGAGCTTCGCGGCCGGCGCGCTGCTGGCCACGGCCTTCATGCACCTGCTGCCGGAGGCCTTCGAGAGCCAGGCCGGCGCGCACGAACTCTTCGCCACGCTGCTGGTGGGGCTGGTCTTCTTCTTCCTGCTGGACAAGGCGGAACTCTGGCACCACGGCCACGAGCACGGCGTGGGGCCTGCCAACGACGACCCAGGTGCGGGAGGAGGGCACGTGCACGCCCATGGACACACCCACCATGGACATGGCCACGGGCACCACGCCCACGCGCATGGCGGCGACGGCGGGCATGCCCATTCCCATTCCCATCGCGGCTCCGGCGGCTGGGCCCTGCTCACGGGCGACAGCGTGCACTGCTTCGGCGACGGCATCCTGATCGCCTCCGCCTTCCTGGCCGACCTGCGCCTGGGCGCCATCGCCGCGCTGGCCGTCCTGGCCCATGAAGTGCCGCACCACATGGGTGACCTGGTGGTGCTGCGCCAGTCCAGCGGCGACCGGCGTGCGGCCCTGGTCAAGGTGTCCCTGGCCGGCGCGGTCACCGCGCTCGGGGGCGTGGTGGGCTACTTCCTGGTGGGCGAGCTGCAGGACTGGCTGCCGTATTTCCTGGCCATTGCGTCCAGCAGCTTCGTCTATGTGGCCCTGGCCGACCTCATCCCCCAGCTGCAGAAGCGCCTGACGGCCAAACAGACCCTGGCGCAGATCGCGTGGCTGCTGGGCGGCATGGTGGTGGTCACGCTGGTGAGCGGGATGGCGCACGCGCACTAGAGAACCCTCCCTGAGCGGCTTCGCCGCTTCCCTCCCCTCTCTCGCCATGCTGCGCATGGCGGGTGGGGGAGGGACGCAGCCCTCGCTGCGGGGCGGCCCTTGCTTGGCTGCTGCTGGCCTGGGCCGCGCCCACTGCTTGAGGGCGGCAACCATTTCCTGGTCCGCGGCCTGGCGCGCTTGGCCGCGACGCGGCTATGCGCTGAGGTCAGCGGGGGGCGAGGCGGTCGAAGTCGCGGTCCAGGCGGGCGAGGCTGCTGCCGATGCGGGCGCGCTGCGCGGCTATCCAGGCCGATTGCTGTTCCACGCGGGCCTGGGCGGCCTTGAGCATGCGGGCCATTTCCGCTGGCTGGGGGCCGCCGGCTGTCGCGCGGTGGCGGACGATGGCCACCGGGTCCAGCGTGGCGCGGAACTCGGCCTCGTCCATGGGCAGTTGCGCGGGGAATTCCGAGCCGTGCACCGATTCCGCATAGATGCGGCGCGCCTCGGCGTAGGGGAAGTCCAGCGGCTTGATGTCCTTCGCCTTGGCGTACTCGACCACCTCCGACGCGAAATGGTGGCCCACGCGGAAGGGCAGCCGGTACTTGCGCATCAGCACGTCGGCCAGTTCCTGCGAGGCGGTCCAGTCGCTGTTCAATTCCTCGAGTGCGCGCTGCGGGTCGATGACCAGCGCGCCCAGGATGCGGTCCCACTGGCGCAGCACGTCGATCGCGCTCTGCACCATGGCGGTGTTGTTGCGCGCTTCCTTGGGGTCCTGCATGCCGGGCGGGATATTGTGCGCCTGGATGGCCGCGCCCATGCCCAGCGTCAGGGCCTGCGAGGCGTCGCGGCGCGTGGCGTTGAGCAGGCCGGGGTTGCGCTTTTGCGGCATCGCGCTCGACACGTAAGTGTTGCCGCCGCCTTCCTGCAGCAGGATCCAAGGGCGGGGCTGCGCGTACTGCGTCATCACGTCCTCGATGAAGGTGCCGGCATGCAGGGCGATCGCCATGACGATGGCGCCGGCCTCCACCGGCTGGTCCACGGCCGAGACCTGTGCGGCGTCGTAGGCGTTGTCCACCGTGGCGGAAAAGCCCAGGTAGTCCGCCATGCGCTGGCGGTCGAGCGGCCAGCTCGTGCCGTTGAGCACCGTGGTGCCCATGGGCGAGCGGTCGATGCGGGCATAGGCCTCGCGGATGCGCTGCGCATCGCGGTCCAGGCCGCTGGCCAGGCCCAGCAGGTAGTGGCCGTAGCTGTTGGGCTGCGCGGCCACGCCGTTCGTGTAGTTGGGCACCACGGTGGCCTGGTGCCTGTCGGCCAGCCGGACCATGGTGGCCGTCGTCTGGTTCAGCGCCTCGGCCAGCTGCAGCATCTGGTCGCGCAGCATGGCCGCGCGCACGGTGGAGAGCATGTCCTGGCTGGAGCGGCCGGCGTGCAGCAGCGTGATCTGCGGACCCGCGGCCTCGATGAGCAGGGGCTCGAAAGTGATCACCAGCCGGGGCCGCTTGCCGCCGGGCCGGTTGCCGTCGGCCAGCACCTTGCTGATGCTGTCGTGGACCAGCGGCGCCAGGGACTTGTCGAGCAGGCCCTGGTCGATGTTGATGACGGCCGATGCCTTGTTGATCTCGCCGAGCCAGAAGAACTCGTCGCGGGGTGGGGCTGCGGCCGGCCGGGCCGGAGTTGCAGACGGTGGGCCGGACTCCGGCGCCTGTGCTGGTGCTCCGGCCTGCGCCGCCGCCGTGGCGCCCGTGCACAGCGCGGCAGCGCAGGCGAGGGCGTGCAGTGCGGCGTGCAACCGCAGGTGTTTCCGGGGGCTTTCTCGTGGGATCGTCATGCCTGTCTCCTTATATGTCTCAGTTGGTTCAAACTTCAGTCGTCAAGGCAGGCCGGCCGGCCTTGGCCACTGAACGGGTTGACTCACCGCCGCGCAGCCTGTGTCTCCTGCGAGCGCGAGCTCGAATGACAGCCCAGGGCGCACGGTGGTGGTCCCTTTGTTCTGCCGCATCCCGAATGGTTGACCGAACACATTTCGTATTCGTAAGGCTGGGAGTTGGAGAACCGCTATGAGTGAACTCGTCTACGTGGGCATCGATATCGCCAAGAACAGCTTCGAAGTGGCTGTCACGGGCGAACTGCAGACGCTCAATCTGGCCAACGACGAAGCCGGCCATGCCCAGCTGTGCCAATGGCTCGCACCGCTGGCGCCCAGGCTCATCCTGATGGAGGCCACCGGCGGCTATGAGCAAGACCTCGCGCTGGCCTTGGCGGGCGCGGGCTTGCACGTGTCGGTGGTCAACCCTCGCCAGGCACGCGACTTCGCGCGCTGCGTGGGCAAGCTGGCCAAGACCGACCGCATCGACGCGCAAGCTCTGCGCAGCTTTGCCTCGATGCTCGATGCGCAAGGCCACCAGCCTCGTGCCCTGGCCGACGACGAGCGCCGCGAGCTCACGGCCCTGGTGGTGCGCCGCAGGCAACTGGTGGCCATGCTGGTGTCCGAGCGCCAGCGCCTGGGCGTGGCCCACCGCAAGGCCAAGCCCAGCATCCTGGCGATCATGGATGCCATCGCGGCGCAATTGCACGATGTCGATGACGAGCTCAAGGCGCATGTCCAGACTCACCACGCCGACCTGGCCAAACTGCTGACCTCGGTCAAGGGCGTGGGGCCGACGACCGCCTGCACGCTGCTGGCGCAACTTCCCGAACTCGGCCAGCTCAATCGCAAGCAGATCACGGCCCTGGTCGGTCTGGCGCCCATGAACCGAGACTCGGGCACGCTCAGGGGCCAGCGCCACATCTTCGGTGGCCGCGCCGACGTGCGGCGCGTGCTCTACGTCGCAGCCTTGGTCGGCACGCGCTTCAACCCCGTCCTCAAGGTGTTCTACGCCAAGCTGCTGGCCGCGGGCAAAGCCAAGAAGGTCGCCCTCGTGGCATGCATGCACAAGCTGCTGGTCATCCTGAACGCGATCGCTCGCACCAGGTCGCCCTGGCGCGATGACTTTGCTGAGCGTCTTTGAGCTAGTCATTCAAGATGGTTGCTGTGTAATTTCTCGTTGGATGGCGCCGAGGAACGCCCTGCGCGGCCCGTGGCCGCCGGCACCGGCTCAGCCCGCCAGCGCTTCGCGGACGGCGGATACCTGCCGGCGCGACACGGACAGCAGTTCCGGCAGGCCGTGCATGCGCACGGCCCAGCCTTCGCCTTCCACCGGGTCGTAGTGCTTCTCGATGGAGCGCAGCGCGCGCCGGGCGACCAGCGCGTTGCGGTGCACCCGCAGGAAGCGGGATGGATAACGCGCTTCCAGTTCGCTCAGCGCGCCGTCCAGGATGTAGCTGCGCGTGCCCGTGCGGACGGTGAGGTACTTGAGCTCGGCCTTGACATAGACCACCTCGTCCAGCGGTACACGCTCGGTGCGGCCCCGGTCCTGGATCAGCAGCGCCTCCGTGTCCGCGGGGGCCGGGGCAGTTGCAGGGGGCCGGGCGGCGGCACGCTGGGCCTTGGCCAGCGCCTGCTGCAGGCGCTCGGCGCGCACGGGCTTGGTGAGGTAGTCCGCCGCATCCAGCTCGAAGGCGCTCACGGCATGGTCGGCGTGCGCCGTCACGAAGACGATGGCGGGAGGGCTGGCCAGGGCGCGCAGCGCATGCGCCAGGGAGAGCCCGTCCTGGCCGGGCATGTGGATGTCGAGCAGCACGGTGTCGAAGGGCCGCCCGCCCGGCGCGCGCAGCAACTGCAGCGCTTCGGCGGCATTCGCCGCTTCGGCCAGGGTATGCCCGCCACTGTCGGACAACAGCGTGCGCAGGCGGCTGCGGGCCAGGGCTTCGTCGTCCACGATGAGGATGTGCATGGGAGCCGCAAGGAGGTGGTATCGGTCGCGATGGCGGGCGTCAGGCATGCGCCGGCAGGGAGATGCGCACCCGGTAGAAGCCATTGTGCATGCCCGCCGAGAAGTCGCACTGCACATCGTGCAGCAGGCGCAGCCGGTCGCGCACGTTGGCCAGGGCGATGCCGTGGCCGCGGGGCGTGTGATCGCCCGCGCGGGTCCCGCCGGGCGGCACCGTGTTGGTGATGGTGACCACGGCGCGGCTGCCGCGCAGTTCGGTACTCACGCGCAGCTTGCCGCCCTGCGCGGAGGGCTCCACCCCGTGCTTGACGGCGTTTTCCACGAGCGGCTGCAGCAGCAGGGGTGGCAGCCGGGCGCCGTCCGTGCGCGGATCGAGCAGCCATTGCACGCGCAGGCGCTCCCCGAAGCGCACTTCCTCGATGGCGAGGTAGCGCCGCGCGAGCACGATCTCCTCGCCCAGCGTCGCGGAGTCGCCCTGTTCCACCAGGGCATGGCGGAACAGGTCGCTCAGGTCTTCCAGCAGCGCCTCGGCCTTGGCTGGCTCGTCGCGCACCAGCGCGATGGCGCTGTTGAGGGTGTTGAAAAGGAAGTGCGGCCGGATGCGCGCCTGCAGTTCGCCGAGCCGCGCGGTGGTGGCGGCCGGCGTGCGTGCGCGGGCGCGCAGCACCAGCGCCGCCACGAGCAGTGCCGACAGCAGCGCCCCGCTCGCGGCGCTGGCGAGCCACGGTGCCTCCATGGGCACGCCGACCAGCACCAGCATGCCGCAGGCGTAGAGGCCGGCCAGCGCCCCCAGCCCCACGCCGGCCGCGTATTGCAGCGCCACGGGCAGGCGCTGCAGCAGGGTCTTGAGGCTGCAGGCCGTGACCAGCCAGGCCAGGGTGGCCGGCAGCGCTCCGCCGGTCAGCAGCGACAGCCGGGCCAGCCAGGCGGCCGGGCCGTCGGCGCCGTACATCGCGCCCACGCCGAGCACGATCTCCACGAAAAGCACGGCGCGCAGCACCACGCCGACATGGCATGCGTCGAAGACGAGCGCGCGTCCGCCGAGGCCCTCCGGAGGGGACTCTGCCAGGGGCTGGGGCCGGGTCGATAAAATTTGGGTCTCTTGCATCGCGGCATCCGGGCGTTCCGGGTGGCCGAAACCTCCGGATTATTGCCCTCCATGTCCTCCAGCCCTTCCGCGCAACCTTCCCAAGACCAGCTCGCCACCAAGGCCCAGGCCTGGTCGGCCCTGTTTTCCGAACCCATGAGCGATCTGGTCAAGCGCTACACGTCGAGCGTGTTCTTCGACAAGCGCCTGTGGCAGGCCGACATCGCAGGCAGCCTGGCGCATGCCGAGATGCTCGCGGCCCAGGGCATCATCGGCGCCCAGGACCACGCCGCCATCCAGCGCGGCATGGCCACGATCACCCAGGAAATCGAGTCGGGCGCCTTCGAATGGAAGCTCGACCTGGAAGACGTGCACCTCAACATCGAGGCCCGCCTGACCCAGCTGGTGGGCGATGCCGGCAAGCGCCTGCACACCGGCCGCAGCCGCAACGACCAGGTCGCCACCGACGTGCGCCTCTGGCTGCGCGGCGAGATCGACCTGATCGCCGACCTGCTCACGGAACTGCAGCGCTCCCTGGTGGACGTGGCCGAACAGAACGTGGACGTGATCCTGCCCGGCTTCACCCACCTGCAGGTCGCCCAGCCCGTGAGCTTTGCCCACCACATGCTGGCCTACGTGGAAATGTTCGCCCGCGACGCCGAGCGCATGCAGGACGTGCGCCGCCGCACCAACGTGCTGCCGCTGGGCAGCGCCGCGCTGGCCGGCACCACCTACCCGCTGGACCGCGAGCGCGTGGCGCGCACGCTGGGCATGGAGGGCGTGTGCCAGAACAGCCTGGACGCCGTGAGCGACCGCGACTTCGCCATCGAATTCACGGCCGCCGCCAGCCTGTGCATGGTGCACGTGAGCCGCCTGTCCGAGGAGCTCATCATCTGGATGAGCCAGAACTTCGGCTTCATCCGGATCGCCGACCGGTTCACCACCGGCTCGTCCATCATGCCGCAGAAGAAGAACCCCGACGTGCCCGAGCTGGCGCGCGGCAAGACCGGCCGCGTGGTGGGCCACCTGATGGGCCTCATCACGCTGATGAAGGGCCAGCCCCTGGCCTACAACAAGGACAACCAGGAAGACAAGGAGCCGCTGTTCGACACCGTCGATACGCTCAAGGACACGCTGCGCATCTTCGCCGAGATGGTCGGCGGCCAGCCCGACCCGGCCACCGGCAAAAAGGAGGGCGGCATCACCGTCAATCCGCAGGCCATGGAGCAGGCCGCGCAGAAGGGCTACGCCACGGCCACCGACCTGGCCGACTACCTCGTCAAGAAGGGCCTGCCGTTCCGCGACGCCCATGAAACCGTGGCCCATGCCGTGAAGGCCGCCACGTCCCACGGCGTGGACCTGTCCGAGCTGCCGCTCACGGTGCTGCAGGGTTTCCACCCGGCCATCGAGAAGGACGTGTTCGACGCCCTCAGCCTGCGCGGATCGCTGAACGCCCGCAACACTTTGGGCGGCACGGCGCCCGCGCAGGTGCGTACCCAGCTGGCGCGCCACCGCGCTCGCCTGGGCTGAACACGTCGTTTTCTTCCTGACCGGAGCCCCGCCATGACCCTGTCCCGCCGCCGCCTGCTCTCCCATGCCTCCCTTGCCGGCGCCGCGCTGGCAGCGGGCCTACCCCTCGCGGCCCGGGCGCAGGCCGGCAAGACGCTGCGCATCCTGGTGGGCTTCCCGCCCGGCGGCGGCTCGGACGCGATCGCGCGGCTGCTGGCCGACAAGCTCAAGGACGTGCTCGGCGTGCCGGTGGTGGTGGAGAACCGGCCCGGCGCCGGCGGCCAGATCGCCGCACAGGTGCTCAAGACGTCCCCGCTCGATGGCAGCACCGTCTTCCTCACGCACGACCACACCATCTCCATCCTGCCGCAGGTGGTGAAGCACCCGGGGTTCGATCCCGCGCACGACTTCATCGGCGTGGGCGGCGTGGCCACCTTCGTCAACGCCTTCGCCGTATCGGGCGGCACGCCGGCCCGCAGCTTCGACGAGTACGTGGCCTGGGTGAAATCGCAGGGCGGCAAGAGCGCGGTGGGCATTCCCGCGCCGGCCTCCACGCCCGAGTTCCTGGTGAAGCTGCTCGGCGAGCGCTACCGGCTCGACCTGGTGTCCGCGCCCTACCGGGGCAGCGCGCCCATGATCGGCGACATGCTGGGCAACCAGATCGCGGCGGGCGTCGGGTCGGTGCCGGACTTCCTGGAGAACCACAAGGCCGGCAAGATCCGCATCGTGGCGGTGCTGGGCGACCGGCGGCAGGCCGCGCTGCCCGATGTGCCCACCTTCGGTGAACTGGGCCTGAAGGGGTTCGAGGATCTTCCCTACTACGGTTTCTACGCCCCGGCCGGTACGCCCGCGAAGGCCGTGCAGCAGTTCTCGGAAGCCCTCGCCAAGGTGCTGGCCCGTGCCGACGTGCGGGAGCAACTGGTGGCCATGGGCCTCACGGTCACGCCGATGACCCCGCAGCAGCTCACGGCGCGCGAGCGCGCCTACACCCAGGCCTGGACGCGCATCATCCGCGAAAGCGGCTTCCAGCCGCAGTGAGCGCGGCGCGGGGCAGGGCGCCTGCGCCCGCGTGCCTCACTCCGGCCGCCCCGGGCCTGCCGCCACGCGCCGGGCGATGGCCGCGAACTGCAGGGCCGTTTCCGGCGGCCGCGCGGCACGGTGCGCCACGGCCAGGCCCACGCGCGGCGCGGGAGTGCGCAGCGGGCGGAAGGCCACGCCGCGCACGCTGAGCTGGCGCATGCAGGCGGGCACCAGCGAGACCCCCACTTCCGCCGAGACCAGCGACAGGATGGACGCGATCTGCGGCGCGGGCTGGCCCTGCGCGGGCTCGAAGCCGGCGGCGCGGCAGGCGTCCAGCACCGCGTCGTGCAGGCTGATGCCCACCGCGCGCGGGGTGAGGATGAACGGGTCATCCCGCAAGGCCTGCAGCGCCAGTCCGCCGCGTCCGCGGGCGCAGGCGTGGTCGGCAGGCAATGCGGCCACGAGCGGCTCTTCCACCAGCGGTTGCACCGCGAGCGCGGCCGGATCGGAAAGGGAAGGGCGCAGTACGGCGGCATCGATGCGTCCCTCCAGCAGTGCCGTGGCGAGCGCCACCGAATTCGCCTCCACCAGGCGCAGCTCCACCTGGGGGAAGGCGTGGCGGAACGCCCGGATGCAGGCCGGAACCAGGGGATTGAATGCCGCCGTGCCGGTGAAACCCAGCTGCAGTTGACCGGTCTCGCCACGGGCTGCCCGCCGGGCCGCCTGCAGTGCCTGGGTGGCCTGCGCCGGCAATGGCTGCACCTTTTCCAGGAAGGCCCTGCCGGCCTCCGTCAGTTCGGCGCCGTGGGGGACGCGGTGGAAGAGCGGGGCGCCGACCTCGGCTTCCAGGTCGCGGATCTGCAGGCTCAGTGGCGGCTGCCCGATGCCCAGGCGCGCCGCGGCCCGGGTGAAGTTGCCTTCCTCGGCCACGGCGAGAAAGTAGCGGATGTGTCGCAGTTCCATGTCGACATTTATAGAACATATGGCTTCATGGGGTGTCATATATTGGACAGATGGGGTCGTGCGCCCTACATTGACCTGCGTCACCTCCTGCAGTCCATGGTCTCTTACCCCGCCTTTCCCGCTTCGTCCTCCGGCAGCCCGGACGCCGCCGCCACTCCCCCGTCCCCCTCTACCCCGCAAGGCAGCGCCACCTATGCCGACTGGGTGCGGCGCGGCACCCCGGAGTACCGCCGCGCCGGCCTGGCGATGTTCCTGCTGGGCCTGGCCAGCTTTTCGCTGATCTATTCGGTGCAGCCCCTGCTGCCTGCGTTCGCGTCGGGTTTCGGCGTCAGCCCGGCGGAGAGCTCGCTCGCGCTGTCGCTCACCACGGGCTGGCTGGCCTTCGCCATCGTGCTGGCCGGCGCTTTCTCGCAGGCCCTCGGCCGCCGCGGCTTGATGTGTGCTTCCATGGCGCTCGCGGCGCTGCTGCAGATCGGAGCGGCCCTCGCGCCCACGTGGCACGGCCTGCTCGTGGCCCGGGCGCTGGAAGGGCTGGTGCTGGGCGGCGTGCCCGCCGTGGCCATGGCGTGGCTGGCCGAGGAGATCGAGCCCGCTGCCCTTGCGCGCACCATGGGCCTCTATGTGGGCGGCACGGCCTTCGGCGGCATGGTGGGCCGCGTGGGGATGGGGCTGGTCACCGAGTTCACCTCGTGGCGCCTGGCGCTGGGCGGGCTCGGCCTGCTGTGCCTTGCCGCCGCGGCAGGCTTCCTGCGGCTGCTTCCGCCATCGCGCCGCTTCGTGCGCCGGCCCGGCATCAACGCGCAGTTCCATCTGCGCGCATGGGCCGGGCACCTGCGCAATCCGGGGCTGCTGCGCATCTATGCCATCGGCTTCCTGCTAACCAGCGTCTTCGTCACGGTGTTCAACTACGCCACCTTCCGGGTGTCGGGTGCGCCCTATCACCTGGGCCAGACGCAGGCCAGCCTGATCTTCCTGGCCTTCGGTTTCGGCATCGTGTCCTCGTCGGTCGCAGGCGCCCTGGCCGATCGTTTCGGCCGGCACCGGCTGCTGGCCGCCGGGTTCGCGCTCATGCTCGCGGGCGTTGGCCTGACGCTGTTCGCGCCGCTGGCTGCGGTCGTGGCCGGCATCGCGCTGGTCACCACCGGCTTTTTCATCGGCCATGCCGTGGCGAGCGGTTCCGTGGGGCCGCAGGCCGGCGAGGCCAAGGGCCATGCGGCGTCGCTCTATCTGCTCTTCTATTACCTCGGCTCCAGCGTCACAGGGTCTGCGGGCGGCTGGTTCTGGCAGCACGGCGGATGGCCGGCCGTGGCGGGCCTGACCGGCGGCATCGCGCTGGCCGGCCTGGTGGCTGCGGCGGCCCTGGGAAGGGCAGCCCGGGTACAGCCAGCGGCATGGGCCCAAGGATGAGCTTCCGGGCCGATGCGGTGGCCCGGGCAGGCGCCCGGCCGGACCGCGATGCGGAAATGCTCCGGTAATTTGTAACGTATAAGGTTCAATTTGTAAAAATTGTGTTCTGCGGGGAATGCTGCGGCGGACAATCGATCACACGCTGCTGTTTTCTCGGAGTGACCCGTCCATGTCCCTGAGCCTTTCCCGCCGTTTCCGTCCTGGCCGCGTTGCCGCGGCCGTGCTGTGCGTAGCGCTCCTGCCGGCCGGTGCCGCCTGGGCCGCGCCCACGCCGGCACCTTCGGCGGCTGCCACACTTCCGGCGCCCTACGCGCGCTGGCAATCGAGCATGGACGCCTTCGCAGCGGCGGACAAGGCGGGCCTGCCGAAGGCGGGTGGGGTACTCTTTGTCGGCAGCTCGACCATTCGCCTGTGGACCGATCTGCGCGAGGATTTCCGGCAGTTGCCCGTGGTCATCAACCGCGGGTTCGGCGGCTCGACCATGGCCGACTGCCAGTACTTCGTGAAGAACCTCGTGTTGCAGTACCAGCCCCGCCATGTGATGGTGTATGCGGGTGACAACGACCTGGCGGAAGGGCGCACGCCCGAGCAGGTGCTCGAGAGCTTCCAGTCCTTCGTGCGCTCGGTGCGAGAGGCGCTGCCCGAGACGCGCATCAGCTACATCTCCATCAAGCCCAGCCCGCTGCGGCTGTCGCTGCTGCCGCGCATGCGCGAAGCCAACGCCCTGCTGGCGCAGTACGTGCGCACGGTGCCCAACAGCGATTTCATCGACATCTTCACCCCCATGCTGGATGCGCAGGGTCTGCCGCGCACCGAATTGTTCGGGGCCGACCACCTGCACATGAACGACGCGGGCTACGACCTCTGGCGCACCATCATCGGCAGCTACGTGGGCGACGGCGCGGCGCCCGCGGGCGGCGCCACGGCCGCGCAGCCGGGCACGGACGGGCTCATCCGGGCCAGCGCCCGGCCCTGAGGTTTCCCCAGGCTACAGCGCCGGGGGCAGGGGCCGCCGCAGGCGCAGCAGTTTGCGCGGGGCGCCCGGCGCATCTTCGTCCGGCCCCTTGTCCCACCACAGGCTGACCCGCGCCACGGCGTGCAGGGCCGCGAAGCAGACGGCCAGCAGGGCGATGTCCTGCCACCACGGCCGGTCGTAGCGTGCCCCCATCAGGCTGATGGCGAGCAGCACCACCACGAGGTGGGCGCAGAACACCGGCAGGGAGGCGGCGCCCAGGGTTTCCAGCCAGCGCGGCCGCGGCATGCGCGCCGCCAGGGGCGGCCCGAACCGGATCGCCAGCACGAGCAGCGCGAACAGGTTCAGCACCCGCAACGGCCCCAGCTGCCATTTGTCGAACACCAGGTTCCACTCGGGCAGGCCGTCGCCGAAGGGGACCTGGCCGATCGCGTGGCGCCAGCAGAAACCCACTACCGCGATGGCGGCCGCCGCCCCTGTCGCCCAGCGCGGGAAGACGAAGGGTGGTGCTTCGGGATCGTTGCGCGACGCGCCCATCCACAGGCCCAGCACCCAGAGGAACTGCCAGCCCCACATCGAGAAGGTGCCCGTCTCGTGGAAGGGTATGGGATTGCTGATGACGGTATTGATGGCGTCGTAGAACCACTTCGAGAGCCCGAACTGCGCCAGGAACCACAGCGCGGTGCTCACGGCCAGCACCGGCGCCCAGCCGCGCCGCAGCCCGACCGACATCACCCAGGGGCTTGCGAGCATGAAGAGGACGTAGATGGGCAGGATGTCGAGCAGCGGGGGCTCGTACACGAGCAGCAGCCCGCCCACGAGCGCCTCGATCGGCTTTGCCAGGTAGAAGGTGATCAGGCCCTTGATGGCCGGCTCGTCCACCCGGATGCCGATGAAGGTGATCACGGTGAAGAGGAAGAGCAGGGTGGCGGCCTGGCAGGCGTAGATCTTGGTGGCCCGGCGCAGGAAGGCCTGCCGCATGGACGGGATGCCGCGGCGGGCGGCGGTGCGGCCGTACACCATGCCCGCCATGTAGGCGGACAGCAGCACGAACCCCTCGGCCGCCGAGACGAAGCCGAAGGGCTGGCCGAGCGGCATCGTGAGCCGCGTGGGCAGATGGGTGACCGTCATGAGGACCAGCATGAGTCCCCGGACGGCATCGATCTCCCAGCGGCGGGAAGTGGAGGTTTCGGGCATGGAGTGGAGGGCGCTTCGAGCGCCGCGCCATTGTGCGGGCATCCCGGGGACGGGGTGTGTAGGCCGTTTACAACTCAGCGGGCTTCACGGTGCTCCCTGACCCGGCGATGGGCTAACCTCCCGGGGTTTGCCGCTCCCGCAGCCGCCGTTTGGGGGCCGCTGCGCCCACGGGGCCGCGCCATTGCTCGCACATCCATGACAACAACGACGCATTTCGTCCGCGCGGCGCTGGCCGCGTTCCTGGGCCTGGCCTCGGCCGGGGCAGCGCAGGCCCTGTCCGTCTCCAGCTTTTCGCCGCAGGGCGAGGTCGCCCGCGTGCGGCAGGTGGTGGTGAAATTCGATGCCGCTGCCGTGAATTTCGGCGATCCGAAGGCCCCCGCGCCGTTCTCCGTGGATTGCGGCGGCGACGCGTCCAGGGGCACGGGCCGCTGGACCGGAGAGCGCGAGTGGGTGTACGACTTCGCGGCGGACCTGCCGCCCGGCACGCGCTGCACGGCCACGGCCCGGTCCGGTTTCAAGTCCGCCAGCGGTTCAGCCCTGTCGGGCACGGTGCGCTACCAGTTCAATACCGGCGGCCCGTTCGTGCAGAGCGTGCGCCCCGGCACCTACCAGCCCATAGACGAGGAGCAGTTCTTCCTGCTGCAGCTGAGCGGCCCGGCCACCCTGGAGAGCGTGAAGGCCAACGTCTGGTGCGTGGCCGAGGACGTGGGCGAGCGCATCCCGGTGCGCCTCATCGAAGGCACCGAACGCGCCGCGCTGCTGACTTCGCTGGGCCTGGAGAGCGCGGCCAAGCAGGCGCCCCTGCGCTATGCGTCGCTGGCCTGCAACCGCCGGCTCACTTCGGGCTCCAAGGTGCAGCTGGTGTACGGCCAGGGCGTGGCCACCCCCAGCGGGGTGCCCAACACCGTGGAGCGCCGCTACGGCTATACCGTGCGCGAACCCTTCAGCGCCGAGTTCGGCTGCGAGCGCGAGAACGCGCAGGCGGCCTGCCTGCCGATCCGGCCGATGCGCCTGTCGTTCAATGCGCCCGTGCCGCGCAAGCTCGCCGAGGCGATCCGGCTGAAGTCCGACAAGGAGACCCTCAAGCCGCGGCTGGACGGCGAGGGCGACGGCGACACGGTGGTCAACAGCGTGCAGTTCATGCCGCCTTTCGCGCCGCAGACCGCCATGCGACTGGAGCTGCCCAAGGATTTCAAGGACGCTTCGGGCCGGCCGCTGCGCAATGCGGACAGCTTTCCGCTGGCCCTGTCCACGGGCCCCATGCCGCCGCTGGCCAAGTTCGCGGCCTCGCCGTTCGGCGTGGTCGAGCGCTTCGCGGAAGGCGACAAGGGCCCGGCGCTGCTGCCCGTCACCCTGCGCAATGTCGAGGCGGACCTGCGTGTGCAGGGCCTGGCGGCCGGAGCCGCCCCTGGCGCCTCCGCACCCGCGGCTGCGCCGGCGCCCGCGGGCAAGGTGAGCACCTTCCAGCCCACCGCCGATGCAGACATCATCGCGTGGTACCGCCGGGTGCGCCGGTACGACGACTACCTGGTGACGCGCAGGGAGGCCAGCCGGGACGTGCGTGGCCCGCTGCCCCAGGTGCTGCAGGACGAGGGCAAGGACACGGTGCAGTCGCGCATGGTGTCGCTGCTCGGCGGGCAGCCCCGCGCCAGGGTGCTGGACCTGCCGCGCCCGGCGTCCGGCGATCCCCGCCCGTTCGAGGTGGTCGGCATTCCGCTGCCGCCGGGCTTCCACGTGGTGGAGATCGCCTCGCCGATGCTGGGCCGCTCGCTGCTGGACGAGCGCCACGGCGCGGGGCGCACGATGTACGTGCGCACCTCCGCCCTCGTGACCAACCTGGGCGTGCACTTCAAGCTGGGGCGCGAGAACGCCGCCGCCTGGGTCACCACGCTCGACAAGGGACAGGTGGTGCCGGGCGCGGTGGTGCGCGTGTCGGGCTGCGACGGCCGCGAACTGGCCACCGCGACCACCGATGCCCAGGGCATCGCGCGCTTCGAGGGCCTGTCGCCCCAGCCGCCCTCGTGCCCGGGCCGCGACGGCCTGGAGGGCATGAATGCCTACTTCGTGAGCGCCCGTGCCCAGGGCGCCGACGGCGTGCAGGACATGGCCTTCACCTGGAGCGACTGGCAGCGCGGCATCGAGCCGTGGCGCTTCAACGTGCCCACGAGCAGCCAGCCCGAGCCGGACCAGATCGCGCACACCATCTTCGACCGCACTCTGCTGCGCGCGGGCGAGACGGTGTCGATGAAGCACATCCTGCGCACGCAGAACCGCCAGGGCTTCGGCCTGCCCGATGCCCAGCCGCACACGCTGGCCATCACCCACGTGGGCAGCGGCCAGCAATTCACCCAGCCGCTGCAGTGGCGTCGCACGCCCACGGGGGGCTTGAGCGCGGAGAGCACCTTCGCGCTGCCGCCCGCTGCCAAGCTGGGCGTGTACAGCGTCGAACTGCGCGGAGACGACGACAGCCGTGGCCGCAGCTTCACCTCCGGCGAGTTCCGCGTGGAGGAATTCCGCCTGCCCGTGCTGGAAGGCCGCATCGCGCCGGCCGACAAGAAGCCGCTGGTGCGGCCCCGTTCGGTGCCGACGGATGTGCAGGTCAACTACGTCTCCGGTGGCGGCGCGGCCAACCTGCCCGTGCGCGTGTCTGCCCTGGTGCGCGGCAAGCCGCTGCAGTTTCCCGATTTCGACGCCTTCAGTTTCGAGCCGCCGCGCCGCAAGGGCGCGCAGCCCCAGGGCGGAAACAGCGGCGATGACGAAGAGCCCGCCTCTGCCGACGACGCGCGCGTGATCGCCGACAAGCTGGCCGTGACGCTCGACCGCAATGGCGCGGGCAAGGTGGCGATCGACAACATTCCCAATTCCCGCCGCGCGCAGGACCTGGTGCTCGAAGCCACGTATTCCGATCCCAACGGCGAGGTGCAGACCCTGCGCAGCACGCAGACGGTCTGGCCGGCCGCCGTGGTGGCCGGCATCAAGACCGAGGGCTGGGTGTCCGCTGCGCAGAAGATCCGCTTCCAGGCCCTGGCGCTCGGCCTGGACGGCAAGGTGCAGGAGGGCGTGCCCATGCAGGTGCAGGCCGTGGCCCGTATCACCACCACGAGCCGCAAGCGCATGGTGGGGGGCTTCTACAGCTACGACAACAAGACCGAGACCAAGGACCTGGGAACGGTCTGCACCGGCAAGAGCGACAGCCGCGGGCTGGTGCTGTGCGAGGCCAAGCTCGACGAGGCCGGCGAAGTCGAACTGGTGGCCACCGCGCGCGACAAGGACGGCAACCAGTCCGAAGCGGCCGCATCGGTCTGGGTGACGCGGCAGGGCGAGCTGTGGTTCGGTGGTGAAGACCACGACCGCATCGACCTGCTGCCAGAAAAGAAGAGCTATCAGCCCGGGGAAACCGCACGGCTGCAGGTGCGCATGCCGTTCCGCCAGGCCACGGCCCTGGTGAGCGTGGAGCGCGAGGGCATCATCGACATGCACGTGGTGCAGCTCAATGGCCAGGACCCGACGGTGCAGCTCAAGATCGAGGAAGGCTGGGGGCCGAACGTCTACGTGAGCGTGCTGGCGCTGCGCGGGCGGCTGCGCGAGGTGCCGTGGTACAGCTTCTTCACCTGGGGCTTCAAGGCGCCGCGCGAGTGGTGGACGGCCTTCTGGTACGAGGGCAAGGAATACGTCGCGCCCACCGCCATGGTGGACCTCTCCAAGCCCGCCTACCGGCTGGGCCTGGCCGAGATCAAGGTGGGCGCCAAAGCGCACCGCATCGAGGTGAAGGTGACGGCCGACAAGGAGAGCTACCCGGTGCGCGGCAAGGCGCAGGTCACCATCGCCGCCACGCTACCCGACGGCAAGCCTGCGGCGAATGCCGAGGTGGCCGTGGCCGCCGTGGACCAGGCCCTGCTGGAGCTGATGCCCAACACCAGCTGGAACCTGCTGGACGCCATGCTGCAGCGGCGCGCCTGGGGCGTGGAAACCTCCACCGCCCAGATGGAGATCATCGGCCGGCGCCACTACGGCAAGAAGGCCGTGCCGGCGGGCGGCGGCGGCGGACGCGCGCAGACGCGCGAGCTGCTCGACACCCTGCTGCTCTGGCAGCCCGCGGTGCGCCTGGATGCGAACGGCCGCGCGCAGGTCACGGTGCCGCTGAACGATGCCCTCACCACCTTCAAGATCGTCGCGGTGGCGGATGCGGGCACGGGCCAGTTCGGCACCGGCTCCACCAGCATCCGGGCCACGCAGGACCTGCAGATCATCAGCGGCCTGCCGCCGCTGGTGCGCGAGGACGACCAGTTCCGCGCCCAGTTCACGCTGCGCAACACGACCAAGGCGGCCATGAAGGTCGAGGTCGCCCCGCGCGCCACGCTGCTCGCGCTGGACAAGCAGACGGTGGACATCCCGGCCGGCGAATCCCGCGAAGTGGCCTGGAACGTGACCGCGCCCGCGCAACTCGCCCGCACGCGGGCCGAGGCGATCCTCTGGGAGATCGAAGCGCGCGACACCACGCCCGGCGCCGCAGGAGCGCGCGATGCGCTCAAGGCCACGCAGCGGCTCGTGCCGGCCGTGCCGCTGACGGTGCAGCAGGCCACCCTCGTGCAGGTGGACGGCAGTTTCGGCATCGACGTGAAGCCGCCCGCCGACGCCATCCCCGGCCGCGGAGGGCTGAAGATGTCGGTACAGCCCAAGCTCGCCGAAGGCCTGCCGGGCGTGCGCGACTGGTTCGCCAACTACCCGTTCCTCTGCCTGGAGCAGAAGACCAGCAAGGCCGTGGGCCTGCGCGACGGCAAGATGTGGCAGACCGTGGTGGGGCAACTGCCCACCTACCTGGACGGCGACGGGCTCGCCAGCTACTTCCCGCCGCAGGCGGGCAGCGGTAACCGCGGCAGCGACACGCTCACTGCCTACCTGCTCGCGGCCACGCACGAGGCCTCGTCCATCGATCCTGCCTTCGCACTCTCGCCGGAGGTGCGCGCGCCGATGGAGCGCGGCCTGATCGCTTTCGTGGAGGGCCGCATCCAGCGCGACTTCTGGAGCCCGCGCAAGGACCTGGACATGCGCAAGCTCGCAGCGATCGAGGCGCTGTCGCGCTACGGCAAGGCCACGGGCCGCATGCTCTCGTCCATCACCGTGGCGCCCAACCAGTGGCCCACGCACAGCGTGATCGACTGGCTGAACATACTGCGGCGCGTGACCGACGCACCCCAGCGCGAGCAGCGCATGGCGGAGGCCACCCAGATCCTCAAGTCCCGCCTGTCCTACCAGGGCACCAAGCTGATCTTCAGCTCCGAGCAGGACGACTACTGGTGGTGGCTCATGCAGAACGGTGACGTGAATACGGCGCGGCTCATGCTGGCCGTGATGGACGATCCGGCCTGGAAGGACGACATGGGGCGCCTGGCCAACGGCTTCATCGCGCGGCAGCAGGGCGGTGCCTGGCACACCACCACGGCCAACCTCTGGGGCGGCCTGGCGCTGGAGAAATTCAGCGCGAAGTTCGAGGCCACGCCGGTCACCGGATTCACCCGCGCCGCGATGGGCGGCAACACCGCCAGCGTGGACTGGAGCAAGGTGGGCCGCGTGTCCACCGCCGATGCCACGGGCGCCGTGCACCAGACCACGTGGTTCGGTGCCCCCGCGTCGCCCGGCAACCTGACCAACAACGGCATGTTCCTGCCGTGGAGCGCCTCGGGCGGCAAGGAGACGCTTAACGTGACCCAGCAAGGCACCGGCAAGCCCTGGCTCACGCTGCAGTCGGTGGCCGCGGTCCAGCTCAAGGAGCCGTTCTCCGCCGGCTACACCGTCAAGAAGACCATCACGCCGGTGGAGCAGGCGGTGGCGGGGCGGTACACCCGCGGTGACGTGCTGCGAATCAAACTCGAGGTCACCTCCACCGCCGACATGACCTGGGTGGTGCTCACCGACCCGGTACCCGGCGGCGCCACCATCCTGGGCAACGGCCTGGGGCGCGACTCCGAGATCGCGACGCAGGGCGAAAAGCGTGGCAGCGGCGGCAGCGGCGGCAGCGGCTGGCTGGCCTACGAGGAGCGCAGCTTCGAGGCCTGGCGCGGCTATTACGAGTACGTGTCCAAGGGGTCGCTCACGGCCGAATACACCGTGCGCCTGAACAACGTCGGCGAGTTCGCCCTCCCGCCGACGCGGGTGGAGGCGATGTATGCGCCCGAGATGTTCGGAGAAACGCCGAACCCCCGCATGAAGGTGGAAGCCGCGCGCTGACGGCCAGGGGGCCGGCTGCGCTGATCCCGGCGCACCGGCCCTGCTATTCGCGGGTGCCGGGCGATCGCGCCGGTGCCTGGTCCGGGCCCGGCGTGGCATCGCCGGCCGGCGGCATACCCGCAGGCGACCATGCGAGCCAGTCCTCGCCGAACAGCTCCACAGGGTGCGGCGTGCGCTCCGATCCGTTGCCGCACGCCAGCGCCTCGGCCGGGCAGTAGCGGTCGCAGCCCCAGCAGATGCGTTCCGGGCGGGCGGGATGTTCGGGAAATTTCCGGGCCATGGTCGATGGGTGGATGCCGTGGCAGTCTGCTCCCCTGCCGGCAACGCGCCTTGCGCTGCATCAACCCGACACACCTGCTGACAGGGCTTGCAGGCATCGACTTTCCGCCAGAAGGAATATTCCGTATAACCCGGCCGTTTCAACCCGACAGGAGATGAGATGACCGTGAAACTGCTGCTCTCCCGCGCCGTGCTGGCCTGCGCGGCCGCCGTATGCCTTTCCGCCCACGCCCAGGTGCCCGTGGCGGAAGAACCGAACCACGACAAGCTGCTGTGGTCCCACAACCCGATCCTCGCGCACAACAAGCGGCTGGTGTACGACTTCTGGCGCGAAGTGTTCGAGTCCGGCCAGGTGGAACTGGCCGACCGCTACATGAGGGAGGACTACATCCAGCACAACCCGCTGGTGGCCACGGGCC
Source organism: Paracidovorax avenae ATCC 19860 (assembly GCF_000176855.2). NCBI lineage: Bacteria > Pseudomonadati > Pseudomonadota > Betaproteobacteria > Burkholderiales > Comamonadaceae > Paracidovorax > Paracidovorax avenae. The sequence continues at coordinate 3,651,459 of NC_015138.1, read as the reverse complement.
GCGAGCCCTTCAAGCAATTCCTGGCGCAGGTCACGCCGCGCTCGCCCATCCAGCCCCGGGTGAGGGCCCCGCTGGTGCGCATCCTCGCCGAGGGTGACATGGTCACCATGGTGTTCGCCCGCCGCCTGCCGGATCCGCAGAACGCGGGGCAGACCTACACGACCACGTGGTTCGACATGTTCCGCATCCAGGACGGGCAGATCGCCGAACACTGGGATGCCGCCACGAAGAACTGAGGTGGGGCCATCGGCTACGTCCCCTGTGCGTTCAAACGCGACAGTGACGTACGCCGAATGACTACAAATCGCGTTAATTTGTAACTTTAGTATCCCGATCGTGCTCCCATGACGGATGTTGGCCACGGATGTCGCGTGGCGAGGGCCGGGGCCGGCCCTTCCTCATGGCGCGGCGTTCCTGCACGAAAGCGGTACTCTCATGAACATTTCCCACTGGCCCCTGGGCCGACGGCTCGCGCTGGCATTCGGCGGTGTCATCGCGATTTTTCTGGTGGTGATCGGCGTGGCCATCCAGAGCCAGAACCACATCAAGACCGCCACCAGCATGAACATCCACACCTACAAGGTGCTGGAGGAGGCCCAGCGGATGCTGCTGGGCGTGGTCAACATGGAAACCGGCGCCCGCGGCTATCTGCTGTCGGGCAGCACGGCCTTCCTCGGCCCGTGGAGCCAGGGGCGCGAGACCTTCGATTCCGCCTGGCAATCGCTGCGCACGCTCACAGCGGACAACCCGGAGCAGCAGAAGCGGCTCGACGTGCTGCGCGCCCGCCAGGCGGACTTCGCCGCGGTGATGCAGTCGCTGCAGGACATGCGCCGCGACGTGGATGCCGGCAAGGTCCCGATGGAGGCCTTCGTCAGCGAATTCGGCAAGGCGCGCGACAAGGCCGCGATGGACGGCTTCCGGACCATGCAGACCGAGTTCTCCAAGGCCGAACGCGACCTGCTCGATGTGCGCCAGGCCGAGGCGGAAGACGCCCGTGCCACGGCCCTGGCGGTGGAGGTCGGCGGAACCGCGCTGGCCGTGTTGGTGGCCCTGCTGCTCAGCCTGTGGGTGACCCGTTCCATCACCCGTCCCATCGCCCGGGCGGTGGACGTGGCCCGGGCCGTCGCGGCGGGAGACCTGACCCAGCGCATCGAGATCCATGCGCGGGACGAAGTGGGTCTGCTGCTGGAGAGCCTGCGCGACATGAACACGGCGCTGGCCACCGTCGTCTCCCGCGTGCGCCAGGGCAGCGAATCGGTTGCCTCGGCCAGCATGCAGATCGCCCAGGGCAATTCCGACCTGTCGTCCCGCACGGAGAGCCAGGCCAGCGCGCTGGAGGAAACCGCTGCCTCCATGGAAGAGCTGGGCTCCACCGTCGCGCAGAACGCGGACAACGCGCGCCAGGCCAACCAGCTGGCGCAGGCCTCGAGCGGGGTGGCAGAGCAGGGCGGCGCCGTGGTGGCGCAGGTGGTGGACACCATGAAGGGCATTTCGGAGAGTTCGCGGCGCATCTCCGACATCATCAACGTCATCGACGGCATCGCTTTCCAGACCAACATCCTGGCCCTGAATGCCGCCGTGGAAGCCGCGCGGGCCGGCGAGCAGGGCCGTGGTTTCGCCGTGGTGGCGGGCGAGGTGCGCAGCCTGGCGCAGCGCAGCGCCGGTGCGGCGAAGGAAATCAAGGAACTCATCACTGCCAGCGTCGAGCGGGTGGAAAGCGGCGCGCAACTGGCCGACCGGGCAGGCAGCACCATGACCGAGGTGGTGGGCAGCATCCGCCGCGTGACCGACATCATGGGCGAGATCAGCGCGGCGAGCAGCGAGCAGAGTGCGGGCGTCGCACAGGTGGGTGAAGCCGTCACCCAGATGGACCAGACCACGCAGCAGAACGCCGCCCTGGTGGAAGAGATGGCGGCAGCGGCCTCCAGCCTCCGGTCGCAGGCGCAGGATCTCGTGCAGGCCGTCAGCGTGTTCCGGCTGGCATCTGACACCCCGCAGGCAGCGGTGGCCGTGGCGCCTTCCGTGGCAGTGGCACCCGCGGTATCCGCCCCGGTGGCGGCCCGCCCCTCCGAGCCTGCCCGCAAGCCGTCTCCGGCGAAGGTGCGCGCGCCCGCCCGCACACCCGCGCTGCGGCCTGCTGCCGCAGCAGCGGGCCTCATGGCGGGCCCCGCCATGGCGGTCCCGGGTGCGCAAGGCGACTGGGAGTCGTTCTGACCGGCCTCCCGCGGCGGTCCGCCGCTGCGCCAGAATCGGGGCCTTCCAGCCCTTGCACCGCCGCGGCAGCCCCCGCGGCGGCTTTTCCATGCCTGCCTTCGCTTCCCTGCGCCACTGGGCGCGCCGCCTGAAGACGGAAACACGGACCGTGTATTTCGCCGCGCGCGACTCCCAGGCGCCCTGGTCCGTGTGCCTGCGCAGCGCTGCGCAGGCGGGCGCCGCCGTCCCGCTGTGCCTCGCGCTCTGGGCGCCGCTCTCCGCAAGCGCGCTGCCGGCCTACGCCGAGGTGCGTGCGGACTACCGCTCGTCCGAAACCCTGGTGCTCTCGCGCGAAGGCGAGGTGGTGCAGCGGCTGCGCACCGATGCCACCGTGCGGCGTGGGCAATGGACGGGGCTGGACGACATATCGCCCGCGCTGCGGGAGGCGCTGGTGCTCAGCGAGGACCGGCGTTTCTACGAACACAGCGGCGTGGACTGGCGTGCCGTGTCTGCCGCCGCCTGGGGCAATCTGTGGAACCAGCGCACGCGCGGCGCGTCCACCCTGACCATGCAACTCGCCGGCCTGCTGGACGGCGACTGGCGGCAGGGGCCCGGCGGCCGGTCGGTGGCCCAGAAGCTCGGTCAGACCGTGGCCGCGCAGGTGCTGGAACGGCGCTGGCGCAAGGACCAGATACTGGAGGCCTACCTGAACCTCGTGCCGTTCCGCGGCGAACTGGTGGGCATCGATGCACTGTCCCGCACCCTGTTCGGCAAGGCGCCGCACGGGCTGGACGACCGCGAAGCGGCGGTCGCCGCGGCGCTGGTGCGGGCCCCGAACGCCCGGCCCGCCCTCGTTGCGCAGCGTGCCTGCGGCGTGCTGCGCGCCATGGCCGGTCCGCGCGCGGACGGTGCCGGCCCGGGAGCCGATTGCGATGCGCTCGACCTGTTCACCACGGCCGCGCTGCAGCGCCGGGATTACGCGGCCAGCGAAGGCCTGGCGCCGCATTTCGCGCGCCAGCTGCTCGCCCGCATGCCGGGGCCGGCTCCGGCGTCCGTGGTGTCCAGCCTCAGCGCGCCGCTGCAGCGCGTGGCCGTGCAGTCGCTGCACCAGCACCTGCGCGAACTGCACGGCCGCAACGTGGAAGACGGCGCCGTGGTCGTGCTCGACAACGCCACCGGCGAAGTGCTGGCGTGGGTGGGTTCATCCGGCCTGCTGAGCCATGCGGGCGAAGTGGACGGGGTGCTGGCCGCGCGCCAGCCGGGCTCCACGCTCAAGCCCTTCCTCTACGCCCAGGCGATCGCGCAGCGCCGCATCACCGCCGCATCGCTGATCGAGGATTCTCCCGCCTACATCCCCACCGCCTCGGGGCTCTACATCCCGCAGAACTACGACCGGCAGTTCAAGGGCTGGGTGTCCGTGCGCACCGCGCTGGCCGCCTCGCTCAACGTGCCGGCGGTGCGGACCATCGCCATGGTCAACCCGGATGCGTTCTTCCGGCAGTTGCTGGCGCTGGGCCTGCCGCTGCGGGAAACGGGCGACTACTATGGCTACAGCCTCGCGCTGGGCAGCGCCGAGATGCCGCTGCTCCACCTGGCCAATGCCTACCGCGCGCTTGCCAATGGCGGGCGGACCGGTCCCGTCGTGTTCCGTCCTGCGCCTGCAGCCGCCAGGCGCATGGGCTCCCAACCGGCCCCGGCCGCTGCGGCGCTGGCACCGCCCGCGGTCGATCCGCGCGCGGCCTTCATCGTGGGCGACATCCTCTCGGACGGCAATGCGCGCGCGCGCACTTTCGGCACCGACAGTGTGCTGGCCACGCGGTTCTGGAGCGCGGTGAAGACCGGCACCAGCAAGGACATGCGCGACAACTGGGCGCTGGGCTGGTCGCAGCGCTACACGGTGGGTGTCTGGGTGGGCAATGCCGGCGGCGCGCCCATGCACGACGTGAGCGGCACCAGCGGCGCGGCGCCCGTGTGGGCCGAGATCATGGGCTGGCTGCACGGGCGGGGCGTGCGCAGCCGTGCGCCCGAGCCACCGCCCGGGCTGGTCCGCGCCGCCGTGCGCTTCGGCCCCGAGCCGGGCGGCACGCGCCTGCTGGAAAGCGCGCGCCAGGAATGGTTCCTTGCCGGCACGCAGCAATCGCTCTTCGCCGTGGATGCAGGCCCCGGCACCATCCGGCGGGGCCGCGGGGCGCCGGATGTGGCGGCCGGCGAGGGCGGTGCACAGGACGGCCTGCAGGCCCCGCAGCCGCGCATCGTGTCGCCCGCCCCGGGCACGATCGTGGCGCTGGACCCCGACATCCCGCCCGCCCATCAGCGCCTGCAGTTCGCGGCGGCGGGCAGTGGCGTGCCGGGCAATCTGCGCTGGCGCATAGACGGCCAGGTGCAGGGCCGGGGTGCGGAATGGGCCTGGCTGCCCTGGCCCGGACGCCACCGGGTGGAACTGGTGGATGCGGCAGGCCAGGTGGTGGACGAGATCCGCATCGAGGTGCGGGGGGCGGGCGTGGTGAAAGGGCCCCGCCCCTGAAGTGACTCTTGCGGTGGTGGCCTGCGCGCGGCGAGTGGCCGCGCCCGCCCGGCCCCGGTTCCAGGGATACTGCTTGCCCTTGAGGAAGGAACCGGCATGCATGCCATCGCTCCGCTGATTTTCGTCGTGATCTGGTCCACGGGCTTCCTGGTGGGGCGGGGCGTGTCTGCGCATGCCGATCCGTTCTGGTTCCTGGCCGCGCGGTTCGTGGGCGTGGCCGTGCTGTTCGGTGCCGCAGCCTGGTGGGCGCGCGTCGAATGGCCGCGCGGGCCGCGCCGCATCGCCCTGCATCTCGCCGCGGGGGCGCTCATGAACGGTCTGTATGTGGGGCCCAGTTGGTGGGCCATGTCGCGCGGTCTGCCGGCCGGGGTGATGGCCCTGATCGGGGCGCTGCAGCCACTGTTCACGGCCCTCATCGCGGTGGCCGTGCTGCATCGCCGGCTGGGGCCGTCCACCTGGGCGGGACTGGCGCTGGGTTTCGGAGGGGTGGCCATGGTGCTGTGGCCGCGGCTGTCGGCCAGCGCCGGGGTGGCGGCGCTCCCGCCGACTGTGCTGCTGGCCGCGGCGGGCAGCATCCTCGCGCTCACCGTGGGATCCATGGTGCAGAAGTCGCCCCTGGCCGCCGGCGACCTGCGCAGTGCCAGCGCGGTGCAGAACCTGGGTTCCATCGTGGTGCTGGTATTGATGGCACTCTGCCTGGGCGAGGCTCGCTGGGATGGCTCGCCGCTGCTCTGGGGCTATCTCGCCTATTCCGTGCTGGTGTTGTCGATCGGCGGGGCCACGCTGCTGATCTGGCTGATGCGCCACGGCGAGGCCACGCGCACGGCGGCGCTGGTCCTCGCGGTGCCGCCGCTATCCGCCCTGCAGGCGTGGGCCATCTTCGGCGAGACGCTCACGGTCCTGCAGGTGGTGGGGTTCGCCGTGGCCATCGCGGGTGTGGCGCTGGCGCGGCGCTAGGCGCTACCCGGGTGTCAGGGGTTGTCGTGGCAGTTCCAGACGACTTGCGTCGTGAGTCCCTGTTTGTTCGCCAGCCAGGCTCCCGGGGTGCCGACCAAGCTAAGGGACCGGGTGCGGGAGGACTGCTGGCGGCAAGCCGCCCAGGCAGTGTTCCAGGTGGCATTGAACACTTCCTGGTCGGACGGCTGGTGGTTGGTGCGGAACGTGAACATGAAGCTGACCTGGCCCAGCACGCCGGCCTGGGCCTGGGATGCCGGCGCGACCGCGAAGACCGCCAGCGCGGCCAGGGTGATGGAGAGCAGCTTTTTCGGAAGACGGGTGGTTTGCATTTTCGTTATGACCTCGAGTGAATGGATGAAGGCGCGCAAAAAGCCCGGCGGAATCGCGCCTTGCTTCTCACGGCGTTGAATCTATGGATGGGCAGCGCTGGAGCCCTGCCGCCATGCGAAGCGCCTGCGATGGCCGCGAAGCGCCGGTGCTGCGGCGCGATGGCCACGATGGCCGGAAAAATGCTCCATTCCGTGCACAGAATTTCAACGCCGCTCCGCACGGAGCGCCGGTACGATGCTCCCTGCATCCGCATTCCGGTGGCCGGAGGCCGCCATGCGGCAGAACGACAACGACCAGGAGCATCCACCGTGTCCCCACTGTCCCGCATCACCTGCATCGAAGACCTGCGCACCGTCGCCCGCCGGCGCGTACCGCGCATGTTCTACGACTACGCCGATTCCGGCTCCTATACGGAAAGCACCTACCGCGCCAATTCCGAGGACTTCCAGAAGATCAGGCTGCGCCAGCGCGTGGCCGTGAACATGGAGAACCGCACCACCCGCACGACGATGGTGGGCCAGGAAGTGGCCATGCCGGTGGCGATCGCGCCCACGGGGCTGACCGGCATGCAGCATGCGGACGGTGAAATCCTCGGCGCACGCGCGGCGCGGGCCTTCGGCGTGCCGTTCACGCTGTCCACGATGAGCATCTGCTCCATCGAGGATGTGGCCGAACACGCCGGGCCGGGCTTCTGGTTCCAGGTCTATGTGATGCGCGACCGTGATTTCGTCGAACGCCTCATCGACCGCGCCAAGGCAGCCGGCGTGTCGGCGCTGCAGGTCACGCTGGACCTGCAGATCCTCGGACAACGCCACAAGGACATCAAGAACGGGCTGTCCACGCCGCCGCGGCCCACGCTGGCCAACCTGCTCGACCTGGCGACCAAGCCGCGCTGGTGCGCCGGCATGCTGGGTACGAAGCGGCGCAGCTTCGGCAACATCGTGGGCCACGCCAAGGGGGTGGGCGATCTTTCGTCGCTGTCGTCGTGGACGGCCGAGCAGTTCGATCCCCGGCTCAACTGGCGCGACATCGAGTGGATCAAGAAACGCTGGGGCGGCAAGCTCATCCTCAAGGGCATCATGGATGCGGACGACGCGCGGCTCGCGGTGGAGACGGGCGCGGACGCCATCGTGGTGAGCAACCATGGCGGACGGCAGCTCGACGGTGCGCCATCGTCCATCCATGCGCTGCCACCCATCGTCGATGCGGTGGGCCGTGACATAGAGGTATGGATGGACGGCGGCGTCCGCGGCGGCCAGGACGTGCTCAAGGCCTGGGCACTCGGAGCCCGGGGCACGCTCATCGGGCGCAGCTTCCTGTACGGTCTTGGTGCCTTCGGGGAGGCTGGCGTCACCCGGGCCCTGCAGATCATCCAGAAAGAGCTGGACATCACGATGGCCTTCTGCGGCCATACCGACATCCACCAAGTGGATCGCTCCATCCTGCTGCCGGGCACGCTGCCCGGCTGAGGCGACCTGATCGGTATCTCCAACTGGAATCCATTAGCCAAAAAACAATCTATAAGAAACAAAATGTATCTTTATTGACCCTTCGTGTTTCCGGTCGCGTTGTTGACCTACAGCATGTTTTTGCAGGAAAGGCCTAAAATCGGTGCAAACGCGCCCCTTATCGGGGCGTTATTCACTTTTTTGGGGAAATGATTTTTTGTTTTCCCATATTTGCCGGCTATGGCAGATGTGCATTCGATTACTAAAAGTTTCAAAAACATGACCCACTGGATCGGCAACCTGAAGTTCTCACGCAAGTTCGTCCTGATCGGCTGCATCGCCTTCGCGATGTTCCTGCTGCCCACCGTTTTGCTGATGCGCACCACCCTGGCCGATGTCCAGACAGCGCTGCAGGAGCGCAGGGGCCTCGCCCCGGCGCGCGAACTCCTCAAGCTGCTGCAGCTGGCGCAGCAGCACCGCGGGCTGTCCGCCTCCATGCTCGGGGGAACGGAATCGGCCGCTGCGCCGCGGCAGGCCAAGCAGGCCGAGGTGGAGGCCTCCCTGGGCCGCGCGAAGCAGGCGCTCACGGGTCTGGGCGACAACACCCTGGGCCAGCGGCTCGACAGCATCCAGGGCGACTGGAACACGCTGGCTTCCGGCGTGGCGGGCAAGACCTTGCGTGGCGCGGACAGCAACCGGCTGCACGTGGCGCTCATCGAGCGGATGCTCGGCCTCATCGACGACGTGGCCAACAGCTCCGGACTCGCCCGCGACACCGACATCCGCACCCACTACCTGCAGAAGGCCGTACTCGGGCAGTTGCCGCAGCTGACGGAGTCGCTCGGCCAGATGCGGGCGCGCGGCGCGCTGGTGCTGGCGCGCGGCGAAGTGGCCCCGGAAGAGCGGGCACGGATCGAGGCCCTGTCCGACCGCGTGCGCAAGTACTACGGCGATGCACGCAAGGCGCTCGAACTGGCGGCCGGCGGCAGCCTGCCCCCCGCCGTGGAAAAGGCCCGGGACGCTGCGCTGGCCGCGGCCCAGGAAGGGTTCAAGCTGGCCGACGACAACATCGTGAAGGCCGACGTGCTGAGCATGCCGTCCACCGACTGGGTCGCGCGCATGACCCGCATCATCGACACCCAGTTCGAGCTGGTGGCCGCGTCGTTCGACGTGCTGGAACAATCGCTGGACGACCAGATCGCGCAGATGCGCCAAGGCATGCTGGTGCTGGGGCTCGTGCTGGCGGCGCTGGCAGCAGCGGCCCTCTGGATCATGGCCATGGTCACCCGCGCCACCACGCGTTCCATCGGCGAGGCCGTGCGGATCGCCGAGGCCGTGGCGGACGGCGACCTGACCGCGCAGGTCGAGCCCCAGGGCCGCGACGAGGTGGCCCGGCTGCTGCACGCACTGGCCGCCATGACCCGCAAGCTCGGCACGGTGGTGGGTACGGTGCGGCTCAATGCCGAAAACGTCGCCAGCGCCAGCGTGCAGATCGCGCAGGGCAACACCGACCTGAGCCAGCGCACCGAAAGCCAGGCCAGCTCCCTGGAGGAGACGGCCGCGTCCATGGAAGAGCTGGGCTCCACCGTCCGGCAGAACGCGGACAACGCGCGGCAGGCGGACCAGCTCGCGCGCAGCGCGGCCGGCGTGGCCGCGCAGGGTGGTACCGTGGTGCAGCAGGTGGTGGAGACGATGCGCGGCATCCACACGAGCTCGGCGCGCATCGGCGACATCATCGGCGTGATCGACGGCATCGCGTTCCAGACCAACATCCTGGCGCTGAACGCGGCCGTGGAGGCGGCGCGTGCGGGTGAGCAGGGCCGGGGCTTCGCGGTGGTCGCGGGCGAGGTGCGCAGCCTCGCGCAGCGCAGCGCCAGCGCCGCCAAGGAGATCAAGGAGCTGATCACGGCCAGCGTCGCCCAGGTACAGAGCGGCACCGCGCTGGTGGATCAGGCCGGCACCACCATGACCGAGATCGTGGATTCGATCCGCAAGGTGAGCGACATCGTGGGCGAGATCACTTCCGCCACCGTGGAGCAGAGCGAAGGCGTGGCGCAGGTCGGCGAGGCTGTCAGCCAGATGGACAACGCCACCCAGCAGAACGCGGCGCTGGTGGAGGAAAGTGCCGCGGCCGCCAGCAGCCTCAAGTCGCAGGCCCAGCAACTGGTCGATACCGTGGCCATGTTCCGGCTGAACGCCGGCGCCTGATGTTCCGGACGGCAAAAGGCCCCGGCGCCGCGAGGCCCGGGGCCTTTTCTCATCCGGACCGGTCGGTGCGCTTCAGGCGGCGCGCCAGAAGATGTAGTCGGCCTGGTACTTCACGATCTGCTTCTGCCCGGCATTGCCCGCCGCGCAGGGCATGGCCGGCGCTACGCCGCCCTGCGTCGCCACGCGCTGGATGTAGGCCACGCCCTGCATCGCCCCCATCCCCGTGGCAGGATTCGCCTTGACCAGTTGCAGCGGGATGTTGCCCGTGCCGGCGGGCGCCACGGCCACCTGCGTGGCGGTTACCTTGGAGCCGTCATTGCTTTCCCAGGTGGCGGGCGGGCCCCAGTAGCGGCCCACCATGGCGCCCTTGCGGTCCTGGAGCTTGGCGTCCGGGCCGACGAACACCCATTCGAAGTCGCCCGGCATGTCTTTCTTGGCGCGGCATTCGTACGTGATTTCTCCCTTGCCCACGGTTTCCAGGGCCACCTTGTGGCCGGCGGGCACCTGCACCGCCGCGGGCAGGGAGGCCTGGGAGAACGCTGCCATGGGGCTGCTGCCCATGTGGCTGCAGGCCGCCAGGCCCAGGGTGGCGACGATCGCGAGGGGAAGATGGATTCGCATGGGAACACTCCTTGGTGATGAAGGAAAAGGGCAGGGGCGCTGCAAAGGTGTGCGCACTGGAAGGGCCTGCGTGCCGGACGGCTTTCCCGGGCTGGAGTTCTGGTTTTTGGAAAGCTGCCTTCTTTACGTCCGGCCCGCGCGGATGGATTCGCTACTTCGGGATTCCCCGTAGTGCGCAGTGATGCGGGCGAGAGCATCCGGGGTACCGCGCCAGCGGGGGCGCTGGCATACTGCGGCTCCAGGAGGTGGGTCCCATGAGGTTTCGTCGCAGGCTTGCGATGCGGACATTCCGCGCGCCCGTGCTGGCCATGCTCGGCATGGCACTGTCCGCCCCCGGCGGTGCGGACACAGGCAAGCTGCCTCTCACCGGCGGCGTGAGTTCCATCTCCGGGGCCGCAGGCGGCGGGCTCACGCCCTGGGCCGTGATCGGCACCAACGCGGCGGAAGGCGAGATCGGCGTGAGCGCCTTCGCCACGCGGCTGCGTACGCGGGACTACGGCCTGACCAGCTCGGGGCTCGCGCTCGGCCTGTACGACCGGGTGGAGTTGTCCGTGGCGCGCCAGGATTTCGGCGCGGCGCCCGCCTCCGCACTCAATGCGGTGGCGCCGTTCGGCGTGGAGCCCGACCTGCACCTCAAGATGGACATCATCGGTGCCAAGGTGCGGCTGGCTGGCGACGCCATCCTCGACACCGATTCGCCCATGCCGCAGATTTCCGTGGGGGTGGAGCACAAGCGGCTGCACCCGGCATCGGCCGGCGGCGTGATCCAGTTCCTGGGTGCGGACACCGAGGGCACGGATGTCTATGTGAGCGCCACCAAGCTGCTGCTCGACCGCAACCTGCTGGTGCACGCCACGCTGCGCTCCACCAACGCCAACCAGAACGGCCTGCTGGGCTTCGGTGGCCGCGGACCGGCCAGGTCGGGGCGCTCGCTGCAGCCGGAGTTCTCCGTGGCGTACCTGCTGCGCCGCGACCTGGCGGTGGGCGCGGAATGGCGCTTCAAGCCCGACAACCTGCGGGCGCTGGGCCGCGCCGCCGGGCTGGGCGACGCGCTGCGCGAGGACGACTGGCGCGACATCTTCGTGGTCTGGGCGCCCAGCAAGCATCTCTCCATCACGCTGGCCTATGTCGATCTGGGCCGCGTCGTGCCCGGCGTGACCGCCTACCGGCGCCAGCGCGGCGCCTACCTGTCGCTGCAGGCGGCCTACTGAGATGCGCGGCAGGAGCCACCCCATGACCCTTCTCCGGTACGCCCTGGCCGCCGGCGCGGCCTTCCTCGCTTGCAGCCTGCCGGGCACGATGGCTCCGGCCCATGCGCAGGATATGCCGCCCACCCAGGCCCCCCTGATTCCGCCGCCGGTCCCGCGCCAGCCGGTCGATACCTCGGTGCTGCCGGCGCCCCCCGGCCTATACGAAGCGCTGGGCGGGCGCGAGCGCATCGCCCGCGTGGTGGACCGGCTCATCGATGCCGCCATCGTGCATCCGCAGATCGGCCCGATCTTCAAGGGGGTTCGCCCGCGCGCGCTCAAGGACAGCATCGCCGCACAGTTGTGCGTGGTGACCGGCGGCCCCTGCGAATACGAAGGCGTCAGCATGAAGGACGCCCATGCCGACCTGCGCATCCGCCGGAGCGATTTCAACGTGCTGGTGGAACTGCTGCAGGACGCCATGGATGCCGAGGGCATTCCCTTCGCGCAGCAGAGCCGTCTGCTGGCGCTGCTGGCGCCCATGCACCGCGACATCATCACCGTCCGCTGAACGGATGCCCGGACCGCGGCCGGGTACCCCGCCGTGCACAGCAGGCACCGGGCAGGCGCGGCACAATGCGTTCCGTGAGCGCCTCCCCTGACACGTCCGCGCAGCCGCAGGCCGCGGCCCCTTCCGCCGGCGCGGCGGCAGCGCCCCTGCCGCGCCGCATCGCGCACCTGGACATGGATGCCTTCTACGCCTCGGTCGAATTGCTGCGCTATCCGCAGCTCAAGGGCCTGCCGGCCGTCATCGGCGGCGGCCGCCGCAACGAAGACGAGGCACTCGCCCGGGCCTATGCAGGCCGCGAATCCGAAATCCCCGTGGAGGCCTTCCCGCTGCTGCGCGACTACGTGGGCCGGGGCGTGATCACCACCGCCACCTACCCGGCCCGGCAGTTCGGCGTGGGCTCGGCCATGGGCCTGATGAAGGCGGCGCGGCTGTGCCCGCAGGCCATCCTGCTGCCGGTGGATTTCGCGTCCTACCGGCGCTTCTCGCGGATGTTCAAGGACGTGATCCTCTCCATCGCCCCCGTCATGGAAGACCGCGGGGTGGACGAGGTGTACATCGACTTCACCGCGGTCCCCGGCGGCCAGCGCGAGGGCGGGCGGGTTCTCGCGCGGCTCATCCAGAAGAGCATCTTCGACGCCACGGGCCTGACCTGCTCGATCGGCGTCGCGCCCAACAAGCTCATCGCCAAGATGGCGAGCGAATTCAACAAACCCAACGGCATCTCGATCGTGCACGAGGGCGACCTGCAGGAGGCCATCTGGCCGCTGGCCTGCCGCAAGATCAACGGCATCGGGCCGAAGGCGGACGCGAAGCTGCAGTCGTACGGCATCCACACCATCGGCGACCTCGCGGCGCGTCCGCGCGACTGGCTGGTGCGCACTTTCGGCAAGGCGTACGGCGCCTGGCTGCACGAGGCCGCCTGGGGCCGCGACGACCGGGCCGTCGTGACCGAAAGCGAGCCTGTCTCCATGAGCCGGGAGACCACGTTCGACCGCGACCTGCACGCCGTGCGCGACCGCGCGGAACTCGGCCGCATCTTCACCGACCTGTGCGAGCGCGTGGCCGAAGACCTGCGCCGCAAGGGCTACGTGGGAAAGACCATCGGCATCAAGCTGCGCTACGACGATTTCAAGATCGCCACGCGCGACCAGACCATCGCCGCCCATACGCGGGACCCCGCCGCCATCCGGCGCGCGGCGGGCGAATGTCTCAAGCGCGTGCCGCTGGACAGGCGCCTGCGGCTGCTGGGGGTGCGCGTGGGCAATCTGCTGACGGAAGATGAGGCGCGCGAGGCGGAGGCCGCGACCCGCGTGCCCGAGACGCGGCGCCTGTTCGACGACTGACGGCGGCGCCGCGATACCTGCGCGTCAGGCGCGCGCCGCCCCGGACGGCGTGCCGCCGCGCCCGAACCGGTGCCATGCCCGGCGCAGCTGGGTGTCGGAGCTGAAGCCCGCCATGGCCGCCGCCTGCGTGACCGTATGGCCCGTGTTGAGCGCCGCCTCGGCCGTGGCGAGCCGGATGGTGCGCAGCCAGGCCAGCGGGGCGATGCCCGCATGGTCGATGAACAGGCGGGTGAGATGTCGGGGCGAGGCATGCGCGACCTCGGCCATCGCAGGAACGCTCCAGTCGCCCGCCGGGTGCTGCGACACCGCGTCCTGCACGCGGTGGAGCGCCGGGTGCAGGTGGTCGCGGTGCGCGAGGAACGGCGAGAACTCCGGATCGTGGGGACCGCGCCGCAGCGCCACCACCATGGTCTGCGCCACCTGCGCGGCAATGGCCGGGCCGCATTCGTCCGCGATGCGGTGCAGCACGAGATCGATGCCGGTGGTGACCCCTGCGCTGCTGTAGAGCGGGGCATCTGGCACGAAGACCCGGTTGGCCACGACGTCGCAGTGCGGCTCCACCTGCTGCAGTTCCGCGAGGTGCTGGTGGTGCGTGGTGGCGCGCCGGCCCGCGAGCAGCCCGGCATGGGCCGCGAGCACCGAGCCCGCGCAGATGGTCAGCAGCTCGAGCCGTCTGCGTTCCGGCCGCAGGCCGCGCAGCCAGTGCAGCAGCGCGCGGGCCTCTTCGGTCGCCACGTCGATCGCCGCACCCGGCAGGCCGATCAGCACCACCCAGGCGGCGGCAGGCCATGCCGTGGGCAGGGGCTCCAGCCCGCTGAGCACGGCGCCGACCGAAGTCACCGATTGCGGCGTGGGGCTCGCGAAGTGCAGCACGAAGCGCTCGGGCAAGCCCTGCGCGCGCAGGCACTGGTTGGTGATGCGCAGCGCTTCTGCCGGGCCGGCCCAGTCCAGCACCAGGCTGTGGGGCAGCAGGGCGAAGACGACGTGGATCGGGTCGGGCCTGTCACTGTTCATGTGTTTGGTCTCTCCTGCGGTTCGGGATGCCAGGGCGTGTCCATCTGGCGGGCCGTGCGTTCAGCCAGCGCGCGCCCGGCAAGGCGTTCCACGAGGTGCAGCGATAGGTCGATGCCGGCGCTGATGCCCGCCGAGGTGAAAAGCCGGCCGGCGCCGCCATGCTGAACCCAGCGCACGTCCGTGCGCACGTCGAGCTGCGGGAACTGCGTGCGCAGGTCGTCCACATCCTCCCAGTGCGTGGTGACCGCGCCGTCGCGCACCACGCCCGAGGCCGCGAGCAGGAAGGCACCGGTGCAGACCGAGGCCGTCACCCGGGCGGCCGAGGCGGCGCGCGCGATCCAGGCGAGGGTGTCGGGGCAGCGCATCGCGCCGTCCACGACGCCGCCCGGCACGATCAGCACATCGGCCGGCGCGGTGTCGTTGAAATCGCCGTCCGGCACGATGCGCAGCCCTGCGCGCGCCCGCACCACGGCCTCGCCTGTGGCCGGCCGGGCCACGCAGCGCACGTCGAACAGCGGCGGCGTGCCGGGCTGCTGGCGCGCATGCATGCGTGCGGCGGTGGTGAAGACTTCGTAAGGGCCGGCCAGGTCCAGCGCCTCCACGTCGTCGAACGCCAGGATGGCCACGCGGAAGGCTGCGGTGCTCATGCGGCCTCCAGGGCGTGCGCCGTTGCAGTTGCCGCGGCAGCGGTGGCGCGGGACAGCGCCTCGGCGGCCGTGCACAGGGTGGCGAAGCGGCCTGCAAGCACCGTCTCCGTGCGGGCCAGGATGTCCGCTGCCGCCAGCATCCGGCCGTCGGGATGGCGCATGTCCCAGGTCAGCGTGGCCTCGCCCACATAGTCCACTTCCCAGCCCAGGTCGCTGGCGTGGCGCGCGGTGGTCTCGCAGCACTGCTCGGTGCGGATGCCGCTCACGATCAGCCGGCCGATGCCCTGGCGCGTGAGCCAGACATCCAGGCCGGTGCCCACCAGCGCGCTGTGGCGGTGCTTGGTGAACTCCGCCGCGGGCGTGAATGCGGCCAGCCCGGCCAGGGGGCGCACATGCCCGGATGCGAGCGCGAAGGGGTTCGATGCCTCTTCGGGGCCGTCGCTGTGCAGTATGCGCACGATGGGAATGCCGCGCGCTTCGCAACCCTCGATGAGCGCGTTCTGTGCCGCCAGGTAGGCGTGCAGGCCTGCTTCCGAGAAAAAAGGGCGGTGGCGGAACGACTCCTGCACGTCGATCACTAACAGACAGGTTTTCATGGCAATCTCCCGTAGGCGGGTGGTGGTTGGATTGCCTTGATGGTGCCGTGAGCGTACGGAAAAGTCCGGCCGAGCGCGGACCTGCATCGATCAATTCCGGACAAGCGCCGTGGATGCGGACGTCACACCAGCCGCACGGCTTCCAGCTCTTTCTTGAGGTAGGCGTAGAAGAGCGGGGCCGCCACCAGGCCCGCGGGGCCGAACACCGCCTCGGCCACGAACATCACCGACAGCAGCTCCCAGACGCCCATGTGCGTGCGCTGGCCCACCACCTTGGCATTGATGACGTATTCGGCCTTGTGGATCAGCACCAGGAAGGCCAGGCAGGCGATGGCCGCGGTCGGCGAAACCGACAGGCCCACGATGGTGATGACCGCGTTGCACAGCAGGTTGCCCACGATGGGCACGAGGCCCGCGAGGAAGGTCAGCGTGATGAGGGCGGGGGTGTAGGGCAGGCGCAGGCCCCACAGCGGCAGGATGGCCAGCAGGAACAGCGCGGTGAGCAGGGTGTTGAACGTGGCGATCCAGAACTGCGCCGCCACGATCTGGCGGAACGCCTCGCCCAGGTAGGTGATGCGGTCGGCCAGCGCCACGGCCAGCGGCCCGCGCTGCCCGCCGGTCGCCCGCACTGCGGCCAGCGTGCCGATGAGCAGGCCCACATAGGCGTGCAGCAGCCCGCCGAGCCATGCACGGCCGGCCATCGCCAGCGCTCCGGCCTTGGCGCCCAGGTAGCCGGCGATGGTGCGCTGGATCTCCGCCGCGCCCTCGGGCAGGTGTGCGCCGATGTCCGGCGGCAGCTTGAGCCGCAGCTCCAGCACCGTCCGGGCCAGGAAGTCGAGCAGTTCGCGGTACTGTTGCGGTGCTTCCACCACGTAGGTGCGCGAATGCGTGGCCGCCAGCGCCAGCAGCACCAGCGGCGCGATGCCGACCAGCGTGGCAGCCACCACCTGGCCTGTGTGCATGGCACGGCCACCGGCCTGCCAGCCGCGCGGCAGCGTGCCGGCCAGCCGCGGCGCGAGCCAGCGGGTGAGCAGGAAGCCGAGGCAGGCGCAGATCAGGCCGGGCAGCAGGCCCTGCCACATCACGAGCAGCAGGGCGCCGCCCATCAGCAGGTAGCTGGCCGTGCGCACGCCGCGCGTCGGCGCAGCGGGAGGCAGTTCGGCCGTCGGAAGCGGCTCCATGGGTGGCGCGGGAGCGTGGTGGAACGTGCTGGCCGATCAGGCCACCACGACCGGGGCGCCCGTGCCGCGTTCGGCGATCACGCCGATGGTGTGCACGGATTCGCCCTGCGCGCGCAGCGTGGCGGCGACCGCCTCGGCCTGCGCGGCGGACACCACCACCACCATGCCGATGCCGTTGTTGAAGGTGCGGTTCATCTCGATGTCGTCGATGCCGGCCGTCTTCTGCAGCCAGGCGAAGAGTTCGGTCTGCGGCCAGCTGCCGGCCTGGAGGTGGGCGGCCAGGCCCTCGGGCAGCACGCGCGGGATGTTCTCCAGCAGGCCGCCGCCCGTGATGTGGGCCAGGGCCTTGATGCCGCCCGCGTCGGCGGGATGCTGTGCCAGAGCGGCCAGCACGTTCTTCACGTACAGGCGCGTGGGTTCCATAATGGCTTGCCTGAAGGGCTTTCCGTCCAGCGTGGCGGGGGCGGAATCGCCTGCGCGCTCGATGCACTTGCGCACCAGGCTGAAGCCGTTGGAGTGCACGCCGGCAGAGGCCAGGCCCAGCACCACGTCGCCGGCGGCCACTTCGCGTCCGGTGAGGATCTTCGACTTCTCGACCGCGCCCACCGCGAAGCCCGCGAGGTCGTATTCGCCGTCCGGGTACATGCCGGGCATCTCGGCGGTCTCGCCGCCGATCAGCGCGCAGCCCGACAGCTCGCAGCCGCGGGCGATGCCGCCCACCACCGCGGCGGCGGTATCGACATGGAGCTTGCCGCAGGCGAAGTAATCCAGGAAAAAGAGCGGCTCGGCGCCCTGCACCAGCACGTCGTTCACGCTCATGGCCACGAGGTCGATGCCGACCGTGTCGTGCATGTTCCACTCGAACGCCAGCTTGAGCTTGGTGCCCACGCCGTCGGTGCCGGACACCAGCACCGGCTCCTTGTAGCGCTTGGGCACCTCGAACAGGGCGCCGAAGCCGCCGATCCCGGCCAGCACGCCTTCGCGCATCGTCTTCTTCGCCAGCGGCTTGATGCGCTCGACCAGCGCGTCGCCCGCGTCGATGTCGACGCCGGCGTCTTTGTACGAAATGGGGGTGGAGGAAGCGGAGGAACTCATGGGCTCGATGGTGTGGTGCGGGGGCCGCGGGGCGGGCCGGATCGCGCGGATTCTAAGGCCGCGCCGGCATCGCGGCCCAATGCCCCCTCGGCCGTGCACGCCGCGGATGGGCGGCGCGTGGCGGCGCCGGCCTCTGCGGCAGACTAAAATCGCGGGTTGCCTGGGCTTGCCCGGGCCTCGCCGCTTCCCCGGTGCGCGTCGCCGGGACGGCCTGCGGCGTGCGCACGGCCGGTGGCCATGCACCCTGCTGCCCCCTGATCCTCGTCCGTCTTCCATCCATGCCTCTGCCGCTTTCCCCGTTCCGCGCCACTGCCGAGCACGCACCCGTGCTGCCGGCTTGCCGCGCGCCGGTGGCCGCGCCGGGCGGCCTGCAAGGGCTCCCATGAAGCAGCTCGCGCTCGACATCGGCCTGTCCACCGGACCCACGCTGGCGCGGTTCTTTCCCGGTGCCAATGCCCAGGCATTGCAGCACCTGCGCATCGCGGTGGGGGAGGGGGACGCCGCATCGGGCACTGCGCCGGTGCGTTCGCCGGTTCCGACCTACCTCTGGGGCGAGTCGGGCAGCGGCAAGACGCACCTGCTCGAAGCCGTGCGCGAGGCGCTGCGCGAGCAGGGCTGCACGGTGGGCTGGCTCGACGCGTCGGTAATGCTGCCCACGGCCTTCGACGAGCGCTGGTCCGCCGTGCTGCTCGACGAAGTGCACCTGTATTCCACCGCCCAGCAGGCCGCGGCGTTCAACTGGTTCATCAACGCCATCAGCCCCGCCGTCGGCGCGCCGCGCTGGGTGCTGGCCGCCGGCGAACTGCCGCCTGCGGACCTGCCGCTGCGCGACGACCTGCGCACGCGCCTGGGCTGGGGCCACATATTCCAACTGCACCTGCTGGACGAGACCGAGCGCCGCGCGGTGCTGCGGCAGGAGGCTGATGCCCGCGGCATCGCCCTGGGCGACGACGTCATGAACTACATGCTGGGCCGCTTCTCGCGCGACCTGGGCAGTCTCATGCAACTGCTCGACCAGCTCGACAGCTTCGCGCTGCGCACGCAGCGGGCCATCACGATCCCCCTGCTCAAGACCATGCTGGAGTCCGAGTAGCGGGGTTGCCGCTGCCGACCCGCTCCTCCCGAACCGCACGCACATCCGCATGACCCCCGACCTTCCGGCCTCCCGCCCACGGCTCGCGCTCTTCGACCTGGACCACACCCTGCTGCCGCTCGACTCCGACTACGAGTGGGGCGAGTTCACCATCCGCATCGGCTGGAACGACCGCACCGAATTCGGGCGCCGCAACAAGGAGTTCTACGACCACTACGTGGCCGGCACGCTGAATGTGCACGACTACGTGCGCTTCGCGGTGGATGCGGCGCGCCAGCGCGGGCCCGAGGCTGCCGCGGCGGCGCATGCGCAGTTCATGAGCGAGGTCATCGGCCCGGCCATCCTGCCGCAGGCGCTCGACCTGCTGCGGACCCACCAGGGCGCAGGCGACGAGGTCGTCATCATCACGGCCACCAACGAGTTCGTCACCGCGCCGATCGCGCGGGCCCTGGGCGTGGAACAGCTGCTGGCCGTGGAGCTCGAGCGCGATGAAAGCGGCTGGATCACCGGCGGCATCCGCGGCGTGCCCTCCATGCGCGAAGGCAAGGTGCAGCGCATGGAACAATGGCTGTCCGCCCGCGGCTGGACCTGGAGCGATGTGGAAAGCACTTTCTACAGCGACTCCATGAACGACGTGCCCCTGCTCGAAAAAGTCGACCATCCCGTCGCCACCAACCCCGACCCCCGCCTGCGCGCACTGGCGCAGCAGCGCGGCTGGCGCATCCTGGACCTGTTTTCTACGCCAACACCATGATCAAGAAGTTCATCGACAAGCTGCTCGGCAAGGCCGCACCGGGCACGGGCCGTGGGAAACACCGCTTCGGCAAGCGCGAGGACGTGCCTGCCTCCGTGCACGGCATCGACCCGGAACTCGTGGACCGCCGCGCCACCGAGGTGGTGCGCACGCTGCAGCAGGCCGGCTACGAGGCCTACATCGTCGGCGGCGCCGTGCGCGACCTGCTGCTGGGCCTCAAGCCCAAGGACTTCGACGTGGCCACCAACGCCACGCCGGAACAGGTCAAGGGCCTGTTCCGCCGGGCCTTCATCATCGGCAAGCGCTTCCGTATCGTGCACGTGGTGCACGGCCGCGGCCGCGAGCACGAGGTGATCGAGGTCTCCACCTTCCGCGCCTACCTCGACAATGCCGCAGCCGAGCAGGTCAGCGGCAACGAGAAGACTTCCAAGGCCGCGCTGGCCGGCATGCAGCATGCCGTGGACGCCAGCGGCCGCGTGCTGCGCGACAACGTCTGGGGCCCGCAGGACGAGGATGCCACGCGCCGCGACTTCACCATCAACGCGATGTACTACGACCCGGCCACGCAGGTGGTGGTGGATTACCACAAGGGCATCCAGGACGCGCGCAAGAAGGTGATCCGCATGATCGGCGACCCGGCCACGCGCTACCGCGAAGACCCGGTGCGCATCATCCGCGCCGTGCGCTTCGCGGCCAAGCTCGCCGGCGTCGGCTTCACCATCGAGCCCAAGACCGCCGCGCCGCTCGTGCAGTCGCAGACCCTGCTGGCCGACGTGCCGCAGAGCCGCATGTTCGACGAGATGCTCAAGCTGCTGCAGACGGGCCACGCGATCGCCACGATCGAGCAGCTCAAGAAGCTGGGCCTTTCTACCGGCATCTATCCGCTGCTGGACGTGGTGGTGGAGCGCGCCGGCACCTCCTTCGTGAGCGCCGCGCTGGCCGACACCGATCGCCGTGTGGGCGAGGGCAAGCCCGTGGCGCCGAGCTTCCTGCTCGCCTGCGTGCTCTGGCAGGACGTGAAGACGCAGTGGGACCGCCGCCTCGCGCAGCGCGAGCATCCGTTCCCGGCGCTGCAGGGCGCGATCGACGACGTGTTCGACCAGCGCATCGGCGATGTGTCCGGCCGCGGCAAGCTGGCTGCCGACATGCGCGAGATATGGGTCATGCAGCCGCGCTTCGAGAAGCGCGTGGGCACCACGCCGTTCAGCATGGTCACGCACCTGCGCTTCCGCGCAGGCTTCGACTTCCTGCGGCTGCGCGCCGACGTGGGCGAGGTGGACGAGGCACTGGCCGACTGGTGGCAGGAGTTCCAGCTCGCCGATGAAGCCCGCCGGGAGGACATGATCGACCAGGTGCGCGAGGAGCAGAAGCAGCGCCAGCGCAAGAACCAGCCCGTGGTGCGCCGCGTGCCCAGGCCGGCCCCGCAGGAGGGCGCGGCCGCCGACGGCGATGCACCGCAGGCACCCGCCGACGCCGATGGCGCCGAAGGCAATGCCGGCGATTCCGGTGCCGTGAAGAAGCGCCGCCGTCGCCGCCGCAAGCCTGCGGGCGGAGGCGACGGCGCGCCGCAGGGCGCCCCCGACGCCTGATGCCCGGGGCAGCCATGGGCGTGCCCCGGGAGCCGGTCCTCGCCGGCATCGGCCTGGGTGCCAACCTCGGCGATGCCCGGGCTACGCTGGCCGGCGCCGTGACCGCGCTGGCCGGGCTGCCGTCCACGCAGTTGCAGGCGGTATCGTCCCTGTATGCCAGCGCTCCGGTGGACGCTACGGGCCCGGATTACCTGAATGCCGTGGTGCTGGTGTCCACCGGCCTGGCAGCCCCGGCGTTGCTGGATGCGTTGCTGGCCATCGAGGCCGATGCGGGGCGCGAGCGCCCCTACCGCAACGCGCCGCGTACGCTGGATCTCGACCTGCTCTTCTATGGCGGCGCGCGCATCGCGTCACCGCGCCTGCTGGTGCCGCATCCGCGTGCGGACGAGCGGGCCTTCGTGCTGCGGCCCCTGGCAGAGGTGGCGCCGCAGCGGGTGCCGGCCGCTGCACTCGAGCGCGTGGCAGGCCAGCGCGTGGAGGCCACTGCCGGCCCCGGCTGGAGCGGTTTTTAGTCCACCTTCGCGCCGGACGCCTTGACCACCTGCTGGTACTTGGCGCGCTCGGATGCCATGAAGGCGTCGAACTGCTCGGGCGTGGAGGACACCGGCTCGGCCATGAGGGCGGTGAAGCGCGTCCGGGTCTCGGGTGAGTTCAATGCCGCCACGAAGGCCTTGTTGAGCTTGGCGATCACGGGCTTGGGCGTGCCGGCCGGAGCGACGAGGCCCCACCAGGTGTCGATGGAGAAACCCTTGAACGTGTCCGAGAGCGCGGGCACGCCGGGCAGCATCGGCGACGCCTGCAGCGAGGTCACGGCCAGCGCCTTCACCTTGCCGGCACGGATGTTGGGTGCGGCGGCCGCAAGGTTGTCGATGTTGAAATCCACCTCGCCGGCCAGCAGCGCGAGCTGGGCGGGGCTGGCGCCGCGGTAGGGGATGTGCAGTGCGTAGATGCCCGCGCGCTGCTTGAACATCTCGCCGGCCAGGTGGCCCGCGCTGCCGTTGCCGCCGCTGCCGTAGTTCAGCTTGGCCGGATTGGCCTTCGCGTAGGCGATGAGGTCGGCCACGGTGTGGATCTTGAGCTGCTCGGCCTTGGCCGCGTTCATCACCAGCACGTTGGGCACGCGCACCATCTGCGTGATGCCCGCGAAATCCTTCGAGGCGTCGTAGGGCATGCGGCTGTAGAGCCACGGGTTCACGGCATGGGTGGCGGTGGCCGCCAGGCCGATCGTCAGGCCGTCCGGGGCCGCCTTGGCCACGGCGTCCGCGCCGATGTTGCCGCCTGCGCCGGCCTTGTTGTCGATGATGACCGTTCCCAGCGCATCGCGCACGCGCTCGGCCAGCACGCGCGAGGTGACATCCAGGGGACCTCCGGGGGCGTAGGGAACGATGAGCCGGATGGTGCCGTCCTGGGCCAGTGCCAGGGGCGAAACACAGGCCGTTGCGGCCGCGGCCGCCCAAAGAAGGAAATGTCTGCGATGCGTCATGTCCGACATTGTGCAAAAAAAACATGGCAACGCATCGGCCAGGCTTCGCTGTGATGTCCTACAGCATCACGGAGCAGTGATTTCTATAAACAAAACCATGTCTTCCGCGGCGCCGTTGCAAAGCCCGACCCGCTTCTTCAAGGACCCCCCATGCAGACTTCCCAGGACACGCTTCCCCCTTCCCGCTATGCAGACTGCATCAGCGCCTGCAACGACTGCGCGGACGCGTGCAACTACTGCGCCGCCGCCTGCCTGCGCGAGCCGGATCCGCGGCACATGGTGCGCTGCATAGCGCTCGACATGGACTGCGCGGACATCTGCCGCACGGCCGCGGCGGCGATGGCGCGCGAGAGCGCCCATGCCTACGAGATATGCGCGCTCTGCGCCCGCCTGTGCGACGCCTGCGCCAACGAGTGCAGCCGGCACGACATGGCGCACTGCCAGGCCTGCGCGGCCATGTGCCGCCGCTGCGCGGAACTGTGCCGGGCGATGGCCTGACGGCCCGGCGCCGCTGGCCCGCGGGGCACGGAGCTGCCGGCCCCGTTAGGCGACGGTATGGCCGTGCTTGTCCGCCTCCGACGTGAAGGCGTCCGCGTAGAACTCCTCCGGCGGTAGGCCGCGTTCCGCGCTGTAGGCCTTGCGCGCCGACTCCACCACGACCGGCGCTCCGCAGGCATACACCTGGTGGCCCGACAGGTCGGCGTGGTCGTCCATCACCGCCTGGTGCACGAAGCCGGTGCGGCCCGTCCACCCGTCCTCCGGCAGCGCGTTCGACACCACCGGCACGTAGCGCAACAGGGGCATGTCCGCCAGGCGTTCGCGCACCCAGCCGTCCATGTACAGGTCCGCCGGGCGGCGGCCGCCCCAGTAGAGCGTGGCCGGCCGGTCGATCCCCTTGAAGCGCAGGTGCTCGATGAGGGCCTTCACGGGCGCGAAGCCGGTGCCCGAGGCGAGCAGGATGATGGGCTTGGCGCTGTCCTCGCGCAGGAAGAAGCTGCCGAAGGGGCCTTCCACGCGAAGGATTTCCTTTTCCTTCATGGCCCCGAAGACATGGTCGGTGAATCGGCCGCCCGGCATGTGGCGGATGTGCAGCTCGATGCCCGGGCTGCCCTCCTGCGTGTGCGGCGCATTGGCCATCGAATAGGCGCGGCGCGCGCCGTCCTTGAGGATGAACTCCACGTACTGTCCCGCGTGGTAGCGGAACGTGTCGGCCGCAGGGAGCTGCAGGCGGACCACCATCACGTCGTGCGAGGCGCGCGTGAGGGTGGAAACGCGCACCGGCATCTTCTTGATGGGATAGGCGCTTTCGTCGGTCACCTGGCGCGACTCCAGCACCACGTCGGTGAGCGGTTGGGCGCAGCAGGTGAGCACGAAGCCCGCGTCGGCCTCCTCGGGCGTCAGGGCCTTGGACTGGTGCTCGCCGTGCACGACAGAGCCGCTGAGCTTGCGGCACTTGCAGGAGCCGCAGGCGCCGTCCTTGCAGCCGTAGGGCAGCCCCACGCCGCTGCGGATGGCGGCGCCCAGCAGGGTTTCGCCGGCCTGGGCGGTGAAGGCGCGGCCGCTGGGCTGCACGGTGATCTGGTGGGAGGCTGCGGCCGTCGCTGCGGTGTTCATGGGGTCGTTATCCTTGCGTGTCTCTTCGTTGCCGGATCTGGATTTTGCCCTCAAACCTGAACCCCCTCGGCGCGCTGCCAGCGCGTTTCCGCCGTGAACGTGTGCTGGTCGTCGGCTGCGGCGACGTGGGCCTGCGCGCGGTGGGCGCCCTGCGGGCCGTGCAGGGATCGCCGCGCCCGCGCGTGCTGGCGCTCACCTCGAGTCCCGGGCGGGTCGCGGCCCTGCGCGCGGCCGGCATCGTGCCGCTGCCGGGCAACCTGGACGACGCGCGCACGCTGCGGCGCCTCGCGGGCCTGGCCACGCGCGTCCTGCACCTGGCCCCGCCACCCGGGGAGCGCGACGCCGGCGCCGCATGGTGGGCCGATCCGCGCACGGCGGCCCTGGTGCGCGCCCTGCGGCTGCGCAGCATGCCGCGCGCGCTGGTGTACGGCTCGACCAGCGGGGTCTATGGCGACTGCGCCGGTGCCCTCGTGCCGGAAACCCGGCCGGTCGCGCCGGCCACTCCGCGCGCCCGCAGGCGCGTGGATGCCGAACGTTCCGTGCGCCACCTGGGCCGGGCAGGCGTGCGCGCGAGCGTGTTGCGCATTCCCGGCATCTATGCGCCCGACCGCGAGGGTGGCACGCCGGAGGCCCGGCTGCGCCGCGGCACGCCGGCGCTGGTGCGCGAGGACGACGTGCATACCAACCACATCCATGCCGATGACCTCGCCCGCGCCTGCGTCGCTGCCCTCTGGCGGGGGCGGCCCCAGCGCATCTACCACGTGAGCGATGCGAGCGGCCTGAAGATGGGCGACTACTTCGACCTCGCCGCCGACCTGTACGGGCTGCCACGTCCGCGCAGGATCACGCGGGCACAGGCCCGCGAAGAGCTGTCGCCGATGCTGCTGAGCTTCATGGGCGAATCGCGCCGGCTCGATGCCACCCGGCTTGCGAAGGAATTGCGCGTGCGGCTGCGCTATCCGACCGTGGCCGAAGGACTCCGCAGCGCCTGAAAGGTCTGGCGGGTTTCAGCGGGGGTAGATGTTCCCGTTGCCGTCATAGCACCGGAACACGTTGCACTGCGTGCCCGGAGGCTTCGGTACCGGCACGGCCGGCTGCACCACCACGGGATGACGCGGCACTACGACCACTGGCGGCACATAGACGTCCTGTGTCCCGTAGGTGGCACCGCCGCTGCCCCGCGACCTCTCGGCCTGCGCGTAGCCCGCGGAGCCCAGGCAGTCGAGCTCCATCTGCCGTTGCGCCGTCGAAAGCCGGGCCTGTGCGTCGTAGCTGCCCTGGCCGGCCTCGGCGGCCACACGGTCGAGCTGGCGGCGGGACCGCGCACACTCGGGCGAACGCGCCGGATCGGTGGAGATTTCACGGCCCCGGGCGCGTGATTCCTGCGCCTCCCGCCGGGCCTGCTGCTGCTCGGCCAGCGCTTCCGCCTGCTGGCGCTGGCGCTTCGCCTCCAGCGCCTCGCGCGCCTGCTCGCGTTCCTGCGCGATCTCCTCCGGCGTCCTGCGGGGTTCGACCTCCCGAACGGAGGCTCCCCGGTCGCAGCGTCCGTCCGTATAGGTGACCTGGCCGGTCGTGGGGTCCGTGCATCGCACCACCTGTGCGTGGGCGAACGTGCCCGCCAGGCACAGCATCGCCACGCTGGCGGCGCTGCGCAGAAGCCTTGCCTGCAAGCCCTGCGATGTGCGTTCGGGGGAGGTCAAACCGGTCATGAACGGAGCCCTTTCATGCCGGCCGGCTCAGGGCCTCTGGAAGAGGCGACCGGGGCCCTCCTGCGGAGGCAGGCGGCCCTGTGACCGCATTTCGTCCCGCCAGCGCTGCTCGTCGGCCTTGCGGCGGGATTCCTGCTGCAGCGTGCCGCTCAGCGAAGGGCCGGGCGGCCGGGCGCGGTCCCGGTCCCGGTCGCGTTCACGCTGCCGTTCACGCTCGCGCGCCTCCCAGGCTTCGCGGTCGCGGCGCTCGCGCCATGCGCGGTCCCGGTCGTCGCGGTCACGGCGCTCGCGCCAGCCATCGTCCCAGGGATTGGGCCGCACGGCATAGCCGGGAGCCGGAACGACCACGGGATAGCCGGGACGGGGCGCTACGTAGGTAGGTTGTTCGTACACCGTGACCGAGCCGCCGTAAGGGTAGGACGGGCCGGTGGGGTAGGCATTGCCGTAGGCCGGCCCGGAAGCGTAGCCGTAGTCGTAATACGGGTCGCCCGGCACGGCACAGCCCGCGGCCATGGCGCACACGGCGGTGGCGACCAGGGATTTGAGGAGGAGGGCGGGTGGGCGCATGGGCTCTCGCTGGAGATGCGGCTCCGGAGCCCGGAGGCAGACCGGTCCGCGGTGAAAGGGCGCCTGGCCGGCAGACAGCCGGGCGAGGGATGACAGCAAAATGACGCGTCAGCCTGCATTTTGGTTGACCTGCCGCCGCGCTGTCTGTCGGCGCGGGCCCCGATCCGCCGGGTGCCCAGGCCGACGCCACCCGCCCAGGTTACACCACGCCCGCGTCGCGCAGCCGTGCCACGGCGGCCGCGTCCAGTCCCAGGTCCGCCAGGATCTCCTCGGTGTGCTGCCCCAGGGCGGGCGGCGCATTGCGCAGCACCGGCGGCGTGGCCGACAGCCGCATCGGGCTGGCCACGCCGCGCACGGTGGCGATGCCGTCGGCGCCCGCACTGCCGTCGGGCCGGCGAGGCAGTTCCACTGCCAGGCCCCGTGCGCGCACCTGGGGGTCGTCGAAGGCCTGCGCAATGCTGTTGATCGGCCCGCAGGGCACGGCCTTGTCCTCCAGCAGCGCGACCCACTGCGCGGTGGTGCGCGTGCGGGTCACGGCCTCCACGAGCGGCACCAGTTCCGCTCGGTGCCGCACGCGCAGCGTATTGGTGCTGAACCGTGGGTCCGATGCCCACGCGGCCTGCCCGGCGGCCATGCAGAAGCGCGCGAACTGGCCGTCATTGCCGATGGCCAGCAGCATGGCGCCGTCGGCCGTGGGAAAGTCCTGGTAGGGCACCAGGCTCGGGTGGCTGTTGCCCTGGCGTCGGGGCGATTCTCCGGTGGACAGGAAACCCGCGGCTTGGTTGGCCAGCACGGCCATGCCCACGTCCAGCAGTGCCATGTCGATGTGCTGGCCCTGGCCGGTGCCCGTGGCGGCGTTGTCGCGGGCATGCAGCGCTGCCAGGATGGCATTGCTGGCATACAGGCCCGTGAACAGGTCGATCACCGCCACGCCGACCCGCAGCGGTCCGCCGCCCGGTTCGCCGTCCGCCCGGCCGGTGATGTCCATGAGCCCGGTCATGGCCTGCACCATGAGGTCGTAGCCGGCGCGTGGGGCATAGGGCCCATCCTGCCCGAAGCCCGTCACCGAGCAGTAGATGAGCCGCGGGTTCAGGGCCCGCAGGCTCTCGTGGTCCAGGCCATATTGCTTCAGCCCGCCGACCTTGAAGTTCTCCACCACCACGTCCGCCCGCAGTGCCATGTCCCGGAGCAGCGCCTGGCCTTCCGGATGGGCCATGTCGATGGTGATGGAGCGCTTGTTGCGGTTGCAGGCCGTGAAGTAGGCCGCCTGGTCCGTCTCGCGGCCCTCGGCATCCTTCAGGAACGGCGGGCCCCACTGGCGCGTGTCGTCGCCCAGGCCGGGGCGCTCGACCTTGACCACGTCGGCGCCCAGGTCGGCCAGCACCTGGGTGCACCACGGCCCGGCCAGCACGCGCGAGAGGTCGAGCACCCGGATGCCGGCGAGCGCGCCGGGCGCGGCAGAGGCCGGATGGGAGGGCGAGGGAGAGGGCGGGAGAGCCGCGTCCATGGCGCCGTCAGTTCGCGAACGCGGCGATGCCCGTCTGGGCCCGGCCCAGGATGAGCGCATGCACGTCGTGCGTGCCCTCGTAGGTGTTGACCACCTCCAGGTTCACCAGGTGCCGCGCCACGCCGAACTCGTCGCTGATGCCGTTGCCGCCCATCATGTCGCGCGCCATGCGGGCGATGTCCAGCGCCTTGCCGCAGCTGTTGCGCTTGATGATGGAGGTGGCCTCGACGGCGGCCGTGCCCTCGTCCTTCATGCGGCCCAGGCGCAGGCAGGCCTGCAGGCCGATGGCGATCTCGGTCTGCATGTCGGCCAGCTTCTTCTGGATGAGCTGGTTGGCGGCGAGCGGCCGGCCGAACTGCTTGCGGTCCAGCGTGTACTGGCGTGCCGTGTGCCAGCAGAACTCGGCCGCGCCCAGCGCGCCCCAGGCGATGCCGTAGCGCGCGCTGTTCAGGCAGGTGAACGGGCCCTTCAGGCCCTGCACCTCGGGGAACGCGTTCTCTTCGGGCACGAACACGTCGTCCATCACGATCTCGCCGGTGATGGATGCACGCAGGCCCACCTTGCCGTGGATGGCCGGTGCCGTGAGGCCCTGCATGCCCTTTTCCAGCACGAAACCGCGGATCGGGCCCACGGCGCCGGATTCGCTCACCTCCTTGGCCCAGACGACGAACACATCGGCGATCGGGCTGTTGGTGATCCACATCTTGCTGCCCTTGAGCTTGTAGCCGCCCGCGGTCTTGTAGGCGCGCGTGGCCATGCTGCCGGGATCGGAGCCGTGGTCGGGCTCGGTCAGGCCGAAGCAGCCGATCCATTCGCCGCTCGCGAGCTTGGGCAGGTACTTCTGCTTCTGCGCCTCGGTGCCGAACTCGAAAATCGGCACCATCACCAGCGAACTCTGCACGCTCGCCATCGACCGGTAGCCGGAATCGACCCGCTCGATCTCCCGGGCGATCAGGCCGTAGGCCACGTAGTTCAGCCCGGGACCGCCGTACTGCTCCGGGATGGTGGGGCCCAGCAGGCCCAGCTCGCCCATCTCGCGGAAGATGGCCGTGTCGGTCTTCTCGTGGCGGAACTGCTCGAGCACGCGCGTCGCCAGCCGGTCGCGGCAGTAGGCCGCAGCGGCATCGCGCACCATGCGCTCGTCGTCGCTGAGCTGCTGGTCGAGCAGGAAGGGGTCTTCCCAGTGGAAGGCGGCAGGACGGGCCATGGTGTGTCTCCTGAAAATCGGGGCGAAAGATGTGATTTGCCGGTTCGGCATGTCACTCGGAATGCCTGGATGCTATGCCTTGCGGACGGGCTGCAGCAAGCGATGAAGTTGCATCCAGACATGAGTCGATGGAATATCTGTGTAGCATCCCCCCATGCGCCGCATCCTGCCGTCCACCCAGGCCCTGGCCTGCTTCGAAGCCGCTGCCCGCCACGAAAGCTACACCCGTGCGGCCCAGGAGCTGTTCCTCACGCAAAGCGCCGTGTCGCGGCAGATCATGGCGCTGGAGGAATTCCTGGGCGTGGCCCTGTTCCGCCGCACCCGCCACGGTGTGGCGCTGACGCCTGCCGGCACCCACTATGCCGCCCAGGTCGGGCGCTGGCTCGAAGGCCTGGAGCGCGACACGCTCGACGTGATGGCCCACCAGGGGCAGGGCGGCTCGATCCGCCTCGCGGCCGTGCCGACCTTCGCCACCCGCTGGCTGGTGCCCCGCCTGCCGCAACTGGCCGCGCGCCATCCCGACATCGTGGTGCACATCGAGACCCAGGTGCGCCCCTTCCTTTTCGCGGACGCGGGCTTCGATGCGGCCCTCTATGCCGGCACGCCCGAGCAGGTGGCCAACTGGCCCGGTACCCAGGCGCTGTGGCTGCTGCAGGAGGACGTGGCGCCCGTCTGCAGTCCGGCGCTGTTGCCGGGGGGCCGGCCCCTGGCGCCGGAAGCCCTGGCTGAACTGCCGCTGCTGCAGCAGACGACGCGGCCCTTGGCATGGCGCCAGTGGTTCGAATCCATGGGGGTGCATGCGCCCCAGCATGCCCTGGACGGTCCGCGCTACGAACTCTTTTCCATGTCCGCCGTGGCGGCTGCCCACGGCCTGGGCGTGGCGCTGGTGCCGCTGATGCTGATCGAGCCGGAGCGTGCACGGGGCGAACTGGTGCCGGCCTGCGACCGTCCGCCGCGGGGAGGGCGGGGCTACTACTTCGTCACCCCCGCGCAGTCCCCGCCCCCGGTCGTCGCGGCCTTCGGCGCGTGGTTGCAGGACATGGCCGCGACTTGACCCGGGCGGCGTCCTGTCCGGTTGCATCGGCCGCCACCCCGGGCTAGGCTGTGCCCTACCTGCTGTAGAGCAGGCGCTTGCAGGCTCTGTTTCCCTGCCCATCGTCACAACAAGGAGTACCGGCACATGCAAAACCACACGAGCGGCACCTACCACGCCCCCCACTTCGATCCTACGGTCGATGAACTCGAAGCCCTCAAGCAACTGGAGATCGGCCGCGCCATCAGCGTGCCGGAGGCCCTGCGCCACCACCTGTCGGGTCGCCTCTACGAGCGCGGCTACATCGCGAAGAACGCCACCGGCGACCTGGTCATTACCGACAGCGGCCGCGCAGTCATCCGCCGCCAGGAAGGTTGACCCTCCGCCGTGTGTCAGGCCGGGGCAACGCCCCGGCTTTTCTTTTTCCGCCCATCCGTCCGACACCGAACCGGCATTCGTCCTACACCGCGGAATTCGGGGTTTTCATACAGTAGCGGCTGTGCCTGCAGGAGACGGGAATTGTTCCCCTCCTCCGGCAGGTGCCCAGAGATTGAACACAAATGGCCAGGCCCGGTGACGGATCGTCCCGCGGCGGGCCGTATGGAAAGCGGTTCGGGCAGCATGGTCCCGGCCGGCAATGTTCCGCCATTGAAGGACGAACATGAAAGAAATGCTGACTGTCGTGGCCGGATTCGTGCTTTTCTCCAGCCTGGGAATCGCCTACTTCGCGGCATCCGTCATGAGCGGCTTCTGAGCAGGCCCTGGCGCCGTCGCTCCTCCCATTTCCACTCCCCCATGCCGTCCCTGCACCGTTCTCCTGCCGACAAGGGCGACCAGCCTGTCGAGCCCGACGTTCCGGCGCCGCCGCCGGAGCCGGCCGACATGCCTCCGCATTGCGGATGGCTGCAGGGCTCTTCGTCGGTTGCACAGGCACGGCCCTGACGGCCCCGATACCTTCCGCCACTCCTCCAAGGAACCCGCCATGCTGTCCCGCACCACCCCGTCTCCCGCCACGCAGCAACAGGTGGATGCCGCAGAGAAGCGGGTGGGCGAGGTGCTGGAAGACCTGGAGTCAGACACCCAGGCCGAGGTGAGCAAGATCACGCTGGAGGATGTGGTGGACACCAATCCCCGGACCGGCCGGCCGGAAGTACAGAAGCATGTGGACATCACCGTGGAGCCGAAGGCCGAGCGGAAGTGGTCGCGGTGAACGGGCTGCCGGCACGCTTTCCCCGGCAGGGCGCTCCACGCTTGTGCTTCAGCGACGGCGGCGCATCGTGCCTGCAGCGAACAGGCCGAGCAGCCCCGCCATGAGCACCAGACCCCACTGGGACAGGGTGGGAATTGGAGCTGGCGTTGCCACTGCATCCGCATAGGTCAGAGCGATCGATCCATTACCGCCTGCAGTATTCGTCGCACCCGCATTGCTGGCCACGCTGATGACCGCGCCGTTCGGTCCGACGCTGCCACCGCCGCCTCCACCTGCGTCCGCACCGGCTGCGCCGCCGGCTCCGCCACCGCCATAGCCCCCGCCGCCTCCGCCACTGGCGCAACTGCTGCCCGTCGCTCCGGTGCCCCCCGTACCGGTGCCGGAGCCTGATCCGCCGACCGCACCGGCCGTCGCGTTCTGATCGAAGCCGCCGGTGCCGCCGGCACCACCGTTGCCATTACCGCCCGTACCCACCGGGCAGGTTCGGGTGGAAGCGTTGGTTCCGGCGGCACCGCCGATACCGTTGCTGCCACCACTGCCGCCCGTTGCCCCGCCGTTGCCGCCGGCACCTCCGTTGCCGTTGCCTCCGTTTCCGCCCGAGCCACCGCCGCCTCCGCCGCCGCCGGCAATGATCTGGTTGGCCGATCCCGGATCGATCTGGGATGAACCGCCGCCGGCGCCCCCCTGGGAAGCACGGCGCCCACCGCCGCCGCCGACGAACATGTTCAGTGTCTGGCCGGGGGTGACCTGCAGGGACACGGTCACCACGCCGCCGTTACCACCGGCTGCTCCATATCCGCCGCCGCCGCCGCCGCCCGTGGCGACCACGTTCACGCTGGTCACACCGGCAGGCACGGTCCAGGTCGCGGCCCCAGGAGTGGAAAAGGTCGTGGTTGCGGCAAAGGCGGTTCCGGCAAGCAAGAGGCTGGCGGCGATCGCGTGGCAGAAGGGCGCGACGGCCGCAAGAGGTTTGTGAAGAACGGCAGCGGTCATGGGGAGAGCTTTGTTTTGATACGTTTTGAAGCAATTGATTGTCGTGAATTTTGTGCTTGATTGGAGCGAAGTGGAGGAACGGCTTGGCTGATTCCAAAAATTTGGACCGGCCGTGAGTGATAGCCGCCGTTGACAAGCCAAGCCGCATTTGCCCGCGAATTAGCCATGGACACTGCCTGCCTGCCTGCCTGCCTGCCTGCCTGAGCAGGCGCCAAACGCAACAGTGGCAGACCTCGGTGTCGCAATGGTGGGGCGCGTGCTGCTCGCGCCCACCGATCGCCGGCGCCCTCCAGACCGCTGGCAGTCAAACGCCCGCAACCGGCGCCACGGCTAGATGACCGCGTTGGCCCCATCCATGTTGGTAAGTTGGTGAGGATGACTGGACAGTAAAAGCAGTTGGCTCAGCGGTCGAATAATCTGTGGATACAGCCGGGTATCCTGCTTGTCGGATTGGGAAAAGCACTGTCTGCTAACATCTCTCGCCAAGTCGCAAGGAGGTCTCTATGGCAATGAATATCGAATCTACCGTGTCTGCTAGCAGGAAAATGTTTGCAGTGGGAATTTCGCTGGCGGCGTCAATGGCGACGGCAGGCACGACATTTCTTTATCAGCAGGAGTATATCGATAGTATTGCTCCATACATGTACAATGATCCGGGTCAAGCTGTGCTGGGGACCAGCATACTTACATTCAATGTCGGAAATACCAACCAGATCCCCGCATGGGAGGTAGGTGATTTTACTGGTGTGTACAACAGTGGCGCTGTGAAAGCAAACAGGGAAAGAACGGTTTCGGCGGGCTGGAACGGCTCAACAGCCATTCAGGTCAGCGGCTATAAGTTCGGCGCTCAGCTGCACACGTATTCCGCGCCCCTGGCCTCGGCGCACCAGCCACAGCTGAAAACCATCAATTTCCAGCACGCCTTCGATCAGGACATTCGCCCGTGGAGTGACGCACAAGGACCGAACCCACGGTTGTGCATGGGTGTGACGTCCACCGTTCCCTCCAGCTGGACAGGTGATGGGTCCAATAATCAGACCGGGGTAACCTATCTTCTGTCTGACGCCCGTGTGCCGGGCTCCCTGTTTGCTGTAGGTGCCTTGATATTCGACAACAAGAACGCTACAGATCAGACGTTTGTGGATCCTGCTACTGGCTGGGCAGTTGGTGCGACCTATTTTGGGGGTGATCGGTACAT
This sequence comes from Paracidovorax avenae ATCC 19860, assembly GCF_000176855.2. NCBI lineage: Bacteria > Pseudomonadati > Pseudomonadota > Betaproteobacteria > Burkholderiales > Comamonadaceae > Paracidovorax > Paracidovorax avenae. The sequence continues at coordinate 3,617,587 of NC_015138.1, read as the reverse complement.
CACTACTTCAGGAGGATCCGCGACTTTTACGACATCCAAGTTCTCTGATGAGAGATGGTTCGGATTTTGCATGACGAAGCAGAATATTGTTAATTTCTACAATGATTTTACTTCGAAGCCTTCATACAACGGTTCGCTTCCGCCATTGGATTTCAATTACCTTCGTTTGAATACTATCGTGGCGGGCGGTGAGATCAGTATCGGATCCAATTTGGACAAGAACGGTCATATGGCTTTCACCTACACGGGATTGACCAGCCACATCATGACCGACTGACATTTGCCGCGCCTGTCGCACGCTCCGCTCATCGTGGGCTTTTTCTTGAGTCGGGCGCGACGGCGGGCGATTTGAAGTGTTGCCGCAGTGACGGCAGAGCGAGTGGCGCGCGGGGTGGGATTTTGCTGATGCCGCTGAAGTACTGTCGCGAACCGCCCGAATGCTTCCAGGGCTCTCAGGCGTTTGGTGGCCGCACAGAGGGTTCTCTCAACCTGCTCAACGACTGGCATTGCGCCAATACATGAGCCGACAATTCACCAGAAGCTGCTAGATCCATAGCTTCGGAGCCATGGTGCCCGGGGCCGGAATCGAACCGGCACGCCTTGCGGCGGGGGATTTTGAGTCCCCTGCGTCTACCAATTTCACCACCCGGGCGACGCGAAGAAGGAAGCCCGGGATTATGGCACAGTAGGGGGCTATGGCTACCACCCCTTCCCCCACGTATCCCACCATCGAAGACGCGATCGGCCGCACGCCGCTGGTCGCCCTGCAGCGCATCGGCGCGCGGGAGAACGCCGAGCGCGGCACGGTCGTGCTGGGCAAGCTGGAAGGCAACAACCCTGCGGGCTCCGTGAAGGACCGGCCCGCGCTGTCGATGATCCGGCGCGCGGAGGAGCGCGGGGAGATCAAGCCGGGCGACACGTTGATCGAGGCGACGTCGGGCAACACCGGCATCGCGCTCGCGATGGCGGCGGCGATCAAGGGCTACCGCATGGTGCTCGTGATGCCCGAAGACCTGTCGGTGGAGCGTGCCCAGACGATGAAGGCGTTCGGCGCGGAGCTGATCCTCACGCCCAAGAGCGGCGGCATGGAATACGCACGCGACCTGGCCGAGGCCATGGTGCGGCAGGGCAAGGGCGTGGTGCTCGACCAGTTCGCCAACCCGGACAACCCGCGCATCCATTACGAAACCACCGGGCCCGAGCTGTGGGAGCAGACGGGCGGGCGCATCACGCACTTCGTGAGCGCCATGGGTACGACCGGCACGATCACGGGCGTGTCGCGCTTCCTGAAGGAAAAGAACCCTGCCATCCAGATCATCGGTGCGCAGCCCAAGGAAGGCTCGCGCATTCCGGGCATCCGCAAGTGGCCGCAGGAATACCTGCCCAAGATCTACGATCCGCGTGCGGTGGACGAGACGATCAATGTCGGCCAGGACGATGCCGAGGACATGTGCCGCCGCCTCGCGCGCGAGGAGGGCATCTTCGCGGGCATCTCCGCGGCGGGCGCCTGCTGGGCCGCACAGGAGATCGCGCGGCGCGAGCGGGATGCGACCATCGTGTTCGTGGTGTGCGACCGGGGCGACCGCTACCTGTCCACGGGTGTGTTTCCCGCCTGAGGGGCGCGGCCGGCAACTGCACCATGCACTCCGAACCGCGTTTCTGCACCCAGTGCGCCACGCTGCTGGCCTGGGTCACGGCCCTGGAGGACGGCGGGGAGCGGCAGCGCCTGCGCTGCCCCGCCTGTGGCTGGACGCACTGGAACAATCCCACGCCGGTGCTGGCCGCGGTCGTCGAACTGGACGGGCGCGTGCTGCTGGCGCGCAATGCGGCGTGGGAGCACAAGGCCTTCGCGCTGATCACCGGCTTCATGGAGGCGGGCGAGTCGCCGCAGGAAGGCATCGTGCGCGAGGTGAAGGAAGAGACGAACCTCGACGTGAGCGCGCTGTCGCTGATCGGGGTGTACGACTTCCAGCGCATGAACCAGGTCATCGTGGCCTACCATGCGGTGGCGCACGGCACGGTGCGGCTCTCGCCCGAACTGGTGGACTACCGGCTGATCGCGCCGGAGAACCTGCGGTGCTGGCCCGCCGGCACCGGCCAGGCGCTGGCCGACTGGCTGCGCGGCCGCGGCATCGAGCCCACGTTCATGGAGTGGCCGGGCCAGCGCAGCGAGGCACCCGCCGCCCCGGTGCAGGCGGGCTCCGTTGCAGGCCCGGCAGCAGGGCTGGCGCAGCCGCAGCCCGGGCCGCTCTAGAATTCTTTCTCTCTTCGCCAGGAAGCCGACGACGATGCACATCCACAAGGAAATCGACACCCGCGGGCTCAACTGCCCGCTGCCCATCCTGAAGGCCAAGAAGGCGCTCGCCTCCATGGCCAGCGGCGAGGTGCTCAAGGTGGTGTCCACCGACAACGGCTCGCTGCGCGACTTCCAGGCGTTCGCGAAGCAGACGGGCAACGAACTGCTGGACCAGAGCACGGCGGGCGAGGAATACACCCACGTGCTGCGGCGGCGCTGAACGTGCGTGTGCCGGCTGTGCTGGCACCCGAAGGGTTCATGCGACCCGGCGAAGCGGCTCTGCGGAGATGCGACGCCACAAGCAAGAAGGCGCTCCCGGGAGCGCCTTTTTTGCGATGGCAGCGAGGGCTGCCGTGGGCAGCGGCTCAGATTTCCACGGTCTTGAGGTATTCGCGGAAGGCGGCGCCCACCTGGGGATGTTGCAGCGCGAGTTCCACCGTGGCTTCCAGGAAGCCTTCCTTGCTGCCGCAGTCGTAGCGCTTGCCTTCGTAGCGGAAGGCATAGACGGCTTCGCGGGCCATGAGGCGGGCGATGGCATCGGTGAGCTGGATCTCGCCGCCCACGCCCTGGGGCTGGTTGCGGATCTCGTCGAACACGCCCGGCGTGAGGATGTAGCGGCCGGCCACGCCCATGCGCGAGGGCGCATCTTCGGGGGCCGGCTTCTCGACGATGCGCTCGATGCGGATCAGCGGGCCGCCGGCGGGCTCGCCGGCCACGATGCCGTAGCGGCGCACCTGGTCCTGCGGCACTTCCTGCACGGCCAGCAGCGAGCGGCCCTGCTTGCGGAAGGCGGCCGCCATCTGGGCCATGACGGGCTGGCCGCCGGGGGGGCCGACCATGAGGTCGTCTGCGAGCAGCACGGCGAAGGGTTCGCGGCCCACGAGCGGCTCGGCGCAAAGCACCGCATGGCCCAGGCCCAGGGAGCGCGGCTGGCGCACGAAGGCGCAGTCCATGTCATTGGGGGCGACCGAGCGCACGAGCTGCAGCAGTTCGTTCTTGCCGGCGGCTTCCAGTTCGTTCTCCAGCTCGTAGGCGGTGTCGAAGTGGTCCTCGATGGCGCGCTTGCTGCGGCCGGTGACGAAGATCATGTGGCGGATGCCGGCCGCATAGGCCTCTTCGACGGCGTACTGGATCAGCGGCTTGTCCACCACCGGCAGCATCTCCTTGGGGGATGCCTTCGTGGCGGGCAGGAAGCGGGTGCCCAGGCCGGCCACGGGGAAGACGGCTTTGCGGATCGCGGAGTTGTCGCTCATGGAAGATTCCTCGGTTCTAAGTTGGATCATTGTCGAAGGAGGGTGGGGGCGCCACCGTAGGCCTTCAACTGAAACTGCACCTGGTTACACCCGCAGGGCCCGCCATTGCGGAGCGCCACGAGGTGCGGTTTCCTGCCTCACCCCAGCCGCGCGAGCTGGTCGCGCAGGCGTTCGAGCGTGGCGCCGAAGTCCGCGACGCGCTTGTGCTCCTGCTCGATGACGGCCGGCGGCGCCTTGGCGACGAAGGCCTCGTTCGCGAGCTTGCCGCGCGCCTTGGCGATCTCGCCCTCGATGCGGGCGATCTCCTTGGAAAGGCGTGCCTTCTCTGCAGCCACGTCGATTTCCATGTGCAGGCACAGGCGGGCCTCGCCGACCACGGCCACGGGCGCGGCCTGTGCGGCGGCGGCCCAGGTGGCTTCGTCGTCGAACACCTTGACTTCGCTGAGCTTGGCCAGTGCCTGCAGTGCCGGCGCGGCCGCGCGCATGAAGTCGGCGTCGCCGACGGTGTAGAGCGGCAGCCGGGTGGCGGGGGAGACGTTCATTTCGCCGCGCAGCGTGCGGCAGGCATCGACCAGGGCCTTGAGGCGACCGACATGGGCGATGGCGGCCTCGTCGATGCGCTCGGGCTGGGCCTGCGGATAGGGGGCGACGCTGACCGACGCACCCTCGCGGCCGGCCACCGGGGCGACCTTCTGCCAGAGCTCCTCGGTGATGAACGGGATCAGCGGGTGCGCGAGGCGCAGGATGGTCTCCAGCGTGCGGATCAGCGTGCGGCGCGTGGCGCGCTGCTGCGCTTCGCTGCCGGTCTGGATCTGCACCTTGGCGATTTCCAGGTACCAATCGCAGAACTCGTTCCAGACGAATTCGTAGATGGCCTGGGCGACGTGGTCGAGACGGTAGTCCTCGAAGCCCTTGGCGACTTCCGCCTCCACCTTCTGCAGGGCGGAGACGATCCAGCGGTCGGGCTGGCTGAACTGCAGGTAGCCGCCCTCGCAGTCGGCCTGGGTGTGGTCCGACAGGCCGCAGTCATGGCTTTCGCAGTTCATCAGCACGAAGCGGCTGGCGTTCCAGAGCTTGTTGCAGAAATTGCGGTATCCCTCGCAGCGCTTGCTGTCGAAGTTGATGCTGCGGCCCAGGCTGGCGAGCGCGGCGAAGGTGAATCGCAGCGCGTCGGCACCGTAGGCGGGAATGCCTTCGGGGAATTCCTTCTGCGTGTTCTTGCGCACCTGGGGCGCGGTCTCGGGACGGCGCAGGCCGGTGGTGCGCTTTTCCAGCAGGGGCTCGAGCGCGATGCCGTCGATCAGGTCCACCGGGTCGAGCACGTTGCCCTCGGATTTGGACATCTTCTTGCCCTGGGCGTCGCGCACGAGGCCGTGCATGTAAACGTGCTTGAACGGCACGCGGCCCGTGAAGTGCGTGCTCATCATGATCATCCGGGCGACCCAGAAGAAGATGATGTCGTAGCCCGTGACCAGCACGGAGGAGGGCAGGTAGAGGTCGTAGTCTTTCGTCGCGGAAATGTCGTCCAGCGCTTCGGGCCAGCCGAGCGACGAGAAGGGCACGAGCGCGGAGGAATACCAGGTGTCCAGCACGTCGGCATCGCGCGTGAGCTTCGCGCCCGCGCCGGCCTGGGCCTGGGCGTCGGCCTCGCTGCGGGCCACGTAGACCTTGCCGGCCTCGTCGTACCACGCCGGGATCTGGTGGCCCCACCAGAGCTGGCGGCTGATGCACCAGTCCTGGATGTTGTTCATCCACTGGTTGTAGGTGTTGACCCAGTTCTCGGGCACGAACTGCACCTGGCCGGAGGCCACGGCGTCGATGGCCTTCTGGGCGATCGACTTGCCCGTCGGGTCGCCCTTGCCCACTTCGCTCATGGCGACGAACCACTGGTCGGTCAGCATGGGCTCCACGACCTGGCCGGTGCGGGTGCAGATGGGGACCATGAGCTTGTGCTTCCTGGTCTCGACCAGGGCACCTGCCGCTTCCAGGTCGGCCACGATGGCCTTGCGGGCCACGAAGCGGTCCATGCCGCGGTATTTTTCGGGGGCGTTCTCGTTGATGGTGGCCTGCAGGGTCAGCACCACGATCATGGCCAGGCCGTGGCGCTGGCCCACCTGGTAATCGTTGGGGTCGTGCGCGGGCGTGACCTTGACTACCCCGGTGCCGAATTCCTTGTCGACGTAGGCGTCGGCGATGATGGGGATCTCGCGGCCCACCAGGGGCAGGATCACGGTCTTGCCGACCAGGGCCGTATAGCGTTCGTCCTCGGGGTGGACCATCAGCGCCACGTCGCCCAGCATGGTCTCGGGCCGCGTGGTGGCCACCGTGAGGCTGCCGGAACCATCCGTGAGCGGGTAGGCGATGTGCCAGAGCGAGCCGTCCTTCTCTTCGCTTTCCACTTCCAGGTCGGACACGGCGGACTGCAGCACCGGGTCCCAGTTCACGAGGCGCTTGCCGCGGTAGATGAGGCCCTGCTCATAAAGGCGCACGAAGGTGTCGGTGACGACCTTCGAGAGCTTGTCGTCCATGGTGAAGTATTCGCGGCTCCAGTCCACGCTGTCGCCCAGGCGGCGCATCTGCGTGGTGATGGTGTTGCCGCTCTTTTCCTTCCATTCCCAGACCTTGCGGGTGAAGGCTTCGCGGCCCAGGTCGTGGCGGCTCACGCCCTGTTCCTGCAGCTGGCGCTCCACCACGATCTGCGTGGCGATGCCGGCGTGGTCGGTGCCCGGCACCCACAGCGTGTTGTGGCCCCGCATGCGGTGGTAGCGCGCCAGGCTGTCCATGATGGTCTGGTTGAACGCATGGCCCATGTGCAGCGTGCCGGTCACGTTGGGCGGCGGCAGCTGGATGGCGAAGTTCTCGCCGCGGGCGGCGGCGCCGGCATCCGGCGCGCCGGTGCCGCGGTAGCCCGCCGCGCCGTAGCCCCGGCGCTCCCACTCGGGGCCCCAGTGGGCTTCCAGGGCGGAGGGTTCGAAGGACTTGGACAGGCTTTCAAGGCCGGGCTGGTGCAGGGGCGAGCTCATGGGCGTGGAAACGGGCAGGTGCGGCGCCTCTGCAAAGAGGCGCTGTCGCGTGGGAAATGGACTGAACGGGGGATTCTACGGGCCCGGCCCCGGGGGGCACGCCGCGGGCGGTGTCTCGTTTTGTTACGTACCGGCGGTGGACCGCACTGCGCCGGCTGCGAATAATTCGCGGCTCCGCCACCGGCGGCGGCCCGGAGGGGGCCGCCCGGTGATGAAAACCATTCCTACAAAGCGCAGTACCGATGAATCCGTCTTCCGCATTCCGCAAGGGCCTCCTGAAAGTGGCCCTGCTCACCCTGCTTTCCCTCTTCCTGGTCCCTGCCGCAACCCTGCTTTTCGTGCGCCATGTGCAGGGCACGGAAGATGCCCGCTTCCTGGAGAGCATCGAGCGCCGCATCGATGCCGAGGTGTCGATGCCCGCGGCCGAGAAGGAGGCCCAGCGCGCGTTCTTCCGCAGCCATCCGCCGTCCGGCGCCTGCCATGACACGCATCCGCGCGTCGCCGCGGTGCGCGAGGGCCTGTGCGGCCGTTTTTCGCCTGGATGGCAATTCGACCTGGCCCGCCGGCTGTCGGCCGCGACGCTCGTGGCCGGCGCCGCGCTGCTGCTTGCCGCGCTCGGGCTGGGGGCGCTGGCGTTCGTGAACCGGCCGCTGCAGTATGCGAGCTTCGTGGCGGGATGGCGGCTCACGACCTTGGCGAGCGCGGCTTCGCTGGTCGTGCAGGGCGCCATGCTCACGTGGCTCGCGTTCTGGGTGCCGGCGTTCTTCTTCCACCGGTATTCGCCCAAGCTCATCCTCGTGGTGGCGCTGGGCATGGCGGTGGCCGTGTATCTGGCCGTGGCGGCGATCTTCCGCAGGCTGCCGCGTGACAACGCGGTGACGGGCGAGACCATCGAGGAAGCCGATGCACCGCAGCTCTGGCAGCGGGTGCGTGCCCTGGCCGCGCGCCTGGGCACGGAACCTCCGCGCCACATCGTGGGCGGCATCGATGCCAATTTCTTCGTGACCGAGGCACCCCTGACCGTGCAGGGGCGCGAACTCACGGGCCGTACGCTGTTCGTCAGCCTCCCGCTGCTGCGGGTGCTGGACCAGCACGAGGCCGACGCGGTGCTGGCGCACGAACTGGCCCACCTGGGCGGCGGCGATACGCGCAGCAGCGCGCGCCTGGGGCCGAAACTGGTGCAGTTCGACCACTACCTGCATGCGGTGCGCGAGGGCGGCCTGTCGGCGCTGGCGTCGCCGCTGCTCACCCTCTATCGCACCATCTTCGAGATCGCCCTCGCGCGGGACAGCCGCGAGCGCGAGTTCCGGGCCGATCGCACGGCCGCGGAGGCGGTATCGCCCGAGGGCATCGCCCGGTCGCTCGTGAAGATCGCCGCCTATGCGCAGTACCGGCACCGCATCGAGGAAGACCTGTTCGGCCGGGACCAGCGCCACGGCCAGGCGCTGGGCATCGCGGGCTTCATCGCGCAGGGGCTCGGGCCCTATGCGGAGTCACCCGGTTTTGCCGAAGCCATGCGCTCGGCCCGCGTGCCGCATCCCTTCGATTCGCATCCGCCCATGCCCGAGCGCATCGGGCGCGTGGGGGTGTCGCTGGCCGAAGCCGACTATGGCGCCATCGTGCGGCGTGCGCCTGCATCCACCTGGGCGCAGGACATCCTCACGGCCGAAGCGATCGAATCGCGGCTGTGGTCGGAATACGAGGCGGCTTTCGCGGAGAACCACGAACGCAGCCTGGCCTACCGATACGAGCCCGCGAACGATGCGGAGCGGGCGATCGTGCTGCAGTACTTTCCACCGCAGTCGTTCGAGGTCAAGGGCGGCCATGCCGTGGAGGTGAGCATCGATGGCATCCGGGCCACGCGGGGCGACCAGCACATACCCTGGGATGCCGTGAAGGCGCTGCAGTTCAGCGAGAGCGCGTTCACGAACGCGCTGGTGGTCACCCACCCGGAAAAGCGCCTGCTGCGGCACCGCACGACGAGTATCGCGCTGGCGGGCATGCGGTCCGAGAAGGACCGGTTCAAGGCCGTGGTGAACGCCTACTGGCAGCGTCACCAGGTGATGCGCATGCACCAGGCCGAAGGCTGAGTTCCGGCTGCGGTCCCGCCTATGCCAGGGCGGGGGTAGGCCGGCTGGCCTGCCTTGGCGCCTGTTTCAGGCGGAGGTACCCGGCACGTACTCCGGCCGGTCGTTGGACTGGGGCTTGAGCGGGGCCGCCGCCTTGCCTTCGGCGCGCTCGCGGCGCCATTGCTCCTTGCGGGCCGTCCATTCGGCGAGGCGCTGGTGGGCCACCTGGCTGTCCTTGGCCATGTGCTCCTCGTCGGCCAGTTGGGCGGCCAGCTCGAGCCGGATGCCGTTCGGGTCGAAGAAATAGATGCTCTTGAAGATGTGGTGGTCGGTCACGCCGAGCACCTCGATGCCGTGCGCCTGCAGGCGGGCCTTGGTGTTCTCGAGTTCCTCGACCGTATCGACTCGGAAGGCGATGTGGTTGACCCAGGCGGGCGTGTTGGGCGAAGGATCGGGCTTCACGTCGTCGCCCAGGTCGAAGAAGGCGATGAAGGAGCCGTCCCGCAGGCGGAAGAAGAAGTGCGTGTAGGGGCAGTATTCGCCGGTACTGGGCACGTAGTCGCTCTGGATGATGTGGTAGAGCGGCAGGCCGAGGATGTCTTCGTAGAAATGCCGTGTTTCTTCCGCGTCGCGTGCGCGGTAGGCGTAGTGGTGCAGTTGCTGCACGGCGGCGGGCGGGGGCAGGGTGGCCAGGTCGGGGCGGGGCAGTGCGCTCATGGCTGTCTCCTTCGGATGGATGGTGGATTGTACTATTCGTAATTGGTTTCATATAGAGCAACTTGCGTGAGGCTCCAGGGCGGACGTATAGTCGGCGGCCAAGGCCTTTTCTGGCCGCCTGTTGTCCATACGCTTCTCTTTCGAGGTATCCGCCGATGCGCCTGTGAGCTCCCTCCCATCCGTTCCACCCCTTTTTGTTGCGGGGTGGCAGATCACGATGGCTTGGAGTGCCCGGCATGGCGACCTTCAATGCGGACGACCGTCCGCTTTCCTCCCGCAGCGCATCGCGCGCTGCCTCTTCCTTTTCCGGCCCCACCTTGTCCTCCCATGGCGCGGAGGGGGCCGCCTCGAGACTCCATCTGCGGCAGGTGCAGTGGTGCCCTCCCGGCAGCGAGCCGCTGTGGGACGAGCCGCCGGCGTTGAGCCTGCCGCCCGGTATCACCGGCCTGGTGGGCGACAACGGCGTGGGCAAGAGCGTGCTGCTGTCGATCGCGGCCGGCGCGTTGCAGCCGTCTTCCGGCAATGTGCTGTACACGGGGACATTGCGGTCCGTGGGCCAGCATCCGCCGGGCGCGACCCTGGCCGCGCTGGCAGGCCTCGACCGCGAACTGGAGGCATTGCAGAGGCTGGAGTGCGGCCAGGGCACCGCCGAGGACCTGCTTCTGGCGGACGGCCGCTGGGACTGGCCGGCCCGCTGGCGGCAGGCGCTGGAGGGGGCGGGGCTCGGCCACCTGCAGGGCGATGCCGATGCCAACCGCCTCAGCGGCGGGGAGCGTGTGCGCGTGGCGCTGGCCGGAGCCTTTTTTTCGCAGGCCGAGGTGCTGCTGCTGGACGAGCCGACCAACCACCTGGATGGCGAAGCACGGCGCTGGCTGCAGCAGGCGCTGGAGGGCGGGCGTGGCGGGCCACGTGCCGTGCTTTTGGCGAGCCATGACCGGGCGCTGCTGGAGTGCGCGGACCGCATCGCGGAACTGTCACCGCGCGGCCTGCGGCTGTACGGCGGCGGCTGGAGCGCGTATGCCGCACAGAAGGCGGTCGAAACCCAGGCCGCACACGAAGCCCTGCGGCAGGCGCGGGTGCAGCGCGATGGCGTGCTGCGGGACCTGCGCCGCCAGCAGGATGCCCAGGCGCGGCGCAGCGCGCGCGGGGCCGCGGCACGCCGGGTGGCGAACCAGTCGCCCCTGGTGCTGGACCGCATGAAGGACCAGGCCGAAGCGCACGCGGGGCGGGAGGATATGCGCCGGCAGCAGGCGCGTGAACGGATCGAGGAAACCGTGCGCGAAGCATTCGCCAGGGTGGGGCCGGAGGCGGCCGTGGTGCTGCCGCTGCCTGCCAGCACCGTTCCGGCAGGCAAGCCGGTGCTGCGGCTGGAGGGGGCGGTGCCGCCGTTCGGGCCACGGGCGCCGCTCGACGGGGTCTGGAGCGGGCCGGTGCGCATCGCCGTGACCGGGCCCAATGGCTGCGGCAAGAGCACCCTGCTGCGCATGCTGGCCGGGCACGTGCCGCCCGCGGCGGGCCGCGCTGGCTGCCTGGTGCGTGCGGTCTGGCTGGACCAGGATGCCGGGGGCCTGTTGCCGCCGGAGCACAGCGTGATGGAGGCACTCGCGCTGGCGGAATCGCCGCTGCCCACGGCAGAACTGCGCACGCGCCTGGCGCAACTCGGCCTGGATGCGGACCGGGTACTGCTCCCGTCCGGCAGCCTCAGCGGGGGTGAGCGCGTGCGGGCGGCGCTGGCCTGTGCCCTGTGGGGTGGCGCGCCCGCGCAACTGCTGCTGTTGGACGAGCCCTCCAATTACCTGGATGCCCGCGCGGTGCAGGTGCTGCAGGAGGCGCTGTCATCGTTCACCGGGGCGATGGTGGTCGTGTCGCATGACCGGCACTTCCTGCAGGCACTGGCGCCGCAGGTGGCCTGGACCTGGGAGGATGGGCGCTGGAACCTCGATGGTGCGCTGGAGCCGGTGGCTTAGCGGGGCGCGCCCCGGGCGCCATCTGCGGCGGCCGCCAGGACCTCTGCCCAGGACTCAGGAGGCCAGTGCGGCGTGCTTCCAGGCCGTGGCGGCGGCTTCCGTGTCGCCGCGCTGTTCCGCGAGCTCGGCGAGGTGGCGCCAGGCGCGGCAGCGCAGCGGGCCTTCGTCGAGCTGCTGGGCGGCCTGGGTGAACAGCTGCTGGGCCTTGCCCCAGAGCTGGCGGCGCAGGCAGGCCATGCCGGACAGGTACTGCAGGCGCGCATCGCGCGGATTGGCCTGCTGGGCGGATTCGATGCGTGCCAGCCAGGCCGCGTCGAGCGCGTCGAGGTTGCTTTCCAGCACGCGCACGAGCTTGAGCGCATGCGCGTCGGGCAGCGGATCGGCGGCATCCACCATGCGCTCCCACGCAGGCAGCAGCCAGGTGCGCACCTGGCCGTGGTCGCCGCCCAGGGCGGTGAGGCGCTGGGCGGCATGGATGGCCAGTTCGGGCATGGCGCGCTCCGCCGGCTCGAACGCCATCCAGGTCTGCTGCAACTGGGCGGGGTCGTGCGCGCCGTTGAGCAGTTCGATGGCGAGCCCGCGCACGATGCTCTGCGCCGCGGCGGGCGAGAAGGCGCGGTGCTTGCCGAGCAGGCGCGCGGTTTCCAGTGCCTCCTGGGTCTGGTGCGAAAGGCGCGTGGCCTTCAGGCGCGCCCGCAGCGCCAGCGTGCGCCGTGCCGCGCCCTGGGGCAGGGCGGCAAGGTGCTCGAGTGCCGTGGCTGCGTCGCGTTCGTCGAGCGACCAGCGGGCTGCGCGCAGCTGGGCGCCTTCGCGCAGTTCCAGCTCGCTCACGGGAGCGCGTGCCGGGATGTTGTCCAGGGCGTTGCGCAGGTGGGCCTCGCGGGTGGCGCGGTCCTGCAGGGCGTGGGAGCTTTCGGCAGCGACGAGGTGGGCCAGCGTGCGCAGCTGGCGCCCGTGCGGCACGGCTTCCCCGGCGGCTTCCAGGGCGTTTTCCTGGGCGAGGGCGGCCATGGCGGCCTTGCGCGAGCGCAGGAAGCGCCCGGCCAGCAGTTGCGAGAGTGCGTCGAGCAGGGCCGCGTGCATGGAGCGTTCCTTCTGCTGCACGCGCCAGCGCCGTGCCTGGCCCGGGAGTTCGAGCAGCGCGGACAGCGCGCGCAGTGCGGCATAGAGGATCGCGAAGCCGCCGAAGAACAGCAGCAGCACGAAGTTGAGCGACAGGTCCACGCGGTAGGGTGGCCAGAACAGGGTAACGGTGCCCTGGTTGTTGCCCGCGAACAGGGCGGCGGCCACGGCCGTGCCGAAAAGTACCAGGAACCAGAGTGCTGCGCGCATGGGTCGGTGGTCTCCTGCGCGGGTCAGCGGCCGGCGGCGGCGGTGGCCAGCGCGGCGAAGGTTTCGTCCAGCGTGGGCAGGGCCGCGCCCTTGAGGTGGACCTGTGCCTGCTGCAGCACCGTGGCTGCCGTCTGCGTGCGGCGCGATGCGGGATCGAAGTACCGGCCCAGGGCGTTGTTCGCGGCGGAGAGGTCGGCGCGTGCCGATTCGTACTGGCGCGCGAGCAGCGCGAGGCGGGCGTTCATCAGCTGGAGCTTGAGGTTCTCGCGCAGGAAGAAGGCCTGGTCGGGGGCGATCAGGATGGCCTCCGGGCGGTCGATGCGGGTGACGCGCAGCAGTTGGCGGGCCTCGTCGCGCACGACTTCCCAGGCGCGCTGCAGCGTGGCCTGCCACCAGGGCAGGGTGCCGTCGGCACCGGGCGCCGGCGCACCCTCGGACGGGCGGGCGGCGGCATTCATGCGCCGCGTGGCCGCAGCCTGGGCCACGGCGTTCTGCAGGGGCAGATCGTCCACCTGGCGCATGAGGTCGTCCAGGCGGGCCAGCAGGCCGGCGGTGTCGGTGACCTGCGCCGAGCCCACGCGGTCGAGGTCGCGGCCGATGGCGCGTGCCACGGGGGCCAGGCGCGGCTGGGCGGCCCGCTCGATGCGCTGGCTGGCGCTCTTGAGCGCGGCCATCACGGGCTCCAGGCTGCCGGTGAGCTGGGCCTGCTGCTGCGCGAGGCGCAGCGCGGATTCGATGTCCACCACGAGGTTCTCGTCGCGCGAGCGCGAGAGGCTCTGCATGAGTTCCTCGAGCTGGCTGCGCTGCAGGGCGACTTCGCTCACGCGGGTTTCGTTCACGGCGATGCGCGCCGAGACGTCGCGCGCCATGTCCAGCGCCTGGTTGGCGAGGGTGCGGGCCTCGATGGACTGCGCGCCCGCATCGGCCGACTGGCGTGCGAGCTGCTCCTGGATGCTGCCGAGGCGCTGCCACAGCATGACGCTGGTCGCGAGGCCGGCGACGGCCACGACGCCGAGCAGCGTCAGCACGGCGCGCTGCACGCCGGAGGCCTGGGGCGCCGGGGTTGCGGGAGGCGCGGAAGGTGCGTGGTGGGGCTCGGAACTCATGGGTGGGATTCTATCGATGCGACCACGTCGTTCAGGGCCGGGCGGCACTGGCGCACGGCCCCGAAGCCGGCGTCCTGCGCGGCCTGCGCGATGCGGGGGTGGGTGGCGAGCGCGCGCGCGCCGGACCAGTCCTGCCCGGGCAGTGCTGCGCCCAGGTGGGCCACCGCCTCGGAGCTGCTGAAAAGCCAGAGCGAGCCGTCCGTGGCCGCGGCGCGGGCGAGGGCCAGTTGCTCTGCGCTGAAGTCGGGGGCGCCGCGTTCATAGGCTGCGACGAATTCGGCCTGCCCGCCGGCCGCGGCGATCTGTTGCGCGAGCCATTCGCGCCCCGTGCCTGCGACGGTGTCCGTGCCGTCGCCGTCGGCCTGCGCGCCGCGCACGATGAGGATGCGGTCGCCCTGCCGCACCTGCGGCGCCACCTGTGCCCAGAGGGATTCGGAGTCGAACTGCGTGGCCTCGGCCGCGGGCCGGTCGATGGCTTCCGCGGGCACGCCGGCCTGCCGCAGCGCCTGGGCGGTGCCGGGGCCGGGCGCCCAGATCCGCGGCAGCGCGGCCGGATCGCCGGCGAAGAGTGCGGCGCCCGTTCCTGGCGGATCAAGGAAATAGTGGGCCGCGTTGCTGCTCACGAACATCACCGCGCGCCAGCGGGGCCAGGCTTCGCGGGCTGCCTGCAGTGCCGCGCGGGCTTCGGGATGGGCGCATCCCCGGATGGCGATGAGGGGCAGGGCCACGGCGTCGATGCCGCGCGCATGCAGGTGCACGACCCACTGCGTGGCGTCGCGCTCCGGGCGGGTGACGATGGCGCGGCGCGGGGCCGCAGGCGGGGGGGCGCGGTGCACGGGTGGAGGCGGGCTCGGCGGGTGGGCTCGGCGGTCAGGCAGGGATCTGCGCGCCGTCCGCGCGCAGCCGCGCCGCGACGGCGGAGCCGAGCGCCTCGGCTTCGGGCAAAGAGGCGACCGGCGCGGACACCTGCACGCGCACCAGGGGGCGGATGCCTTCGGGGTCGCCCCAGGCGCCGTCCAGGCGCAGGGTGCCGGCGTCCGTCCACCGGCCGTGGGCCGCGAGCGGCACGGAGCAACTGCCACCCAGTGCACGGCTCACGGCGCGCTCTGCGGCCACGCAGAGCCAGGTGGCCTGGTGCGCGAGCGGGGCCACCGCCTGCAGCAGGTCGTGGCGCTCGGAGCGCACCTCCAGGCCCAGTGCGCCCTGGCCGGCGGCCGGCAGCATCTCGTCGGGCTCGAACAGGGCGCGGATGCGGTCTTCCATGCCCAGGCGCTTGAGGCCCGCTGCCGCGAGCACGATGGCGTCGTACTGGCCTTCGTCGAGCTTGCGCAGGCGGGTGTCGAGGTTGCCGCGCAACGGCTGGATGTCGAGGTCGGGGCGCAGCGCCTGCAGCAGCACCTGCCGGCGCAGGCTGGAGGTGCCGACCACGGCGCCCTGGGGCAGGTCGGCCAGGCAGGCGTGGCGGGGCGAGACGAAGGCATCGCGCGGATCCTCGCGCTCCATCACGCAGGCCAGCTCGAAGCCCTCGGGCAGTTCCATGGGAACGTCCTTGAGCGAATGCACGGCCACGTG
Source organism: Paracidovorax avenae ATCC 19860 (assembly GCF_000176855.2). NCBI lineage: Bacteria > Pseudomonadati > Pseudomonadota > Betaproteobacteria > Burkholderiales > Comamonadaceae > Paracidovorax > Paracidovorax avenae. The sequence continues at coordinate 3,602,252 of NC_015138.1, read as the reverse complement.
GGCACGGCCTTCTTCCAGCGCAACTTCCAGTTCCTTCACGAAGAGGCCCTTGCCACCCACCTTGGACAGGGTGCGGTCGAGGATCTGGTCGCCCTTGGTGGTCATGCCGAGCAGTTCGACGGCGTGGCCGCGCGCACGCAGCAGGGCCTGCACGTGCTCGGCCTGCCAGAGCGCGAGGCGGCTTTCGCGCGTGGCGATGACGATGGGAGGGAGGACGGAGGCGGCGGAGGTCGTGGAGGGAGAGGTGGGGTGCATCGCGGTGTTCCAGGCCGGGCGGGCGGAAGGCTCGGCGGGCCTGGCGGGGATGCTAGCATGCTGCGCCGCAGCACCCGTCGTTCCGCCGGGGCGCCTCCAGGAGACCTTTCCGCATGAATGCGACGCCTTCCCGCAAGACCGATCCCGTGTCCGAGCCGCAGGCCGCTCCGTCGCCCGGACGCCGCGCCGACAAGGACCAGCCGCTGATCCAGGACATCCGCCTGCTCGGGCGCATCCTGGGCGATGTGATCCGCGAGCAGGAGGGCGTGGCCGCCTACGACCTGGTGGAGCAGGTGCGCAAGCTGTCGGTGGCCTTCCGGCGCGACGCGGACCAGGAGGCGGACAAGGCGCTCAAGAAGCTGCTCAAGGGCCTGTCGGGAGACCAGACGGTGAGCGTGATCCGCGCCTTCACCTACTTCAGCCACCTGGCGAACCTTGCCGAGGACCGGCACCACATCCGGCGCCGCACCGTGCACGAGCGGGCCGGCAGCACGCAGGAAGGCAGCATCGAGGTGGCGCTGGCCCGGCTGCGCTGGGCGGGCATCGCGCCGCGCACGGTGGCGCAGACGCTGGCGCGCAGCTACGTGTCGCCGGTGCTGACCGCGCACCCGACGGAGGTGCAGCGCAAGAGCATCCTGGATGCGGAGCGCGACATCGCCGAATTGCTGGCCGAGCGCGACGAGATCCAGGCGCGGGGGCTGTTCTACAAGTCCGCGCGCGACGCGCTCACGCCGCGCGAACTGGCGGCCAACGAGGCGCGGCTGCGCGCCCGCGTCGCGCAGCTGTGGCAGACCCGGCTGCTGCGCTACTCGAAGCTCACGGTGGCCGACGAGATCGAGAATGCGCTCTCCTATTACGAATCGACCTTCCTGCGCGAGATCCCGCGCCTGTACGAGGACCTCGAGCGGGCGCTGGGAAGCCAGCCGGTGGCGAGCTTCCTGCGCATGGGCCAGTGGATCGGCGGCGACCGCGACGGCAATCCCAACGTGAGCGCCGAAACGCTGGCGCTCGCGCTGCGCCGCCAGGCCGAAGTGGCCCTGCGCCACTACCTGACCGAGGTGCATTACCTGGGGGGCGAGTTGTCGCTGTCGGCACGGCTGGTGCAGGTCTCCCCCGAGATGGAGCAACTCGCCGAGCGCTCGCCCGACACCAGCGAGCACCGCCAGGACGAGCCCTACCGCCGCGCGCTCACCGGCATCTATGCACGCCTGGCGGCCACGCTGCGTGAGCTGACAGGCGGCGAGGCGGCGCGCCATGCCGTGGCGCCCCAGAACCCGTACGGCGATGCCTCGGAGTTCCTGGCGGACCTGCGCGTCATCGAGGCCTCGCTGCGGTCGCACCGCGGGGCGCCCCTGGCGGCGCAGCGGCTGCATCCGCTGGTGCGGGCCGTGGAGGTGTTCGGCTTCCACCTGGCCACGGTGGACCTGCGGCAGAGCTCCGACCAGCACGAGCGCGTGGTGGCGGAGCTGCTGGCTACGGCGCGGATCGAGACCGATTACGCGGCCCTGCCGGAGGATGCACGCCAGGCCCTGCTGGTGCGCCTGCTGTGCGACGCCCGGCCGCTGCGCGTGGTGGGAGCGGAGTATTCGGAGCACACGCGCGGCGAGATCGCCATCTTCGAGACGGCGCGGCGCATGCGCGACCGCTACGGCGCCCAGGCCATCCGGCACTACATCATCAGCCACACCGAGACGGTGAGCGACCTGCTCGAGGTGCTGCTGCTGCAGAAGGAGGTGGGCCTGATGCACGGCACGCTGGACGGCGCCGATGCGCGCGCCGACCTGATCGTGGTGCCGCTTTTCGAGACCATCGGCGACCTGCGCAACGCGCAGCCCATCATGCGGGCGCTGTACGAGGTGCCGGGCTTCGCGGCCATGGTGCAGCGCGGCGGGGCCGAGCAGGACATCATGCTGGGCTACTCCGACAGCAACAAGGACGGCGGCATCTTCACCAGCAACTGGGAGCTCTACCGCGCCGAGATCGCGCTGGTGGAGCTGTTCGACGTGCTGGAGGCGCGCCACCGCATCCGCCTGCGGCTCTTCCACGGCCGCGGCGGCACGGTGGGGCGCGGCGGCGGCCCGAGCTACCAGGCCATCCTGGCGCAGCCGCCCGGCACGGTGCGCGGGCAGATCCGCCTGACCGAGCAGGGCGAGGTGATCGCCTCCAAATATGCCAACCCGGAGATCGGTCGGCGCAACCTGGAGACGCTGGTGGCCGCCACGCTGGAGGCCACGCTGCTGCAGCCCACCAAGCCCGCCACCAAGGCGTTCCACGAGGCCGCGGCCGAACTCTCGCAGGCGAGCATGGCGGCCTACCGGGCTCTGGTGTACGACACCCCGGGCTTCGCCGACTATTTCTTCAACTCCACGCCGATCCGGGAGATCGCCGAGCTCAACATCGGCTCGCGCCCGGCCTCGCGCAAGCCGAGCCAGAAGATCGAGGACCTGCGCGCCATTCCCTGGGGCTTCAGCTGGGGCCAGTGCCGGCTCACCCTGCCGGGCTGGTACGGTTTCGGATCGGCCGTGGAGGCCTTCGTGAAGGCGGCGGACGAGGACCCGAAGGCCCGCATGGCGCTGCTGCAGAAGATGTACCGGCAGTGGCCGTTCTTCCGCACGCTGCTGTCCAACATGGACATGGTGCTGGCCAAGAGCGACCTGGCGCTGGCGTCGCGCTACAGCGAACTGGTGGCGGATGCGCGCCTTCGGCGCAAGGTGTTCGGCGCCATCGAGGCCGAATGGCAGCGCACGGTGGATGCGCTGGCGCGCATCACCGGCGACCGGCAGCGGCTGGCGCACAACACGGCGCTGGCGCGCTCGATCCGCCACCGCTTCCCCTACATCGATCCGCTGCACCACCTGCAGGTGGAACTGGTGCGGCGCTGGCGCGCGGGCGAAGGCAGCGAGCGCGTGCAGACCGGTATCCACATCTGCATCAACGGCATTGCGGCGGGCCTGCGCAATACCGGCTGAAGGCCCGGGCCTGCTTCTTGCTCACGATGGTGCCGGCGCGCGATGGCGCCGTGCATGGACACCGGCGAAGGCAGCGTGAATGGAACCGAGAACAACGACAACCACGATGGCCGCGGCCGCAGCCGCGGGCCCGGCGGCGGAGCGTGGGCGGGCCGGCTGGCTGCGCCGGCTGTGGGCGCAGGACGCCTTCGTCTATAGCCTGCGTGTTTTCATCGCGCTGAGTGGCGTGATGGCGCTGTGCTGGTGGCGTGACCAGGTGGCGCTGGTGACGCCGCTCTTCCTGGGCATCATCGCCAGCGCGATCGCCGAGACCGACGACAGCTGGCGCGGGCGCCTGCGCGCGGTGCTGGTCATGCTCGCGTGCTTCGCGCTGGCGGCGTTCTCCGTGGAGCTGCTGCTTCCGCACCCGGCCTGGTTCGTGGCGGGCCTGGCGTGTTCCACCTTCGGCTTCACGATGCTGGGCGCCATCGGCGAGCGCTACCGGGCCATCGCGTCGGCGACCGTGATCCTGGCGCTCTACGCGGCCATCAGTGCATCCCCGGGGACGGTCGCCGGGCACGTGCCTGCAGGCGGCCCCTGGCATGTGCCGCTGCTGCTGCTGTCCGGCGCGGCGTGGTATGCGCTGCTGTCGCTGCTGTGGTGCGCGGCGTTCCCGCACCAGAGGGTGCGGCAGAACCTGGCGGAGCTCTACGACCAGCTGGGCGCCTACCTGCGGCTCAAGGCCAGCCTGTTCGAGCCGGTGCGCAGCGTGGACGTGGAGCGTCGGCGGCTGGCGCTGGCGCAGACGAACGGCCGCCTGGTGGCGGCCCTCAATGCCACCAAGGAAAGCATCTTCAGCCGCTGGGGCGCCGGCGCGCGCGACCTGCCGACGGGGCGGATGCTGCGGCACCTGAATCTCTATTTCATCGCGCAGGACATCCACGAGCGGGCCAGCTCCTCGCACCACCATTACAACGAGTGGGCAGACGTGCTGTTCCACAGCGATGTGCTGTACCGCTGCCAGCGCGTGCTGCAGCTGCAGGGCGTGGAATGCGCGCGCATCGCCCAGGCGCTGCAGATGCACCAGCCCTTCGAGCGGGACGGTGCCGTGGCGCGGGCCATGGCCGACCTGCGCGACGCGGTCGCCTACCTGGAAGTCCAGGGCCGGACCGAATGGCAACGCCCCCTGCGCAGCCTGCGCGCGCTGGCGCGCAACCTCGCCACCCTCGATGCGCAGCTCGACGCTGCGACCCATCCCGACGGCGGGGAGCGGGTGGGAGACAGCAGCCTGCTGGACCGCTCGCCGCGTTCGCTGGCCGACGCCTGGGGCCGGGTGCGGGCGCAGTTGCACCGCGGCTCGCCGCTGTTCCGGCACGCGGCGCGGTTGTCCCTGGCGCTGGCGGCGGGCCACGGCGTGATGCAGCTGATCGATCCCGTGCACGGCTACTGGATTCCGCTGGCCACGCTGTTCGTGTGCCAGCCCACCTACGGCGCGACCCTGGCGCGCGTGGCGCAGCGCATCGCCGGCACGGCCGTCGGCCTGGTCGTGGGCTGGGCGCTGCTGCGGCTGTTCCCGAGCCTGCCGCTGCAGGCGCTCTTCGCGGTGGCGGCGGGGGTGCTGTTCTTCGTCACCCGGACCACCCATTACCTCACGGCCACGGCGGCCATCACGCTGCTGGTGCTCATGTGCTTCAACCAGGCCACCGGCGCGGCGCACGGGCTGATCCTGCCGCGCCTGCTGGACACGATGATCGGCAGCGCCATCGCCGCGGTGGCGATGCTGTGGGTGCTGCCGGACTGGCAGGGCCGCCGCCTGGCAGCCGTGGCGGCCCAGGCCCTGGCCGCGCATGCCCATTACCTGCGCGAGATCCTCTCGCAGTACGCCACCGGCAAGGCCGACGACCTGGACTACCGGCTCGCGCGGCGCAATGCGCACAACGCGGATGCGGCGTTCTCCACCACGCTCTCGCACCTGCTGCAGGAGCCGCGGCACGTGCGCTCGCATTCGCTGGCCGGCATGCGCATGCTGGTGGCTTCGCACACCTTGCTGAGCTATCTCTCCGCCCTGGGCGCGCACCGGGCGGGGCCTGCGGGCCCTGCCGCGGACCTGGCCCAGGAGGCCGGGGCGCACGCGGCCGAGCGGCTGGAGTCTCTGGCGGCGGCACTGCGCCGCCAGGAAGGCGCGGCGCTGGAGGATGCCGGACGCGCGCAGGCGCTGGCGGCCGCGCTGGAGCAGGCGGCGGATGCCATGGCGCTGGGAGGGGATGGTGGTGCGGGGGAGGTGTCGGCGGAGACGTTGCGGATTCTGCAGACGCAGCTGGCGCTGGTGTGCCGGCAGATCGGTGTGATCGAGGGGGCTGCGCGGGAGTTGTTGGGGTGATTTTTTTCCGGGGCCGGGGTGTGCGCCCGGCGGCGCACCTACTTTCTTTTGCTTCGCCAAAAGAAAGTAGGCAAAGAAAAGGCGAGCCCTGGTGTCTGCGACCCCCTTCGCCCCGGAGGGGCGAAGGGGGCAGCCTGCGGTGCTCGGTCGCGGGGCGGCGCCGTGGAACTCGCTTCGCGCTGGCGCGCTGCACTCGGACAACCACGGCGAGTCAGTTCACGAAGCAGGCGTGTCCTGCGGCACGCCTGCCCGCCCCGCGCCCTGCGCTCCTCGGCGCAGACACGAGGGCGGGGTGCAGCATACGGGCCATTGCTTCGCTCGGCCTGGGGTGCGCGAGTGCGTTGCACCGCGCACCGTTTTTTTGGGGCAGAGCGCCGGGGCTTTGGCCGAGCGTAGCGATGGCTTGGAGGCCGAGCAACGCGAAGGCCCGAGTCACCCCTTCTGGATGCGCCTGGGGCGCGCAGGGGGGGGGGTGGCGGGCGTGCCGAAGGACACGCCCGCTTCGTGAACTGACTTGCCGTGGTTGTCCGAGCGTAGCGCGCAAGCGCGCAGCGAGTTCCACGGCACCCCCCCCCCGAGCACCCCAGGTTGCCCCGTTCGCCTCTCGGGCGACCGGGGTCGCATCCAGCAGGGTCGCCTTTCTTTTGGCTACTTTTCTTTGGCGAAGCAAAGAAAAGTAGCTCGCCCGCCGGGGCGAGACCCGGCCCCCGCACCCCAAAAAAAATCAATCCCCCAACAACTCCCCGATAGGCCTCAAATCCTCCACCCGGTCGCACACCGCCTTCACCACCATCATCACCGGAATCCCCAGCAACACCCCCCACAGCCCCCACAGCCATCCCCAGGCCAGCACGCTGACGAACACCGCGACAGGGCTCATGCGGCTGGTGCGGCTGGTGAGCCACGGGGTGAGCAGATTGCCCACGATGGTGTGGATGAGCAGGGAGGCGCCGCCGACGGCCAGGGCCATGTCCACGGTGCCGAACTGCAGGAAGGCGACGAGGGCGGAGGCGCCCGTGACGACGATGGAGCCGACGTACGGGGCGAGGTTGAGCACGCCGGCCACGACGCCCCAGACGGCCGCGTTCTCCAGCCCGAGCAGCGCGTAGGCCACGCCGGTGCCGATGCCCACCAGCACGCTGGTGGCCACCTGCACGAGCAGGTAGCGCTGGATCTGGCCGGTGATGTCGTCGAGCACTTCCATGGTGATCTTGCGGCGCTCGAGGCTCTGGCCCGCGATGCGCACCAGCTTGCGGCGAAAGAGGTTGCCCGAGGCGAGCGAGAAGAAGGTGAGGAAGACCACCACGGTGAGCTGGCCGGCGGCCGATACCAGGCCCATGGTGCCGGTCCATACGTAATCGCGGATGTTGAAGGGCGCGCGCTCGATCACCACGCGCTGCACGCCCCGCCGCGTCTGGGGCGGGATGCTTTCGGTGGCGGCCTGCTCGATCTGGCTGGCGGCTTTCTGCATGGTGTCGAGCGGGCTCGGTCCGCGCATGTTCATGCGCATGGCATCGCGCACCTTGCGGGCGGCGACGGGCAGGGAGTCCACCAGCTCGGCCGCGCCGTCGGAGAGCGACCAGGCCGTGCCGCCGAGGCCGCCCACGATGCCCAGCAGCAGCACACCGGCGCCGAGCCAGCGCGGGATGTACCAGCGCCGCAGCGCGGTCACGATGGGTTGGAGTGCGATGGTGAGCAGCACGCTCAGCATCAGCGGAATGAAGACGGCGCTGGCCCAGTGCAGCAGGGCCACGGCGGCGAAGAGAGCCAGCAGGGCGAGCGAGAGGTTGCGCACGTCCACGGGCATCTGCAGCACGAAGGGGGACGGCGGCGATGCGTCCGTGGGCGGCGGTGGAGGCTCTGCCGGGCCGGGAGGCGGCGCGGGCGGGTCGCCTGCAGGGGGCGAGGTCGGCGGTGGGTCCCCGGCGGGCGGTGGTTCGGCAGGCGGGTCACCCGCGGGCGGAGGTGCCGAGGCACGCGTGGCGGTGGTGTCGGGCGGGGAGTCCGGGGCGGGGGCGGAAAGCTGCATGCGCGGATTGTGGCGTGGCCGGAGCCCGTGCGGGCGTAGGCGGGCACCCGGCCATGGCATCGGCGGGGCGCCGTCGGCGGGGACGAACAGGCGCCGGACTGGGCAGGGAAAGCGCCGTTGTTCCGCCCATTCGCCGGGCGCGCGGCCGTTAGCATCCAGCCATGCATTCCGAGGAAAGGTGCGAGCGCATGACCCCCGTTGCGGAATTTCCGCCGTTTTCGAACGCCCGCCGGAGCGCTCCGGCGCTGGCGGCCGTGCTGCTGTGCGCTGCGGGGCTGGCCGGCTGCGCGGCGCCTGCGGACCTGCCGCAACCGGTGGCGCACGCCCCGTCCACGCAGAAGACGGCACGGGCCGTGCACCACTGGGACGTACTGGCCGCGGACGTCGCGGAGCGCACGGCCGTGAAGCTGCGCGAATGGCCCGCGGGAGCGCATCCGATCTACGTGGTGCCGGCGTCCGATGGCCCGGACGTGCCCGGCTTCGTCGCTGGCTTCCGGACGCTGCTGATCACCCACCTGGTCGAGCGCGGCCTGGCGCTGTCCACGCAGCCTTCCGGCGTGCGGCTCGCCGTGGACGTCCAGCTCGTGCAGCACGTGGCGCCGCCCGGCGACGGCGCGCGGCCGGTGCTGCTCGGCGATGGCGTGCGCGTGGCGCGGGATGCCTCCATGGAAAACGGCGACTACCTGCTGGCGGCGCAGCCGGTGCTGGTGCCTGCGGCCACGCGTTCCACGCCGCAGGGCCTGGTGCGCGTGCCGGCGCGTACCGAAATCCTGGTCACCACTTCGCTGGAGAGCGAAGGCCGCTACCTGGCCCGCACGAGCGACGTCTATTTCATCGACCAGGCCGACGCGGCGCTGTACCTGCCGCCGCCGCCCGTGCCCCTGGCCCCTGCGGCGGTGGGCATTCCGGCGACGGCCGGGGTCAGGACCTGGCAGGTGGTGGCGCCATGAAGAACGAAGATTCCATCCAGCGGCAGATTCCGCGGCGCGCCTGGCTGCGGATGGGCCTGAGGGGCGGCCTGGGCCTGGCCGCCGTTGCCTGCCTGCCGGGCTGCGCCCGCTACTACTATGGCGCCGCGGCTGCGCCGCCGTCGGGTGGCGGTGTGATGGGCGCGCTGGGCATGGGCGGCTCGCCGGCGGAATCGCTGCTGGAGACCAACCAGGCCGCGGCCGATGCGCTGCTGCGGCAGGTGCCGCAGCTCGACCCGCGCCAGCCCGTGCTGGTGGCGACGCTGGTGCACATCGACCGGCTGGACGAGGCGTCGCGCCTGGGGCGCCTTTTCTCCGAGCAGATCGCCGGGCGGCTGGTGCAGCGCGGCGTGCGGGTGACCGAACTGAAATTGCGGCAGAACCTCGTGATGGTGCCCGGGCAGGGTGAGCTGCTGCTGTCGCGCGAGGTGCGGGACGTGAGCCGTGCGCAGGCCGCGCAGGCCGTGGTCGTGGGAACCTATGCCGCCACGGCGCAATCGGTGTTCGTGAGCCTGAAGCTGGTGGGGCCGGAGGGCAATGCCGTGCTCGCCGCCCACGACTACGTGGTGCCGGTGGACGACAACGTGCGCATCCTGCTGTCCATGCGCTGAGCCCCAAAAAAAATCCCGGCACAAGGCCGGGACAAGGGGAACTCGCTATTGGAAAAGGTGCACCGCAGGGTGCGCCACGGAGGGCACTGCGGCGGGTCATAGGGGTGGCCGGCGGGCGCCGCCGGGCCACGGGAATGCATCAGTGCAGCATCAGGGCGCCGGCCGACTTGCTCTTGCCGGCGCGGGCCGGAGGATTGCACAGCCCGCAGGTGTAGGCGCGGGGATTTTCGTACATTTCAGTGACGAAATGGCCGCCGCACTGCGAACACTTGGTGCGCGTGAGCATACCGGCATCCACGAACTTCACGAGGCGCCATGCGCGGGTGAAGGACAGCAGGGGTTCGATCTCGGCCGTGGCGACCTGCTCGCTGTAGAGCCGGTAGGCCTTGGTGAGCAGCTCCACGGAGTCCAGGCTCACGCCCTTGGACAGGTATTCGTAGATGTTCAGGAACAGGGAGCTGTGGACGTTCTCCTGCCAGGTGAGGAACCAGTCGGTGGAGAACGGCAGCTGGCCCTTGGAAGGCGACTTGCCCGCGATTTCCTTGTAGAGCCGGATCAGCCGCTCGTACGACAAGGAGGTCTCCGACTCCAGCACCTGCATGCGGGCGCCCATCTGGATCAGCATGGCGGCGCGCTCGATCTGCTTGGATTCGTTCAGGACGCTCTTCACGGGGGCGGCAGCTGCGGTCATGGCGGTCTTTCGGGGGCGGAAGGGGCGGGAAGGTCGGACTGCGGGGGGAAGGATCAGAGCACTTCCGACACGCGGCTGGCCATGAGGATGTTGGCGTGCAGCGTGTTGGTGGCTTCGTTGCCGACCTTCTTGGGCGTGTTGTGGTTGGTGAGCAGGCTCCAGACGAGGTTGTCGTCCACGCGGAAGCTGCACAGCAGGGTGTTGCGGGAGGCCAGCTTGAGCACCTGGGCCGCCGAGAGGGAGGCCAGGATGTCCGCGGCGTCTTCGTTGATGCCCAGGCGGAACACGGCTTCGGCCTTGTCCTGGCGGATCAGCGTCTGGGCCAGCATCAGGTAGGTGAGGTTGGCTTCGCGGATTTCAGCGAGAAGTTGTTCCGAGGTCATGGTGCATTCCTTTTCCGTTAGCAGATCCCGAGGCCCCTGGCGGTGTGCAGGTGTGTCGCGATCCGTTGAAATGGATTGTGAATTCGGTCCAATCGGAAATTAAGTCGGGGTTTGGAGGTGCGTCGTGTCTCGTCGGCAAGCCGGGCATGTAGGAATTTGCCTTACAGGCCCGCCAGGGGCGGAACGGCGAATGCGAGGGACGGCGTGCTGTGGAGGGGCGCAGTACGCCGCCGGGGTGGCAGGCACGGCTATCGGGTGGATACGGGCTGCCTATGGCTCAGCCGTGGCCCGGCCGTGGCCCGCTGCACGCCGGTCAGGGCATGTCCGCCGCCTGATCGTGAGGGTGCGGCTGGCAGCGGCCGGTCGCGCCGCACGCTTCGCCGGCCGGATCCGCTGGGGGGCATGTGTGCGGTCTTGCTACGCCGCGCGCACGGCGCGTGTCCCGGGGGCAGGGCGAAAGCCCGCCCCGTGGTGTGTCGGCGCCAGCCGGTCGCCCCGGCCGGCCAGCTTGTGGCGCAGCGTGCCTTCGGCGTAGGCGGTCTTGTGCAGGCCGCGGTTCTGCAGTTCGGGCACCACGAGGTCGATGAAGTCCGTGTAGCTCTCGGGTACCACGGTGCGCGCGAGGTTGAACCCGTCCACCCCGGCCTCGTCCAGCCAGGACTGCATTTCGTCGGCGATGTCCTGCGGCGAGCCGACCACGGTGGCGTAGCGGCCGCCCAGGGCCAGCTCCTCCAGGAGGTCGCCCAGGGTGTAGTGGGCGCGCCCGTTGGCCAGGCGCCGCAGGCTGTTCTCGATGCCGTTGCTGCGGTGCTGGCCCAGCAGGGGCATGTCCTGCCGGTACGTGGAGAAATCGATGCCCGCCCCGGCCGAGAGGTGGGCGAGCGCCGCCTCCGGGCTGGCATGGCGGCAGTAGTCCTGGTACCTGTCCTCGGCTTCGCGGCGGGTGGCGCCGGGTACGGCGGTGAGCCCCACCACCACCTTCACGTCATCGGGATGGCGGCCCGCGCGGACCACCTCCGCGCGCAGGGCGCGGACCAGTTCCCGCGTGGAGGCCTTGTCCTGGGTGGACATGAACACGCACTCCGCGTGCCGGGCGGCGAAACGCAGCCCGCGGCCGGAGCTGCCGGCCTGCAGGAGCACCGGCGTGCGCTGTGGAGACGGCTCGCAGAGGTGGTAGCCCTCGACCCGGTAGTGCGTGCCGTGGTGGCGCACCGGCCGCACGCGGGCCGGATCGGCATAGATGCGCCGGGCGCGGTCGCGCAGGACGGCGTCGTCGTCCCAGCTGCCTTCCCAGAGCTGGTAGGCCACGTCCATGAATTCGTCGGCCCGGTCGTAGCGCTCGTCGTGCGGCATCTGCTGCGCCACGCCCATGGCGCGCGCGGCCGAATCGAGGTAGCCGGTGACGATGTTCCAGCCCACGCGGCCGCACGTGAGGTGGTCCAGCGTCGAGAACCGCCGTGCCAGCAGGTAGGGTTGCTCGTAGCTCAGGTTCACGGTGACGCCGTACGACAGGTGCCGCGTGGCGGCGGCCATGGCGGGCACGACCAGCACGGGGTCGTTCACCGGCAACTGCACCGATTCGCGCAGGGTAACGTCTGCCGACTGGCCGTAGGTGTCGTACACGCCGACGATGTCGGCCAGGAAGAGGCCGTCGAACAGGCCGCGCTCCAGTTCGCGCGCGAGCCCGGTCCAATAGTCCAGCGAGTGGTATTCGCCCGACCGGTCGCGGGGATGCGTCCAGAGGCCGTGGTTGATGTGCCCCACCGTGTTCATGCTGAACGCGTTGAGGATGATGGGGCGGGAGCGTTGCGTGCCGGGCATCACAGGGCTCCGTGGCGCGGAGGCCGGGTGCCGTTGAGCAGGTAGTTGCCCACGGCGTGGTACTTCCACCGCACCGGATCGTGCAGGGTGTGGGTGCGCACGTTGCGCCAGAAGCGATCGAAGCCGTGTTCCGCCGCGGTGGCGGAGGTGCCGCCCAGCTCCAGCAGCTTGTTGGCGGCCAGCAGGCCTGCGCGGTGGGCGAGCGCACGGGCCTCGGCCACGGCCACCGATGCGGCGGCCACGGCGTCTTCATCGGGTGCGTGCCGGGCGGTATCGACGAAGCGCGCGGCCCGGCGCAGCATCGCCCGGGCCGCGCGCAGGCGCAGGTCCACGTCGCCCACGGCATGCAGGGTGAGGGGGTCGTCCGTGGCATGTTCCACCTGGGCGTCGATCCAGGGGCGCGCCCGGGTGCGGATGAAGGGCAGGGCAGCCTGCAGCGCCCCCTCGCCGATGCCGAGGTCGATGGCGGCATGCATGATCTGGGCGAACGGCCCGATGGCCGTGGGCCGCTCGAAGCTGGCCTGGAACGGCACGATCCATTCGGGCTCCACCCGCACGCCGTCCAGCGCCACCGATCCGCTGCCCGTCACACGCTGTCCCATGCCGTCCCAGTCGTCCTCCACCGTGACGCCGGGCGCATGGCGCGGCACGAAGGCGATCACGCTCGCCTCGCGGCCGTCATCCAACTGCTGCATGGCCTGCGTGGGAATCCAGTGCGCGAAGATCGCGCCGGTGCAGTAGGACTTGCGCCCGTGCAGCACCCAGCCGCTGCCGGAGCGCTCCAGGCGGGTACGGCGCCGGTAGTCGCGGTGGCCAGTTTCGGACAGGGCGTTGCCGAAGCGCTCGCCCTGCAGCACGCGCCCGTGGAAGAAGCGCTGCTGGGCCTCGGTGCCGCCCACGCGCAGCACTTCGAGGGCGTAGAAATGGTTCTGCGGGATGTGGCCCAGCGATCCGTCCGCCGCCGAGACCGTGGCGATGGTCTGCGCGAGCGTCCAGGCGTCGGCGCCCGGGCCGCCGTGGGCCTGCGGCACGGTGATGCCCCAGAGCCCGCTGGCGCTGTAGGCCTCGATTTCCGTCCATGGCAGCCGTCGCTCCCGGTCGCGCGCGGGCGCCTGGGGCGCCCATTCGCGGGCGAGCGCGGCGGCGGCGCCGAGGATCTGCCCGGGCGTGGCCAGCACGGGCGGCCGGCGTGCGGGCGGTGGCGGCACGGGTGATGCCGGCAGGGTAGGGGCTGCCTGCTGCAGGGAGTGCCGTTCTTGCGGGGTGTGTGCGGTCATGGGCGGTCCTGGTCAGTTCCACTGGTGGCGGCGTGGCGCCTGGCCGTTCAGCACGTAGCGGCCGATGAGGTGGTATTTCCAGCGCACGGGGTCGTGCAGCGTGTGGACGCGCGCATTGCGCCAGTGCCGGTCGAGGTTGTGGACGGTGCGCGATGCCGAGGTGCCGGCCAGCTCCAGCAGGTGCTCGCCGGCGCGCAGCGCGGCCTCCGTGGTCAGCACCTTCGCGCGCGCGACCGCCACCGAGGCCTCGGCGCTGGCGGCGTCCGTGAGCGGTGCCCGGGCCGATGCATCCAGCAGGTCCGCGGCCTCGGCCAACATCTCGCGGGCCGCATGCACGTCGATGGCCAGTTCGCCGACCTCGCGCAGGATGTGCGGATCGTCGTAGGCGTGTTCCACGCCGGAATCCACCCAGGGCCGGGTCTTCTCGCGCACGTAGGCGAGCGCGTCCTCCAGGGCACCCTCGGCGATCCCCAGGTCGATGGAGGCCTGCAGCAGTTGCGAGAACGGCCCTGTCAGCGTGGGCCGGTCCTGCGCGGCGTGGAGGGCGACCACGTCGTCGTCTTCCACGGGTACGTCCTGCAGCACGACGCTGCCGCTGGCCGTCGTGCGCTGGCCGAAGGCGTCCCAGTCATCGATCACCTGCAGCCCGGGCGCCGTGCGGCGCACCCAGACCTGCACCGGGCGGCCGTGCTCGTCTTCCGCGCGGAAGGGCACCCAGTGCGCGAACAGCGCCCCGGTGGAATAGTGGCGCGTGCCGCTGGCGCGCAGCGTTCCCTGCGCATCCCGCCGCAGCCGCGCCGTGGCGTGGTGGACCGCGGCGGCGCGGGCCTTGCGCTCCGGGCCGGCATTGCCCAGCCGGTGCCCCGCCAGCACGTCCGCGAAGATGCGGCGCTGCAGCGACGGGTTGCCGAACTCCACCAGGTGGCGGATGAGCGCGTGGTGGTTCTGCGGAATCTGCCCCAGCGACGGGTCGGCCGCGCACAGGATGGCGAACACCTCCATCAGCGTGCGGAACGAGGCGCCGATGCCGCCGTGGGCGCGCGGCACGCCGATGCCGCCGAGGCCGCTCGCGGTGTATTGCTCGATCTCGTCCCTGGGCAGGCGGCGCTCGCGGTCGCGCGATGCCGCGTCCTGGCGGAATTCGCGCGCCAGTGCGCGGGCGATGTCGAGTGCTTCGGCCTCGCTGGCGATGCGGTGCGGCGTGCGCGGCGGCAGGGGCAGGCGGGTGGTGGCGGCGGGGCCTTCGGAGGAAGGGGCTTCCATGGGTGGGGGTTCCTTGGGATCGGGGCAGAGGGCGGGGCTCAGCGATCGCGCAGGCGCCGCACGCAGAAGTCGCCAGCGGACTGCACCGCGGTGACCAGCGCGATCAGCACGGCGATCACGATCACCATCACCTGGGTGTCGAAGCGCTGGTAGCCATAGCGGATCGCCAGGTCGCCCAGGCCGCCAGCGCCCACCGCGCCGGCCATGGCGGAGGCGCCGATCAGCGCCACCAGCGTGATCGTGAAGCCGCCCACGATGCCGGGCAGCGCCTCCGGCAGATAGACGTGCCGCACGATGTGCCACTTGCGGCAGCCCATGGCCTGCGCGGCCTCGACCAGGCCGCGGTCCACCTCGCGCAGGCTGACTTCCGCGATGCGCGCGAAGAACGGCGTGGCGCTGATCGACAGCGGCACGATCGCTGCCCAGACGCCGATGGTGGTGCCGGCCACGAGGCGCGTGAAGGGAATGAGCGCCACCAGCAGCACGATGAAGGGCGTGGCCCGGAAGCCGTTGATCACGCTGCCGGCCACGCGGTGCACGCGGGGCGAGGCGAGAAAGCCGCCGGGAGCCGTCACGATGAGCAGCAGGGCCAGCGGGATGCCGGCGAGGAATGCGGCCGTGCCGGAGACACCGACCATCAGCAGGGTGTCGGCCAGCGCCTGGCCGTAGCGTTCGGCGGGAATGGACAGCGAAAGGCTCATGGGTGGGCGGGTGGATGCGTGGATGGATGTGCTGCCGGAGGCTGCGACGGGCCGTGGGGCAGGTAGCCGATCACCTGGACGGAGTGGGCGATCGCGTCGGGGCCGGTGGTGAGCGGGGCGAGGTCGGCCAGTGCGGCGCCGCCGTCCACGGCCAGCACCAGCTCGCCCTGCGCATGCCCCTGGATGCGGTCCACGCCGCCGTGCACCAGCCGTGCGCCGGGGCGCAGGGCGGCGGCGATGCGCGCGAGATCGGGCTCGAGGCCGCCTTCGCCGCTGTAGCCGAGCTGCACGATGGCCGCGAACGGGCCGCCCTGCGGTGGATGCGCCTGCAGCCGTGCGCGCAGGTCCGGAGGCAGGCCCTGGCGCAGCGGGGCCAGCAGCGCCCGCGTGGCATCGTGGCGCGGCGCGCCGAACACCTGCCAGACGGGGCCCTGTTCGGCGATGCGTCCTCGCTCGAGCACCACCACCTGGTCGGCGATCTCGCGAATCACGCGCATCTCGTGTGTGATCAGGATGACGGTGATGCCCAGGCGCCGGTTGATGTCCTTCAGCAGTTGCAGGATGGCGTGCGTGGTTTCCGGGTCCAGGGCCGAAGTGGCCTCGTCGCACAGCAGGATCTCCGGGTCGGTGGCCAGGGCGCGCGCGATGCCCACGCGCTGCTTCTGTCCGCCGGACAGCCGGCCCGGGTGGCTGCGGTGCTTGTCCTGCAGGCCCACGAGTTCCAGGAGTTCGTTCACCCGCCGCGTGACCTCCGCAGGGCGGGCGCCCGCCACGCGCAGCGGCAGGGCGATGTTGTCGAACACCGTCTTGGCGGACAGCAGGTTGAAATGCTGGAAGACCATGCCGATGCGGCGGCGCAGCGCGACCAGGCCGTCGTCGTCCAGCGTGCCGATGTCCACGCCGTCGATGAGCACCTGCCCGTGCGACGGCGTCTCCAGCCGGTTGATGGTGCGCAGCAGGCTGGACTTGCCCGCGCCGCTGCGGCCGATGATGCCGAAGATGCTGCCGGCCGGGATGTCCAGGTCGATCTCCTGCAGCGCGGCCACGTCGCCAGCGGGAGACGCGTAGATCTTGCCGACGCCGCGCAGGGCGACGGTGCCCCGCGGCGCAGCCGTGCCGTCGGCCGCCGGGGCTGCGTCCGCGCCGGGAAAGGAGGGCACGGCGGCCGATGCCGCGACGCCGGTGCGCAGCAGGACGGTGGCCCGAGGCCCGCCAGGACCTGGGAACGCTGGAGCGCAGCGCAGCACGGAGGCAAAGGCCATGCGGAGCACCTCTTGCCTCACGAACGGGCCCAGGCCAGCGTGTAGAGCCGGTCGTCGTTGGCGAACGCGCGCCGCGTCTCGCTCTTCACCGCCGGCGAGTTTTGGTAGAGGCGCACGAAACGCTGCACCACCGGATCGTTCACGCGGTCCTGCCGGACCACGAACTGGATCGCGAACTGCGCGTCCTCGATGCCCGAGTAGGCCAGGCCGCTGGACGGGTCGAACGCCTTGGCCGCCACGATGAAATGCGGATAGCCTTGGGCGATGTCCACATCGGGCGTGATGCGCACCAGCTGCGGGCCTTCGACTTCCACGAAGCGGAGCTTCTTCGGGTTGTCCACGATGTCGGCCAGCGTGCCGAGGTAGCCCACGTCGGGCTTGAGCCGGACGAGGCCCACTTTCTGCAGGAGCAACAGGCCGCGGCCTTGGTTGACCGGGTCGTTGGCCATGCCCACCTTGCCGCCGGCGGGCACGTCCTCCACTTTCTTGTGCTTCAGCGAATACAGGCCCACGTTGGCCAGGATGCCGGTGCCCGCGCTCGCGAGCTGGAAACCCTGCTTCCTGATCGCGTTGGCGAGGAAGGGCTGGTGCTGGAAATAGTTGATGTCGATGTCGCCCGCGTTCAGCGCCACGTTCGGCGTCGTCCAGTCGGTGAACTCGATCACCTCGACCTGCAGGCCCTGGGCCCGGGCTTCTTTTGCCGCCACGTTGACGGAGTCCGCGTAGGCGCCAGGCACCACGCCGATGCGCAGGCGGTCGGCCGCGAATGCGAGGGGGAGCGCGCCCAGCCCCAGTGGCGCAGTGGCGGCGGCAGCGAGCAGGCGGCGGCGTGAAACGGATGCGGTCATTCTTCGGTCCTCGGGCAGGTGATGCGGCCATTCTCGGGACCGGCCCCACCGCACGGGAACGAAGATTTGCGGACTAGCTTATGCGTTTTTCTCCGCGAACGCGGCGGCGGCGCAGGCCTGCCGCCGTGGTGCCGTCAGCCGCGCTCGACGGGGCGGGACGGATCGCTGCACCACTCGCTCCAGCTGCCCGCGAACAGCGCGGTCCTGCCCAGCCCGGCGACCTGCATGGCCAGCACGTTGGGCGTGGCGCTCACGCCGCTGCCGCACTGGTGCACCACGGTGGAGGGATCACGGCCCGCTAGCAGCGATTCGAATTCGGCCCGCAGCTGCGCGGCCGGCTTGAAGCGGCCGTCGGGCCCGAGGTTGTCGGAGAACGGGCGGTTCAGCGCGCCGGGAATGTGGCCGGCGACCGGATCGAGCGGCTCCACCTCGCCGCGGTAGCGCGCGGGCGCGCGTGCATCCACCACCGTCTGGCCTGGCCGGCCCAGCGCGGCCTGGACCTCGGCGGCCGTGGCCAGCCGCTGCAGGGGCTCGCCCAGGGCGAAGTTCGCCTGGAAGTGCGCGGGCTCCTCGCCGTGTGCGAGTTCGCCGCCGGCCTGCTCCCAGGCCTGCAGTCCGCCGTCGAGCACCGCCACGGCTTCGTGGCCTGCCCACTGCAGCATCCACCACAGGCGCCCGCAGAAGTTGGTGCCGTTGCGGTCGTACACCACCGCCTGCATCGCATTGGAAAAGCCCACCGAGGAGAGCCAGGCGGCGAAGCGCTCGGGATGGGGCAGCGGGTGCCGGCCGCCCGACGACGGCATTTCGCCTTCCTTCGCCACGATGGTGCCGCCCGCGCCGGGCACGCCGTGCCGGGCGCTGAGCGATTCGTCGAGGTGCGCGTACACCGCTCCTGGGATGTGCGACTCGAGGTATTGCTGCTGCCCGCGCGAAGGGTGCGCCAGGTCGAAGCTGCAGTCGAAGACCATCAGCGGCGCGCCGCTCGCGCGCAGCGCCTTGAGTTCGTCGGCGGAAATGAGGGTGGTATAGGCCATGGCGTGTTCAGTCGATGGAGCGTGAGGGAATGGGAGGCCGGCGTTCCCGGAAGGTGCGGCCGGGCAGGCTCCCATGGTGCGGATTGTGCTGCGTGCGGGGCGCGCCCGGCGTCGGCGCAGGCCGCCAACCGCGTGGCACGGCCATCGGCGTGCCGCCACCGTGCCGTGCCGTGCCGTGCCGTGCCGGCTCAGTGCTCTTCCGCCGGCGCGCCGGGTGCCGCACGCGCGCGCAATACGGTGGCGACGATCCCGCTCACGATGATCAGCGCCATGCCGGCCCAGCCGATGGGGGGAATGTCGTCGCCGAACAGCACCACGCTGTACACCCCCGCGAACACGATCCCGGAATACTGCAGGTTGGCAACCACCAGGGTGCCGCGCTGCGAGCCCGCCCGCGCATAGGCGCGCGTCATGCAGAGCTGGCCCGCGGCGGCGAGGATGCCGATGGGCAGCAGCCACAGGCCGGGCCAGCCCGGCCACGCCGAGGCGCCCGTGAGCAGCATGGCCGCGCCGCCCGCCACGGCCGAGCCGACCGCGAAATAGAACACCGTGCGCGTCTCCGGCTCGCCGATGCGCGACAGCGCCATCACCTGCATGTAGGCGAAGGCGGCGGACAGGCCCGAGAGCAGCCCGATCAGGCCGGCGAACATCTCGTTGGCACCAATACTGGGGCGCAGCATCATGACCACGCCGGCGAAGCCGGCCATCACCGTCAGCACCAGCGGCGCCTGCAGGGGCGGGCGCGTGCCGCCGGCACCGCCCGAAGGCCGCCACGCCAGCAGGGCACCGCCCACGATGAAGGCGGCGATCCACACGCTGCTCATGTAGTTGAGCGTCATGGCGGTGGCGAGCGGCAGGTGCGCGATGGCATAGAACCAGGCGCCCAGGGAGGCCACGCCGATCAGGCTGCGCCAGGCATGCATGCCCGGGTAGCGCGTGCCCAGCCCCACGCCCTGGCGCCGCGCCAGCGCCCAGAGGATGGCCATGCCGATGATGCCCCGGTAGCACACCAGCTCGGCCGCGTTGAAATGGGCCGATGCCAGCTTCACGCAGACCCCCATGCTCGCGAAGAGGAATGCGGCGAGGACCATCCAGAGGGCTTGCATGGGCGTGGAGCGGAAGATGAGGGGCGGGCGGGGGCGTCCCGCCGATGTTAGGCCAGGCTGCAGGGCCCGGTCCGGAAAGAGGGCCCGCGAAAGCCCACCTTCCGGGATTCGCGGCGGCCGGCCCGGGCGCCCCGTGCCGCCGCCGGGCCGTTCAGCCGCGCGGCACGGCGGCGCCCATGGCGTCGCGGTACCACTCGTGGAAGTGCTGCATGCCGTCTTCCATCGGGCTCTGGTAGGGGCCGACCTCGTTGTCGCCGCGCGCCAGCAGGGCCTTGCGGCCCGCGTCCATGCGCTCGCCGATCTCGTCGTCCTCGATGCAGGTCTCCATGTAGGCGGCCTGCTGGGCCTCGACGAATTCACGCTCGAAGGCGGCGATCTCCTCGGGGTAGTAGAACTCGACCATGTTGAGCGTGCGCGTCGGGCTGATGGGGTGCAGCGTGGACACGGTGAGCACGTGCGGATACCACTCCACCATGATGTGGGGGTAGTAGGTGAGCCAGATCGCGCCGCGCTCGGGCATGCGGCCCTCGCGGTAGTTCAGCAGCACCTCGTGCCACTTGCGGTACACATCCGAGCCGGGCTTGCCGAAGGTGGAGGCCACGCCCACGGTCTGCACGGAATAGTGCTTCTGGAACTCCCAGCGCAGGTCGTCGCAGGTGACGAAGTTGCCCAGCCCCGGGTGGAACGGGCCCACGTGGTAGTCCTCGAGGTAGACCTCGATGAAGGTCTTCCAGTTGTAGTTGCACTCGTGCAGCTCGACCTTGTCGAGCACATAGCCGTCGAACGAGAGCTCCGCGAGCGGGCCCATGCCGGCGAGGTCGGCGGCGATGTCGCGGCCGTTGTCCTCGAAGAGGAGGCCGTTCCACTCGCGCAGCGCGTAGTTGTTCAGGTTCAGGCAGGGGTCGTGCGAGAAGTGCGGCGCGCCCAGCAGCTCGCCCTGGGGCGAGTACGTCCAGCGGTGCAGCGGGCAGACGATGTTGCCCGCGGCGTGGCCCTTGCCGTTCGTGCGCAGGTTGCCCCGGCCCTGCAGCATCACCGCCTGGCGGTGGCGGCACACGTTGGAGACCAGTTCGATGCCGCCCTGCGCGTTGCGCACCAGGGCACGGCCCTGTCCTTCCTGCGGCAGCGCGTAATAATCGCCCGGTTCGGGCACGCTCAGCTGGTGCCCCACATAGCGGGGCCCGCGCTGAAAGATGGTGTCCAGCTCGCGCCGGAACAGCGCATCATCGAAATAGCTTGAAACTGGTAGTTGGCTTGCGGCCTGCTGCAGTTGAAGACTTAAATCAGACATGGGTGACCTGACCTAAAGACTCCCCACAGGGAGGGTGCGCGTGCGCACGGGGACGTGGAAAAAACGAAACCGGCCGAGCAAAGTACCCACAGCCGGTTCGACGAAGAAATGGGATTGTAGCCAATGGGGTTATTTCCGCGCCCCGTGTGCGTGTATTGGGTTTTCGTGGCCGGTGTGCGAAGGCCGCATGCGCGACGCTGCAGGCCCGGCCATGCGCCTAAAATGGCCCGTTTTACCTGCGCCCGCCGGCGCGGCTGCTTTCCATGCCCAAGGCCTCTCCTCCCGCTTCCGCCCCCCCGTCCGCCGAGCCCGCGAGCTACGAAGCTGCGCTCGAGGAGCTGGAACAGCTGGTGGGCCGCATCGAGTCGGGCCAGCTGCCGCTCGAGCAGATGCTGGCCGGCTACCAGCGCGGCGCGGAGCTGCTGGCGTTCTGCCGTGGCCGCCTGGAGGCCGTGCAGGACCAGATCAAGGTGCTGGAGAACGGCACGCTGCAACCGTGGACGCAAGACTGATGGGCACCGCTGCGCTTTCCCCGCACGCCGGCGACGCCGGCTTCGACCTTTCCGCATGGAGCGCGCAGGCGCTGCAGCGCGTCGAGGAAGCCCTGGAGGCCTGGGTGCCCGCCGATGCCCCGGGCGGCCTGGGCGATGCCATGCGCTACGCGGTGCTGGGCGCCGGCAAGCGCCTGCGCCCGCTGCTGGTGCTCGCCGCGGCCGAGGCCGTGTCGGGCCACGCTGGCGCGGCGCTGCGCGCGGCCTGCTCGGTGGAGCTGATCCACGCCTATTCGCTGGTGCACGACGACATGCCCTGCATGGACAACGACGTGCTGCGCCGCGGCAAGCCCACGGTGCACGTGCAGTTCGGCCAGGCCCAGGCGCTGCTTGCGGGCGATGCGCTGCAGGCCCTGGCGTTCGAGCTGCTCACGCCCGAGGACGACGTGCCCGAGGCCATGCAGGCCCGGCTGTGCCGCCTGCTGGCACGGGCCGCGGGCGCCGACGGCATGGCCGGCGGGCAGGCGATCGACCTGGCCAGCGTGGGCATCGCGCTGTCGGAGGACGAACTGCGCCGCATGCACCGCCTCAAGACCGGGGCGCTGCTGCAGTCCAGCGTGCTGATGGGCGCGGCCTGCGGAGCGGCGGCCCCCGCGGCGTGGGACGCCCTGTCGCGCTACGGCGCGGCCCTGGGGCTCGCCTTCCAGGTGGTGGACGACGTGCTGGACGTGGTGGCCGATTCCGCCACGCTGGGCAAGACGGCCGGCAAGGACGCGGCCAGCGACAAGCCTACCTATGTCTCGCTGCTCGGGCTGGACCAGGCACGCGCCTATGCGGCCGCCCTGCGCGACGAGGCGCATGCCGCCCTGCAGGGCAGCGGCCTGGCGGGCACGCGCGTGCTGGCGGCGCTGGCCGACATGGTGATCGACCGATCCCGCTGAGACTGGGGGCCGGACCGCGCGCGTCCCGCCCCGTTCCCCGGCGCAAGCGTGCCGGCGCCACCCAACCAAGAGCAATATGTCCACGAATTCCTTCCCTCTCCTGCAGACCGTGAACGACCCGGCCGACCTGCGCCGCATGTCGCGCGCCCAGCTGAAAGAGCTGGCCGCGGAGCTGCGCGCATTCGTGCTGGACAGCGTGTCCAAGACGGGGGGGCATCTCAGTTCCAACCTCGGGACGGTGGAACTCACGGTGGCGCTGCACGCCGTGTTCGATACCCCGCGCGACCGGCTGGTGTGGGACGTGGGCCACCAGACCTATCCGCACAAGATCCTCACCGGCCGGCGCGACCGCATGCCCACTCTGCGCCAGCTGGGCGGGCTCTCGGGCTTTCCCCAGCGCACGGAAAGCGAGTACGACACGTTCGGCACCGCGCATTCGAGCACCAGCATCTCCGCGGCCCTGGGCATGGCGCTGGCCGCACGCCAGCGGGGCGAGGACCGCCGCGCCGTGGCCATCATCGGCGACGGCGCCATGACCGCCGGCATGGCTTTCGAGGCGCTGAACAACGCGGGGGTGGCCGATGCCGACCTGCTGGTCATCCTCAACGACAACGACATGAGCATCAGCCCGCCCGTGGGCGCGCTCAACCGCTACCTGGCGCAGCTCATGAGCGGGCACTTCTACGCCGCCGCGAAGAATGTCGGCAAGACGGTGCTCAAACCCGTGCCGCCGCTGCTCGAGCTCGCCAAGCGCTTCGAGCAGCAGGCCAAGGGCATGGTGGTGCCCGCCACGCTGTTCGAGAAGTTCGGCTTCAACTACATCGGCCCGATCGACGGGCACGACCTGGATTCGCTCATTCCCACGCTGGAGAACATCAAGGGCCTGAAAGGGCCGCAGTTCCTGCACGTGGTCACGAAGAAGGGGCAGGGCTACAAGCTGGCCGAGGCCGACCCGGTTGCCTACCACGGCCCGGGCAAGTTCGATCCCAGCGTCGGCATCACCCCGCCCGCCACGCCACCGAAGCAGACCTTCACGCAGGTGTTCGGGCAGTGGCTCTGCGACATGGCCGCGCAGGACGAGCGGCTCGTGGGCATCACACCGGCCATGCGCGAGGGCTCGGGCATGGTGGAGTTCGAGAAGAGTTTTCCGGGCCGCTACTACGACGTGGGCATCGCAGAGCAGCATGCCGTGACCTTCGCCGCGGGCATGGCCTGCGAGGGCGTGAAGCCCGTGGTGGCGATCTACTCCACCTTCCTGCAGCGCGCCTACGACCAGCTCATCCACGACGTGGCACTGCAGAACCTGCCGGTGGTGTTCGCACTGGACCGCGCGGGCCTCGTCGGCGCCGACGGCGCCACGCATGCGGGCGCCTACGACATCCCCTTCGTGCGCTGCATTCCCAACATGAGCATCGCCTGCCCGGCGGACGAGCGCGAGTGCCGGCAATTGCTGTCCACCGCCTACGAACAGGACCACCCCGTGGCCGTGCGCTATCCGCGCGGCAGCGGCGCGGGCGTTGCTCCCCTGCCGGGACTGGAGGGGTTGCCCTTCGGCAAAGGCGAAGTGCGCCGCGCGGGACAACGCATCGCGATCCTGGCATTCGGCACGCTGCTGTACCCCGCGCTGCAGGCCGCCGAAACGCTGGACGCCACGGTGGCCAACATGCGCTGGGCCAAGCCGCTGGACACCGCGCTGCTGCTGGAGATCGCGGCCGGGCACGACGCCCTGGTGACGGTGGAAGAGGGCGCCGTGCTGGGCGGTGCCGGCAGCGCCGTGTGCGAGGCGCTGAACGCCGCCGGCATCCAGAAGCCCGTGCTGCAGCTCGGCCTGCCGGACGTGTTCATCGAGCACGGCGACCCGGCCCGCCTGCTCGCGCTGCAGGGCCTCGATGCCGAGGGCATCGTGCGGTCCATCACGGCACGCTTCGGTCCCGCCGCGGGCTGATGTCCTGCAGGGCGCCCGGCCGCACGGCCGGGCCCGGAGCGCGCGGCAAGCTTGCAGAAGGCTGAGTGCCGTGCGCGCGGTGTTTTTCTTTCGCGGGAAAACCCCCAACGGGCCGGAGTGGCCCATTCCTACAATCGTTTCCGGCTGAAACAGTCCGTCCCGGCCGCCCCGTGATCCGGAGCCCCGCGGCCGTTCGCTCGCAAATCATTACCGGAGACCCATCCATGGATCGTCGTTCCATCCTCAGGCACGCTGGCATCGCCGGCGTGCTGGCGGCCGGCGCAGCCCCCGCTGTGCACGCCCAGGCCAGCATCCGCTGGCGCCTTGCGTCCAGCTTCCCGAAATCGCTGGACACCATCTACGGCACGGCGGAAGTGTTCTCCAAGAAGGTCAGCGAAGCCACCAGCGGCAAGTTCCAGATCTCGGTGCATGCCGGCGGCGAACTGATGCCGGCCTTCGGCGTGGTGGACGGCGTGCAGAACGCCTCCGTCGAGATGGCGCACACGGCGCCCTACTACTTCTACGGCAAGGACCCGACGTTCTGCCTCGGCTGCGCCGTGCCCTTCGGCCTGAACGCGCGGCAGATGAACGCGTGGATGTACGAGGGCAACGGCCTGAAGCTGATGCGCGAGTTCTACGCCAAGTACAACATCATCAGCTTCCCCGGCGGCAACACGGGCGCGCAGATGGGCGGCTGGTTCCGCAAGGAGATCAAGTCCGTCGCCGACCTCAAGGGCCTGAAGTTCCGCACCAACCCGTTCGCGGGCAAGGTGCTGGAACCCTTCGGCGTGATCCCGCAATCCATCCCCGGCGCCGACCTGTATCCCGCGCTGGAGAAGGGCACGATCGACGCGCTGGAGTGGGTGGGCCCGTACGACGACCAGAAGCTGGGCTTCAACAAGGTCGCGCCGTTCTACTACTACCCCGGCTGGTGGGAAGGCGGCCCGCAGCTGGACTTCTACATCAACACCAAGGCCTGGGAAGGCCTGCCGGCCGAATACAAGGCCGTGGTGGAGGCTGCCGCCTCGCACGCCCACGTCACGATGCTGTCCAAGTACGACGCGCGCAACCCCGTGGCGATCAAGCAGCTCGTGGGCTCGGGCACCAAGCTGCGGCCGTTCACGCAGGATGTGATGAATGCGGCGTTCAAGTCGGCGCAGCAGATCTATGCGGACCTGAACAATACCAATCCGGAGTGGAAGAAGGTCTATACGGACTACGCGAAGTTCCTGGCGGACGAGAACGCGTGGTTCCGGTTCACGGAAGGGACGTTCGACCGGTTCATGCAGGCGCAGAAGCTCTGAGCGGGTTGGCTGGGTACAAGAAGAAGCTGCGTGTTTCTTTGGGGCGGCCTTGGGGTCGCCTTTTTTCTTTTTTTGGGGGTGGTTTTTTCCCGGGGCCGGGATGTGCGCCCGGCGGCGCACCTACTTTCTTTTGCTTCGCCAAAAGAAAGTAGGCAAAGAAAAGGCGAGCCCTGGTGTCTGCGTCCCCCTTCGCCCTGTTGGGCGAAGGGGGCAGCCTGTGGTGCTCGGTCGCGGGGCGGCGCCGTGGAACTCGCTTCGCGCTGCGCGCTGCGCTCGGACAACCACGGCGAGCCAGATCACGAAGCAGGCGTGTCCTGCGGCACGCCTGCCCGCCCCGCGCCCTGCGCTCCTCGGCGCAGCCACGAGGGCGGGGGGCAGCACACGGGCCATTGCTTCGCTCGGCCTGGGGTGCGCGAGTGCTACGCACCGCGCACCGTTTTCCTTGGAGCGGAGCGTTGGGTTTTTTGCCGAGCGCAGCGAAGGCTTTGGGGCCGAGCAACGCGAAGGCCCGGATCACCCCTTCTGGATGCGCTTGGGGCGCGCAGGGGGTGGGGTGGCGGGCGTGCCGCAGGACACGTCCGCTTCGTGAACTGACTTGCCGTGGTTGTCCGAGCGTAGCGCGCAGCGCGAAGCGAGTTCCACGGCACACCCCACCCCCGAGCACCCCAGGTTGCCCCGTTCGCCCTGCGGGCAAACGGGGTCGCATCCAGCAGGGTCGCCCTTTCTTTGGTTACTTTCTTTCGGCGAAGCGAAAGAAAGTGACTCGCCCGCCGGGGCGAAATCCCGGCTCCGGAAGTCACCACATCCGTCAGCGTGATTGGGGTACAGCCCCAGCCCCCACCCTCACCACACTCTCCCCGAACGCCACCAGCACCCCCGCATCCGCCGCATGCACCCACGTGATCCCTCCGCCCTTGCGGCGCAGCAGGATGCGCGGCGCGATCACGGCACGGAACCATGGCCAGTGCACGATCTTGAAGCTCGCCACGTCGGCCGCCCGCACCCGCTTGTCCCAGAGCCAGGTCTGCACGATCACGCCGCCGTCTTCGCTGGAAAAGCGCGTGCGGCTGAACACCATCCACCAGCCCATCCAGCCGATCAGCACGGCCGCGAGGCCGAAGGTCGCCAGGGCCGGAAAGGTCCATTGCGCGCTGCGCAGCGCGGGGATGGACCAGAGCGCGAAGGCCGCCAGCCCGCCCACGATGGCCACGGCGAGCAGCCGCACCAGGGGCGGGAAGGCGGCGCTTTCGATGTCGATGGCGGCCCCGCCGTTGCCGGGCGGGGGCAGTCCATGGTCCGTCATTGCGGGGTGCTGGCTGCGCCTTCCGGCGCGGGTTCCGGCGTCGCCGGCTCGGGCATCGGTTCCGGCACCGGCATGGCGGGCTCCGCGCCCGGGGCCGCAGAGGCACCGTCAGCGGGTTTGTTGCCCGTGCCGAAGGGGTCGTCCATGTTGATGGACGGTTCCGCCGAGCTGTCCGCGGGCATGTCGAGCTGCACCTTGTCCAGATCGACCACCTTTTCCTTGTCGAGGAAGATGGTCACGGTCTGCGGGAAGAAGATCACGATGCCCACGAGGATCAGTTGCATCACCACCCAGGGAATGGAGCCCATGTAGATGTCGCTCGATTTCACCGGGCGGTCGATGCGCTTTTCCTTGAAGAGCGTGTCGGCGATGCCGCGCAGGTAGAAGAGGGCGAAGCCGAAGGGCGGGTGCATGAAGCTGGTCTGCATGTTCACGCACAGCAGCACGCCGAACCACACGAGGTCGATGCCCAGCTTGTGCGCCACAGGGCCCAGCAGCGGCAGGATGATGAAGGCGATCTCGAAGAAGTCGAGGAAGAACGCCAGGAAGAAGATGAAGATGTTCACGACGATCAGGAAGCCGATCTGGCCGCCCGGCAGGTCGGTGAGCATGTGCTCGATCCAGATGGCGCCATCGACGCCCTGGAACACCAGCGAGAACACGCGCGAGCCGATCAGGATGAACACCACCATGGCCGTGAGGCGCATGGTGCCGTCCATGGCTTCCTTGATGAGCTGCCACGTCAGGCGCTTGTGGATGGCCGCAAGGATCAGCGAGCCCACGGCGCCCATGGCGCCCGCCTCGGTGGGCGTGGCGATGGCATGGTCCATGAACGGCAAACCCCCCATGGAGCCGAGCACCGCGAAGATCAGGATGGCCGAGGGGATGATGCCGCGCAGGCACTTGCCCCACAGGGCCCAGCCGTGCAGCGTGCGCGCGGTGCGGGGCAGGCCGGGCACGTACTCGGGGCGGATACGGCCCAGGATGAAGGTGTAGATCGCGAAGATCAGCACCTGCAGGATGGCCGGGCCCCAGGCGCCCTTGTACATGTCGCCCACCGAGCGGCCGAGCTGGTCGGCCATGACGATCAGCACCAGCGAGGGCGGCACCAGCTGCGTGATGGTGCCCGAGGCGGCCAGCACGCCGGTGGAATAGCGCATGTTGTAGCCGTAGCGCATCATCACGGGCAGCGAGATCATGGCCATGGCGATCACCTGGCCGGCCACGGTGCCGGTGATGGCACCCAGGATGAAGCCCACGATGATGACCGAGTAGCCCAGGCCGCCGCGCACCGGGCCGAAGAGCTGGCCCATGGAGTCGAGCATGTCCTCGGCGAGGCCGCATTTCTCGAGCACCGCGCCCATCAGCGTGAAGAACGGGATGGCCAGCAGCAGGTCGTTCGACAGGATGCCGAACATGTTGATCGGCAGGTTGGCCATGAAGTTGGCCGGGAACCAGCCCATCTCGATGGCGAAGAAGCCGCTGAACAGGCCCAGGGCCGCGAGCGAGAACGCGACCGGAAAGCCGATCAGCATGATCACGATCAGCCCCGCGAACATGATCGGGGCGAAGTTTTCCATGTGCATGGGGAGAGTCTTCCTGGAGAAGTCGGGTCGGTCGGCGCTTTTTTGTCGATGCGTTTACTGCACCGGCTTCTCGTAATGCGTGCTGATCTGCAGGTGACCCGTCAGGTAGGCCACGCGCTTGACGATCTCGGCCAGGCCCTGCAGGAAGACCGCGCCGAAGCCCACGGGCAGCAGCAGCGCGGCGGGCCAGCGGATCAGGCCGCCGATGTTGCCGGACATCTCCTTGGTGACGTACATGTTCCAGAAGAATGGCCAGGTGAGCCAGGTGAGCAGGCCCATCACGGGCATCAGGAAGAAGATGAGGCCGAACAGGTCGACGAAGACCGGCCCGCGGCCGCGCAGCTTGCCGTAGATGATGTCCACGCGCACGTGTTCGTTGAGCTTGAGCACCACGGGTGCGCCGAGCATCACGGTGGTGCCGAAGAGGTACCACTGGATCTCGAGCCACGCATTGGAGCTCATGTCGAGCCCGTAGCGCACGAGGGCGTTGCCCGCGGAAATCAGGGCGGCGGCCAGCACGGCCCAGCCCGCGACCTTGCTGAGCTTGGTGGAAACCCAGTCCATGCCCCTGGCCAGTTGGAGGAGTCCTGTCACGCTTGCTGTCTCCTGTCGTTCACGTTGTTCGATGGATGCGCGCGGCAGGAAGAAACCACGGCGCCGCGCCCGCCCGGGATTAAAGCGGATCGTACGGCGCCTGGGCTGAGAAAAGGCTGACGCGGGGGGCTGGGGTTTTCCCGTGCGTGAACGTGCGCAGCAGGCTGCGGCACATGGATGTGGCCTGCGGGTACCGGCGAATTCCGCCCTGCGGCAGGATCAGCGGTTCGGCGGGTTGGCCCGAGTGTCGACGGGCATGAAAAAGCCGGCCTGGGGCCGGCGAGGTTCAGGAGCGCGTTCAGGGTCGCGGGTCGCGCGGGGGCAGCCGGTCCGCGCCCCCGGGCGGTTCGCGCCTCCGGCGCGGCCACCACTGCTCGATGTACTCGGCGGCCCGGTCCCGCCCCCCGAGGCCGAAGGCCAGGGCCAGCGCGAAGACCACGCCCGCGAGCAGGATGAGGAAGCTCTGGCGCACGATGTCGCCGCCGATGCCGAGCTGGTCCAGCGCGATCAGCACCGAGAACACCACGATGGCGTACTGCGCCGCCTTGCCCGGCAGCACCGTGTCGGCCATGCCGGCGCGGCGCAGGTAGGCGGAGACGAGTTCGCCGACCACGCGGCCGAAATACGTGCCCAGTACCAGGATCAACAGCGCGACGAAAAGGTTCGGTATGAACCACAGCACGCGGCTGAGCAGGGCGGTGACATAGCTCAGGCCCAGGCTGTTGAAGGCGACCAGCAGGGCCGCGAGCAGCACCAGGCCGTACGCCAGCAGGCCGAAGACGGCCGTGGCGTCGCGGCGCGAGCCGGCCTGCCGCAGGAACTCGTCCAGGCCCGCGCGTTCGGTGAGCACGTGGAAGTTGATGGCCCGCAGCCCGCGCGTGACCGCGAAGCGCACGGCCTTCGCCACGAGCCAGCCGGCCGCGAGGATGAGCAGGGCGAAGAGCAGGCGCGGCAGGTAGGCGCCCAACTGGAAGAGGAAGGCGCGGGCCGGTTCCAGGTGGATGGATAGGTTGTCCATGGGAAGAAGCCTTGGGGATCGGTCGGTGGCGGGGAAAGCAGCGGCGCCGTCAGGCGGGAGTGTCTGGCAGGCTCGGGGTGGGCGTGGGCGCCGCTGCCGCGCCGATCAGCGCGAGGATGCCCTGCAGCGGTACCTGGGCCCAGTCCACCCGGTTGCCCAGTTCGTAGCGGAGTTCGTAGAGCGCTTTTTCCAGCTCGAACAGGGAGATCAGGGCAGGGTCGGCCGCCAGGCCTTCCGCCGCGTAGGCGGCCAGGAAGGCGTCGCGGACCTGGTGCTCCCAGTGCCGCGCGGCCTCGTCCAGGCGCACCATCTCCTCGGTGGACTGGGTCATGTGCTTGAGGGCGGCCCAGCGCGCGTAGTTGAAGGAGCGCAACATGCCTGCCACGTCGCGCAGCGGCGAACTCTTGGCGCGGCGCTCCTCGAACGGCCGGCCGGGCTCGCCCTCGAAATCGATGATGACGAAGTCGTTGCCCGTCACCAGCACCTGGCCCAGGTGGTAGTCGCCGTGGAAGCGGGTCCTGGTGCCGGTGGGCGTTTCCGTGCCGCCGGCCGCGAGGCGCTCCATGATGAGGGCACGCCGCGCCAGCACCGCCTGCGCGTCCGTCTGCGCCGCGGGGGGGAGCTCGCCCAGGCGCCGCTCCAGCAGGGCGAGCGTGTCTTCGGCCTCGGCGCGCGCGCGCTGGCGGAAGGCGGCCACGTCCTGCGCGGTGACGGGTTCGGGGTCGAAGGCGGCATCGCCGGTGCGCCGGGCCAGTGCCTGGTGCAACTGCGCCGTGCGTTGGCCGAGGGTCGCAGCCAGGGCCAGGTAGCCGCCATGCACGTTCGCGGCGGGGCCGGCCGACTGCGCCACGCGCGTGTCTTCCAGGAACCGTTCCAGGTACCCGAGGGTGTACTCCCATCCGTCGCCCTGGTTGGCCACGTAGGACTGCACCAGCGCGAGCGTCATGGTGGTGCCGTCGGGCGCCACGTATTCCACCGACCCCGCCACCGGCACGCAGTGCGGGAAGCGGGCGACCTCCGTGAGGAAGCGGCCGACCTCCAGCTCGGGGTTCACGCCCTCGCGCAGGCGGCGGTAGCCCTTGAGGAACAGGGCCTCGTCCAGGGCGACCACGGTGTTGCTGCTCTGGGCCCCGGGGCGTTCCACGGGCAGCGCGTCCAGGTCCGCGGCCAGCGCGTCGAAGGCCGAGGTGCGCCGGAACCGCACTCGCCCGCCCTGGTCGGTGGCGAGTTCCGTTCCCTCGCCCATGGCGCGCACCACGGCGCGGCAGAAGGACTCGTCATGGAAGGCATCACCCATCACGCCCACCTGGGCCTGCTGGCGCACGCGCGCCACGCCGGCCGGCGAGATGCGGCGCATGCGCTCCTCGCTGCCTTCCTCCCAGGCCAGGGCCAGGGGCACGAAGTAGGTCGCGGCGGTGCCCTGCGGCTGGCCCGGCTTTGCTGCCGGCTCCACGCCCAGCAGCGGCAGCATCCACTCGCAGCCCTCGCCAGCCTTCCACACCGTGTGGTCCAGGATGCGTGCGCCGGCGATGGCCGCGCCCTTGTCCGCATACCAGCGCTGCAGTTCGATGAACCGCGGCAGGGTGTCGTCCTCGAACTGCGTGCGCATGCGCTCGGCCATGCCGATGCGCCAGGGCATGACGCGCTCGCGGAAGAAGCTGGTCCAGCCGTCGAACAGCACGAGCACGGGGCGCTCCTGCAGGTCCAGGCCCTCCTGGTGCCAGGAGGGCACCGGGGCCTCGTTGGAGAGGCGGAACCAGTAGAAACCGTAGGAGTGCAGGGTGAGCAGGTAGGGCAGGTCGCCGATGGGCGGGAAAGTGACCCGCCCGAGCATCTCGATCGGTGTGCGGCCCCGGTAGGCCGACAGGTCCAGTTCCACCGGCTGGGCGGCGCGCGAGAGGTTGAACACCGTGAGGATGACGTCGTCCTCGTGTTCGCTCACGTACGCCAGGATCTTGCGGTTGCCGGGCTTGAGGAAGGTGCGGCGCCCGCGGCCGAAGGCGCGGCTGGTCTTGCGCACGGCCAGCATGCGGCGCGTCCAGTGCAGCAGGGAACTGTGGTCGCCCGACTGGGCCTCCACGTTCAGGGCCTCGTAGCCGTACACCGCGTCCATGATGGGCTGCAGGTAGAGCCGCTGCGGATCGGAGCGCGAGAAGCCGCCGTTGCGGTCGGGCGACCACTGCATGGGCGTGCGCACGCCATTGCGGTCGCCCACGAAGACGTTGTCGCCCATGCCGATCTCGTCGCCGTAGTAGATGATGGGCGAGCCCGGCATGGACAGCAGCATGCCGTTCATGAGCTTGACCCGGTCCAGGTCGTTCTCCATCAGCGGCGCGAGCCGGCGGCGGATGCCCAGGTTGATGCGCGCGCGCATGTCGGCCGCGTACATGCTGTACATGTAGTCGCGCTCCTTGCTGGTCACCATCTCCAGCGTGAGCTCGTCGTGGTTGCGCAGGAAGATGGCCCACTGGCAGCCTTCGGGGATGTCGGGCGTCTGCTGCAGGATCTCGACGATGGGATGCCGGTCTTCCTGGGCGATCGCCATGTACATGCGCGGCATCAGCGGGAAGTGGTAGGCCATGTGGCATTCGTCGCCGTTGCCGAAATACTCGCGCACGTCCTCCGGCCACATGTTGGCCTCGGCGAGCAGGAAGCGGTTCCCGTATTCCGCATCGATCGCCGCGCGCAGCTTCTTGATGACGGCGTGCGTCTCGGGCAGGTTCTCGTTGCTGGTGCCGTCGCGCTCCACCAGGTAGGGAATGGCGTCGAGCCGGAAGCCGTCCACGCCCATGTCCAGCCAGAAGCGCATGGTCTTGAACACGGCCTCCAGCACCAGCGGGTTGTCGAAGTTCAGGTCCGGCTGGTGGCTGAAGAAGCGGTGCCAGTAGTACTGCTTGGCCACGGGGTCCCAGGCCCAGTTGGAGGTCTCGGTGTCCGTGAAGATGATGCGCGTGCCCTGGTAGATCTGGTCCGTGTCGCTCCAGACGTAGAAGTCCCGCTCGGGCGAGCCGGGCGGGGCCCGCCGCGCGCGCTGGAACCACGGGTGGTCGGACGAGGTGTGGTTGATGACCAGCTCGGTGATCACGCGCAGGCCGCGCTCGTGCGCGGCGTCCAGCATCTCCTTGAAGTCCGCGAGGGTGCCGTACTGCGGGTGCACGTCCTCGTAGTCGGCGATGTCGTAGCCGTCGTCGCGCAGCGGCGAGGGGTAGAAGGGCATCAGCCAGATCGTGTTGACGCCCAGGTCCTTCACGTAGTCCAGCTTCGCGGTCACGCCCTTGAAGTCGCCGTAGCCGTCGTTGTTGCTGTCGAAGAACGCTTTCACGTTCAACTGGTAGATGACGGCATCGCGGTACCACTGCGGGTCGCCCTGCGTGTCGATCTCCGGGGTTTCGGGCATCACCACGGGGCCCGGTTCGGGCAGCGGCCCGGCGGACGGATCCGCGGCCGGTAGGGGTTGGCGCAGCAGGGGGGCGTTCATGGCATCACTGGAAAGGGTCGATGTCTCCGGCGCCCGCGACGCGGCGCCGCACGGCGAAGATGTGGGCAGGCGCGCGCTGCGGATCCAGCAGCACGTAGTGGGTGTCGCCCTGCCAGAGGAAGCGCTGCTGGCTCAGCAGGTCGTGCATCTGCCAGTCGGCCGCGGGCGGGTCGCCCGCCGCGATGGCGATGTCGGCCGGGGACAGCCGCATCCAGCCCGACTGGGCGTGGTGCGGATCGAGGTTGACCACCGTCACGATCACGTCGCGTCCTTCCGGCGACCGCTTGAGGTAGGCCAGCAGCATGTCGTTGTCCACCGGCAGGAAGCGCAGGCTGTGGTCGGCCTGCAGGGCAGGGTGGGCGCGGCGGATGTGGTTCACGCGGGCGATGAGGGGCCGCAGGTTGCCGGGCCGCTCCAGGTCCCAGTGCCGCAGCTGGTATTTCTCGGAGTCGCGGTACTCCTCGCTGCCGGGCTCGCGCGGCAGGTGCTCCAGCAGCTCGTAGGCCGGCCCGTAGATGCCGTAGTTGGCCGAGAGCGTGGCGGCCAGCACCAGCCGCAGCGCGAACATCGCGGGCTCGCCACCCTGCAACTGGGCGTGCAGGATGTCGGGCGTGTTGGGCCACACGTTGGGGCGGAAGTAATCCCGCCCGGGCGCGGTGTTGAGCTCGGTGAAATAGTCCTGCAGTTCCTGGCGCGTGTTGCGCCAGGTGAAGTAGGTATAGGACTGGGTATAGCCCCGCTTGGCCAGGCCATGCATCACCTTGGGGCGCGTGAAGGCCTCTGCCAGGAAGAGCACGTCGGGATGCTCGCGCTGGATGTCGCCGATCACCCATTCCCAGAAACCGAAAGCCTTGGTGTGCGGATTGTCCACGCGGAAGATGCGCACGCCCTCGCCGATCCAGTGCGCGAATACGCTGCGCAGTTCCTGCCAGAGGCCCTGCCAGTCCTCGCACTCGAAGTGGAAGGGATAGATGTCCTGGTACTTCTTGGGCGGGTTCTCGGCGTATTGCACGGTGCCGTCGGGGCGCCAGCGGAACCAGTCCGGGTGCTCGCGCACGTAGGGGTGGTCCGGTGCGCACTGGAAGGCGATGTCCAGCGCGAGCTCGATGCCGTGTTCCCGGGCCCGCGCCACGAGGCGGCGGAAGTCCTCCGGCGTGCCCAGTTCCGGGTGGATGGACTTGTGCCCGCCCTCGTCGGCGCCGATCGCCCAGGGGCTGCCCACGTCCCCGGGCGCGGCCGTGAGCGTGTTGTTGCGGCCCTTGCGCTGCACCCGGCCGATGGGATGGATGGGCGGGAAGTACAGCACGTCGAAGCCCATGGCGGCGATGTCGGCCAGCCGGCCCTCCACATCGCGGAAGGTGCCGTGCATGCCCGGTACGGCCGCGGTGGAGCGCGGAAAGAGTTCGTACCAGGTGCTGAAGCGCGCGCGCTCGCGGTCCACGCGCAGTGGCAGCGCGACCGGATGGCGGGTTTCCAGGCTGCGGTCGGGGTGGCGGCGCATCGCCTCGGCGGCGGCTTCCTGCAGCGCCAGGGCCTTGAGCGGAGCCGCATCGCCGATGTCCTCGCGGGCGCCGCGTTCCAGCGCCTCCGCCCATTCTTCGAGCTGCCGGGCGTCGGCCGGGGCAGGGTGCGCCGCGGCCCGCATGGCGGCGGCCCGGGCGTCGGCGGCGCCCACGCGCGCCGCGACGCGGATGTCCGCCGGGTCCACGCGGCGCTGCATGTCGTGCCGCCAGGATTCGAAGGCGTCCACCCAGGCGACCACCGTGTAGCGGTAGAGCCCGGGGTCGGGCGGCGTGAATTCGGCCCACCACTCGTCGTTCACCTCGGGGTGCATGGGCAGCTCGGCCGGCGCGGTCGGGGCACCGGGGCCTTCCTCCTTCCACCACCGCAGCATCGCCCGGGGCACGTCGTGCCCGTCGGTGAAGCAGTGGGCGGTGATGCGCACCGCCTCGCCCGCCACGCGCTTCACCGCGAAGCGGCCGCCGTCCACCACCGGCAGCACCGCGTCGATCACCGCGCGCGCGCGTCCGTCCTCCGGCAGCGGGGGCGCAGCGCGCGGCACGGCCTGCGCGGTGGCGGCCGGGGGGGGCAGGCGGCGGCCGGGGCCGGCGGGCGCGGCGGACGGCGCGGGCCGGGCGTTGGGGGAGGAGGGCGCGGAGTCAGGCGGGGAAGGCATGGCGTGCAGGCTCCTGTCGGAGGATGAGGGTGGACAGCGGCGGCAGCGTGAGGCATAGCGACTGCGCCCAGTGGTGCGAGCGCACGGGCGCGGCTTCCACGCCGCCCAGGTTGCCCCAGCCGGCGCCGCCGAATTCGCGGGCATCGCTGTTGAACAGTTCCCGCCAGTAGCCGGCGGAAGGCACCCCCACGAGGTAGTTCTCGCGCGGCACCGGCGTCATGTTGCAGACCACCAGCACCGGCGTGGCACCCTGGCGCTGGGCCTCGGCGCCGGGCTTGCGCAGGAAGGCGATCACGCTGCGGCCGGCGTCGTCGGCCTCCACCCACTGGAAGCCCTCGGGGGAGAAATCGATGTCGTGCAGGGCCGGCTCGCTGCGCAGCACGCGGTTGAGCTCGCGCACCATGCGCTGCAGGCCGCCGTGCAGCGGGCCGTCGCAGACCCACCACTCGAGTTCGCCCTCGTGCGTCCATTCGCGGCGCTGGCCGAATTCGCCGCCCATGAAGAGCAGCTTCTTGCCGGGGTGGGCCCACATCAGGCCGAACAGCGCGCGCAGGTTGGCGAACTGATGCCATTCGTCGCCCGGCATCTTGTTGACGAGCGATCCCTTGCCATAGACCACCTCGTCGTGCGAGAGCGGCAGCACGAAGTTCTCGTTGAAGGCGTAGACCAGCGAGAACGTCAGCTTGTGGTGGTGGTAGCGGCGGTGGACCGGGTCTTCCTTGAAGTACGACAGCGTGTCGTGCATCCAGCCCATGTTCCACTTCATGCCGAAGCCCAGTCCGTTCATTTCCACGGGGCGCGAGACCATGGGCCAGGCGGTGGATTCCTCGGCGATGCTCACTGTGTCCGGGTGGTCGCGGTAGAGCGAGCGGTTGAGCAGCCGCATGAACTCGATCGCCTCCAGGTTCTCGCGCCCGCCGTGGCGGTTGGGCACCCATTCGCCCTGCTTGCGCGCGTAGTCCAGGTACAGCATGGACGCCACCGCGTCCACGCGCAGGCCGTCCAGGTGGTACTTGTCGAGCCAGAACAGGCCCGAGGAGACGAGGAAGCTGCGCACCTCGTTGCGGCCGTAGTTGAAGATGGCCGAATTCCACTCCGGATGGAAACCCTGCCGTGGGTCGGCGTGCTCGTACAGGTGCGTGCCGTCGAACTCCGCCAGACCATGCCCGTCCATCGGGAAGTGCGAGGGCACCCAGTCCAGCAGCACGCCGATGCCGCGCTGGTGCAGGTGGTCCACGAAGTACATGAAATCCTGCGGCGTGCCGTAGCGCGACGTGGGCGCGAAATACCCGGTGGTCTGGTAGCCCCAGGAGCCATAGAACGGATGCTCGGTGATGGGCATCAGCTCCACGTGGGTGAAGCCCATCGACTGAACGTACTCGCCCAGCGCATGGGCCAGTTCGCGGTAGCCCATGAACTGGCCATCCTTGCGGCGCCAGGAGCCCGCATGCACCTCGTAGATCGACATCGGGGCACCCAGCGCATTGCGCGGGCCGCGCGAGGCCATCCACTCGCCGTCGTTCCAGGTGTAGTCGAGGTCCCAGATGCGCGATGCGGTGCGCGGCGGCAGCTCGGAGCAGATGGCCAGCGGATCCGCCTTTTCCAGCACCCGGCCGCCGTTGCGCGACACGATGCGGAACTTGTAGGCCTGCCCGTGGGCCGCGTGGGGCGCGAAGCCCTCCCACACGCCGCTGTCGTCGCCGCGCGGCGCCAGCGGGTCGGCCTCCGGGTTCCAGCCGTTCCAGTCCCCGATCACCGAGACCGACGCCGCATTCGGGGCCCAGACCGCGAAGTCCGCGCCGCGCGCCTCCTGCGCAGGCACGCCGGCCGTGCGGCGCAGGTGGCAGCCCAGCGACTGGTAGAGGCGGGCATGCGTGCCCTCGCGCAGCAGGTAGGCGTCGTGGGCGGTCAGCAGGGAGGAGTCGTTGGACGGCACGGTGGGATCCTGGAGAAGGTCGGGGAAGAAGGAACGCAACAAGAAAGCCGGCTTCCGCACGACCGTGTCGGCTGCAAGCCATTGGCGCATGCGGCGGCCGGTCGAGCTCGCGCGGCAGCGGCGACGGGGCCTGTAGGACGGGGCCGCTTTGGCGGCCGCGCCGGGATCGCCGTCATTCGCGCATCGCCATTTCGCGCATCCGGCGCCGCAGGGCGCGTTCGCGTTGGCGCTCGGCCTCGTGGTCCTCGCGCACCGCGCGCAGCAGGGCCACCGCCATCAGCACCAGCACCAGCGCGAACGGCAGCGCGAACACGATGGTGGCGGTCTGTACCGCCTGCAGACCGCCCGCGAACAGCAGCGACAGCGCGATGCCGGCCACCAGCAGGCCCCAAACGATCTTCACGCGTGCGGACGGGTCCGGGTCGCCCCGGGTGCTCATCGTGCCCAGCACCAGCGTGGCCGAGTCGCCCGAGGTCACGAAGAACACAACCACCAGCACCGTTGCCACGATGGACATCGCCAGCCCCAGCGGCATCGCGCCGAACATGGCGAACATCGCGGTGGCCGGGTCGGCCTGGGCCGCGGCGGCCAGGGGGATCTGGCGGAAAATCTCGAGGTGCAGCGCGGTGCCGCCGAAGATCGAGAACCACAGGAAGCCCACCAGGCTGGGCGCGATCACCGTGCCCAGCACGAATTCGCGGATCGTGCGCCCACGCGAGACGCGCGCGATGAACAGGCCCACGAACGGCGACCACGCGATCCACCACGACCAGTAGAAGATGGTCCAGTCGCCCACCCAGGTGCTGTCCCGGAACGGCGACATGCGCAGGCTGGTGCGCACGAATTCGCTGAGGTAGGCGCCGAGCGTGTTGGTGAAGGTGTTCACCAGCGACACCGTGGGTCCGAGCAGGAACACCGCCAGCGCCAGGAAGGCCGCGAGCAGCAGGTTGGCGCTGGAGAGCCACTTGATGCCCCGGTCTACGCCGCTCACCGCCGAGGTGATGAACAGCGCCGTCGTCACCACGATGATGGCGGCCTGCGGCCAGGGGCCCACCGGCACGCCGAACACCGCCTGCAGGCCGCCGTTGATCTGCGCGGCGCCCATGCCAAGCGAGGCGGCGACCCCGAACGCCGTGGCCACCACCGCCAGCACGTTCACCAGCGGCGAGAGGTGGCGCATGCCGCGCCAGGGCAGCGATTCGGTGGCGGAGCTCACCAGGGCCGGGGCCTGCCGGCGGAACTGGAAGAAGGCGATCGCCAGCCCGACGATGCCGTAGATGGCCCAGGGATGCAGGCCCCAGTGGAAGAAGGCGTAGCGCATGGCGGCCCCCGCGGCCTCCGGCGTTTGCGGGGCGATGCCGGGCGGCGGCAGCCCGTAGTGCGAGACCGGCTCCGCCACGCCCCAGAACACCAGGCCGATGCCCATGCCCGCCGCGAAGAGCATCGCGAACCACGTCGCGGTGGAGAACTCGGGTTCCTCGTCCTCGTCGCCCAGCTTCAGGTCGCCGTAGCGGCTGAGGGCGAGGAAGAGGGCCAGCACGACCAGTGCCAGCACCACCCACAGGTACAGCCACCCGAAGTTCCGGGTGATGTCCGACAGCAGCGCGCCGAAGAACGTACCGAGGCTGGCGGGGGATGCCAGCCCCCAGAGCACCACGGCCGCGATCAGCCCGGCCGAGACCGTGAGTTGCAGGTTGCCGAGCGCCGCGCTCCTGGCGCGCTCGAGGAGGGAGGGGCGCCCTGGAGGCGGAGGGGAGGCGGATGGGGCTTGCATCCGCGCAGTGTGGGCGACGGCAGAGCGCCGGTCTGTCAGCCGATGCCGGAAACGGATGAGCCGGCGCTCACCCCTGCAGCCACGCCCCGTGCGCCGCCACCACGCGGTCCACCGCGGGCCCGCACTGGCCCAGGTAGCCGGCGGGATCCGTCAGGTCGTGGATCTCGTCCTCCGTCAGGAGCCGGCCCAGGCTTTCGTGGTGGCGCATCGCTTCGGCGAAGCCGAGCTTGTGGGTGATGCCGTGCATCGATGCCTCGTAAATCCACTCGTGGGCGGTCTGCTTGCCCACGCGGGCGGAGAGTTCGAGCATCACCCGTTCGGAGAGCAGGTAGCCGTGCATCCTGCCGAGGTTGGCCGCCATCGCGGCGGCATTCACCTTCAGCCCCGCCAGCAGGTGCCTGGCCTGGAACAGCATCGCCCCGGCGATCATGCAGGCCTCTGGAAGCGCCTTCCATTCCACCTTCCAGGCGATGCCGTCGCGCTCGCTTTCCTGCACCATGCCCTCGACCATCATGGCGGCGCTGTAGCGCAGCGGCCGCGAGAGCCCGGCGAGGTTCTCGGCCGAGACGGGGTTGCGCTTGTGGGGCATCGTGGACGAGCCCAGCTTTCCCTCGGGGAAGCCTTCCTCCACTTCGTCGCACTCGT
The DNA here is from genome assembly GCF_000176855.2 of Paracidovorax avenae ATCC 19860. Classification (NCBI taxonomy): domain Bacteria; kingdom Pseudomonadati; phylum Pseudomonadota; class Betaproteobacteria; order Burkholderiales; family Comamonadaceae; genus Paracidovorax; species Paracidovorax avenae. The sequence goes on along the minus strand of NC_015138.1, from coordinate 3,562,193 downwards.
CGCGCTGCATGTTGAAGAGCTCGTTGCCGATCTTCGACAGCGTGCCGCCGATCAGCGCCAGCAGGTTGGCGTACTCTGCGAAGCGGTCGCGCGCCGGGGCCCAGCTGATCGGCGGCACGCCCAGGCCCAGCCTGCGCAGCACGCGCTCCTCCAGCTCCGCGGCGTTGGGGCCGAAGGCCGCCTGGCTTCCCACCGCCCCGGCCAGCATCCCCACCAGCACGCGCGGGGCGGCCTGCACGAGCCGCTCGTGGTGGCGGCCGAGTTCGTCGAGCCACACGGCGCACTTGTGGCCGAAGGTGATCGGCAGCGCCTGGACGCCGTGCGTGCGCCCGGCCATCAGCGTGTCGCGGTGCTCCACCGCCAGGCGGGCCAGTTCCCGCCCCACGGCCCGCATGTCGCGCAGCGCGACCGCGTGGAATTCCTTGAGCTGCAGCGCGACGCCGGTATCGATCACATCCTGGGTCGTGGCGCCGTAGTGGATCCACTCGCCGTGGTCGGCGGAGCATGCGGCCTGCAACTGGCGCAGCGCGGGCACCAGCGAATGCCTGATGCGCCGGATATCGGCGGACATCCTGCCGATGTCGATATGCCGGACCCTGGCCTTGTCGGCGATCTCGCGGGCCGCGTCCCGGGGAATGATCCCCATGTCGGCCTGGGCAGAGGCCAGCGCGGCCTCGACGTCGAGCCACTTCTGCACGCGGTTCTCCTCTCCGAAGATGGCGCGGACTTCGTCCGTGCTCCAGAGATGCTGGAGCGACTGCATGTCGAAAACGGAAACGGGCATGGAGGGAATCCCCGGCAATGGCGAAGCGCGGAATTCTCAGGGCGCAACCGGGCTTTGCGGGCATTGCCGCCGCTGCATCCATTTATCCCTGCCATGAATCCTGCTCTTCAGCCCAGCAGGGCCACGCCCTTGACCTGCGCCACTACCTCCAGCCCCGGCGCCAGGCCCAGCGCGCGCGCGGACCGCCCGGTGATGCGCGCCAGCAGCGGCGTGCCCCCGGCATCCAGGGCCACCAGCACCTGGCCCGCGGGCTCGTCGTGCAGGGCCAGCACGCGGGCCGGCAGCAGGTTTAGCACGCTGGTGGCCGCCGGTGGCGCCAGTGCCAGGCTCACGTCGCGCGCCTGCACGCGCAGCCGCACCGGCGTGCCCGGGGGCGGGGCGTGGTCCGCGGCCAGCAGCAGGGCCTGTCCGCCCGGCAGTCGCACGGTCGCGATGCGGTCGGCGGCGTCGTAGCCGTCGGCGACACCCTCGGCCAGGGTCGCGGCGAACTCGCCGTGCGCCAGCGGCAGGTCGGGTCGGGCCATGAGCGTGGCGATGGGGCCGCTGGCGAGCACGGCGCCTTCGCGCAGCAGCACGAGGTGCGAGGCCAGCCGCGCCACTTCGTCGAGTGCGTGGCTCACGTAGAGCACCGGGATGTCGAGTTCGCGCTGCAGCCGCTCCAGGTAGGGCATGACTTCGGCCTTGCGCTCCGCGTCCAGCGCGGCCAGGGGCTCGTCCATGAACAGTACCCGGGGACTCGCGGCCAGGGCACGCGCGATCGCCACGCGCTGGCGTTCGCCGCCCGACAGCGCATGGGTGAGCCGCCCGAGCAGGTGGCCGATGCCCAGCAGCTCCACCGCCTGCTCCAGCGGCACCCGCCGCCGCGCCGGGGGCGTGCGCCGCAGGCCGTAATCCAGGTTGCCGCGCACGTCCAGGTGCGCGAACAGGCCCGGCTCCTGGAAGACATAGCCCAGGGCGCGCCGGTGCGGTGGCAGCCACTGGCCAAGAGCGTCGTTCTGCCAGACCTCCCCCGGCACCGCCACGCGGCCGGCACCACGCTCCAGTCCTGCCATGGCACGCAGCAGGCTGGTCTTGCCACAACCGGACGGGCCGAACATCGCGGTGATGCCCTGGCCTGGAAGGTGCAGGTCCGCCTCCAGCGTGAAGCGGCCGGGCCGTGGCAGGCGCAACTGCACTTCGATGGTGTCGCTGGCGACCGGGGGCAGGGCGAAGGCGATCATGCGCGCCTCCGGGCAGGCTGCAGGGCATGCAGCGCCAGCAGCACCGCGAACGAGAAGGCCACCATGGCGCCCGCGAGCCAGTGGGCCTGGGCGTATTCCAGCGCTTCCACGTGGTCGTAGATCTGCACCGACACCACGCGCGTCACCCCGGGAATATTGCCCCCCAGCATGAGCACCACGCCGAACTCGCCCACCGTGTGGGCGAAGCTCAGCACCCCCGCCGTCAGGAACCCGCTGCGCGCCAGCGGCAACGCCACGGTGAAGAACCGGTCCAGCGGACTCGCGCCCAGCAGCGCCGCGGCCTCCAGCGGCCGGTCGCCCACGGCCTCGAAGGCGCGCTGCAGGGGCTGCACGGCGAAGGGCAGGGAGTACACGAGCGAGCCCACGAGCAGCCCGCCGAAGGTGAACGGCAGCGTGGCCAGGCCCAGCGACTGCATCAGCCGGCCGACCGCCCCGTGCGGCCCGAGCAGCAACAGCAGGTAGAAGCCGATCACCGTGGGCGGCAGCACCAGCGGCAGCGCCACCACGGCGGACACGGGGCCGCGCCAGCGCGAGCGCGTGCGCGCCAGCCACCACGCGAGCGGCGTGCAGAGCACGAGCAGCAGCAGCGTGGTGAGCCCTGCCAGCCGCAGCGTCAGCCCGATGGCGGCGAGGTCTTCGGACGACAGCGGCATGGCCCGGCGTCAGAAGCCGTAGCCGTACCGGCGAATGATCTCGCGCGCCTTGTCGCCGCGCAGGTACTGCATCAGCGCCGCGGCGGCCGCGTTGTCCTTGCCGGTGGCGAGCAGGACCGCATCCTGGCGGATGGGCTCGTGCATCGCATCCGGCACCTGCCAGGCCGATCCCTGGGCGATGCGGCCGTCCTCCATGACCTGCGACAGCGCGACGAAGCCCAGCTGCGCATTGCCGCTGGCCACGAACTGGTAGGCCTGGGCGATGTTCTCGCCCGTCACCAGCCGGGGCTTGAGCGACTCGGCAAGGCCCAGCTTCTCCATCGTCTGCACCGCTGCCAGGCCGTAGGGCGCCAGCTTGGGGTTGGCGATCGACAGGTGCGTGAAGTCGCCCGTGCGCAGCACCTGGCCCTGGCGGTCCACGTAGTTCTCGCGCGGACTCCACAGCACGAGCCTGCCGACGGCATAGGTGAAGCGCGAGCCCTGCACGCCCAGGCCTTCGCTCTCCACACGCCCGGGGGTGGTGTCGTCCGCCGCCAGGAAGACCTGGAACGGCGCACCGTTGCGGATCTGGGCGTAGAACTTGCCGGTGGCGCCGAAGGACAGCACGGCCTTGTGGCCCGTGTCCTGCTCGAAGGCGGCGGCGATCTTCTGCATCGGCGCCGTGAAGTTTGCCGCCACGGCCACCGGTACCTCGCCCGCGCGGGTGGTGGTGCAGGCCAGGGCGAGGACCGTGGAGGCCAGCAGGGCACACATGTGGGCGAGGCTGAGGGTGGTCGGGCGGGAGGCGGACGAAGAAGGCATTCGCTATTCCTTGGGTGAATAGCGATGAGTATAGGCGGGCATCAACGAAGGTTGCCGCGGGCGCATTGGTGTGGCGCCGTCAAAGCTGGGGCTGTGAGGGACGCTCCGGGAAGAATGCGTTGTATTTGCCTGGCCGTGACGGATCTTTCACCAGCTTCTGGAATTCGAAGCCGAAACTATGCGTGGTGATGATGTTTCCCCCCATTTCCGTCATGCGCCCTGTTTGTAGGTCGTACCAGACGTATGTGTCCGGCGCCACGACAATCGCCTTCATGGCGTCGGCCAGCCCCTGCGCGTAGGCACTGTTCTTCCATCCGGTATTGCAGGAAAGCAATGCGATGGGCATGCCAGGCTTGTAATTCGGATCGCGGCGGATCATCTGAGCCAGCTTGTCAACCGGGATGAGTTTGCCATGTTCGTCATGGAGGCCCTGCCTGTTTCCGTGTCCAGCGATGAGGTACAGGGTGTCGGAACCACGGAGCTTGTTCGCGGCGGCCCGGAGGGGGTCATTGTGTGGAAAGAAATTCAGGTCGACCGTTGACGATGCCAACAGGCCGAGCGGATCGATTCCCGTCGTCGGAGACAGCGGATAGATCGATGCATGCAATCCACCCTCCAGCCCGATCGGATCCTGCGTCACATACTGCCCCAGCATCGGGTCGTAGTACCGGAACCGGTTGTAGTGCAGCCCCGTCTCCGCATCGAGCTGCTGACCCTGGAAGCGGATGGGCTGGCCGATGCCGTGCGGGTCGTATTCCTCTCGTATAGCGCCCCAGGCGTGGTACGTGGCGGCCCAGGTGACCAGGCCCGCCTGCGGACCGTTGGCGTCCACCAGGGCGATGGGCGTGCCCAGGTGGTCGCACAGGAAATGGCGGATGCGCGTGGGCGCGGACCGGGCGGCGAACTGCTGCCGCCTGCCGACCTCCTGCAGTCCGGATGCCAGCAGCGTGGCCACCTCGGCGGGAAGCACGCCCTGCACGCGCGCGATCAGCTGCTCGCCGTCCGGTCCCATGGCGCCGTGCAGCGCATCCTGCAGCATTTCGCGCTGCGATGGCGGCAGCGCCGCGAAGAACGCCTGCGCTTCGCCCAGTCCTTCGCTCCCCTCCACGGCGAGCATGGCCTGCATGGCCGTGGGGATGGCCTGCTCGCGCTCCAGGCGCAGCAGCGGCGCGAAGGAGCCGGGCTCGTAGAGCACGTGCTGCAGCCCCTGCGGGCCTTCGGTGTGCACGAGGCGGTCGCCGTCCCAGCCGGCGTAGGTGGTTGTCGAAGGCTCCGCAGCTGCGTTGCTGTTGTCGTTGCCATGGCCGAAGACGGTCTTGGCCAGCCGCCGCCCGAAGGGGTCGTAGCGGTAGCAGGCCACCCGCTGCCAGGCGCCACCCGCTGCCTCGCGCTGCCAGACCTCGCGCAGCCGGTGTAGCGCGTCATAGCGCAGCCGCTGCGCCCGGCCGTCGGTGTGCAGCGCCTGCACCCGGTTGCCGAAGGCGTCGTAGCGGTAGCGGATCAGGATGCCCTTGCCGGCGCTGCCGTCGTTGCCATCGCTACCGGCTCCATCGGCGTCCGGTTCGGGCGTGTTCCATCCGATGCGGTTGCCCGGCCAGCGCGTGACCGGGCCTGCTCCCTCGCCGGGCCCGTCGCCCGCACGCAGCAGGTCGAAGTCCGCATCGTGCAGGTTCTCGCGCACCTGCCGCGCCCAGTCCTGGCGCTCGGCATGGGAGACCCCGGCCGCGCGCGCCTCCACGGGCGCGGGCAGGCGGTTGCCCGCTGCGTCCAGCGTCCAGTGCGCCTGCATTTCCGTCGAGCCCGGGCCCGCGCGGTGCAGCCCGCTCAGGCGCTGCCAGGCGTCGTAGCCGTAGCGCGTGGCCTCGCCCGGTGTCTGCACGCCCACCAGTTGGCCCAGCGGGTCGTACCAGTAGCGGCGCTGGGCGAGTGTGGAGAGGGGACCCAGGGCTGGAGCGATTCGGCCCGCGGCGGACGAAGGACCTGTCTCAGATTCGTTTGCCAAGTCAGGAGCAACGGGCGCCGCATGGCGCAGGCCGCGCCAGTCCTGGTGCAGCATCCGGCCCATCGGGTCCAGCTGCCGTGCATGCACGATGGCCGTCAGGTCTGCGTTGTCCTGGCCTTCCAGCAGGTGCAGCGTGCGGCCCACTTCTCGGTGCAGCGCATCGCGCTCCCAATCCACCAGCGGCTGGCCGTCCAGCAGCAGCCCGTGCACGTGGCCCGAGCCGTAGGCCAGCCACTGCAGCGTGCCCAGCCCTTGCGCCTGCGTGGCCGTGCGCTGGCCCAGCGGGCCCAGGGTGTGGGTGATCGCGTGCTCGAACTCCACGGGGGGCTCGCCCCCGGCATGGGGTGTCTGCAACTGCATGGCCTGCCGGTACAGCGTCTGCGTCTCTCCGCAGACGCGCCCGAAGGCATCGCGCGCCAGGGCCACGCGGGCTTCCGGCTGCAGACGCTGCGCCTGTAGCGCGGCCACCACCGGAGCCTGGGCCGGGTCGCCCGGGCGATCCAGCAGGGATAACAGGACCTGCGTGTCCAGTGACAGCCAGCGCTCGGCCAGGGGGATGGGTCGATCCGTGGCAGCTCCTGAGAGTGCGGAGCTGACAGGCAATGCCATGGGCTCGATCCCGTGCGGCAGTTCTGCCTCCCAGGTGCGCGTCTGCTGCAATGCGCCTGCCGGGGTGTGCTCGAAGCGCTGGATTTGCAGCACGGCGTGCGGTTCAGCCGCTGGGTTGTCGGATACATCGACACCGGACGCTGCTCCCGGTGCAGGCAGCCGCACGGCCACGCGCGCCACCAAGCGCCCCCCCAGGTCGTAGTGCAGCCGCGTTCGCACCACCGCCCCCAACTCCGGCCGCGCTGCCGCTCCCGGGTGGTGGCCTTCGCCGTGCCCGTCGCCCGTGTGCGTGAGCTGGCCCGCCGCGTCGTAGCCATACACCTGGCTGCGCCCGTCGAAGCCCACTTCCTGCACCAGCCGGTCGGCCGCGTCGTGCACGAAGCGGGTCACGTCGCCGTTCTCGTTGACGAGCTCCTGCAGCCGCCCGGCCACGTCGTAGCGCAACTGCACGCCCCGGCCCGCCTGCACCTGCTCTACCACCCGGCCCCAGAGGTCGTGCCGGTAGGCGACCGTCGTGCTGGTGCCTGCGGGCTCGCCCGTGCCCTCCAGCACGTCGTGCGTGCCGTAGGTGGTCGCCTCCAGCTTGCCCGCGGCCGACCAGCGGTGGCGCACCGCCGTGTTGCCCGGCTGCTGCACGCCCACCAGCCGCAGGGCGCCATGTTCCAGCACGTGGTGCAACTGGGTGCGCTGGCCCAGCGCATCCGTGGTCTCCAGCACCTCGCCCCAGGCGCCGTGGCGCCAGGACTGGCTGCGGCCGGAGCAGTCCGTGTGCCGTGCGAGTTGGCCGCAGGCGTTGTAGGCGTAGAGGCTGCGCCCGCCCTGGGCGTCGATCATCGCCACGGGCTGGTCGCACCAGGCGAGTGCGTGTGGTGGGAAGGCTACGGTGCCGGTGCCGTCATCTTGCGGTTGCTCGTACTCGAACCGGGTGGTGAGGGCCTGGGTGTCGCTCGCTCCGTTCCCGCCCCCGGCAGGCGCCATCGCGACCTCCACCAGCCGTCCCCAGTCGTCGTACCGGAAGTCCGTGCGCAGCCCTGCCGCATCCTGGCTGGCCAGCAGCAGGCCGTCCTGCGCGCTGCCCGCCGCGCCCCAGTGCTGTTGCGTGCTGCGCCCGTCCGGGCCCTGCACGCCCAGCAGCCGGCCTGCGCCGTCGTAGCGCCACCATGTCGTGCGGCCCAGCGCATCGGTGGCAGAGAGGCGGCGGCCGGCGCTGTCGTATCGGAATCCTTGTTCGGCCCCGTCCGGGGCCACGAGGCGCACCAGGCGCTTGAGGCCGCCTTCGCCCTCGAAGTGGTAGGCGGTAGTCCGGCCCAGGCTGTCGCGCACCACCGTGCTGCTTTGGCTGGTGCTGGGTAAAGACGCGGTGGCCGGAGCAGGGCCATCCTGGCCACCCTCCGGGCCCTGGGCTGCCTGCGCGGGCGCCTGGCTGTACTCGAAGAAGTACGACAGCCCCTCTTCGTTGTGTTGCTCGGCCACGCGGGCACCCGGGCGTGCGACCAACCCCTGGCGACGGCCCTGCGCGGTCTGGTCTTCATAGACATACCGGTGCTTCGGACCCTGGCGCACCTGGTGCTCCGTCATGCGGTGCAGCGTGTCGTAGCCGAAGCGGCGCAGCACCGTGCCGTCTGCGCCCAGTACCTCTGCCAGGTTGCCTGCGCTGTCGTAGCGGTAGCCCACGAGCGGTTGAGGGCGCGGGGTCGTACCCGGAACCACGCTCGGATCTAGCGGATTGAATGTGCAGTCCACGCCCACCAGCCGCACCCCATCGTCGGGTTGCAGCAGGGGATGGGCACTTGTCTGTGCTGGTCCGGCATCCTGCGCGATGCGCTCGTAGCGCAGCGCATAGCGGCGCCCGGTGCCATCGGTGATACCGACCACGCGGCCCTGCTGTTCGCCTTCCTCGCCCCACAGGTAGCGCTGGCTGCGGCCGAAGCGGTCGATCACCGCATGCAGGACGTGGTCGCCCGATACGCCTGCCGGCAGGAACACCCAGGCCGGCGCGCCTGCACCGCCTGCGCCCGGCACGGAGATGACGCAGCCCGGGTCCGCACGCAGCACGGCCGGCACATGCGACCAGCGCGGTTGCTGCGCCCAGGGCAGCAGTTCGGCCGGCGTGGAGGTCCGGGTAGAGGGCGAGTTCGGGTCCGTGGCGAATGCCGTGCTACCGGAAGGGGCGTTCGCCATGCCCCCACCCCGCAACAGCCACAGGTCTTCGCTGCTGCTGTACAGCGCCTGCCCCGGCTGCAGCGCCTCGTCGAACGTGATCGCCCGCCCGGATGCATCGAAAAGCACTGCGCGCTCATCCTGAAGCCGCAACCGCAGTTCCAGCGGCAGCTTCCACCCATACCCCAGCAACCCGCATGCCGCACCATGCTCCACGTTCACGTAACTGCTGTACACCCGCTGCCACGCCAGCGGCAGCGGCCCCGGCAGCGCGAAGTCCAGTTCATCGGCCCCGGTCAGCACCTTCGCGCCCAGCGCCGGGTTCACCGGGTTGCCCACCGCCATGCCCCCGGGGCACACCGAGCACGCCACGCCCCCCGCAGAGCCGATCAGCACCGTCGCCGAGCCCTGGACGATCGGGCCGCCCTTTTGCGTCATGTCGCCCTGCCGGGCCGCGGGTTTGCCGCTCATATGGTGTTGTCTTTCCTGGGGAGGGGGCGCCGGGCCGCCCAGAGGTCGGAGATGCTAGGGAGGATCGGCCCGGGCCGGCATCATCCAACGGGAGGGTTTTTGTGTCGGCATGTAAGCATGCCTGCTGCGGCATCATCGGCCCATGCCTTCCCGTGCCCCGCATCTCCCGAGTTCTTCCCGTGCTGCCCCCCTGGCGCCGGCCGCCCTGTCCGATGCGCTGGCCCACGGCCCGGCCGACCGGCGGGTGGCGGTGCTGCGCGAGATCGGTGCCGGCGGCTCGATTTCCCAGGCGGCCCGTGTGGTGGGCGTGAGCTACAAGGCGGCCTGGCAGGCGGTGGACACCCTCACCAACCTGGCCGGCGTGCCTTTGGTGGAGCGTGCGGTGGGCGGGGCCGGCGGTGGTGGCGCGCGGCTGACCGAGGCCGGGCATGCGCTGCTGCGCACGGCGGATGCGCTGGCGCAGGCACGTGCCGGGGTGCTGGCCAGAGCCAGTACGTCCGGGGCGCAGGCGTCCAACCCGGGTGGCCATGGCGGTCCCGGCGGCCAATCCCGCGCCGTGCGTCCGGCCGCGGGCCTGGCGCTGCGCACCAGCATGCGCAACCAGTGGCCCTGCGTGGTGCAGGCACTGGAGCCGATGGGCCCCGTGGTGCGGGTGTGGTTGCAGGGCGAACCCGCGGCGGAGCAGGGCGCGATGCCGCCGGAGGGCGGCTTGCGCCTGTGTGCCCGCATCACCCGCGAGAGTGCCGAACTGCTGGGCCTGCAGCCCGGCACCGCGGTGCTGGCGCTGTGCAAGGCCACGGCTGTGCGCGTAGAGCCCGCACAACCCGTTCGCGCCGCTGCCCGGCGCGGCCCTGGAGAGGGGGCTTCCAACGCGTGGCCAGGCCGGGTGGTGCGCCTGTCGCGCGGCGGCGCGCAGGGGGACGAGGTATCCGCCGAACTGGATGCCGGTGTCCGCATGGTGGGCTTCGCGGAGCCAGGGTCTGGCCTGCGCGCGGGCCGCCGCGTGGTGATGTCGGTGGACGAGTCGGCCGTCGTGCTGGCGGTGGTGGACGCCGTATAGCCGGCAGGCGCCGGAGCGCCGGCCCGCCGCAAGGACGGGCTATTCCAGCCCGAAACGCTCGCGGAACGCCTCGCAGAAGGCCCGCGTGCCGCAGAGCGAGAGGGTGACGGTGTGGCGCGGCGCACCCGTGGCGCCCGGCTCGGCCACCACCCGGCGCAGCCCCTCGTCGTAGCGCAGCGATTGCCCGGTGGAAGTTTCCTCCACGGCCTGCAGGTCGTAATCCCATTCCCCGTCCTCTTCGATGGGGCCGCGCTGGCTGCCGAACCGCCCGTGGGCCCAGTCCAGGACGGCGGCGATTTCCGCATGCAGCGCCTCCACGTGCTCCCCCGTGACGCTGGCCATCGCGTCCCAGGTGCCGCCGCCTTCGCCGTCTTCGCTGTGGTCGAAATCGAGGTAACGCAGGGTCATGGGCCGGGAGTGGATGGACTGGTCATTGAAAGGGTGCGTGGCGGGCACGACCTGGCAGGCAGGCGGTGCCCGGCGGCCGATTGTCGGCCAGAGCGTCCTGCAGATTGCCACAGAATGTAGGCCGACCGTTTCCGGTACCGCACCTGCCTGCCATGACCATTCTGCCGCCCGATCCGCCCCGCACCGCTGCCCCCGCAGCCATTCTCTGGGAAGGCCTGGGCCTGCGCCACACGCCGCCGGGTGCCGCTGCACCGCTGTTCGATGGCATGGACCTGCGCATCGGGCCGGGCGCCACGCTGCTGCGGGGTGGCGATGGGCGCGGCAAGACCACGCTGCTGCGGATCATCGCAGGCGCGCTGCGTCCGCAGGCCGGGCGCGTGGCGGCGTGCGGCGGCGGCATTTTCTGGGCCGATCCCCGGGGCGATGGCCCGGTACTGCCCGCCGAACAGGACACGCCGGTGGACTGGTGGGCCGGGCAGGCGCAGCGCTGGCCGGAATGGAGCGCGCAGGCCCTGGCGCTGCACATCGATGGGTTCGGCCTGGCCGGACACACCGGCAAGCGGATGGAACAGCTGTCCACCGGCACGCGCCGCAAGGTCCTGCTGGCAGCGGGCTTCGCCTGCGGCGCCACCCTCGTGCTGGTGGACGAGCCGATCGCCGGGCTTGACCGGCCTTCGGTGGACTATCTGCGCAAGCTGCTATCGGGCCTCCCGGGGGCCGGTGTGCCACGGGCGCAGGGAGTGGTGGTCGCGCACTACGACGCGCTGGGTAGTGTTCCCTGGGCCCAGGTGGTTGAACTGGGCGATTGACCGGGAGGGCGTGAGGGTGGCTTGAAAATGGAAAGTTGCCACTTCATCCTGCAAAAATACTTCCAATGTGATCAAATTAATAGGATTCATCTACTGCGTGCGGCCGCAGGCCCCGCGAGTCCGTGGAAGGCCAGCCCCATGTCCCATCCGAAAATTCCCGTCCGCCTGGCGATTGGCCTCGGCGCTGTGGCCTCGAGCGGCATTGCGATCGCGCTCCTGGGCGCCGTGGCCCTGCACTCGCTGACAGCGAACCTGCAGGAGATCACCGCGGACCGGATGGCCAAGGTGGCGCAGTTCACCGAACTGAAGGACAACCTGAACGCCATCGCCCGCTATGCGCGCAACATCGTGATATCCGGCAACACCGCGGTGCAGCGGGAAGAAAAGCGCAAGCTGGCCGAACTGCGCGAGGCCAACGAGAAAATCCTGCAGTCCCTGGACACATCCGTGACGCAGCCGGAAGCCAGGAAGTCGATGGATGCCCTCTGGCAAAACCGCGCCGAGTACAACATGGCCCTGGAGCGCGTGGTGGACCTGGCGGAGCGGGGCGAGCGCTCCGCCGCCGGGGTCGTGCTGCTGGGCGAGGTGCGCCCGCGGCAGAGCCTGATGTTCCAGTCGGTGGACGATTCCCGCGCGTTGCAGAAGCAGTTCGCGGACAAGCTGGTGCAGGATGCCTCCCGTTCCGCCGCGCTCGCCTCCCTGGTGCTGGCTGTCATGGGAGCCGCGATCGCCGTGCTGGCCCTGTGGCTGGGCTGGAGCTTCGCGCGCGACCGCGCCCGGGCACCAGGCGGGGAGCCGGCAGGGCCGGCCGCTGCGCCGCAGCGAAGGCCGGACGCCGGTGTGGCCAGCCCGTCGCACGGGCTGCCGGTGGAACCGGCGGGCGCATCCATGGCAGGAGCATCGCCGGCGGGAAGGTCGTAATATCCCGGGACATCATCCGAAGGCTTTTCCAGGACCTCCCATGGACGCTCTCCTGTTCGCTCCCGTGGCCGTGGCGATCGCGCTCACGCCCGGCCCCAACAATTTCTGCGGCCTGAACAACGGCATCCGCGCCGGGGTGGGGGCGGCGATGTTCGCCACCATCGGGCGGGCGGCGGCGTTCGCGATCTTCCTGACCGTCTCCGCCGTGGGCCTGGGGGCCATGCTGCTGGCTTCCGAGGCCGCCTTCACCACCGTGAAGTGGGTGGGCGCGGCCTACCTGTTCTGGCTGGGGTGGCGGGCCTGGAACAGCCGGGAGTTCGGCGGGCTGGACCTGCTGGAGGGCGGCGATGCGGCCGCCGCGCCCGCGCAACGCGCGGCCGTACCCACCTGGCGCGCCCTGGCCGCGCAGGAATTCCTGCTGGGCATCACCAACCCGAAGGCGATCATCCTCTTCGCGGCGATCTTTCCGCAGTTCATCGATCCGGCGCAGCCCGCCGCGCGGCAGTTCCTGGTGCTGGGCTCGGTGTACCTGCTGGCCGAGTTCGTCTCCACCGCCGTCTATGCCAGCTGTGGCCGGCAGATCCGCCGGGTGATCCGCTCGCAGCGCGGCGTGGCCAGGCTCAACAAGGCGACGGGCGGATTCTTCATGGGGGCCGGCGGGCTGCTGCTGGCGGCCAACCGCTGAACGGCCTCACATCGCCTTGAAGCGGTGGGCGTGCAGGCGGCTCACGGGCAGGCGCCCGGGCCGCTCGCGCAGGTGCAGGTGCAGGCGGCCGGCCTCGTCGCGCTCCACCGATTCGATGCCCGACGCACGCACCAGCGTGCCGCGGTGGATCTGCCAGAACACCTCGGGCTCGAGCTGCGCCGCCAGTTCCTTGAGCGGGGTGCGGATCAGGTATTCCTGCCGGGCGGTGAGCACGCGCACGTATTTGTCGGCAGCCTCGAACACCAGCACGTCCGCCACGGGGACGAGGTGGATCCGCGTGCCGCTGCTGGCCTGGATGACGGTCAACGGCGCCGCGTCCGGCCGTGGTGGCGCCACCCCCGCAGCGGGGAAGGCCGCGGCCGGCAGCAGGCCGCGCAGGCGTTCCACCAGGGCCTCGAGCCCGGCTTCGTCCCGCGGCGGCGCGCCCGCTTCCGCAGCCGTGCCGCCGTCCGGCCTGCCGGCGCGTGCCGCCAGCACCGCCTGGATCTTCCGCACGGTCTTGAGCAGCCGGGGCGCCTGCACGGGCTTGAGCAGGTAGTCGAGTGCCTGCGCCTCGAAGGCCTGCACGGCGTACTGGTCGTAGGCGGTGACGAAGACCAGGGCCGGAAAGGGCGCCTCCTGCAGCGGCCAGGCGCCTGCGATCTCCAGCGCGGCGTCCAGGCCGCTGCGGCCGGGCATGCGGATATCGAACCACAGCACGTCGGGGCGCAGCGCCAGGGCCTGGTGCACGGCACTGTCGCCGTCGCCCACGGTGGCGGCGATCTGCAGTTCCGGCCAGGCGCGGGCGAGGTCCTGGCGCAGGGCCGCGGCCAGCAGGGGTTCGTCTTCGGCGATCAGGGCACGGGGGGCTTGCATGGCATGGAAGCGTTTTCAGGGTCGGTGCCGGCAGCAGCGCCGGCCGGGGCCGCGGGCAAGCCCAGCGGCAGGAAGATGCAGGCCCTGGCACCCCGGCCGCCGTCTCCGGGCACCAGGTCCAGCGTGGCCCGAGGGCCTTCGAGGGTGGCAAGCCGCTCGCGCACCTGGGTGAGCCCGAAGCGGCTGCCGGCGCCCGGGGCGGCACCGTGCCCGGCGCGGTCCGGCCGGAGACCGGCGCCGGTGTCGAGGACGCTCAGTTCCAGGCGCGGGGACGGGCCGGGGGCGAGGCGCGCGGTGACTTCGATGCGGCCGCCCTCGACCTGCGGTTCCAGGCCATGGCGGATCGCGTTTTCCACCAGAGGCTGAAGCAGCAGGGGCGGCACGGGCACCGCTTCCAGCGATTCCGGCAGGTCCAGCGCATAGGACAGGCGCGGTCCCATGCGCACGGCCATGAGCTCCAGATAGTCGCGCAGCAGGGCGAACTCGTCCGCAAGCGGGTGGGCCGCCGCGCGCGAGGCGCCCAGGGTGGCGCGCAGGTAGGCGATGAAGTGGTCCAGCATGGCCTGCGCCTGCTGCGGGTCGGCGCCGATCAGGGCCCGCAGGTTCGCCAGGGTATTGAACATCATGTGCGGCTCGAGCTGGGTCTGCAGGAGCTTGAGCCGGGCCTCGGCCGTATCACGCTGGGCCTGCGCGATACGGCCCTCCAGGTACCGGGACTTGCCCTGCGCATAGAAGAAAAGCGATACCGCGACGCAGGCGAGCACCGTGGTGAGGACGGCCGACCCCGGGTCGCCGGATGGTGGCGCATGGGATGGCAATTGCAGTGCGCGGCAGTAGGCATCCCCGATGGCCGAGCCGGCGTGGAAACCGATGGTGCCGCTCACGGCCACCAGCATCCATCCCCGCCAGCCCAGGGGCCAGGGAATGGTGTCGTCGCGGGTCAGCCAGAGGCGCCCGACCTCCACCATCAGCCAGCTGACCATGCCGATGGACATCGAATACACCAGTTGCGCATGCCACGGGCCACGGCCATAGGCCGCCTGGATGGCGGCGATGGCCGTGCAGACGCCTGCGACGATCAGGCCGTGGAGAAGGAACTGGCGCGAGTGGAAATGCGTCATGGTGGCGGGGAGGGCCTGCATGGTGGGCGACCCGGGGCCGATTGTGCGCCCCGGCCGATGCGGTTCAGGGCTGGCGGCGCAGCGCCGCCCGCTCGCGCGCCAGCAGGTATCCGTAGATGCCTGCGCGTCCCGGCAGCGCCACCGCCAGGCCGTGTGCCAGCAGGCCCAGGCCCCAGCCGAACGCAGGGAACAGCGCCCAAGTGCGGCCCTGGGATACCGACAGTGCGGCCAGGCCCAGGTTCACGCAGGCATAGACGGCCGCGTGGACCAGCCAGCCCAGTTTGGCACTCGCGCGCCGGCGGGCAAGCCGTTCGGCGGCATCGGCGGCGAGAGGGGCGCCGGCGGCTGCAGGGCGGCGGGGGGAATGCATGTCGTTGCTCCTGGAAGGACGGCGGGAGGGAGTCCACTGTGGCCCGTCCCCGGCGGGCAGCACAGCGCGGCGCGACGGACCGACGGCGGAGCGGCGCGAAACGCGGCTCCGGGCCCGCGGGCTGCCGCCGCCAGCGTGGCCGGTATCCCGGTGGTTGTAGGGGATTTACGTTTCTTCGCATGGCAGCGGGCAAAACGCCACGTTGAGCTTCTACGATCGGGGCGCAGTCCTCGCCACCGTATCCGATGCCCATGAGCCCCAACGACCCCCACGCCGCTCCGCCCGCCGCCCCCGTGCCCGGTCCTGAAGGAGGCCCGCGCCCGCCCGGCCGGCGCGCCCGATGGCTCGGCGCAGTGGTGGCGGTGCTGGCCGTCGCCCTGCTGTGCGCGGGCGCCTGGTGGCTGGTGCAGCGCTCCAAGGCCCCCGTGGCCGGTCCGGGGTTTCCCGCGGCGGGCGGACCGGGAGGGCCGGCCCGGCCGGCCGGTGGCGGGGCAGGGCCCGGCGGCGGCCGGTTGCTGGTCACGGTGGGCGAGGCGACGGTCCGCCAGATGCGCCTGCCGGTGGCCATCGAGGCCCTGGGCACGGTGACGCCGGTCGCCACCGTCACGCTCCGGCCCCAGGTGGCGGGCGTGCTCACCGAGGTGCTGTTCACCGAAGGGCAGATGGTGCGCAAGGGCCAGGTGCTCGCCCAGATCGATGCGCGCCCCTACGAGCAGGCGCTGATGCAGGCAGAGGGCACGCTGCGGCGCGACGAGGCACAGCTGGAGAACGCGCGCATCACCCTGGAGCGTTACCGCACGCTGCTGTCGCAGGACTCCATCGCCCGGCAGGACGTGGACACGCAGGCCGCGCTGGTCAAGCAGCTGGAAGGCACCGTGATGACCGACCGCGCGCAGGAGCGCACCGCGCGCCTCAACCTCGGCTACACGCGCGTGACGGCGCCGGCCGCGGGCCGCATCGGCCTGCGCTCCGTGGATGCGGGTAACTACGTGACCACGGGCGATACCACGGGCCTGGCCACCATCACCCAGACCACGCCGATCGACGTGCAGTTCTCCATCCCGCAGGACCGCGTCGCCGACGTGCAGACCGCCGCCGCCGAGGCAGGCACCGCGGGGCTGCCGGTGGTGGCCAAGGACCGTACCCGCACCACGGACCTCGCCCAGGGCTGCTTCTCCACCCTGGACAACCTGGTGGACACCGCCACCGGCACCGTGAAGGCCAAGGCGCGCTTCGCCAATGCCGACGGCCGGCTCTTCCCCAGCCAGTTCGTGAACGTGCGGATGGAACTGCGCGAGGTGGAGGCCCTGGTGGTGCCCGTGACCGCGGTGCGGACCGGGGCGAACGGCGACTTCGTGTACGTGATCAACGACGACCGCACGGTGACGCTGCGCAAGGTGCGGCGCGGCCAGTCCACGGTGGAGTGGGTGGCGATCGCGGAAGGCCTGAAGCCCGGCGAGCGCGTGGTGACCGAAGGCGGCGACCGCCTGCGCGACGGCGCGCGGGTGCAGCTGCAGGAGCCCGGCGGACCGGGAGGGGCCCAGGGCGCGCCGGGGCGGCGCGGGCGGGCTTCCGGTGCGTCCTGGCCGGCGGGGGCGGAGCGCGGCGGTGCCGACGGCTCCGACGGCGCACCGCACCGCCGCCGGCACCGCCCGGATGCCGGTGAAGCGTCGCCGGCCGCGTCGGCCCCGGCCGCCGCGGCGGCGTCGGCGCCTGCCAGCCGTTCCTGATCCCCGCCCGCTTTCCCGTCCATGAGTCCCTCGCGTCCCTTCATCGAGCGGCCCGTCGCCACCGCGCTCCTCATGCTGGCCATCGTGCTGGCGGGGCTGGTGGGATTCCGCTTCCTGCCCCTGTCGGCCCTGCCGCAGGTGGACTACCCGACCATCCAGGTACAGACGCTCTATCCCGGCGCCAGCCCGGAGGTCATGAGCCGCAACGTCACCGCGCCGCTGGAGCGGCAGTTCGGGCAGATGCCGGGCCTGGCCCGCATGGCCTCCACCAGCGCGGCGGGCGTGTCCATAGTCACCCTGCAGTTCGACCTGGGCCTGGCCATCGACATCGCCGAGCAGGAAGTGCAGGCGGCCATCAATGCCGGCTCCTCGCTGCTGCCCACCGACCTGCCCGCCCCGCCGGTCTATGCCAAGGTGAACCCGGCCGACGCGCCGGTGCTCACGCTGGCGATCAGCTCCGACACCATGCCGCTCACCGAAGTGCAGAACCTCGTGAACACGCGGCTGGCGCAGAAGATCAGCCAGGTGCAGGGCGTGGGCCTGGTGACCCTGGCCGGCGGACAGCGGCCCGCCGTGCGCATCCAGGCCGACACCAAGGCGCTGGCCTCCTACGGCATCGGGCTGGACACGCTGCGCACCGCCATCTCGGCGGCCAACGCCAACAGCGCCAAGGGCAGCTTCGACGGTCCGCAGCGCGCCTACACCATCAACGCCAACGACCAGCTCCTCACGGTGGACGACTACAAGCGGCTCATCGTGTCCTGGAAGAACGGCGCGCCGGTCCGCATGGTCGATGTCGCCCGCGTGGTGAACGGCGCCGAGAACGACCGGCTGGGCGCATGGGCCGGCGTCCGCGCCGCGCCGGGCCGCCCCAGGCAAGCGGAGGCCCCCCCGGGGGGCAGCGAACCAGGCGAAGCCGGGAGCGTGGGGGCCACCGAGCCGCCGCCGGGCCGCCCCAAGGCGGCGAGCGCCCCCCCGGGGGGCAGCGAACCAGGCGAAGCCGGGAGCGTGGGGGCCACATTGACGCCTGCGATCATTTTGAACGTGCAGCGCCAGCCGGGCGCCAACGTGATTTCCACGGTGGACAGCATCCAGCGCCAGCTGCCCGAACTGCAGGCCGGACTGCCCGCGGGCCTGGACGTGCAGGTGCTCTCGGACCGCACCACGGGCATCCGGGCATCCGTCCACCACGTCGAGATGGAGCTGGTGCTCGCCGTGCTGATGGTGGTGCTGGTGATTTTCTTCTTCCTGCACAGCCTGCGCGCCACGGTCATCGCCAGCCTGGCCGTGCCGATCTCGCTCATCGGCACCTGCGGCGTGATGTACCTGCTGGGCTACAGCCTGAACAACCTGAGCCTGATGGCGCTCACCATCGCCACCGGCTTCGTGGTGGACGATGCCATCGTGATGATCGAGAACATCGCCCGGTACATCGAGGAAGGCGAGCCGCCGTTCCAGGCTGCGCTCAAGGGCGCCACGCAGATCGGCTTCACCATCATCTCGCTCACGGTGTCGCTGATCGCGGTGCTGATCCCGCTGCTGTTCATGAGCGACGTGGTGGGCCGCCTGTTCCGCGAGTTCGCGGTGACGCTGGCGCTCACCATCCTGATCTCGGCGGTGGTCTCGCTCACCCTGGTGCCGATGATGTCCGCGCGCTGGCTGCGCGCCGTGCCCGACACCCCGCCGCGCGGGCTGGGCGGCGCCATCCAGCGCGGTTTCGACCGCGTGATCGCCCGCTACGACGTCTGGCTGCAGTGGGTGCTGCGCCGCCAAGGCGCGACACTCGTCGTGGCCCTGCTGACGCTGGCGCTCACCGTGGTGCTGTACATCTTCATCCCCAAGGGCCTGTTTCCCACGCAGGACACGGGCCAGCTGCAAGGCCGCCTGGTGGCGGCGCAGGATGTCTCGTTCGAACGCATGAGCGGGCTGCAGCAGGAGGCCGTGCGCGCCATCCTGCAGGACCCCGACGTGGCCTCGCTCAGTTCCTTCGTGGGGGTGGACGGCGCCAACAACGCCATGCTCAACACGGGCAGCCTGCTCATCAACCTCAAGGAGGGGCGCGACAGCCAGGAGGTGGTCATGCGGCGGCTGCGCGACCGGGTGAATGCCGTGGCGGGCGTCACCCTGTACCTGCAGCCCACGCAGGACCTGACCATCGACGCGGAAACCGGGCCCACGGAATACCGCGCCACCATCGGCGGCGTCGATTCCGCCGAGGTGAACGCCTGGACGAACAAGCTCGTGGAGCGGCTGCGCACGGTGCCGCAGGTGCGCAACGCCACCACCGACGCGGGCGCGCAGGGTCTCTCAGCCTTCGTGGACATCGACCGGGCCACGGCCGCGCGCCTCTCGGTCACCGCCAGTTCGGTGGACGACACCCTCTACAGCGCCTTCGGACAGCGCATCGTCTCCACCATCTTCACCGAGACCAACCAGTACCGCGTGATCCTGGAGGCGCAGAAGGAGGGGCTGTCCAGCCCCGAGGCGCTGGGCACGCTGCAGCTGCGCACGGGCGGCGGGGCACCCACGCCGCTGTCGGCCGTCGCGACCATCCGCGAGCAGCCGGCGCCCCTGCAGATCACTCGCGTGGCGCAATACCCGGCGGCCACGCTGGGCTTCGACAGGGCCGATGGTGCCTCCCTGGGCGAATCGGTCGATGCGATCCGCGCCGCGGCGAAGGAGATCGGCATGCCCGCGGGCCTGTCGATGCAGTTCCAGGGCGCGGCCGGGGCCTACGAGAAGTCGCTCACCAGCCAGCTCTGGCTGATCCTGGCCGCGATGGTCTGCGTCTACATCGTGCTGGGCGTGCTCTACGAGAGCTACGTGCACCCGCTCACCATCCTCTCGACGCTGCCCTCGGCCGGCGTGGGCGCGCTGCTCGCGCTCATGCTCACGGGCAACGACCTCGGGGTGATCGGCATCATCGGCATCATCCTGCTGATCGGCATCGTCAAGAAGAACGCGATCATGATGATCGACTTCGCCATCGACGCCGAGCGTGGCCAGGGACTGCCGCCGCACGAGGCCATCCACCAGGCCGCGCTGCTGCGTTTCCGTCCCATCCTCATGACCACGCTGGCCGCGCTGTTCGCCGCGCTGCCGCTGATGCTGGGCTGGGGCGAGGGCGCTGAACTGCGCCGGCCGCTGGGCCTGGCGATCTTCGGCGGGCTGGTGCTGAGCCAGCTGCTCACGCTCTTCACCACGCCGGTGATCTACCTCGCCTTCGACCGGCTGGGCCGCCGCTGGACGGGCCGGGGCACGGCCGCGGCACCCGAGGTGCCCGCCGCCCTGGCGCCGCCGGCCGCACCGGCCGGGGAGGGCCGCCCGTGAACCTCTCGCGCCCCTTCGTCGAGCGGCCCGTGGCGACGGTGCTGCTGACCATCGGCATCGCGCTGGCGGGCATTGCGGCGTTCTTCCTGCTGCCGGTGGCGCCGCTGCCGCAGGTGGACTATCCGGCCATTTCCGTCTCGGCCAGCCTGCCCGGCGCCAGCCCCGAGACCATGGCCACCAGCGTGGCGACGCCGCTGGAGCGGCGCCTGGGCGTGATCGCGGGCGTGAACGAGATGACGTCCTCCAGCTCGAGCGGTTCGGCGCGCATCAGCCTGCAGTTCGACCTGAATCGCAAGATCGACAGCGCCGCGCGCGAAGTGCAGGCCTCCATCAACGCCTCGCGGGCGGACCTGCCCGCCACCCTGCGCAGCAACCCCACCTACCGCAAGATCAACCCGGCGGATTCGCCGGTCATCATCCTCGCGCTCACCTCCAGGTCGCGCACCCCGGGCGAGATCTACGATGCCGTCTCCAACGTGGTCAGCCAGCGGATCTCCCAGGTGGAGGGCGTGGGCGACGTGGAGATCGGCGGCGGCTCGCTGCCCGCCGTGCGCGTGGAACTGCTGCCGTTCGCGCTGAACCGCTACGGCATCGGCTCGGAGGACGTGCGCGCCGCCATCCAGGCGGCCAACGCCAACCGGCCCAAGGGCGCCATCGAGAGCGACGGCCGCCGCATGCAGATCTACACCCCGTCGCCGTCGCGGCGCGCCGCCGACTACGCGGACCTCGTCATCGCCTGGCGCGACGGCGCGCCGGTGCGCCTGGGCGACGTGGCGCAGGTGATCGACGGCGTGGAGAACACCCGCACGCTCGGCCTCTTCAACGGCGAGCCGGCCATCGTCGTGCTGATCACGCGCCAGCCGGGCGCCAACATCATCCAGACGGTGGACGGCGTGCGCGCGCTCATCCCTTCGCTGCAGGCGCAGCTGCCGCAGGACATCCGCATCGCAGTGGCCTCGGACAGCACCAACTCCATCCGTGCCTCGCTGCGCGAGATCGAGGTCACCCTGATGGTCTCCATCGCGCTGGTGGTGCTGGTGGTGGGCCTGTTCCTGCGCAAGGCCCGCGCCACGGTCATCCCGGCGGTGGCCACGGTGGTCTCGCTGCTGGGCACCTTCGGCATCATGTACCTGCTGGGCTTCAGCCTGAACAACCTCAGCCTCATGGCCCTCACGGTGGCCACCGGCTTCGTGGTGGACGATGCCATCGTGGTGCTGGAGAACACCAGCCGCCACATCGAGGCCGGCATGGACCGCATGGAGGCGGCCCTGCAGGGCGCGCGCGAGGTCGGCTTCACCGTGCTGTCCATCAGCCTGTCGCTCGTGGCGGTGTTCATCCCGCTGCTCTTCATGGACGGGCAGGTGGGCCGGCTGTTCCGCGAGTTCGCGGTCACGCTCTCCGTGGCGGTGGCGATCTCGCTGGTGATCTCGCTCACCACCACGCCGATGATGTGCGCGTGGCTGCTGCGCTCGGACGGTGCTGGCGGCCACGCGGACGCCCCGCTCCGGCCCCGGGGCCGCTTCGCCCGCTGGACCGTAGCCGCGCAGGATGCGGTGCTGCGCGGCTACGGCCATGCGCTGGACTGGGCGCTGGCGAGCAAGGCGCTCGTCATCGTGATCCTGCTCGCGGTGATCGGCCTCAACGTGTACCTGTTCAGCCACATCCCCAAAGGCTTTTTCCCGCAGCAGGACAACGGCCAGCTCGTGGCCGGGCTGCGCGCGGACCAGAGCATTTCGTCCGGGGCGCTGGCGGGCAAGCTGCGCCAGGCCGTGGACATCATCCGCAAGGACCCGGCCGTGGACACCGTGGTGGGGTTCTCGGGGGGAGGGCGCGCGGGCGGCGGCTTCATGTTCGTCAACCTCAAGCCCGTGTCCGAGCGCAGCGACCCGAGCATGGCCGTGGTCGGCCGGCTGCGGCCGCAGCTCGCCGCGCTCACCGGCCTGCAGGTCTTCCTCTCGCCCGTGCAGGACCTGCGCATGGGCGGGCGCTCCAGCAATTCCACCTACCAGTACACGCTCAAGAGCGACAACCTCGCCGACATGCGCGTCTGGGCGACCAAGCTGGCCGAGCGCCTGAAGCAGGAGACGCTGCTCACCGACGTGGACACCGACCAGGCCGACAACGGCTCGGAAACCTACGTGGAGGTGGACCGCGACAGCGCCGCGCGCCTGGGCGTGAGCGCGGCCGCCATCGACGCGGTGCTCTACAACGCCTTCGGCCAGCGGTCCGTGGCCACCATCTACAGCGAGCTGAACCAGTATTCGGTCATCATGGAGTGGGCCCCCGGCTACACGCGAGGCCCGCCAGCGCTCAAGGACATCTTCGTGCCGGCCAACCCGTCGGGCGCCACCGGTTCCCCGGCCAACCCCGGCCAGCGCGGAGCGTCCACCGGGCAGGTGCTGGCCAACACCCAGGAAAGCATGGTGCCGCTCTCGGCCATCGCGAAGGTGGTGGAGCGCTCGTCGCCCACCTCCATCAGCCACCAGGACGGCGAGCTGGCCACCACCATCTCCTTCAACCTGGACGGCAACACCTCGCTCGGCGAGGCGCGGCAGATCATTGCCCAGGCCGAGGCCGACATCGCCATGCCCACCAACGTGCGCGGCAGCTTCGAGGGCACGGCGCGCAGCTTCCAGCAGACGCAGGGGCAGCAGTTCTTCCTGATCCTGGCGGCCATCGTGGTGATCTACATCGTGCTGGGCATCCTCTACGAGAGCCTGATCCACCCCGTCACCGTGCTCACCACGCTGCCCTCGGCCGGCGTGGGCGCGGTACTCGCGCTGCTGCTGTTCAACATGCAGTTCACCATCATCGCGCTCATCGGCGTATTCCTGCTGATCGGCATCGTGAAGAAGAACGCCATCCTCATCATCGACTTCGCGCTGGAGGCCGAGCGCGCGCGCGGCCTGTCGGCCACGCAGGCGGTGCGCGAGGCCTGCATGCTGCGCTTCCGCCCCATCCTGATGACGACGCTGGCCGCCGCCCTGGGCGCGCTGCCGCTGGCCATCGGCTTCGGGCAGGGGTCCGAACTGCGGCAGCCCCTGGGCGTGGCCATCATCGGCGGGTTGATCGCCAGCCAGTTGCTCACGCTGCTGACCACGCCCGTGGTCTATGTGCTGCTCGACCGGCTCCGCCGCCCCTCCGGCAACGAACGACACCTCAGCCGCGCCGCCGACACGGCACCCGCCGTGCCCGCGCAACAACCATGACCTTCGATCCTTCCACCCCGCGCATGCTGCGCGCCTGCGCCGCGGCGCTGCTGCCGGCCTGGCTGGCCGCCTGCTCGGTCGCGCCGCCCTACCAGCCCCCGGCGCTCGCCACCCCCATGCCCACCGCCTTCAAGGAGGCGGGCGCGCTCTGGCAGCCGGCCGCGCCCGCCGACGCCGCCGACCGCGGCGACTGGTGGACGCTGTTCGGCGACGAGGAACTCAACCGCCTCGCCGCCCAGGTGCAGGTATCGAACCAGAACATCGCCGCTGCCGTGGCCGCCTATGCCCAGGCCCAGGGGCTGGTGCGCGAGCAGCGCGCCGGGCTGCTGCCTGGCGTGAGCCTGTCGGCCAGCGAGAGCCGCGCGGGCGGCGAGGGCTCCGCGCGCCGTGGCACCACTACCCAGGCGGCATTGGGCGCGACCTGGGCGCCGGACGTGTGGGGCCGCCTGGGCAGCACCGTGGACAGCGCCCGCGCCAGTGCCCAGGCGAGCGAGGCGGACCTGGCCGCGGCGCGGCTCTCCGCCGTGGGCTCGCTCGTGGCCGCCTACTTCCAGCTGCGCGAGGCGGATGCCGAGGCCGCCTTGCTGGGCGACACGGTGCAGGCCTACGAACGCGCCCTGCGCATCGCCCAGAACCGCTACGACGCCGGCGTGGCCGCGCAGTCGGACGTGCTGCAGGCGCGCACCCAGCTCGCCAACGCCCGCGCCGACCTCGCCACCGCGCAGCGCAACCGTGCCGGCTACGAGCACGCCATCGCCGTGCTGGCCGGCCAGCCGCCGGCCGCATTCAGCCTGCCTGCCGGCACCTGGGTGGCCAGCGTGCCCGCGGTGCCTGCGGCGCTGCCCTCGACCCTGCTCGAGCGCCGCCCGGACATCGCCGCGGCCGAACGCGCCGTCGCCGCCGCCAACGCGCAGATCGGCGTGCAGCGCTCCGCCTATTTCCCCAGCTTCAGCCTCACGGCCTCCCTGGGGCGCAGCGGCACCAGCCTGGGTGACCTGTTCAGCGCCTCCGGTGCGCTGTGGTCGCTGGGCCTGTCGGCCGCGCAGACAGTGTTCGACGGCGGTGCCATCGCCGCGCGCGTGGACCAGGCACGCGCGGCCCGCGACGCGCGCGTGGCCAACTACCGCCAGACGGTGCTCGGTGCCTTCCAGACGGTGGAAGACCAGCTCACGGCGGTGCGCACCCTGCAGGCGCAGGAGCCGCTGCGGCAGGAGGCCGTCTCGGCCGCCCAGCGCACGGAGGAGCAGATGCTCAACCGCTACCGCGCCGGGCAGGTGAGCTATACCGACGTGGTCACCGCCCAGGTGGCTGCGCTGTCGGCGCGGCGCGCATT
Source organism: Paracidovorax avenae ATCC 19860 (assembly GCF_000176855.2). NCBI lineage: Bacteria > Pseudomonadati > Pseudomonadota > Betaproteobacteria > Burkholderiales > Comamonadaceae > Paracidovorax > Paracidovorax avenae. Next base: position 3,537,620 of record NC_015138.1, on the reverse strand, counting down.
GCTGCAGCTGCAGGTGAACCGCCAGCTCGCGGTGGCATCGCTCATCCAGGCCCTGGGCGGCGGCTGGCAGGCCTCCTGGATGGAGGGAAGCGGCGCCGCCACGGCCGGGCAGGGCGCTGCCGAGCCCCGATAATCCGCGGCTGCTTTCCCCACCACACGAAAAAGGATTTCCGTGGATTTCATCTTGCTGGCCAAGGCCGCCGTCATGGGCGTGGTCGAGGGCCTGACCGAGTTCCTTCCCATCTCCTCCACCGGCCACCTGATCCTCGCGGGCGCGCTGCTCGGTTTCGACGACGACAAGGCCAAGGTATTCGACATCGCCATCCAGACCGGCGCGATCTTCGCGGTCGTGCTGGTGTACTGGCAGAAAATCCGCGAAACCCTGGTGGCGCTGCCCACCCAGCCCCGCGCCCGGCGCTTCGCGCTCAACGTGCTCATCGGCTTCCTGCCGGCCGTGGTGCTCGCGCTGATCTTCGGCAAGGCGATCAAGGAGCACCTCTTCACGCCGGTGGTCGTGGCATCCACCTTCATCCTGGGCGGCTTCGTCATCCTCTGGGCGGAACGGCGGGCCCCCGGCGCCGTACGCGTGGACTCCGTGGACGACATGACCCCGCTGGACGCACTGAAAGTGGGCCTGGTGCAGTGCCTGGCCATGGTGCCGGGTACGAGCCGCAGCGGCGCCACCATCATCGGCGGGATGCTGCTGGGCCTGTCGCGCAAGGCTGCCACCGATTTCTCGTTCTTCCTGGCGATCCCCACGCTGATCGGCGCGGGCGTGTACAGCCTCTACAAGGAGCGGCACCTGCTGTCGATGTCCGACCTGCCGCTGTTCGCCGTGGGCCTGCTGTTCTCGTTCGTGAGCGCCTGGCTGTGCGTGCGCTGGCTGCTGCGCTACATCAGCACCCACAGCTTCGTGCCTTTCGCCTACTACCGCATCGTTTTCGGCATCGTGGTGCTTGCCACAGCCTGGACCGGCTGGGTACACTGGGCGGAATGACTTTCCGCGCCGCGGCACGGAAGGCGTGCGTGTGCCGTTTCATATCACTACATAGCACATGCTGCTATGTGAAAAGGAAAGTGATAAGCTGAGCGCTATCGAGGGCCCCTGGTAGCGCTGCATTCGACGGGGGATGACGCAGACAGGGTCCGGGCCTGCCGGCCGTACCGCGCATGCGGAGGCAGGTGCCGGACGGTAGAGGAACCGCTGTCCACCATGACGCCGAATCCATTGCCGCTGGACGGCATGTCTTCCGTTGCCGGGATGGCGCCGGACATTTCAGACACAGACATGCTCAGCCTGCTCACGCGCAATGTGGGCGCCACCGTCGCCGTCATTTCCCGTGCAGAGCGCGTCGTCTATGTCAACGACGAGTACGCCCGCTGGTTCCGGGCAGCGCCCTCCGACATCGTCGGAAAGACCCTGCTCGAGCTTTACGGGGAATACAACCATTCCCGCTTCATGCCCTATGTGCAGCGCGTGCTGCTGGGTGAGCGGGTGAGCTACCAGCGGCTGGTGCTCGACCCCGAAGGTCGCGAATCCTGGCGCACGATCTGCCTGTCCCCCTGGCGGGACATGCGCGGAGACATCGTCGGGTTCGTGACGGCCGCGCTGGACGTGGACGAGCTGCAGGTCGCCATGAACGCGCTGCGCGCGGCCAACCAGCGGCTGTCCTCCCACATGGACAACAGCCCCCTGGCCGTGCTCGAGATGGATGACCAGCTCCGGGTGCTGCGCTGCTCGCGCCGCGCCATCGAACTCATGGGCTGGCAGGACCTGGTGCAGATCGAGCACCGCCGCCTGCACGAACTGCCCGGCACCTCCGCCATGGACCACCACCTGTCCCAGGCGTTCTCCGAACTGCGTTCCGGCCGTGCCACCCGCAACCGGGTGGAATCGAGCCTGATGCGCGCGGACGGCACCGAGGTGCATTGCGAGTGGTTCAATTCGGCGCTCACCGACGAGATCGGCCGCGTAACCTCGATCATGTCGCTGGTGCAGGACATCTCGGCCAAGATGGAGATATCGCGGCAGCAGCACTACCTGGCCAACCATGACTCGCTCACGGGCCTGCACAACCGATCGGCCTTCCACAACCGCTTCGAGCGCTCGCTGTCCGAGGTCCGCACGCGCGGCGGCGCGGTCGCCCTGCTGTTCATCGACCTCGACGGCTTCAAGAAGATCAACGACGGGCACGGCCACAAGGTCGGCGACGAGGTGCTGCGCTACGTGGCCCGCCGGCTGGCCCATGCCGTGCGCGGCAACGATACCGTGGCCCGCCTGGGCGGCGATGAATTCCTGGTGATGCTCGACACCGACGTGCAGGAAGACCTCGCCGGTCAGATCGGCTCGCGCATCATCTCGGCCATCTCCGAGCCCATGGATGTCGGGGGCCATGACGTGCGCGTGGGCGCGAGCATCGGAGTGGCCATGCATCCACCGCTCGCGGGCGACATCGAACTGCTCATGACCCGCGCCGACCAGGCCATGTACGCCGCCAAGCGCTCTGGCCCCGGCTGCGTGCGCTACGCCGGCCGGGGCTGAGCGAAGCGGGGAAGGCGGGGCGCCTGCCCCGTGCCTGCGACTAAGGCTTCACGCTCTGCGCGAAGTGGAAGAAGTTGTCCGGATCGTAGGCCCGCTTGACCCTCTGGAGCCGGGCGTACACATCCTGGCCCCAGTAGGCATCCACGTAGTTCTGCAGCGAGCCGTCCGGGTAGTTCTGGTACACCTTGCCGGTCAGCATCGGACGCATCAGCGCCTGGAATCCCGCCAGCCAGTTCTGCACCACCTCGCGGTCTTCCGGTCGGGTCCAGAACACGTCCATCACGAAATCCGCGTCCACGTGGCGGTGGATGAAGGCGCTGTCCTCCACCGGGTAGCGCGCGATCGCCCCGCCATAGGGCTCCAGGTAAGCCATCGAATACGTGTTGGGCGACGTGGCGAAGTAGTCGATCACCGACTGCCATTGCGCCTTGGTGAGCTGCCTGTCCAGGTAGCCGCAGGCCTTGCTTTCGCAGGTGCCCTCCGTCAGGCCCTGGGGCAGGTCGTAGGGGTGGTCGTCCAGGTACCGGTTCATGGCGGGGTAGCTGCCGCTGCGGTTCACGAGCAGCTGGGCCGTCCGGAAGTTCATCAGCGGGGCGATGGCCGCCATGCCGTCGTCGCGGGAGCCGCAGTACATGCCCTGGATCATGAACACCGGCTTTCCGTCGCGGAAGCCCAGGTTCATCATGTAGCCCAGCGCGTCCGGAGCGCCGGTGCGCATGAATTGCTCCTGCAGCAGCACCAGCACGTCGGCGGCGTCGGCGGCTTCCCAGGAAATGGCCCAGGCCCAGACGCTCGGCAGCCGCACCATGCGGTAGGTGACCTGCAGCAGCACCCCGAAGTTGCCGCCCGTGCCGCCGCGCATGGCCCAGTACAGCTCGGCGTTCTCTGTCGCGCTGGCCGTCACGATCCGGCCGTCGGCCAGGGCCACGCGCATCGACTCCACCAGGTCGCTCTGGATGCCGTACGCCCGGGAGGTGTAGCCGTAGCCCCCGCCCTGCACGAAGCCTCCCACGCAGACATTTCCGCAGGCGCCTGTCGGCACGTGCCAGCCCGTCGCGCCCATGGAGCCGTTGAAATGGTCGAAATCCGTGCCCGGCAGCACATGCACCCGTTCGGTGCCCGGGTCGATCATCACGCCGCTGAGATCGCTCAGGTCGATCACCACGCCCATCTGGTTGACGGAGTAGCCGGCCGTGCTGTGGCCTCCGCAGCGGACCGCGACCCAGGCCTTCCATGTCCTGGCGAAGGCCAGGCTCAGCATCACGTCGTCTTCGCACTCGCAATAGATGATGAGCAGCGGATAGGCCTGGAACGCAGGGTTCGATTCCTGCCGGGCCTCGTCGTAGTCCGCGCTGCCGGGCAGCACGACCCGCCCGACCAGCTCATCCTCGAGCGCGATCAGCGCGTCCCACGGCCACGGGGTATCGGCCGATCCGTTGGCGGCGGCGAGGCCGCGCAGGTGCGCGACGCGCCGGTCTTTGGCAAGGCGGGCAGGACTTTTTCGTTGGGCCATGGTGGGATTCCCTCGTTTGGATCAGGTGGCAGGCTCGGACGTGGCGGGTCTGCAGGAGCCAGGACTGCGGGCGACCCGCGAAAAACGGAGTGCCGCCCGCCTGCGTTCATCGCGCAGTGCATGGATGTCGGCACGCTGTGTCCATATGTAACCAGCTTGCGCCGCAGTGTAGGGGATCGCTGGGCCCTTGCGTCCGTGATTTTTTGCGGCTTCCGTTCCGGAAGCGGCAGATGCCCACCTGTCGGGACGGCGCCGGTCCTGCGAACCGGCCCCGCCGCTTCAGCCTGCCGGCGCGCCGATCAGGTTCAGCACCGCGGCCTCGATGGCCGCAGCGGTGGCGCGGGGCTGCTCCATCGGGAAGAGATGGCTTCCCTCGAGCATGGTGATGCGGCCCCGGGTCACGCGGCGGGTGAGGTCCATGCCCACCTGCCGCAGTTCCTCGGAGCCCAGCCCGCCGATGAATGCGGCAGGGCAGCGCAGCGGGTGCGTGGACAGCAGCCGGCCCAGGTTGTGGGGCAGGGTGTTGTAGATGGCGGTCTCCACCTCGCGCTCGAAGTGCAGGGCCACGCCGCCGTCCCCGTGCGGACGCAGGCCGTGCTCCACATAGTCGCGCAGCACCGCCTCGTCCCAGTGCGCGAAAGCCTTCTTGCGCCGGAAATGCTCGAAGGCGTCCTCGGCACTGTCCCAGCGGTTGCGCCGCGCCCGGCTGATCTTGCCCGGCGAGACCGCGCCTACCACCTGCGTGCGCTTGGCCATGCCCAGCGCCCCGGCGCGCCAGCCCCCGATGAGCGGGGAATCCACCATCACCACGCCGCGCGCGAGTTCCGGATGCCGCGCCGCCGCCATCACGCTGAGGAAGCCGCCCAGCGAATGCCCCACCAGGAACACCGGGCCGCCCGCGCGGTCCGCCTGCCCGCGCGCGAAGTCCGCGAGCTGCTGCACCAGCGCGGGCCAGTTGCTGGTGACCGGATAGCGCGGGTCGTGCCCGAAGCGGTCCACCGCCTGCACGTCGAAGCCGCGTTCGCGCAGCTGGGCGAAGAGCACGCGGTACGTTCCCGCCGGAAAACTGTTGGCGTGGGAGAAGACCAGCGGAAGGGACGTCGTCATCGCGGAAGGATCGGCAGTGCGGGGAGGGCGGAGGAGCGCGGCGCCGCAGGTGGAGGGTGAGGCTGCACCGCCGCCCTGTGCCTCAGATGAGCTTGTCGCTCGGCGTGCCGATCTTCTTCAGGGGCCGGCTGCGCGTGGTCTCCGCCAGGATCGGCACGTCGGTCGCTCCACCGTTCCAGGCCGGGTCCTCGATGCTGTCGAACACCTGGCGCAGGCGTTCGCCCCAGCTGCTGCGCACCATGCGGAAATACGGATTCTGCTCGTCGATGCAGACGATCTTGTCGGTGGACAGGCGTCCGGCCTCGTACACCACTAGGTCCAGCGGCAGCCCCACCGAGAGGTTGGACTTGAGCGTGCTGTCCATGGAAACCAGCGCGCACTTGGCGGCCTCGTCCAGCGGCGTGTCGGGCGTGAGCACGCGGTCCAGCACCGGCTTGCCGTACTTGGACTCGCCTACCTGGAAATAGGGCGTCTCGGGCGTGGCCTCGATGAAATTGCCGGCCGAGTACACCTGGAAGAGCCGCATGCCCTCGCCCTGGATCTGGCCGCCGAACACCATCGACACGTTGAAATCCACTCCCGATCGCTTCAGCGCCGCGCCGTCGCGCTCGTGCACGTGCCGCACGGCCGAGCCCAGCACGCGGGCGGCGTCGAACATGCTCCTGGCATTCCAGATGGTGATGGGATCGCTGCCGTCGCGGTCCACCAGCTGTTCGGTCTGCAGGATTTCCCGCACCGACTGGGAGATGCTCAGGTTGCCGGCCGAGAGCAGCACCATGAAGCGGTCGCCCGGACGCTCGTAGATCATCATCTTGCGGAAGGAGCTGATCTGGTCGAGGCCGGCGTTGGTGCGGGAATCGGACAGGAAGACCAGTCCGGCATTGAGCTTGATGGCGACGCAGTACGTCATGAAGGAACCGTCGGGGAGAAAGCGAAAGGAGCGAGTGTAGTGGGGAGCGCACTGCCGGGCACCGGTCCGGTGAACCGGCGCACCTGTTGAGTGCAGCGAACCGATGGATCGACAGACATTTTTGGAAACAAATTGCCTACCTGCCGGGGCTATCGCGGCCTGCAGTTCAGCTTCTATCATCGTTATTTTTTACAACTTGACTCTGCCGCAACCGGGGAGTTGCACGATTGACAATGACACGCCGCGTCACCATCCAGACGCCCCTGGGAGAGCAACTGCAGTTCCGGCAGTTGCGGGGTAGCGAGGAGCTGAGCCAGCTTTTCTCCTTCGACATCGACCTGCTCTCGGAGGGGCGCGACATCGATCCCAAGGCGCTGCTGGGCAAGACGGCCACAGTGGAGATCGAGACGGAGGGCGGCGGCAAGCGGTACCTGGACGGCCTGGTCACGCGCTTCGGCATGCAGGGGCAGGACCACCGGCTCTATTCGTACCACCTGCGCCTGCAGCCCTGGCTGTGGGTGGCCACGCGGCGGCAGGATTTCCGCATCTTCCAGTTCAAGACCGTCCCGCAGATCGTCCAGGAGGTGCTGGGCCGCTACGGCTACCCGATGCAATTGAAGCTCACGCGCGCCTACCGCGCCTGGGACTACTGCGTGCAGTACGGCGAGAGCGACTTCGACTTCGTCTCCCGGCTGCTGGAGCACGAGGGCGCGTACTACTACTTCCAGCATGCGAGCGGCCAGCACACCCTGGTGATCGCCGACGACATCGTGGCCGGCCACGAGCCCTTGCCGGGCGCGGCCGTGATCCCGTTCTACCCGCCCGAGAAGTCCGCCGTGGCGGACCGCGAGAACATCCACGCCTGGACGCTGGGCGAGGAGATCAAGCCGGGCCGGTACTACAACGACGACTACGACTTCAAGAAACCGAGGTCGGATCTTTCCAACATGCGCCAGCAGCCGCCAGGGCATGCGCACGATGCGTACGAAATCTACGAATGGCCGGGCGGCTACGTGCAGCACGGCGACGGCGAGCAGTACGCCCGCGTGCGCCTGCAGGAAGGCCTGACGGGCCACAGCACCGTCCGGGGCGAATCCCGCCACCGGAGCCTGGCGACGGGCTACACCTTCACGCTGGAGAACTACCCGCGGGGCGACCAGAACCGGCAGTACCTCATCACCGGCGTCACCTACCACCTGCACGAGAACCCGCGCAGTTCCTCGTTCAACAGTGCGAAGCCGGGGGAATCGCTCAAGCACAACGAAGAGCAGGGGTCGTTCCAGAAGTTCAGCCTCACGGCCCAGCCCACGAGCCTGCCGTACACCCCCGCGAGAACAACCCCAAAACCACGCACGACAGGCCCGCAGACCGCCGTCGTGGTGGGCCCGGCGGGCGAGGAAATCTGGACCGACGAGTACGGCCGCATCAAGGTGCAGTTTCACTGGGACCGGCTGGGGGCAATGGACGAGAACTCGAGCTGCTGGATGCGGGTGGCCACGAGCTGGGCGGGCTCGGGGTTCGGTGCGATCTCGATCCCACGCATTGGGCACGAAGTGGTGGTCGATTTTCTGAACGGTGACCCCGACTATCCCCTGGTCGTAGGCTGTGTCTACAACGCTGCCAACATGCCGCCCTGGGCCTTGCCGGGCAATGCGACGCAGTCGGGCATCAAGACTAAGTCGAGCAAGGGCGGTGCCTTTGGCGACGGGATGAAGAACGGCGCGGGCGATGCGAACGCGATCCGCTTCGAGGACAAGAAGGGCGCGGAGCAGGTGTGGCTGCATGCGCAGAAGGACCAGCTCATCGAGGTGGAGAACGACGAGGACCACTGGGTGGGGCAGGACCGGCGCAAGACGATCGACCGGGACGAGACGAACACCATCCACCGGGACCGTACGGAGACCGTGGACCGCGACGAGAAGATCACGGTGCATGGCTGGCGCACCGAGGAAGTGGATGGCGACGAGACCATCACCATCCACTCCAACCGCAAGGAGCGGGTGGACCACAACGAGACGATCTCCATCGGCGACAACCGCGACGAGACCGTGGGCGCCAATGAAGACATCCGCATCGGCAACCACCGCAGCAAGACCGTCGGGCAAAGCGAAAAAGACCGCATCGGCACCAGCTGGAACATCCGGGTGGGCACGATGAAGACCGAGACCATCGGGATGACGGCCATGCAGAACGTGGGCCTGGCCAAGATGGTGAACGTGGGGCTGGCCTACAGCGTCAACATCGGCGGCGTGCGTAACGACATCGTGGGCGCGAACTGGACCCGCACGGTCGTCGGCAGCGACTCGGTCAGCGTGGGTTCGGACCGCAAGGCGAGCGTGAGCGGCGCGGACAGCCTGGAGGTGTCGGGCGCGCTCACGGTGAAGGCCAAGACCATCACGCTGGAGGCGGGCGACGAGATCACGCTGCGCTGCGGATCGAGCACCGTGCGGCTCACGCCTGCGCTCATCGAAGTGCTGTCCTCGCTGGACAAGCTCAACTGCTGAGTGCCACGCCATGTGACGGCCCTGCCATCGCCAGGTAAGGGGGCGGCTGCAGGGCGTGGCGTCCATCCATGGGCCATCGGTGCCCGGATCGGGACATAACGATAAACAGGCAAAGGGAACCAGGAACATGAGCGGCAAACCCGCGGCCCGTCAGGGCGACATGACGCAAAAGGGCGGCCCGATCGTCCAAGGCTCGGCGACGGTGCTGATCGGCTCGGCGGGGGGCGTGGCGTGCTCGGTGTGTCCCGGGGGCATGGCGGTGGGCAACCCGGTGAACCCGGCGCTGGGCGCGAAGGTGCTGACGGGGGCCGATGAGCTGGACGTCGCTCTGCCGGGGCCGCTGCCGCTGGCGTGGCAGCGGGTGTACAGCAGCTATGTGAACGCGGAGCATGGTGCGGCATGCGGGTTGCTGGGGTATGGGTGGAAGCTGCCGCTGGAACTGCGGTTGCGGCTGCAATCGGATCGGGTGGTGCTCTTCGATGCCTCGGGGCGGGCGATCACGTTCGACGAGGCGCTGCAGCCGGGGCAGGCGCTGTACAGCAGCAGCGAAGACCTGTGGCTGTTGCGGGGTGGGGGCATGGCTGGCGCGAACGCCGTAGCCACGGCTGCAGCATCCATCCCGGAGGCATCCACCTCCACTGTTCCATCCTCCACGCCGGCCGAACTGCTGCCCTGGACGCAGCAACCGCGTTGGTCGCATGTGCCGGCCGTGCTGCGTGCGGACCCGGGCTGCGTCATCTCCGTGCCGGGCGCAGGCGGTGCAGGCGCGCCGGCCTGGGTGTTCCTGCCGGCAGGCGTATCGGGCGAGCATGTCCTGCATGCGGTGATCGACCGCTTCGGACGCAGCCAGCGTTACCAGTGGGGCGAGGAAGGCGAACAGCAGGGCCGCGTGGTCGGCATCACCGATGGCAGCGGGCGCCGCTATGCGCTGCACTACGAGCGCATTGCCCAGGATGCCGGACCAGCACAGACCAGTGCCCATCCCTTGCTGCAACCCGACGATGGGGTGCGGCTGGTGGGCGTTGACTGCACATTCAATCCCCTCGACCCTGCAGTGGTACCCGGCGCGGCCCCGCGCCCTCAACCGCTCGTGGGCTACCGCTACGACAGCGCAGGCAACCTGGCGGAGGTACTGGGTGCAGACGGCACGGTGCTGCGCCGCTTCGGCTACGACGCACTGCACCGCATGACGGAGCACCAGGTGCGCCAGGGTCCGAAGCACCGGTATGTCTATGAAGACCAGACCGCGCAGGGCCGTCGCCAGGGGATGGCGGCGCGCCCGGGTGCCCGCGTGGCCGAGCAGCACAACGAGGAGGGGCTGTCGTACTTCTTCGAGTACAGCCAGGCGCCCGCGCAGGCAGCCCAGGGCCCGGAGGATGGCAAGGATGGTCCTGTTCCGGCCACCGCGTCTTTACCCAGCACCAGCCAAAGCAGCACAGTGGTGCGCGACAGCCTGGGCCGGACTACCGCCTACCACTTCGAGGGCGAAGGCGGCCTCAAGCGCCTGGTGCGCCTCGTGGCCCCGGACGGGGCCGAACAAGGATTCCGATACGACAGCGCCGGCCGCCGTCTCACGGCCACCGATGCGCTGGGCCGCACGACATGGTGGCGCTACGACGGCTCGGGCCGTCTGCTGGGCGTGCAGGGCCCGGATGGCCGCAGCACCCAGCAGCACTGGGGCGCGGCAGGCAGCGCGCAGGACGGGCTGCTGCTGGCCAGCCAGGATGCGGCGGGGCTGCGTACGGACTTCCGGTATGACGACTGGGGACGGCTGGTGGAGGTGGCGAAGGGCCCGGCCGGAAGCGGGGATGGATCCATTGCCAGCCAAGCCCTCACTACCCGCTTCGAATACGAACAGCCCCAGGAAGACACCGCCACCGGCACCACTGTCTTCCCACTACACACACTCGCCTGGTGCGACCAGCCCGTGGCGATGATCGACGCCCAGGGCGGGCGCAGCCTCTACGCCTACAACGCCTGCGGCCAGCTCGCACGGCACACGGACTGCTCCGGCCGCAGCCAGTCCTGGCGCCACGGCGCCTTGGGCGAGGTGCTGGAGACCACGGATGCGCTGGGCCAGCGCACCCAGTTGCACCACGTGCTGGAACATGGCGCCCTGCGGCTGGTGGGCGTGCAGCAGCCGGGCAACACGGCGGTGCGCCACCGCTGGTCGGCCGCAGGCACGCTGGAAGCGACCACCTACGGCACGCACGACGTGCTGGAGGGCACGGGCGAGCCCGCAGGCACCAGCACGACGGTCGCCTACCGGCACGACCTCTGGGGCCGGGTGGTGGAGCAGGTGCAGGCGGGCCGGGGCGTGCAGTTGCGCTACGACGTGGCCGGGCGGCTGCAGGAGCTCGTCAACGAGAACGGCGACGTGACCCGCTTCGTGCACGATGCGGCCGACCGGCTGGTGCAGGAAGTGGGCTTCGATGGGCGCAGCCAGGTGTATGGCTACGACGCTGCCGGCCAGCTCACGCACACGGGCGATGGCCATGGCGAAGGCCACCACCCGGGAGCGGCAGCGCGGCCGGAACTGGGCGCAGTGGTGCGCACGCGGTTGCACTACGACCTGGGGGGCCGTATGGTGGCGCGCGTGGCCGTGCGGCTGCCTGCACCGGGAGCAGCGTCCGGTGTCGATGTATCCGACAACCCAGCGGCTGAAACGCACGCCGTGCTGCAGATCCAGCGCTTCGAGCACACCTCGACCGGAGCATTGCAGCAGACGCGCACCTGGGAGGCAGAACTGCCGCACGGGATCGAGCCCATGGCTCTGCCGACGGTCTCGCTTGCCGGCTCCACTGACCGCCCCATCTCCCTGGCCGAGCGCTGGCTGGCGCTGGACACGCAGGCCCTGCTGTCACTGCTGGACCGCCCGGGCGATCCCGCCCAGGCATCGCTGGCCGCCGCGCTGCAGGCGCAGCGTCTGCAGCCGGAAGCCCGCGTGGCCCTCGCGCGCGATGCCTTCGGGCGCGTCTGCGGAGAGACACAGACGCTGTACCGCCAAGCCACGCAGCCGCAGGCATCCCATACGGGGGGCGAGCCCCCCGTGGAGTTCGAGCACGCGATCACCCACACCCTGGGCCCGTTGGGCCAGCGCACGGCCACGCAGGCGCAGGGCCTGGGCACGCTGCAGTGGCTGGCCTACGGTTCGGGCCACGTGCACGGGCTGCTGCTGGATGGCCAGCCGCTGGTGGACTGGGAGCGCGATGCCTTGCACCGCGAGGTGGGGCGCACGCTGCACCTGCTGGAAGGCAAAGGCAACGAAGACCTGCACGCCATCGTGCATGCGCGGCAGTTGGACCCGATGGGCCGGATGCTGCACCAGGACTGGCGCGGCCTGCGCCATGCGGCGGCCATGCCTGCGGCCGAAGATACCGGTGGCACGGACACGGGCCCCTCGTCCGCCGCAGGCCGCATCGCCCCGGCCATGGGCCCCCTCTCCACACTCGCCCAGCGCCGCTACTGGTACGACCCGCTGGGCCAACTGGTGGGCGTGCAGACACCGGGCGAGGCCACGCGCTATGGCTACGACGCCTGGCAGCGCCTGAGCGGGCTGCACCGCGCGGGCCCGGGCTCGACGGAGATACAGGCGCACTGGACGCTGGACGCAGCGGGCAACCGCCTGCCCGCACTCGTGGATGCGCGCGCGGCCGGGCCCTCCAGCGCCGAGCGCCAGGACTGGGCACGGCAGGTGCGCGAGAACCTGCACGATGCGGACTTCGACCTGCTGCGCGCGGGCGACGGGCCCGGTGAAGGTGCTGGCCCGGTCACGCGCTGGCCGGGCAACCGCATCGGATGGAACACGCCCGAACCGGACGCCGATGGAGCCGGTAGCGATGGCAACGACGGCAGCGCCGGCAAGGGCATCCTGATCCGCTACCGCTACGACGCCTTCGGCAACCGGGTGCAGGCGCTGCACACCGACGGCCGGGCGCAGCGGCTGCGCTATGACGCACTGCACCGGCTGCGCGAGGTCTGGCAGCGCGAAGCCGGGGAGGCTGGATGGCAGCGGGTGGCCTGCTACCGCTACGACCCCTTCGGGCGGCGGCTGGCCAAGACCGTCTTCGGCCATGGCAACGACAACAGCAACGCAGCTGCGGAGCCTTCGACAACCACCTACGCCGGCTGGGACGGCGACCGCCTCGTGCACACCGAAGGCCCGCAGGGGCTGCAGCACGTGCTCTACGAGCCCGGCTCCTTCGCGCCGCTGCTGCGCCTGGAGCGTGAGCAGGCCATCCCCACGGCCATGCAGGCCCTGCTGGTGATGGAAGAAGACCGAGGAAGTGTCGCCGATGATGGCCCGGATGGCGGTGAGTCCCCCGCCGCAGTCCTGTTCGCGGGCTTGCCGCGCACGCAGCGTGAACTGCTCGAGCGTGCCCTGCAAGACGCTACCGGCCCCCAGGGTGATGCACTGCTGGCACGCCTGCAAGCAGGCCTGCCCGATGAGGCCGGAGCATTACTGGCTGCTGGGGTGCAGTCCGTGCGCCAGCAGCAGCAGCAGCAGGCTGCCACTCAGGCCCATGCCACGCGCATCCGCCATTTCCTGTGCGACCACCTGGGCACGCCTATCGCCTTGGTGGACGCCAATGGCCCGCAGGCGGGCCTGGTCACCTGGGCCGCGACCCATCACGCCTGGGGCGCTGTGCGCGAGGAATACGACCCGCTCGGCATCGGCCAGCCCATCCGCTTCCAGGGCCAGCAGCTCGATGCCGAGACGGGACTGCACTACAACCGCCACCGGTACTACGACCCGATGCTGGGGCAGTATGTGACGCAGGATCCGATCGGGTTGATGGGGGGAATCCACAAGCAAGCCTATCCGCTGAACCCCATTCAGGCATCGGATCCCCTGGGTTTATTTGAGTTTCCCAGTGTCACTACGCCGATTTTTGATGGTACAGGTGATACTGCTGTATGTACTTATTACGACACAATGGCCCAGCAAAAGCCCAAGTGCAGCTACTACAAAGAGGGTGCTCTGATATGCCGTGGCGAGAATGGACTCGTCAATAAGGCTGTGAACACGGCACTGATATTCGAGTCGGCAATCCAGGGTAAATCCCTTAAGCAATCAGAGGTGCTGACCAGCATCAGGACGAAGCTGGTTCAGTATGACAAGGCTGCCCAGACAGCAGGAAAGACGGATGAAAATGGTTGCACCAAGGGGAATGAAATCGACGCGTATCACGACAAGGCTTTTACGGAATCTGGGATAAGAAGCAGTTTCTATGGTGGAAATTTGTGGTTCCAGGGTACCTGGCCTAATCCCGTGCCGCTGGACCCTTCTGCAAGCAAATGGGACCCGCGCCGCATATGGAACTGAAAAATGACACTGGAAAAACCAAGGCCATCAAGGTACTGGCCAATATTCCATTGCTGCTGCTGGTTACGGCGGTCACTTTTTACACGTTGGCATCCTTTGCTTCGTCTTTTCAAGAATTGCCGGAGAAATGGCTTAAGGCCTATCCATATATGCCGCCCTTCGCGGTCTATAGTCTGCTGTCGATACACACGCTGCTGACACCGGGGCTGGCGTTGCTGGTGTATGCCGTTATCCTTCTGAGGCTGGGTGATAGACGTTCCAGGTTTTTCCGTGGAATTTCTCTGTTGATTTATTTCCCTTTCCGATTGGGCTTGATATTCATTCTTCTAGGATTTTTTCCACTATGGCTGGTATTCGAGCTCGTGGAGTTGACATTGCTTGGCTACGCAAGCAGGCGTTTGATTAAAAGGTTGAAAAAAAAGACCGGCTGATGTCCTCTGGTAGGCAGGTATAAGAATAGCCGATAAATTCCTGGGCCATACGCTGCATCTTGGGTGGCAGTAGTAGTGCGAGGAAATCGGCAAAAACGGCAGGAGAGTTTTGGGCTGTTCGGGCGCGGTTATGTCGATGGAATATGGTGATGATTTTGAAGAGTTATATTTCTACCAGCGTGCTCTCGTCATTCTTTGCGGCCTGCATTTTTACATTCTTGTCTGATAGTGGCTTTCGTGGTGTGTATTGGTTTATTTTTGGGCTGACATTCTTCATATCTTTACCTCTGAATTTGTTGTTTTTATTTTTTGCTATAAGAATCCATGAGAATTTTCGGGGTGTTTTTGCTCTTGTTTTCGTGTTTTTCATCGGTTTTGCTTCTGGTCACGCGGTGATTTATTTGTTCCTGCAAAGAGTTCCTGAAATAAATGACATTTCATGGTTTTATGGGTTTTTTGGCGCTGGAGCAGGTGTGATGTCCATGGTTGTTTATTGGTTGCTGGATGGTTTCTTCAGGAAGAGGTTGCTCTCGTGAGGTGCCATAGTCGATGAATTCGGAATTGATGGGTTTATTGATGAAGTCAGCGTTGGGCAATTGGGCGATCGAGGTTTGGGGCTTGTTGTTCCGTTTTTGTGGAATATATGCCTCATCTATATGCCTGTCTTACCTCACTTACTCGCATACTGCTTGGCTTGACATAAGTGGCAAGGATTGTCTGGTCTTCATGATCGCCCTGCCATGGTGTTTGTTCGCAATGCGTGGATTCAGGATTGCATCAATAATCATCGCTTCTGCATTGTTCGTTCCAATGTTCTATTTGATATATTTCGTTGTCGGCTGCTCAATTTTTGGGGATTGCATTTGATATATTAAGCATCTGATTTTACGAAGGGTTTTTATTTTCATGCTGGTTGTGTAATGGCGGATGCATCAATATATGCTGCACTTCTGGTCCTGATGGCCGCGTTCTCCGAAAGCCTGCGTCCTCGGGCATTCAACGATTTCCTGAATGTCGATGACGAATTCCGCGAGCACAACGCGCTATTGCAGTCCAGGGATCACCAGTCGCTGACCAGAGAGGATCTCGGTAGTGTGGGCTGGAATCCCGTCGGTTGCATGAACGTGGCCGGCTGGAGGTACTGGCTTCCGGCACTGGGCAGAATTGCGCTGAGCACGGAAAGGGCCGGCCGGGGGTATTTCATGTGGGACCTGCTCGTTTACCTGAAAAATCCAGAATCCAATCCAGCGTTTCTTTCGTTCACCCGGCACGAAAGGGAGGCGGTGGCGCGGTTTCTCAAGGAGGCCACGCCCTTTGTCCGTGAAAACCTGGAGCCGGAAGTCGAGGTTGAATACGACCTGAAGCCGGTTCAACTGCAGTGGGAAATGTTTTCAAGAGCAGAGGCTGTGTGAGGGCGGGTTCCCGCGCATGCCCTGGCCGGGAACCTCTCAAAACCCGGCCACTCCCTTGTTCACCGACAAGACCTGAGCCGTCCTCCTTGCCATGATCTCTCCTCGCAGCGCCTTGAAGTTCGATCTGTTTGCCGAGGCGTCGCGCCAGCATAAGAGAGATGAAGTGGGCGATCCGTTGCAGGTGATCGCGCGGCACATCGACTTCGCCGAGCTGGCGCGGCTGGTGGATGCACTCATCGAGCGCGGCGATGGCCGCAAGGGTGGTCGGCCGGCCTATCCCATCGAGGTGATGGTGCGCATCCTGGTCTTGAAGCGCCTGTACAACCTGTCGGACGAGCAGATGGAATACCAGTTGCTGGACCGGGCGAGCTATCAGCGCTTTTGTCTGCTGCAAGACGCGATGAACGTGCCGGACCGCAACACGATCTGGCGCTTCGGCGAGCGGCTGGGCGTTGACGGGGCGACGGCGTTGTTCCAGGGTGTGGATGCGCAACTGCACCGCCATGGCTACATCGCCCGTGGCGGACAGGCCATCGATGCCACGCTGGTGCCCGCGCCCCGCCAGCGCCTGGACAGGCAGGAGCGCGAGGCCCTGGCCGAAGGCAGAACGCCCGATTGGAGCGAGGCCGAGCGCCGGCAAAAGGATGTGGACGCCACGCACACGAAGAAGCACGGCAAGGGCTACTTCGGCTACAAGCTCAGCGTGAGCGTGGACCTCAAGCACGGCTTCATCCGCAGGATCGCCACGGGCACGGCCAGCGAGCATGACGGACACCACTTCGACGAGGTGCTGGACCTGCACAACACCGGGCGTGCAGTGCATACGGACAAGGCCTACGCGAGCCGGCAGCGCCAGCAGCTACTCAAGGTGCTGGGCTTGGTGGACGCGATGCAACGCAGGGCTCGGCCGGGCAAGCCACTGAGCGAGTGCCAGCAAAGGCGCAACCAGCGCATCGCAAAGAAGCGTGCCAAGGTGGAGCATGTGTTTGCCGGTCTCCGTCACCTGGGCGGCAAGTTCGTTCGCACGATCGGGCAGACCCGCGCCACGGTGGCGATGACGATGATGGCTGCCTGCTACAACCTCAAGCGCCTGGCGTCGTTCCTGCATCGGCAAGTGGATGCGTTCTTCAAGCCATCGGCTGCCAAGGCACGGGTGCGCCTGCAACCGTCAAAAGCGTGAGCCTTGCGGGGGGCAAAGGCCCCTGTACATGGGCTGCGTCCCACCCACCGAGCAGGTGTCCGAGCGCATTCGGGGCGCTGGAATCTGACGACACGCCGGAAAAACTGGCTGGTGGCGGTTGTGAGAGGCTCCCGGCCGATGACAAGGCGCTTTCGCGCCGTTGACCTGGGTCAATGGGCCCGCAGCCCCTTTACGTACATTGCCCAGTTGCCACGGAGCAATGCGGGGCCTCCATTCCATCCGGCGGCAACCGCTGATCGACACAGCGCGGCATACCCGCGGAACTGGGGCACTTCCCCGCGTCCTGCTGGCCGCCCTGGCTTTCGTTTTCCTCTCCTTTCTTTCCTCAACGTGCCAACCGGGAGTTCCCATGCCTTTACTGGACCTGCACGGCAAGCGCGGATTGGTCGTCGGCATCGCCAATGACCAGAGCATCGCCTGGGGCTGCGCCCGCGCCTTCCGCGATGCGGGGGCGGAACTCGCGGTCACCTGGCTCAACGACAAGGCCCGGGCATATGTGGAGCCGCTGGCGCGGCAGGTGGATGCGCCGATCACCCTGCCGCTGGACGTGGAGCAGCCCGGCCAGATGGAGTCGGTGTTCGATGCCGTCGCCCGCACGTGGGGACGGCTGGATTTCGTGCTGCATTCGATCGCCTTCGCGCCGCGCAGTGACCTGTCCGGGCGTGTCACCGACAGTTCGCGCGAGGGTTTCGCGCGGGCGATGGACATTTCCTGCCATTCCTTCCTGCGCATGGCCCGGCTGGCCGAGCCGCTGATGCCGCAGGGCGGCAGCCTGATGACGATGAGCTATGTCGGCGCGGCCGAGGTGATTCCCGGCTATGGCCTGATGGGGCCGGTCAAGGCGGCGCTGGAGTCCGGCACGCGCTACCTGGCCGCGGAGCTGGGGCCCAAGGGGATCCGCGTCAATGCGGTCTCCCCCGGGCCGCTGGCCACGCGGGCAGCTTCCGGCATTCCGGACTTCGATGCGCTCATGGCGGACGCCGTGCGACGGGCACCGCTGCGCCGCCTGGTGGAGCTGGAAGAGATCGGCGCGCTGTGCGCCTTCCTGGCCAGCGACGGCGCGCGGGCCATCACCGGCAACACGCTGTACGTGGATGCCGGCCACCACATCCTGGGATGATGCGGGCCGGGCGGGGTTGGGCGGGGCGGGCTCAGCCCGGCTGCGCCAGCCGCTTGAGCTGGTAGAGCGCGTCCAGCGCTTCGCGCGGGCTCAGGCTGTCGGGTTGGATGTTTTGCAGCGCCGCCTCCACCGGGCTGATGCCGGGCGCCTCCGATTCGGGCGGCGGGGCGAACAGGTCCACCTGCGTCTCGCCTTCGTTGGCGCGCTCCTCCAGCGCCGAGAGCGCGTGCCGTGCGTGGTTGAGCACCGGCGCGGGCACGCCCGCCAGCCGCGCGACATGGATGCCGTAGCTGCGGCTGGCCGGGCCGGGCTGGATCTCGTGCAGGAACACGATGTCCGAGCCGGACTCGGTGGCACCCACGTGCACGTTCACCGCATGCGCATGGCGCGTGGCCAGTTCCGTCAGCTCGAAATAGTGCGTGGCGAACAGCGTGAAGGCGCGCGTGCGGTCGTGCAGGTGCGTGGCGATGCCGCTGGCGAGGGCCAGTCCGTCGAAGGTGCTGGTGCCGCGGCCGATCTCGTCCATCAGCACCAGCGAATGCGGCGTGGCGGCATGCAGGATCTGGGCGGCCTCGGTCATCTCCATCATGAAGGTGGACTGGGCGTTGGCGAGGTCATCCGCCGCGCCGATGCGGGTGTGGATCGCGTCGATAGGACCCAGGCGGCAGTGCGCGGCGGGCACGTGGCTGCCCATGCTCGCCAGCAGCACGATGAGCGCCACCTGCCGCATGTAGGTCGATTTACCGCCCATGTTCGGGCCGGTGATGATCTGCATGCGCGTGTTGGCGTTCAGGCGCGTGTGGTTCGGGATGAAGGCGCCGGCCGAGGTTTCCGCGAGGCGCGCCTCCACCACCGGGTGGCGGCCGCCCTCGATCTCGATGCAGGGCTCGGTGGCGAACTGCGGCGCGCACCAGCCCAGCGTGAGCGAGCGCTCGGCCAGCGCGCACAGCGCGTCGAGCGCGGCGATGGCCTGGGCGGCGCGCGTGAGCGCCGGCACGTGCTCCTGCAACTGGTCCAGCACCTGCTCGTACAGCCACTTCTCGCGCGCCAGCGCGCGCTCCTGGGCCGACAGGGCCTTGTCCTCGAAGGCCTTGAGCTCGGGCGTGATGAAGCGCTCGGCGTTCTTCAGCGTCTGGCGGCGGCGGTAGTCGTCGGGGATGCGGTCGAGGTAGCTGCTCGTGACCTCGATGTAGAAGCCGTGCACCTTGTTGAACTGCACGCGCAGGTTGGGGATCAGGGTGCGGGCCTTCTCGCGCGTTTCCAGCGCGAGCAGGAAGTCGTCGCAATGGTTCTGGATGCCGCGCAGTTCGTCGAGCTCGGCGTCGAAGCCGTCGGCGATCACGCCGCCGTCGCGCACCAGGGCCGAAGGCTCCTCCAGGATGGCGCCGGCCAGCAGTGCGCCGCAGGCGGGTGGCGCGTGCAGGTCGCCTGCGATGCCGGCCAGCAGCGGATCGTGCCAGCGGTGCTCCGCGGCGATCTGTTCAGCCTTGTGCAGGGTCTTGCACAGCGCGACGAGTTCGCGCGGGCGCACCTGCCGCAGCGCGATGCGCGCGGTGATGCGCTCCACGTCGCTCACGCCGCGCAAAGCGCCGCGCAGGGCCTGCCAGCTGCCCGCGCCGCCCCGGTCGCCGCGCAGTTCCGCGGTGGCCGCGAGCCGCGCCCGCGCCTCGGTGCGGTCGCGGCGCGGCTCCAGCAGCCAGGTCTTGAGCAGGCGGCTGCCCATGCCGGTCATGCAGGTGTCCAGCAGCGAGAAGAGGGTCGGCGCATCCTCGCCGCGCAGCGTGCGCGTGAGTTCCAGGTTGCGGCGCGTGGCGGGGGGCAGGGCGATCAGTTCATCGTTCTTCTGCACGCGCACCGCGTGGATGTGCGTGAGCGCGCGGCCCTGGGTGTGCTCGGCGTAGGAGAGCAGGGCGGCGCTGGCGGCATGCGCATGGGCGAGGTCCTGTGCGTCCCAGGCGTTCAGGCTGGCGGCACCGAGCTGTTCCAGCAGCTTGCGGGCGCCCAGGGCGCCGTCGAACTGCCAGTCCGGCCGCAGGCTCAGGGGGCAGGACAGCACGCCTGCCTGGCGCAGTGCCTGCAACTGCTGCTCGAAACGCTCGGTCACGCCGGCGCTGTAGAGCACCTCGCTCGGGCCGATGCGCGCGATCCAGGTGCCGACCTCGTCGTGCGTGCACTCGGCCAGGTGCACCACGCCCTGCGTGACGCTCAGCCACGCCAGCCCGCAGCGCGCGCGCGGCGCCTGGTGCACGGCCAGCAGCATGGCTTCGGCCTTGTCCGGCAGCAGTTCGCTGTCGGTGAGCGTGCCGGGCGTGACCACGCGCACCACCTTGCGCTCCACCGGCCCCTTGGCCGCGCCCACCTCGCCCACCTGCTCGCAGATCGCCACCGACTCGCCCATGCGGATCAGGCGGCCCAGGTAGTTCTCCAGCGCATGGAAGGGCACGCCGGCCATCACCACCGGCTGCCCCGCGGACTGCCCGCGCTGCGTGAGGGTGATGTCCAGCAGGCGCGCGGCCTTCTCCGCGTCGGCCCAGAACAGCTCGTAGAAATCGCCCATGCGGTAGAAGACCAGCGTGTCGGGGTAGCCCGCCTTGAGGGCGAGATACTGCTGCATCATGGGCGTATGGGCGGAGAAATCGGCGGGGTTCCCCTCGGCCATCGGCGATGGCTCCTTGTCGTTCTGCAAATTGGTACCTTTGTCCATGGCGCTGGACAGGCGCGCCGAAGCCGGGGCGCCTGCCGGATGAGTCCGATGCGATGGGGCGATTATCCCGCGTGGAACTCGGTTGTTCAGTTTCGGCAAGCATGGGATCATGGACCCGGCGTTTGACGCCTTTTTCCGGTTCCCGAGACCTTCGTCAACCCAGAAGCCTGCCCGTTGGCAGAATCCTCAAATGCCAGACCACGAATCGTCGGCCGATGCCCGGGAGAGGGAGCGGCTCCATCTTCTCGACTGCTCCATGCTGCTCGACACGCCGGCGAGCGAGGAGTTCGACCAGATCACCCGCCTGGCCAGCCAGATCTTCGACATGCCCGTGTCGCTGGTGACTTTCGTGGACGCCGATCGCCAATGGTTCAAGTCGCGCCTCGGCTTCCCGCTGGCTCAGACCGACCGGGCGTCGTCCTTCTGTACCCATGTCGTGGAAACGGCCGATGTCATGGTGGTGGAAGACACGGCCCTCGATCCGCGTTTCGAGCGCAATGTGCTCGTGACGGGCGAGCCGTACATCCGTTTCTACGCTGGCGCGCCCCTGCGGCTGGATTCGGGCCACGTGCTGGGCTCCCTGTGCGTGCTGGACCATCGCCCCCGCACGTTCAGCCCGCAACAGTGCGACCAGCTGGCCACGCTCGCCAGGATGACCATGGCGCACATCGAGCTGCACCAGCGCGCGGGCAGGGTCAATGCCGTGACGCGGCTGCCCAACCGCACGCAGCTGTTCGAAGACCTGCGCGGCCGCCCCGCCGGCACGCCGTCGGCGCTGATGATGGTCGAGATCATGGACCACGAGCGCATGCTCGCCGAATCGCGCGCGGTGGGCTCCGAACCACTGGAATCGCTGACCATCGCCTTCGCCGCCAGGCTGCGGCAGCTCGTCGGGCGGAGTGTCACCATCTACCATGTCGGCGAGATGCGCTTCTGCCTGGAGCCCGATGGAAACACCCACGCACAGCGCGAGGCATTCGCCGTGCAGGCGGTGGCCACCCTGGGCGGCCCGATGGCCTTCGACGGGCGGGCGATCGAACTGGCGCCCATGGCCGGGCTGGTGGAATTCGATGCCGGCGCCATTCGCCCCAGCGATGCGCTGAGAATGGCCAGCGCAGCCCTGCATTCGGGCCTGGGCAGCGGAGCGGCTTTCGCGTGGCACGACGCCGCGCTGGATGCGTCCCACCGCCGCGCCTACCGCCTGATGCGCGAGATCTCACCTGCCCTGGCACGCGGCGAACTCCGGCTGGTGTACCAGCCCAAGCTCAACCTGCGGGCGGGCGCGTTCACCGGCGTCGAATCGCTGGCGCGCTGGAGGCACCCCGAACTGGGCGACGTGTCGCCGGGCGAATTCATACCGCTGGTGGAAAGCGGCGCGCTCATCCACGAGTTCACGCGCTGGGTGCTGCGCACCGCCCTGGAGCAACTCGCCCGCTGGCATGCGCAGGGCATCGAACTCACGATGGCCGTCAACGTCTCGTCGCGGAACCTGGAAGAAGCTTCGTTCGTGCGCGATGTGCGGGCGACCTGCGCGGTGGCCGGCGTCGATCCCCGCTACCTGCACGTGGAGTGCACCGAAAACGCGGTGATGACCAGCGCGCGCACCCAGGCCGCACTGGAGGAAATCCGTGCCATGGGCGCCCAGATTTCACTGGACGACTTCGGCATGGGTTACTCCAACCTGGCCTGCCTGCGGCGCCTGCCGGTGGAACTGCTGAAGCTGGACCAGTCGCTGGTCCAGCCCATCGATAGCGACTCCCGGGCATGGCTGCTGGTGCAATCGCTGATATCGATGGGCCATTCGCTGGGCTACCGCATCCTGGCCGAGGGTGTGGAGACCCGGGAGGCGTTCAAGATGCTGGCCGGCGCAGGGTGCGATGCGGTACAGGGCTACTACCTGTCGCGGCCGCTGGAGGCGGACGCGATTCCGGGTTTTTTGCGGCTGCCGTTGCCGGAGTGGGAGACCTAGGAGGATAGGGCAGCGTCGCGCTACGCCCCCGGGCGTCCGAACCTGTCGAACGCGGCCGTTGCCCGCTGGCCCGCACGCCCCATCAGGAGGAATTCAGCCGGGCCTTCTCCGCCTTCGCGCAGCCGTACGCGCGCATTTCCGGAATCCGCGATGGATTCCACTGTCTGCAGTTGCTGCCAGGGAAGCGTGATGGACGGGCTGTGGAAAAAGACGAACCATGGCGCGGACAGCGACAGCCCTTCAGGTCCCGTGGCCACGGTCAGGCAATTGGCGTAGTGGATCGGCAAGCCGTGCACGCGCCCCATGCGTGCCGAGGCGAAACGGACGGTCTCTCCACTTGGCGGCGGGTGCTGCGGAAAGCGGTCGGCGAGCGCCCGCCACCCCGAACGTGCGGCGAGCATCCGGCAGGCGTTGAGCCAGAGCAGGGGCAGGAGCAGCAGGAACCAGAGCGTGTTCATCAGGGAATTGTCACGGCGGATTGCGGAACGGTGGATTATTGGCGTTGTGCGGCCCCAGGGTTTTGCCCACAGGCTGCACAGCCCGTCCATTCACGCCAGGGCTCGCAGTACCTCATCCCGCAGCGCCAGCAGTGGGGCATGCAGCTCTTCCACGACCGCCTGTAGCGGGTCCGGGGTGGAGACGCTGAGGTTGAGCACGTAGATCGCATCCGGACCCAGCACCATCGGCGTGGCCAGCGCGACCACTTCCGGCTGCCATGCGGCGGCGCAGAAACCATGGCCGCGCACCGAGGCGCGGGCTTCTTCGATCGCGCGGGCGATGGGCGCCCAGGGCTGCGGGCCGCGGCGCTGGCGGAAGCTGCGCAACAGGGCCTTGCGGCGCGCTTCGGGCGCGACGGCGAGGTAGGCGCGGCCGAGCGAGGTCAGTTCCATTGGCACGCGCTGGCCGGACACGACGTGCCGCAGCACGATGCGGCGGCTGTAGCGGATGGATTCCAGATACACCATCTCGTCGCGGTCGGGCGCGGCCAGGCCGACGTTGATGCGCCGGCTTTCGGCCAATGCGCGCATGGCCGGCGCGGCGGCCGCCAGCACGCTGGAGCCGCTGCGCATGGCGTGGGCCAGGCTGAGCACGGCGGGCGCGAGGCGGTAGGCGCGTTGCTGCACGTCCAGCTGCAGCATGCCGGCGCCCACCAGGGTCTGGGTGAGGCGGCTCACCGTGGCTTTCGAGAGCCCGGTGCGTTCGGCGAGTTCGCCGTTGCCGAGCAGTTCGGAGCCGGGCCGGAAGGCGCGCAGCACCTCCATGCCGCGCTCCAGCGAGCGGTTGGCGGGCGAGCGTCCGGGCTTGTCGGGAAGGATGGCGGAGCGGGCGGTGTCCATGGCCGGAGTGTCACCCGTGCAGCGGCTCCCGTCGCGAAGACCGGGCAGAGGAAGGGGCGTTTCTGGCCTGGGGCAGTTTCAAAGAATGGAATTGGTGCCTTCCCAATCTGCGGGGCGGGCCTCAAGCTTCGGGACCAGGAGCCGGGCATTGGAGCCACGGCCCGGAAGGCCGGAGCCCCGTGGCATCCGCCGCAGAACCAGGAGACAAAGACCATGCCCGCATTGCTTGCCGCCCGCCGGGGCGCGCTGTCCTTCGCGCTGTGCGCCGCCGTCCTCGCGGCCGCTGCCAGCCCCGCTCTCGCGGCCTTTCCCGAGAAGCCCGTGCGCTTCGTGGTGCCGTTCGCTCCCGGCGGTGGCACCGACCTGATCGCCCGCACGTTGGGCGCGGAGATGTCCAGGGAGCTGGGCCAGCCCGTCATCGTGGAGAACAAGCCGGGTGCCGGCACGATGATCGGCACGGACAACGTGGCCAAGAGCGCGCCGGACGGCTACTCCGTGGTGGTCGCGTCGTTCGCTCATGCGGTCAACCCGGCGCTGCAGCCGAAGCTGCCCTACGGCAGCAACAAGGCATTCGCGCCGGTGATCCT
Organism: Paracidovorax avenae ATCC 19860; assembly: GCF_000176855.2. Classification (NCBI taxonomy): domain Bacteria; kingdom Pseudomonadati; phylum Pseudomonadota; class Betaproteobacteria; order Burkholderiales; family Comamonadaceae; genus Paracidovorax; species Paracidovorax avenae. Next base: position 3,512,957 of record NC_015138.1, on the reverse strand, counting down.
GGTCGGGCGCGGCCCGAACGTGCTCGTGGTGCGCCCGGACAGTCCCTACAAGACGGTGGCGGACGTGCTGGCCGCCGCCCGTGCGCAGCCCGGCAAGCTGACCTTCGCCTCGCAGGGTGCGGGCACCTCGGCGCACCTGGCCGGCGAGATGTTCGCCAACCTGACCAAGGTGCGTCTCAGCCACATTCCCTATCGCGGCGCCGGCCCGGCGCTGACCGACCTGCTGGGCGGGCAGGTGGACATGATGTTCGCCACGGCAGCGGCCGTGTCCCCGTTCATCGACGGCGGCAAGCTGCGCGCGCTGGGCGTCACCACTGCCGAGCCCTCCGCCGCCTTCAAGGGGGTGCCTGCCGTGGCCGCCACGGTGCCGGGCTATCTGGTGGAGAGCTGGTACGGCCTTTATGTGCCCGCTGGCACGCCGGCGCCGGTGATCGAGCGGTTGAACGCCGCGGCGCGCAAGGCGGCGCGTTCGCCGGACTTCGTGCGCAAGATCGAGCACGAAGGCCTGGTGATCAACGCAGGGGATCCGGCCGAGCTGGACACCTACGTGCAGGCCGAGGAGCAACGCTGGGCCCGCATCATCCAGCAGAACGGCATCAAGCCCGACTGATGGGCCCTGCGCTCGAACCACCGTTCATTCATCAATCCCCCCAATCACTCAATCGACGACCGGGCCCACCCGGCAACACCATGGACTACGCATTGATCGATCTGCAGGTCGCCGGCACGGTGGCGACCCTCACCCTGAACCGCCCGGACAAGCGCAACGCGATGAGCGACGACATGCGCACCGAGTTCTGCGATGCGCTGGAGCGCGTGGCGGCGGACAAGGCCATCAAGGCGCTGGTGCTGACCGGCGCGGGCAAGGGCTTCTGCGCGGGCGGGGACATCAGCGGCATGCACAAGCGCATGAACGCGCCAGCCGGGGAGGTGGGTTTCAACGGCTGGCACCGGCAGCAGCGGGTGCACCACGTGCAGGCCCTGCTGCACACCTGCCCCAAGCCGGTGATCGCCGCGGTGAACGGTGCAGCCTCGGGCCTGGGCGCGGACACGGCGCTGGCCTGTGACTTCATCGTAGCGAGCGAGTGGGCCAGCTTCACCTGGTCGTACATCCACCGCGGCATTATCCCGGACGGCGGCGGCATGTACTTCCTGCCGCGCCGCGTGGGCCTGCCGCGCGCCAAGGAACTGATCTTCACCGGCAGGCAGGTGAAGGTGGACGAGGCCCTGGCGCTGGGCATCGTGGACCGCAAGGTGCCCGCTGATTCACTGCTCGCCGATGCGCAGGCCTGGGCGCAGGAGCTGTCCGCGGCATCGTCCACGGCGCTGGCGCTCACCAAGACGATCCTGAACCAGAGCTTCGAACTCTCGTCGCACGACGTGTTCGCGCAGGGCAGCCAGGCGCAGGGCATCTGCTACACCAGCAGCGAGCACCGCGCCTCGGTGGAGGCGTTTCTGGCCAGGACGGGCGGCAAGGAGTGATGCGATGAGCGAAGCGATCGAAAAACTCCTGTCGCCGCGCAGCGTGGCCGTCATCGGCGCGTCGGCCGATCCGGGCAAGACCTCCGGCCGGCCGGTGGCTTACCTGCGCAAGCACGGTTACGCAGGACGCATCCTGCCGGTGAACCCCAAGGTGGACCGCATCGGCGACCTGCCGTGCTACCCCGACGTGGCCTCGCTGCCCGAGGTGCCCGACGTGGCCGTGGTGCTGCTGGGTGCCGAGCGCGCGCACATGGCGGTGAAGGAGCTGGCCGGGCGCGGCTGCGCGGCGGCCATCGTGCTGGCCAGCGGCTACACCGAGACGGGCGAGGAGGGGGCGCGCCGCCAGCAGCAACTGCTGGCGGCCGCGGGCTCCATGCGCATCCTGGGGCCCAACACCATCGGCCTGGTCAACCTCACGGACGGCATCGTGCTCTCGCCCTCCGGCGCGCTCGAGATGGACGAGTTTCCGGTGGGCAGCATCGGCGTGGTGTCGCAAAGCGGCGGCATCCTCGGATCGCTGCTGTCGCGCGCTGCGGCGCGGGGCATCGGGCTGTCGAAGCTGGTCGCCACCAGCAACGAGGTGGACCTGGAGCTGGCAGACTTCATTGACCACCTGGCGGACGACCCGGCCACGCAGGTGATCGCGCTCTACATCGAGACCGTGCGCCATCCGGCGCGCTTCCGTGCGGCGTGCCTGAAGGCGGCACGCGCCGGCAAGCCGGTGGTGGCGTTCAAGATCGGGCGCTCCGAGGCCGGCGCCCAGGCGGCCGTCTCGCACACGGGCGCGATGGCCGGCGCCGACCGCATGTACGACGCGCTGTTCCGGCAGGCGGGCGTAATCCGCGCGAAGAGTTTTTCCGACCTGCTGGCCATTCCTGCCGCGCTCGCGACCGGCCGTCGGCTGCACGGGCGGCGGGTGGCGATCCTCACCTCCACGGGCGGCGCGGGCACGCTGGTATCCGACGACCTGGGCGTGGCCGGCTTCGAAACCCCCGCGCCTGATGCCGCCACCGCGCAGGCGTTGCGCGACCTGCAGACCGGCAGCGAAGCGGTGCTGGACCGCAACCCGATCGACGTGACGCTGGCCGGGCTGCGGCCGGACCTGCTGCGCGGGGCAATCCGCGCGCTGCTGGCCAGCCCCACCTATGACGCGTTGGTGATCATCGTGGGCTCCTCCAGCCTGGCCATGCCCGAGCTGCTGGCCGGCGCCATCCAGGATTGCCTGCCCGAATCCGGCAAGCCCGTGCTGGCCTACGTGAGCCCGCACGCACCGGAGATCGGCGCGCTGCTGATGCATCGCGGCGTGCCGGCCTTCGCCGCCGCCGAGAGCTGCACCGCGGCGCTGGCCGGCATGCTGCAGGTCGCTGCCTTCCGGGAACCCGCCCGGGCGGCGGTGCCGCCAGCGTCCTCTGGCATGGCCGGCATGGAGCATCTGCCCGCCGGCGCGCTGGACGAAGCCGAGGCCAAGGCCGTGTTCGCCCGCTTCGGCGTGCCCTGCGCGCCCGAGCGCGTGGTGCGCACTGCCGCGGAGGCGGAAGCCGCCGCGCTCGAACTTGGCGGGCGCGTGGTGCTCAAGATCCTGTCGTCGCGCATCACGCACAAGAGCGATGTGGGCGGCGTGGCCGTGGGCCTCGCGCCGGAGGCGGTCGGAGAGCGGCTCGGCCGCATGGCGGACGAGGTCGAGGCCCGGGCCGGCGAGCGCCCGGAGCGCTTCCTGGTGCAGCAGATGGTGGCCGGTGGCACCGAACTGATCCTCGGCCTGCACCGCGACGCGCTGGGCACGGCCGTGCTGCTGGGCATGGGTGGCGTCACGGCCGAGCTGTTCCAGGACACGGCCCTGCGCCTGCTGCCCGAGCGGGACGGACGCCTGTGCCCCCTGGCCCCTGAAGACGCGCTGGACATGGCGCGGTCGCTCAAGACCTGGCCGCTGCTGGACGGCTTCCGTGGCCGGTCCCGGGCCGATGTGCCCGCGCTGGTGCAGGCCATCGTCGCCTTCTCCGCCATGGCGGCCGCACTGGGCGAACGGGTGGCCGAGGCCGAGATCAACCCGGTCTTCGTGCTGGCGCAAGGGCAGGGCGTGTGCGCTGCCGATGGCGTGCTGGTGCTGGGCTGAGCCATGGAGAATCGCCCCATGCACCCGATCGACGTTTTCGCGCGCTCCGCCTCGGAATTCCGCGACGGCCGGCTGAGCGGCGAGGTGCTGCACCACGCCAAGCGCGCCGTGATCGACTGGCATGCTGCGCTGTTCCCGGGGCTCGATGCCGACCCGGTGCCCCGGTTGCGCCGCGTGCTCGCCGACGACCTGGACCGCGGCGGCGCCCGGTTGCCCGGCGGCCGTGCTGCCACCTGGCGCGCCGCGGCGCTGCTCAACGGCACGGCGGCGCATGCGGCCGAGGTGGACGACAGCTTCCGGGACGCCATGTACCACCCCGGCGCGGCCACCGTCGCCGCGGCGCTGGCGACGGCGCAGCAGCTCGGGACGGACGGCCTCGGCTTCCTGCGCGGGGTGGTGATGGGCTACGAGGTCTCCACCCGCATCGGCGTTGCGCTGGGCCGGGCGCACTATCGGCACTGGCACAACACGGGCACCGTCGGTACCTTCGGTGCGGCTGCGGCCACCGCCGGGCTGCTGGGGCTGCACGGCGCACCCTTCGGCCACGCGCTGGCCACGGCCGCCACTTTCGCCGCGGGCCTGCAGCAGGCGTTCCGGATGGACTCGATGTCCAAGCCGCTGCATGCGGGCCGGGCGGCCGAGGCGGGCGTGCTGGCCGCGCAACTGGCGGCCGAGGGTGTCACCGGATCGCGCGACGTGCTGGACGGCGACGCCGGGCTGGGCCGCGCGATGAGCGACGGTCCGGATTGGAGCACGGTGGGCGACACGCTGGGCCGCGACTTCCACATCACGCGCCTCACCTTCAAGAACCACATCGGCTGCGGCCACACCTTCGCCGCGATCGACGCTGCGCTGGAACTCGTGCGCCGCCACGGCCTGCGCCCGGCCGGCATCCGGCGCGTCCGTGTGGCTACCTATGGCCCCGCCCTGGACATTGCCTGCCACCAGGAGCCCGCCACCGAAAACGAGGCCCGCTTCAGCCTGCGCTTCGTGGTGGCTACGGCGCTGGTGCACGGCAGCGTGCGGCTGGAGGCCTACACGCCGCAACGCCTGGCCGACGCGGACGTTCGCGCGATGATGGAGCGGATCAACGCCGTGGTGGACCCGGCAATCGATGCCGCCTTCCCGGCCCGCCGGTCCGCGCGCGTGGAGATCGAGACCATGGGCGGGGAACTCCACGCCTGGCTGCAGCCGGACCGCAAAGGCGATCCGGAACTGCCGCTCTCCGACACGGAGCTGGACGGCAAATTCCTGGAACTGGCTTCCCCCGTGCTGGGCGCTGCCGGCGCGCGGGCGCTGCTGGCGCGGCTCTGGTCCCTGGATGCAGCCCCGGAGGGAGCGCTGGCGCGCCTGTTCTGACCGGGCCTTCAGCCCGTCTGTCCGCCCGCCACGTTGCCCTGGGACGCTGGCATCATCCCGTTGCCTTCCGACACCAGCGCCCGCGTCTGCGGCAGGCCCTCCGGGTACTCGCGTTGCATGAATGCGACAAGCGCTTCCCGCACGCGGCAGCGCAGGTCGAACGCCAGCCCCGAGGAGCGGGCCGACACCAGCACGCGGATCTGGATGGTGCGCTCGGTCACATCGGTGAGTTGCAGTACCTTCACGCGCTGGTCCCACTCCGGCGCTGTGGCCAGGATGCGGTCCAGTTCCTGCCGCAGCGGCTCCAGCGGCATGCGGTAGTCGGCATACAGGAAGACGGTGCCGAGGATGGCCGAGCTGGTGCGCGTCCAGTTCTGGAACGGGTTCTCGATGAACCACTGCAGCGGGATGATGAGCCGGCGCTCGTCCCAGATGCGCAGCACCACGTAGGTGCCGGTGATTTCCTCCACCCGGCCCCATTCGCCCTCCACGATGAGCACGTCGTCGATGCGGATGGGCTGGGCCAGCGCGATCTGCAGTCCGGCGATCATGTTGCTGAACACCGGCCGGGCTGCGATACCGGCCACGATGCCGACGACGCCCGCGGAGGCCAGCAGGCTGGCCCCGACCTGCCGCGCGCCGGGAAACGTCATCAGCATCAGGGCGAGGGCGGCCATCACCACGCCCGTCATGGCGGTGCGCGACAGCACCCGCGCCTGGGTGGCGATGCGCCGCGCCGCGAGGTTGTCCTCCACGTCGGCCGGGTAGCGGGCGATCACCCCGTCGGCCAGGCCGCCGATGCCGGCCACCAGCAGCCAGGCCACGGCCGCGATCAGCGCCAGCCCGCCCGTGTGCCGGACGGTGCCGATGTAGGGTTGCGCATCGTTCGCCGCCACCCAGACGACCTGCAGTGCCGCCAGGGGCAGCAGCACCCGCGCCACGGGCACGCAGGCCTGCACCACCGTGTGCAGGACGGGCACGCCACGCGTGGCGCGCAGGGCCACGAGGGCCGCGATGCGGTGCACCACCGCGGCGGCCGTGACGGCGATCAGCGCCGCGACCGCCGTCGCCACCCAGGGAGAGAGGTGTGTAAAAAAATCCATGCTTTGTTACCTTTTGCCATACTGTGGGCTCCATGTGCGCGTGGCCCATCCACGTGTGGTGTGTTTCCTGCCGTTTGCGAAGGTTCAAAGCGACTGTGCCTGCCGAAACCCCTCCTGTTCCTGTGGCCCCCCCGCGGCAGGACTTGCCGCGGCGGCACCGCCTGCGGCATGGTCCGCCGGGTCGCTGTGGGTTGGGCGGGTTGGCGTTCCGGGAGCGTCCATGCGCATGAGCCCGCGCCTGGGCAGCCTGTCCGCGTTGTTCGACAAGGTGGCCCAGCGCGACGGCCAGTGGCTGCGGGGCTGGGCCGTGGTAGTGGTGCTGTCTGCCATCGGCGCCTGGCTGGCGGTGGCCGCCGTGGCGGAATGGCGGGAAGCCGGCCGCGCGCAGGAGCGGGAGGGCCTGCTGGGCCATGCCGCCGAGGTGCTGATGGGCCAGACCGCCGGCAGCCCGCTGCTGGGTGCGGTGGCCCTGCTGGGCCTGAGCGAGCCCGCGCTGAAGGCCGTCGCGCTCGGCACGCTGCCGCCCAACGCGCCGGAGGCGCTGGCCCGCCTGGCCGTGGTGCGCGGCCGTTTCCTGTTGAGCGGCGTGTACGTGCTGAATGCCGGCGGCCGGGTGGTGGCGCACGAGACGCCAGCCTCTCCGGCCCTCGGGATGGATCTGTCCCACCGGCCCTATTTCCTGCAGGCGATGCGCGGCGCGGTGAACGTGTATCCCGCGCTTGGCTCGAATTCGCAGGACCGCGGGCTGTACTACGCGGCGCCGCTCTACGAGGGCGATACGCCCGCGAGCGTGATCGTGGGGGTGGTGCTGGTGAAGATGTCCTTCGAGCCGGTGGAAACCCAGCTGCAGCGCTCGGGCTACCCGATGGCGCTGCTGTCGCCGCAGGGCGTGGCCTTCGCAGCCACGCAGCCGGAGTGGCGCTATGCCATCGCGCCGCCGCTGACGCAGGAGCGCATCGACGCGATCCGGCGGCAGCGCCAGTTCGGCACGCTGTTCGACAACGGCGTGGCGCAGGCCCTGCCGTTCCGTCCGGATGCGCGCGAGGCCGTGGTGGGGGGCGTTCGCTATGCGGTGGAGCGCCGCAATCTCGAATGGCACGACCCGGACGGCCCGTGGCAGCTGGTGATGCTCGACGACCTGCATGCGCTGCTGCCTGCGCCGCAGCGCTGGCAGATCGGCGTGGGCGTGTTCGCGCTGCTGGTGGTGCTGGGCGGCATGCTGCTGGACATGATGCGCCACCGGGCGCGCATGGCGCTGGCGATGGAGCGCTTCCGCGTGCTGGGCGCGGCGCTGCAGTCCAGCCCCGTGGCGGTGGTCATCACCGATGCCGAGGGCCGCATCGACTGGGTCAATTCGCAGTACGAGGCCAATACGGGATACAGCCTGGACGAGGTGCGCGGCCGCAAGCCCTCGCTGGTGGCCTCGGGGCAGACGCCGCCCGAAACCTACCGGCAGATGTGGTCGCGGCTGATCGCGGGCCTGCCCTGGCGCGGCGAATTCATCAACCAGCGGCAGGACGGCACGATCTACCACGACGAGGCGACGCTTTCGCCGGTGTTCGACGACCGTGGCCGGCGCATCGCGATCGTGGGCCTGCACGAGAACGTGACCGAGCGCATCACGGCCCACCAGGAACTGCAGCGGCGCGAGCGCGAACTCAATGACGCGCTCGCGCAGCAGACGGCCATCTTCGATAACGCCCCGCCCGTGCTGATCGTGGCCGACGACCGCCTGCTGCGCTTCAACCCCGCCTGCCTGGAGCTGCTGGGCGTGCAGCCCGGGCAGCTGGAGGGGCGCAGGGTGGAAACCATCTTCGGCGGCGAGGAGCTCCACCGGCGCTTCATGGCGCGCATCGAGGGCCGGCTGGAAGCCGGTGAATCCGTGCGGGAGGTCGCGCGGCTGGTGCGCCGGGACGGCACGGTTTTCGAGGCGCGGCTTTCGGGCCGCCTGCTGCCGCTGCAGGGCTACGCGCATGCCTGCATCTGGGTGGTCGAGGATGTCACCGAGGCGCGGCGCGCCGAGGCAGCCATGCGCGAGATGAACGAGCGCCTGATCCTGGCGCAGGAGGCCGGCCGCGTCGGTGTCTTCGACCTCGACCTGGCGCGCGACCACCTGGTGTTCAGCGAGAAGCTCGGGTCCCTCTACGGGTTGCCGCACCGGCCCCAGGGACTGCGGCTGGTTGACTGGATGGACAGCCTGCACATGGAGGACCGGCCGCGCGTGCAGGCGCGCCTGGATGCCGCCCTGGCAGGAAGAGCCACCGGCCTGCAGGATTCCTGGCGCGTGGTGCGTCCGGACGGCAGCGAGCGCTGGCTGCTGTGCTCGGCGCGCATCGAGCGGGATGCCGAGGGGCGGGCGCGGCGGCTCATCGGCGTGCAGGTGGACGTGCATGAGCAGAAGCAGCTGGAAGCCCGCCTGGCGGACCAGCTCGCGTTCCAGCAGGCGCTGGTGGACGCCATTCCGATCCCTCTGTTCCACAAGGACGGGGACGGGCGCTACCGGGGATTCAACCGGGCCTACGAGGAAGCCTTCGGCATCCGCCGGGAGGACTTCCTGGGCAAGACGGTGCACGAGGCGGGCTTCCTCAACCAGGCCGAGCGCGCCGAATTCGAGGCCGACGCCCGCACCATCCGCGCCGGCGGGCCGCCGATCCACAAGGAGGTCGATCTCACCTATGCCGACGGAGAGATCCACCACACGCTGTTCTGGATGCACGGCTTCCAGCGGCCCGACGGATCGCCCGGCGGCTCCATCGGCACGCTGGTGGACATCACCGACCGCCAGCGGGCCGAGCGCGAGCTGCGCCGGGCCAAGGAACTGGCCGAGGAAACCACGGCGCTCAAATCCAACTTCCTGGCCAACATGAGCCATGAGATCCGCACCCCGATGAACGCCATCATCGGGATGTCGCACCTCGCGCTCAAGTCGGGGCTCACGCCGCGCCAGGCCGACTACGTCGCCAAGATCCAGCAGGCCGGCCAGCACCTGCTGGGGGTGATCAACGACATCCTGGATTTCTCGCGCATCGAGGCCGGCAAGCTGGTCGTGGAAAAGCAGCCCTTCATGCTCGACCGCGTGCTGGAAGGCATGGCCGACGTAGTGGGCTACAAGGCCGGCGTGAAGGGGCTGGAGCTGGTGCTCGACGTGGCTCCCGACGTGCCGCCCCACCTCGTGGGCGATGCCCTGCGGTTGGGCCAGATCCTCATCAATTTCGCCAACAACGCGATCAAGTTCACCGAGCGCGGCGAGATCCACGTGCGCGTGCGGGTGGTGGAGCGCCACGGCCGGCGCGTGCTGCTGCGCTTCGAGGTGCGCGACACGGGCATCGGCGTGGCGCCCGAGCAGATGGGCCGGCTCTTCCAGAGCTTCCAGCAGGCCGATGCCTCCACCACGCGGCGCTTCGGCGGCAGCGGCCTGGGGCTGGCCATCTCCAAGAACCTGGCCGAGCTCATGGGCGGCGAGGTGGGCGCCGAGAGCGCCGTGGGCGAAGGCTCGACCTTCTGGGTCATGCTGCCGCTCGAATGCGCGGAGAGCGCGCTGCACGCGCCGCCCCTGCCGCCCGCGCTGCGCAACGGGCGCGTGCTCATCGTGGACGACAACCACACGGCCGCCGCCGTGCTCTCGGAAATGCTGCGCAACATGGGCTTCGAGACCCGAGAATCCCATGCGGGCGCGCAGGCGCTGGACATGCTGCGGGATGCCGCGGCGGACGGCGAGCCCTACGGGCTGCTGCTCATCGACTGGCGCATGCCGGGCATGGACGGCATCGAGCTGGCCCGGCGCATCCACGAACTGGGCCTGGACCAGGCACCGCAGATGCTCATGGTCACGGCCTACGGCCGCGACGAGATCATGCCCGCCGCGCGGGAGCAGGGTATCGAGACGGTGCTGGTCAAGCCGGTGAGCGCGTCGCTGCTCTACGACACCCTGGCGCAGCCGCTGGCCCACGGCTGGCTGCCGGCCCACGCGCACCTGGCGCGGCCCGACGACGACCAGCCGCCACCGCAGCTGCGCGGCGCCTCCGTGCTGCTGGTGGAGGACAACGAACTGAACCAGCTCGTGGCCGTGGAGCTGCTGCGCGGCGCCGGCTTCATCGTGGACGTGGCGGCCCACGGGCAGGCGGCGCTGGACTGCGTGGCGCACACCGAGTACGACGTGGTGCTCATGGACATGCAGATGCCCGTGATGGACGGCGAGACGGCCACGCGCCGCCTGCGCACCGATCCGCGGCACGCGCGCCTGCCCATCATCGCGATGACCGCGAACGCGATGGAGGCCGACCGGCGCCGCTGCTTCGAGGCCGGCATGAACGACCACGTTCCCAAGCCGATCGAGCCGGGCATGCTCTGGCGCGCGCTGGCCCGGTGGGTGCGCCCGCGGCCGGGCATCGGCATCGGCGGTGCCGTGGGCGACGCGCCGCCGGCCGGTGCGGGGCAGGGCGGGGCGCCGGAGGCGCTGCCGGGCGGCGTGGAGGGGCTGGACATTGCCGCCGGCCTGCAGCGCGCCCTGGGCCGGCCTGCGCTCTATGGCGACCTGCTGCGGCGCTTCATGGACGGGCAGCGCGACACCGCCGCCGCCCTGCAGGCCGCGCTGCACGGCGGGGACCGCGGCGTGGCAGAGCGGCTGGCGCACACGCTCAAGTCGGTGGCCGGCAACATCGGCGCCATACCGCTGGCACACGCTGCGCACCAGCTGGAACAGGCGCTGCGCGCCGACGGGGCCGGGGGCGATGTCTCCGCCCAGGCCCTGGTGGTGTGCGACCGGCTCGATGCCCTGCTGCTCGGCCTGGCGCAGTGGCGCCTCGCGGGGGCGCAGCCGGGAGCGGCCCAGGCGGGTGCCGCGGCGGCGGCCGATGCCTCCGACGGTGGCACCGAGGCCGCGCAGCAATCCGCGCTCGCGCAGCTGCGCACGCTGCTGCGTGCCGACGATCCCGGTGCCGTGGAGTTCCTGCAGCAGCAGGCCGTGCTGCTGCGCCGCGCCCTCGGGCCCGGTTTCGCCGCCGCGGAAACGCACATCCGCGATTTCGATTTCGAGCATGCCCTGGCGGTCATCGACGCGCCGCCGGAGCCTTCCATCGTTTCCGGCGCCGCGTGAGGCGGGCCGATCTCCGCGCCGCAGGCCATCCGAAAGACACAGGCTCAGCACCACCATGGACACTTCCCTGCTCTCCGATGACCCCATGCTCAAGGACCGGACCATCGCCACGGTGCTGGTGGTGGACGACACCCCCGACAACCTCGCGCTCATGGCCACGCTGCTGCGCGACCATTACCTCGTCAAGGTGGCCAACCACGGCGAGAAGGCGCTGCGCATCGCCCAGTCCGACGCGCCGCCCGACCTGATCCTGCTCGACATCATGATGCCCGGCCTGGACGGCTACGAGGTCTGCCGGCAGCTCAAGGCGCATCCCGCCGCGCGCGACATTCCCGTCATCTTCCTGACCGCGCGCAGCACGCCGGAGGACGAGCGGCGCGGCCTGTCGGTGGGCGCGGTGGACTACATCACCAAGCCGATCAGCCCGCCCATCCTGCTGGCGCGGGTGCACACCCACCTCACGCTGAAGGCCACGGCGGATTTCCTGCGCGACAAGAGCGCCTACCTCGAGCGCGAGGTGGCCCTGCGGACGCTGGAAGTGCAGGCCATCCAGGACGTGACCATCATGGCCATGACCTCGCTCGCGGAAACGCGGGACAACGAAACCGGCAACCACATCCGGCGCACGCAGCTCTACGTCAAGGCCCTGGCCGAGCGGCTGGCGCGCCATCCGCGCTTCGAGGCGGTGCTCAACGAGCGCATGATCGACCTGCTCTACAAATCCGCGCCGCTGCACGACATCGGCAAGATCGGCATTCCCGACAGCATCCTCCTCAAGCCGGGCAAGCTCACCGCCGAGGAGTTCGAGGTCATGAAGACCCACACCACGCTCGGCCGCGACGCCATCGAGAACGCCGAGCGGCGGCTGGGCATGCGGGTGGCGTTCCTGAGCGTGTCCAAGGAAATCGCCTACAGCCACCAGGAGAAGTGGGACGGCAGCGGTTACCCGCTGGGGCTGGCGGGCGATGCGATTCCCGTCTCGGCGCGGCTGATGGCGGTGGCCGACGTGTACGACGCGCTCATCAGCAAGCGCGTGTACAAGCCGGCCTTCTCGCACGAGCAGGCCTGCACCACCATCATCAAGGGCCGCGGAGCCCATTTCGACCCGGACATGGTCGATGCCTTCGTGGACCTGGCCGAGGATTTCCGGCAGATCGCGCTGAAGTACCCGGATCCGGATTGAAGCCGTGCCGGGCCGTAAGCGGCCGGCACGGCGACAGCTTTCAGAACGGTGCGCGCGGCGCCGCTTCTCCGCCGTGGGCTTCGGGCGCCTCCTGCGGGAGCTCCGCGTCCATATCGCCATCCGCCGCGACCGCCTCTCCGGCCGGCGTGTCGTTGCGCACGGCCTGGCGCACCGCGGCCTTGTCGCCCGCGCTGGCGAACTTGCTGTACTTGGAGAGGATCGGCACGAGCTGGCCGTAGATGCGGGGCGTGGCCGCCAGGCACTCGCGTTGCTCCAGGAAGTCGGCCTCGCCCGTGAAATTGCCCACCAGGCCGCCGGCCTCGGTCACCAGCAGCGAGCCGGCCGCCACGTCCCAGATGGACAGGCCCGTCTCGAAGAAACCTTCGGTGAAGCCGGCCGCCACGTAGGCGAGGTCCAGCGCGGCCGCGCCGGGGCGGCGCAGGCCGGCCGTGCGCTGCATCACGTCGGACATGATGTGCAGGTAGGTCTTGAAGTTGTCGCCCGGGCGGAACGGGAAGCCGGTGGACAGCAGGCTTTCCTTGAGCTGGGTGCGCTTGGACACGCGGATGCGCCGCTCGTTCAGGTAGGCGCCGCGGCCCTTGGTGGCCGTGAACAGGTCGTTGCGCGTCGGGTCGTAGATGACGGCCTGCTCGACCTTGCCGCGCACCATGAGCGCGATGCTCACGCAATAGACGGGAAAGCCATGGATGAAGTTGGTGGTGCCGTCCAGCGGGTCGATGACCCAGATGAATTCCGAATCCTTCGCGCCGTACTGGCTGCCCGATTCCTCGGCGAGGATGCCATGGCCCGGATAGGCGGTGAGCAGGGTCTCGATGATGGCCTGCTCGCTCGCGTGGTCCACCTCGGTCACGAAGTCGTTGATCTGCTTCTGCGAAACGCGCACCGCCTCGACGTCAAGCGCCGCGCGGTTGATGATGGCGCCTGCGGCGCGAGCGGCCTTGATGGCCACGTTGAGCATGGGGTGCAGATTGGACGACATGAATTGTGAGGAAGGAGCTGGCGCCGCAGGGGACGGCAAGGGCAATTGCCCGGCGATGCGGGCGCGATAACCGGGTATTTTAGCGCCCTTGGCGAATTTCAGCTGCCGGTGGATGCGTGGCGCCGCAATCCCACGCTCCAGGCGCCGAACGCCGCCGCGAGGAAGGCGAAGCCCGCGAGCGGCGAAACCCAGCCCACCCAGGCGGGTGCGCCGAGCGGATCGGCCCGCCCCAGGATCGGCAGCACGGGGTAGTAGGCCACGCAGGCCAGCGGCACGGCGAACGTGAGCAGGCGCCGCAGCCAGCGGGCGTACAGCGCCAGCGGGTACTGGGCCGCCTCCACGCCCCCGTAGGTGAGCACGTTGGCGACCTCCAGGCTCTCGGTGGTCCAGAACGAGAGCGTCCCCTGCAGCACCAGGATGCCCAGGAACAGCGCCACGCCGCCGGCCACGGCGAACACGGCCAGCGCCACGGTCTGCGCCGTCCAGGCCACCTCGGCATGGACCGTGCCGAAGGCCAGCACGGCGAGCCCCTGCAACAGGCGCCCCGCGCGGCTGATGCGCACGTCGTGCGCCATCAGTTGCAGCCACACCGGGCGCGGGCGCAGCAGCAGGCGGTCGAAGGCCCCCGTGCGCAGGAACTGCGTGCCCAGCGTGTCGAAACCCCGGCCCAGCGCGTCGGCGATGGCGAACATGCAGTTCACCAGCCCGTAGAACACGGCCACCTCGCCGATGCGCCAGCCCTGCACGTCGCCGAACCGGTGGAACAGCGCCCAGACCGCCATCGCCTCGATGCCCGTCACCAGGCCCTGGCCGATGGTGAGCATCAGCGCCGACGCGGGGTAGCGCGCCTGCCCGCTCAGCGATGCCAGCGCGAGGCGCAGGAACAGCGCCGCCGATCCCATGGGCCGTGGCTTCATCCGCCCTGCACCTCCAGGTTGCGCAGGGTGCGCTGCAGCAGGACGCGACCCAGCCCCGCGGCCGCCAGTACCCAGAAGCACTGCAGGCCCAGCCCTGCCAGCGCTTCCGTGCCCGCCAGCTGCCCGAAATAGATGCGTGCCGGAATGTCCACGATGCCCGCGAGCGGTTGCAGCAGCAGGGCGGCCTGCCAGCCGTCGGGCAGCAGCGCCAGGGGCAGCAGGTTGCCGGAGAACACGATGACGACCGGACCGGCCAGCGTATTGATGCCCCGCTCGTTGAGCGCTGCCGCCGTGACCACGTTGAGCAGCATCACGAACGCCGTGGAGAGCACCAGCGCCAGCAGCAGCGACAGGGCGAACGTCGCCGCCGCCATCCAGCCGGCCGGGGGCTGCAGCGCCCAGCCCTCCAGGCCGGCCACCGGCAGGACCACCCCGGTGAACGCAGCCATGAGCGCGGCCCGCGGCAGCACCCGCGCGGTGATCCATCCGGCGGAGCGGGCGAACCACAGCGCATAGGCGTCCACCGGCCGCAGCCGGTCGTAGGCCACGGCCCCGGTGCGCACCGACTGCGCCAGTTCCGGGTCGGCGCTCCAGGGCAGGAGGGCGAACAGCCCCTGTGCCAGCCAGGTGTAGGTGATGGCCTGTGCCAGCGACAGCGGTGCCGCCGCGGCCGCCGCACCGCCGTAGAACGCCGCCATCACCATGGCCTTCAGGCCGCCCCACCAGCACTGCGTGATGAAGCCGGCCCAGGCCGCGGCCCGGTACTGCAGCATCACGAGGAAGCGCGAAGCGAACGCTGCCCGGTAGGGGCGCAGGAGCGCGGCCGGGGCCATCGCCGTCATCCTTCGGCGGCGCCGTGCATCGCGTAGAAGCGCGCGATCACGGCCTCGATGGTCATGTCCTCGTCGTCGGGACGCGCCGCCGCCACCTGGGCCCGCAGCGCGTCCACGCCGCAGTCGGCCAGCACCCGGCCGTGGCCGATCACGATCACCCGTTCGGCCAGCGCCTCGATGTCGTGCATGTCGTGGGTCGTGAGCAGGACGGTGGTGCCGCGTTCCCGGTTGGCCCGCCGCACGAAGTCGCGCACCGCGAGCTTGGAGGGCGCATCCAGGCCGATGGTCGGCTCGTCCAGGAAGAGGATGTCCGGCTCGTGCAGCAGGGCCGCGGCGATTTCCGCACGCATGCGCTGGCCCAGGGACAGCTGGCGCACGGGCTGGTCGAGCACGCGCTCCAGGTGCAGCAGTGCCACCAGTTCGTCGCGTGTGCGGGCAAAGCGCTGAGGATCGACGCGGTAGATGTCGCGCAGCAGCGCGAAGCCGTCGCCCACCGGCAGGTCCCACCACAGCTGGGTGCGTTGCCCGAACACCACCCCGATGCGCGCGACGTGCCGCTCGCGTTCGGTGAAGGGATCGCGTCCGTCGATCTCCACGCGGCCGCCGTCGGGCCGCAGGATGCCCGAGAGGATCTTGACGGTGGTGGACTTGCCGGCGCCGTTCGGCCCGATGAAACCCAGCATCTCGCCCCGCTGCAGGCTGAACGACACATCCGACAGCGCCGCGACCGTGCGGTAGCGCGGGCGTGCCAGGGCCCGCAGCGCGCCGAGCACGCCGGGGTCGCGCTCGTGGATGCGGTAGGACTTGTGCAGGTGGCGGACGGCGATGTGATCCATGGCGGGAGGGCGCGGATGCTACACGAACCCCGGGGAGGGGCTGCTGTGGACGTTCGTGGCTGCCGGGAGGCATGTCCCAAGTGCCTGACAGGCACTGTCGTCTGCTGGCTCGGGAGGGCGCACGGTCTGCGGGTTTTCCGACTCCTTTCTGGGGTGAAAGTAATTATGCGGAAACGAAATTTTCTCGAGAAATATTATTTCCGAATAATATTTTCAATCATTTGATTGATGAGAATGAATGCAATAAAAATTTCAATAGACTGTATTCAACGATTTCCGGAGCGCCATCCGGTCTGTCCTGCCCCCAGGCCTGCTCAGGGCTCCGCCGAGGAAATCCGCAAAAAAATGGCCGTGCTCTCGGTGGCTATTCGTATTCCATATCCGGGAGCCGCGGTTGAGCCCTGCATTTTCAATCAAGGGGCATTATCCAGAAATTAAGGAATCCACCATGGTCCGACACGTATCCGGAGCGCGCCGCAGCGCGGCCCCTCCAGCATTCCAGGTAGGGGGCGAGGCCCGCCATGCGGTCTCCGAGCGCCCACCTCCAGCCGGCAGGGCACTGGAGCGCGCTGCGATCCAGCCCCGGCGCAAGAGGCCGTTCGACGGTTCGGGTCCGGCGCAGCCGGAAACCCGGCAGCGGCAGCGCCCGCCGCAGAACCGGCTGGTCGTCGTTTCCAACCGCATGGTGGACCCATCGAAGCCCGCTGCCGGCGGCCTGGCCGTTGCCCTGGCCGACACCATGCACGACAACCCCGGCCTCTGGATGGGATGGAGCGGCGCCATCGGCGGACGGCCTGGTACGCCCAGTGTGCACAAGCAGGCGTTCGGCCAATCCACCCTGGTGGGCATGGACCTCAGTCGTACCCAGTCCAGGCAGTACTACGCGGGCTACAGCAATTCGGTGCTCTGGCCCGTGATGCACGGCAGTGCCGGCTGGGCCGACATCCGGCCGGGCCAGTACGGCGTCTATCGCCAGGTCAACCGGATTTTCGCCGCGCAGCTCGCCCCGTTGCTGCAGCAGGACGACGTGCTGTGGATCCATGATTACCACCTCATCCCGCTCGCGCAGGAATTGCGCCGGCTCGGGTGCCGGCAGCGCATGGGCTTCTTCAACCACATCCCGTTCCCGGAACCAGGGGTCTTCCGGGCCATTCCGGAGCACAGGGAGCTGGTGGAGTCGCTTTTCTCCTATGACTTGGTGGGCATGCAGATACCCCGGGACGTAGAGAACCTCCAGGGCTATGTGCGCGAGGAGCGCATCGGGGACGCCGCCGCGGACGGAAGCCAGTTGCGCGCTTTCGGGCGCCAGGTGCAGGTGCGCGACTTCCCGATCGGCATTGATATCCAGGGCCTGATGGCGCATGAGCCCGACACCGGGCCCGGTGGTGTCCTGGAGCGCATGCGCGCCGAGAAGGCTGAAGGGCGGCTCCTCATGGTGGGGGTGGAACGGCTGGATTACTCCAAGGGCGTGCCCGATCGGTTCGCCGCGCTCGGGCAATTGCTGGAAGACCGCCTGGACCTCCACGAGAAAGTGACCTTCGTGCAGATCGGTGCGCCGTCCCGCCCGGAGGTGCCGGCCTATGCCGCATTGGCGCGCAGGACGCAGAAGATGGTGGACGGCATCAACAGTAAGTACGGGACGCCGTCTTGGACGCCCATCCTGTACTTCGCCGAGCCGGTCAGGCGAAGCGCGCTGCCGGAGATCTACCGCATGGGCCGGGTGGGCGTGGTGACTTCCGTGGCCGACGGCATGAACCTGGTCGCAAAGGAGTATGTCGCCTCGCAGGATGAGCGCGATCCCGGGGCGCTGGTCCTCTCCCGCGGCGCCGGTGCGGCGCACCAGCTCCAGGATGCGATCCTGGTCCCGCCGGCGGACCGGTCCGCCATCGCGCAGGCCTACGAGGCGGCGCTCTCCATGCCGCTGGATGAGCGCAAGGAGCGCCACGGCCGGCTGCTGGACAACGTGAAGACGGAGGACCTCGCGAAGTGGCGCGAGGATTACCTGTCCGCCCTGCGTTCCGTGCCGCAGTCCGAGAGGCCGCAGGACCGCGGAATATCCGGTCGGGAGACCGGCAGGTCGGTCGGCCTGCACTGACGGCTCGGCAAGCCGGCAGGACCGGGAGCGGGGTAGGAGGGCCGCAGCGGCGACAATCGCGCGTCCTTCCCGCTGTGCCGCTTCCCATGAAAACCCGCTTCATCCTCATCCAGACCAGCCATGCCGGCAACGTCGGCGCCGCCGCCCGCGCCATGAAGACCATGGGCTTCGGGGATCTGGTCCTGGTGGCCCCGCGCTGGCCCAACGTGCTGCGGCGCGAAGAGACCATCCAGCGCGCGAGCGGAGCGCTCGACGTGCTGGAGAACGCCCGTATCGTCGCCACGCTGGACGAAGCCCTGGACGGCATCAGCCACCTGTGCGCCACCGCGATGACGCCACGCGATTTCGGCCCGCCCACCCGCTCGCCGCGCGAGCATTTCGAATGGCTGGTGCGCAGGCAGTCCGCCGATGCGGGCCATCCCCTGGCCGAACTGGCCCTGGAAGGGGGCGTGGCCCCCGTGCCACCCACGGACACCGATCCCGCCTCCGCACCGGCGGCTGCGGCAGGGGAGGCGGGTGTCGCCTTCCTGTTCGGCTCCGAGCGCTTCGGCATGGCGAACGAGGACGTGTACCGCTGCCATGTCGCGCTCTCCATTCCCACCAACCCCGGCTTCGGCTCGCTCAACCTGGGCGCGGCCATCCAGGTGATCGCCTACGAATGGCGGCTCGCGCTCGGCGGCTTTCCCGTGCGGGACGCCGCACCCGCGTCCGCGCCCGCCGACGCCGCCCAGGTGGCCGGCATGCTCGCGCACTGGGAGCGCGCGCTGGTGGACATCGGCTTCCTCGACCCGGCCGCGCCCAAGAAACTCATGCCGCGGCTCAACCAGCTTTTCAACCGCGCGCAACCCACCCCCGAGGAAATCCACATCCTGCGCGGTGTCGCCAAGGCCATGTCGGAAGCGGCGCAGGCGAAGCGATAGACTGCAAGGCCGATTCCCGCCCCGCGCCCATTCCACGAGCCCCCTTCCCATGTTCGACCGCCTGCGCTCAGACATCCAGTGCATCCTCGACCGCGACCCCGCGGCCCGCAGTACCTGGGAGGTGGTCACCTGTTATCCCGGCCTGCATGCCATCTGGCTGCACCGGCCTGCGCACTGGTGCTGGACGCATGGCCTCAAGTGGCCCGGGCGCTTCATCTCGCATTTCGCGCGCTGGCTCACCGGCATCGAGATCCATCCCGGCGCGAAGATCGGCGAGCGGGTCTTCTTCGACCACGCCATGGGCGTGGTGGTGGGCGAGACCGCCGAGATCGGCGACGGCTGCACCATCTACCAGGGCGTCACCCTGGGCGGCACGTCGCTCTACAAGGGCGCCAAGCGCCATCCCACGCTGGGCCGCGACGTGGTCGTCAGCGCGGGCGCGAAGGTGCTGGGCGGTTTCGAGGTGGGCGATGGCGCCAAGATCGGCAGCAATGCCGTGGTCATCAAGCCCGTGCCCGCCGGTGCCACGGCCGTGGGTATTCCCGCGCGCATCATTCCTTCCAGGGCAGGGCAGAGCGCCGATGTCACCGAGGCCGCCAGCCCGCCGCGGCCCGAGCCCCGCGCGTTCTCGGCCTATGGCGTCACGCAGGAAGACGACCCGCTCTCCCAGGCGATGCGCGGGTTGATCGACAACGCTTCGTCGCAGGAGCGCCAGATCGCGCTGCTCTGGGCTGCCATCGAAAAGCTCTCCCAGGCGGCGCCGCAGGCCAGCGACTGCGTGCCGTGCGACGCCAACCGCAACGAGCAGTTCGAGGCCGAGAAGCTCAACGCGCTGGTGGGCAAATAGGCGGAGCGCGTCCCGGCTTTATCAGCGCTTTGCGTAGAAGGCGCGCAGCGGTGCGTCGAACGCCGCATGGTCGAGCTGCCACAGCCCCATCGGCCCGCGCAGGTACGGAATGGGATAGACCGACCCGGTGGGAAACTGCTCCCAGTATTCCTTCGCCCGCGGGAATCGCATCGCCGGCAGTCCCAGGGTGGGATCGACGGGTTTGAGGTGTGCGGTGCCGGTGACCCGGTAGTCGTAGTTGCGCGACGGTGCCTGCGCGAGCACCTGGTCGATGCGCTTGGCCAGCGGCAAGGCGCTGCCGGCCATCACGGCGACCAGCATCAGGGCCAGCACATTGGATTCGCGGGCGGGCACGTCGCCCCCCAGCAGGTGCCGGTAGGCCAGCAGGTAGGCGAGGGCCGCGGCCGACAGGGTGCCCACCCACGTGAGCGGATGGCGCAGGATGCGTCCGATCTGCGCATCGGTGAGTTCGAAGCGTGAAATGGCGAAGGTGTCGATCAGCGCGAAGAACAGCAAACCGAAAAACAGCACCATCGCCAGCACGCTGCGCGGGTTCTTCTCGAGCGCGAAGTCCTGTGTCTGCGCCTCGGTGAGCTCCTGCCCGGTGAAGACCGCGCGGAAGATGTCGGACAACGCCTCGCGCGACTGCAGCGCATTCATGCCCGTGTCCGCACTGAACACGATGGTGCCGCGCGGTGTCTCCAGCTGGGCCCAGTACAGGTTGCCCGCCCTCAGGTTGCGGTTGCCCAGCCATTCGGCGCGGCTGTGGCGCAGGTCGATCGGCACGTCGAACGGGTGCCCGTCCTTGTTCCAGAACCCCTTCATGCGCACGGCATCGTCGCCCTCGGCGATCAGCACACCCTTGCCTTCGAACGGCAGCAGCCGCAGCCAGCTGCGGAAAAAGCGCGGACGGGCGACGTTGATGCGCCAGTACTGCACCCCTTTGAGTTCCTGGACCAGTGCATCCTGGCGGCGTTTCAGGCTGCGGTGGCGATAGAACATCACCAGGATGGCCAAGAGGAAGGCCAGTTGCACCAGGGCGAGGAGGAGTGTGGACATGGACTTGGGTCGAGCGGGCGAGGGCCCGGGCGCCGCATGGTACTGTCGGGCCCAGGTTCGCGCCAGTCCCGGCGCGCTACGGGTTCACTCCGGCCGTGCCGGCCTGCGTGCGTCCTTGGGCCTGAATGCCTTGCACACCGCCTCGCGCGTCTCCAGGTAGGGGCCGCCGATCAGGTCGATGCAGTAGGGCACGGCCGCGAAGATGCCCGGCACGGCCGTCTTGCCCTCGGCGTCCTTCAGGCCTTCGAGCGTCTCCGCGATGGCCTTGGGCTGCCCCGGAAGGTTGATGACCAGGCTGCCGTGGCGGATCACCGCCACCTGCCGCGACAGGATGGCCGTGGGCACGAAGCGCAGGCCGATCTGCCGCATCTGCTCGCCGAAGCCCGGCATCTCGCGGTGCGCCACGGCCAGCGTGGCCTCGGGGGTCACATCGCGCGGGGCAGGGCCCGTGCCGCCGGTGGTCAGCACCAGGTGGCAGCCCGCGCCGTCCACCAGATCGATCAGCGTGGCACTGATGCGCTCCTGTTCGTCGGGGATCAGCCGCTCCTCGAAATGCACCGGGTTGTGCAGCGCGCGCTCCAGCCAGTCGCGCAGCGCGGGCAGGCCCTTGTCCTCGTAAACGCCGCGGCTCGCGCGGTCGCTCACCGACACGATGCCGATGCGTACCGGCTCGGGCGGGGGCAGGGCCTCATGCATCGCGCTCGGTCTCTTCGTGGCGAGCGTGCAGGGCGGCTTCGTCCATCTGCGTGCGCACCAACTGGAACAGCTCTCGGTAGGCGCGGCCCTTGCGCGGCGCGAGGCCTTCGGAAACCTGTACGTTGGCCTCCTTGCCTTCGGGTGCGTCCTTGCGGGCCTGGCGGATCAGTGCACGCAGCTGCTGGGTGTCGGTGCGCGGGAAGCGCTCCATCCAGAGGGGCAGGGCGCCGTCGTCCGCGATCAGCCGCTCGCGCCATTGCTCCGCTTCGTGCAGCGCGAGCTTTTCCGCGGCCGAGCCGTTGTGCTGCTCGTCCAGCGCGGCGCGCGCGGCGATCACCACCGATTCGTCGAGCTGGCGCATGAGCTTGCCCACGTACTGCATCTGCCGGCGCTTGCCTTCGAAATTGGTGATGCGCCGCGCTTCGGCCAGCGCGTCCTGCAGCTTGTCGGGCAGTTGCAGGCGCGCCTGCAGGTCGCTGCGCAGCGTGAGCAGGTCCTGGCCGAGCTGCTGCAGCGCATCGCTCTCGCGCTTGAGATCGGTGCGGCTGGCTTCGGTCGTGCCTTTGAGCTCGGCCTTGAGCTGCAGGTCCAGTTCGCTGCCTTCGGCGACGAAATGGCCCTTCACGAAATAGCCTTTTTTGGGTTTGCGGGACATGGGAGAGGGGACAAAAAGAGGCCCTGGGCGGGGGCGGAAGGCGGCAAGTATCATAGCCGGCGATATGAAGACCACCCGCCCCCGTACCGCAGCCCGCGCTGCTGCCTCTCCCTCCCACCCTTCCGCTCCCGCGTCCGTCCCTGCCGGCGGCGATGCCGGCAACGGCTTCAGCTACAGCCGCGGCGTGTTCGAGGAACTGGTGGACCGGGCACTGGCCCACGCGCTGCGCCTGGGTGCCACCGATGCGGGCGCCGAGGCTTCCGAGGGCTGCGGGCTGTCGGTGAGCGTGCGCAAGGGCGAGCTGGAGACGGTGGAACGCAACCGCGACAAGTCGCTGGGCATCACCGTGTACGTGGGCAACCGCCGGGGCAACGCCAGCACGTCGGACTTCTCCGAACGCGCCATCGAGCAGACCGTGCAGGCTGCCTACGATATCGCCCGCTTCACCGCCGAAGACCCGGTAGCCGGCCTGCCCGACGTGTCGGACGTGGCCGCCCCCGGCACGCACCGCGAGCTGGACCTGTTCCATCCCTGGGCCATCACCAGCGAAGAGGCCGCCCGCATCGCGCTGGAATGCGAGGACGCGGCGCTGCGCACGCACCGCCGCATCACCAACAGCGAGGGCGCTGCCGTCTCGGCCCAGCAGAGCCATTTCTTCAGCGCGCACACGCACGGCTTCCGGGGGGGCTACGCCAGCTCGCGCCACAGCATCTCGGTGGCACCCATCGCCTCGCTGCCGGGCCGCAATGCCGAGATGCAGCGCGACGCGTGGTATTCCTCCATGCGCGATGCGGCCGAGCTGTCCTCCCCCGCCGCCGTGGGCCGCTATGCGGCCGAGCGCGCCCTGAGCCGCCTGGGCAGCCGCAAGATCCCCACCACCGAATGCGCGGTGCTGTTCGAATCGCCGCTGGCTGCGGGGCTGCTCGGCGGCTTCACGCAGGCGGTGAGCGGCGGGGCGCTCTATCGCAAGAGCAGCTTCCTGCTCGACTCGCTGGGCCGCCGGGTCTTCCCGGAACACATCGACATCGACGAGGACCCGTTCGTCGCGCGCGGCAAGGGCAGTTCGCCTTTCGACGAAGAGGGTGTTCGCGTGGCCCCGCGCAAGGTGGTGGATGCCGGCGAGGTGCAGGGCTACTTTCTCAGCAGCTATTCCGCCCGCAAGCTCGGCATGAAGACCACCGGCAATGCAGGGGGCTCGCACAACCTCGTGCTCACCTCGCGCCTCACGCAGCCGGGCGACGACCTGGACGCCATGTTGAAGAAGCTCGGCACGGGCCTGTTCGTAATCGAGCTGATGGGCCAGGGCGTGAACTACGTGACCGGCGACTATTCCCGCGGCGCCAGCGGTTTCTGGGTGGAGAACGGCGAGATCGCCTTCCCCGTGCACGAGATCACCATCGCCGGCAACCTCAAGGACATGTTCCTGGGCATCGAGGCCGTGGGCGCTGACGCCTACAACTACGGTGCCAAGACCGTGGGCTCGTTGCTGGTCAACCGCATGAAGGTGGCGGGCAGCTGAGAAAAGCCGCCATGCCGCGCCGGCGGCATGGATCGGGATCGCCCGCGCGGCCCTATTCTTCCCAGGCGGCCGTCCATGCCCCGAACTGCTCCTGCACATCGGGGCCGTTCAGCCGGGCGACGCGATGGCGGAGCACGGACGCGTCTTCGTCGCCATCCGACACCGTGACCAGCAGCATGAGCCGTGGATCGGCGAATGCCGGGTCTTCTGCACGCAGGCGCTCCAGCACCTGCACGAAGGTTTCCAGCAGCTCCTCGCGGAAGGCCTCGAATGCCGTGGAGTCTTCTTCCGGTTCGCCTTCCAGCGCCATCACGTGCGTGCGCACCCGGGTGCAGAGGGCATCGAAAGCCTGTTCTGCGCCTTCGCCCTCCATGGGCCATTCGGTCGGGCTGAAGCGGTAGAAGTCGGCCTCGTCCGGGTTCTCATCGACGAGCACGTGCAATTGCCGCTCCGTGGCCATCGCCGGGCAGACCGTCATGGCGCCATCGTCGGTGTAGAGCGCGAAGGCACGGACGGGATCGTCGCCGCAGCGTGCGGAAATCTCGGACAGGGCTGCGCGGCTGGCTGCCGCGATCTGATCGGCGAGTCCAGAGAAGTCGAACGGTGAGCGGGTGGAAGGACCTGAAGGCATGCGGACCGGATTCTGAAGAAAGGGAATGTGCGGGACGCAGGAGGGCAGTGGCCACTGCCTGCGGTCCATGATAGTGGCGAGGCACTGCCTCTCGCGGTGAGCGGCCCCTTCGCTGTGTTTCAATGTGCACAGCACAGGCCCTTGCTGATCGCGACCGCTGCATGCCGCTACGGTGGGCTGGTCCCCAAGCGAAACAACCCGCCAGCGGCGGGTTGTTTGTTGCCTGGCCACGAGGCCTGGGCGCAGATCAACGCTGGCGGCGCAGGCGTGCAATGCCGAACAGGCCCAGCAGCGAGGCCATCAGGATCAGGCCCCACTCGGACACCGTGGGGATGGGGGCGGCCGTGCCGGTCACGGGCGGCGGGGTCTGGGCCATGGAGTAGCTCACCGGCGAATTGAAACCGGTGCTGCGAGACGTATCGGTCACCACCGCGGACAGGCAGGTGTCGGCCACGCCGCTATTGCCCGTGCCCAATGTCTGGCAGGCGGAGTTGTGGGTGCCGACGCCGTTCGCCCCGGCCAGCGTGACCGCATTGAACCGGCTTGTGTTGTTGTGCGGAACGGGGCCCGTCGTCCACTGCACCGCCTGCATCGAATTCACATTGGTGATGTTGCCCGAGGCGTCGGTGGAGATGCGCAACGAGTTCAGCCGGGCATTCGTGTCCGTGGAGGCGACGGTATCCAGGCCGTTGGCGAAGCTGTAGGAGGTGACTGTGGAGCCGATTTCCAGGTTGCTGGCGTTGGCCGGCAGGGCGCCTGACGTGGTGAACGTGCCTGACACATTGTTGGTGGACACGAAGTTCGCGCAGCTGCTGGTGGGCACCGTGGTGCAGTTCGTGTAGTTCTGGATGTTTCCGTAATTGCCCGTGCTGGTCACGTTCACCGTCGCACCGAACGAGGTGCCTGCCGCTGCCATGGCCACCAGGCCCAATAGGATTTTTCTCATCATCACCTCCGGTTGTTAGCAAAATGTTACCAGCCTACCAGTTTACGCCGCCAATTTCATTTCGCCACGGTCCGTAGCCACTTTCCTCGGCCCGGGGACCGGATTCCCGGGGTTTATCAGTAGGCCGCGTTGGCTTTCGCCGACACTGCCTCGCCGGCGCCGTCGAACTGCGCCCGCAGCCTTCGCGCCGCGCCCACGAACATCAGCACATCCACGCCGACCGCCACGAACGTACAGCCGAGTTCCAGGTAGCGCCGCGCCAGGGCGGGATCCGAGGTCAGCGTGCCTGCGGCTTTGCCGCTGGCGACGATGGTGCGCATCGCGTCCTCGATAGCCGCCTGCACTTCAGGGTGGCCTGGGTTGCCGCGGTGTCCCATGGACGCGGCGAGGTCCGCCGGCCCGATGAAGACGCCGTGCACCCCCTTCACCGCGCAGATGGCGGGCAGGTTGCGCAGGGCGGTGGCGGTCTCGGCCTGCACCAGCAGGCAGACCTCGTCGTCGGCCACGGCGAGGTAGTCCGCGCGGCCGCTCCATTGCGACACGCGACCGACGGCGCTGCCCACGCCCCGGATGCCGTGGGGCGGGTATTGCGTGGCGGCGGCGATGGCGCGGGCCTGCTCGGGCGTGTCCACCATCGGCACCAGCAGCGTGCGCGCGCCGATGTCCAGCACCTGCTTGATGAGGGCGGTGCTGCCTTCGGCGATCCGCACCACGGGCTGCGAGGGGTAGGGCGCCACGGCCTGCAGGGCGCCGAGTGTGCTGCGCAGGTCATTGGGCGCATGCTCGCCGTCGATGAGCAGCCAGTCGTAGCCGGTGGTCGCGGCCGCCTCGGCCAGGTAGGGATCGGCCATGGAGAGCCACAGGCCGATCTGAGGGCGGCGGGCGGCGAGGGCAGCTTTGAAGGGATTGTGTGCGGGCATGGGTGTGTTTCCGGTCGAATGCGGAGGGCGAATGGTCTGCGGAGTGGATGGAGCCGCAGTCAGCCGAGCCCGCCCTGGCAAAGGTACTTGGTGTGCAGGTAGTCGTCCAGCCCGTGGGTGGATCCCTCGCGGCCATAGCCGGATTCCTTCACGCCGCCGAAGGGTGCGGCCTCGGCCGCCAGCGCGCCCTCGTTGATGCCCACGATGCCCGTCTCCAGCGCATCGGCCACGCGCCAGATGCGGCGCACGTCATTGCTGTAGAAGTACGCGGCCAGGCCGAAGGGCGTGTCGTTGGCGGCGGCGATCACTTCCTCTTCGCCGTCGAAGACGGTGAGCGGCGCCACCGGGCCGAAGGTCTCCTCGCAGGCGCAGGCCATGCTGGCGTCGGCGCCCGTGAGCACGGTGGGCGCGTAGTAGTGGGCGCCCAGCGCATCCAGGCGCCGGCCGCCGGCGAGCACCTTCGCGCCGCGGGCCACGGCATCCTGCACATGGCGCTCGATCTTCTCGACGGCGCGCGCGTTGATCATCGGGCCGATCTGCGAGGCCGGGTCCGTCGCGGGGCCCACGTGCAGGGCCTGCACGCGCGCGGCGAGCTTCTGCGCGAACGCGTCGTGCACGGCGCGGTGCACGAACACTCGGTTGGGACACACGCAGGTCTGCCCACCGTTCCTGAACTTCGCGGCCATGAAGCCGTCCACCGCCGCATCCACGTCGGCATCCTCGAACACGATGAAGGGTGCGTTGCCGCCCAGCTCCAGGGAGAGCTTCTTGAGCGTGTCGGCGCTGCGGCGCGCCAGGTGCTTGCCCACGGGCGTGGAGCCGGTGAAGGTGATCTTGCGCACGCGGGAATCGTCGAGCCAGGCATCCACCACCGCGGGCGTGTGCTCGCGCGAGGCGGTGACGATGTTGAGCACGCCCGGCGGAATGCCCGCTTCCTCGGCCAGGGCGACGAGCGCGAGCGAGGTGAGCGGCGTGTCCTCGGCCGGCTTGCAGACCACCGTGCAGCCGGCGGCGAGCGCGGGGGCGATCTTGCGCGCGATCATCGCGGCGGGGAAATTCCACGGGGTGATGGCGGCCACCACGCCCACGGGTTCCTTGAGGGCGAACATGCGCCGGCCCGGCACGGGCGCGGGGATGACCTCGCCGTTCATGCGCGTAGCCTCTTCGCCGAACCATTCGATGTAGCTCGCGGCATAGGCGACTTCGCCCTTGCCCTCGGCGAGCGGCTTGCCCTGTTCCAGCGAGATGAGCGCGCCGAGCCCGTCCTGGTGGGCCAGCACGAGATCGTTCCAGCGCTTGATGAGGGCCGCGCGCTGCTTGGCCGGCACGTGGCGCCAGGTGGCGAAGGCCGCGTGGGCGGCGTCGGTGGCGGCGCGCGCGTCCTCGGCGCCGCCGTCGGGCACGTGCGTGATCGTGTCACCGGTGGCCGGATCGGTGACGGCGAAAGTGGCGCCGCTGGCGGCGGCCTGCCAGCGGCCGGCAATGCAGAGCTGGCTGCGCACCAGCGGGCGCGCGGCGGAGAGGGGGGAGGCAGGCGAGGAAGAGGAGGTGGTCATGTCGCGCAAGGGAAACAAGAGGAGTTCGGTGGCAGCGGCCATCCTATCGGTGCCGCATCTGGCGGTGGAGGTATCGTGTCGCGGTGGTGCCTGGGCCGTAACGCCGCGTTGCCTGGCCGCACGGCCTCGGCGCCGGGGCTCAGCTCACGATGCCCAGGTGCCAGGGCACGAACTCGTGGTCGCCCAGGCCCAGCAGTTCGCTCTTGGTCGCCTCGCCGCTCGCATGCCGCAGGATCTGCGCGAAGATGCGCTCGCCCATCTCGGGCACCGTGAGTTCGCCGTCCAGGATCACGCCGCAGTTGATGTCCATGTCCTCTTCCAGGCGGCGGTACATGGGCGTGTTGCTGGCGAGCTTGATGGTCGGTGCCGGCTTGCTGCCGAACATCGAGCCGCGCCCGGTGGTGAAGCAGATGAGCTGCGCGCCACTCGCGATCTGGCCGGTGGCCGCCACCGGGTCGTAGCCCGGCGAGTCCATGAACACGAAGCCGCTCTCGTCGATGCGCTCGGCGTATTCGTACACCGCGCGCAGCGGCGTGGTGCCGCCCTTCATCGCGCTGCCTAGAGATTTCTCGAAGATGTTCGCCAGGCCGCCGGCCTGGTTGCCGTGGCCCACCACGCCGTTGAACTGCGCGTTCTGCCCGGCCGCGTAGCGCTCCCACCAGGCCAGGCGGTCCAGCAGCTTCTGGCCCACTGCGGGGCTGATGGCGCGGCGCGTGAGCATGAACTCCACGCCGTGGATTTCCGGCGTTTCCGACAGGATGGCGGTGCCGCCGTGGCGCACGAGCACATCCATCGCAGCGCCCAGCGCCGGGTTGGCGGTAATGCCCGAGAAACCGTCCGATCCGCCGCATTCCAGCCCGATCTTCAGGTGGCTGGCGGGCACCGTGCTGCGGCGCGCCCCGTTGGCTGCCGGCAGCATCTCCTCGATCGCCGCGATGCCCGCCGCGATGGTCGCGCGCGTGCCGCCCACGTCCTGCATCACCAGCGTGCGCATCAGCCGGCCGCGCTCCAGTCCCTGGGATTCGACCAGCCCGTCCACCTGGTTGCGCTCGCAGCCCAAACCGACGATCAGCACGCCCGCCAGGTTCGGGTGGCGGGCGTAGCCTGCCAGCGTGCGCCGCAGCACGTCGAAATGCTCGCTGGGCGACGACATGCCGCAGCCGCTGGTCTGAGCGAACGCCACCACGCCGTCCACGTGCGGAAAGCCCCGCAGGCGCTCGGGCGTGAAATGCGCGGCGATCTGCTTGATGACCGTGGCGGAGCAGTTCACCGACGACAGGATGCCGATGAAGTTACGCGTACCCACGGAGCCGTCCGCGCGCACGAAGCCCTGGAAGGTCGCGCGCCCGGCCTCGGGCACGTATTCCACCGGCCGTACGTCCGCGCCGAACGCCGGGTCGCGGTAATAGTCCACGAGCTCCAGGTTGTGGCTGTGCACATACTCGCCCGGCTCCAGGTCGCGCGTCGCCACCCCGATCACGGTGTCGTACTTCTTCACCTGCTCGCCCTGCGCGATGCGCCGCGCGGCGATCTTGTGCCCGGGTGGCACCTGCGCGCGCGCCCGCACGCCCAGCTCGGGAATCTCCTGCCCCAGCGCCAGCCCGGTCTTGGCGACGAGCACGTTGTCGTTGGGATGCAGGTGCAGCAGTGGACTGTCAAGGCCGGGCATGCGGGGCTTTCATCATGGGGTATGGCGTGTGGATGGGATGGTGGGGGTCATGCCAGGCGGCGGGAGTCACCCCTTCATCAGCTCTCGCAATTTCAGCTTGTCGATGAGCACCGTTTCCTTGGCATAGACGGTGTTGACGTACTTCTCGTAGTCCGGTCCGTCCAGGTAGAGCACGGGGGCGTCGAGCTTGTCGGCCACCGCCTTGAACTCGGGGCTGGCCACGGCCTGGCGGAACGCATCGCGCAGCTTCGCGGTGACGGCCGGGTCCAGCCCCCGGGGCGCGCCGATGCCGTTGGGTGCATCCACCACCACGTCCCACCCGAGCTCGCGCAGCGTGGGCACGTCCTTGAAGCGCGCCGTGCGCTGTTCGCCCCAGGTGGCCAGCAGGCGCAGCTTGCCGGACTCCACGTGCGGCGCCCAGGAGCTGGAGTCGGCCAGCGCATCCACATGGCCACCCAGCACGCCCTGCAGTGCTTCGGCGCCGCCCTTGTAGGGCACGTGGTTCAGCTGGATGCCCGCCACGCTGGCGAATTCCTCCATGCCCACGTGCGTCGCGCCGCCCACCCCCGCATGCGCATATGTCACCTTGCCCGGATGGGCCTTCGCGTAATCCACGAAATCCTTGAGCGTCCTGAACGGCGAGTTGGCCGGCACCGCGATGCCGAAGGTCTGGCCCGAGGTGCGGGCGATGTAGGTGAAGTCCTTGCGCGGATCGGCCTGCAGCGTGCCCAGCTGCGAGAAGCGCGTGACCGAGATCGGGATCTGCCCGATGGTGTAGCCGTCCGGCTTCGCGGCGGCCAGCGCCTTGGATCCGATCATGCCGGAGGCGCCGGCCCGGTTCTCCACGGCGATCGCCTGGCCCAGGATGCGTCCCGCGACCGTGCACAGCGTGCGCATCGACTGGTCCGCCGTGCCACCGGCCGGCCAGGGGCAGATGAAGGTGATCGGGCGGTCGGGGTAGGTGCCCTGCGCGAGCAGGCGCGCGGGCGCGGAGGCGAGGGCGAGCGTGGCGGTGCCGAAGGCGCCCAGCATGAGCTGGCGCCGGCCGCAGCGTGGGGTCTGCATGGATATGTCTCCTTATATGTCTCAGTTGGTTCAAACTTCAGTCGTCAAGGCAGGCCGGCCGGCCTTGGCCACTGAACGGGTTGACTCACCGCCGCGCAGCCTGTGTCTCCTGCGAGCGCGAGCTCGAATGACAGCCCAGGGCGCACGGTGGTGGTCCCTTTGTTCTGCCGCATCCCGAATGGTTGACCGAACACATTTCGTATTCGTAAGGCTGGGAGTTGGAGAACCGCTATGAGTGAACTCGTCTACGTGGGCATCGATATCGCCAAGAACAGCTTCGAAGTGGCTGTCACGGGCGAACTGCAGACGCTCAATCTGGCCAACGACGAAGCCGGCCATGCCCAGCTGTGCCAATGGCTCGCACCGCTGGCGCCCAGGCTCATCCTGATGGAGGCCACCGGCGGCTATGAGCAAGACCTCGCGCTGGCCTTGGCGGGCGCGGGCTTGCACGTGTCGGTGGTCAACCCTCGCCAGGCACGCGACTTCGCGCGCTGCGTGGGCAAGCTGGCCAAGACCGACCGCATCGACGCGCAAGCTCTGCGCAGCTTTGCCTCGATGCTCGATGCGCAAGGCCACCAGCCTCGTGCCCTGGCCGACGACGAGCGCCGCGAGCTCACGGCCCTGGTGGTGCGCCGCAGGCAACTGCTGACCATGCTGGTGTCCGAGCGCCAGCGCCTGGGCGTGGCCCACCGCAAGGCCAAGCCCAGCATCCTGGCGATCATGGATGCCATCGCGGCGCAATTGCACGATGTCGATGACGAGCTCAAGGCGCATGTCCAGACTCACCACGCCGACCTGGCCAAACTGCTGACCTCGGTCAAGGGCGTGGGGCCGACGACCGCCTGCACGTTGCTGGCGCAACTTCCCGAACTCGGCCAGCTCAATCGCAAGCAGATCACGGCCCTGGTCGGTCTGGCGCCCATGAACCGCGACTCGGGCACGCTCAGGGGCCAGCGCCACATCTTCGGTGGCCGCGCCGACGTGCGGCGCGTGCTCTACGTCGCAGCCTTGGTCGGCACGCGCTTCAACCCCGTCCTCAAGGCGTTCTACGCCAAGCTGCTGGCCGCGGGCAAAGCCAAGAAGTTCGCCCTCGTGGCATGCATGCACAAGCTGCTGGTCATCCTGAACGCGATCGCTCGCACCAGGTCGCCCTGGCGCGATGACTTTGCTGAGCGTCTTTGAGCTAGTCATTCAAGATGGTTGCTGTTTTTTATCGGTCGGTGAGGACAGCGCCATTGTTCAGAAGCAGGACATGCCAATCCAATGAAAATACGGACTGCCTTCATAACCTCCAAGGAATGACCGGAAATGCCCAGGATCGATCGCGTACTGCGCTCCAACCTCAAGCTGCGGCACCTGCAGATGCTGGTCGCGCTCGACCAGTTCCGGCATGTCGGGCGTGCGGCCGAATTCCTGTCCGTCACGCAACCCGCCGTCTCCAAGACGCTGGCCGAGATCGAGCGCATGTTCGGCCTGCCCCTGTTCGAGCGCTCCACCCGCGGCACCGAGCCCACCGCCGCGGGCGCCAGCGTGGTGCGCTTCGCGCGCTCCGTGCTCGCCGGCTACGAGCGCACGCGCGACGAGATCGCCGCCGAGGCCAGCGGCGCCCGCGGCCGCACCAGCGTGGGCGCCATGGTGGCCGCCACCCCGGTGCTGCTCGCGCAGGCCGTGGAGCGGCTCAAGGCCCGCTCCCCCCAGGTGACCGTCCTCATCGAGGAAGGCGACCTGACCCGCCTGCTGCCCAAGCTGCGCCTGGGGGAACTGGACCTGTTCGTCGGCCGCCTGGAGCCCGGCTACGCCTCGCCCGACCTGGAAACCGAAGCGCTCTACGACGATCCCATGGTCGCCGTCGTGCGCCCCGGCCACCCGCTGGCCCGCAGGCGCCAGCCCCGCTGGTCCGACATCGCCGCCCAGCCCTGCGTGCTGCCCCCGCCCTGGGCCTCGCTGCGCGTGAAGCTGGAGCAGCAGTTCTTCGCCCACGGCCTGCACCCGCCCGCCGACATCGTCGAATCGGCCTCGTTCCTGTCGCAGATCACCTTCGTCCACCAGCGCGGCGCCGTCGCCTTCATGGCGGGCACCGTGGCGAGGCATTTCGCGCAGCAGGGACTGGTGGCGGTGCTCAGGCTGCCCGTGCCGGTGGAGCTGCCGCCGGTGGGGATCATCCGGATGCGGGGGCAGGAGGGGACGGCGGTGACGGAGGCGCTGGTGGAATGCCTGAGGGAGAGGCAAAATTAGAAGCACCCAACACGGCGGTTGGCGCCATTGCCCCCGTCGCCCGTGTCGTTCGCTCATCGCATGGTTCCTGCGCGCAATCGTTTCTTCATGGGCGCATTGCAGCTGGGACTCCCATCAAGGATTCGCGAAGGTATTCCGCATTTTTCAAAGATTTTTCTTCATGGCCGCCTGCTTCAATTGCCGTGCATACATCCATCTGGCGGATGACAGTTGCCCTTACTGCGGCTCGATTTTCAGGCCGGGTACCTGGCGAACCGCGTCCGATCTCATCGAACCGGCGAAGGGTGGTTGGGGTTTAAACCCGGAGACCCTGCGTGGTCGCTGGTTTGCCGGCATGAGCCTCGCGGTCCCGGTATGGGTACCTCTGGCCATGGGCCTGCTGCTGGGTTCACAACCCGGTGGCGCGATGGGGCTGATGATGCTCCTGTTCCTGTTCGTTTTCATTCCCGGCGTTTACGTCATTGCCAACCTGCCTCGCTGGCATGGCGTTGCCAGGCTGATCGCCTGCCTCGCATACGTGGTCGTCGCAGAGGTCACTGCATTCCTGATGCTCTCCGGCGTGGATTGGTTCTGGAGACACGCCGTGCATCTAATATGGCAGACCGGGTATTGATGATTTCATGCAGGGAAAGCGCGTACTCTGGGCAGGTGCGATGGCATGTGGATGCACGCGGGGTGCCGGCCGGGCTGGCTGGCTTTGAAGTGGACTGACCTGTGATGAAAGTATTTGCCGAGCTTGTTGGAAAGTATGCGAAGTATTTATTTATCGCTTCCGGACTCGCTTCTCTGGCCTTGTGCATTTTTTGCCTCATACACATCCCTGTCATCAAGGTGAGCACGCCATCTGCGGTGGCGTATATCAAGAAAGTGATGGATGGCAAGGGGCTGGTTGAAAGCGAGCGGAAGACGGTTGATTTTGAATTGAACCAGATTCTTTTCAATGATTCCCGATACCGGATGGTGCACTCCGGGCTCTGGCACGCCGGGGTGTATGGATTCGGGATACTGGGGCTGATCCATCTGCTCCTGGGTCTGGTGATGGTCCGTGCCGAAAAGCGCGCACACCGGACTGGCGGGTCGGTTGGCGCACAAGGTAAATCCCACCAGTAGAGCAGAACGCCACGATGCAGCGCGCGTTCTGGGTTATCCGGAGCCCGCGCGCCACGGCACCGGATCCAGCGCCGCCCTGCAGGCCTCGATGAATACGCGCAGCCGGGCCGGCACCCCGTTGCGCACCGGCGTGAGCGCCATGACGGGCGCTGCCTCCATGTGCCAGCCGGGGAGCAGGCGCACCAGGCGACCCTCGGCGATGAGAGGGCCGGCCTCCCATTCCGAGCGCGCCACGATGCCGAGGCCGTCCAGGGCCCACTGGGTGACCACAGTGCCGTCGTTGGACGAGAGCCGCCCCGCCACGCGCACGGAAACGCCCTTCCGCGGGGCCGATCCTTCCTGCCCCGCCGATGACGGCAGGAACCGCCAGCGGGTGACGTCCTCGTCGTTTTCCGCCAGGCACAGGCAGGGCTGCTCCGCCAGCTGCGACGGGTGGACAAGCGGCGCCTCGAGCCGCCGGACGAAGGCGGGGCTGGCGCACAGCAGGCGATCGTTGGGGGCCAGCAGGTGGCCGATCCATGACGAATCCTTCGGCATCCCGATATGGATCACGACGTCGTGCGCGGCCGCGTCGCGCAACGGATGTTCGGAGAGCTGCAGCGCGATGGCCAGGGCAGGATGGGCAAGGTGCATGGCGCGCACGATCCGCGCCATGTACTGCCTCCCGAAGCCGAAGGGGGCGGCGACGCGCAGCCGCCCGGCCATCGCATGGGCCTCGCTGCCGATCCGCCCGGGCAGCGATTCGACGCGCTCCAATACATCCTTCGCCTCTTCCAGCAGCCGCCGGCCCTCATCGGTGAGGGTGATGCCTCGCGCGCCGCGCACGGCCAGGTGAATGCCCAGGGAGGCTTCCAGGCGCTTCAGGCGCACGGTCAGCGCGGGCGGGGTCAGGTCCAGAAGGCGCGCTGCGCCCGCGAGGGAGCCGCAACTGCCCAGCGCCCGGACCATGCGCAGGTCATCGAGTTCGATCATTCACTGCAGTTCAATGCTGGAGTTGCCTGGTGTTAAACACAAATGTAGTCCACGAATCTACATTGGCGCGGTACCCATCTTCCACGGAGCCAGCCGATGACCACCATCCACGAACTGGGCACGCCCAGCGCACTTATCGACACGCAGCGCATGGAGCGCAACATCCGCCGCATGCAGGACCGCATGCAGGCGATGGGGGTGCGCTTCCGCCCCCACGCCAAGACGACCAAGTGCCTGCCGGTCGTGCAGGCGCAGATCGCGGCGGGCGCGCAGGGCATCACGGTATCGACGCTCAAGGAGGCCGAGCAGTTCTTCGAGGCCGGCATCCAGGACATCCTCTATGCGGTGGGCATGGTCCCCGGCAAGCTGGGGCAGGCGCTCGCGCTGCGCCAGCGCGGCTGCCAGCTGAAGATCATCACGGACAGCGTCGCTGCCGCCCGCGAGATCGGCCGCTTCGGTGCGGCCCATGGCGCCGTCTTCGAGGTGTGGATCGAGATCGACACCGATGGCCACCGCTCAGGCATCAAGCCGGAGGAAGACGCGTTGCTGCAGGTCGCGAACGTGCTGCGGGACGCCGGCATGGTGGTGGGGGGCGTGCTGGCGCATGCGGGCTCCAGCTATGACCATGACGATCCCCAGGCGCTGCGGGCCATCTCCGAGCAGGAGCGGGCCGGTGCCGTGCGTGCGGCGCAGCGGCTGCGCGAGGCCGGCTTTGCCTGCCCCGTGGTGAGCATCGGTTCGACGCCGACTGCCCTGGCGGCGGAGGACCTGGAGGGCGTGACCGAAGTGCGTGCCGGCGTGTACGTGTTTTTCGACCTGGTGATGCGCAACGTGGGCGTGTGCGGGCTGGACGACATCGCGCTGAGCGTGCTCACGACCGTGATCGGCCATCAGGAGGAAAAGGGCTGGGCGATCGTCGATGCCGGCTGGATGGCGATGAGCCGCGACCGTGGCACGCAGAAGCAGAAGCAGGATTTCGGCTTCGGCCAGGCGTGCCGCGAGGATGGAACGGTGCTGGAGGGCTACACCCTGAGCGGCGCCAACCAGGAGCACGGCATCCTCTCGAGGGCCGGCGAGCCCGATGGCCGCATCGCCGAGCGCTTTCCCCTCGGCACGCGGTTGCGCATCCTGCCCAACCACGCCTGCGCCACCGGCGCGCAGCATCCCGAATACCACGCGATCGGCCCCGACGGGCGGGCCAGGGCCTGGCCCCGCTTCTATGGCTGGTGACCGGAGTGCAGCGGCGGCGCGATCTCTTCCAGCGATTTCCGCTCGGCATCCACCGCCCAGCGCCACGTCACGCCTGCCGCCAGCAGCACCAGCGCCGCGCCCAGCAGGTAGCCGATGAAGACGTTCTCCCGGCTGCCCGTATCGATGAGCGCGCCGAACAGGGCCGGTGCCGCGAAACCGCCCACGCCCGTGCCCACGGCGTAGAAGAGGGAAATCGCCAGCGCGCGCATCTCCAGCGGGAACACCTCGCTCACGGTGAGGTAGGCGGAGCTCGCGGCGGCCGACGCCAGGAAGAACACCACCGACCAGGCCACGGTCTGCGTGGTGGCATCCAGCCAGCCGTTCATGAAGCCCAGGCCCGTGATCGCGAGCGCGATGCCCGCGAGCGCATAGGTGGCCGTGATCATGACGCGCCGCCCGATGCGGTCGAACAGGGGGCCCAGCAGCAGCGGGCCCAGCACGTTTCCGGCGGCGAAGGGGAAGATGTAGAGGCCCACGCGGCTGGCGTCCACGCCGTAGAAGCGCGTCAGCACGAGCGCGTAGGTGAAGAAGATCGCGTTGTAGAAGAACGCCTGCGACACCATCAGTGCCAGCACCACGGCGCTGCGCTCCGGGTAGCGGCGCAGCAGTACCTGGACCACCTGCGACGCGGAGGGCAGCGTGCGGCGGCCGGGAGGAACTGCCGGGCCAGCCGTGGCTGCCTTGGCGGCGACGGCTTCGTGGAGCATGGCAGGGCCGGCCGTGGCCGCGGGCCCGGCTGGGCGCGGATGCGCGGTGCCATGCACGCTGCGTTCGATGTCCGCCACGATGCGTTCGGCCTCGTCGGCGCGGCCGTGGGTGATCAGCCAGCGCGGGCTTTCCGGCACGTGCCGGCGTACCAGCAGCACGGCGGCGCCCAGCAGCGCACCCATGAGGAACGCTGCCCGCCATCCGTGTTCCGGGCCCAGCACGCGGGCATCCAGCAGCACGAGGCTCAGGGCGGCCCCCAGGGCCGCGCCCAGCCAGAAGCTGCCGTTGATGGCCAGGTTCACGCGGCCGCGCACCCGTGCGGGAATGAGTTCGTCGATGGCGGAATTGATCGCCGCGTATTCGCCGCCGATGCCGATGCCCGTCAGGAAGCGGCACAGCGCGAAGGCGGCGAAACTGCTGGTGAAGGCCGTGGCCACGGTCGCCACCATGTACACCGTCAGGGTCAGCATGAAGAGGCGCTTGCGTCCCAGCGCGTCCGCCATGCGGCCGAACACGAGGGCGCCGAGCACCGCGCCGCCCACATACAGAGAGGCCGTCCACCCCACCTGCGACGCCGTCAGCCCGAGCGTGTCCGGGCGCTCCAGCGCGCTGCCCAATGAACCGACGATGGTCACTTCCAGCCCGTCGAGCACCCAGGCGATGCCCAGCGCGATCACCACGCGCCAGTGCCAGGCGGACCAGGGAAGCCGATCGAGACGGGCGGGGATATCGCTGCCGAGGGACATGGCGGCACCATACGGGTGCCGTGCCGTGTCCGCCGTAGGATGCGGGCGCAAATGGCGGCGTGCCTGCCGCGCCGCGGGCCGCAGCGGATGGCCGAAAGGAAGCAGCAGGGTCAGGGGGCCGCGGCTGGGCAGGAACCGTCCAGCCCCGCCAGTCCCGCGAGCTTCTGCAGGCGCGAGCGCTGCTCCAGGCAGGCCTGGTGCTGCGCCTCGATCGCCTTCTGCTGTGCGAGCCGCGTGGCCTCGGCGCGCGCTGTCTGCAGTTGCGCCACCCGCTCGCGGATCTGCGGCATGGCGGCGAGGGCGGCTTTCTCGCCCTCCAGGATGGCGCTGGCGCGCTGCGTGAAGTCGGCCGCGCCGATGTCCAGCACCTGCGGGCGGACGACCACGTCGGCCCGCGCGAGTTCGGCCTGGCCGAGCTTCTGGCCCATGATCGCGATCGACTGGCCCAGGGTGCCGAGCATGCCGGCAGGCGCCTGGCCGCGGGCCTTGTTGGAGATGTCCACGGCGACCACGATGTCGGCCCCCAGCTGGCGCGCCGCGTCCACCGGCACCGGACTGACCACGCCGCCGTCCACGAAGTGGTATTTGCCGATCGCCACGGGCTGGAACACGCCAGGGATGCTGCTGGAGGCGCGCACCGCCTGGCCGGTATTGCCGCGCGTGAACACCGTGCGCTCGCCGTCTTCCAGGCGCGTGGCCACGGCGGCGAAAGGCTTGGGCAGTTGCTCGATGGGCCGGTTGCGGACCTGCGCGTTCACATAGTCCTCGAGCTTCTGGCCGAGCACGAGCCCGCCGGAGGACAGCTGCAGGTCGCGGATCTTCGCTTCGTCGAGCGCCACGGCCTTTTCCTGCAACTCGAAGGCGTTCATGCCGCTCGCGTACAGCGCGCCCACCACGCTGCCTGCGCTGGTGCCGGCCACCACGGCGGGCGCCAAACCGTTGGCCTCCAGCATCTTGATGACGCCGATGTGCGCGAAGCCCTTGGCCGCGCCGCCGCCCAGCGCGATGCCCACCTTGATGGGGGCTGGCGACGGAGCGGCAGTGGCCTGGGCCGGTACGGCGGAAGAGGTGGCAGGGCTGGCGGGCGGCGCACTGCCGCAGGCGGCCAGAGCCGCCGCACTCAGGAGGACCAGGGGGCGCAACAGGGCGTTCGATCGCATGCCGGCAGGAAAACGCTGTGGGGAAGCAGCCAGTTTATCGGGCTGCTGCCCATCCTGCGCACGTGGGGTCGAGGGGCCGCCGTGCAGTCCCGCCGGTCAGCCCCGGGCGATGGCCGCCGCGATGGCCTCGCCCACCTGCGTGGTATTGGCCGTGCCGCCCAGGTCCGGCGTCTTCGGGCCGCTCCTGATCACCTCTTCGATCGCCGCGACGATCGCATCGTGCGCCTGCCGCCCTGCGCCCTGGCCCTGCGTCAGGAAGTCCAGCATCAGCGCACCCGACCACACCATCGCGATCGGGTTGGCGATGTTCCTGCCGTAGATGTCCGGTGCCGAGCCGTGCACCGGCTCGAACAGGCTCGGGAACGTGCGCTCGGGGTTCAGGTTGGCCGACGGCGCCAGGCCGATCGTGCCGGTGGTCGCCGGGCCCAGGTCCGACAGGATGTCGCCGAACAGGTTCGTCGCGGCCACCACGTCGAAGCGCCCGGGCTGCAGCACGAAGCGCGCCGTCAGGATGTCGATGTGCTGCTTGTCCAGCGTGATGCCGGGGTAGCCCTTGGCCACGTCGTCTGCACGCTGGTCCCACCAGGGCATGCTGATGGCGATGCCGTTGCTCTTGGTGGCGAGCGTCACGTGTTTCTTCGGGCGGCTCTGGGCGAGGTCGAAGGCGAACTTCAGCAGCCGTTCGGCGCCCTTGCGCGAATACACCGACTCCTGGATCACGATCTCGCGGTCCGTGCCCTCGTACATGATGCCGCCCAGCGAGGTGTACTCGCCCTCGGTGTTCTCGCGCACCACGTAGT
The DNA here is from genome assembly GCF_000176855.2 of Paracidovorax avenae ATCC 19860. Classification (NCBI taxonomy): domain Bacteria; kingdom Pseudomonadati; phylum Pseudomonadota; class Betaproteobacteria; order Burkholderiales; family Comamonadaceae; genus Paracidovorax; species Paracidovorax avenae. Next base: position 3,473,476 of record NC_015138.1, on the reverse strand, counting down.
AGTCGATGTCGCCGGGCTTGCGGCCGGCCAGCGGGCAGGGCACGCCCTCGAACAGGCGCACGGGGCGCAGGTTGATGTACTGGTCGAACTCGCGGCGGAACTTCAGCAGCGATCCCCAGAGCGAGACATGGTCGGGCACGGTGGCGGGCCAGCCGACGGCGCCGAAGAAGATCGCGTCCATGCCCTGCAACTGCGCCTTCCAGTCGTCGGGCATCATCTTTCCGTGGGCGAGGTAGTAGTCGCAGCTCGCCCAGTCGAAGGTGTGCAGTTCCAGCGCGATGCCGAAACGGTCGGCGGCCGCCTGGGTGGCGCGCAGGCCTTCGGGCATGACTTCCTTGCCGATGCCGTCGCCGGGCAGGACGGCGATCTTGAACGTGTGGGTAGGGCTGGACATGTGCGGGGTCTCCTGGAATCGGCTGTGAAAATGGAACGGGAGGCGGGGCAGCGAAGAAGCCGGTCCGCCAGCATGCCGCCGATTCTTCGGCAAACCGCGTCGCAATACAATCCGCCACCCGTGGTCCCATTGTTCACATATCGTGCATAAAACGCCCGCGACCGATGACCTGCGTGTCTTCACCGCAGTGGTCCGCAAGGCCAGCTTCGCCGAGGCGGCCACAGAACTGGGCGCTTCGCCGGCCTATGTCAGCAAGCGCATCCGCCTGCTCGAGGAAGAACTGGCGGTGAAGCTGCTGCACCGCACGACGCGCCGCGTGGCGGTGACGGAGGAGGGCGAGCGCGTCTTCCACTGGGCGCAGCGCATCCTGGACGATTGGGACCAGTTGCTGCAGGAGGTGGCCGTGACGCGGCGCGAGCCCCGCGGACTGCTCCGGCTGAGCTGCAGTTTCGGCTTCGGGCGGCGCATCGTGGCGCCCGCGGTGTCGCGGCTGGTGGAGCGCCATCCGGGCCTGCAGGTGCGGCTCGAGGTGTTCGACAGGCTGGTGGACGTGGCGGGGGAGGGGTTCGACCTGGACATCCGCGTGGGCGACGAGATCGCCCCGCACCTGATCGCCCGCCGGCTGGCGGGCAACCATCGCGTGCTGTGCGCGGCGCCGGCCTACCTGGCACGCAAGGGCATGCCCCGGGCGGTGGACGACCTGGCCAGCCACGATTGCCTGGTGATCAAGGAGCGCGACCATCCCTTCGGCGTCTGGCGGCTGCGCAGCGGCGCGGCGGACCGCACGGTGAAGGTGCGCGGGCCGCTGTCGGCCAACCATGGCGAAATGGCCGTGCAATGGGCCGTGGACGGGCGCGGCATCGTGCTGCGGTCCCTGTGGGATGTCGGGCCCGACTTGGCCGCAGGCCGCCTGGTGCGTGTGCTGCCCGAATGGCAGCAGGAGGCCAATGTCTGGGCGGTGTACCCCACGCGGCTGGAGCGTTCGGCCAAGGTGCGCGTGTGCGTGGAGTTCCTGCAGGCCCATTTCTCGCAGGAAACATGGGGGAGCGAAGCGGCATGAATCGTCCCGTCCGTTCCGCCCGGCTGCTGCAGCTGCTCGATGAACTGCGCCGCTGCCGCAGCCCCGTCTCCGGCGCCCGGCTGGCCGAGCGCCTGGGCGTGAGCCTGCGCACGCTGTACCGCGACATCGCCGTGCTCCGGGCGCAGGGCGCCGACGTGGCGGGCGATGCGGGCGTCGGCTACCAGCTGCGCCCAGGCTTCCTGTTGCCGCCGATGATGTTTCCACCCGAGGAGCTGGAGGCGCTGCTGCTGGGCGCGCGCTGGGTGGCCGCGCATGCCGATCCGGTGCTGGCCCGCGCGGCGGCGCAAGGCATGGAACGGATTGCCAGCACCCTGCCGGCCCTGCTGCGTCTCGAAGTGGAGACCAGTGGATTGTTCGCGCCCCAGTGGGCGGGCCCGCCGCCCGAGCCGTGGCTGGGGACCTTGCGCCACGCGATCCGGGCGGGCCATGCCGTGCGCATGCGCTACACGGATGCGGACGGCACCGTGACCGAGCGGGTGGTGTGGCCCTTCGCCATGGCATTCCTCGACCGGATGCGCTTGCTGGCGGGATGGTGCGAGCTGCGCCAGGATTTCCGCCATTTCCGGGCCGACCGGGTGCTGGCGCTGGAGGATACCGGCGTGCGCTACCCGGCCCAGCGCCACGACCTCCTGCGGCGGTGGCGCAGGGAGCGCCTGCCGGCCGGCAGCGATGCGCGGGACCTGGCCTGACTGCTGACAGGATCTGACAGCGGCGGCGCGCACACTGCGGGCTCTTTCCACCCTGGAGCTTCCGATGAGCACTGAATCCCTGACCTTCTACACCCATCCCATGTCCCGCGGCCGGGTCAGCCGCTGGATGCTGGAGGAAACCGGCCTGCCGTACGAGGAGGTCATCCTGGACTACGGCAGCACCATGAAGTCGCCGGAGTACCTGGCCATCAACCCCATGGGCAAGGTGCCCGCGCTGCGGCACGGCGGAGTGACGGTCACGGAGAATGCCGCCATTTGCACGCACCTGGCGGACCTGGTGCCCGGGAAGGGGCTGCTGCCGCAGCCCGGGTCGCCCCAGCGCGGCCTGTGCTACCGCTGGCTGTTTTTCGCGGCCGGACCGCTGGAGTCGTTCCTCACCGCGCGCAAGTACGGCGCCCTGGCACCCACCTCCGAGGCGGGCTACGGCAACGAGGCCGACCTGCTGAACACCCTGGAGCAGGCGGTAGGCGGCAAGGCGTACCTGGTGGGCGACGGCTTCACCGTGGCCGACCTGTATCTGGCATCGGTCATGGGCTTCTACATGCGCTTCGGGATGCTGGAGCGCAGGGCCGCGTTCGAGGACTATGTGCGTCCGCACCAGCAGCGCCCCGCCGCGCTGCGCGCTGCCGCCCGCGACGAAGCCCTGATGGCCGCCCATCCGCATCCCGCAGCGGCGGCAGCTGCGGCGGCCGCAGCTGCCAGGACGACGGCAACGGCCGCACCATGAAAAACTGCCAGCACTCCCCGGGGAGTGCTGGCAGCGACGGATGCGGCGCATGGCTGCGCCCGGAAAGGCAGCGAGCCGTCAGCCGGCCAGCGCCGCCTTCACGGCGGCCGACACCTGGCCCATGTCGGCCTTGCCGGCCAGCCGGGTCTTCACCACGCCCATGACCTTGCCCATGTCGCCGGGGCCCGCGGCACCCAGTTCGGCCACGATGGCCTTCACCGCGGCGGTCACTTCGTCAGCCGACATGCGCTCGGGCAGGTAGGCCTGCAGCACGGCCATCTCCGACTTCTCCTTGTCGGCCAGGTCCTGCCGGCCCGCGCCCTCGAAGGCCGTGATCGAATCCTTGCGCTGCTTGATCAGCTTGTCCACGATCGCGACGATGGCGGCATCGTCCAGCGTCACGCGCTCGTCCACTTCCTTCTGCTTCATCGCGGCCTGCAGCAGGCGGATGGTGCCCAGGCGCTCGGAGTCCTTGGCGCGCATGGCGGTCTTCATGTCTTCGGTGATCTGTTCCTTGAGTCCCATGGCAGATTTCCTTGTATTGATTGGATCAGGCAGAGAGGAAGGGTTTGCACAAAGCCTTCCTGGCTAGGCGCAACGCCGCAGACAGTAGTGTTGCTACGGCAAGGCGTTGCAACGACGCCAGGAAGGCTTTTTGCAGACCCGCAAAATGACAAAACCCGCGCTTGGCGTCCCTAGCGCGGGTTTCTCGGCGGCGAGGCCGGCCGTATGGATCAACCGATATGGCGGCCTGTGCGGCGATCAGTACAGCTTCTTCGGCAGCTGCATGCTGCGAACGCGCTTGTAGTGGCGCTTCACGGCGGCAGCCTTCTTGCGCTTGCGCTCGGCCGTCGGCTTTTCGTAGAACTCACGGGCGCGCAGGTCGGTCAGCAGGCCCAGCTTTTCGATGGTGCGCTTGAAGCGGCGCAGTGCCACGTCGAAGGGTTCGTTCTCTTTTACACGGATGGTGGTCATTCAGTGATGTTTCCAATAGGTGCTGCCAGCGGGTTGCGGGGAAGATCGGGCCCTGCAGCCATTCACAGCGGTTTCCCCGTCTCTAACTAGTATTGGCCGACGGGGTTTTGCCAGCAAAGCCGAGGATTATAGCGTTTTCTGGCCGGGGCGTGTCATGCACCTGTACCGTTCCGATGGCGGCTGCCTCGGGATGCCTCCGGCAACCCGGCCTTGACCCAAGATGGTGCGGAAATTGCTAATAGGTGTAACAGCCTGGATGCACCAGGTTTTTACGGGGACAGGCGGGCGGGACGCTGCTCTTCTTTCCCCGCTGCAACTCATGTCGATCATGCACCGCATCACGGGCCGGCTGGGCCGCTGGCTGGGCCGTCTCAGCGTGGGCCGCAAGCTCATGCTCATCTACCTGCTGGACCTCACGGCAGTCATCTACGTTTCAGGAATCCTGATCCACGAGAAATTCCTCGCCATCGATTTCGCGCGCAAGGAGATCGTCGGCACGGAGTACGCGGCGGTGGTGCGCGACGGCCTGATGGGCTCCTTCCTGCCCGGCGATCCGGTGGCGCGCGTCCTGCTGCGGGACCGCTTGCGGGATGTGCGCGCCGAGCACGATGCCACCCTGCGCACCGGCGACATGGCCGAGCGCTTCGCGCAATCGCTGCAGGCCGCGGCGGATGATGGCTCCGCGCCCGTGCGCCCGCAGGAGCGGGGCACACTGCTGCGGCAGGGGCGCGAGCTCCTGACCACCGTGGCCAACCAGTCGAACCTGATCCTGGACCCGGACCTGGACAGCTACTACGTGATGTCGCTCACCATGCTGCGTTACCCCGAGCTGCTGCAGGTGGTGCACGACACGCTGGGATTTCTCTCGGTACGGCCCGCGCCGCGCCCGCAGCAGGCCGTCCCGGGGCCGCACCGCGCTGCGGAACTGCTGACGCTGGTGGGCCGGCTCGATGCCGTGCTGGTGGGTATCGATTCGGATTTCGACCAGGCTTTCATCGCCGGCAAGCCGGCACTGCGCGCGCGGCTGGGCGCGACGCGCCAGGGCCTGCAGGCGTCGGGGCAGGCCCTGCAGGCGCTGCTGCAGCGCGTGGCCCAGGGCGAAGTCGGACCCGATACCGCGGCGCAGGAGCTGCACGGCCGCCAGCAGGCGCTGCTGGCCTCCCTGGGCAGCGCCTGGGTGGCCGGCACGGAGGCCATGGGCGATCTGCTGCACGCGCGGGTACATGACCTGTTCGCGCGCATGTGGCTGCACCTGGGCACGGCCGTGCTGCTGCTGGGCTGCATCCTGAGCATGGTCACCCTGGTGGCGCGGCAGATCGCCAAGCCGCTGCAGCAGCTTGCGCGGGTGGCGGGGGAGGTGCGGCGCACCGGCGACCACACGCTGCGCGCGCACTGGAACAGCGGCGACGAGATCGGCCGGCTGGTGACCGCGTTCAACGACATGCTCGCGCAGCTGGACCGAGAGCGCCTGCTGCAGCAGGAACTGGCCGCCAGCGCGCGCGCTGCGGAAGCCCAGCGCGAACTGGTGGAAGCGCTCCCGATCCCGATGGTGGTGACCTCGGTGCCCGAGCACGAGGTGCTGCATTCCAATGCACCTGCCGGCCACTGGCTGGACGGCGTCACCCACGATCCCTGGCGCGCGGGGCTGGAGCCGGGCGTGCGGGCGCGGTTCTTCCAGCGCCTGGCGGACCATGGCGTGGTGGACGAGTTCGAGGTGCGCTGGAAGGGCGGCAAGGAACCCGCGTGGGCCGTGCTGTCCGCGCGGCGGCTGCGCTTCCAGGGCCGTGACGCGATGCTCACCGCGTTCGCGCCGATCAATGTGCTCAAGGTGATGGAGCAGCGGCTGGAGCTGTGGGCGAAGGTGTTCGAGGCCTCGTCCGAGGGCATCATCATCATGAACGCCGCGCAGCGCATCGTGAGCGTGAACCAGGCGTTCTGCCGCAGCACGCACTACGATTTCTACGAGGTGATCGGCGAGCAACTGGGCATGCTGCTCGATGCGCCGGGCGAATCCGCACCGGGCGAGACCATCGCGCGCGCGCTGGCGGACAAGGAGTCCTGGCAGGGCGAGGTGCGCTTCCGCCGGCGCTCGGGCGAAAGCTACCCGGCCTGGCTCATGGTGTCGGCCGTGCGCGAAGGTGGCAAGGGCGGTGCGGTCACCAACCACATCGGCATCGCGATCGACATCACCGACCGCAAGCGCAACGAGGAACGCATCCGCTTCCTGGCCCACCACGACGTGCTCACCGAGCTGCCCAATCGCTCGCTGTGCGTGCAGCGCCTGCAGGCGGGGCTGGAGCAGGCCGCCCGGACCGGCGAGCAACTGGCCGTGCTGTTCATCGACCTGGACCGGTTCAAGGCGATCAACGACACGCTGGGCCACCACATCGGCGACGGCCTGCTGCGCTCGGTGGCGGCGCGGCTGGTGCAGTCCGTGCGGGAAGGCGATACGGTCAGCCGCCTGGGGGGCGACGAGTTCGTGATCGTCATGCGCCAGGTGGAAGGCGCGCAGCAGGTGCTGCGCGTGGTGGAGGAGCGCCTCATCCCGCTCATCCGGCAGAGCCATCCGGTGGAGGCGCATGAACTGAGCGTGTCGTGCAGCGTGGGCATCGCGGTCTATCCCGAGGACGGCGCGGACCTGGACGAGCTGATGCGCCGGGCCGACGCGGCCATGTACGAGGCCAAGACCGCCGGGCGGGACATGGCGCGCCTGTATTCGCTGGAGACGGACCGCCGCGTGCAGGCCCGGCAGGCCATGGAGCAGTCGCTGCGGCGCGCGCTGGAGCGCCGGGAGTTCGCGCTGCACTACCAGCCGCGCATGTCCGCCCGCACCGGTATGCCCACGGGGCTGGAGGCGCTGCTGCGCTGGCGGCATCCTTCGCTCGGGGAAGTGCTGCCGGGCGAGTTCATCCCCATTGCGGAAGAGGCCGGCCTCATCCGCGCGATCGGCGCCTGGGTGCTGGACCAGGCCTGCGCGCAGTGGGCGGCCTGGCGGGCGTCGGAAGCGGGCGGCGGGCTGGCGGGCCTGCCGGTGTCGGTGAACCTGTCGGCCGCGCAACTGGCCGACCCGCTGCTGGTGCCGGACATCGCCGCGCTGCTGGCGCGCCACGGCATGCCTGCGCGCTGCCTGGAGCTGGAGATCACCGAGTCGCAGCTGATGGACAACGCGGGCGTGGCGCAGGGGCAGCTCGCGGCGCTCAAGCAGCTGGGCGTGCAGCTGTCCATCGACGATTTCGGGACGGGCTATTCGAGCCTGGCCTACCTCAAGCGCTTCGCCATCGACAAGCTGAAGGTGGACAAGTCCTTCATCCGCGACATGCTGGCGAGCCCGGCCGACATGGCGATCACGCGCGCCATCATCGGGCTGGGCCGCACGCTCGGGCTGCAGGTGGTCGCCGAAGGCGTGGAGGATGCGGCCACCCTGCGCATGCTGGAGTCGCTGGACTGCGACGAGGTGCAGGGCTACCTGTTCAGCCGGGCGCTGCCGCCCGAGGCGCTGCAGCGGTGGGTGGCGGAGGCGGCGACGCAGCCGCCGCGCTCCCATCGGCCGGTGGCGGCCGTGGAAGGATGATGCTCAGGGGCAGCAGGAAGCGGTGCCGGCGAGGCCGTGCGCCTGCATGTCGGGGCAGGTGAGGGGGCAGGGGCCTGCGCCGTCGGGCGCTTCGGCGCGGTCCTGCATGCCGTAGTCCCGCAGCACGCGGGCCACGCGGAGCCGGTAATCCGCGAACACGCCGCCGCGGCCCGCGGCCTGCGCGCCGCGGTGGCCCGCATGGCCGCGCCAGCCCGCCACCGCGGCCTCGTCGCGCCAGAAGGACAGCGACAGCAGTTTGCCGGGCGTGGACAGGCTCTCGAAGCGTTCCAGCCCGAGGAAACCGTCCATGTCCTGCAGCGCTGCGTGCAGGGCCGCGGCGCGCGCGAGGTATTCCTCGCGGCCCGCGGCAGAAGGCAGTGCCTCGAAGATCACCGCGATCATGGTGCGGCTCCTTCGGCCGGAGGAGCTGCGCGGCCGGCGTCCGCGGGCTCTGCCGGCTTGTCGAACGTGCCAGGCACCGCCACGGTGAAGCGGCGCTCCTCGCGCAGGATGAAGCGCTGGCGCTGCGCCCGCTCGAAATTGGCGCGGCCTTCGGGATCGGTGCGCAGGCGGGCGCGGTAGGCCTCGTAGGCGGCAAGGCTGTCGAAGGCGACCAGGCCCCAGGCCTCGAAGTTGCTGCCCTCGTGGGGCAGGAAATAGCCCACGAGGTGGCCGCCGCAGCGCGGGATGATGCGGCCCCAGTGCTCGGCGTAGTCTCGGAAGGCGTCGATCTGGAAGGGATCGATCTCGTAGCGGATGAAGCAGGTGACGGGCACGGTGTGCGCTCCTGGTGAGGGTGGCAGGGAACGGCGCGGTGCATGCGGCGGAAGGTGCATGCATTGCGCACCGGTCCATTGGACGGGCCGCGCCGGACGGGATGCTTCGCCCGGGAGCGAAGCGTGCCGGTGGCCGCCTGCGGCACACTGCGGAGCGTGAACACCAACCAGATCGCCCGCGTGGCCGGGCTCATCGGCGAACCCGCCCGTGCGGCCATGCTGCTGGCCCTCATGGACGGACGTGCGCTCACCGCGCGCGAACTTGCGGGCGCCGCGCGGATTTCCGCGGCCACCGCCAGCCGGCATCTGGCGCTGCTCGTGGATGCCGGCCTGCTGGCCGTGCGCAGCCAGGGGCGCCACCGCTACCACGCCCTGGCCGGCGCCGAGGTGGCGCGGCTGCTCGAAGGACTGATGCAGTTCACCGTGCGCCCCGCGGCCATGCCGCCGCCTGCTGTGGCCGCCGGGCCGCGCGATGCGGCGCTGCGCATGGCGCGCACCTGCTACGACCATCTGGCAGGCCGCCTGGGCGTGGCAGTGGCCGACCACCTGCTGGAAGAGGGCGCCGTCGTGTTCGACGGCGAGGAGGGCGGCCGCGCCACGGACCGGGCCGCCGCCGTGCTGGCGCGCCTGGGCCTGGAGGCGGCTGCCGCCCTGGACGGGGGCTCGCGCCGGCCCGTGTGCCGTCCCTGCCTGGACTGGAGCGAGCGCCGTCCCCACCTGGCTGGCCGGATGGGCGCCCTGGTCTGCGTCCATTGCCTGGACAGCGGCTGGCTGGCGCGCAGCACCGGCTCCCGCGCGCTGGCCATCACGCCGCGCGGTGCGGTGGCGCTGCGGGACGTGCTGGGCGTGGCCCGCTGGGCCGAGGTGGTGGGACCCGCGGAGAGGGGCTGAGCAGGGACTGAACAGGGGCCGATGAGGGGGGCGGCCCGCCCGCCCGTGCGGCTATGGTCCGGTGCCGCCCTGTGCCGCCGGCAACGCCTGCGCACAGGCATGCGCGCTCGCCCACGCCCACTGGAAGTTGTAGCCGCCCAGCCAGCCGGTGATGTCCACCACCTCGCCGATGAAGTACAGGCCGGGCTGCGCGGTCGCCTCCATGGTCTGCTGCGACAGCGCGCGCGTGTCGATGCCGCCCAGCGTTACCTCGGCCTTCTTGTAGCCTTCGGTGCCGGTGGGCGTCAGTTCCCAGCGTGCCAGCTGGTCCGCCAGCCGCGCCAGCGCCTTGTCGGAGGCCTCGTTGATCGGGCGCTGCCAGTCGGGGCTCCGCTGTGCCCAGGCATCGGCCAGGCGGCCGGGCACCAGCGTGGCGAGCTCGTTGGCGATCAGCTTCTTCGACCGTGCCTTGCCCTGCGCGAGTGCCCCGGGCAGGTCGGTGCCGGGCGCGAGGTCGATGGCCAGCGGCGTGCCGGGCTGCCAGTAGCTGGAGATCTGCAGCACCGCCGGCCCCGAGAGGCCGCGGTGCGTGAACAGCAGGTCTTCCAGGAAGGCCGTGCGCTGCTTCTTCGAGCCGGTGGCGATCTCGACGGGCAGAGCCAGGCCGGCCAACTGCGCGTACGGTGCCCAGGCATCACCGTCGAAGGTGAGCGGCACGAGGCCCGGGCGGCGGTCCACCAGCGGGATGCCGAACTGCTGCGCCAGGCGGTAGCCGAAGTCGGTCGCGCCGATCTTGGGGATGGAGAGCCCGCCCGTGGCAACGACCAGGCTGCGGGCCTGCACCGGGCCGCGGCCGGTATCGACGTGGTAGGTGGCAGCGCCAGCCCCCTCTGCGCCTGCCGGGTGGAATCCCACCTTCTTCACGGTGCAGGGCTGCCAGCGCTCGACCTGGCCGGCCTCGCATTCGGCCAGCAGCATCCGGATCAGGTCTTCGGCCGACCGGTCGGCAAAGAGCTGGCCCTTGTGCTTCTCGTGGTAGGCGATGCCATGGCGTTCGACCAGCGCGATGAAGTCCGACGGGGTGTAGCGCGACAGCGCAGAGCGCGCGAACTGCGGATTCTGTCCCACGAAGTGCCTGTGGGGCGCACGCACGTCCAGGTCGCGGTTGGTGAAGTTGCAGCGCCCGCCGCCGGAGATGCGGATCTTCTCGGCCACCTTCTCGGCATGGTCGATGAGCAGCACCTTCAGCCCCCGCTGGCCGGCCTGCGCGGCGCAGAACAGGCCGGCGGCGCCGGCACCGATGATGACGGCGTCGAACCGTGGCGGGGGATGCATCAGCCTTTCCAGGTGAACGGGAACTTCAGCTGCTTGATGAAGCCGTTGGGCACATAGTCGCCCAGCACGCCGTACTTCTCGGGCCAGAGCCGGTCGCTTCGCACCGCGGTGCCGAAGAGGTAGTCGAGGAAGGCGAAGTGCGCGGCATAGTTGCGGTCCAGCGCTTCCTGGTCCTGGCTGTGGTGCCAGTGGTGGAAGTTGGGCGTGACGAGCACGTAGCGCAGCGGGCCGAGGCGCACGCTCACGTTGGCATGGTTGAACACCGCCTGGAACCCGACGATGACGATGTAGGCATCGATCACTTCCTTCGAGAAGCCCAGCACGTAGATGGGGGCCAGCACCAGCGTGCGCGTGATGAGCAGTTCCAGGATGTGCTGGCGCGAGCCGGCCATCCAGTCCATGCTCTTGACGCTGTGGTGCACGGCGTGCAGGCGCCAGAGCGTGGGCACCTCGTGGTAGGCGCGGTGCGTCCAGTACTGCACGAGGTCGGCCACCAGGATGATGAGGAAAAGCGCTACCCAGAAGTTCAGGCCCTGCACCCAGCCGCGGATGCCGTCGCTGGCGGCCCAGCCGAACAGCTTGTGCACCAGCAGGTTGGTGGCCAGCAGCACGAAGCCCACCACCATGTGGTTCACGATGAAGTGGTGGAAATCACACTGCCACTCGGGGCGGAAGATGGGCTGGTCACGCCGCAGGGCGAAGAGCTTCTCGATGAAGATGAAGATCAGGGCGCTGCCCAGCAGGTCGAGGATGAACCAGTCGAGGCCGATATAGGGCGTGTTGTCCGCGAAATCGTGCACGGGCACCTTGTGGCCGCCGAGCAGCGCGGCCGAGGTCACGAGCAGGAAGGCCGCGGACGACAGCCAGCGCGAGCGGTTGAACACGATGTTGACGAGCGAGAGCCCCCCGGCCACCACCAGCGCCGCGAACAGCACCATGCGCAGCACATCGACGTTGTATGCCTTGCGCAGCTGCGGCGTGGTGAGGTATTCGGGGAAGTGGAAGGCGAGCACGCCCAGGAAGCTCAGGATGCCGAGCGAGAGTGCGATGACGCCGGAGATGTGGCCGCGGCCCGGACGCAATTCGCCGTGGCTGGCGGTGAAGTCGTTGAGTTTGTCGAGCATGGGGCTGCCGCTGGGGGCTGTAAGGCGAGGCGCGAGTGTAGCGAACCCGCGCCCCGCCCGGCAGCCCCCACCAGGGTGGGGGGCGCCGGTGCGCCCGGCGGCTCAGCCCGCTGCGGCGCGGGGGCGCAGCAGGGCCGCGAGCCCGGAGATGCCCACGGCGCCCCCGAGCCCGGAGTCCGGTGTGGCGGCCGGCAGGGAGCGGCATTCCACGTGGATTCCGCGCTCTTCGGCGTGCGCGAGGAAGTCCTGCAGCGTCTCGCGGATGTCCCGGTCCAGGAAGCGGCAGTCGCAGCCGTCGATCACCAGCGTCTGCCCTTCATGGACCCGCGACAGGTAGCCGCGCAGGCTGGCGCGGCTGAAGAACGAGACGTCCTTGTTGAGCCGCAGCAGGTGCATGTCGCCGTCCGACACCATCGACAGTGCGCCGCGCGTGTTGGACTCGATGACGAACAGCATGCTGCTCGCCAGGCCGATGAGGATGCCCATGAGCAGGTCGGTGGCGAGGATGGCGCCCACGGTGACCGCGAACGGGATGAACACGCCCCAGCCTTCGCGCCACACGGACGCCACCAGCGAGGGCTTGGCGAGCTTGTAGCCGGTGTGCAGCAGCACGGCGGCCAGCGCCGCGAGCGGAATCCATTCGAGGAACTCGGCCAGGAACAGCAGGCTCGCGAGCAGCAGCAGGCCGTGCAGGATGGCCGACAGCCGGGTGCGCGCGCCGGCCTGCACGTTGGCGGAGCTGCGCACGATCACCGCGGTGATCGGCAGGCCGCCGAGCAGGCCCGCGACGATGTTGCCGATGCCCTGGGCGCGCAGTTCGCGGTTGGGCGGGGCCACGCGCTTCATGGGGTCGAGCCGGTCGGTGGCTTCGAGGCTCAGCAATGTCTCGAGGCTGGCGACGAAGGCCAGGGTCAGCGCGACGGTATAGACCTGCGGATTCGCGAGCGCCGACCAGTCGGGCGTGGAGAACTGGGCCCAGAGCCCCGCGAGGCTGTGGACGTCCGGCAGGGCCACGCGCTGCGCTTCGGTGAGTGCGGCCGAGGGGCGCGCGGCGAGCGCGGCGGCATGGCAGCCCACGCCCCAGACCACCGCGACCAGTGGCCCGGGCAGCCGCCCGAGCACCGGGAGCCGCTTGACGAAGGCGGTGTCCCAGGCGAAGAGGATCGCCAGGGCGCCGGCCGCGATCACCGTCGCGCCCACGCTGACGGAGCCGAAGAGATGGCGCGCGGCATCGAAGGTGTCCGCTGCCGAGGGCACGACCCGCATGGCGTGCTCGGTGGACTGGAAGCCGAAGGCCACGGGCAGCTGCTTGATGATCAGCAGCAGGCCGATGGCCGCGAGCATGCCCTTGATGACGGCGGCGGGAAAGCAGGCACCGATCTTGCCGGCATGCAGCCGGCCGAGCACCCATTGCAGCACCCCGGCCAGCACCACGGCAGTGAGGAAGGCCGGGTAGCTGCCCAGGCTGGCGATGGAGCCCACGACGATCACCACCAGCCCTGCGGCGGGACCGCTGACGCTCAGGTGGGAGCCCGAGAGCGCGCCCACGACGAGGCCGCCAACGATGCCGGACACCAGCCCGGCCATGAGCGGGACCCCGCTGGCGAGCGCGATGCCCAGGCACAGCGGCAGTGCCACGAGAAAGACGACGAGGCTCGCGGGCGCGTCCTGCCGCACATGGGCGAACAGGCCGCGCGGGGCGTGCGCCGCGGGGGACGAGGAGGGCGTGGAGGCGGCAGCGTGGGCCGCTTGCAGGTAGGGAGTGGACATGGCGTGTCTCCTGGCATCTTCAGGCCGCTTCGGCCCAGTGGCGGCTTTCGGCGTCGAGGGCGATCACCTGGCGCAGGCGCCCGTCGCGCAGCGCATAGACCCAGCCCAGCAGGGCGAGCGGCTGGCCCCGTTCCCAGGCCTGGCGCACCGGCCCGGTGGCGGACAGCACGTGCACCTGCTCGGCCACGTTGAGCGCGACGAAGCGGTCCACGCGCGAGCTCAGGTCCTGCTCGGCGTCTGGAAGCCCTTCGCCCGCTTCGATCTCCTGCACGCGGCGGCGGTAGAGCGAGCGCAGCGGGCGGATGTGGCGGCCGAGGTAGTCGCCTTCGCCGGGTTCGCCCACCCGCTCGCGCGACTGCAGCAGCGCGGCCCGCACGCCGCCGCAGCCTTCGTGGCCGCAGACGATGACGGCCGGCACGCGCAGCACGTCGATGGCGTACTGGAGGGCGCTCATGATGTTGGTGTCGTCCGGCCGCACGAGGTTGGCGACGCTGCGGTGGACGAACAGTTCGCCCGGCAGGGCGTTGGTGATGCGTTCGGCGGGCACGCGGCTGTCGGCGCAGCCGATCCAGAAGGCCCGGGGTTGCTGGCCGCTCACGAGGTTCTCGAAGAAGGCGGGATCGCGGGAAGTCATCTCGTCGGCCCAGGCGCGGTTCTGGAGCAGCAGGCGGGTGGTGAGGTCCATGGTTTCCTCCTTGGGGTGGGCGGTGGTTCAGGAATGTTGCGGCGCAGCATTCGAGGTTACCGCCAGACGGAATTCCTGCGAGCGGAATTTCGGATGCTTACATAGGTGTTTCTTTGCATGCGATGAATAACAGCCCGTTGCAGATTTACTGCCTGCTTCTCCCTGGAACGGCCGGGTTGCCGACCCTGCGGAAAACAAGGACTTTCAGCCGCCGCCCCCTAGAATCGCGGCCATGACCATGCCCCACAGCCCCGCCCACCAGCTCAGCATGACGGTGCTCATGTCGCCCGACATGGCCAACTTCTCCGGCAACGTGCACGGGGGTGCGGTCCTCAAGCTGCTGGACCAGGTCGCCTACTCCTGCGCGGCCCGCTATTCGGGCAGCTATGTGGTGACGCTGAGCGTGGACCAGGTGACCTTCCTGCAGCCCATCCACGTGGGCGAACTGGTCACCTTCCTGGCGAGCGTGAACTACACCGGCTCCTCGTCGATGGAGGTGGGCATCAAGGTGGTGGCCGAGGAGATCCGCACCCAGGTCGTGCGGCACGTGAACAGCTGCTTCTTCACGATGGTGGCGGTGGACGAGGCCCGCAAGCCCACGCCGGTGCCGCCACTGTCGCCTTCCACGGCGGATGAGCGGCGGCGCTGGGAGGCGGCGTTGCTGCGCAAGAGTCTGCGCAAGGAGCAGGCAGAGCGTTTCGCGCAGATCCAGCGCGAGGCGGCGCTGGCGCACGGCTGAGCGCAGCCTTCGCGCAGCCCCTGCGGTCTTGCAGGCCCCGGAGGCCGGGATTCGTTTTCCGGGGAGGCTGTTTCGCGCCTGCGGTGCGGTATCGCCGGTCGGACCCCCAAGATGTGTTTCCAGTCAATCTGTGGAGCATCCGCTATGGAAACAGTCGGCCGGAAGGCCATGGGAACGGTCCCGCATGCTGCCGTCAACGTGCCGGCACCCGTGGATCCAGGAGAAGCCCTGCGGCCGTCTTCGGCCCATCCTCCGTTGGGGCTGGCGCCGAGGCGCAGGGCCGAGCGGGAGGGGCTGCCCGGACGCAGGGCCTTGTCTGCGCCGCCGCGCATGCAGGCCGCGGCGGTCCATGGGCAGGCGGTCGCGTTCGCCGATCTGGTCGGCGAGGAGCACGCCCGTCGCATGGATGCGGAGTGGGGCGCCTTGCACGGAGCACGCCTCAAGCACGGCAAGCCCCATGTCCATGGGTGGGAGGCTGCGCAGAATCCGGAACGGATGGCTGTTGCGCCGGGCAATCCAGGGAATGTGCGGCTCGATGCATCGGTCGACCTGGACCGCGTGAAGCGCGGCAGGCCGATGCTCTGGTGCATCGGCCCTGGCGGAACGCTGCTGCTCGGGCCCGAGACGGAGGTGGGACATGATCCCGATACCGGGAAATCCCGCCGACTGGGCCATCCGAGCCTGCTGCCCGGCACGCTGAAGGACACCGCGACGGGGCAATGGTGGGGCAAGGAGGCGCGCATTTCCGGTGAGCTGGGATGGGACGCCGCGAAGGAACGCTTCTACATCCTCAACCAGTCAGGACGGTATTCGCGCCATCCGGGCATGGGGCCAGCCCAGATGGAGAATGTGGCGCGCAGCTTTGCCCAGGCCGGATTGCCAGTGGAAATCCGCCTCGTGGGCGAAAAGACCTGACGCGGTCAGCGCGCCGCGCAGAAGCCGAATTCCGCCGTGCCCCCGGGCGCGAGCGTGCGGTTCCACGACACACCGGAGGCCTGCAGCGTGCTGCCCGACTGCGCCCAGACCGCATTCCAGAGATTGTTGACCGTGCCCTGCACGCCGATGGAGACCGTCCAGTCGCCTGCGGCGCCGCCGCTGTTGGTCACCTGCACGCGCTGGCAGTAGCCCGCGCCCCAGTCGTTGTCGGTGATCTGCTTGACGCCGAAGCTCGCCCCCGGATTCGGATTCGGATTCGGATTCGGATTCGGATTCGGGTTCGGGTTCGGGTTCGGGTTGGGGTTGGGGTTGGGGTTGGGGTTGGCCCCGCCCGTGCCCCAGAGCCGGTTCAGGAGTTGCACCTTGTCCGTGCGCACCGTGTTCCAGTCGTCGTCCAGGATGCCGCCGGTGTCGCCGCTGTTGGGGTTCCAGGACCAGTAGAAGCCGCTGCGGATGCCCTTGCCGATCAGGTAGTCCACCAGGGCGTTCTGCCACTGCACGTCGCGCGGGTCGCCGCGGCCGTACTTGCCGCCGAATTCGCCCGGCAGCACGGCGTGGCCGGCCTGCACGAAGCGGCCGAAGTGCTGCTCCCAGATGGCGGACATGTTGGCGGGGAAATCCGCTGCATTGAAATACGACTGCATGGCCACGTCCGGCCCGTATGTGTGCGGCGCCAGCAGCAGGCGGTCGGCCGGGATGTCCAGCGGCGTGCAGGCCAGTGGCTCCAGGTTGCCTCCCCAGAAGTGGCCGCTGCCGGTGGAGCAGGAGGGGTTCTCGCCGATGCCTTCCACCGCGACGATCCAGCGCGGCGCGGCCTGCGCGACCGCGGCGGCGGCGCGCTCTGCGGCGCGGTTCCAGTCGGTGGCGGCATTGCCGGTGCCCCAGGTGGCGGCGCCATGGGGCTCGTTCTTCAGGTCGATGCCGATCACCCCAGGCACGCCTTTGTAGCGGTTGGCGGCGAAGACCAGGTCGGCGATCCACTGCTGTTCGCTGTAGGCCGGCGTGTACCAGAGCTCGCTGATGGCCTGGCAGTCCGGCGTGTGGTGGTCCAGCAGCACGAACATGCCACGGTCGCTGATTTCCTGCACGACCTTGTCGAGGATCTGCTGCGAGTTCAGTCCCTGCAGGTCGGGGTTGCGGCTGTAGTCGATGCTGCCGGGGCCGGTGCCACGCAGGCTTTGCGGACAGAAGGGCAGGCGCACGGCATTGAAGCCCTGCTGCTGCATCTGGCCGATCATGTCCTTCCAGTTGCGCGCCCAGAGGCCGTGGACCACGTGCTCTCCGGTCTCGAAGCCGAACCAGTTCACGCCACGCAGCTGCACGGCCTGGCCGGCGTCGTCCACCACCTGGCCGTTGCTGATGGAATAGCTCCATGCCGCGCCGCTGCATGCGAGCAGGCTGGCGGCCAGTGCGACGGCCCTCCCCACGGATCCAAGATGTGCCATGGTTTCTCTCCCTCCCGGTTTCGCCGGATAAACCCGAGTGTGATGGCCGCGCCTGCGAAAGGCCGTGCCTTGCCGGCGCGGGGCCGGGCGGAACGCACGGCCGGGCTGGATCATAGGAGGAGGGAATGCGGGCGAAGTGTTTCGATTCCGCGCGGTTGTAAGAGCCTGTGCGCCGCGGTGCGCCGTCGGCGCGGCCGTCCGTCAAACCGCCCGCCGGCCACGGCCGGCAAGCGATACGGCCTGCAGCGACAGGCGGTCGATTTCCGCCGTGATGCCCGAAAGCACGTTGGCCACGACGGCGAACTCGCGGCCGTGCGCGGCGGCCCGGGCGGCCATGACCTGGGCGTTGAAGCTCACCACCTTGGCCTCGCGCGCGACGGTCTGGATGGAGGCGACGATGCCCGACAGCTCGCCCATCATGTCCTCGGACTGCCGCCGCTGGATCTGGTCGAAGACCGTGGTGGCGGCGTTCAGGGCCTCGAGCACGCCATCGGTGGCGGCCACCAGCGGCGCCAGGGCATCCGCCGCGCGGGTGCTGCCCTGGTCGGCCAGGTCCAGCGCGGCGCGGGCCTGGCGGGCGAACGCATCGATGGTGGCGCCGACGCCGCGGGGGCCGTGGTACATGGCATCCACCTCGCGTGCCGAGGCGGCATCCAGGTGGCGCGGCGTCTGCACGAGGCGGGCCTGGCTGGACTCGAAGGTCTGGAGGGTCTGGCGCGCCGCCAGGGCCTGGGCGGCCTCGCCCTGCACGGCCAGGACGGTCTGCAGGACGATGCGCTGCGACAGCATGCGCTGGCGCGCGGCGAGGTTCACCAGGGAGATGTCGGCCTCCCCGCTGCCGGCCGGGCCCGGGGCGGAAGGCTTTGGGGAGTGCGCTGCGGGGATCGGGAGGGCGGCCATGGAAACCTCTTCGGGTGAAAAATCTTGCGCAGGCCGCCGGCGCCTTCAGCCGGCGTGCCGCAGCGGCGGCGGCGCCACCGGCAGGGGCTGGCCCAGGCCGGTACCGGCCGCGGCGGCCACGCCGGCCGTCACGTCGCCCACCACGATGACCGAGGGGCTGCCGAGCTGTTCGCGCTCGATGGTGGCGTGCAGCTCGCCCAGCGTGGTGAGCGCGTGGCGCTGGCAGGGCAGGCTCACGTGCTGGATGATGACCACGGGCGTGCAGGCCGGTAGGCCGGTGAGCAGCTCCTCCTGGATGTGCGCGGCGCTGCTCACGCCCATGTAGATCACCAGCGTCAGGCGCGCTGCGCGGGCCGTGGCGGCGAGCTGGCGCCAGTCGATGCCGCTGTCGCCGGGCTTGGCGTGGCCGGTGACGAAGACCACGCCGTGGGCGTGCTCGCGGTGCGTGAGCGGCGTGCCGAGCAGGGTCATGCCCGCGAGGCCGGCCGTGATGCCGTTGACCACGGTGACCTCGATGCCGGCCGCGCGCAGGTGTTCGACCTCTTCGCCGCCGCGGCCGAAGATGAACGGATCGCCGCCCTTGAGCCGGACCACGTTCTCGCCTTCGTTCACGGCCATGACCATGAGTTTCTCGATGAAGGCCTGCGGCGTGCTCTTGCAGCCGCCGCGCTTGCCGACGTGCACCACCCGCGCGCCGGGCGCGGCGAGGGCGACGATCTCGTCGCTGACGAGGTCATCCACCAGCAGCACCGTGGCGGCCTGGATGGCCTTGAGGGCCTTGAGGGTGAGCAGTTCGGGGTCGCCCGGTCCCGCGCCGACGAGCGTGCAGGTGCCGCGCGGCGCGGCGCCGTAGGGGCGGGCCGGCGAGGTGGGGCCGGTCTGCGAGGGAGGGGCGGAACGGTTCATGGGGCTGTCTCCGTAGGGTTCTGGCGGGCAAGACGCAAGATGTGTTCCACCTGCCGGGAGAGCGGGGCGGGCACGGGCAGTTCGCCCGCGAGCACCTGCTGCGTGTAGCGTGCGGTGCTGTCCACGTCGATGTCCGCGGGCAGGCCGGGCACCTCGGCCGCGGTGCCGGGCTGCTGCTCATCCCACACATGGTGCGCGCCGCGCACGAAGGCGTCGTAACGGGGCGTGCGGCGCGGGTCGGCGGCGACCTCGCCCTCCAGGCCGCGCGAGAGCAGCACGTCCATGCCGCGCGCAGCGAAGGTGGCGTGCAGCATCTCCAGGTACTCGGGGTGGGTGTAGGCGGTGACGAGCAGCGACGGGCCACGCACCGGGTTCATGAGCTTGACCACGCTGTGCCCCGGGTTGCGCAGGCCGACGACCTCGCGCACTGCCAGCAGCCGCGCGAGCCCCGGGCAAAGCAGGCCCGTGCGGACGTGCGCGACGCTGCCGGGCGCGACCGCTTCGGGCGACTCCATGGGTGCGACGCCCAGGGCCTGCAGCACGTCGCTGGCGAGCACGCGGCGCGCCTCGGTGCGCATGCCGTGCAGCAGCACGGGCAGGCCCTCGCGGGCGAGCAGCAGCGCGAGCAGCGGCGTGAGCACGGGCAGCCGGCGCGCGCCGTTGTAGCTGGGCAGCACGATGGTGGGCACATCGCCGGCGGGAACGGGAGCGAGGCGGGCGTGGGTGGCGTCGAGGAAGCCGCACATCTCGTCGGCGGTTTCGCCCTTGATGCGCATGGCGATGCAGAAGGCGCCCACTTCGTAGTCGGTGACCTGTCCGTCGAGCACCTGCCCGAAGAGATCGGCGGCCTGTTCGCGGCCAATGGCACGGGCGCCGCGCGCGCCGCGGCCGAGGTCCTTGAGATAGTGGCTGATGCTGCCCATGGATGCGGAAATTGGTGGTGCGTGGAGCGGATGTCGCGGGGACGCGCATTCTCCCGTAATTCAGAGAACTTCCGGTTATATGGAGGACTCCGTGGCCGGCACGGCTGCGCTGTCCCGCACCATGCGGCGGAGTTCCGGCAGGCAGGAGCCGCACTGCGTGCCGCAGCCCAGCGCCGCCTGCAGCTGGCCCAGCCGCTCGGCATCGCCGCCGTGGCATTGGCCGAGCTGTGCTGCGATCGCCGCATCGCTCACGTTCATGCAGCTGCACACGGGGCGGCTGCGCGGCGGGGCAGGCGTGGCACTGTCCGGGGCCTGCAGGCCGGGCGACAGCAGACGGCGGCCATAGCCCTGCGCGGGCCGCTCTTGCTGCAGCAGGTCGCGCAGCCAGGCCTCCGCGCTGGTGTCTCCGGCCAGCAGCAGGGCGCCCAGCCGCAGTTCATTGCCATCGGCGCCACCTGTGCCGTGCTCCACGCCGGGCCCGCCGGACGCTGCAGGCGCGGCTTCGAGCCGCAGGGCCCGCCGCTGGCCGCGCCGGGCGTCGGCATAGCGGAGCGTGTCGGCGCCGCCCAGGCCGAGCAGGGCCTCGATGCGTGCCAGCAGGGCATCGGGTGCGGGCGCGGTGCCGGCTACCCGCAGCAGGACCCCGTGGCGCTCGCGTGTGGGCTCCGACAGGGGGGCGTTGTTGCCGAACGGCACGCAGACCGCGAAGGGGAAGCCGGCCAGCAGGCCGGCAAGCTGCGCGCGCACGGCCAGGGCCTCGTCCGCCGGCAGCCAGGCCATGCCGTAGAGCCGCCAGGGCAGGGCGGCCCGCTCGATGTGGACGGCCGCATGCTTGAGCTCGGGCTGCTTCGACGCCGGGCAGAAGGCCGGCGAGGTGACGGCGTTCACGCCCAGGGCGGGAGGCGGTGCATCCGTGCCGTCTGCGGTGCCATCCTGCGAACCGGCATGGCCGCAGAGCATTTCGCCGCCCCAGTGCATGGCGATGAAGGCCTGGGAGAGACCCACGTCGGTGCTGGCCTGCACGGGCACGATGACCGCGCCCCGCCGGCTTTCCACCCGCACCAGCTCGCCTTCGGCGAGCCGGCGGCGCTCCATGTCCTGCGGGTGCAGTTGCACGCAGGGTTCGGGGGTGTGGCCGAAGAGGCGGCCCAGGGTGCCGGTGCGGCTCATGCCGTGCCACTGGTCGCGCAGGCGGCCGGTGGTGAGGCTGAACGGATAGCGGGCGCTGCGCGGCTCGGCGACGGGCTTCCAGGCCGCGGCGGCGAAGCGCGCGCGGCCGTCCGGCGTGGGGAAGACTCCATCTTCATAGAGACGTGCGCGTCCCTGGGCGGCCCCTTCCGGAAACGGCCAGTGCTGTGGCCCCTGGCGGTCGATCAGCGCCCACGACAGGCCCGTGATGTCCAGGTCGCGCCCGCGCGTCGTCTCCCGGTGCTCGTTCCAGACCGCCTCGGCCCCGGCCTCGGCGCAGCCGGTGTCGTAAGGGAACAGGCTGGCGCCTTCCGGGCGCAGCCGATCTTGCAGCCGGCGCGCGAATTCCACCGCGATCGCCCAGTCGTGCCGGGCCTGCCCTGGCGCCGGCACGGCCGGCCGCACCCGCGAAATCCGGCGCTCGCTGTTGGTGACGGTGCCCGTCTTCTCGCCCCAGGTGGTGGCGGGCAGCAGCAGGTCGGCGTAGGCGCAGGTGGCTGTCGTGGAGAAGGCTTCCTGCACCACGACGAACTCCGCGCGCTCCAGTGCGCGGCGCACCGTGGCCTGGTCCGGCAGGCTCTGCGCGGGATTGGTGCAGGCGATCCACAGCGCACGGATCTCTCCGTCGGCGGCGGCCTGGAACATCTCCACCGCCGTCCTGCCCGGCGTGGCGGGCACCTGGGGCACGCCCCAGAGCGCGGCCACCTCGGCGCGGTGCGCGGGGTTCGCCAGGTCGCGGTGGGCGGAGAGCAGGTTGGCCAGTCCCCCCACCTCCCGCCCGCCCATGGCGTTGGGCTGGCCGGTGAGCGAGAACGGGCCCGCGCCAGGACGCCCGATCTGCCCGCAGGCCAGGTGCAGGTTGATGAGGGCCGCGTTCTTGTCGGTGCCGCTGCTGCTCTGGTTGAGGCCCTGGCAGTAGAGGCTCAGTGTCGGGGCACGGGCTCCGGCGCTGCCGACGGGTGCATCGGCACCACCGAGCGCAAACCAGCGCGCGGCCGTGGCGAGCTGCGCCTCGGTGATGCCGCAGACCTCGGCCACCCGCGCGGGCGTGCAGTCGCGCACCGTGGCCTTGAGCGCCTCGAAGCCCGTGGTGTGCGCCGCGATGTAGCCGGCATCCACCCAGCCCTCCCAGAGCATGAGGTGCAGCATGCCGTGGCAGAGCATGACGTCGGTGCCGGGCAGGATGGGCAGGTGCAGGTCGGCCATCGCCGCCGTTTCGGTGCGGCGCGGGTCGGCCACGATGATCTTCAGGCCCGGGTTCGCGGCCCGCGCGTCCTCGATCCGCCGGAAGAGGATGGGGTGCGCCCAGGCCGTGTTGCTGCCCGTGATGAACAGGCACTGCGCCAGCGCGAGGTCTTCATAGCAGGCCGGGGGGGCGTCCGCGCCCAGCGTGGCCTTGTAGCCTGCCACGGCGCTGCTCATGCACAGGCGGGAATTGGTGTCGATGTTGTTGGTGCCGATCAGTCCCTTGGCCAGCTTGTTGAAGACGTAGTAGTCCTCGGTGAGCAACTGGCCCGACACATAGAACCCGACCGCATCGGGGCCGTGTGCCTGGATGATGCCGGCGAACTTCCCGGCGGTCATGTCCAGCGCGGCATCCCAGCCGATGGGGGCCGGCGCCTGGCCGCGCTGTGTGCGGTGCAGGGGCGTGAGCAGGCGGGTCTGCAGGGTGACGGGCTGCGTGGCGGTGAGGTGCAGCGTGGATCCCTTGGTGCAGAGGCGGCCGAAATTGGCGGGGTGGGTGGGGTCGCCGCGCACGCCGGTGATCCGGTCGCCGGTGGATTCGATGATGACGCCGCAGCCGGTGCCGCAGTAGGGGCAGGTGGATTTTGTTTCTTTGTGCATGGCGGGGGGGCTGCTGGTTGGTTGGTTCCCGGGGCCGGGGTGTGCGCCCGGCGGCGCACCTACTTTCTTTTGCTTCGCCAAAAGAAAGTAGGCAAAGAAAAGGCGAGCCCTGGTGTCTGCGTCCCCCTTCGCCCCGGAGGGGCGAAGGGGGCAGCCTGCGGTGCTCGGACGCGGGGCGGCGCCGTGGAACTCGCTTCGCGCACTTTGTGCGCTGCGCTCGGACAACCACGGCGAGTCAGATCACGAAGCAGGCGTGTCCTGCGGCACGCCTGCCCGCCCCGCGCCCTGCGCTCCTCGGCGCAGCCACGAGGGCGGGGTGCAGCATACGGGCCATTGCTTCGCTCGGCCTGTGGTGCGCGAGTGCGTTGCACCGCGCACGGTGTTTTTG
The DNA here is from genome assembly GCF_000176855.2 of Paracidovorax avenae ATCC 19860. Lineage (NCBI taxonomy): Bacteria > Pseudomonadati > Pseudomonadota > Betaproteobacteria > Burkholderiales > Comamonadaceae > Paracidovorax > Paracidovorax avenae. The sequence goes on along the minus strand of NC_015138.1, from coordinate 3,450,188 downwards.
GAAGGCCGAGCGCAGCGACGGCCCGGATCACCCCTTCTGGATGCGCCTGGGGCGCGCAGGGGGTGGGGTGGCGGGCGTGCCGCAGGACACGCCCGCATCGTGAACTGACTTGCCGTGGTTGTCCGAGCGGAGCGCACGGAGTGCGCGCAGCGAGTTCCACGGCACACCCCACCCCCGAGCACCCCAGGTTGCCCCGTTCGCCCTGCGGGCGAACGGGGTCGCATCCAGCAGGGTCGCCCTTTCTTTGGTTACTTTCTTTCGGCGAAGCGAAAGAAAGTGACTCGCCCGCCGGGGCGAAATCCCGGCTCCGGGAGGAAAACACAACACAACGGCTCATGGCGCCACCAGGCAGACGAGGCCGAGGCCCTAGGCCCCCGCCGCCACTCCCCGCCTCGCCGGCCCCGCCACCGGCCTGGTCTCCCCCACCGCATGCCCCGCGAGCTCTCCCGCATCCAGGAACACCTCCCCGTCCTCCACCTTCACCGCGAACCGCGGCGTGCAGCCTTCGTCCGGCGCGGCGGCCTGTCCATCGCACAGGCCGATGCTCCAGTTGTGCAGGGGGCAGGCGACGCTGCGGCCGAAGACGATGCCTTGCGAGAGCGGGCCGCCCTTGTGCGGGCAGCGGTCGAGGAGGGCGAAGACTTCTCCGGCGTCGTTGCGGAACACCGCGACGTCAAGTCCGTGCGGCCGGGCGACGCGGCGCGCGCCGAGCACGGGGATGTCGTCCACGCGGCAGATCGGGATCCATTGGGTCATCGGGGGCCTCTCGTGGGTATGGGGGAAAGGATCGGGACGTTCACGGAATCAACGGGGGGTTGCCGTTGCGGCCGCGGCAGGCGCCAGCGGGACGAACTGCCGCGTGTCCACCGCGGCCTTGTCGAACTCGAACCAGGGGTCCGGTTCGCCGTCGAGCGCGAACTGCAGCTGGGCCCAGAGCGCCTTGCGGCCTTCGTGGTCTTCGAGGATGCGCTTCTTCACGTAGTCCAGGCCCACGCGGTTCACGTAGTGCACGGTGCGCTCCAGGTACCAGCCCTCCTGGCGGTAGAGCTCGCAGAAGGCGCCGGTGTATTCGAGCACTTCCTCGGCGGTCTTGAGCTTGGTGAAGAAGTGGGCCACTTCGGTCTTGATGCCGCCGTTGCCGGCGATGTACATCTCCCAGCCGGAGTCCACGCCGATGATGCCCACGTCCTTGATGCCGGCTTCGGCGCAGTTGCGCGGGCAGCCGCTCACGGCGAACTTGACCTTGTGCGGGGCGTACATGCGCCACATCGCGCGCTCCAGGTCCTTGCCCATCTGGGTGCTGTCCTGCGTGCCCATGCGGCACCATTCGCTGCCCACGCAGGTCTTCACCGTGCGCAGCGCCTTGGCGTAGGCGTGGCCGCTGGGCATGCCGATGTCCTTCCAGACGTTGACGAGGTCTTCCTTCTTCACGCCGAGCAGGTCGATGCGCTGGCCGCCCGTGACCTTCACGGTGGGGATGTTGTATTTGTCCACCGCGTCGGCGATGCGGCGCAGTTCGTCGGCGGTGGTCTCGCCGCCCCACATGCGCGGAATCACGCTGTACGTGCCGTCCTTCTGGATGTTGGCGTGCGAGCGCTCGTTGATGGCGCGGCTCTGCGGGTCGTCCTTCGCCTCCTTGGGCCAGGTGCTGATCAGGTAGTAGTTCACGGCCGGCCGGCATGTGGGGCAGCCGTTGGGGGTCTTCCATTCCAGGAAGTGGAAGACGTCCTGGATGGTGAGCAGCCGGTGCGTGCGGATCGCGTCGCGCACGGCCTGGTGGCCGTGGTCGGTGCAGCCGCAGACGGCCTTGGTCCGGGGCGTGGCGGAGTAGTCGCCGCCGGCGGTGAACATGATGATCTGCTCCACGAGGCCGGTGCAGGAGCCGCAGCTCGCGCTGGCCTTGGTGTGCTTGCGCACGTCCTCCAGCGTGAACAGGCCCTTGTCCTTGATTGCCTTGCAGATCGCGCCCTTGGTCACGCCGTTGCAGCCGCAGACCTCGTCGGCGTCCTGCATGGCGGCGGCCTTGCTCTGGCCCTGGTGGCCGGTGTCGCCGAGGTGGGATTCGCCGAACATCAGCTTGTCGCGGATGTCGCCGATGGAGCGGCCCTCGCGCAGCAGCTTGAAGTACCAGCTGCCGTCCACGGTATCGCCGTAGAGGCAGGCGCCCACCAGCTGGTCGTCGCGGATCACCAGCTTCTTGTACACGCCGCCGAAGGGATCGCTCATCACGATTTCCTCGGTGCCTTCGCCGCCCTGGAAGTTGCCGGCGGAGAACAGGTCGATGCCCGTCACCTTGAGCTTGGTGGAGGTGAGCGAGCCCTGGTAGCGCGCGATGCCGTACTCGGCCAGGTGGTTGGCCAGCACCTTGCCCTGCTCGAAGAGCGGCGCCACGAGGCCGTAGGCGATGCCGCGGTGCGCGGCGCATTCGCCCACGGCGTAGATGCGCGCGTCGGTCACCGTCTGCAGCGTGTCGCTCACCACGATGCCGCGGTTCACGTGCAGGCGCATGCTCTCGGCGAGCTGCGTGCTCGGGCGGATGCCCACGGCCATGACGACGAGCTGCGCGGGCACCTCCGTGCCGTCCTTGAAGCGCACGGCGGCCACGCGGCCCGAGGCGTCGCCCACCAGTTCCTGGGTCTGCGCCTTCATGAGGAAGCCCATGCCGCGCTCCACCAGCGACTTCTGCAGCATCCGGCCGGCCACGTCGTCGAGCTGGCGCTCCATGAGCCATTCGCTCGCATGCACCACGGTGACGCGCATGCCGCGCTTCATGAGGCCATTGGCGGCCTCCAGGCCGAGCAGCCCGCCGCCGATCACGACCGCGTCGCGGTAGGTGGCGGCCGCGTCGATCATGGCCTGCGTGTCGGCGATGTCGCGGTAGGCCAGCACGCCCTGCAAGTCCTTGCCGGGAATGGGCAGGATGAAGGGGTTGGAGCCGGTGGCGAGGATCAGCCGGTCGTAGGGCGCCTCGATGGTGCGGCCCGCGGCGTCCGTGCCGCGCACGATGCGCCGCGTGCGGTCCACTTCCTGCACGGTGCAGCCCGCGTGCAGCGTGATGCCGTTGTCCTCATACCAGGACCAGTCGTTGAGGACGATCTCCTCCAGCGTCTGCTCGCCGGCCAGGACGGGCGACAGCAGGATGCGGTTGTAGTTGGGGTGCGGCTCGGCGCCGAAGACGGTGATCTCGTACAGATCGGGCGCGATCTTCAGCAGCTCCTCGAGCGCGCGCACGCCGGCCATGCCGTTGCCCACCATCACCAATCTGGATTTCTTCATCGTGACCCCCACGGGCGGTTCGGAAAACAAAAAAGGCGTCCGCACCCTGCATGCGCCGCAACAGCGGGCCGCTCGCACGGGTGGGGACGCCTTCGTCCTGGGCCCGTTCCGCCTGCGCCATTGCAGGAGGGACGGACCACGTGGCCAGCCTTGGCCACGCGAAGCCTGTTGCAATGCGCGTGCCAGGATGCGGGCACCATCGGCGTGCGGGTACGGTCGGGAGGGCGTCCAGCGAATCTACTGCGCGGGCTACTGCAATTTGCATGGTTTTCGTTATGGAATCCATAACGCTTGATTGCGACGTGGCATGCGGGCGTGAACCGCTTCGGTGCACCGCCCCGCACTGGTGCATGCGGGCAGGCCGCACGGGGCCGTTCGCGTGCCGGCACGGCACTTCGGAGCGGGGCGTGCGAACGCCATGGCGGGGGGCGATGCTGCGCGGCATCGATATTTCCTGGAGCTCCCCATGGGCCTGCAGAACGCCACCGCGCAAATGGGCATGCTGCCCGCCCACCCGCCGCGCTTCGATACCGAGCGCTTCGTCGTCGTGCCCCTGCAGCCCGCCAAGGCTCGCGAACTGCTGGAGGTACTGCTGTGCGATCCCCGGTTGGCGGGGCAACTGCCCTGGCTGGCGGACAAGTCCGCCGACGGAGCGCGGTCCGAGGCGCTGCTGGCCAGCATGCAGTGCGCAGCCGGCACGGCCATCGTCTGGGGCATCGTGGAGCGGGCGCGAGCGGCCTGCATCGGCGCGGTGATCGCCCGCCACAGCCTGGAGGGCATCGACGTGGAGGTGCTCTGCGCGTCGCAGTTCTTCGGACAGGGGGTGGCCGACGAAGCCGGCGAACCCGTCATGGCATGGCTGGACGATGCGATGGAAGTGACGCTGCTGCCCCTGGATACCTGAGCACCATCGGCACTGGCCGCTGGGGGGCGCTTGGCGGGGGTGTAGGACAAATACCCATTCTGCAATCACTTGTAGCAATTTGTGAGATATTGCCGGCTCTTCCCGTCGCGGGAAGCGTGCCATGCAGGTCAATGTCGCAAAAATGACAAACCTTTGCGTGGGAATTTGTCAATACCCGATCACGAAAATTCCATGTCCGATCTGCCCACGACCGCCGCCAACTCCTCGCAGCCGCCTTCCACGCTCGAGCAGGAACTGGCTGAAGCCCTCACCCGTTTCGATCTGGTGAACCAGAGCGCCAGTGAAGGCCTCTGGGACATGCGCTACCCGGCCAATGGCAATGTGGAGCCGAGCACGCCGTTCTGGTGGTCGGATCAGTTTCGCAAGCTGCTGGGCTACCAGAACGAGACCGACTTCCCGAACGTGCTCGACAGCTGGGGATCGCTGCTGCACCCCGAGGACAGCGGCCCGACCTTCGACGCCTTCGCTGCCCACCTGACGGACAAGACGGGCAAGACGCCCTATGACCTCGAGTACCGCTGCAAGGTGCGCTCGGGCGAGTACCGCTGGTTCCGCGCCCGCGGCACGACGCTGCGCGATGCGGAAGGCAACCCGCTGCGCGTGGCCGGGTCCCTCAAGGACATCACCGAAGAAAAGAAGCAGAAGGAAGAACTGGACAGCGCGCTGATCCGCTTCGACCTGGTGAACCAGAGCGCCAGCGAAGGCCTGTGGGACATGGCGTACCCGGCCGACGGCAATGTGCAGCCGCAGACGCCGTTCTGGTGGTCCGACCAGTTCCGCAAGCTGCTGGGCTACCAGGACGAGACCGACTTCCCGAACGTGCTCGACAGCTGGGGCTCGCTGCTGCACCCCGACGACAAGGACCCGACGTTCGAGGCCTTCGCTGCCCACCTGATGGACAAGACGGGCAAGACGCCTTACGACCTCGAGTACCGCTGCAAGGTGCGCTCGGGCGAATACCGCTGGTTCCGCGCCCGCGGCACCACGCTGCGCGATGCGGAAGGCAACCCGCTGCGCGTGGCCGGGTCGCTCAAGGACATCCATGAAGAGAAGCGGCGGGCCGAGGACCTCGACAAGTCCATCGGCTCCCTGGTCGGAAGCCTGTCGGAGCAGACCCGCGGCATCCTCGGCAAGTCGGGCGCGGTGGCGACCGGTGCCCAGGCCCTGTGCGCGACCACCGAGGAAATGAATGCCTCGATCGAGGAGCTCACGGCGTCGATCCACTCCATCGCCCAGAACGCGAAGGGCACGGATGCCGTCGCGCGCCATACGCAGGAAGAGGCGGAGCAGGGCGCCCAGGCGATCAACAAGGCGATCGAGTCGATGGAAGTGCTCGGCCGCTCATCGGAAGACATGTCGGAGATCGTCAAGGTCATCAGCGAGATCGCGAGCCAGACGAACATGCTGGCGTTCAACGCGGCCATCGAGGCCGCCCGCGCGGGCGAGCACGGGCTCGGCTTTTCCGTGGTGGCCGACGAGGTGCGCAAGCTGGCCGAGCGCTCGTCGCAGGCGACGAAGGAAATCTCCAAGCTCATCAACGGCTCGGTGAAGCTCATCGTCCAGGGCAGCGACGTATCCAGGCAGGCCGGCGATGCCTTCACGAAGATCGTCAAGAGCATCCGCCAGACCGGCCAGGCGATTTCCGAAGTGTCCAGTGCCGCGGAGGAGCAGCTCGGCGCGGTCAAGATGATCGGCGACGCCATCCAGCACATCGCCGAGGAAACCGAGAAGTCGGCCTCCGCTTCCGAAGGGATCGACATGGCGTGCCGCGATCTCGACGGCGGCGCGCAGCAGCTGGCCGCGGCCTTCGCCGACTTCAAGGCCAAGGGCTGATCCGCCCGGCACAGGAGAGCCGCCTTGAGCCATCCGCAAGCCACCGCGCCTGTGCTGCCGGCCCCCGCCGGGCAGGCCGCGGTCTATGCCTCCTTCACGCTGGGCGACGAAGAGTTCGCCATCGACGTCCGGCACGTGCAGGAGGCCGTCAACCTGCCCGGCAGGATCGTCGCCATGCCGCTGGCGCCCGACTTCGTGGTGGGCGTCTTCAACCTGCGCGGCACCATCGTGCCCATGCTCGACATGCGCCGCCTGCTGGGGCTGGGCGCTGCCGATGACCCCGCGGCTGCCAAGGTGGTGATCGTCCAGCACCGCGGAGTCCGCCTGGGGCTGCTATTCGACGACACCCGGCGCGTGATGCGCCCCCGCGGCGACGAGCAGGCACTGTTCGGCTACCAGGACCAATCCACCCACCGCGTGGTGGCAGGCGTGCTCAAGATCGGTGGCGATCTGGTGCGCGTGCTCGATCTCGACCGGCTGGTGGCGATCGAGAACGTGCCCCGTGCCGGCATGGCCGCGGGAGAGGGTGACGCTTCCCGGGCCAAGCGCAACCGCACCCGCTGCATCACCTTCCGGGTGGGGGACCTGCTGCTGGGCTTCGGCATCCACGGGGTGCACGAGATCGTGCAGGCCCGGGGCATCGAACGCTCCCCGGTGCAGGACGCGCTGTGCGCGGGCGTGATGCACATCCGGGACAACGTGGTCCCGGTGGTGCGCTTCGGGGACCTGCTGCAGACCGGTGCCGGCACGGAGGGTGAAGATACCGCCGAGCAGCGGATCGTCGTGCTCCAGGCCGGAGCGATGCACGTGGGGCTGCTGGTGGACAGCGTCGAGGCGATCGTCGCCTATTCCGAGGACGACGTGATGCACGTGCCCGTGCTGACGCGCCACCGCGCCAGCATGTTCGCCGGGTGCCTGGACCTGGGCGAGCGGGGCCACGTGTTCCTGCTCGACAGCCAGGGGGTGCTGGACCACGGCGAGATCGGCCGCATCTCCGGCCAGCACAGCAGCCTGTTCGCTTCGCGGGACCGCAAGGCGCATGCTTCCTCGCGGCAGGCGGGCGTGCGCCAGACCTTCCTGTGGTTCGACTCCCGGCAGGCGTTCGGCCTGCCGATGCAGGACGTGCGGGAAATCATCGATTGCGGCGACGGGCTGATCCCCGTGCCGGGCGCGCCGGAATTCGTCTCGGGCATGTACAACCTGCGCGGCAAGCTGGTGACGGTGGTGGACATCCGCCGCTATTACCAGCTGGGCGAGCCCGGACCCGACGATGTGCTCGAGCCGAAGGTGGTGGTGCTCCAGCAGGGCGACACCCTGCTGGGGCTGCAGGTGGACCGGGTACGCAGCATCGTGCACATCGACGCCGCGGGCAAGTACCCCATTCCCTCGCTGATGCGCAATGCCCTGACGCCCCGGACGCGCCACCACGTCTCCGAGGTGCTCGAAACCCAGGGCGAGGGCAGCACGCCCACGCATGTGCTGACGCTGGATGCGGCCCGCATCTTCGCGTCCATCGGCGAGCTGGAGGCCGAGATGGCCGATGCCTGAGTTCGGCGACATGGACGGCGCGACCCTGCTGCGGCTGCTGCAGCGGGTGCGCGGGCACACCGGCATCCACATGGTCGAGGCCAAGAAGACCATGCTGCAGGCCCGGCTGCGCCCGCGCATGCGCCACCTGGGCATCGATTCCTATGCCGGGTACGTGGAGCACCTGGACCGCAACGAGGACGAGCGCCAGCCCTTCGTCGATGCGGTGACGACCCACCAGACCTCCTTCTTCCGCACGCCCAAGGTCTGGCAGTACTTCCGCGACGTGTTCCTGCCAGGGTGGGCCCGGGAGGAGCGGGAACGGCCGCTGCGGGTGTGGTCGGCCGCGGCCTCCACCGGCGAGGAGGCCTGCACGATCGCGATCTGCTGCGAGGAGGTGCGCCGCCAGCAGCCCGGGTTCTCCTACGAGATCCTGGGCACGGACATCAGCACCGACGTGCTGGCGCATGCGCGCGCGGGCCGGTACTCCGGGTCTTCCGTGGCGGCGTTCCGGGCGGGCCACCCCGAGATCTTCGAGCGCTACGACGCCGCCCGGCGGCCCGGGCAGTTCATGCTGGAAGACGCCGTGCGGCGCTGCATCGCCTTCGAGCCGCACAACCTGATGGAGCCGGTACCGTGGCAGGACCGCTTCGACGTGGTGTTCCTGCGCAACGTGCTGATCTACTTCACTGCCGACGACATCCGCCGCGTTGTCCACCACCTCGCGCCGTCGCTGCGCCGGCAGGGGAAGCTGGTGATCGGCGAGTCGGAATCGCTGACGTCCTTGAACGTGCCGTTCCAGTTCGTGCAGCCGCAGATCTACGAGAGAGCAGCGGCATGACGTATCGCGCCGAGCAGGTCCATGTGCGCATGGGCGAGCTGGCCCTGGGGCGCAGCCCCGAGCTGCTCAAGGCCACGCTGGGTTCGTGCGTCGGCATCGCGCTGCTCTGGAAGTCCCGTGGCCTCTACGCCATGGCGCACTGCCTGCTGCCCTGCGCGCCCGCACCATACCCGCCGGGCGGGGCGCGCTATGTGGACCAGGCCGTGGAGGCGATGCTGCAGCGCCTGCAGGCCGGGCCAGGGGATTGCGTGCAGATCGAGGCCCACCTGGCGGGCGGCGCCAGCATGCGGGAGGGCGCTGCCGGCGCCGGGCGCGTACCGCCGGTCGGGGCGCTCAATACCGAGGCCGCGCTGCGCCTGCTGGAGGCCCGGGGCATCGCCGTGCGTTCGAGCGACACCGGCGGCACGTGCGCCCGCCAGATGCGCCTGGACTGCGCCGCGGCGATCGTCAGCGTCATCCGCGTCGCGGCACCTTGAAAGGGCGCCGTCACGGCTTGCCGGCGTCCGGCTCCCCGCCCCATCCGCCGAGTACCTTGTAGAGCGTGACCCGGTTGGACTGGTCGGCCAGTTGCACGCCGATCAGCCCCTGCTGCGCGGTGTAGAGCGAGCGCTGCGCATCCAGCACGGCCAGGTAGCTGTCGGCGCCCAGCCGCCACCGCGCGAGGGTCAGGTCGAGCGCGCGCTGGCTGGAGTCCACGAGGGATTGCTGCGCCTGCAGGCGCTCCTGCAGCGTGGCGCGCTCGGCCAGTGCATCCGCCGCCTCGCGGAAGGCCGCCTGCACGGTCTTCTCGTACTGGGCGAGGGCGGTTTCCTGCGCGACCTCGGCCACGCGCAGGTTGGCCTGGTTGCGTCCGCCGTCGAAGATCGGCAGGCGGATCTGCGGCGCGAAGCTCCAGATGCCGTTGCCCGCGCCGAAGAGGCCCGATAGCTCATTGCTCGCCGTGCCCACGCTGGTGGTGAGCGTGATGGAGGGGAAGAACGCGGCGCGCGCCGCGCCGATATTGGCGAACGAACCCCGCAGCGAGCGCTCGGCCGCCTGCACATCCGGGCGGCGCAGCAGTGCCGAGGACGGCAGCGAGCCCGCGGGCACCGCCAGGGCCTGCGCCACCGACACCGTGGGCCGCTGCCAGCGCGCCGGATCGGGGCTGCCGGCGCGGTCGCCGCCCGGCGCGGAGGCCCCGGTCTCTGCAGGCGGCGGCGCCAGCGCCTCCACGGCTGCGGGCGGCAGCAGGGCATCGTCCACGGGGCGTCCTGCCAGCAGGTGGAGCGCGTTGCGGTCCTTGGCGAGCTGGGTGGCGGCGCTGGCGAGGTCGGCGCGCGCCGTATCGACCGTCGCCTGCGTCTGCGTGAGCGTGAGGCCCGAGGTGGCGCCCTGTTCATAGCTGCGCCGCGCGAGGGCGAGCGACTGCGATCGGGTGCGCAGCGTCTCGCGCGCGAGCAGCAGGCGGCGCGCGTCGGCGTCGAGCGTGAGCCAGGCGCCGGCCACGTCGGACACCAGGCTCAGGCGCACGCTGCGTGCGTTGTCGCCCACGCGCAGGAACTCCTGCAGCGCGGCATCGTTGAGGTTGCGGATCCGCCCGAAGAAGTCGATCTCGTAGCTCGTGAACCCGATCTGGGCGCTGTACTGCGAGGTGGTGTTGGCGCGGCCGGCGGCGGTGAGGTCGTCGGCCGTGCGCGCACGCGTGCCCGCACCCGTGGCGGCCACGGTGGGGAAGAGGTCCGCGCGGCTCACGCCGTACTGGGCCCGGGCGCGCTCGATGGCCAGCACCGCCATGCGCAGGTCGCGGTTGGCTTCGAGCGATTGCGTGATCACGCCGCGCAGCCGCGGCTCCGTGATGAACGACTCCCAGGGGCCCAGGCCGATGTCCACCACGCCTGTCATCGTCACGCTGTCGGTGCCGCGGGTGGACGGGGTGCCGACCTCCTCCGGCACGGGCAGCGCGGGCTTCCAGAAGGGTGGCGCGAGGTTGGTGCAGCCCGCCGCGAGCAGCGCGGCGGCCAGGGCCGCCCCGATGGCGAGGCGCGGGCGGGGAAGGAGGGGGGCGAAGGGCACGCGCGTCATGCGGAGGCTCCGGGGGCAGGGCTGGAGGGCGGGGTGCCGCCGGTGCCCGCAGGCGGATGCTCCGCGGCGGGCGCGGCCTGCGCACCACGCCGGGCGAAGAAGCCGCGGATCAGCACGAAGAACACGGGAACGAAGAATACGCCGAGCACGGTGGCCGCCACCATGCCGCCCAGCACCGCGGTGCCGATGGCCTGGCGGCCCCCCGCGCCCGCACCGGTGCCGATGGCCAGCGGCAGCACGCCGAAGCCGAAGGCCAGCGAGGTCATCAGGATGGGGCGCAGCCGCAGCCGCACGGCCTCGAGCGTGGCGTCGATCACGCTGCGCCCGGCCGCCTGCAGCTGGGTGGCGAATTCCACGATCAGGATGGCGTTCTTGGAGGCGAGCCCCACGGTGGTCAGCAGCCCCACCTGGAAGTACACGTCGTTCGACATTCCGCGGATGCCGATGCCCAGCAGGGCCCCGACGATGCCCAGGGGCACCACCAGGATCACCGAGAACGGCACCGACCAGCTCTCGTACAGCGCGGCCAGGCACAGGAACACGAACAGGATGGAGATCGCGTACAGCAGCGGCGCCTGCGAGCCCGATAGCCGCTCCTGGTAGGAGGCGCCCGTCCATTCGTAGCCGATGCCCGGGGGCATCTGCTTCATGATCTCGTCGATCGCGCCCATGGCCGCGCCGGAGCTGACGCCCGGCGCCGCATCGCCCACGAACTCATAGCTGGGGCTGCCGTTGTAGCGTTGCAGCTGGGGCGAGCCGTAGGTCCAGTAGGTGCTGGAGAAGGCCGAGAAGGGCACCATCTGGCCCTGGTTGTTGCGCACCGTCCAGGGGCCGATGTCCTGCGGCAGCATGCGGAAGGGCGCGTCGCCCTGCATGTACACGCGCTTGACGCGGCCCTTGTTCAGGAAGTCGTTCACGTAGGTGCCGCCGATGGCGCTGGAGAGCGTGCTGTTGATGTCCGCGGTGGCCAGGCCCAGGGCCCCGGCCTTGGCATCGTCGATGGTCACGCCCAGCTGGGAGGTGTCGTCGGGGTTGTTGGCGCGCAGGTTGGAGACCTCGTGGCGGTCGCGGGCGAGCTGCAGCACCTTGTCGCGCGCCGCCACCAGCGCCTCGTGCCCCAGGCCGTTCAGGTCCTTGAGCTGGAAGTTGAAGCCCGCGTTGGCCCCCAGGCCGCGCACAGCCGGCGGCAGCACCACGAAGATGCGCGCATCGCGGATCCGGCGCAGGTCGCGCGTGGCCTTGCGGGCGATCGCATCGGCGCTCTGCTCGGGCCGCGGGCGCTCGCTCCAGTCCTTCAGCCGCACGAAGCCGCGCGCGGAACTCTGGTCGCCGTTGGCGCCGGTGATGGAGTTGAAGCTCACCACGTCGGGCTGTGCCGCGAAGTACTTCTGCACCTCGGCCATCACGGCCTGCAGGCGCGTGTTGGACGAGCCCGCCGGCAGCGTGATCTGCACCTGCACCGCGCCCTGGTCCTCATTGGGCAGGAAGGAGGTGGGCAGGCGCATGAACAGCACCGCCATGCCGCCCACGATGAGCGCGTAGACCAGCATCATGCGGCCGCCCCGGCGCACGATGCGGCCCACGCCGCGCTGGTAGCCGTCGGCCGTGCGGTCGAAGCGGTGGTTGAAGCCCGTGAAGAACCGGTCCACCCAGCCCAGCGGGCCGCGCCGCGGTGCGCCGCCGTGCGGGCTGTGCGCGCCTTTCGGTATCGGCTTGAGCAGCGTGGCGCACAGGGCGGGCGTGAGCGTCAGGGCCACCAGCACCGACAGCACCATGGCCGAGACGATGGTGATGGAGAACTGCCGGTAGATCACGCCCGTGGAGCCGCCGAAGAAGGCCATGGGAATGAACACCGCCGACAGCGTGAGCGCGATGCCCACCAGGGCCGGCGTGATCTCGGCCATGGACTTGCGGGTGGCTTCCTTGGGCGGCAGGCCTTCCTCGCTCATCACGCGCTCGACGTTCTCCACCACCACGATGGCGTCGTCCACCAGCAGGCCGATGGCCAGCACCATGCCGAACATGGTGAGCGTGTTGATGGAGTAGCCCGCGGCCGACAGCACGCCGAACGTACCCAGCAGCACCACCGGCACGGCGATGGCCGGGATCAGCGTGGCGCGGAAGTTCTGCAGGAAGAGGTACATCACCAGCACCACGAGCGCCATGGCCTCCACCAGCGCCTTGATGACCTCTTCGATGGAGGCTTCCACGAAGGGGGTGGTGTCGTAGCTCGTGAAGGGCTTGAGCTGGTAGGGGAAGAAGGGCCGCAGCTCGGCGACCTTGGCGTTCACCGCCTCGGCCACCGCCATGGCGTTGGCGCCGTCCGCCAGCACCACGCCCATGCCCGCACCGGGCTGGCCGTTCAGGCGCGAGGTGATGGTGAGGTTGTCCGCGCCCAGCTCGATGCGGGCCACGTCCTTCAGGCGCACGATCGAGCCGTCGGTGGCGACCTTCAGCACGATGTTCTCGAACTCCTCGCGGCTCTGCAGCTTGCTGCGCGCGGTGATGGTGGCGTTGAGCTGCTGCTGGCCCACGGCGGGCAGGGCGCCCAGCTGCCCGGCCGAGACCTGCGCGTTCTGCGCGTTCAGCGCGTTGCCCACGTCGGAGGGCATGAGCGCGTATTTCTCGAGCCTGGCCGGGTCCATCCACACGCGCATGGCATAGCCCGTGCCCAGCGTGGCCACGTCGCCCACGCCGTCGATGCGGCTGATGACGTCCACCAGGTTGCTGGAGATGTAGTCGCCGATGTCCACCTGCGTCACCGACGGGTCGGGCGAGGTGAAGGTGACGATCATCAGGTAGTCGTTGCCGCCCTTGGTAACGGTGACGCCGCGGCTCTGTACTGCCGGGGGCAGGCGCGACATGGCCTGCTGCAGCTTGTTCTGCACCTGCACCTGGGCCACGTCGATGTTGGTGCCGGCATTGAAGGTGAGCGTGGTGCGCGAGTTGCCCGAGGCATCGCTGGTCGAGCCCATGTAGATGAGGTTGTCCAGCCCCTTGAGCTGCTGCTCGATCACCTGCGTGACCGATTCCTCCACCGTCTTGGCCGAGGCGCCGGTGTAGGTGGCGCTGATGGACACGCGCGGCGGCGCGATGTCGGGGTACTGCTCCAGCGGCAGGTTGCGGATCGACATCGCGCCCGCGAGCATGATGACGATGGCGATGACCCACGCGAAGATGGGCCGGTTGATGAAGAACTGGGCCATGGAGGGGGCTCCTGCGTCAGCGCGAGGCCGCCGGAGCCTGGGCCGAAGCCGGGGCCGCGGGCGCGGAGGCCCTGGCCGCAGCGGCGGCCGCGCCCTGTTGCGGGATCTTCACCTCCACGGCGTGGATGGCGTCGCCCGGCTGGATGCGCTGCAGGCCGTCCACGATGATGCGGTCGCCGGCGGCGAGGCCCACCGTGGCCACCCAGCGGTTGCCCACGGCCGCGCCCACCTGGATGCCGCGGCGCTCCACCTTGTCCTGCGCGTTGGCCACCAGCACGCTGGCATTGCCGGCTGCGTCGCGCGCCACCCCCTGCTGGGGCACGAGCAGGGCCTGCTCGTTCACGCCGGTCTCCAGTACCGCGCGCACGTACATGCCGGGCATCAGCAGGCCGTCCGGGTTGGGCACCACGCCGCGCAGCGTGACCGCGCCGGTCGTGGGGTTGACGGTGATGCCGCTGAACTGCAGCCGGCCCGCGTGGGCGTAGGTGCTGCCGTCCTCGAGCTTGAGCCGCATGCGCGCCTGCCCCTCGCCGGCACGCTGCAGGCGGCCCTGCGCCAGTTCGGTCTTCCAGCGCAGCACATCGGTGCTCGACTGGGTGACGTCCACGTAGAGCGGATCGACCTGCGACACGGTGGTGAGGGCCGTGGTCTGGTTGGCCGTGACCAGCGCGCCGGGCGTGACGCTCGACGTGGTCGTGCGGCCGGAGATCGGCGACTGGATGCGCGCATAGCCCAGGTTGATGCGCGCGGTGGCCACCGCGGCGCGGGCCACGGACACGTCCGAGCGCGACTGCTGCGCCGCCGCCTGGCTGTCGTCCGCCACCTGTCGGCTCACGGCCTCGATCTTCGCCAGTTCGGCGTTGCGGCGCGCGTTCGATTCCGCCGATGCGGCCGTGGCCTGGGCGCGGCTGAGCGAAGCCTCGGCACTGGCGAGGGCGGCCTCCAGCGGCGCCGGATCGAGCTGGTAGAGGGCCTGGCCCGCCTTCACCTCCGCGCCTTCCGTGAACAGGCGCTTCTGCACGATGCCGCCCACCTGCGGCCGGATCTCGGCCACGAGGTAGGCACTGGTGCGCCCGGGCAGTTCGGTGGTGACCGACTGGCGCTCGGGCTGCAGCGTGACCACGCCTACCTCCACCGGGCCGCGTGGCGCGGGGGGCGGTGCCTTGTCCGAGCAGCCGGCCAGGGCCGCAGCCAGGCCGATGCCCAGCCCGAGCCACAGCGTGCGGGCCCGGCGGCCGGGCGCCTGGCAGGCACCGCCGGGGGCGGCACCGGGAGCGTCTGCGCACCCTGCCGGCGGGGGCGGGCAGGCGGAATCGGGCGGGGCGGGAAGTCGGCGAGCGGAGCGGAAGGGCGTGGGATTCATGGCAGGCGCTGCGGGGAGAGCCGTGCATTCTCACCGCCGATTGAAAACGGCTTGTGAAGCGGGCCCCTCCGCGCGGGCGCATTCCGTTTCCGGAGAGCCGGACCGCCCCGTCTCGTGGGGGCGCAGCGACATCTATCGCCGGGAGCTTTCAGCAGGCTTGCACCGTGGAGGCGGCGCGACTCGGCCGTGGCGATCTCTCGGGATTCCACAGGCCGGTCCACCGCTACCTTGCCGGAACTTGACCAAGGGACTTCAAGAAAAACCTGTGGCGGAGCGGGTTTATGGCCGGTATGGTGTGCAGGAGCCTCGCATGGCCGAGCCAGGCATTGGATGTGCATGCAGGTTTTGACGGTTGCAGGGATGTGTTAAATTGCATCAAATTTGCCATATCGCCGTAGTATTTTTTCAGGGCGCCGTCCGGAGGGGCCGGACGGGCCCGGTTCGCGAAGAAACCACCCAGCCGAGGAGAACCCATGCGCGTCAACCTTCCCGTCACCGCCCAGGAATACCCTTTCCCGCGGGGCGAGACACTCGTTTCCACCACCGATCTGCAGGGGCGCATCCTCTACTGCAATCCCATGTTCGTGGAGGTGAGCGGCTACGAGCGCGCCGAGCTGCTGGGCCAGCCGCACAACATGATCCGCCATCCGGACATGCCGGAAGAGGCGTTCCGCGACATGTGGGAAACCATCGCCGCCGGGTGGCCATGGTCCGCTGCGGTGAAGAACCGCCGCAAGGACGGGACTTACTACTGGGTCATGGCCAACGTCACGCCGCTGATGGAGGACGGGCGCCCGGTGGGCTACATGTCGGTGCGCACCGAAGCCTCGCGCGAGCAGATCGCGGGCGCCGAGGCGCTCTATGGCCGCATGCGCGCCGAGAAGCAGGCCGGCCGCATGGTGCATGCACTGCAGCGCGGACGGGTCGTGCGCAGGACGCTTTCGGGGCGCATCCGCCAGGCGCTGGACATCGGCCTGGGCGGGCAGGTGGCCATGGCCTTCGCGTCGGTATGGCTGGCGGCGTTCCTCGCGGGGCTTGTGGACCAGGAATCGGGCGTGTTCTCCGCGCTGGCGTGGCTGGCCGTCGCGGCGGTGGCTGTCGGGGGATTCGCATGGGTGCGCCGGGCCGCCGTGCTGCCGCTGGCCGCCATGGTGGGCGCGGCCAACCGCATGGCGGCCGGCGACCTGACGCAGAGCGTCACCGTGACGCGCACCGGCCTGACCGGAGAACTGCAGCGCGCGCTCGCGCAGCTCAATGTCAACCTGCTGTCGATCGTGCGCGATGCTCGCCAGGAGAGCGACAAGATGCGCATGTCGAGCCGCGAGATCGCCCAGGGCAACCAGGAACTGTCCTCGCGCACCGAGAACCAGGCGAGCAATTTGCAGCAGACGGCTGCCTCGATGGAGGAGATCACCGGCACCGTCAAGCAGACCGCAGACTCCGCACGCCAGGCCAGCGAACTCGCCCAGCAGGCCACGGGCGTGGCCGAGCGCACCAGCGGCGCGGTGGACGAGGTGGCCGCGACCATGCGGGAGATCCAGACCTCGTCCGGCCGCATCGGCGAGATCACCGGGCTGATCGACTCCATCGCCTTCCAGACCAACATCCTCGCGCTGAACGCGGCCGTGGAGGCGGCGCGCGCCGGCGAGCACGGCCGCGGCTTCGCCGTGGTGGCCGCGGAAGTGCGCAGCCTGTCGCAGCGCACCCAGTCCGCCGCCAAGGAAATCCGCCAGCTGATCGAGGAATCCGCGGCGCGGGTGGGGGAGGGCCACGCGCGCACCGACGGTGCCCGCCGGACCATGCAGGAATCGCTCGAACTGGTGCGCCGCGTCGGCGTGTTCATCGGGGAGATCCACAGCGCCTCGAACGAGCAGCTCTCGGGCATCTCGCAGGTGAATGCGGCCGTGGCCCAGCTGGACACCATCACCCAGCAGAACGCGGCGCTGGTCGAGGAGAGCGCCGCCCTGGCCATCGAACTGGAGCGCCAGGCCCAGACCGTGTCGGAGTCGGTGCAGGTGTTCCGCCTGGACCGGGGACCCCGCGCCGCCGCGCCCGATGCCGTCGCGCTGCGCAAGGCGGCCAAGGCCGGCCGGACCGGCGCCGCCGCGCTGCCTGCGCCGCGCTGACGCCCGCTGCGGCAGCGGCTTTTTGCAACCTTGTGTATCCCGCCCGGCCATGGCCGGGCGCAGCCCCGTTGCGGACCGCGCGGCTTGCATGGACACTGGCGCCAGGCCAGATGCCGTTCACCATCCAGCACCGGGAGGCTTCCATGACCGCTGTCGCAGACATCCTCAGATCCAAGGCCCACCAGGAGGTCTTCACCATCGCGCCGTCCGACTCCATGCTCGACGCGCTGCGCCTGATGGCCGACAAGGGCATCGGCGCGCTGCTCGTGATGGACGGAAAGAGCATCGCAGGCATCGTCACCGAGCGGGACTACGCGCGCAAGGTGGCGCTGCTGGGCCGTACGTCGGGCGACACCCGCGTCGCGGACGTGATGACCCGCGCCGTGCGCTTCGTGCGGCCCGTGCAGACCAGCGGCCAGTGCCTGGCGCTCATGAGCGAAAACCGCCTGCGGCACCTGCCCGTGGTGGAGGAGGACGGCACGCTCGTGGGCCTCATCTCCATCGGCGACCTCGTGAAGGACGTGATCTCCGAGCAGCAGTTCATCATCGAGCAGATGGAGCAGTACATCACCGGGGGCGGACGGCCCGCGTAGGCGGCTCGCCGGTGCCGCTCCGGAACACGGCGCTCCCCGTCAAAGCGCAAGCGAGGCACGCTGCTTGCCGAAGTGCCTCCCGAGTGCGGGGATGACCTGCAGGCCATACAGCCGGTAGGACATCAGCAGGGCATTCCTGTCCAGGGTATTGCCCGTGAAGAAGCCCACCATGTGGCCAGCCCCGGTGCGGCGCGCCTGCTCCACGATCTGCTCCACGACATCGGCAGGCGACCCGGCGATGGTGTCCTGGTCGAGGATGGAGGGAATGCGGTGGCGCGCGATGTCGGCTTGTTCCAGCGCCTCGGCCCGGCCCGGTGCCACGAAGATGCACCGTCTTATCGCGAGCCGGGAAGACACTTCGTCTTCGGACCCGGCATGGATGGCGTTGCGGTATTCATCGAAGAGTGCGCAGACCTCGTCCACGGAGAGGAAGCCCGTACAGACCTTGTGTCCCTCGCGGGCGGCTTCCTGCGCGGCCCTGGCGCTGCGCACCGTCGCCCAGACCGGCGGGAACGGCCTTTGCAGCGGCGAGGGAAGAGCGTGCAGGTTCCTCATCGTCCAGTAAGTGCCTGCGTGGTCCAGCGGGGCCGTGTCCATCGCTTTCCGGATGATCTGCCGGGCCTCATCGAACATCGGTTGCAGATGCTCCCGGTCCATGCCCAGCGCAACCGCCTCTTCGGGATTGGACCCGCGTGCCAGGCCGACCTCCAGCCGCCCCCCGCTCAGGTGGTCGAGTACGCCGATCTCCTCCAGGACACGCCACGGCTGGCTGAGCGGAAGTACCCATCCCAGGATGCCGATCCTCAACCGCTTCGTCAGTGCCGCGGCCGTGGCTGCGACCAGGGCGGGCGCCGGAGAAACCCGTGCGCCGCCGAAATGGTGTTCGCTGAAGAAGATGCCTTCGTACCCGAGGGCTTCCGCATCGATCCAGCTCTTTCTTCGCCAGGCGAGTTCCGCCTGATAGTTGGCCGGGTCGAAAGCGGCAGGGTTTTCGTCAGCGGAAACGTTGAATTGTTCGAAGATCCAGGATTTCATCGGTGCAGGGTTTTTCACTTTCTAAGGGGGATTCATGGGGCGCCGGGTGGGCGGTTGCAGGTCATGCACGCTTGCGCAATGGAGCGGAGACCTTGGAAACGCCGATGGGCCCGGAGCGCGGGGCAGATTTCCTGGCGGGGGCCGCGGGCTGTCCGGATGGGGCCTCTGCCGCGAGAAACAGGGCGAGGTGGTGCAGGATTCTTTCCCGCGTGTCTGCAGGGTCGATCACTTCCGTGACGAGGCCTTTCTCGGCCAGCCGGGCCGGCGCCGAGATCTCCCGGCGAAGCAGTTCCACCACCTGCCGCTTTTCGGGTGGAGCGCTTTCCAATATCGCTTCCATCGTTTTGACGCCGAAAACGCCAATATTGGCATGCGGATAGGCAAGGATCGCCACGGGGTCGAAACCGGGGCCGTGCATGGCGTACAGGCCGCCGGTATAGGCCTTTCGCACGACGATGAGGATTTTGGGGACGGTGCTTCGCACATGCGCTGAAAACAATTCGGCCGCTGCGGAGAATATGCCGCTGCGCTCGGCTTCCCTGCCTATCATGAAGCCCGGTACATCCGCGAAGAAAACAATGGGAATGCGGAGCTTGTCCGCAAGGCGGATGGCGCGGACCATTTTCCTGGCCGACGGTCCCTGGATGGCGCCCGACTGGTGCCTGGGATTGTTGGCGATCAGCGCCATCGGGTGTTTACCCACAGTCGCGAAGCCAGTCAGCACTTCGGGTGCGTGGTGGGGGCTGATTTCCACCAGGCTGTGTGCATCGGCGACCGCCTCGATCAGGGAATGCGCGTCGTAGGGCCGACCAGGGTCGCGCGGGATCAGCCTGCCGATATGCAGTGGCCTCGGCCTGGGACCCCTCGCGCGCCTGCGGGGGACCTGCCTGCGGCCCAGGCTTATCAACTTTCGCGCGCAGGCGAACAGCGCCTGCTCGTCATCGAAAACCAGCTGCACCGAACCGGCTTCGCTGTGTACTTGCGGGCCCCCGAGCGACTGCAGGTCGCAGTCCTGTCCCAGCATGGCCCGGACCATGTCCGGACGGCCCATGCACAGGGCTCCTTTGCGGGTCATCATCACGAGGTCTGCCAGCATGAGCGGCAAGGCGAGGGGACCGGAGGTCGGTCCCAGAATGGCTGAGACCATGAGATGCTGTTGTGCGAACCTTGCCAGGCAGGCACTGACCCGTCCCATGCCGGAAGGCGACAGCAGCAGGGTGGAAAGATCTGCCGTGACCACGCGGGTGGTATCGAATCCTCCTTCCGGATCGCCCAGCTGGTCCTGTACATAGAGCAGGGGCGCTTCTTCCTGCGCTGCCTGCTCGATCGTGCGGGTGATATGCAGCGCGGTGTTCCGCTGCAGTCGGTCTTCGAATTCACAATCACGTCCCCGGTTCATTATCAGGAAAACTGTGAGTGAATCGATCAGGCCCTTGCCGCAGATGAAATGGCTTTCTATGGAAGGTTGCGTCTCTGTGAATGTTTCGGCATCGAAAATCAATCCTGTCCTGGCTGCGGCAATCGACAAGGGTTTCTCCTTGTGTTTTTTCGCTATTGTTGGGTAAATAATTCCTGATGATTTCGATCTAAAAGAAATTTAATTTCTGCAGGGATTAATTATTTTGTATGCGGATGCGAAGCCACGGCGCAGCGTCCGACGTGCTGCCCGGGCATTTCCGACAGGAAGTGGGTAGGCCGCGGTGGTCCAATGCGAGAACTCGGCCGTGGCCCATCCACTGTCGCGATGTCCGAAGGCTCCACCCAACCGACCCTGACCCGCCGCATGTCCGCATTGCCCTCGCACACTTCCACAGCAGAGCCCCGACCGCACCAGGCGGTGGTGCCCATCGAAGGCGCCGGCCCCATCGACGCCACTCCGGCCGCCCGTGCCGCCGCGGCCCGCAGCGTTCCGCCGCCGGATACGCGCTCCCCGGCCGACCGCTATGAGGAGCTGTTCGTGGAAGTGCAGCGCCAGCGTGTCTTCGAAGACTCCAAGACCTTCGTGGACTGCGCGCCCCGCATGCCGCCCGAAGACATCCTGGCCGCCTACCGCGCCGAGCGTGGCGGCCCCGGCTTCGACCTGGCCGGCTTCGTGCACCGCCACTTCGCCCCGCCGCGCAGCGGCTGCGAGCGCTCCACCGCGCCGCAGGGCCTGCCGCTGGCGGCACACATCGACGCGCTCTGGAACGAATTGGCGCGGCATCCGGCCCACCATCCCCGGCGTGGTTCCCTGCTGGAACTCCCGCATGCCTACGTCGTGCCAGGCGGCCGCTTCGTGGAGATGTACTACTGGGATTCGTACTTCACCATGCTGGGCCTGGTGCCCAGCGGGCGCCCGCGGCTGCTGCATGCGATGACGGACAACTTCGCCTACCTCATCGACACCTACGGCCATGTGCCCAATGGCACGCGCACCTATTACCTGAGCCGCTCGCAGCCGCCGGTGTTCGCGCTGATGGCGGGCCTGTGCGAATCCACCCGGGGGCAGGGCGCGCGCCGCTACCTGCCGCAGATGCTGCGCGAATACGCCTTCTGGATGGACGGCGCGGACGGCCTCGCGGAGGGCGGCGCCCACCGCCGTGTGGTGGCGCTGCCGGGCGGCCACGTGCTCAACCGCTACTGGGACGACCGCGACACCCCCCGGGAGGAATCCTGGCGCGAGGACATGGAAACCGCCGCCGCCTGCACGCGCCCTGCTTCGGAAGTGTTCCGCAACCTGCGGGCAGCCGCCGAATCGGGGTGGGACTTCAGTTCGCGCTGGCTGGACGACCTGGACGCCGCCGCCACGCGCACCGCCTGCCTGGCCGGCATCTGCACCACGCGCATCCTGCCCGTGGACCTGAACGCGCTGCTGCACGCGAGCGAGACGATGATCGCCCGCCTGAGCCGCGAGGCCGGCGATACCGCCACTGCGGAGGATTTCGAGGGCCGCGCCGCGCGCCGGGCCGAGGCGATCACCCGTTTCCTCTGGAACGACGAGGCGGGGGCCTTCCTGGACTACGACTGGCAGAACCGCGTGCCGCGGCCCGCCCTCACGGCCGCGACGGTGGCGCCCCTTTTCACCGGTACCGCCACGCTGGAGCAGGCGCGTGCGCTCGCGGCCACCGTGCGGCGACGCCTGCTGGTGCGCGGCGGCCTCGCCACCACCGAGATCGCGAGCGGCGAACAGTGGGACCGGCCCAATGGCTGGGCACCGATGCAATGGATGGGCGCGCAAGGCTTCGCGCGCTATGGCGACCGGGACAAGGGCTGCCGCCAGCTGGCCAGCGACATCCGCGAGCGCTGGCTCGCCACCGTGCGCCACGTGTACGACCAGGAAGGCCGGCTGGTGGAGAAATACGCGCTGTGCGAGAACGACTGCGATGCATCCGCGGGTGGCGACGGGGGCGAATACCCGCTGCAGGACGGCTTCGGCTGGACGAACGGCGTGGTGCGGGCCTGGCTGGATGACCCGGCGTGGAAGGGGTAACCTCCAAGGATTGCCATTCCTTGAACGCGCTGATGCTGCCAGGCAGGTGTCGTCCTGTTGCCATTCCATGAATGAGATATTCGACCTGCTGTTGCTCTTGGTGCTCCATTGGCGCATCGGAGTCGCTGTTCTTGCCGCTTTGATCACCGCCGTGTTCCTCGCAGCGACACTGCATTGGTTCACGGGGTGGTACGGCATCCTCCTGGTGCTGCTGGGATTGGCTGGCGGAATGATGTGGGAGGCGGAGTGGAAGCGCAGCAGTCCCCGGTAGGCATGCGCGAGGCCCGCGGCAGTCAGCCCGCTCTGTCCACCCACGCCCTGACATGCTCCACCAGCGCCCGCAATTTGCGCGGCGTGTTCCTGCGGCTCGGGAAGTAGAGGTAGAAGCCCGGAAAACGGGGCAGGAACTCCTCCAGCACCGGCTCCAGCTCTCCGCGCGCGATGTAGGGCGCGAAGGTCTCTTCCATGCCGATGGTGATGCCCGCGCCTGCGAGCGCGGTGCGGATCATCAGCAGCATGTCGTTGGTCGTGATCCGCGGCTCCACCGCCAGGTCGAAATCCCGGCCATCCTCGCGGAACTCCCACCGGTAGGGGGCCACGCCCGGCGCGGGGCGCCAGCCGATGCAGGCATGCGCGAGCAGGTCTCGCGGGTGCCGTGGCCGGCCATGTGCCGCGAGGTACTGCGGGGTGGCGACCACCATCTGCCGCTGCGGCCCGGTGAGCGGCACGGCCACCATGTCCTGCTCGATGACCTCGCCCAGCCGCACGCCGGCGTCGAAGCCCGCCGCGACGATGTCGGACTCTTCATCCGTCACGGTGATGTCCAGCGTGACGCCGGGATGCGCCTGCGCGAACGAGGCGATCAGCGGTCCGGAGAGGAAGCGTTCCGCGATCGAGGTGGCGGCCACGCGCAGCAGTCCGCGGGCCGGTCCGTCGGTGGCGGCTTCTTCCAGCGCCGCGTGGACGGCCGAGAGGGGACCGGCGATCTGTCCGTGCAGCCGCTCCCCCGCTTCGGTCAGGCGAACGTGGCGCGTGGAGCGCTGCACGAGCGCGACGCCCAGGCCGTCCTCCAGCCGCCGGATGCCCTGGCTCACGGCCGAGCGCGTGACGCCCAGGTGATCGGCGGCCGCACGGAAGTTCTGCTCCTTCGCGACGGCGAGGAAGAAGCGCAACAGTTGGAGGTCGGCGGGCATTGGCAAAAAATTCTAAACACCCCGGTCAGCGCCCGGGGAGTTCCGGCCGCCGCGGTGCGTCCCTAGATTCCGTGCAGGGCCGCCAGCGGCTCCTTCCCTCCCTCCACCTGCAAGGACCCAAGGAACTTCCCCATGCAAGACAACCCACTCTCCAAAATCGTCCTCATCACCGGCGCCAGCAGCGGCATCGGCGAAGCCACGGCGCGGCTGCTCGCGGACAGCGGCGCCACGGTGCTGCTGGGCGCACGCCGCACCGACCGGCTCGAGCGCATCGTGGCCGACATCACGGCGCGTGGTGGCATCGCGGAGGCCCGCGCGCTGGATGTGACGCGCCGCGCGGACGTCGAGGCCTTCGCCGCCCATGCGCTCGAACGTTTCGGA
This sequence comes from Paracidovorax avenae ATCC 19860, assembly GCF_000176855.2. Taxonomy (NCBI): domain Bacteria; kingdom Pseudomonadati; phylum Pseudomonadota; class Betaproteobacteria; order Burkholderiales; family Comamonadaceae; genus Paracidovorax; species Paracidovorax avenae. The sequence continues at coordinate 3,426,359 of NC_015138.1, read as the reverse complement.
CGCATCGACGTGATCGTCAACAATGCCGGCGTGATGCCGCTGTCCCCGATGGCCTCGCTGCGGGTGGACGAATGGGACCGCATGATCGACGTCAACATCCGCGGCGTGCTGCACGGCATCGCCGCCGTGCTGCCGGCGATGCAGGCGCAGCGCTCGGGCCACGTGGTGAACGTCGCCTCCATCGGCGCCCATGCGGTATCGCCCACCGCCGCCGTGTACTGCGCCACCAAGTACGCGGTCTGGGCCCTCTCCGAAGGCCTGCGCCAGGAACACTCGGACATCCGCGTGACCACGATCAGCCCGGGCGTGACCGCATCGGAACTGGCCGAGAGCATCGCCGACGAGAAGGGGCGCGAGGAAATGAAGGCGTTCCGCCGGGTGGCGATCGGCGCGGACGCCATCGCCCGCGCGATCCGCTTCGCCATCGAACAGCCCGGCGACGTGGACACCAGCGAGATCGTCATCCGGCCCACGGCCAGCGCCCATTGACGCAAGGACGGACACCGACGCCGCATCGGGCGTGCGGACGGCACCTCCGCGGGGCTTTGTCATCCCCGCGCCATATGGAGATTCCATACTTGATGCATCTTGTTACATGCGTGGATCGCCCTTGCCATGACCGTCCGCTTGCGCATCACCCTGTTGATCGTTCTCGCCTTTCTCGCGCTCTGCTCCGTCGGGGGCTTCGCGCTCTACCAGTCGGCCGAGGGGGCCCGGCAGGTCAAGCGGGTGACGGAGGGCGTCGTGCCCAGCGCCATCCATTCCGTGGAGCTCATGGGCCAGCTCAAGGATGTGCAGATGGCCGCGCTGGGCATGGTGTCCGCGAACGACGTGGAGGCCGCGCAGAAACTGCACGAGCAACTGGTGGAGCGCAAGGCGGTGCTGCAGAAGGCGCTGGACCAGCAACTGCGGGAAGCCGACAGCGATGCGCAGCGCGGCCTGGTGAAGGAGGCCGCCATGAGCCTGGAGAACTACTTCGCGGCCATCGACGACACGGCGCGTTTCAAGCTCGCCGGCCAGCAGGACGCGGCCGAGGCCTTCATGGCCGCCACGGTGGACCAGTACCTGCGCGAGCAGGGCCAGATGATCGAGGCCATCCAGGTGGAGAAGCGCCGCAGCAAGGACGAGGCCATCGGCTCGCTGAACGCGCAGCTGGAGCACACCACGACCACGCTGCTGGCCGTGGCCGCCGTCGCCATCCTGGGCCTGGCCGCCGCGGGCTACCTGCTCTACCGCCAGATCGTGCGCCCCATCCGCGAGATGGAGCTCAAGATGACCGAGATCGCCACGAGCCAGGATTTCTCGCACCGCGTGCCCGTGACCCGCATGGACGAAATCGGCCGCTCGCTCACCGCCTTCAACGCGATGGTGGAGAAGATCGAGGAAAGCTCCGAGCTGGTGCGCCGCAAGACCGCCGACATCCAGGCCATGCTGCACACCATTCCGCAGGGCATCCTGACCCTGCAGGCCGGGCGCACCATCCACCCCGAATACTCGGACCACCTCGCGCGCATCCTGGAAGAGGACGACATCGCCGGCCGCACGCTCGACGCGCTGCTGTTCGACCGCTCCGACCTGAGCGCGGACGCCCGGGCCCAGACCCTGGCCGCGATCGACGCCTGCATCGGCGAGGATGAACTCAACTTCTCCTTCAACGCGCACCTGCTGCCGCAGGAGTTGCAGGTGCGCTTCGATGGGGACCGCGTGAAGGTGGTCGAACTGGGCTGGTCGCCCATCACCGCCGCCGACGGTACCGTGGAGCGCCTGCTGCTGAGCCTGCGCGACGTGACCGAGCTGCGTGCGCTGGCCCGCGACGCCCACGCCCGCAAGGAGGAGCTGGCCATGGTCGGCGAACTGCTGGCCTTCGACCCCGACAAGTTCCCGGCGTTCGCAGACAGCGCGGACCACCTGCTGCGCGACATCCATGCCCTGCTCGACGCCACCGCGGCCCGGCCTGATGCGCGCGCCGATGCAATCGCGGCGATGTTCCGCCACATGCACACGATCAAAGGCAACGCCCGCACCTACGGCCTGCTGCGCATCGCCGACGCCGCCCACGTGGCCGAGCAGCGCTATGCCGCCCTGCGCGACGATCCGTCGGCCTGGGACGATGCGGCCCTGCAATCCGAACGCGACGCGGTGGCCGCTGCGCTGGCGGCATACGTCCGTGTGAACACCGAAACGCTGGGCCGCGGCGCGGCACCCGTGGCCGGCGATGCCGAAACCGTGCGCATCCCGCGCGCCCGCATCGAAGCCCTGCGCTCGCGCATCGCGGCGCTGTCTGGCGACGAGCGCTGCGCGCCGGACCACCGCGCCACGCTGGATCGCATCGCCGAGGCACTCGCGAACGCCGACGCACCGGGGCTGGGCGACGTGATCGGCGGTGTGGCCGCCTCGCTGCCAGCGTTGGCGCACGACCTGGGCAAGGAAGCGCCCGAGGTGGTGATGCACGAAGAGGCCCCCGTGGCCGTGCAGCCCGAAGCCGCCGAAGCCCTGCGCAATGCCTTCGTCCACCTGCTGCGCAACGCGCTCGACCACGGCATCGAGCCGGCGGCCGAACGCACGGCCCACGGCAAGGCGCCTGCAGGCCGCATCCGCATTGCCACCCAGTTCGTCGCATCCGGGCTGGAAATCCGCCTGGCCGACGACGGGCGCGGCCTGAACCTGGACCGCATCCGTGACAAGGCGCGCGCCCAGGGCCTGCTCGCCGAAGGCGCCTCGCTGTCGCCCGCAGAGACCGCGCAGCTGATCTTCGCGCCGGGCTTCTCCACGGCCGGCGAAGTGACCGACGTGTCCGGCCGCGGTGTGGGCATGGACGCGGTGAAGGCGTTCGTCGAATCGCTCGGCGGGGACATCACCCTGGTGCTGGCCGACGGCGCCCGGCCGTCCGCCACGCCCTTCGAAACCGTGCTGCGCCTGCCGGCCCGCTGGGCTGTGGCGGTGGCGGCATGACCTGGGGCATGGAGTACACGATGGCACAGGAATGGATGTGGCTGGCGGCAGGCTGCCTGCTGGGCGGCGGGTTGACCGCGGCGATCGCCGCGTGGCGCGCGGCGCACCGCAGGGCCGGGGAAGACCGTGCACGCTCGCAGGCCCTGGCCGTGCAGCAGGCCGCAGACGCGTCGCGCCATGCGGCCGAGGCGCTGCAGGAGCGCTGCGCGCAACTGGAGGCCGAGCTGGTCCAGGCGCAACGGCAGTTCGATGATGCCGCGGCCGAGTGGCAGCACCGGCTGGGTGAAAGCGACCAGGCCTCCGAGCAGCGCACCCGGCAACTCGGCGAGAACACGCTGCACCACGCCCTCACCCAGGCCGAGGCGCTGCGCGAGCTGCAGGGCATCGGCAAGACCTTCGAGCGCTGGCATGCGGACATGAGCACCCTGGTGGCGCACAACCGCAGCCTGCACGACAAAAACGACGCGTTCTCGCAGATCGTGCGCAAGATGGTGATCGTGGCGCTCAACGCCTCGATCGAGGCGGCGCGCGCGGGCGTCGCGGGGCGCGGCTTCGACGTGGTCGCCACGGAAATGCGCGAACTCTCGGCCAGCGCCGAGCGCCTCTCGCGCGACTACCGCACCAGCCTCTACGAGAACGACCTGATCGCCACCACCACCTTCCAGGACATGCAGGCCGGCGGCAAGATGGTCATCAACGCCGCGATGGGACTGGAGCTGGCGAACCGCCGCATCCAGGCCGCTCTCGGCGGGGGCGACGGCGACGGGCAGGGCAGCCTGCTGGAGACCGCATGACGGCACCGGTCCCTTCCGCCACCCTCGCGACCGGGTTCATCAGCCCGCGGGCCCAGGGCAGCCTCGACCGCATGATGGTCTCCGCCCTGCGCCAGAGCGTGGTGCGCAGCGACGCCGTCGCCGTGCAACCCATGGATGCGCTGCCCGCCACCGGCGCCACGCATATGGCGGTGCTCTCCATCGCCTCGTTCTCGTTCCGCGTCGTCGCTGCGCTGCATTTCGACCACAGCCCGGCCTGGCGCGGCTGGGTCGCGGAGATGAGCGGGCAGGAGGCGGGTCCTTCAAGCGACCAGGCGTTTCTCGACCGCGTCTGCGAGATGGGCAACCTCTGCAGCGGCGCCATCAATCGCGACCTGGGCGGCTTCCAGGCGTTCCTGGGCCTCTCCACCCCGCAGATCCTGGACGCGCGCTGCGCGCCGTACTTCACGCGCGCCGGCTTCGAGCACGTGCGGCATTTCCGCATGGACGTGCGGCCGGACCTGTCCCTGCACGCTTCGCTCTGTGCGCGCGCCTATGCGCCTCTGGACTTCCACTGGGCCGGCCCCGAGCCGGAAGCGGTGGAGTCCGGCGAACTCGAAATGTTCTAAGCGACGAAAGACCATCCCATGAACACCCGCGACCCTTACGAAGCCATCGCCCCGGCCGCCCTGGAAAGCAAGGTGCTGGTCATCGAGACGGACGCTGCCGTGCTCGACGCCATCCGCGCCTTCTGCGGCGACAACGCCCTGCAGGGGCACCGCGTGCATCCCCTCAACGTGGCCGGCGTGCTGCGCTCACGCATCGACCTGGGCGCGGTCTTCGTCGGCGGCCGGCTGCAGGGCGCCGTCAGCGACGGCATCGAACTCTCCCGCGAGATCGCCCGCCTGCGCCCCGAACTGCCGCTCTTCCTGCGTACCGACGGCGTGGAGCTGCCCGACCTCGGCGCGCTGCCCTCCATCGTGCCCTACACCCTGGCGGACATCGGCGCGCTGCGCGGCGAACTCGACCGCAAGATCTTCGACCGCGTCTACCCGACCTCGCTGGTGCGCGCACTCGGCGAGATGACGCAGTCGGCCCTCGCCAGCCAGTTCAAGGACATGGACGTGCGCATGGACCCGCCCTACGTGGTGCGCGACCGCCTCATCCATGGCGAGATGTTCACCCTGATCCCGATGGAAACGCCCTGGTGCCGCGGCTTCATGACGCTGCAGACCGATGCCGAATCGCTGCGCCGCGTCGTCTCCGCGGGGCACACGGTGTTCTCCGCCGAAGACGGCGCGGACTTCCGCAACCTGAACGCCCTGCTGGGCGAACTCACCAACCTCATCTGGGGCGGCTTCCGCAACCGCTACGGCACCGAAGGCGCGGGCGGCACCTTCGGCGTGCAGGTGCCCATCATCGTCAACCACCTGCACCGCTACATCAGCTTCGGCACCGAGAGCCCCCAGCTCTGCTTCAAGTGCCAGGCCTGGTCGCCGGACGACCCGGAAGGCACCACCGTCACGATCTACCAGCGCTTCGCCTTCAGCCTGAGCTGGGCACCCGAGCTCTACCGCGAGAGCGAGACGCTGCTGAGCGGGTTCGTCGAATCGGGCGAGCTGGAAATGTTCTGAGCGGCGTCGTTTTCCTTTCTCTTTCCTTTGTCTTTTCCCTGTTTTTTTCGAGGAGCATTCCACCATGGCCAACGTTCTTGTCGTCGACGATTCGAGCACCGTGCGCAGCGAAGTGGGCAACTTCCTGGGCAGCAACGGCTTCCAGGTCGCGCTGGCCGTCGACGGCCGCGACGGGCTCGCCAAGCTCAAGCAGCACAGCGGCATCAAACTCATCGTGTGCGACGTCAACATGCCCAACATGGACGGCCTCACCATGGCCGAGCGCGTGCGCAGCGAACTCGGCAACCAGCGCGTGAACATCGTCATGCTCACCACCGAAAGCTCCCCCGCCATGAAGGAACGCGGCAAGGCCGCGGGCGTGAAGGGCTGGATCGTGAAACCGTTCAACGGGCCGGCGGTGCTGGGGTCGTTCCAGAAGCTTGCGGCCTGAGAGGCGCCTTTCCACCACTTCGTGCAGGGCTGGCGAAAGAACAGGGCGGTCGCCTACCGCCATCGCGCAGGCACGGCGTAGGCTTGGGGCCTCGAAAGAGCCCCATCCGCCCGCCATGAAAATCGCCACCTTCAACGTCAACAGCATCCGCGCCCGGCTGCCGGCGCTGCTCCAGTGGCTGCAGGAAACCCGCCCCGGCGTGGCCTGCCTGCAGGAACTCAAGTGCACCGACGACGCCTTCCCGGCCGAGGAAATCCGGGCCGCGGGCTACGGCGCCCTCTGGCATGGGCAGAAGGCCTGGAACGGCGTGGCTATCCTCGCGCGGGGTGCCGAGCCCATCGAGGTGCAGCGCGGGCTGCCCGGCGATGCGGCCGATACCCAGAGCCGCTATCTGGAGGCCGCCGTGGACGGCGTGCTCGTCGCCTGTCTCTACCTGCCCAACGGCAACCCGGCCCCGGGCCCCAAGTTCGACTACAAGCTCGCTTGGCTCGGCCGCCTCGCGCGGCGGGCCGATGTGCTGCGCTCCCGTCCCGAACCGGTGGTGCTGGCGGGGGACTTCAACATCATTCCCACCGAGCGCGACGTGTACAAGCCCGATGCCTGGGTTGAGGATGCCCTGTTCCGCACCGAAGTGCGCGATGCCTTCCGCGCCCTGGTGGACAGCGGCTGGACCGACGCGCTGCGCGCGGTGCATCCCGGCGAAACGGTCTATACCTTCTGGGACTACCTGCGCCAGCGCTTTCAGCGCAATGCCGGCCTGCGCATCGACCACCTGCTGCTCAACCCCGCGGCGGCGCGCCGTCTGCAGGACGCCGGCGTGGACCGCGACGTGCGCGGCCGTGCCCGGCCCAGCGACCATGCCCCGGCCTGGGCGGTGCTGGCGCCCGAGCCCCAAAAGCGCCGACCCGGTCCCTTCCCGCTAATCGCCCGCATAGCGGACCGTCACGGACAGACCGGCGCGCGAGCGGCAACGACGCGGTGCCTCGCCAGGACCGCTTCACCGGGTCGTGTCAACCGTTCTTAAAAGGCAACGCCGTTCCAGAGGCCGCGCGTCGTCCTTTCCGGATCCAGGACGACGGAGCAGGGGGCATCGAAGCGCTTCGTGGCCCTCCGGGCGAGGTCGTACGCGGGCCATCCGGGATCGCCGGTCCTGGCGAACGCCACCCAGGCGCTGTGCATCGCATCGGCCAGTGCGTCGGGCGGGTCATCGCCGAGCAGAGACCTGGCCTGGCCGGAGTGCTGCGTGCCGAAGGCGAAGGGCACGTCCACGAAGTGCGCGGCCCCCAGTTGGCCGCCGAAACCCGGTGACTTCCAGGAAAAGTGGTAGTGCCACGCCATGCCGCTGCGGCTTCTCGTTTCCGCGATGCGCAGCGCCGGCTTGCGGAAGGTGTAGTCGGACTGCAGGGCGGTATGGACCTCGCCCGGCGATGGGTCTCTCGACACACGCCGGTAGATCTCCAGCGTGCCCGGGGGCAGCTCCAGATCGCCGACGAACCGATCGACGTCCGCGGGCGTGATGCGGTGGATCGCTCCGCCGGGCACCATGTAGATGCGCGCCTCCTCGTCGGTGCTGCCGACGACCACCGGCACGCGGGGCCGGAGACCGCGCGCCAGCATGTCGAGCGGCGGGGCGTCCAGCAGGCCGCCATCGACCACCGGCAGGAAGGCCGTGCCGCCCAGCGACAGGCGGCCCCAGGCGGCGCGGTCCTGGAGCACGCCCGCGAGAGCCGGGCTGGCACCGATGAGCTCGCCCATGGGGACGGCGGTGAGGCTTCCGGCCGTTGGTGCGGCGCCGAGCCCCCGGGCAAAGACCGCTGCCAGCCGACGGGCATCGCCGTGCTGCATGGACTGCATCGGCGGGCTCTGCAGGATGGCGCGATGGAACAGTCCGTCGGCGCGCGGCGACGCCAGCAGGATCGCAATGCTTTCCGCGCCGGCGGACTGGCCGAAAAGGGTGACGTTCGCCGCATCGCCGCCGAAGGCCGCGATGTTGTCGCGAACCCACTGCAGCGCCGCGATCTGGTCGAGAAGGCCCCGGTTGGCGGGCGCTCCCTCGATGGCCATGAAGCCATCGACGCCCACGCGGTAGTTGACCGTGACCAGGACGATGCCGCTGTGCGCGAAGCGCGTGCCGTCGCAGGCGGCTTCGCCGGCATCGGCGCGGATGAAGGCGCCGCCGGGAATCCACACCATGACCGGCAGACCGCTGGCGTGCGGATCCGGCGTCCAGACGTTGACCGTCAGGTCACCGGTGCCGCCGTGCATCGAGGCCTTCGGGTCCCGGCCCGGCTGGGGCGGCGGCGGACCCAGCGCGCCGGCGTCGCGGATGCCCTGCCACGGCGCGGCCGGCTGCGGCGCCTGGAAACGCCTTTGCGGCGTGAACGGATCGGCCGCATAGGGAATTCGCTTGAACGCGGCCACGCCCCGCGAGCGGGTCCCGCGCAGGCGGCCGGAGCGCAGCGCGACCACGGGCGTGCTATCCGCGTCCATGGCATGGCCCCCGGCGGGGCATGGAACGTGCAGCATGCAACGGGGCCACGGCGCGTCGCCCCCTTCAGGACAGCGCCTTGGCGACCAGCACGGTATCGACGTACTGGTTCATGCGCACGATCTTTCCGTCCCGGATCTCATACAGATGGGCGAAGGGGGCCTGCATCGACTTGGCCGTAGCCTTGTAGGTCCCCGAATAGACACCGAAGGCGGCCACGCGGTCGCCGTCGGCGAGGTAGGTGTGCACCTGGGCACGGTAGTCGATCCACTCGCCGGCCAGGCGCGAGAACACGCCCGCCATCAGCGCCTCGACGCCCACGTAGGTGCCCGCATAGGGAAACCCTTCCGCCTCGGTCCACTCGACCTGCGGATGGAGCACGGCCAACAGGTTGCGGCCGTTCTCCTCGGACGATCCCTCGTAGGTGCGGCGTATCAGTTCCAGATTGCTGCTCATCCCGACTCCTGTCTGTTGCGAATGCTGCGGTGGCGGCCCAATGTGAAATTGCCGGCCTGCGTACGGTACCCTGTTTCAGAACGACTTCTTCAAGAGCCGATCGACCGACCAGAGGCCGCCGCCGAAGGCCGCGAAGAACAGGCAGCCGAAGGCCCAGATGCTGGACAGCTGAACGGCCTTGCCCTGCAGGAGGTCGGTGAACGCGATACCCGCGTCCATGAGCCGCTTCGAGCCGTTGGCGGTCAGGAATTCCGGATGGGCCCTGATCGCCTCCAGGCCGGCACTGCTCAGCAGCGGTTCGGCGTTGTAGGGGTAGTGGAAGTGGAACCACACCGTCACGAACAGCATCACCGCGTTGGCCAGGGCGAACGGCCGTGTCAGCAGCCCCAGAACGAGGGCGATACCGCCGACGACCTGCATGACGGCCAGAAGCGGCGAAAACAGCCATCCCGGGTGGAAGCCGATCATTTCGACGAACTGCACCTGGCCCATGGGCGCGAGGATCTTCGGCCAGCCTTCATGCACCAGCCAGCCTCCGACGGCGAGCCGAAGCAGCAGCCAGCCGGCCGGCTGGGCGAACTTTTCGTAGATGCCGGCCAATGCGGGAATAACCAGCCTGTCTCTGGAAACACTGAAATCAAAGGGGTTGCGCATGAGGAGATGCCCCGTAAAAGCGTTCGAGGAGGAGTCGCCGTGCCCGTTGGCGTGCTGTTGCATCGCGCGGGCACGGCGGTCTGCAATCGCTCAATCCTTGAGCGGCGAGATACCCTGCACGGGCCCGATCAGCCGCTCGAACAGGCTCTTGAGGCGCTCGACACGGGCACGGTCGCGCATGAACGCCACGAAGTCCTCCGGGCTGGTGTTGTAGTGCTCCAGGGACTGGTAGCCCGGCAGCGGCGCCACGTCCTTGCGGATCGGGAACTGCCGCGGGTGGGAGGCCACCGGCAGCGACAGCTGCCAGCTCATGTACAGCCTGGCGGCATTCGGGTGTTTCGCGTCCTTGAAGATGGCCCCCGTCTGCGCCCAGGTCAGGAAAGGATCGCTCTTGGGCAGCACGAAGCGCAGCGGGGAAGACTCCACCGGCACGAAGCTGCCCGACGTGCCGGTCGAGACGGCGTACTTGCCGGCCTCCACCGCGTCGCGGGGCGTCTGCGTGCCGCGCACCCATTGCACGCCGTTGGCCTTGAGCTGGTCGATGAACCCGATGCCGTATTTCTGGATGATCTTGTCGAACACGTACAGCACGGCGTCGTCGTCGTTGGGGTAGGCGATGACGATGCGGTTCTTGAACTCGGGCTTGAGGAAGTCGGAGTAGTCGCGCGGCGCGTTCTCCGCCGACACATAGTTCTTGTTGTAGCTGTTGGCGAAAGTCAGCATGAACAAGCCGGAGAAGCGGCCGGCCGGGTCCTTGTAGGCCGCAGGAATCTGGTCCCAGCCGATGGGCTTGTACGGCAGCAGCAGCCCGCGGGCCGCCCAGTCGTCGAAGTCGTGCAGCGTCTGCAGGTGCGCCACGTCCACCTCGAGGTTCTTGCGCAGCAGCTGCTCTTCGATGCGCGCGTCGTGGTACTTGCTCAGGTCCACCACGATGTGGAGCTTCATGCCGGGAAAGCGTCGCTCGAAGTTCGACTGGATTCCGAAGCCCTGGGTCACCTCGTCGCCGCCGGCGTACACCGTCAGCTCGCCGCCTTCCTTGAGGGCGGCCTGGTAGAGGTCGTCGAGCGACTGGCCCGCGCCGTCGCGTTCTACGGCGGCGGCAGCTTGCGGCTGCGGCGCCTGTGCCAGGCTCTGGGTGGAGAAACCCGTGGCCGCGAGTGCGAGCGCCAGGCAGGTGAGGCGCAGAGGCAAAAGCATCTTCATGTGTTTTCTTTCGAGGTCGTTCAACAATTCATCGGCAGAGCCGCCCGGGCGCCGGATCGACGGGCCCGGGCGATTCCATCAGCCCCACTTCATCTCGCCCTTGGCGACCTTCGCGCCCAGTTGCAGCGCGACGGGCAGGCCTGCGTCGGGGTAGCGCTTCGTCATCGCCGCGATCACGGCATCGCTATTGGCCGCCCTGGCGACTTCCTGTTCGAAGGCCAGCAGGTATTCGCGGGTGTAGTTCACGGCCGAGACGTCCAGCGCGCCGCCCGCCGCCATGTGGCCGGGTACCACCACGGCTGGCTTGCGCGCTGCGATGGCTTCGAGGTTCCGCACCCAGGCCGCACGCGCGGCGGGCGTCGCGGTGTCGGCCGTCCACACGTGCAGGCCCGAGAAGACCAGCACGCCGCCGAACACCGCGTTCAGCGAAGGCACCCACAGGTAGCGGCGCGCGCCCAGGTCCTGCGCCTTGACGATCTCGATCACATTGCCTTCCAGGCTCAGCGAGGGGCCGTCGAAGGGCTCGGGGAAGACGATGTCCGCCAGCTTCTGCGGGCCGTTTTCCTTGAGCTGCGGCGACCAGGTATCGATCTTCTTCTGCACGTTGGCGCGGATGGCGGCGATGGTGTCGGATGCGGCCAGCACCCGTGCGGCGGGGAAGGCGGCCTTGATCGCGCCCAGGCTGAAGTAGTAGTCGGGATCGCTCTGGCTGATGTAGATGGTGGTCAGCGTCTTGCCCGATGCCTGGATCGCCTCGGCCACGGCGCGGCCGTCGGGCAGCGAGAAGCCTGCGTCGATGAGGATCGCCTCCTTGCTGCCGGAGAGCAGCACGGGAGCGCGGAAGAAGCCCTTTTCGCCGGCGGGGAAGTGCTTCCACTGCAGCGGCGCTGCCGTCGCTGCCGGGGTAGCGCAGCCCGACAGGGCGGTGGCGGCGCCGGCGGCTGCGGCGGTCTGAACGAAGTCTCGGCGGGTCATCATGAGGGTCCTTGGGTAGTGAAAGAGGAAAGGGAAAGAGGCGATGAGGTCAGGCGCCGGCCACCTGTGCCAGGAAGGCCTGCGGGTTGGAAAACACGGCGCTGGAATGCAGCAGCTGCTGTTGGCCGCCCTGCTCCAGGACGAAGGCGGGCACCCCGCGTGCGCCGAACTGCTGCGACAGCGCCTGCGCCCGGGCGATGCGCTCCCGGTTGGCATCGAGCAGTCCGGCATCCGGCCGGGCCAGCCGGTCCGCGGCATCGCCGAGACCGATGTCTTTCAGCGTGGCCACCAGCGTGTCCAGTTGCGTGATGTCCTGGCCGTGGACGTAGCGGGCCTGCTGGATGGCCTTGAGCGCCTCCAGCTCGCGTTCGGGCGCGGTCAGCGCCACGGCCGTCAGTGCGACGGTGGCGGGGCCGCTGTCGAACATCTGCCGGTGGTCGCCCAGCACGTCGCTGCGGTACTGCTCCGTGAAGGCTGGCCCGTGAGGCGCTCGATGCGCTGGTCGTTGCTCCAGGCGTAGTCCGCGAAATCGGCGCTCATCGGGCGGGCACCTTCGCCGGAGAACAGGCCGCTGGGCAGCAGCCGCAGGGCGACGCCAGGCAGGGCGGCGAGTTCCGCCACCGTGCCGCCGGCGCCGTAGCACCAGCCGCAAAGCGGGTCGAAGAGGTAGTGCAGTGTCTTGGTCATGGGACGCTTCGGAGGGCTCGGGAGAGTCCGGATGTGTTCGATGCATTGATGGTAGGCAGCCCTGATTGACAAATAAATCACGTCAAGACTGATAATCTGTATGCCAATGGCAAACAATGATCTGGAACCGGGTACCAGCCACCTCGGCAACCTCAAGCGCATGGCGTATTTCGCGGCAGTGGTCGAGACGGGCAGCTTCACGGCGGCCGCCGAGCGGCTGGGTATCACCAAGGCCGTCGTCAGCCAGCAGGTGGCGCGGCTGGAGCGGGAATTCCGCACGACGCTGCTCACGCGCACCACGCGCAGGGTGACGCCCACGGATGCGGGCAGGGCTTTCCATGCACGCTGTGCGTTGGTCCTGAAGGAAGCGCACGATGCCTTCGATGAACTCGGCGAGGGGGTGACGGAGCCTTCCGGCACGTTGCGCCTGACGGCCGCGCTGGATTACGGCATCACGACCGTCGTGCCGGCCGTCACCGAATTCACGCGCCGGTATCCGCAATGCAGGGTGGATGCGATCCTGAGCGACCAATCGCTCGACGTGATGTCCGGCCAGGTGGAACTGGCGATCCGCGTGGGGTGGCTGACGGACCCGGCCGTGCAGGCCCGGCAGATCGGCGCATTCCGGCAACTGCTGGTCGCGGCGCCCGCGTGGCAAGGCCAGGTGGACGCACTGGAAGACCCGCAGGGCGTCGCCCGGCTGCCGTTCGTCGCCAATACCGCTTTGCGCGAGCCCACGCGCTGGAGCTTCTCGCGGGGCGAACTGGAGCGGCAGGGCGTCTCCGTGCATGCCGTGATGTCCATGGATGCGACGCTGGCGGTGCGCGAGGCCGTGCGCCTCGGTGCCGGGCTGTCCGTACTGCCGGACTATGCGGTGGCCGAGGACCTGGCGGCAGGCCGGCTGGTCCACGTGCTGCCGCAATGGTCCCTGCCGTCCGGGGGCATCCACGCGGTGTTTCCCCCGGCGCGCTTCCGGCCCGCGAAGGTGAGGGCGTTCGTGGACCTGCTGCAGGAGACGGGCCCGATGGGCGCGCAAGCGGGCCGGGCGGCACCCGGGGCCGTTCCCTGAACTCGGCGCTTCAGGCGCTCCAGACCACCTGCGTGGCTCGCGCGCATTCATTCATCACGGTCAATGCCCGCACGACGTTGGCCGTGCCCAGGACGAACGGATTGCGGCCGCCGCCGCCCCGTTGCCTGGCCTGCAGCTTGTTCACTGCCTCGTCGAACAGGTCGTGGTTGGAGATGAACACGTCCACGCCCTGTGCTTCCACCAGGCGGCGCACGCGGTCGGTCTGGTCGATGTAGGCCTGCAGCCTTTGCATGCGGTCGGGGCTGCGCTGGAAGTTGAACGCAGTGCCGCCCCAGAGCAGTGCACGGTGGCGGCGCGCGCCTTCGCGCACGTCGAACAGCAGCGAGACGGTGCCCATGGTGTGGCCGGGCGTGAGCAGCACGTCGATCTTCGTGTCGCCCCAGGTCAGTGTCTGGCCTTCCTTGAGCACCAGATCGCGCTTCGGTGGGCGGCCCCAGTCGGACCGGTCGAACTCCAGCTGGGTTTCCGTCATCGTCCAGTCCGCCTCGCTCATGGCGGCGCGCGCGCCGGAGAGGGACTTCAGATGGGCGAAGCCGCCGTAGTGGTCGCCGTGCCCATGGGTGATCAGCACGGCGCGGATCGTGGCCGGATCCTGGCCCAGCGTGCGCAGGCCTGCGGCCACCAGCGTGCGGGCTTCCTCGTCGTTGTCCATCGCGTCGATCACGACCAGGCCGTCCGGCGTGGTCAGGCCCCAGGCGCTCACCCACTTGTTGCCGACGAAGCACAGGTTGTCGAAGGCCCAGCCCGGGGCCGGCGCGGGCAGGGCCATCAGCGCCTCCGGCGACACGGGCGGCGCGCTGGGTGTGGGCGCGATGCCGTCGCCCAGGCGCATGTACGCGAGCAGGTCGTTGCCGGCAGCGCGCCGGGCGGCGTCCAGATGGGCCTGGGCCGCGGCCGGCAGCGGTCCGGTGGACTGTGCGCGGGCCAGGGGCAGGGCGCAGCAGAGGCAGCCGGCCGCCAGCAGGCGCCGCCGGCTCAGCGCCGCGCCTTCGGGCGGGGCCGGCGTGTCGGCGGCGGTACGCAGGAAGTCGAAAAGCGATGACATGGTGGATCTCCTCAGGTCAGGCGGGGTTGCAGTATCGGCTGCCAGGAACGTGTTCACGATCCCGGCACGGTCATGCGGCATGGGCTTCGGGATAGAGGCCATGCACGCGGCCGAAGAGCCGGGCCATGCCCAGCAGGGCGCCGATCGCGGGCGTCGCCAGTCCCAGGCGCTCGCCGATCTCATGGGTGGCACCCACGATGGCGTCCAGCTCGATCGGCCGGCCGGCCTGGGCGTCCTGCAGCATGGAGGTGCGGAAGGCCCCCAGCCTGGCCGTGACCGCGTGGCGGGCCTCCGGGGCCTCGTCGATGGGGCAGCCGATCTGCCGGCCGATGAGGGCGGCTTCCTGCATGGCGGTGGAGCAGAAGCCGCGCACCAGCGGGTCGGCCAGGATGCGGTCCACCGTGGCGCCGGTGAGGGCGCTGACCGGGTTCATCGTGAGATTGCCCCACAGCTTGTACCAGATGGCCGAGCGCACATCGTCGCTCCGGGTGGCGTCGAACCCCGCATGCGCCAGCAGGGAAACGACGGCCCCGGCCCGCTCGCTGGGCCCGCCGCCGGGTTCGCCCACGATCAGGCCCCGGCCCATCTGGTGGCGGACCACGCCGGGCTGCAGGGTGGACGCGCTCGCATGCACGACGGCACCCAGCACGCGCTCATGGCCGATGGCCGCGGCGATGCGGCCTTCGGGGTCGACGCTGCGCAGGTCCGTCCCGGCGAAACCGGGAATGCGCTGGCAGAACCACCAGGGCACGCCATTCATGGCCGGCAGCACGATGGTGTCGGGGCCGAGCAAGGGCGCGAGCGTCGGCGCGAGGCCGGCGAGAGCGGGCCCCTTGACCGCGATGACGACCAGGTCCTGCCGGCCCAGGTCGGCCGGCCGGTCGGAGGCACGCGTGGGCACCTGCAGACGCTGGCCGTCGGCGCTTTCCAGCTGCCAGCCGCCGTGCCGCAGGGCTTCCAGGGTGGCGCCGCGCGCCAGGGCGCAGACCTCGGTCTGTCCGGCTGCTGCCAGCCGGGTGCCGATCAGGCCGCCGATGGCGCCCGCGCCGACGATGCAGACCTGGCCGATCATTGGCCTTTGGCCTCGCGCAGGTTGGCCTTGAAGTGCTCCGGCACGCGCTCGTCGAAGCCCAGCGCCACGCGCCGCACCTCGGGGCTGTCGGTGGGCGCATGGCCCACGCCCAGCGCCGCCGCGCGCGGAGCCTCGATGCCCACCACCGTGCCTTCCACGCGGCCGATGCCGGTGATCTCGCAGGCCACCACGTTGCCGGGATCGACGCTGCGCGAATGGCAGGGCGTGCCCATCAGGATCACGTCGCCGGGCATGAGCGTGATGTGGCGCGCGATGTCGGCGATCACGTAGTGCGGGCCCCAGATCGTCTCGTCGCCGATGTGCGCCTCCTGCACCACGCGGCCGTTGACCAGCGTGCGCAGCGTCTGCGCGAACAGGTCCACGCCGCGCACGATGCCCGGTCCGATGGGCAGCAGCGTGTCCGCGCCCTTCACGCGCAGCATGCTGCCCTGGTCGGTGTCGCGGAAGTCCTGCAGCCCCATGTCCAGCGCGGGGCAGAAGCCCTCGATGTAGTCCCAGGCTTCGTCGGGCGTCACGTTGCGGCAGGTGCGGCCGATCACCACCGCGTACTCGCCTTCGTAGTTGAGGTACTTGCAGTCCGCCGGCTTCAGGATCTGGCCCTTGTGGCCGTTGAGCGCGGTCGGCGGCTTGGTGAAGTAGGTGGGCGTCTCGGTGGGCTTCGGCTTGTTGCGGGTCTCGAAGCTGCGCGAGCTGTAGGAGATGTGGACCGCGATGATCTTGCCGGGGTTGACTGGCGGCAGGTAGGTCTGTGCGTCGGCATCCAGCAGGCGGCCATCGTCCAGGCGCAGGCGGCCCGCGTCGGTGCCTTCTTCCACCATCGTGCCCCAGAAGGCGCTGCCGCCGATGAGCACGCGGCGGCGCTCGACGCGGGGGCCGCACATCACGGCGGGCTGGGATTGGAGAGGGAATTCGAAGTTCATGGCAGCCTCGGGGGTGACAGGCAAAGGAAGAAGGGGATCAGCGGCGCGGTTCCGGGCGCACGCACAGCACGACCAGCGCGCCGGCCAGCAGCAGGAAACCTGCGATCACATACATGCCGGCGGCCGTGGTGCCGGTCGTGTCCTTGACCCAGCCGACCAGGTAGGGACTGACGAAGCCGGCCAGGTTGCCGATGGCATTGATGACGGCGATGCCCGCGGCGGCCGCCACGCCGCCGAGCACGCCGGTGGGCAGCGTCCAGAACACGGGCGCCAGGCATTGCAGGCCCATGCTCGCGAAGGTGAGCGCGACCATGGCGATGGCCGTGTCGTGGCTCCACACGACCGCGCCGACCAGGCCTGCCGCGGACACCAGGGCCGACAGGCCGTAGTGCCAGCGGCGCTCGCCGGTGCGGTCGGAGTGGCGCCCGACCAGGATCATCGCGACGATGCCGAAGGCATAGGGAATGGCGGACAGCAGGCCGATGTGCAGCGGGCTGGACACCCCCGTGGCCTTGATGATGGAAGGCAGCCAGAAGCCGAAACCGTACTGCCCCATCGAGCTGCCGAAGTACACCAGCGCCAGCAGCCACACCAGCGGGTGCCGGAAGGCCGAGCCGACGGACACGTGGGCCTTGGTGGACGATTCGGCGTCGATACGCTGCTGCAGCAACGCCTTCTGCGCCGGTGTCAGCCAGCGCGCGGCGGCGATGCCGTCGTCCAGGTAGAACAGCACGCAGATGCCCACGATCAGCGAGGGAATGCCTTCCAGCACGAACAGCCACTGCCATCCGGCCATGCCGTGCACGCCGTTCATCGACTGCAGGATCCACCCCGAGCCCATGCCGCCCAGCACGCCCGCGATGGGAATGGCGGTCATGAACAGGGCGGTGATGCGGCTGCGTCGATGGACCGGGTACCAGTAGGTGAGGTACAGGATCATGCCGGGGAAGAAGCCGGCCTCTGCCGCGCCCAGCAGGAAGCGCACCACGTAGAAGGCGGTCGCGCTCTGCACGAACGCCATCGCGCAGGTCAGCAGGGCCCAGGTGATCATGATCCGCGCGATCCAGCGCCGGGCGCCCACGCGGTGCATGATCAGGTTGCTCGGCACCTCGAACAGGAAGTACGCGATGAAGAAGATGCCCGCGCCCAGGCCATAGACGGTCTCGCTGAACTGCAGGTCCTGCAGCATCTGCAGCTTGGCGAAGCTCACGTTCACGCGGTCGAGGAAGGCGATCACGAAGCACAGGCACAGGAAGGGAATGATGCGGCGCGTGACCTGCGCGTAGGTGGCTTCTTCCGCGGCGGGGGGATCGAGGGGCGTGCCTGTGCCCGCGTGCGCGGGTGTCGTGCCGGCGGTGGCGCTGGTCGGGGTCATGGGGCTTGTCTCCTGGTCGTTGTTCTATGGTGTGCGCAGTGCGCTCAGGCCGGGAACCACATGTGGATGTTCCCGGTGCCCCGCGCGTTCTCGTAGGCGGACAGGGCCTCGCCCTTCGCCCGGCATTCCGCGCCGCCCAGGGCGCCCAGCATCTGCAGGTAGTGCGCGCCGAAGGCCTCCCAGGGCTTGCGGCGGTATTCGCCGTCCCAGCGCTCCAGGATCTTGTCGTGCCGGCCTTCGGCCATCAGCGCGATGGCGCCCTTGTCGCTCTCGATGTTCTCGGGCGACGAGACGTTGCTCTCGTGGAAGATGCGCGGATGGTTCGGCTTCCAGTCGATGCCGTTGAACTTGTGGCTGAGCGCGCCCGAGGCCAGCAGCACCACGCGCAGGTCGCTGCGGCGGATGGCCTCGCCGATGGCCTCGCCCGACTTCAGGAAGTGCGGCCATTCGCAGTTCTGGCAGGAGCTCGCCGTGACCACCGGGATGTCGCTCAGCTCCAGCTGGAGCAGCTTGATCAGGTTCACCGTCGCGTAGTGGCGGCCCAGGTCCGGATGGCGGATGGCGCGGTTGTAGCCACCCTGCTCGCGCGAGACCGCCTCGATGGCCAGGGCCAGGCCGGGATGGCCGCGGTAATCGTACGGCACGCCATTCAGGTACCAGGGCATCTCGTCCGAGATGTAGGTGCCGGTGTAGCGCGCGCCGCCGTCCACCAGGTGGTAGCCGGTGGTGAACCAGTGGCTGTCGAAGATCATCACCACATCCGGTTGCGCCGCTTCGATGCGTGCCTTCAGCCGGGCAAAGCCGGCGATCAGGTCCGAGTCTTCGCCCGCGCCCTGCAGGCGGCGGAATTCCTCGCACTGCATCAGGCCGGGGTGGTGCGATACGAGGGCAGAGCCGACGATTTGTCCCATGGATATCTCCTTACGATCGGTCAACCGTGGGGTCAACGGTGGCTGAAGCTCGCCTTGAACGGCTTCTTGGGAACCACGACGTCCTTGATGTCGCAGAAAAACTCGAAGCTCCAGTCGCCGCCTTCGCGGCCCACGCCGGAGCGCTTGATGCCGCCGAAGGGCGCGGCCAGGTCGCGGATGCCGAAGCTGTTGACCCAGATGAAGCCGGTGCGCACCTGCCTGGCGATCTCGGTGGCGTGCCCGGTCTCGCCGTAGCAGACGCCGCCCAGGCCGTAATCGGTACCGTTGGCCAGTTCGATGGCCTCTTCGTCGCTGGCGAAGGTCTGCAGCGTGAGCACCGGGCCGAAGACCTCGTTCTGCACGATCTCGCTGTCCTGCTTCACCTTCGTGACCATGGTCGGCTTGAAGTACTGGGCGCCGAAGCCGTGGCGCTCGCCGCCCCACAGCAGCTCGGCGCCGGCCGCGACGGCGCGCTGGACGAAGCCTTCGACGCGCTCCACCTGGCGCGGATGGATGATGGGACCCACCTCGGTGGCCTCGTCGCGCGGGTCGCCCACGTTGAGCTTCTCGACGTGGCTGCGCATCGTGGCGATGAAGCGCTCGGCCACCTTCTCGTGCACCAGGAAGCGCGTCCCCGCCAGGCAGACCTGGCCGGCATTACGGTACATCAGCGCGCCGGTGGCCGCGGCACCATCCAGGTCGGCATCTTCCAGCACGATGAAGGGGCTCTTGCCGCCCAGCTCCAGGCTGCAGGGCACGAGGTTCGCGCCGGCGGCCTGCGCGATGGACCTGGCCGTGGGCACGCTGCCCGTGAAGGAGATGCGTGCGATGCGTGCATCGCCCACCAGCCGTGCGCCGGTGCTGGCGCCCGTGCCCTGCACCACGTTGAACACGCCCGGCGGCAGGCCGGCCGCGTCGGCGCAGTCGGCCAGCAGCGAGCAGGTGAGCGGCGCCCACTCCGGCGGCTTCAGCACGCAGGTGTTGCCCGCGGCCAGGGCCGGGCCCAGCTTCCAGGTGGAGAGCATCAGCGGCGCGTTCCACGGCGTGATGATCACCACCACGCCGGCCGGGTCGTGGCGCACGATGTGGTGGGCCTGCTCGGTGTCGATGGGCCGGTTCTGCAGCTCCAGCGCATGCTGGGCGAACCAGCGGATGTTGAGCATGGCGCGCGGCACCACGCCGTGCCGCATGCGCGAGAGCAGCACGCCTGCATCGGTGCTCTCCAGCCGGCAGAAGTCGTCGGCGCGCTTGCCGATCTCCTCGGCGAAGCGCTCCAGGCAGGGCAGGCGCTCGGCCGCGGTCAGGGCGCTCCAGGCCGGGAAGGCGCGCTGGGCGGCCTGGATGGCGGCCTCGGTGTGGTCTTCGAGGCCTTCAGCGATGCGGCCCAGCCGCTGCTGGTCGATGGGGCTGAACAGCTCGAAAGTGGTGGCAGAGGGTACGCGGCGGCCGTCGATGTAGTGGTCGGGCGAGACCTTGACGCCCGCCACGTCCAGCAGGGAAGTGGTCATTCGGAATGCTCCTGGTTGGGTGGCAGCAACTTGCCGGGATTCATGAGGCCGTGGGGGTCGAGAGCGGCCTTGACGGCCTGCATCAGGCGCAGCTCCACGGGCGACTTGTGGCGCGCGGCCTCGTCGCGGCGCAGCACGCCCAGCCCGTGCTCCGCCGAGATCGAGCCGCCATGGGCCGCGACCGCGTCGTGCACGCACTGGTTGATGGGTTGTTCGAGTGCCTCGAAGGCGGCCCGGTGCTCCGCGCCCAGCCGGTCGGCGGCGGGCGAGAGGTTGTAGTGCAGGTTGCCGTCGCCCAGGTGGCCGAAGACGACCAGCCGCTCGCCCGGCCAGCGGCGCGCGATCTCCGTGCCCGTGGTGTCGATGAAGTCGGCGATGCGCGAGATCGGCAGCGCGATGTCGTGCTTGATGGTGCGGCCCTCCGCGCCCTGCGATTCGGAGATGTCCTCGCGCAGCGCCCACAGGGCCTGGAACTGGGCCAGTGTGGCGGACAAGGCCGCATCGGTGGCCAGTTCCTGCTCCAGCGCGGCCTCCAGCAGGCCTTCGATGGCGGCGCTGGCATGGGCCTCGTCCACGTTGTCGCTGACTTCCAGCAGCACGTACCAGGGCGAGCGCTCGGCCAGCGGCAGGCGCGCGCTGTCCACATGCTTTTCCACCAGCGCGATGCAGGTGTCGCTCATCAGCTCGAAGGCCGTCAGCCCGGCGCCCAGGCGCGACTGGGCCAGTTGCAGCAGTTGCAATGCGGCGGCCGGATCGGGCACCGCGACGAAGGCGGCCACCTGCGCGGCTGGCAACGGGTGCAGCTTCAGCACAGCGGCGGTGATCACGCCCAGCGTGCCTTCGCTGCCGATGAACAGGTCGCGCAGGTCGTAGCCCGTGTTGTCCTTGCGCAGGCCGCGCAGGCCGTCCCACAGCTCGCCCTGCGCCGTCACGGCTTCGATGCCCAGGCACAACTCGCGGGCGTTGCCGTAGCGCAGCACCTGCACGCCGCCGGCATTGCTCGCCAGGTTGCCGCCGATGGTGCACGTGCCTTCGGCGGCCAGGCTCAGCGGGAACAGCCGGCCGGCTTCGCGTGCGGCGTCCTGCACCTGCTGCAGCGTGACGCCGGCTTCCACCGTCAGTGTGTTGTTGATGGTGTCGATGGCGCGCACCTTGTTCAGGCGCGTTAGCGACAGCACCAGCGTGCGGCCCGACGTGTCGGGCGTGGCGCCGCCCGACAGGCCAGTATTGCCGCCCTGCGGCACCACGGCGATGCGGTGCTGGGCGCACCAGCGCACGACGGCCGCCACGTCGGCGGCGCTGTCGGGCTGGGCCACGGCCAGGGCCTGGCCGGTCCACTTGCGGCGCCAGTCGGTCAGAAAGGGGGCCTTGTCCGCCTCGTCCACCAGCAGGCGGCCGGCGAAGGCCTGGCGCAGTTCGTTCAGTTCGGCCTGCATGCTCAATAGCCCGACGTGCTGCCGGCGGCGGGCGCCGGTGCTTCCTTGAAGCGGCGTGCCAGGGCGCGGCTGGCCTGGGCCAGCAGCGTCGCTTCCACGCCCACGGCGACGAAGCGCGCGCCCCGGCCGATCCAGTGGCGTGCGAACGTCTCGTCCGTGGCCAGGATGCCCGGCGCCTTGCCGGCGGCCTGGATGCGGGTGAACGCATGCTCGATGGCCGCCCGCACGTCCGGGTGGCCGGGCTGGCCCAGCAGGCCCATCGAGGCCGACAGGTCCGCAGGCCCGATGAACACGCCATCGACGCCCTCCACGGCCGCGATCTCGTCGATGCGCGACAGGGCGGACGCCGTTTCCACCTGCACCTGCAGGCACATCCGCTCGTTGGCGGTCTGCAGGTATTGCGCATCGGCGCCCCAGCGCGAGGAGCGCGCCAGGCCGCTGCCCACGCCGCGGATGCCCTGCGGCGGATAACGCATGGCCTGCACCAGGCCACGGGCCTGTCCGGCGTCTTCCACCATCGGCACCAGCAGCGTGGTGGCACCGACCTCCAGCACCTGCTTGACCTGCGTCGCATCGCCGCGCGGGATGCGCACCACCGGATGGGCAGGGTAGGGCGCCACGGCCTGTAGCGTGCCCAGCATCGTTCACAGGTCGTTGGGGCCGTGCTCGCCGTCCACCAGCAGCCAGTCGAAACCGGCCGTGGCGCACAGCTCGGCGGTGTAGGGCTCGGCCAGGCCCAGCCACAGGCCGATCTGTGCGCCGGGCGCGGCCAGCGCCGCCTTGAAGGTGTTCAGGGTGGAGGGCATCAGACGAACTTCAGGGAGATGGCGCCGAGCGGGCCGTAGTCCGCATGGAAGGTGTCGCCCGCCGCGCAATGCACCGGCCGCGTGAAGGAGCCGCCCAGCACGATCTGCCCGGCCTCCAGCCCGTCGCCGTGCGGCGCCAGCTTGTTGGCCAGCCAGGCCACGCCGTTGCCCGGGTGGTTGAGCACCGCGGCGCCCAGGCCCGATTCCTCGATCACGCCATTCTTGAAGAGCAGCGCACCGGCCCAGCGCCAGTCCACCTGGTCGGGCCGCATCGGCCGGCCGCCCATCACGATGCCGGCGCTGGCGGCGTTGTCGGCGATGGTGTCCAGCACCTTGCGCGGCGCCTTGGTCACGCGGTCGAACTGCTCGATGCGCGCGTCGATCAGCTCCAGCGCCGGGATCACGTAGTCGGTGGCGTTGAGCACGTCGAACAGCGTGGCGTTGGGCCCGCGCAGCGGTTTGGCGAGGATGAAGGCGAATTCGACTTCGAGCCGCGGCACGAGGAAGCGCGCGGCTTCCACCTCGGTGCCGTTGTCGATCACCATGCTTTGCAGCAGCACGCCGTAGTCGGGTTCGGTGATCTGCGAGGCGATCTGCATGGCCCGCGATGTCAGGCCGATCTTGCGGCCCACGATGGTGTCGCCCGCTGCCAGCTTGAGCGCCGTCCATTCACGCTGGATGGCGTAGCTGTCGGCAATGGTCATGCCGGGCAGGCGCTTGCTGAAGTGCTCCACGGGCTGGCGGCTGCGCTCGGCCTCGATGAGTTCACGGGCCAGCGCGCGGTGGTGCGCGTGTGCGTCGGTCATGGTGTTGTCTCCTGCAGGCCCTGCCACGCAATGGCGGGCCGTTGTTTGATGGAAACCGAGTCTCCGGAAGATGGCGGCCCTGCACAAACAATGAATCGGAGGGATTTATCAACCATTCGTTGATAATCGGGCGTGGCCCTGACCCGATACACCCTGCGCCAGCTCGAAGCCTTCGTCGCCGTGGCGGAACACCGCAGCTTTTCCGAAGCGGCCCAGCGCCTCAGGCTGACGGCCCAGGCCGTCAGCCAGCTGGTGGCCGAACTGGAGGCCGTGCTCGGTTTCCGCCTGTTCGACCGCACCACGCGCCGGGTCAGCCTGTCCAGCGCGGGACAGGACTTCCTCGGCCCGGCGGACACCGTGCTGCGCCACGTCCGGGCGGCCGACAGCGCGGCGTCGGACGTGCGCAACCGGGCTGCGGGCATCGTGCGCGTGGGGGCCCCGCTGGTGCTGGCCAGCGCCGCCATCCCGGCGGCCATCCTTGCGTACCAGGCGCAACGGCCCCGCGTGGTCGTGCGCGTGAAAGACCTGTCCGTCGATCACCTGGTGGACGCCGTGCTGGCCGGCGACGTGGATCTGGCCGTGGGCCCCGACCGGCCCTCCGGCGAGGGCGTGCGGCGCGTGCCGATGTTCGACAGCCTGTGGGTGCTGTGGTGCGCGCCGACGCATCCGCTCGCCCGGCATTCGCCGTTGCGGTGGGACGATCTGCGCGGACACGCGCTCGTGGCGGCCGGGCGCGACCACGAGCGCAGCGTCGCGCAGATGCACGTGAACGCGCCCCAGGACGACCGCGTGGTGCCGGTGGACGTCGTGGACAACATCTCCACGGCGCTGGGCATCGCGGCCCAGGGCCTCGCCGCCACGCTCGCCCCGGCCTACGTCGCGGTGATGGCGCGGCCGCTCGGCCTGGTCATGCGCCGCGTGGTCGAGCCCGAGACCGTGCGCAAGGTCTGCCTGTACCGGCCGCTCGCGCGCACGCTGTCGCCGGCGGCGGAGGGCTTCGCCGAGCACCTCGAGCAGTGGCTGCCCCGCTGGCCGTCCGCGGCCGGGGATTCCTGACCAGGCGGCCTCGCCCCTCCCGCAGCGGGGCCATGGCTCGCGCCAGCGTCAGGAAACCCGTGCCTTGCGGCGCGTATCGGGCAGGAACGCCGTCGCCAGCCCCAGCAGCGGCAGGAACGACGTCACGCCGTACACCCACACGATGCCGTGGATGTCCGCCAGGTCACCCAGCCCGGCCGCGCCGATCCCGCCGATGCCGAACATCAACCCGAACATCAGGCCGGACACCAGCCCCACGCGGCCTGGCACGGCCTCCTGCGCATACACCACCAGCGCGGCGAAGGCGGAAGACATCACCAGCCCGATCACGACGGCGAACACCGCCGTCCACGCCAGGCCCACATGCGGCAGCGCCAGCGCGAACGGCGCCACGCCCAGGAACGATATCCAGATCACCGCCTTGCGGCCGATGCGGTCGCCCACCGGCCCACCCGCGAACGTACCCGCCGCCACCGCCGCGAGGAACAAAAACAGGAACATCTGGCTCGTCTGCACCCCCACGTGGAAGCGCTCGATCAGGTAGAACGTGAAGTAGTTGGTGAACGACGCGATATAGACGAACTTCGCGAACATCAGCACGCAGATCACGGCCACGGCGCGCACCACGCCGGCCCGGTCCAGCCCCTCGCTGCCGCCGCGCGCCAGCCCCCGGGCCTTCGCGGCCCCATGGTGCCGCACCCACGTCGTGAGCCGGTACAGCACGAAGATCGCCAGCAGCGCCGCCACCATGAACCACGCGACCGCCGGTTGCCCGTGCGGGATCACGATCGCCGCCGTCAGCAGCGGCCCGATCGCCGTGCCCGTGTTGCCGCCCACCTGGAACGTGGACTGCGCCGTGCCGAACCGCCCGCCCGACGCCAGCCGCGCGATGCGCGAAGCCTCCGGATGGAACGTGGCCGAACCCACGCCCACCACCGCCGCCGCGACCAGGAGCATCGGATAGCTGTGCGCCATCGCCAGCAGCGCGATGCCCAGCAGCGTCATGCACATGCCCGCCGGCAGCAGGTAGGGCTTGGGATGTTTGTCGGTGTAGAAACCGATCCAGGGCTGCAGCAGCGACGCCGTCACCTGGTAGACCAGCGCGATGATCCCGATCTGCCCGAAGCTCAGCGAGAAATTCGCCTTCAGCATCGGGAAGATCGACGGCAGCATCGCCTGGATCATGTCGTTGAGCAGGTGGGCGAAGGCTGCGCCGCCGACGATGGCGAGCAGGAAGCCGTGGGGGGTGGAGTCCTGCGTGGTTGGGGCGACAGTGGCAGTGGCGGTGGGCGAGGGGAGGTGCGCGGGCTGCGCGGGATCTGCGGTCGTAGCGGTCATCGTGGGGTGCGGGAAGGGCTCTGGAGGCCGGAAGCTGCTGCACTCCGTGAGGAGGGGCAGAGCGGTATCAGCGGCGAAGACCGGTAGCGTACGCCGTCCGCCCATGGCGGGTTCGCGCGCTTCTGCCAATGTCTGTCGTGATCCTGCCATGGAGAAGCGAACAGGACTGGCTCTTGCCTATCGGATCGGTAGGGTGTGCCGGGCGACCGGGAGAAGCCATTCTTGAGAATCCGTACCGGCGCGGCATGTAGGCAAGTGACCGCCGTTGCTTCGACCTCTGTGGCCAATAGAAGAACTGGGAATTTCAGCCGATACCGAGCGTCTGGGGTTTACGCGATGCGCCATGCAATCTGCTTGCTAAAGCCCGACTGTATGTATACCCTGGCGGCTATAAGCAGGGGGGGATTCAGCATGAAATGCTGCAGAATGATCAGCATATTAAAAGGGCTGGAGGCCAGTTTCACAGGCATCGGCCGTTGCGCAAATCGACTGTACAACCTTGATCGCGATGTCCAGGTTGTCGTGGACGGCGGAAGGCACAGAGGCCGTCGAGAGCCCATCGGCAGCTTTCTGCGACGAGTACAGCTGCAAGTCCTCGCCGGCATGCATTGGGAACAGCCGCTTATAAAGTCGAAGTTTCTTGCCTTGACACTCGTGATGGTGTCTCTGGTGGGCTGTGCCAATACGTCGCGACGCCTTGAGACGGAAGAGGTTGCGCTGAGCACCGATGGGCCTATCACTCGCCAGTTTCATAGTGCGCTCTACTATCCGTTCGAGATCGCACCGCGTTTCGACGGCTACTTGATCGGGATCGAGAAGGTGCGGCGCCCGAAGGACGGTGTCGTCGTAAAAAATCGCCCCGAGTACGGCTTGGCGGACGAGGCGCTCCAAGCAAAATTCAACGATGGCAAGGTGATGGCTGTCACCCATGTCATCCGGCATCATGCCGACGCGCTTCGATCAGGAAATTGCACGCTCTTCAATGCCTATGTGCAGTCGCCCGAGTCGGCGGCCCGGCAGCTGGTCCCGGCATGTAGCGATCTGGCCCCAACCATTTGGCATCCGAGTGAAGTGTTTTCCAATAGCTGGAAGGCGCTCGATGGGTTGGCCAACGACATGCAGCGCCGCATTCAGACCCGGCAGAAACCGACCGCAGCACAGCCCTCGGTCGGTAGCTCGAAGCCTGATTCCGGCAGCGGCCCAGCCTACACGCACATCGTTGTGATCGTCATGGGTTGGAATACCGTGCAGGAAGAGGCAGTACGGAATATCAATTCGCTGGTCTGGAACATGAGTCGGGCAAGCGACGAGCAGCCGTCGTCTCCCGAGCGCTTCAACCCATTGGTAATCGGTGTCACATGGCCCAGCCAGTGGAGTAGCGATTGGATCGATCCGGCAGTGAAGATCCTCAGTTTTCCGACGAAAGCGGGCGATGCCGACGAGGTCGGAATGTCTTGGCTCGGCGTGCTCCTGCACGACACGTTGCCCACCGTGCGCGAGAAACTGCACGAAAACCTGCCAGACATGCCGCCCAAACCAGTGGTCGTGCTGGGCCACAGCTTTGGCGCCAAGGCGAGTTCCGTGGCGGTCTGCGCAGGCCCTGCCGTCGTTCGCCCGAAAGAGGCCTCTGTCGCACCACTTGCTGAGATCGACGTCCTTGTGAATTTGCAGCCGGCTTACCTGTCCGAGCGGATCTTCGGCCGCACCAGTGTGCTGCAGAACGTTGTCTATCCCAAAGGATGTCCTCAAGCCAAACGTTTCGTCATTACCGCCTCGGCAGGCGACACCGCGGTGCCCCTGCCGTTCTGGGGCACCTACCTGGGCGAGGAAAAGAGTCACAGGAAGTTTTGCGGACCCTATCACCAAGGTCCACGCCTTGCTCATTGCGCGGTCGCCCGGGCCAGCGGACACATCGAGGCAAAGCAGCCCGGGACTTCCAATATTTACTACATCGACGCGTCCGAGCTGATTTCAGAAAGCGCTTACGGTACGGGTGGTGGAAGCCATAGCGATATCTACCGCCTGGAGCACGGGCGGTTGATTAACGCGGCGGTGATGGGGGAAGGTATTTGGGCGAAGTCCGGCAGATGAGATAGCCCCTTGATTCCCCAGCCCCGTCCTATCGCTTATCTCTGGGGATAGGAACAGGATCGTGCATATGACTAGCCAACGGCGACACGTGCCCATGTGTGCCGGCCCGTTCCTTTTCCACCAGGTGATTGAGCAAGCGATCGAGGGCCAGTCGATATTGCTCCTGCAGTGCCTCAGCCTGCTCATGTCTCACGGAGGCCAGGGCCAGGCCACTGCCATGGGCATGGTCAACCAGAATGTCACGCCACAGGACGGGCTCGGCCGTGAGCCCTGCAAGCAAGGTTGTCAGACGATCGGTGATCTGGCGGGTCACCCCTGCAAAGGCTTCCGGCGTCGTGAAGATCGCCAGTGTGAGCTGCGGATGGCGGCCCACGGCACGGTAGTAGCGAAAGAGTAGTTCCTGGATTTCTGTCCGACGGTCCGGCAACTCGTCCACCGCGGCCATGACTTCCGCGTACACCCGGTCCGACAGCGCGCGCAGCAACCCGGCATGGTCGCCAACGTGGTGGTAAAGGCTCATCGGCGTGACGCCCAGCCGTGCGGCCAGGGTGCGAAGCGTCAAGCCGTGACCTCCACTTTCATCCAGCAGCTGCAGGGCGGCGGCGAGGACGTCGTCTCGCGTCATTCCCTTCCCGTGCGTCGGGCGCCCGCGCGGGCGGGTCATGGCGCCAGCTGGTAGGTGGATTGCACCAAACCCGAAGGGAAGCTGCGGCTGGACACCAGCTTCAGACCGATGTCACGGGATAGCGCACCGAACAGTGGCCTGCCCGATCCGATCAGCACGGGGATGGTGGTGATCACCATGTCGGCAATCAGCCCGTCGCGCAGAAACGACTGCACCACCTGGCCGCCATCGACGTACACCCGGTGCACGCCCTGCCGAGCCAGCTCCTGCATCTCTTCTCTGGGCGTTCGACTGGAGAACCGGACCTTGCCCTCCAACGCCTCGGGAACAGCGGCACCGACCAGCTGCCTGGACAGCACCACGACAGGTCGGTCGTAAGGCCACGGGTCCAGGGTCAGTGCTTTCTCATAACTGCCGCGCCCCATCACGATCGCGCCTTTGTCCGCAATGAACGCCGGGTAGCCATGGTCCTCTACCGGATCATCGCGCTGCAACAGCCAGTCGATGTCTCCATCGTTCCGGGCAATGTAGCCGTCCAGGCTGATGGCTATGAAAACGTGAGCGGTGATCGTTGGCATCCCTCAAATATATACGATGTATATATTTGGGTGATCCCGGAGGGGATTCCGGGCGAGGACGGAGCAGCCGGGGAAGCCTGGGTTCGGCCGGGTGCTCTCGACGCTGACAGTGCCACGGAGGCAGGCAACACCCTCAAGCCGCCTTCTCCACATGCCCCTGCCGCGTGTACAGAAAATCGATCACCGCCTTCCGGCACTGCAGGTACACCGCATCCTCCGCCAGTTGCACCCGGCTGCGCGGCCGCGGAATCTCCACCGCCAGCACCTCGCCGATGGTGGCCGCCGGCCCATTGGTCAGCATCACGATCTTGTCGGAGAGCAGCACGGCCTCGTCCACGTCGTGGGTCACCATCACCACGGTGCTCTGCGTGCGCGCCACGATCTCCAGCAGCTCGTCCTGCAGCTTGGCGCGGGTGAGCGCGTCCAGGGCGCCGAAGGGTTCGTCCATCAGCAGCACCTGGGGCTCCATCGACAGCGCCCGGGCGATGCCCACGCGCTGTTTCATGCCGCCGGAGATTTCGCCGGGGCGCTTGTGCGCGGCGTGGCTCAGGCCCACCAGCGCCAGGGCGGCGGCGGTGCGCTCCTTCAGGCGCGCCTTGGATTCGGTGGCGCCGAACACGCGCTCCACGGCCAGGTACACGTTGCCTTCGCAGGTCAGCCAGGGCAGCAGGGAGTGGTTCTGGAAGACGACCGCGCGATCCGGACCCGGGCCCTTGATTTCCTTGTTGGCGCAGATCAGCGCGCCGGCCGTGGGCGTGGCCAGGCCCGCGATCAGGTTCAGCAGGGTGGATTTGCCGCAGCCCGAGTGCCCGATAAGCGAGACGAACTCGCCCTTGGCGATCGCCAGGTCGATGCCGCGCAGCGCGGGGAACAGGCCCTTGGTGGTCTTGAAGGTCTGCTCCACGCCCTGGATTTCGATGAACTTGGTGTTGAGGGAGGCATGCATGGGGAACTCCGGTGTGGGGTGGATCGGGTCGGACCGGATCAGGCCTTGACCTCTTCGAACGAGAAGGCCGTGGCGAGCTTGACGAGGGCGTATTCGAGCAGCAGGCCGACGATGCCGATCACGAAGATCGCGATCAGGATGTTCTTGACGTTCAGGTTGTTCCACTCGTCCCACACCCAGAAGCCGATGCCCACGCCGCCGGTCAGCATCTCGGCGGCGACGATCACCAGCCACGCGGTGCCGACGGCCAGGCGCACGCCGGTGAGCATGTAGGGCAGCACCGAGGGGAAGAGGATGGTGGTGGCGATCTTCCATTCGGAGAGATTCAGCACGCGGGCCACGTTCATGTAGTCCTGCGGCACGCGCTGCACGCCCACGGCGGTGTTGATGATCATCGGCCAGATGGAGCAGATGAAGATGGTCCAGATGGCCGCGGGGTTCGCGCCCTTGAAGACCAGCAGGCCGATCGGCAGCCAGGCCAGCGGCGAGACCGGGCGCAGCAGGCTGATGAGCG
This sequence comes from Paracidovorax avenae ATCC 19860, assembly GCF_000176855.2. NCBI lineage: Bacteria > Pseudomonadati > Pseudomonadota > Betaproteobacteria > Burkholderiales > Comamonadaceae > Paracidovorax > Paracidovorax avenae. The sequence continues at coordinate 3,396,011 of NC_015138.1, read as the reverse complement.
GGTTGAACATGCGCGAGAGGAAGGTGAAGCGCCCGATCACGAAGCCGGCCGGGATGCCCACCACGGCGGCGAGGCCGAAGCCGACGGCTACGCGCTCGAGCGAGGCCAGCACGTTCCAGCCCACGCCCTGGTCGTTGGGGCCGTTGCGGTAGAACGGGTCGCTGAAGATCTCCACGGCCTGCTTCCAGGTGTCGGCCGGGTTGGGAATGCTCCCGCCCGTGGTGGTGGAGACGATGGCCCACACCACCAGCAGCAGGCCGATGCCGCAGGCGGGCGGCAGCACCGCGAGCCAGAAACGGCGCAGGGCGGCGGCGGTGTCGCGCGGTGCCGGGACGGCAGCGGCGGGTGCTGCGGGGGCGGGCGGGGAGGCGGTCTTCATTGTGGGTGCGGGGGAGGAGGGGGCCGGGGCGGAATGCGCGGCGGTGGCTGCGGTGGCGGGCTCCGGGGGAGCATGGAAGACGGCGCTGACCATGGTGGACTCCTTCGCGGGTGATCGGGGTGGGGGCCGGCGCTCAGGCCTTGATCTTGAAACCGTCCGCGTATTTCGCGGGGTCCTTGCCGTCCCAGACGATGCCGTCCACCAGCTTGCTGGTGCGCATGTCGCTCTTGGGCAGCGGGGCCTTGGCGGCCGCGGCGGCCTGCTTGTAGAGGTCGATGCGGTTGATGGACTTCGCGACGCCGAGGTAGTCGGGGTGGTCCTTGATCAGCCCCCAGCGCTTGTGCTGGGTGAGGAACCACATGCCGTCCGACAGGTACGGGAAGTTCACCGCGCCGTCGTTGTAGAACTTCATGTAGTCCGGGTCGTCCCAGGTCTTGCCCAGGCCGTCCTGGTAGCGGCCCAGGATGCGCTGGTTGATGGCGTCCACGCCGGTGTTCACGTAGGCCTTGCCGGCGATGGTCTCGGCCATCTTGTTCTTGTTGGCCAGGCTTTCGTCGATCCAGCGGCCGGCCTCCAGGATGGCTGCGGTCACGGCGCGGGCCGTGTTGGGGTACTTCTGCACGAACTCCGACGTGGTGCCGAGCACCTTCTCGGGATGGTCCTTCCAGATCGCCTGGGTGGTGGTGGCGGTGATGCCGATGCCGTCCATGATGGCGCGGTGGTTCCAGGGCTCGCCCACGCAGAAGCCGTCCATGTTGCCCACGCGCATGTTGGCCACCATCTGCGGCGGCGGCACGGTGATCACCTTGGCGCCCTTCATCGGGTCGATGCCGTTGGCCGCCAGCCAGTAGTAGAGCCACATCGCGTGCGTGCCGGTGGGGAAGGTCTGCGCGAAGGTGTATTCGCGTTTTTCCGTGGCCATCAGCTTGGCGAGCGAGGCGCCGTTCACGGCGCCCTTCTCTGCGAGCTTCCTGGAGAGCGTGATCGCCTGGCCGTTGTTGTTGAGGGTCATGAGCACGGCCATGTCCTTCTTGGGGCCGCCCACGCCCAGGTGCACGCCATAGACGAGGCCGTAGAGCACGTGGGCGAAGTCCAGTTCGCCGTTCACCAGCTTGTCGCGCACACCCGCCCAGCTGGCTTCCTTGCTGGGGATGATCTTCACGCCGTACTTCTGGTCGATGCCCAGCACCGAGGCCATCACCACGCTGGCGCAGTCCGTGAGCGGGATGAAGCCGATCTTCACTTCCTTCTTCTCGGGCGCATCGGAGCCCGCGGCATGCACCAGGGAGCGCAGCGCCGGGCTCACGCCCGCGGCGCCCACCGCGGCGGCCTGCAGCACGGTGCGGCGGTGGAGGCTGGTTTTCGAGAGATCGGTCATCGGGGCTTCCTTGAAGAGTGAAATAAAAAAGGCGTCCACACCGCCTCGCGGCGGTGGCCGCGAGGGGTGGGGACGCCTTTGTCCGGTGGTCGGGACGCCATCCGCCGTTGGATGGAAAGCCCGAAGACCCAGCGATGGGTGCTGGCGAGGGTTATGCAAGGCCTATGCCAGAGGATTCACCAGCGGTTTGCTCCTGACGCGATGCCGCGGGTGATGCGGAAAGCCGTGCGCGCAGGGCCTGAATGGTGCAGTGCCGCAAGCCCGGCGCACCCTCTTCGTGCGCAGGGCGCCACGGGTTTGTGCATGCCGGCCCGTGGAGTTCGCATCGAGGGCCATCGTTTCGGACCTGCGCTGCCGCCGGGCGTCGCATTCACTAAAAATCGCGGCAGTGTTGCCCGGTGGCATCGTCCATCGGTGCAGCGAAATTTCACTTAAATTTCTCAGCAATACCCATGTTCAACAGAGTTACAGGAGGCGGATGGAATCCGTACCCGACCTTCAATGTGTCCCCGAACAGTTCGCCCGAGCGTGCCCAGCAGGAATCCCACGACAAGGTCGCCAGTTGGGACTTTTCCGCCAGCCCGCCGCGCGCTGCGAACCGCCCACCCAGGGCCGCGGCGGAATCGTCTTCTTCCATGGCGCCCAGGGGGCTGACCTTTTCCGCGAGCACGAAGTACGAAGGCCGAGGCCCCCTCGACGAACGGCACGTCTCGGGTGACGGTGGCGATCCCAAGATGAGAAAGCAGCTCTGGCGCAACTCGAAAGCGGGTGGCTTGCTGCACAGCTATCCGCATGGGCTGCCCGACAATCTCAAAAAAGAAATCAAGGACGGCACGGCACTGAATGCGACCCCCCACGAGGGCAAGGCCGTCTATGAGCTCTACAAGAAGATGGTGAAAGAGAAGGCCAAGGGACTGATGTAGCCTCTTCTCGGCCGTCGCCCCCTGTCAGCCCAGCAGCTCGAAGGCATCGAGCATGCGCTGGGCGACTTCCGCCAGCTTCAGGCCCTTGTCCATCGCGAGCTTGCGCAGCTTGTCGTAGGCGGCCTGCTCCGTGAGGCCGTGGCGCTGCATGAGCAGGCCCTTGGCGCGGTCGATGGTCTTGCGGTCCTGCAGCGCGCCGCGGGCGTCGGCCAGTTCGGCCTTCAGGGCCTGTTCGTGCTGGAAGCGTGCCATCGCCACGTCCAGGATCGGGCGGATGCGCTGCGGCGCGAGCCCGGCCACGATGTAGGCGGTCACGCCCGCGGCCACGGCATCGCGCACATGGGAGGTGTCCTCGTCGTTGGTGAACAGCACGATGGGGCGGGGCGCCTCGCGCGTGGCCATCACCACGTGCTCCAGTGCGTCGCGCGCGGCGCTTTCCGCATCCACGATCACCATGTCGGGCTGCAGCTGCGCGATGCGCTCGCTCAGGAAGACGTCCGCCGGCAGCGTCGCCACCAGGTTGAAGCCGTTTTCCAGCAGGCCGATGCGCAGCGCGCGCGAACGCTCGGCCTGCTCCTGGGCATGCTCGTCTTCCTCCCCGGGCGTGGACAGGTCCGGGGCCACCACCACGATGCGCAGCGACTCGTTCATATCCCCAGCCTACAGCAAGAAACACGCCAAATTGGTGCAACGCGGCCGCGTCGTGCCGGGATTGGAACTTGCTATCAGGCAGGAGTTACCCGATAGCGTACGGGGCAAGGCTCTTATATACCTTGCGTCCCATGAATCAACCGAACTCAATGGATGGAGCGACCGTGATGCAGACGACGAGGCAGGGGATGGACGGGGTGGTGGGGCGGGACGGCCGGCGCGCGGCTCTGGCGGGACTGGCGATGGCGTGCGCCGCGCTGTCGCTGGCGGGCTGCAGCCGCGTGCCGGACACGGTGAAGATCGGCGTGGCCCAGCCGCTGTCGGGCCCGCTCGCGGCGCTGGGGCAGGACATGCTCAATGGCGTGAAGCTGGCGGTGGACGAACTGAACCAGTCCGGCTTCATGGTGGATGGCAAGCGTGTCACCCTGGAGGTGGTGGCCCAGGACGATCGCGCGGACGCCGCCACCGGCAAGACCGTGGCGCAACAGCTGGTCGAATCGGGCGTGGTGGCCGTGGTGGGCCACCTGAACTCCGGCGTCAGCATCGAGGCCGCACCCATCTACGCCGCCAAGGGCATCCCGCAGCTGGCCATCTCCACCCATCCGCACTTCACGGAGCTGGGATTCCCGGGCACCTTCCGGCTCGTCGCGAACGACGCCCTGCAGGCGCGCGCCATGGGCTCTTTCGCAGCAACGCAGCTGTCCGCCTCCAGCTACGCCGTGCTCGACGACGGCACGCCGTACGGCAAGGGCCTGGCCGACGGTGCAGCGGCGCAGATCGCGCAGGACAAGCGCAAGGTCTCGGTGCGCGAGTCCTTCGACGACAAGACCACCGACTTCAAGGCACTCGCCGGCAAGCTCCAGCAGGAGCGGGTGGACGTGATCGTCACCACCCTCAACGACTTCCAGGTGCTCGCCCTCATCGATGCGCTGGTGCAGGCGAACTACACCCGCGTCAGCATCCTGGGCGGCGACACCATCAAGACCACCGACATGCTCAAGGGCGACCGCAAGCTGGCGGCCATCTACGCCACCTCGCCCGTGCTGGAGGCGCGCGAGTTCATCGCGGGCCGGCAGTTCCTGGACCGCTACGACCGCGCCTTCAAGCGGGCACCGGCCTATGGAGGCCACTACAGCTACGACGCTACCTACGTGCTCTCGGCGGCCATCCAGCAGGCCAAATCGGCCGATCCGCGCGAGATCACGAAGGCGCTCCACGCCATCAACGGCTACGCCCCCGTCACCGGCACCATGAAGTGGGACGACAAGGGCGAGCAGCGCTACGGCGCCGTCGGCGTGTACGGCATGCGCGCGGGCCAGTGGGAGCTGCGCATGCGGTCCGACCGCTGGTGAGCGGTGGCGCCGCAGGCCGGCAATGAACGGGTTGCGGCGGCGGCCGGCCAGGGCGCCTACACTTGCGCGCCTATGGTCAAGAGTCAGCTCATCCTCGGAATCGAATCCTCCTGCGACGAAACCGGCGTGGCCCTGGTGCGCGCGCCGGCGGACGGCAGCGTGCCCACGCTGCTCGCCCATGCCCTGCACAGCCAGATCGAAATGCACCAGGCCTACGGCGGCGTGGTGCCCGAGCTGGCGAGCCGCGACCACATCCGGCGCGTGCTGCCGCTGACCGAGACCGTGCTGGCCGAGGCAGACTGCCGCCTCGCGGAGGTGGACGTGGTGGCCTACACGCGCGGGCCGGGCCTGGCCGGTGCTCTGCTCGTGGGGGCGGGCGTGGCCTGCGCCCTGGGTGCGTCCCTGGACAGGCCGGTGCTGGGCGTGCACCACCTGGAGGGCCATTTGCTGTCGCCCTTCCTGAGCGCCGACCCGCCGGAATTCCCCTTCGTCGCGCTGCTGGTCTCGGGCGGCCACACGCAGTTGATGCGCGTGGACGGCGTGGGCCGCTACGAGTTGCTGGGCGAGACCATCGACGATGCGGCCGGTGAGGCCTTCGACAAGTCCGCGAAGCTGCTGGGCCTGGGATACCCGGGCGGGCCCGCACTGTCCCGGCTGGCGGAGCAGGGCGACGACGCGGCCTTCAAGCTGCCGCGGCCTCTGCTGCACAGCGGCAACCTCGATTTCTCGTTCGCCGGCCTCAAGACGGCGGTGCTCACGCAGGCGAAGAAGCTCGGCGACGACCTTCCATCACGCAAGGCCGACCTGGCCGCCAGCACGCAGGCGGCCATCGTCGACGTGCTCGTGAAGAAAACCCTGGCGGCACTGCAGCAGTCCGGCCTGCGCCGCGTGGTGGTGGCCGGCGGCGTGGGGGCCAACCGGCGGTTGCGCGCGCAACTGGATGCCGCCTGCGCCCGCATGGGCGTGCGCGTGCACTATCCCGAATTGCACCTGTGCACCGACAACGGCGCGATGATCGCGATGGCCGCCGCCATGCGCCTCCAGGCGGGGCGCGAGGCCCCCAACCGCGAGTACGCTTTCGACGTGAAGCCGCGCTGGCCGCTGGACGCACTGGCGTAGCGGACCTGCCCAGGCACGCGGGACCCGGGCAAAAAAAAGCGCCCGGGCCAGCGAAGGCACGGGCGCAAGGGCGACAACCGAGGGCGGAGCCGGATGCGCCGATCAGCCGATGGCGAGTTGGGTGGCGCGGCTTTGCGGCACCGCCTTGGCGAGTACCAGCGTGAGCACGCCGTTCTCGAGCCTGGCGGAACTGGCGGATGCGTCGATCTCTTCGGCCAGTTCCCAGGCGCGCTGCACCTGTCGGGGCGCGCCTTCGACGCTGGAGAGCCGCACCTGCTGGCCCTCGATGGTCACGTTGAGCTGTTCGCGGGCCAGGCCCGGAACGTCGATCTGCAGTGTCACGGTCTTGTCGTCCTGCGACACCGTGGTGCCCTGGCTGGCCAGGGTGCTCTGCATGAAGCGCTGCAGCGCGAAATCTGCAGGAGCGGCGGGACGGGCGCCATAGGCGGTGCGGCGGATGACGGGGGCGAAGAACATGTAGGAACTCCTTGAAAAGGGCGGCGCACGGAGCGCCTGGAACACTGTGGGACGCGGCGCCCGGGTTCGCCGCTTGGGATGCAGATGCGCATGCCCCAGCGCTTTTCAAGGGGTTTTTTCGCGCAGGGAACCCTGCGTGCCACGGCAGAATCGCACCCTGTGTTGCGAGAGGTTACAACCCCTTCGCAACCGCGCGAAATCGCAACCAGCACAATGCAGGGTCAGGAATCCTGCCGCCAAGCCCATGCCTTTTTGCCTTCAAGACATCCTGCGACCGCATTCCCGCCCGCACCCCCACCCGTATGACCGCCCGCTGCGTGCGGCCGCTGCCGCGGCTGCCGTCGCCATGCTCGCCGGCTGCACGGGGGTGCCCAACTCCATGCCGGGCCTGGACCGGGCCTCCCGCTTCGATCCCGACGATTTCAACACCAGCGCCAGCATCTACACGCGCCACATCGACGCGCCCCCCGCCAGAGTGTGCGAGGGCGCCCGCCGCGCGCTGCTGAGCCAGGGCTACCTCGTGGGCACTGCCAGCGCGGAAGTGGTGGCCGGCCGCAAGTACTTCCAGCCGTCCACCGACATCCACTACCAGGTGGAGATGCGCGTCGTCTGCGCCTCCGAAGGGCCGGAGAAGCAGCGCACGGCGGTCTTCGCCAGTGCACTGCAGGACCGCTACGTCATCAAGAAGATCAACAATTCGGCCTCCCTTGGCGTGGGGGCGCTGGGCTCGCTGTCGCTGCCCGTGACGGCCAGCGACGACACCCTTGTGAAGGTGGGCAGCGAAACCGTCACCGACGCACGCTTCTACGACCGTTTCTTCCAGGTCTTCGACCGATTCATTCCGCCGCGCGAGGCACCCACGGAGGTGGGGCAGGCCTCGCCCAAGGTGCCCAAGACGCCCGATACCGAGGCCATGGTGCGCGAGGCGCGCGAGTCCGGCGAGGTGAAGGATCCGGCCGAAGGCCCTGTCAAAACCTCTCCGGTCGCACCGCAGCGCGCGCCGGCCTCCGACCCGCTGCCCGAGGTGCTGCCGTACCCCGTGTTCGCGACGCCGCCGGTCCCGCCCGCTTCCGCGGCCTCGGCGCCCGCGATTCCCTCGGGGCCACCTACCATCTCTCCCTGACCGACCTGGCCGGGGCGGCACCGCCCGCCGCGGTCCCGCCACCGGTCCGGGCCCGGCGCTGCCGTTCCGGCGAGACGCCCCCCGGGCCGCGCGGGTGCCCCTTCGCGCCATTCCCTCACCGCTTCCATGAACGCTTTCATTCCGCGCCTCTCGTTCCCGGCACCTGCCGTGGCCCGCCACGCTGCCGCCGCGCTCGCGGCCACCCTTGCGATGCTGGGCGCTGTTCAGCCGGCCGGCGCGGCCTCCGCGTCCACGCCTGCCGCGTCGGCGCCGTCGCCCGCTGCCGCGCCCATCAGGATCGCGCTGATCGAAAGCCTGTCCGGCCCGTTCGCCAACACGGGTGAGGCCGTGTACCGCAATGTGCTCTGGGCCACCGAGCGGGTGAATGCCCGTGGCGGCGTGAAGCTGCCCGCCGCGGCGGGCGGTGCGCGCCCGCTGGTGCTGGAGCGCTACGACAGCAAGGGCCAGAACGAGGAGGCGCTGTCCGCGCTGCGCGCGGCCATCGATGCCGGCGCGCGCGTCGTGCTGCAGGGCAATTCGTCGGCCACGGCGGCCGTGCTGATAGAGGCCATCAACAAGCACAACGAGCGAGATCCGGCGCGGCGCGTGCTGTTCCTGAACTATTCCGCCGTCGATCCCATCCTGACCAACGAAAAGTGCAGCTTCTGGCACTTCCGCTTCGATGCCCATGCCGACATGCGCATGGCGGCCCTGATGCAGGCCATCCGTGCCGACAATGACCTGCAGGGCGTGTACCTGATCGGCCAGGACTACAGCTTCGGCCAGGCCGTGCTGCGCGAGGCGCGGCGCCAGCTGGCCGCGCAGCGGCCGGACGTGAAGATCCTCGGCGAGGAACTGCATCCCGTGGGCCGCGTGAAGGATTTCGCGCCCTATGCGGTGAAGATCCAGGCCAGCGGCGCGCAGGCCGTGGTCACCGGCAACTGGGGCAACGACCTCACGCTGCTGGTCAAGGCCGCGCGCGAGGTGGGCTATGCCGGCACCTTCTACACCTTCTACGGCAATGCCCTGGGGGCGCCCGCGGCCCTGAGCGACGCCGGAGTGGACAAGGTCGTGGCGGTGGCCGACTGGCTGCCCAACGTGCCCACGAAGGAGAGCGAGGCCTTCTACCGGTCGTTCCGCCAGCGGTTTCCCAGCCCCGCCGACGACTACGTGCACATGCGCATGCAGCTCATGGTCGAATCGCTCGCCGAATCGATGGAGCGCGCCGGCACGACCGACACCACCGCCGTCGCCCGCGCGATGGAAAGCTCGCGCGTGCAGCTGGCCGGGCAGGCCGGCGCCATGCGCGCCGCCGACCACCAGTTCCAGCAGCCGCTGGTGGTCGGCGTGATGGAGCGCGCGGGCACGCCGGGCGTGCCGTTCGACGTGGAGGGTTCGGGCTACGGGTTCCGCGTGGTGCGGCGGATCGCGGCGGAGCAGGCCGAGATGCCCTCGCGGTGCGAGATGCGGCGGCCGTAAGACGCCGTTCGCGCGGCTGAAGAGGCATTCGCGCTGCGCTGCCGGGGTCGCCCGGCGGGGCGCGAAGATCGTGAAAGTAGCTTTCTGCTTTCACTGTGATGGACTTCTTTCAGACCTCTCCCGCCTTGTACGATCCCGCGGCCTATGCCGCTTTCCGGCACCAGACCGCTGCGCGCGGCAATTCCGCCGGATCGCCCCCTGAGTCCCCTCGGGGCTCCTCTTCGTTTTCCACCCATGCGCTGCGCGAAGCGTTGCCGTCCCTTCCGCGCCGCGCGAGCGGCCACCACCACGAAGCTCCGATGGCAATGGCGATGGCGCCGGCGTGGGGAGTTCCGGCGGCCATGCACGCAAGCGCTGTCTCGCATGCTGTCCCTTCATCCACCGTGACCCCACAGGTGGCCCACGCATGGCTCAACGTGTCCTCGTCGCTGCGATACGACACGGATGACCAGAGGATTACCCAGGCGATCCAGGATCTCTTCTTCGTGTTCGCGCATTCTCCGACCTTTCGCCAGACCATGCAGGCAGTCCAGGCAGGCGGCCCGGTGAACATCCGCGTCGATCCCGAGGTGGCTACCGGGTATTGCGATACCTTGCAGCGGACCGTGGTCCTGGGCGATATCTACATGCGCAGCCGCTCCCATGCCGTGGCCATTCTCGCTTTCGAACTGACCAATGCCTCCCTGGCGAATGCATTCGCTGCGCACTATGAAGCGGCGGCAAGAACCCGGATGACTCCCCGTGAATTCGCCGACGGCATGGAGCGGGTCGAATACAACACCATACGCGCCTGCCAGGCCGCCTATCTGGAGGCGCGCCCGGCGTTGCAGGAGGAGGGCATCGACAACCCGGGTTCGTGGAACTGCCGGATTACCCCGGAAGGATATGCCGAGCCGGCGATCGCTTCGGAAGAGGACGCATTGCGCAGTACACAGATGTCGGGCCATTTCGGCCGCTACGAGCAGGGCTACGCCGGCATGCTCGCTCAGATGCGCTGACCCGCCCCCCGCCGGTGCCGGAGGCGGCGGCGGGGGGGCGTCAGGGTGGCGTTCAGCGCACTTCCACGGCCCCGATGTCGCAGCGGCTGGTGTCGCGCGCCACGCCGCGCTGGTCGGTGGCTTCGCAGCCGGCGCCGGCCTTCAGCACGGCGCTGCCGGAGCCGGGCAGCATGGTCGGCGTGGGGCCGCCGTTGTCGGCCGGGGCGGCGAGCAGCGGGTTGGCGGCCGTCACGTTCTGGATGCAGCGGTCGCCGCCGCCGTTGGCCGTGGCGTTTTGCCACTGCACGACGTGGTCGCCCGTGCCGGTGCTGCTGCACGACAGCGCCTGCTTCCAGGGGTTGCCGGCGGTGTTGTCCACGAACACGGTATTGCGCAGCGTGAAGTTCTTGCCGAAGAGCGCGCCGCCGTGTCCGCCCGCGCTGTTGCCGGCGAAGGTGACGTTGCTGTCCTGGTGGCCGTCGCCGAAGATGGCCCCGCCGTAGGACTTGGCGGAGTTGCCCTGGAAGGTGCTGTTGCGGATGGCGCAGCTGGGGGCGCACTCCAGGTAGAGCGCGCCGCCGTTGCCGTCGCTGGCGTTGGCGAGGAAGCTCGAATCGCGGATGGTGATCGCACCGTTGCTCACGCGCATGCCGCCGCCGGTGCCGGGGTTGTTGCGGCCATTGGGTTCCGCATGGTTGTTGGCCACGGTGGTGCGGTCGATGGTGATCTTGTCGGGCGGGTACACCCAGAGATAGGCACCGCCGCCGTTGCCGCGTCCGGTGTTGCCGGTGATCTGCGTGCCGCAGATGCGCACCTCGCCGCCCTCGGAGTCGTTCGGGCTGGCGGAGGCTCCGTCGGTGCCGATGGCGCCGCCGTCGCCGAGCTTGCCACTGGTGTTGGCGCTGTTGCCCTGGAAGACCGAATTGACCACCGTGAGCGGCGACAGCAGGCTGTACACCGCGCCCCCGTACCACGCGCCATTGTTCTTGAAGGTGCTGCCTGAGATCACCAGCGAGCCGGCGGTGCCCACCCCCACCGCGCCGCCGCCACGGCCGGCGTTGTTGTTCTCGAAGGTGCTGTGGATCACCTCGATGCGGTTCAGGTAGGGGCCGGAGACGGCGCCGCCGATGCCTTCGCCCTCCATGGTCTGCGCGGCCGTGCCGTTGATGAAGCGCAGGTTGCGCACCGACAGGGAGCGGTTGTTGCCGGACACGAGGATGCGGTTCTTGCCGCCGCCGTCCAGGGTGACGAGGTTGCCGCCGTCGATCACCGTGTTCTGCGGCGCGCGCAGTTCGCGCGTGACGGCGATGGTGACGGGCGCGCTGCCGCAGGCGAAGGTGACATGGCCGCCGGTCTCCACGGCCTGGGCGAGGGCCTGCAGCGTGCAGCTCTGGGGCGTGCCGTTGCCGACCACGGTGCCGGTGGCCGGTACGGCCATCGGGGTCGGGGCGTCGCAGCTCGCCGCCGTGGCACGGGTGTCTGCGGTGACCGCTGCATTCGCGTCGGTGGGCGCCGCCTGGGCCGCGGCGCTGGCGGGCTCGCTGCGCGCGGTGTCGGCAGTTGTGCCGCCGCCTCCGCCGCATGCCGCCAGTGCGGCGAGCGCCAGGGTGCCGGCGAGCCCGCGCAGGCACCGATGGTGGAAGGATGTGTGCATGTGTTTTTTCTCCCCGAGGGTGTTGGACATGGATCTGGCCCGCCGGCGGAGAGGCGAGTGGCGTACACAATTCCGCTCCGCGGAAGGCGGCCGCATGATAGGCACCGGATCCGGGAGGCCTTGTAAGCGCGTGTTCAGGGGGTTGCTCGGCCGCATGGCGTCGTTTCCGTCGCCCGCCGGGGGCAGCGTGGCTGGCCGGAATGCCATCGGCGGGCGTTTTCGCCGCAGGCCGCGCACAGCTGCTTACAGATGAGCTGGGAAACCGTCAGGTGCCCGTGATCTGGCCGAGGAGGGCGTCGATATCGTCCAGCAGGGCCAGCCAGCGCGCGCTGTCGTCGATGCCGCCGATCCTCAGCAGGAACAGGCCTTCCACGGCGAGGAAAGCGACGCGGGCCGCGCGTGCCTGGGGCGTGGTGCCGCCCAGGCGGGCGAGGGCTTGCTCGTACCACGCCCGCATGTCGCGCAGGTTGTCGGGGTCCTGCAGGTAGGCGATGAGCAGGCCCGCCATTTTCGCGTCCGTGGCGGTGTCGGAAGACCGCATGGCGCCGATGTAGCCGCGGACAAAGCCGAGGGCACAGGTGCCGGTGTCCTGCGCCGCCATCGCCGCGTCGAACGCCTGCGTCCAGCGCGCGACCAGCCCGCGGACGAGGTCTTCCTTGGAGGCGAAGGAATACTGCACGCCCCCCTTGGAAATGCCGGCCGCCCTGGCCAGGGCATCGATGGTGAGGCCCCGGGCGCCCTCGGCGCGGACGATCTGCTGCGCGAGGTCGAGCAGTCTGTCGCGGGTGATGGTCGGTTTTCTGCCCATGGCTGGCGTTCCGGACGGCATTGTGCCCTGGAATCCGAAGGCCATGGGTTGAAATAAATACGTATGTATTTATATTTCACGGCATTGCGTTTATCCGGGTGGTGCATGTCCGCGTTGTCTTCCCCTTCCACGTCGTCCACGCAGCGGTGGCTGGTCCTGGCTGCGGTGATGCTGGCCTTCCTGCCGGTCGTGATCGACATGACGATCCTGCACATCGCCGTGCCGTCGCTCACGCTGGCGCTGAGCGCATCGGGCACGCAGGTGCTCTGGATCATCGACATCTATCCGCTGCTCATGGCGGGCCTGCTGGTGCCCATGGGGACGCTGGCAGACCGCACCGGCCACCGGCGGCTGCTGCTCGCCGGCCTGGCAGTCTTCGGCCTCGCGTCCTTGCTGGCGGCATTCGCGCCCAGCCCGTCGCTGCTGATCGCGGCGCGCGTGCTGCTCGCGCTCGGCGGCTCGATGATCATGCCGTGCGTGCTGGGCATCATCCGCCGCACGTTCGAGGATGAAAGGGAGCGCGCGATGGCGCTCGGCCTCTGGGGCACCGTGGGTGCGGCGGGGGCCGCCGTGGGGCCGCTGGTCGGCGGGGCGCTGCTGGAGCATTTCTGGTGGGGCGCTGCGTTCCTCATCAACGTGCCGGTGATGCTGGTCGTGTTCCCGGCCGTTTTCCTGCTGCTGCCGCGGTCGGAGCGCACGGTGGCCGGCCGGTGGCCTGCCGGGCAGGCGCTGCTGCTGATCGCGGGCATGATCGCCGCGGTGTACGGCCTCAAGTCGGGCTTCGGGGGCGGGCAGCCGCCGGCCGTGGCGGCATCGGCGCTGGCGGCCGGGGCGGCGCTGCTGGCGGTGTTCGCGCGCCTGCAACTGCGCTCGGCGGCGCCGATGCTGGATCTGTCGCTGTTCTCGCGCCCCGCGATCCTCGCCGGCATCGCCATGGCGGTCGTCGCGAGCGGGGCCCTGGCCGGGGTGGAACTGACGCTGGCGCAGGAGCTGCAATACGTGCTGGGCAAGAGCCCGCTGCAGGCCGGCCTCTTCATGGTGCCGATCATGGCCGCGGCAGCCGTGGGCGGGCCCCTGGCGGGCACCCTGTCGAACCGCTTCGGCCTGCGCCGGGTTGCCAGCCTGTCGCTGGCGGTATCCGGCGCGGTCCTGGCGTACCTGGCCCGGGCGGATTTCCACGAGGGCGGTGTGCCCGTGGCTGCAGCGCTGGAGCTGCTGGGGCTGGCGCTGAGCGTGGGGCTGACGGCATCGTCCATCGCGATCATGGGGTCGGTCGAGTCGGACCGGGCCGGTGCGGCCGGGGCGCTGGAGGCCACCGGCTACGAGCTGGGCAGCGGCCTGGGCATCACCCTGTTCGGTGTGTTCATGTCCGTCGTGTTCAGCCACGCGATCGCGCTGCCGCCGGATCTTGCGCCGCCGCTCGCCGCCCAGGCAGCCCGCTCGATCGGCGATGCCTACGTGGTCGCGCAGCAACTGGCACAGGGCCCGGCGGCGGCGTTGATCGGGGCAGGGCAGGCGGCCTTCTCGGTCGCCCACCGGGTGCTGCTGAACACCTCCGCGGCACTGATCGGGCTGCTGGCGATGGCCGTGTTCTTCCTGCTGGCCAGCTACCGCGGCGGGGTCGGGACGAAGGCTGGCGGGCATTGAGGCGCCGTACCGGAGCACGTGGCCGCCGCGGAAAGGGGGAGCAGTGCTCCCGTGATCAACCGGGCCGGCTGTCGAGCCGGGGGCGGGAGAGCAGCGGCCCGTAGCGCAGCGCATACAGCCCGAAACCGGCCGACCACAGCACGGCCGAAACCAGCACTGCATGCAGCAGGTGGGCCGGCGCGGCCAGCGGCCCGGCGACGCGCACGAGGGCGGCGGCCAGCACCAGCGCGTAGCAGGCCGTTTCCCACCGGTCTGCGCGCAGCGGCCGGCCCGTGTGGCCGCGCGCGGTGCGCGTGACCATGCCGACGACGAGGCCGCCGATGGCGCCGACGGTGAGCGCATGGGTGGCCAGCGTGGGGGCCACCGCCCCGGTGGCCGCCAGGGCGCGCAGCAGCAGGTGCACGGGCACCCAGGCATAGCCTGCGTGCAGTACCCAGACCAGCGGCACCCGCCGCGTGCTCCATGGCTGCCAGAGCCACCAGCGCCAGGCGTGCAGCACGGCGGCGACGGCTGCCAGCGCCGCGAGCGGCAGGCCCGCCACGCCCGCGACATCGGCCGCCATGAGCGCGAGCACGGCGCCCAGCGCAGCCTGCTCCAGCCGCGCATGGCGGCGCGGCCGGGTGCCGGGCACGCCGTTCTGCGTGAACATCGGAATCACCCGCCCGCCCATCACGCAGAGGATGAACAGCACCGCATCCAGCGCCAGCTGCACGCCGCGCCAGGGCAGGGCGCCCGTTCCGGCGGGCGCGAAATGGATGCAGGCCGCCGCCGCGGCCATCATCGCCAGCAGGCCCACGAAGAAGTAGTTGCGCCGGCTGCGCGCCCGCACCAGCGGCACGGCCAGCGCGATGGCCGCCGCCAGCGGGAAGGCGATGTTCGCCCAGGCTGCGGCCGTCGTGAAGGGCGTGAGCACCAGCACCCGCGCCGACAGCCAGAGCGCCACCAGCGCCGCCAGGCCCGCGCCGGCGGGTGTCGGCTGGCCCGTCCAGTTGCGGCCGGCAGTGAACAGGAAGCCCACGATCATCGCCAGAGCGAAGCCGAACAGCATTTCGTGCGCATGCCAGAGCGGTCCGGCGAGGTAGGGCCGGCCCAGCCACCCGGAGAACTGCAGCGCCCACAGCGGGACCGAGATGGCCGCGAAGGCCGCTGCCAGCAGGTAGAAGGGGCGGAAGCCGAGCGCGAACAGCGCGGACAGCGAGGTGCCGTGGCGTGGCGTGCGCGGTGGTTCGTCGATGGTGAGCAGCGTGGCCATGGCGGGCAGTCCTTCCGCAGCATTAAAGATTCATTGAATATGAATCTATTCTAGGTGGCACGCCGCCGCAGGAGCGGTGAAATCCGTCCACGTTGATGCAGGTCAGATACCCGAGGCGGACCTCAGGCGGCTTCGTACAGCGTCACCACGCAGGCGCCTCCCAGTCCCAGGTTGTGTTGCAGCGCATGCCGCGCGCCCGCCACCTGGCGGTCGCCGGCGCTGCCGCGCAGCTGGTGCGTGAGTTCGTAGCACTGCGCCAGGCCGGTGGCACCCAGCGGATGGCCTTTCGAGAGCAGGCCGCCCGACGGGTTGGTCACCACGCGGCCGCCGTAGGTGTTGTCGCCCGCGTCCACGAAGGCCTCAGCGCCGCCCTCGGGGCACAGGCCGAGGGCTTCGTAGCTGATGACTTCGTTCTGCGCGAAGCAGTCGTGCAGTTCGACCACGTCGATGTCCTCGGGCCCCATGCCCGCGCGCTCGTACACCTGCTGCGCCGCGCTGCGGGCCATGCCGTAGCCGACGACCTGCATCATGTCGTGGCTCTGCAGGCTCTCGGGCGTGTCGGTGGTCATGGCCTGCGCGGCGATGCGCACACCGGTGCGCAGGCCGTGCCGGCGCGCGAACGGTTCGGACACCAGCACCGCCGCTGCCGCACCGCAGGTAGGCGGGCAGGCCATCAGCCGCGTGAGCACGCCGGGCCAGAGCATGGGGGCGTTCAGCACGTCCTCCACGCTGAGTTCCTTGCGCAGCAGGGCCAGCGGGTTGCGCGCCGCGTGGCGGCTGGCCTTGGCACGCACCTTGGCGAAGGTGGACAGCGGCGTGCCCCAGCGCCGCATGTGCGCCTGTCCCGCGCCGCCGAAGTAGCGCAGCGCCAGCGGCAGATCGTGCACGTCCACCAGCGCGTCGGCCTCCTGGTCGAAGAGATCGAACGGGCTGGGCCGGTCGTGGAACACCGTGCCGAGCGCGCCCGGGCTCATCTGCTCGAAGCCCAGCGCCAGCACGCAGTCGGCCGCGCCCGATGCGACCGCCTGGTGGGCGAGGAAGAGGGCCGTGGAGCCGGTCGCGCAGTTGTTGTTCACGTTGACGATGGGGATGCCGCTCATGCCCACGCCGTAGAGCGCGCGTTGGCCGGCGGTCGAATCGCCGTACACGTAGCCTGCAAAGGCCTGCTGGACATCGCGGTAATCGATGCTGGCATCGGCCAGCGCCAATTGCGCGGCCTCGGCCGCCATCTGCGGATAGGGGGCGTTCGCGCCGGGTTTGGTGAAGGCGATCATGCCGACCCCGGCCACACAGGCTTTGTTGTTCATCGGGCAGTCTCCTTCATTGTCGTGGCGTGTTGCAGCAGGGTAGCGCGGACTTCCTTCTTCAGCACCTTGCCCACCTTGGAGCGGGGCAGGTCGGCCCACACCTCCACCTGCTTCGGGGCCTTCACGCTGCCGATGCGTGCCTTCACGAAGGCCTGCAGACCGGCCGTGTCGGGCGCTGCGCCGGCCTGCGCCTGGACCACCGCCACCACGCGCTCGCCCCATTTGCCATCGGGCAGGCCGACCACCGCGCATTCATGCACGTCGGGGTGCTGCAGCAGCGCCTGTTCCACCTCGACCGAATAGACGTTGAAGCCGCCGGTGATGATCATGTCCCTGGCGCGGTCCACGATGTAGAGGAACCCGTCCGCATCGACGTGTCCGATGTCGCCCGTGCGGTGCCAGCCGTGCGAGGAGGCCTCGGCCGTGGCCTGGGGGTTCTTGTAGTAGCCCATCATCACCAGCGAGCCGCGTACCGCGATCTCGCCCGTCTCGCCGCGCGGGAGGGGCCGGCCTTCCGCATCCAGGGTGATCACCTGCACCAGCGGACCGGGCCGGCCGGCGCTGGCCAGCCGCCCGCGCGCGATGCTGCCGTCGGCGTGGAAATGGTCCTTTGGCGCCATGGAGGAGATCATCATCGGCGCCTCGGTCTGGCCGAAGAGCTGCGCCATCACCGGGCCGATCCTCTGCAGCGCTTCTTCGAGCCGCGCTGGCGAGATGGGCGCGGCGCCGTACCAGAAGCACTGCAGCGAATCGAGCCGCGCGGTCGCGAGGGCCTCGTGCGCCAGCAGCATGTAGATCAGCGTGGGCGGCAGGAAGGTGTGCGTCACGCGGTGGCGCCCGATGAGCGCGAGGAATTCGCCGAGGTCGGGTTGGGGCATCACCACGATGCGGCCGCCCAGCGCCATGATGGGAAAGCACAGCACGCCCGCGGCATGTGTGAGCGGTGCCAGCGCGAGATAGACGGGGCGGCCGTCGAAGGGGTAACCCATGAGGGTGAGTGCCGTCATCGTCTCCAGGTTGCGCCCCGAGAGCATCACGCCCTTGGGGGCGCCGGTGGTGCCGCCGGTGCCGGCGATCATGGCCAGATCGCTCTCGGGTTTCACCTCCAGCGGCGCATCCTCCACGCCTTCCAGCCAGGCGGCGAGGGAGCGCGCGAACGGCAGTTCCCTGTCCAGGCAGATCCACAGGCCCAGGTGCGGCAGTTGCGCGTGCATCTGCTCCGCCATGCCCGCATAGGCGCTGTGGAAGACGAGGCACTCGCAGTCGAAGGCCTCGAGCACATGGCGGTTCTCCGCCACCTCGTTGCGCGGGTTGACAGGGCACCAGACGGCTGCGGCCCGCGCAATGCCGAACACGCAGGCGAAGGCCGTGGCGTCATTGCCCGAGAGCACTGCCACCTTGGCCCCGGGCGCGATGCCCGAGGCCTGCAGCGCGCGGCCCACGCGGTGGCTCCAGGCCTGCACCCGGGCATAGCTCCAGGTGTCCTCGCCCATCACGAGGCAGGGCGCATCGGGGCCGAGCTGCGCCCCCTTGTCGAGATAGTCGGTCAACCGCATGTTCGCTCCGCTGTGTCTGTTGCTGCCATGGATCGCGCCGCGCGTCAGTTCTGCACGGTGAGCAGCGGCGGCTGCACGAGGCCGAAGGCGCGCAGTGCACCCAACAGCGCATGGTGTCCGAAAGCCTGGCAGCCGGATGCGAAGCCCGTGCGCCGGGGCGGCTGCTGCAGCAGCCAGGAGGCGGCGAACGCCTGCAGCAGGCCGGTCTGCTTGTAGTTGCAGTTGCCGTGGATGACGCAATGCGCGCGCCCCAGCGGGCCGGAGGCATGCACCGAGTCGACCGACTTGTTGATGCGCGGGTTCTCGCGCGGCGGCATGGTGTTCATCACGCCGGCCGCGGTCTGCGTGAGCGCCTGGTAGCGTGCGTCGGGGTCCATGTCCCTGGTGGCCTCGAGCGCGGCTTCGACGATCTTCGGCACGCCCAGCATCAGCGGTTTGTTGAAGACGCCGCCCAGCACGCGCACGTTGGCCACGCGCGGGTCGCGCCTGAACCACACCGGGTGCGACGTGCCGCCCCAGGGCAGCGCCAGCGCCACCTCGTGCTGGCCGGGGATGGCGAGCTGGTAGAGACCGGCATCGGGTTGCCATTCCTTGTACTGGTTCTGCTCCAGGTAGAAGGCCTTGGCGGTGGCAGCATTCACCAGGATGGTCTGGGTGGAGGCGATCGTCGGGCTGCCGCCCCAGAACACGGCGATGTCCAGCGTGTCCAGGCCCGGCGTTTCCAGCGCGAGCTGGGCTGCGATCTCGCCCGTGGTGTACATCTGCGCGAGGCCTGGCGAGAGCAGCAGCCCCGCATCGGCGAAGCGGGTGCCGTACTGCTCGTCCAGAGTGATGAGCCAATCCTGCTCGCCCGTGGTGTCGGTGTAGTGGCAGCCGGCGCTCAGGCAGGCCTCGACCACCTCGGGGCCGAACTTGGTGAACGGCCCGACGGTGTTGAGCACCACGGAGGCGCCCTGGAACAGCGCGGTGAGCGATGCCACGTCGTGCGGCACTTCCACGATGTCGTACGTGGCGGTCTCGATGCCGGGCACGTGCGAGCGCATCGCCGCTTCGAGCTTCTCGCGGCTGCGCCCCGCCGCGGTGAAGGGAATGCCGTATTCGCGCAGGTATTCGCACACGAGTCGGCCGGTGTAGCCGCTCGCGCCATAGACCACGACCGGGTGCCGGCTGGGCTGTATGTCTTTGCTCATCAGGAGTCTCCTTGAGGGTGTTGCAGTGGCCTTCACATGCCCATGCCGCCATCGACCGGCAGGCCTGCGCCGGTGATGAAGCGCGAGGCATCGCTGCAGAGGAACACCACCGCATCGGCCATGTCGCCCACCTCGCCCAGCCGGCCGAGCGGCGTCTGTTCGATGACCGCGCCGATGGCGGCTTCCACCGAGGGGAACAGGCCTGCGCTCACCACGTCGGCGGCCAGCTTCTGGCCCATGACCGTGGGGACCAGGCCCGGATAGATGCAGTTCACGCGCACGCCGTAGCCGAGCTGGCCGGACTCCATGGCCCCCACGCGCGTGAGCCGGTCCACGGCCGATTTGCTGGCCGAGTAGCCCGCGATGCCGGGAAAGGCGATGGTGGCCGCGACCGAAGAAATGTTCACCACGGTGCCCCCCTGGCCGGCCGCGCCGCCGGGCCGCATGGCGCGGAAGGCGTGCTTCATGCCCAGCGCGGTACCCACCACGTTCACGTCCAGCATGCGGCGCAGGTCGTCGGCGTCGGCATCGACGAGCGGCGAGGTGATCTCCACGCCTGCGTTGTTGACCAGCAGGTCGAACCCGCCGAGCTGCTGCACCGTGGCGGCCACGGCGTCCTGCCATTGCGCATCCTGGGTGACGTCCAGCCGTGCGAAGCCGGCCCGGGCGCCTTGGGCGGTGAGGGTGGCCACCGTCTCGTGTGCGGCGTCTTCCAGCACGTCCGCGACCATCACCGCGGCGCCCGCGGCCGAAAGCGCCTGCGCGATGGCCGCGCCGATGCCGCGCGCGCCCCCTGTGACCAGGGCTTTGCGGCCCTGCAGAACCTGAGCATTCATTCTTGTCTCCGTTGGTCTTTTGGACACTTGTCAAGCAAGTGCGGAGCCGAGGTTATGGCCGCCCTTGACAGTCGTCAAGAAAAAATTGGACGACTGTCAAAAAATTCGGGAAAGTCCTAGAATCCGCCCATGCCCGCCACCTCCCGTACCCGAGACGACAAGTTCAACGAGCGCCGCGCCGAACTGGGCGCGGCCACGCTCCAGACGCTGGCGACGCTCGGCTACGCACGCACCAGCCTGCGCGAGATCGCCCAGAACTCGGCTTACTCGCACGGCGTGCTGCACTACTACTTCACCGACAAGGTGGACCTGATCCTGTGCAGCGTGCGGCAGTACAAGGCGGTCTGCGTCACACGCTACGACCGCGTCACGGCGGAGGCGGGCAGCTACGGCGAGCTGCTGGAGCGCTTCTGCGACAAGATGGCCGAGACGCTGCGCGAGGAAACCGCGATGCACCGGCTCTGGTACGACCTGCGTTCGCAGGCCATGTTCGAGGAGTCGCTGCGCGCCGACGTGCAGGCCATCGACAAGAGCCTGGAGTCGATGATCTGGCGCGTGCTCGCGCGCTTCGCGGAACTGGCCGCCGCGCCTGTGCGGGTTTCACGCGACATCGCCTATGCGATGTTCGACGGCGTGTTCCAGCATGCCCTGCAGAAGTACGTGGCGGGTGACCAGGAGGCACTGGGCGAACTGCAGCGCAGCGTGGCGCTGCTGGTGCGGCAGCTCATCGATGAGCCGAAGGCCGTCGCACGCCCGCGCAGCCGCGCCGCGACCGGAGCGCGGGCCGGCACGGCGAAGTCCAGGGTGTCGCGCCCGGATTGAAACCGGGCGAAGCCGCCCCGCAGGCCATGCGCTACCGCGCCGCCGCCACTTCCCGCCCGAGCTCGATCACCGCCATCGCGTAGTAGCTCGACCAGTTGTAGCGCGTGACCACGTAGAAGTTGCGCGTGCCGGCCACGTAGGCCGCGGGGGCGCTGCCGTTTTGCAACTCGATCAGCGCCAGGGGCCCGGCGGCATCGGGCTGGATGGCCGCGCCGTCCGCAGGCAGGGGGCGGGCGCCGAGCTCCTGCATCCCGGCGGCGGTGAAGCTGGGCAGGATGTCCGGCGCGAGCAGCTCGGGCAGGCGCAGGCTCCCTTCGTCGAAGGCCACGGCGTAATGCGTGGGCAATCCGCTTACCCAGCCGTGGGCCTGGAAGTAGTTGGCCACCGAGCCGATCGCGTCGGCCGGGCTGTTGAACAGGTCGATGCGGCCGTCGCCGTCGAAATCCACCGCCCAGCGCGCCCAGCTGGTGGGCATGAACTGGCCCATGCCCATGGCGCCCGCATAACTGCCGCGCAGGGCGAAGGGATCGGCCCCGACGCGGTCGGCCAGCGTCAGGAACTGCTCCAGTTCGCCCCGGAAGAAGGCCTGCCGCTCGGTGGCGCGCGGGTGCGCTGCCGGAAAATCGAAGGCCAGCGTGGCGAGCGCGTCCATCACGCGGAAGCCGCCCATGTGCTGGCCGTAGAGAGTCTCCACGCCCAGGATGCCGACGATGATCGCGGCCGGCACACCGTATTCGCGCTCGGCGCGCGCGAGCGTGTCGGCATGCTCGTTCCAGAAGCGAACGCCCGCGCGGATGCGTACTGGCTCCACGAAGCGCGCGCGGTACGCGGTCCAGTTCTTGGCGGTGCCCCTGGGGGCCGGCAGCATGAGGCGCGGCACCTGCGGCAGGAACCGGGCCTGCCCGATGGCCTGCCGCACCCACTCGCGGTCCAGGCCGCGGCGCTCGGCGAGGTCGTCGGCGAAGCGCAGTGCCTCTGGCCGCTGCGCGTAGAGCACTTCCGGCGCGGCCTGTTTCTCCTTTTTCCGGGCGGGTTTCTGGGCCAGGGCGGCCGGCGGCACGACCAGGGCGGTGGCGCAGGCGAGGACGAGGAAGGCGGTGGAACGGGCGAAAGGCATCGCGAAAGGCATGGAGTCGAAGACAGGAAAAGGCGGCGGGCCGGGCCCGCGATCAGTGGTGCGCCGAAGGGGTGCCTGCGGCGGGCCAGCGCAGGCCGCGCAGCTCCCGCCGCAGGAGCGCCAGCGTGGCATCGGAGTGGCGAGCGTAACGTGCCTGGTCCATGCGCAGCAGCCAGCCCGCGGTCGGTTCGGCGGACTCGCCGAAACGGTCCCGCACCTGCTGCGCCATGGCGCGCGGCGGCAGGTGGCCGGGCAGGGGCAGGCCAGCCCGCGCGAGCCGGCGGCGCGCCCGGTCCAGCAGCCGCAGCCAGGGGTCCTGCCTGCGGCGCTCCCACAGGTTCCAGCCGACGCCGGCCAGCGCCGCGGCCGCGGCCAGCGCGCCGAGCACGCGGGCCAGGTCCTGCGCGTCGGGCGATCCGATGCCCAGGGCCTTGAGCAGGTCCAGCTGCTGGCTCTGCGTGTAGTTGAGCACCCATTGGTTCCAGCGGTTGTTGACGGCCTCCCACACGGCGCGCGCCCGGGCGGCGATGCCGCGGCCGATGACGGTGTCCACCGCCGTGCCGAACACGCCGCGCGGCGCCTGCAGGCGCTGGAAGTTGCCGATGCGGGCCGGCGAGACGGCTCCGGTCGGGTCCACGCGCACCCAGCCGCGGCCCGCGAGCCAGACTTCGGTCCAGGCATGGGCGTCCGCCTGGCGCACGGTCCAGTAGCCGTCCACGCCGTTCATCTCGCCGCCCTGGTAGCCCGTCACGATGCGCGCCGGGATGCCCGCCGCGCGCAGCAGCACCGCGAAGGCCGACGCGATGTGTTCGCAGAAGCCCGCCTTCTGGTCGAACCAGAAGGCATCGGCCGTGTGCTCGGCATAGACTCCCGGCTCCAGCGTGTAGCTGTAGCCGCCCGTGCGCAACCGCTCCAGCGCGGCCTGCACGAAGGCCGCGGCGCCGCCCGCGGCGACGGCCGGCTCCGCCAGCATCTGCCGGGCCAGGGCGCGCGTGCGCGGATCGAAGCCCTCGGGCAGTTCCAGGTAGGGACGCAGCCGCGGAGAGTCCTCCATCGGGCCGTGCGTGAAGCGCGGGTAACTGGCGGCCCGGTAGCGCAGCACTTCGTTGATGGGGCGGCTCGCGACCCAGGAGAGTTCGGGCGCCATCGACGCGCGCAGGCCCGGCGGCAGTACGGGCGACTCGGGCGCGGCATCGAGCGTGAGCAGCCAGGGAACGCGCAGCGCTTCCAGCGTGACTTCGTAGCGCAGGGGCTCGCCCTCGACCTGCAGTGACGGGGGGGCAGGGGGGCGCCAGGACGCTGCCGGAGCGCCCGGCTGGCCGAAGGCGAACCATTCGCGCCCATCGAAAGCCGAGAACACCGGCCCCCGGAAATACAGCGCGCTCTGCGGCGGGGGCTCGCCGCCCGGCGTGTCGAAGCGCACGCGCAGGGCGATGCCGTCGTCGAGCGCGAGCGAGGCCACGTTGCCGATCTCCATGCGGCCCGACAGTCCGCTGCGGCCCGTCGGGTTCTCGCTGGGCATGCCCCAGAGCGGCGCCATGCGCGGGAACAGCAGGAACAGCGCGAGCATGACCGGCGCGCCCAGCAGCGCCATGCGCCCCGCCAGCCGCAGCGGCACGGACAGCGGCGGCCGGCCCACGGGCATGTGGGCGTTGACCAGGGCGGTCAGAAGGCCCAGCAGTGCGACCAGCATCGCTGCGGCCGTCGCGAGCGACTGCGAGAAGAAGAAGTTGCTGAGCATCGTGAAAAAGCCCAGGAAGAACAGCACCATGGCGTCGCGCCGCGCGTGCACTTCCATGGTCTTGAGCGCGAGCAGCATCACGATGAGCGTGACGCCCGCGTCGCGGCCGACGATGGTGCCGTGCGACACCACCGTGAGCGCGACCGATGCGGCCAGCAGCACGCCCAGTTGCCAGCGCCCCGGCTGCGGACGGCCGCGCAGCGCGAGCACGCCCCGCCAGACCAGCACTGCGGCAGCGAGCGCCGTGGTCCACGCGGGCAGGTAGGGCGCCAGCGGCAGCACCACCCAGCCCACCGTGGCGAGCAGGAACAGCGTGTCGCGCGCCTCGCGCGGCTGGTTCGAGAACGTCCGGCGCAGCGCGGTCATGCGGACCGGCCTTCCGGCGGGCGGCCGGGGCGGGGAGGATGGATCGAGGTCAGCACAGCGCAAGCGCCTCCAGGCAGCGCCGCTCGTGCGCCGGGCCACTGCCCTGGGCGATCTCGCCCGACGGCAGCCGCAGGCCGTAGTCCAGGCCCTGCCGCTCGGCCTGCAGCACCCAGGATGCGAGGCGGGAGATGCGGGCCTCGGGATCGGTGAGGCTGGTGAGCGCCATGTCGAGCCACAGCTCCTGCCGCCGCGTCTGCTGCGCGTCGCGGCTCACGAGGTCGTCCGTGCCGGTGGCGATCGACCGCGCGGCCTTCTTCCAGACCACGAGCTTGAGCGGATCGCCCCGCCGGTAGGCGCGCACGCCGTCGAACTCGCCGATGCCCTGCGCCGGCGCGCTGCCCGCGCCGCCCGGGCTCGGCTCGCCCGCGGGAAGGGGGGGCGGCGGCAGCTCGGGACGCGGATAGACCAGCACCTGCGCGGCCGGGCGCCAGAGCGTCCACACCCGGAACGTGCCCAGCGGGAAGCGCGTTTCGGCCGTGAGCATCGGCACGTCGTGCAGGCCCCTGCGCTGCGGCTGGAAGGCCACCTGCACGCTGGCCGTGCCCTGGGCGGGCACGTCCGTCCACGCCCAATGCGGTGCGCCGCCATGCACCGCCAGCGCGATGCCGTGGCGTGGCGACTTGCGCGAGCTCGACAGCTGGATCTCGAACACCGCGCTCTGCCCCAGGAAGCACGGCTCCGGCGGCAGCAGGTGCAGCGTCAGCCCGCGCAGCGTGGCATGGCACACATGCATGCCCGCCACCGCGCTGCCCGCCAGCAGGAAAGTGAGCAGATAGCCCAGGTTGAGCTGGAAATTGATCGACGCCACCAGCAGCACCAGCAGCGTGAGCGCCAGCATCCACCCCGCGCCCGTCGGAAGGATGTACACATTGCGCTGCGTGAGCAGCGTGGTGTCCGTGCGCGGCAGCCTCGCCTGCCACCAGCGCTGCAGCCGCCCGAGGGGGTGTCTCGTCACTTCAGGGGCACCGCTTCCACCATCGCCACCACCTGCTCCGCAGCGCCCCGGCCAGCGTCGCCCACGGGCACGAGCCGGTGGGCGATGGTCTGCGGCAGCACGGCCTGCACGTCGTCCGGCGCCACGTAGTCGCGGCCGGCGATCAGGGCCTGCGCCTTGGCCGCGCGGATGAGCGCGATGCCGGCACGCGGCGAGAGGCCCTGCAGGAACCAGCGCCCGGAGCGCGTCGCGGCGATCAGGTCCTGCACGTAGTCCAGCAGCGGCTCGGCCGCATGCACCGCCAGCACCTGCTGCTGCAGCGATTCGAGCTCCCCGGGCGAGAGCAGCGGCAGCATCCCTTCCACCATGTCGCGGCGGTCGCCGCCGGCCAGCAGCTGGCGTTCGGCCGCGCGGTCGGGGTAGCCGATGGAGATGCGCATGAGGAAACGGTCGAGCTGGCTCTCCGGCAGGGCGAAAGTGCCGAGCTGGTCGTGCGGGTTCTGCGTGGCGATCACGAAGAAGGGATGGGGCAGGGCACGCGTCTCGCCCTCCACCGTGACCTGCTTCTCTTCCATGGCCTCCAGCAACGCGCTCTGCGTCTTGGGACTGGCGCGGTTGATCTCGTCGGCCAGCAGCACCTGGGCGAACACCGGGCCGGGATGGAACACGAAGGACTCGCGGCCGCGCTCGTACACCGAGACCCCCGTCAGGTCGCTGGGCATCAGGTCGGCCGTGAACTGCACCCGCGAGAACTGCAGCCCGAAGGTGCGCGCCAGCGCATGGGCCAGGGTGGTCTTGCCGACGCCCGGCACATCCTCGATCAGCAGGTGTCCGCCGGCAAGCAGGCAGGCCACGCAGTCCTGGACCTGCGGCTTCTTGCCCACGATCACCGTGTTAAGCTGATCCAGAAGCGACCGGATCTTGTGCTGTGTGTTCATGAGACCCGAAGTTATCCGAAAAAAACCAGAGACAAGGGATTCATGGTGGGCGGCACAGGCTATTTCACGCACCGCGAATGCTGGAAGCACGAGATGGGACCGGGCCACCCGGAATGCCCGGGACGGCTGGATGCCATCGAGGACCGGCTGCTGGCCACCGGCGTGGCCGACGCGCTGGAGCGCTTCGAGGCGCCCGAGGCCTCGCTGGCCGACGTCGAGCTGGCGCACGACCGCATGCACGTGGCCGCGCTGCGCGGCCTGTCCGACCGGCTCGCGGAAGAGATCCTGGCCGGCGGCCCCACGCATGCGCAGGTCGATCCCGACACATCCATCAACTCCCACACCTGGCCGGCCGCGCTGCGGGCCGCGGGCGCGGCCCTGGCCGCCACCGACGCCGTCATCGCGGGCGAACTGGAGAACGCCTTCTGCTGCGTGCGCCCGCCCGGGCACCATGCCACGCGCAGCAAGGCCATGGGCTTCTGCTTCTTCAACAACGTCGCGATCGCGGCCAGGTACGCGCTGCAGCGCTACAAGCTGCAGCGCGTCGCAGTGGTGGATTTCGACGTGCACCACGGCAACGGCACCGAGGACATCCTCGCAGGTGACCCGCGCGCGCTGATGGTCGGCATCTTCCAGCACCCGTTCTACCCGTTCAGCGGCGACCAGGACCCGGCGCCCAACATGCTCAACGTGCCCGTGGCCGCCTACACGCGCGGCATGGACATCCGCGAGCTGATCGAGATGCTCTGGATACCGCGCCTGGAGGCCTTCAAGCCCGAGATGATCTTCGTCTCGGCGGGCTTCGACGGCCACCGCGACGACGACATGGGCCAGCTCGGCCTTACCGAGCAGGACTACGCCTGGATCACGCAGCGCATCAAGGACATCGCCCGCCGCTACGCCAAGGGCCGCATCGTCTCCTGCCTGGAGGGCGGCTATGTGATGGACGCCCTCGCGCGCAGCGTCGAGGCCCATGTGCGCGTGCTGGCCGACCTCTGACGCGCACTGCCTGCCGCCAACGTTCCGAGCCTTTTCTCCCGCCATGACCGAACCTGCCGCCTCCGCTCCCGATGCTCCCTTGCTGCACACCGCGCGCGATGCCCGCGGCGTCGTCACGCTCACGCTGGCCGACCCTGGGCGATTGAATGCGCTCGGCGACGGCATGCTCTCGGCGCTGCAGCGGGCGCTCGACGCGGTCGCGCAGGACACGCAGGCGCGCGTGGTCGTGCTGGCCGCGCAGGGCAAGGCCTTCTGCGCCGGCCACGACCTCAAGGACATGGCCGCGCACCCCGATGCGGCCTGGTACAAGCGCCTCTTCGCGCAATGCAGCCGCATGATGGTGTCGATCCAGCGCCTGCCGGTGCCGGTGATCGCGCGCGTGCAGGGCATCGCCACCGCGGCGGGGTGCCAGCTGGTGGCGCAGTGCGACCTCGCGGTGGCGGCGGAGGGCGCGCGCTTCGCCACCAGCGGCATCCATTACGGCCTGTTCTGCGCCACGCCCAGCGTGCCGCTGGTGCGCAACGTGCCGGCCAAGCGCGCCATGGAGATGCTGCTCACCGGTGACTTCATCGATGCACGCACCGCGCTGGCCGAGGGCCTGGTCAACCGGGTGGTGCCACCCGAGGCGCTGGATGCCGAGATCGAATCGCTGGTGCGCTCCATCCTCGAGAAGCCCCGCGCCGCCGTGGCCATGGGCAAGGCGCTCTTCTACCAGCAACGTGAACTCGGCGTGGAGGCCGCCTACCAGCTCGCCGGCCAGGCCATGGCCACGAACATGATGGACGGGACGGCGCAGGAGGGTGCGCGCGCGTTCGCCGAGAAACGGGAACCGGCCTGGAAAGCCACGAGCGAGTCGTCGCACAGGCCTGAGTGAGATTGCGCTTCAGTATCGATAAGTGGCTCTAGCGTTCCTCCTGCTGCGCGGTGCATCTATGCCGCGTCGAGCGCGGCCAGTGTGTCCCATGCGCAGAGTGGTAATGCTCCCCAGTTTGTCTGTCGGGCAAATCGTCGCTTTGTTGCATGCCAGGTCGAAATTGATAGTTTCGTGATCCCTTCAACTGATTCGGATTTCTGATTGTCACCCTGGGTCGGATGGGAATAATTGATGAATTATTCTGCCGACTCTTGTGTTGGGCTTCTGCTGGGCCGATTTTTTGTGAGTGGATCAGCGTTGAAGTTTTGCTCAGAGAAGGTGGAGGCTTACTGAATATTTGCAATTAAGAGTGGTTTATGAAGAATTTCATGCGATCGATAGGATTGGGCTCAAGCAGGAGCAGCCGGAACGATCGAAGAGATAGCGCTGCATCCGGACGAGGTTCCACATCGGCAGGGTCGTCGAGTTCAACCCACGGAAACTCTGGAGCACTCTCAGGCCTGTCATCAAGAACTGCCGGAAGTGGAGAGTTCGGGTTTCTGCCAGAGCGTCCCCGTCAGAAGGCAATAGCTTTGCGCGAAGCACTGAATCGTGCGGAAAACACCCCTCCGGACCTGCGGGCATATGCCGAGGCCGCATTGACAGCGGCAAAAACCGGCAGTACGGCACGCATGACGGATCTGGATGTGGAAAACAAGCAATACCTGGCCGATGCATACAACACCCGCTTTCCTGATCTCAACCTGATTTGTCATGATTCCGCTCAGGCGTTTTTCTCGGATTTCATGACTTCCGAAAAGCCGGTGTGGCGATCCCTCGTGCAGTTGAGCCCCCATAGCTTGCATCATGTGGCCATCGATGTTCGTTTGCAGGATGGAAAGCGCACGGCGGTGGTGTTGGAGCCGGCAATTGGCTATGGAATGAGGTCAGACAAAGAGATAACGATGTTGGCCGGATACGAACCGCTGGGCAGAAATATTCAGAAATATCTAGGAGAAAACGGCGATATGGCGGTTGTGCAGTTGGGCGCCCAGAAGTCGCATTATGATTGCATTATTTTTTCTTTGAATCTCGCATTGTGTGCCTATCAGCGGGATGATGTGATCGATGGTCTGCATGAAAGTCTTCGTGGGCATTACAGATGTTTTGCATCCGGCGAAAATAAATCTCAATTGCATCAGAATATAGAATTCATAGACGGCACGACATTTTTGCCTCCGGTTTTTTTCAAGCATTCGCACGCCAGGTCAACTATTTCTGAGGTCTTGGAGAACCAGCCTGACATATCGGATAGAAATGTCAGCACTGGAAGTAGTAATCCCCGGGAAACGCTTTCCGAGCGGGTGGAAAATTTCCGTGTGGATCGAGGAGAAATGGCATACAGCATGTCGATTGAAGCGTCCCGTTTGAGAAAAATCAGAAAAGCTATCGAATGATTTTCTGATGGGCATGGCGAAAACAAGTTCGCAGAGCAGCGTGGAAGCACGAAAAAAGGCGGCAGTAAGGCGGTAGCTGCACTGGCTTGCTGCTTGCCTTGGCATGTACGGCAGGTCTGCGGTCGTGCGAGACTGAGATAGCTGGCCCTGGGGCCTTCACGCCGGGGTAAGCTTGCCGGCTCTCCTGCCGGGAACGCCGCCGCGTTCCGGTCCTGCCGTCCCCCATCGATGCCCCGACATACCCGCCCATGGAAGCCCTGCACGCGCTGATCCGCGATTTCAGCCAATCCCGTTCCTGGCTGGAGGCAGCCGTGCTGGCCGCCTGCCTCGCCCTGGCGTATGGTGCGAGCCGTATCCTCGGCCGCCAGCAGTCGCCCGAATCGGTGTGGTTCGGGCGCCGCACGGTCGATGGGCTGATGTTCCCGCTGCTGGCGCTGGCCCTGGCCTATGCCGCCCGCGTGGGTGTGGAGACGGTGCTGCTGCAGCCCGTGTTCCTGCTGCGCGTGGCGGTGCCGGTGCTCAGCTCGCTGGTGCTGATCCGGTTCTTCGCGCGCATCCTCGCCAACGCGTTCCCGAAATCCGCGGCCATGCGGCTGGTGGAGCGCATCGTCTCGTGGCTGGCCTGGGGCGTTGCGGTGCTCTGGATCGTGGGCCTGCTGCCCGCGGTGCGCTCGGAGCTGTCCGACGTCGCCATCCATTTCGGCAAGTCGCAGGTCACGGCACTCACGCTGATCGAAGGTTCGCTCTCGGCCACCGTGGTGATGCTGCTGGCGCTGTGGCTCTCTTCCACGGTGGAGCGGCGCCTGCTGGACCGAACTATCGTGGACCTCTCCATGCGCAAGGTGGCTGCCAACGCCACGCGGGCGGGGCTGCTGCTGGTGGGCCTGCTGTTCGCGCTGTCGGCCGTGGGCGTAGACCTGACGGCGCTGTCGGTGCTGGGCGGTGCCGTCGGCGTGGGCCTGGGCTTTGGCCTGCAGAAGCTCGCCTCCAACTACGTGAGCGGCTTCGTGATCCTGCTGGAACGTTCCCTGCGCATCGGCGACAACGTGCGCGTGGACGGCTTCGAGGGCCGCATCACCGACATCAAGACCCGCTACACCCTGATCCGCGCGGGCAACGGGCGGGAATCCATCGTGCCCAACGAGACGCTTATCACGCAGCGCGTGGAGAACCTCTCGGATGCCGATCGCAAGTTCAACATCACCACCAACATCACCGTGGGCTACGACAGCGACGTGGCGCGGGTGCAGGCCATCCTCTGCAGTGCCGCGGCCGCGCAGTCGCGCGTGCTGGCCGACCCGGCACCGGTGGCCTACCTGGTGAACTTCGCACCTGACGGGCTGGAGTTCAGTCTCAATTTCTGGGTCAGCGACCCTTCGGCCGGCACGGTCAATCTGCGCTCGGCGATCAACATCGCCATCCTGGACGGCCTGCGCGCCGAGGGCATCGACATCCCCTATCCGCAGCGCGTGGTGCGCCTCCAGGCCGATGGCCCACCGCCTGCGGGGCCCCTGCAGGTCGCGCATGTCGCACAAGCGTCCGCGCCGCCGCCCACGGCGTGACCGGACGCGGATATACTCCGATAAAAGCACGATCGTTCTTTTTTGTGCGCGACGGATTCGCCGGCGCGATTCACCTCCCGCGTGCCAGGCTGCGCACGGGGCGGCGCATAGAATGGTTCGGTTTACGTTACGTCAATCAATCAACCCCTTAGGAGCCGCAGCAATGAAGGTCTTGGTCCCCGTCAAGCGCGTGGTGGACTACAACGTGAAGGTCCGCGTGAAGTCGGACAACACGGGTGTGGACATCGCGAACGTGAAGATGAGCATGAATCCGTTCGACGAGATCGCGGTGGAGGAGGCCGTGCGGCTGAAGGAAAAGGGCGTGGTCACGGAGGTGATCGCGGTCTCGTGCGGCGTCACGCAATGCCAGGAAACGCTGCGCACGGCGATGGCGATCGGCGCGGACCGCGCGATCCTGGTGGAGACGTCGGAAGAGCTGCAGCCCCTGGCCGTGGCCAAGATCCTCAAGGCCCTGGTGGACAAGGAGCAGCCGCAACTGGTCATCCTGGGCAAGCAGGCGATCGACGACGACTCGAACCAGACCGGCCAGATGCTGGCTGCGCTCGCGGACCTGCCGCAGGCGACCTTCGCCTCCAAGGTGGAGGTGAGCGGCGACAAGGTGAACGTGACGCGCGAGGTCGACGGCGGCCTGGAGACGCTGGCGCTCACGCTGCCGGCGATCGTCACCACCGACCTGCGGCTGAACGAGCCGCGCTACGTGACGCTGCCCAACATCATGAAGGCCAAGAAGAAGCAGTTGGACACGGTCAAGCCCGAGGACCTGGGCGTGGACGTGAAGCCGCGGCTCAAGACCCTGAAAGTCACCGAGCCCCCGAAGCGCGGCGCGGGCGTGAAGGTGCCCGATGTCGCCACGCTGGTGGACAAGCTGAAAAACGAAGCCAAAGTGATCTGAACGGACTGGGACAAGGAACACACGACATGACCGCACTCGTCATTGCAGAACACGACAACGCGACCATCAAGCCTGCCACCCTGAACACGGTCACGGCCGCTGCCGCTTGCGGCGGTGACGTGCACGTGCTGGTGGCCGGCCAGGGGGCGGATGCCGCCGCTCAGGCTGCCGCGCAGATCGCGGGCGTCTCCAAGGTCATCCTGGCCGACGGCGCCAGCCTGAAGGACGGCCTGGCCGAGAACGTGGCCGCCCAGGTGCTGGCCATCGCTTCCAGCTACAGCCACATCCTGTTCCCGGCCACGGCCGGCGGCAAGAACGTGGCTCCGCGCGTGGCCGCGAAGCTGGATGTCGCGCAGATCAGCGACATCACCAAGGTGGACGGCCCCGACACGTTCGAGCGCCCGATCTACGCGGGCAACGCGATCGCCACGGTGCAGAGCAGCGACGCCGTGAAGGTGATCACCGTGCGCACCACGGGCTTCGACGGCGCGGCCGCCACGGGCGGCTCGGCGGCGGTGGAGAAGGCCGATGCGGCCGCGGATTCGGGCAAGAGCCAGTTCGTGGGACGCGAGGTCACGAAGAGCGACCGGCCCGAACTCACGGCGGCCAAGATCATCGTCTCGGGCGGCCGCGCGCTGGGCAGTGCGGAGAAGTTCAACGAGGTGATGACGCCGCTGGCGGACAAGCTGGGTGCTGCGATCGGCGCGAGCCGCGCGGCGGTGGATGCGGGCTATGCCCCGAACGACCTGCAGGTGGGGCAGACGGGCAAGATCGTGGCGCCGCAGCTCTACATCGCGGCGGGTATCTCGGGCGCG
Organism: Paracidovorax avenae ATCC 19860; assembly: GCF_000176855.2. Lineage (NCBI taxonomy): Bacteria > Pseudomonadati > Pseudomonadota > Betaproteobacteria > Burkholderiales > Comamonadaceae > Paracidovorax > Paracidovorax avenae. The sequence continues at coordinate 3,363,326 of NC_015138.1, read as the reverse complement.
ATCCAGCATCTGGCCGGCATGAAGGACTCCAAGGTGATCGTGGCGATCAACAAGGATGCCGAGGCGCCGATCTTCAGCGTGGCCGACTACGGGCTGGAGGCGGACCTGTTCACCGCCGTGCCCGAACTCGTGAAGTCCCTCTGACCCCGGCGGCCCCGACGGAGCCGCAGGCTGCCGGCAGGGCCTCCACGAGGGCATCGCATGCGGTGCCCTTTTTTTTGCCCGGCCCGCCCGGTCCGTGGCCGTTTTCATCGATTCCGGAGACATTCCCATGAGCTACACCGCCCCCGTCAAGGACATGCTGTTCGCCATCGAGCACCTCGCGGGCATCGCGCAGGTCGCCGCGCTGCCGGGCTTCGAGGAGGCCGGCCTGGACACGGCGCAGGCGGTGCTGGAGGAATGCGCGCGCTTCAACGAGGGCGTGGTGGCGCCGCTCAACGTGGCGGGCGACCGCAACCCGTCGTCCTGGAAGGACGGCCGGGTGACCACCACGCCGGGCTTCAAGGACGCGTTCCGCCAGTTCGCGGAAGGCGGCTGGCAGGGCTTGCAGCATCCGGTGGATTTCGGCGGCCAGGGCCTGCCCAAGACCATCGGCGCGGCCTGCGCGGAGATGCTCAACAGCGCCAACATGAGCTTCGCACTGTGCCCGCTGCTGACCGACGGCGCCATCGAGGCGCTGATCACCGCCGGCAGCGATGCACTCAAGACCACCTACCTGGAAAAGCTGGTGACGGGCGAGTGGACCGGCACCATGAACCTGACCGAGCCGCAGGCCGGCTCGGACCTGGCCCTGGTGCGCACGCGCGCCGAGCCGCAGGGCGATGGCACCTACAAGGTCTTCGGCACGAAGATCTTCATCACCTACGGCGAGCACGACATGGCGGAGAACATCGTGCACCTGGTGCTGGCCCGCGTGGCAGGCGCACCGGAAGGCGTCAAGGGCATCAGCCTGTTCGTGGTGCCGAAGTTCCTGGTGAATGCCGATGGATCCCTGGGGGCGCGCAATGACGTGCAGTGCGTCTCCATCGAGCACAAGCTCGGCATCAAGGCCTCGCCCACGGCGGTGCTGCAGTTCGGCGACGGGGGCGGCGCGGTGGGCTACCTCGTCGGCGAGGAGAACCGCGGCCTGGAATACATGTTCATCATGATGAACGCGGCGCGCTACGCCGTCGGACTGCAGGGCATCGCGGTGGCCGAGCGCGCCTACCAGCAGGCCGTGCAGTACGCGCGCGACCGCGTGCAGAGCCGCCCCGTGGACGGCAGCCTGCCGGGCAGCGCGCCCATCATCCACCACCCCGACGTGCGGCGCATGCTCATGACCATGCGCGCGCTCACCGAGGGATGCCGTGCCATGGCCAGCGTGGCGGCCGCGGCATACGATGCCGCGCACCACCATCCCGACGCGGCGGCGCGCAAGGAAAACCAGGCGTTCTACGAATTCATGGTGCCGCTCGTGAAAGGCTACAGCACCGAGATGAGCCTGGAAGTGACGAGCCTGGGCGTGCAGGTGCACGGCGGCATGGGCTTCATCGAGGAGACGGGCGCGGCGCAGCACTACCGCGACGCACGCATCCTGCCCATCTACGAAGGCACCACGGCCATCCAGGCCAACGACCTCGTGGGCCGCAAGACGGCGCGCGACGGCGCGGCCACGGCGCTGGCCGTTGCGGCGCAGGCCCGCACGACGGCCGACGAACTGCGCGCGGCCGGCACGCCCGAAGCCCAGGCCGTCGCACGCCGCCTTGCCGAGGCCTGCGATGCCTTCGAGGAAGTGGCGCGTTTCATCGCGGGCAACACCAAATCCGACCCGAACGCCGCCTTCGCGGGCAGCGTGCCCTACCTCATGCTGGGCGGCAACCTCGTCGCCGGCTGGCAGCTGGGCCGCGCGCTACTCAAGGCGCAGTCGCTGCTCGCGGACGGGCAGGGCGATGCGGCCTTCCTGCAGGCCAAGGTGGCCACGGCGCGCTTCTACGCGGAACACATCCTGGTGCGCACGAAGGCCCAGCGCGACGCCATCGTGGAAGGCGCAGCCAGCGTGACCGCGCTCGCACCGGACGCCTTCTGAGCGGCCTCTTGCCACCACAGCAGCCAACGCCCTTCGCAGTCCAGTCCACAACAACATCCGGAGACTTCCCCATGCGCAGCACCCTGCCGCCCGTGTTCCAGAAACTTTCGCTGCCGGTCATCGGCTCGCCGCTCTTCATCATCAGCAATCCGAAGCTGGTGATCGCGCAGTGCCAGGCCGGCATCGTCGGCTCCATGCCGGCACTCAACGCCCGGCCCGCCGAACTGCTGGACGAATGGCTCGCCGAGATCACCGAGGCGCTCACGGCCTGGGACCGCGCCCATCCGGAGTCCCCTGCCGCGCCGTTCGCGATCAACCAGATCGTGCACAAGAGCAATGACCGGCTGGAGCACGACATGGAGGTCTGCGCCAAGTACAAGGTGCCGATCGTCATCACCAGCCTGGGCGCGCGCGAGGACGTGAACCAAGCCGTGCACGGCTGGGGCGGGGTGGTGATGCACGACATCATCAACAACAAGTTCGCCCGCAAGGCCATCGAAAAAGGCGCCGACGGCCTGATCGCCGTGGCGGCGGGCGCCGGCGGCCATGCAGGCATCAAGAGCCCGTTCGCGCTCATCCAGGAAATCCGCCAGTGGTTCGAGGGGCCGCTGGCGCTCTCGGGCTCGATCGCCTCGGGCGGAGCCATCCTGGCCGCGCAGGCCATGGGCGCCGACTTCGCCTATATCGGCTCGGCCTTCATCGCCACGCACGAGGCGCGCGCGCAGGAGGCCTACAAGCAGGCCATCGTCGACGGCAACTCCGACGACATCGTCTACAGCAACCTCTTCACGGGTGTGCATGGCAACTACCTCGCGCCCTCCATCCGTGCCGCGGGGCTCGATCCGGACCACCTGCCCGAATCGGATCCCAGCAAGATGAACTTCGGCGGCGATGCGAAGAAGGCCTGGAAGGACATCTGGGGCTGCGGGCAGGGCATCGGCGCGATTACCGAGGTGACGGGCGCCGCCGATCTGGTCGGGCGCCTGCGCCGCGAGTACGCCGCAGCCCGCGAACGCTTGGCACTCTGAACGGCTGCGGCGCTTTCCGCGCACCGGGGCGGTGCGGCCACCCGCGGACGGCCGTGCTGGGGCAAAATATCGCCCCCACGGACCCCACACAACACCAAGAACCGTTCTTCCGCGCCGCGCCACCCCTGTACGGGTGCGCCGCGATGTGCGCGCTTGCCGCATGCCGTCCTCACCGTCCCGCAACACCCTGATCGATTCGGTCAAGGGCATCGCCTGTGCCACGATCGTGGCGCACCACCTGGCCTTCTACGGGCCCATGTCCGAAGTGGCCCAGCCCTTGATGCCGGGTTTCATCGCCTGGCTGACAGATTACGGCCGCATGGCCGTGCAGGTTTTCCTGGTGCTGGGCGGCTACCTGGCGGCGGGGCGGCTGGCGGCGGCGGGAGGGCCACGCTGGAGCGGCACCGCGCCGGAGATCGGGCGGCGCTTCGTTCGCCTCGTGGTGCCGTATGCCGTGGCCCTGGTGCTGGCCGTGCTGGCCGCGGCGGCGGTGCGGCCCTGGCTGGACCATCCTTCCGTGCCGGCGGAGCCGAGCCTGCCGCAGCTGCTGGCCAACGCGCTGATGCTGCAGGATGTGGTGGGCGAGGAGGCGCTGTCTGCCGGCGTCTGGTATGTGGCGATCGACTTCCAGCTTTTCGTGTTCTCGGCGCTGCTGCTGGCCGCCGCGCGCCACGGCGCCCGCGTGCTGCCGGTGCGGGCCCGCGGTGCTGCCCAGCCGGCGGCACGGGTGGCCGTGGCCGCGGCCACGGCGCTCTCGCTCTGGGAGCTCAACCGCCATCCGTCACTCGATGCCTGGGCGGTGTATTTCTTCGGTGCCTATGGCCTGGGCATGATGGCGCGCTGGGCCGTGGCCGCACCGCGCGGCAGCCGCGCCGCTGCCGCATGGCTGGTGCTGATCGGCGTGTGGGGCGCGGTGGCGCTGGCGCTGGATTTCCGGGGGCGCATCGCGGTGGCATGGTGCGCGGCACTCGGGCTGGTGCTGCTGCTGCGCTGGCAGGAGGGCCGCGCGGCGCTGCAGCGAGCCGGCATGCCGGCGGCGCATCGGGCACAGTCCGCCTGGAGCGGCGGATTGGCACGGCTCGGCCGCATTTCCTATTCGGTCTTCCTGGTGCACTTTCCCGTGTGCCTGCTGGTGAACGCCGCAGTCACCAAGGCCTGGCCCGAGTCTGTCGCGCTCAACGCCCTGGGCATGGTCGCCGCGCTCGCGCTCTCCATCGCGGCGGGATGGCTTCTCTATGAGCGGGTGGAGCGGCAGGTGCCGTCGTGGACCATGGCGCTGCGCTGGCAGGCGGGCCTGGTGGGTGCCGGCCTGGTAGTGGCCCTGGCGGCAGGGCACCTGGGCTGAGAAGCACCGGGCACCGCAGCCCCCATGCCCGCCCGCAGTGGCGGCGGATGCCATCCGGGCACGGGCCGTATGGCGTGGCTGGGCTGCCAGGCGCTGGAGCCGGTCAGCGGGCCCGACCCGCAGGCTGGTGCGGGGGATCGAGGAGGCCATCTTCCGGCCCGCCCGGCAAGGCGCTGGCGGTTGCCGGTAGCGCGGGGGTGGATAGCACCGCCATCACCGGCAGGCCGTCTTCCATCGGCACCACGGCCAGCGCCGCGCGCTCGCGTACGCCGCGGCGCCAGTCGATGAACCATGCCATGAACGGCAGCAGCAGCATCGATCCCGGCACCGCCCAGATCAGCAGGTAGGGACTGACGGAGGAGGCCGAGCGCATCAGGCCGCGCAGGCGCTCCCGCTCCTCGGCGCTCCAGCGGCCCTGGCGGCGCTGACGCAGCAGCCACGCCACGGAGCCGCGCATGGTGGCCAGCTCCTGGCGGAAACGGCCTTGCTCGCGTCGGTTGCCCGCCAGGAAGGCGCAGAACCATTCGGGGGTCCAGTCGCCGCGCAGCCAGCGCCGGGTGGCCGCGCAGCCGGTCTCCGCCGCCACCGGGCGCATGCGGGCCGGCCCGGGTGCTGGTGCCGGCATGCCGTCGTGCGGCGATCCGGACGGCGGAAAGGCCTCCGGCAGGGGCGCCGGAACCTGGGGGTCCACTGCGGATGCGGCAGAAGGCGGGTTCATGAGGTGGGTGAACTGGTGATGCGGGGCAGGGAGCACCGGGATATCAGCACTGTGCCATGGCGTGAAATCTCTTGCTGCGCACAGTGTATCCGATGGCTGTATATTCATACAGTTTCCTGGTGCATCCGGAGTTGCCCATGACCGAAGTCCACATCCCCCTGCAGAGCATCAAGGGCCGCGGCACGGCGGCACGCACGCCGCACCGTTTCATGCGCGATGCCCGCGCCGCATTCGACGATGGCTGGGGCGGTCCCGCTGCGCAGGAGGGCGAAGACGGGGCGCCGCCTCCGCCCGCCACCCAGGTCATCCTGGAAACCGCGCGCAGTGCGATCTGCGCCAACGATTCGCCCGACATCTTTTTCGACCACTCCGTCAATCCCTACCGCGGCTGCGAGCACGGGTGCGTGTATTGCTACGCGCGGCCAACGCACAGCTACCTCAACCTGTCGCCCGGGCTGGATTTCGAGACCCGCATCATCGCCAAGCACAACATCGCGGAGGTGCTGCGCGACGAGCTCGCGCGCCCGGGCCACGTGCCGCACCTGCTCAACGTGGGCTCCGCCACCGACTGCTACCAGCCGGTGGAGCGCGACCTGGGTCTCACGCGGGCCGTCATCGAGGTACTGCGCGACGTGCGCCACCCGTTTTCGCTCATCACCAAGTCGAGCGGCGTGGAGCGCGACCTCGACCTGCTCGCGCCGCTCGCGCACGACCGCCTGGCCGCGACCTACGTGACGATCACCACGCTCGACCCCGTGCTGGCGCGCCGGCTGGAGCCGCGCGCCGCGGCCCCGCACCGCCGGCTGCGCACCATCCGCACCCTCGTGGAGGCGGGCATTCCGGTGGGCGTGAGCGTGGCGCCGCAGATCCCGTTCGTCACGGAGGACATGGAGCAGGTGCTGGAAGCCGCGCGCGATGCCGGCGCCACGTCGGCCTTCTACACCGCCATCCGCCTGCCGTGGGAACTGGACGGCCTGATGCGCGAGTGGCTGGAACTGCACTATCCGCAGCGCGCCGAGCGCGTGATGGCGCGCATCCAGGACCTGCACGGCCTGGACGCCGAAGCGCGCGCGGCCGGCCGTACCTATGACAGCCGCTTCGGCTCCCGCATGAAAGGCAAGGGCCTGTGGGCCGACCTGCTGCGCCAGCGGTTTATGGCCGCGTGCCGGCGGCTGGGGCTGAACCGTGAGCGCATCGAACTGGACATGGCGCAGTACCGGCCGGGGTTGGCGCGGGGGCAGGGGAGCCTGTTCTGAATTGCCGGGCGCAAGTCTCCAGGTATCAAGCGCTGCCTCGGGCTTTTCCCGAAGTGCGCCCGGGCAGCGCCATCGCCGCAACCCCCGCCACCACGCATCCCACGCCGATCCACGCCGTAGGCTGCAGCCTTTCCCCGAGAAACACCACGCCGATCCCCACGCCGATGGGCACGCGCAGATAGGCCTGTGCCGTGGTGCCCACGCTGCCCAGGGTGCGCAGCAGGCGAAAGTAGAGGGCCAGGGCGAGCGCGGTCGAGAGCACCGAGAGGGCGAGCAGGGCCAGCAGGGATGCTGGGCTGGGGGCGATGGTCCACGGGCGTTCGCAGAGCAGGCTCAACGGCAGCAGGACGGCCGCGCCGCACAGCAGCGATCCGGCGGCAGGCAGCACCGGGTCCATGCCGCTGAACCGCCGCCCGAAAAGCGATGCCGCCCCATAGCACGCCGAGGCCGCCACGATGGCGAGCTGGGCCCAGGTGCCGTGCCCGAGGCCCTGCCAGGCCTCGATGCCGACGATGCAGCAGGTGCCCAGCAGGCCGCAGGCCACGCCCATCCATCGGCGTGCCGTGGCGGCTTGATGGCGGCGCGCGAGCGCGGCGAGCAGCACGGCGAAAAGGGGCGAGGTGGCGTCGAGCACCGTCGCCAGCCCTGCGTCCACCGTCTGCTCGGCCCAGGCGATCAAGGTGAATGGCACGACGCTATTGAGAGCGGCCTGCAGCAGGAACGCCGTCCAGGTCTTTCCATCCCGCGGCAGGTGCAGGCCGCGCCAGAGGGCGATGCCGAGCAGCAGCAGGCCTGCGATGAGGGTACGGGCCGCGATCAGGGTGACAGGCGGAATGCTTTCGACGCCGATGCGGATGAAGGTGTAGGACGCGCCCCAGCAGGTGGAGAGCGCGAGCAGCACGGCCAGTTCACGGACGATGGGGACAGGTGGGCTGGATGGCATGGCGTTTTTTCCGGTGGCCGCTGGTGCGGGACACCGGGAAGTCTCCTGCCGGGTCGGGAGCGGATGTTTCGTGCTGGAGCGAAGGGTTGCTTCCTGCACCGGAGCAGCGGAGCGGCTCCACCGGGTTCGCGGCGATCTGGCCATGCCGCGCGAGGCATGCCGCTGCGGTCGGTTGGCGTCCGCGTATCTTGTGCAGCATGCACGGGCGTCAGTCCCGCTTCTCCTGCATTTGGAGCCGTGCCAGCAGGGCATCCCTGGGCGGCATGGGTTCCGCCAGCCAGCGATCGAGCATGATGCCGTGGCCGGACGCCGGACTCGCGGCAGTCCGGACATCGGAGGCCGGGCGAGGGGCGTGATCCTCTGCCTCCGTGCCCGTATCCGTCGGGTTTCCAGTCTCTGGCAGCGATGCCAACGCATCATGGTAGGAAGCCGTACTGGCCAGGGACGGCGGCGGTGCTTCCGGGCGGAGGCTGGCGGGCGACCGGGAGGTCCGCGCGTCCTCGTATTCCGTGGACGGTGCGAGTGAATGCCAGTCTGTGGGGCTGCTGGCCCCCGATCCGTCCATGGGCGTGCGCGTAGCCGGGGAGTGCACGTGGTTGGGCGATGCCATCGGCCGCAAACGAGGGTATCCCGAGGGAGGTACTGCGGGTTTCGGGTTCTCTTCCCGGAGACGCTGGCGGCGCTCTTGCGCGTCCTCCACCTTTTCCCGCCGCAGCGCTTCCCGGAGCGTCATGCCTTCGGGAGGCTCCATCTCCTTCGCAGGGTGCTCGCGGATGGCTGCCAGGGACGGAGGGCGCGCCTCCTGCCTGCCAACGTGTCCTCTCGACCACGGGTTCATGGTGTCGGAGCGCCCTGGCCGCGGGCCGGCGTCTTCCATCTCGTGGGTTTCCCCGGAAATCCATCCATCGTCCCTCAGGCCCTTCAACAGGTTCTCGATGCCTTCGTCGCTGAGGTCCATCGCGGCATCGTCTGGAAAATCGTGGAAGCCTCCTCCGGCATGCGGGCTCGATGTGCCGGGGCGGCCTGCATCCCTCGGCATTTCCGGCAAGGCATTGCGCGGCGGCAGGCCCGATGCGGATCCCTGGGCATGGCGGGCCGAAATCGGCACCGATGGCGTGGTCTGCCTGCTGCTCCGGTGCGAGGAGTTGCCCGCGCCCGGCGTCGAGGCTTCCGGTACAGCCCCGGAAGGGGAGTGTTTGCGCGACGCCGTGCCGCTGTGGAGCCAGGCAAGGAGTTTGGTCATGGTGGTGGGCCGCGGTGGTGCGTGGAAGGGATTTCCATGCTGCGACAGACCGGCAGGCATCTTCGTGTGCCAGCGAAGTGCGGTGCGGCGGGGCGAAGAGATTCGCCTCCGCAGGGTGCGCGGATCCATGGAACCGCGGATGCAAGAAGAATCTGCGGCCACTGCCGTGAAAACGCAATTCGCTGCGGTTGCAAAGCCGGTTTCGGCCGCGCGGAGACGGCAGAAATTCCTAAGCTCGATGCCATCCCCCTTTCCAGGAGTTCGACCCATGGCCTTGCGTGATTTCAAAGTGCTCACTTTCGACGTTGTCGGTACCCTCATCGATTTCGAGGGGGGCATGCTGGCCTACCTGCGCGAGGCCGTGCCGGGTTCGCCCGTGTCCGACGAGGCGTTCCTCGCGGCCTACCGCACGGCCAGGAAGAGCGGCGATACCGATGCGTATCCCGATGACCTCGTGCGTTGCTGGCATGCGATCGCACCGCCACTGGGCCTGCCCGACAGCGACGCGCTCGCGCAGGGCTTTCGCGATTCCGTGCCGCGCTGGCCGGCGTTCCCCGACGCGCCCGAGGCACTGCAGCGCCTGCGCCGGCATTTCAAGCTGGTGACGATGACCAATGCGCAGGCCTGGGCGCTGGCGCATTTCGACCGCACGCTGGGCGCACCGTTCGACCTGCTGCTGTCCGCCGACGATGCCCTGTGCGAGAAGCCCGATGCACGCTATTTCGCCTATGCGCGCGGCCGCTACGAGGGCGCCTGGGGTTTCCGGCAGGCGGACAACCTGCATGTGGCGCAGAGCCAGTACCACGACATCGGCATCGCGCGGCAACTGGGCATCCGCAACTGCTGGATCGAGCGGCGCCACGGCATGAAGGATTCCGGCGGCACCATCGAGTCCGAGCACACCGTGCCGGATTACCACTTCCATACGCTGGCGCAACTGGCCGACGCGGTGGAGGCCGGGCAATGAGCCTGCAGGACGTCGCCCGGCCCGTTGCCGACCTGCTGCCCGACCTGGTCGCGCTGCGCCGCGACCTGCATGCCCACCCGGAACTGGCCTACCAAGAGCGCCGCACGGCCGGCATCGTGGCGCAGTCGCTGCGGCTGCTGGGCCTGGAGGTGCACGAGGGCATCGGCGGCACCGGGGTGGTGGGCACGCTGCGGACGGGCTCCGGGCCGCGCAGCGTGGGCCTGCGTGCCGACATGGATGCGTTGCCGATGGTGGAGCTGGGGCGCTCGGCATACGCGAGCCGCCATGCGGGCGCCCACCACGGCTGCGGGCATGACGGGCACACGAGCATGCTGATCGGCGCGGCGCGGCAGCTGGCGCGCGCGGGCGGGCTGGACGGCACGGTGCATTTCATCTTCCAGCCCGCGGAGGAGGGGCAGGGCGGCGCGCGCCGCATGATCGAGGACGGCCTGTTCGAGCGCTTTCCGTGCGACAGCGTCTATGCGCTGCACAACTGGCCCGACCTGCCCCTGGGCGCGGCGCGCACGCGGCCCGGCCCCATCATGGCGGCGGCCGACCGCTTCGACATCGCCGTGCGCGGCCGCGGCGGCCATGCGGCGCAGCCCCACCACACGCCCGACGCGATCCTGGCGGCGAGCCAGCTCGTCGCCCAGCTCAACACCATCGTGTCGCGGCGCATCGACCCCGGTGAATCGGCCGTGCTGTCCGTCACGCGCATCGAGGGTGGCCAGAGCCACAACGTGCTGCCCGCCGAGGTGCGCATCACGGGCACCGTGCGCAGCTTCGACCCCGAGGCGCAGGACCGGATCGAGGCGGCGTTGCGTGCCGCCTGCCAGGGCATCGCGCTGGCGAGCGGTACCACGGTGGAGGTCCATTACCTGCGCTACTACCCGGCCACCATCAACACGGGCCCCGAGGCCGCGCTGGCGCTGGAGGCGGCGGCTGCCATCGGGCTGGATGCCGAGGTGGCCCCGCGGGCGGCGTTCACCTCGGAGGATTTCGCGTTCATGCTGCAGCGCAGGCCGGGGGCGTATCTCTGGCTGGGGCAGGGGCGGGCGGATCCGGGGCCGGAGGGGGAGAGGCCTTTGCACCATCCTTGCTATGACTTCAATGATGAGGTGCTGGGGGTGGGGGTGCGGTGGTTTTGTGAGGTGGCGGGGCGGGCGTTGGTGGGGTGATTTGCTTCCGGGGGGCGGGATGTGCGCCCGGCGGCGCACCTGCTTTCTTTTGCTTCGCCAAAAGAAAGTAGGCAAAGAAAAGGCGAGCCCTGGTGTCTGCGTCCCCCTTCGCCCCGGGCGCGCTCCGCTCGGACAACCGCAGCCAGTCAGATCACGAAGCAGGCGTGTCCTTCGGCACGCCTACGCGCCTTGCCTCCTGCGCTCCTCGGCGCAGCCACGAGGGCGAGGTGCAGCATACGGGCCATTGCTTCGCTCGGCCTGGGGTGCGCGAGTGCTGCGCACCGTGCACCGTTTTTTTTGGTGCAGAGCGCTTGGGCTTTTGCCGAGCGCAGCGATGGCCTTGGGGCCGAGCAACGCGAAGGCCCGAGTCACCCCTTCTGGATGCGCCTGGGGCGCGCAGGGGGTGGGGTGGCGGGCGTGCCGCAGGACACGTCCGCTTCGTGAACTGACTTGCCGTGGTTGTCCGAGCGCAGCGCACGGAGTGCGCGCAGCGAGTTCCACGGCACACCCCACCCCCGAGCACCCCAGGTTGCCCCGTTCGCCCTGCGGGCGAACGGGGTCGCAGACAGCAGGGTCGCCCTTTCTTTGGTTACTTTCTTTCGGCGAAGCGAAAGAAAGTAACTCGCCCGCCGGGGCGAGACCCGGCCTCCGCCCTCAAGAGAATCACCTCTGATGCGGAAACAACCGCTCGATCGGACAGTGCGTCTTGATGAACGGCGACTTGATGACGATGTAGCTGAAGTACTTCGCAATGCCGATGTTGCGCTGCAGCAGTTCCTCGATCACTTCCTGGTAGTGGTTCACCCCCCGCGTGATAAAGCGCAGCAGGTAGTCGTAGCCGCCGCTGACCAGGTGGCATTCCAGCACCTCGTCCACCTCGCGCAGCGCGGCTTCGAAGCGGGCGAAGTCTTCGCGGCGGTGGTCCGAAAGGGTGACTTCGGTGAACACCGTGAGGGTGTCGCCGAGCTTTTCCAGGCGCAGGTGGGCGCCGTAGCCGGCGATGTAGCCCGCCTGTTCCAGGCGCTTGACGCGGATCAGGCAGGGGCTGGGCGAGAGGCCCACCGCATCCGCGAGGTCCACGTTGGTCATGCGCCCGTTTTTCTGCAGCTGCGCCAGGATGCGCAGGTCCAGTCGGTCGATCTTGAAGGCTTCGTTCATGGCGGCTTGGCAAGCAGGATACAGGCGGGAAGTGTGCGCGCTGCGGCCGGGTTCTGCGCGGTTTTTCGTCAGGCCGCGAGGGCTTTCCGCACGTCGGGCCAGTCCAGCACTTCGTCGAGCGTCTTGCGCAGGCGCTCGAACAGGAGGGTGAATTCCGTTTCGCTGAAGACCAGTGCCGGTGCGAAGCCGAGGATGTGGTCGCCGAAGGAGCGGAACACGAGGCCGTTGCGGTAGCCGGCGGCGAAGATGCGGTCGGCGAGGCCCAGGGCGGGGTCGAAGCCGCGCTTGGTGGCCTTGTCGCTGACCAGTTCCAGTGCGCCGAGCAGGCCGCGGTGGCGCGCGTCGCCGACCAGGGGATGGCCGCGCAGCATGTCCAGGCCGGCCGCGAAGTGCGCGGCGCCGTGCTGGCCATTGGCCAGGATGCCGCCTTCCTCGTAAAGCCGCAGCACTTCCAGTGCGACGGCCGCACTCACGGGGTGGGCGGAGTAGGTGGCGCCGTGGCCGATGGGGGCGCCTTTGGGGGCGCCGTCCGCGATGCCGGCATAGACCTTGTCGCTCAGCAGCGTGGCGCCCATGGGCGCGTAGCCGGCGGTCAGGCCCTTGGCCATGGTCATGATGTCGGGTTCCACGCCTTCGGCATCGCAGGCGAACATGGGGCCGGTCCGGCCGAAGCCCGTGATGACCTCGTCCACGACGAAGAGGATGTCCAGTTCGCGGGCGGCTTCGCGCATGGCCTTGAGCCAGCCTGCGGGCGGCACGATCACGCCGCCCGAGCCCTGGATGGGTTCGCAGAAGAAGGCCGCGACGTTGTCCGCGCCCAGTTCGGCCACCTTGGCGCGCAGGTCCGCGACCGAAGCGGCGATGAGTGCCTGCGCATCGGCGCCCGCGGGATGGCGGTAGGGGTTGGGGGAGGGGATGTAGTGCTGCGTGGGCAGGGGCAGGTCGAAGCCCCGGTGGAAGGCCGGGAGCGCCGTGAGGCCCGCACCGGTGGAGGAGGAGCCGTGGTAGCCGCGCTCCAGCGCGATGAAGTGCTTCTTGGAGGGCCGTCCGGTGTTGTTGTAGTACTGCACGATGAAGCGCACCGCGGCGTCCACCGAATCCGAGCCCCCCAGCGTCAGGTACACGTGGTTGAGCGACCGGGGCGTGATCTGCACCAGCTTCTCGGCGAGGCGGATGGCCGGTTCGCTGCTGAAGTGGAAGTAGCCCGTGGCGTACGGCAGGCGCCGCATCTGTTCGGCCGCCGCCTGCACCACGCTTTCCTGCCCGTAGCCGACGTTCACGCACCACAGCCCGGCGAAGGCGTCCAGCAGTTCATGCCCCCGGGCATCCGTCAGCCAGGCGCCGCGGCCGGACGACAGCACGGTCGGACCGCGTTCCTCGTGCGTGCGCCATGGCGACACGGGATGGATCAGGTGGGCCCGGTCGATGGCGTCGAGCGAGGCGAGCGAGGACAGGTCGGTGATCTGGTTCATGGCGTGGGGGCTCCTCCGGAAGCGGAATGGAATGGACAGGGCTGTCGATGCCGTACAGCTTAGGACGGGCGGCTTCCGCCTTGGTGCTGCTTTCCACCCCCGCTGCAAAGCAGGCTGCGGTTGTGCGGGGCCGAACGGCAGATCGTGCGGCGGGGATCAGCGCTCAGTAGCCGCGGCCCCGGTCCACCAGGCCTTCCATGGGCTCGCCCGCCTCGTAGCGGCGCAGGTTGGCGATGGCTGCGGCCGCAGCGGTGCGCGGCTGCGTCATGCTTGCGATGTGCGGCGTCAGGCGCACGCGGGGGTGCCGCCACAAGGCGTGCGTGGCGGGAAGCGGCTCGGGGTCGGCCACGTCGAGCACGGCCTCGGCGATCTGCCCTGTGGCGAGCGCGGCCAGCAGGTCCGCTTCCCGCAGCTGCGGGCCGCGGCCCACGTGCACGAGGCTGGCGCCCTGCGGCAGTCGGGCGAACAGCCCGGCGTCGAGGAAGCCGCGCGTGGCGTCCGTGAGCGGCAGCAGGCAGACCAGGATGTCGGTGCGAGCGAGGAATGCGGGCAGTTCGTCCTCGCCCGCGAAGCACTGCACGCCGGGTACGGCGTGGCGCGACCGGCTCCAGCCCGCGCAGGCGAACCCGAAGCCCGCGAGTTGCGCGAGCACGGCCTGGCCCAGCGATCCCAGGCCCAGCACGCCCACGCGGCGCTCCGCGGCGGTGCGCACCGGCAGCGGCTGCCATTCGGCCATCTGCTGCTGGCGCCGGTATTGCGGCATGTCGCGGTGCAGGTCGAGCACGGCGTGGCAGACGTATTCCACCATGCCGCGCACGATGCCCGGCTCCACCATGCGTACCACGGGCAACTGCGGCGGCAGCGCGGACAAGTCGAACTGATCCACGCCGGCGCCTGAGGAAAACAGCACCTGCAGCCGGGGAAAGCGCGTGGCGATGTCCGGGGGCGGTTCCCAGGCCGCGAGAAAGCGCACCCGCTCCGCGTCGCCTACGTCGGGCCAGATGCGGAACTCCACGTCCGGCGCCTGGGCGGCGAATACCTCGGCCCACTGGCGGCCGCGCACGGCGTCGGATTTGTAGAGGAACACCATCAGCCGACCGCCTGCGTCACGATCGCGAAGAGGTGCGCGCCGCCCTCCGGCGGCGCCTCCAGCGGGGTGCCGCGCACCATGGTGGTGGGGGCGTCCACCCGGAGCAGGCCGATGCTCTCCAGCCATTCGGCGAGGCCGCTGGCCCAGTCGATGTCGATGCGCGTGAAATGGCCCGCGTTCAGGCCCGCGAGGTGTGCGATGAGGGCTTTCGCGCCCTGGGCGTCCGGCGCCACCACGGGGCCGATGGCGTGGCCGCGGCCGAAGCGGCGCAGCATGGCGAAGCCGCGCGGCGTGGCGTCCTGGTCCACCAGCACGACGCAGGCTTCGGCCGTGGCCGCGAGGTCATCGACCAGTGCGTCGCGCGGCATGCCGCGCGCCTCGGCATCCAGGCGCCGCAGGGCCCCGGCCTCGTTGAGGCCGGCAGGGCGCAGGCGCCAGCCCGGCTCCAGCGCGATCAGCGGCGTGGACAGGGCCGTGCCCTGGTGCTGGCGGATCTCGCCGGTGCGGATAAAGCCCAGGCGTTCGTAGAGTCCCCGGCCCTCGGCCGTGGCGTGCAGCAGGACGGTGCGGTCCTCCATTCCTTCGAGCAGCGCATTCATGAGGCGGTGGCCGATGCGGCGGCCCTGGCAGGCCGGCGTGACGATCACCAGGCCGATGCAGGCATGCCGTTCGCCCCAGAGCCAGCGCTGCGCGGTGGCGACGATCTGCCCGTCGCGTTCGGCCACCAGGCCCTGCGCGTGCGCGAACATCTGTGCCCAGTCGCTGGGGCGGTGCGGCCAGCGCAGTTCCGCCGACAGCGCATGCGCCTGGGTGAGGTCGGCCTCGGTCATGGGGCGGATCAGCACGCCATCGTCGGCGACGGGGCCGGCGGCGAGCGAAGGGGTGGAAAGCATCGGCGAAGTCCTTTGGTGGGCGAAAGAGGGGTGTGGCCCCGTGCACGGTGGTCCTATCTTGGACGACATCCGCATGCCGTGCCAGAGCGCGCTAGGGGTTTGCCCGCAACTTGCAAGCTTCGTCTGCGCGATGGGGTGGTTTTGCAATTCGCTGCGGCGCGGCCCCCGCCAACGGACACAAATGCCAGGGGTTGTTGCCTAGGATCACCCATCACCGCGGCGCCCCTGGCGAGCGGTGCCTTTTTCACGGATCCGACGCACCATGCTCCTCCACGTTTTCTTCCGCGCTGCAATGCGTTCGCCCTGCTGCCGGGCCGCACGCGCGTGGCTGCGGCATGGCGCGGACGGGGTG
This sequence comes from Paracidovorax avenae ATCC 19860, assembly GCF_000176855.2. Classification (NCBI taxonomy): domain Bacteria; kingdom Pseudomonadati; phylum Pseudomonadota; class Betaproteobacteria; order Burkholderiales; family Comamonadaceae; genus Paracidovorax; species Paracidovorax avenae. The sequence goes on along the minus strand of NC_015138.1, from coordinate 3,347,618 downwards.
CCATGCTTCAAAAGCGTGCCTGGCGCGCCTGCTGCGGCGCACCAACGGTGCAGTTCCGCACGCAAGCGGTGCGCGCCGCACAGCATGCCGCCGGGGCCCCTGCAAACCGCAATTTTCTCGCGTGCCGCCCCCGCAATTCCCAACGATGGCCGCGAAGCCGCGTGCTTCAATCAGTTCGTAATGAAAACGTCGCACAGGGCGCTCAGGCACCCGGCGGCCCGCCCCGGTCGGTGACCGGCACAAACCCGAGAGAACCTCAGGAAACCGAGACCATGACTTTCCGTCCCAAGTACATCACCTTCGACTGCTACGGCACGCTCACGCGTTTCCGCATGGGGGAGATGGCCCGCGAGATGTTCGCCGATCGCGTGCCTGCCGACCGCATGGAGCAGTTCGTCGCCGATTTCACGGCCTACCGTTTCGACGAGGTGCTGGGCGACTGGCAGCCCTACGAGCAGGTACTGAAGAACGCGATCCGCCGGCTGTGCAGGAAATGGAACCTCCAGTATTTCGACCACGAGGCCCAGCGCTACTATGACGCCGTGCCGACCTGGGGACCGCATGCCGACGTGCCCGCCGGCCTCGCCAGGGTGGCCAGGGAGATTCCGCTCGTGATCCTCTCCAATGCCTCGGACGACCAGATCCACCGCAACGTGGACATGCTGGGCGCGCCGTTCCACCGCGTCTATACCGCGCAGATGGCGCAGGCCTACAAGCCGCGCCTGAAGGCGTTCGAGTTCATGTTCGATTCGCTGGGCTGCAATCCCGAGGATGTGCTGCACGTGTCGTCCAGCCTGCGTTACGACCTGATGTCGGCCGACGACATCGGCATCGTGAACAAGGTGTTCGTGAACCGCGGCCATGGCCCGGGCAACCCGGCCTACCGCTACACCGAGATCCAGGATATCGGCGGCCTGGCCGGCGTCGTCGGTCTCTGATCCGGTGCACAGCGCGCCCGGCCTGATGCTCCGCCCACCACCTTTCGCAGCCCTTCCATGAAGCTCGATTCCTACTGGCTCGATTCGCTGCCGCCGCTGGCGACGCCCACGCCCGGCCTGCCTGCGCGGGTGGACGTGGCCATCGTGGGCGCGGGCTTCACGGGGCTGTCCGCGGCCCATGCCCTGGCCCGGCAGGGCGCCAGCGTGGTGGTGCTGGAAGCGGGCGAGACCGTGGCGCCGGAGGCGTCGGGCCGCAATGGCGGCCACGTGAACAACGGGCTGGCCGTGGACTATGCCGACGTGGCCGCACGCGTCGGCGTGGAGCAGGCGCGCGCCTGGTACCACGCCTACGATGCCGCGGTGGACACGGTGGCGCGGCTGGTGCGCGAAGAGGCCATCGATTGCGACTTCCTGCGGCACGGCAAGCTCAAGCTCGCCACCCGGCCGCAGCACCTGGACGCGCTGCGGCGCAGCGCCGAGAGGCTCGTCGCCGACGGCGTCGATACCGATGTCGAGGTGCTCGACGCGGCCCGCGTTGCCGCGGAAGTGCAGAGCGACCGCTTCGTCGGCGGCCTGCTCTACAAGCGCAGTGGCCAGATGCACATGGGGCGCTTCGCGCTGGGCCTGGCCCGCGCCGCGGTGCGCCACGGCGCGCAGATCCACCTGGGCACCCGCGTGGACCGCCTCGAGCGGCTGCAGGGCCAGGCCCACCGCCTGCACACGGCCCGCGGCCCGGTCGAGGCGAAGCAGGTGCTGCTGGCCACCGGCGCCTCGCGCCATGGCAGCTATGGCACGTTCGGCTGGCTGCGCCGGCGCATCGTGCCGATCGGCAGCTTCATCGTGGTGACGGAGCCGCTGGGCGCAGAGCGCGCGCAGGCCCTGCTGGCCGGCCGCCGCACCTACGTGACGATTGCCAATATCCATCATTACTTCCGCCTCATGGCAGACCACCGCCTGGTGTTCGGCGGGCGCGCGAAATTCGCGGTCTCCAGTCCCCAGCAGGATGCGGCCAGCGGCGAGATCCTGCGGCGGGGGCTCGCCGAGACCTTTCCGCAACTCGGGCAGGTACGCATCGACCACTGCTGGGGCGGACTCGTGGACATGACGCAGGACCGCCTGCCCCATGCCGGCGAGCGCGACGGTGTCTTCCACTCGATGGGCTACAGCGGGCACGGCACGCAGATGTCCGTCCACATGGGGCAATGCATGGCCGAGGTGATGGCCGGCAATGCCGCGGCCAACCCGTGGCGCGGCCGCGAATGGCCGGCCATTCCCGGGCACTTCGGCCCGCCCTGGTTCCTGCCGGCCGTGGGGCTCTATTACCGCCTCAAGGACCGGCTCGGCTGATGCCGCTGCCATCGCTCCGCTTTTTCTCTGCCGTCCCTTACTTCCCTTTCCCCAGGTCCCACAAGGAGTCCACCATGAGCGACAAAATCCCCGAGTTCGACCGCCTCGTCGGCCCCGCAGAGAGCCAGCGCGTGATGCAGTCGCTGGCACGCGGTGCATCGCGTCGCGATGTGCTGGCCATGTTCCTCGCGGGGGGCATGCAGGCCTCCCTGGCGGGCGGCCTCGCCACCATGGCTGCCAGTGCGCATGCGCAGACGCCGCGGCGGGGAGGGCGCATCCGCGTGGCGGGCGCCACCGCGGCCGCCACCGACACGCTGGACCCGGCCAAGCAGTCCAACCAGACGGACTATTCGCGCGGCAACATGCTCTACAACGGGCTGTTCTCGCTGGACGGCAGCCTCACGCCCCAGCCGGCGCTGGCCGAGTCGCACTCCACGGCCGACGCGAAGACCTGGGTCTTCAAGCTGCGCAAGGGCGTGGTCTTCCACGACGGCAAGGCCCTGGAACCCGAAGACGTGGTGTTCTCGCTCATGCGCCACAAGGATCCGGCCACGGCCTCCAAGGCCAAGGCGCTGGCCGACCAGATCGACAGCGTGAAGGCCTCCGGCCCCGGCGAGGTGACGGTGGTGCTTTCGCAGCCCAATGCCGACCTGCCCGTGATACTGGGTACCTTCCACTTCCATATCGTCAAGAACGGTACCACCGACTTCAACGCCGGCATCGGCACCGGTCCGTACAAGCTCAAGGAGTTCAAGCCCGGCGTGCGCTCCCTGGTGGTGCGCAACGATGCCTACTGGAAACCCGGCAAGCCCTACCTGGACGAGATCGAGTTCGTGGGCATCGGCGACGAGACGGCGCGCGTGAACGCGCTGCTGTCCGGCGGCATGGACCTCGTCGCCTCGGTGAATCCCCGGGCCGTGGCCCGCGTCAAGGGCACGCCGGGCTATGCGATTTTCACCACGCAGTCGGGGCAGTACTCCGACCTCATCCTGCGCAAGGACATGGGCCCGGGAGCGAACCCGGACTTCGTCCTGGCGATGAAGCACCTGTTCGACCGCGAGCAGATGAAGAAGACCATCGCGCTCGACTACGCGGTGCTGGGCAACGACCAGCCCGTTGATCCGACGAACCGCTTCTACTTCGCTGGCCTGCCGCAGCGCACCTTCGACCTGGACAAGGCCAGGTTCCACCTGCAGAAGTCGGGCGTGACGGGCAAGATCCCGATGGTCACCTCGCCGGCGGCGATGTATTCCACCGAGATCGCGCTGTTGCTGCAGCAGTCGGGCCAGCGCATCGGCCTGGACCTGGACGTCAAGCGCATGCCGGCCGACGGCTACTGGTCCAACCACTGGCTGACCAACCCGGTGGGCTTCGGCAACGTGAATCCCCGCCCCAGCGCGGACACGCTGCTCACGCAGTTCTTCAAGTCCGACGCGGCGTGGAACGAGTCGCGCTGGAAGAGCCCCCAGTTCGACCAACTGCTCGTGGCCGCACGCGCCGAGACCGACCAGGCCAAGCGCAAGCAGATGTATGCCGACATGCAGACCATGATCCACCAGGACGCGGGCATCGGCATTCCGCTGTTCCTCGCCAGCATCGACGGCCATAGTTCCAGGCTCAAGGGGCTGTCGCCGATACCGCTGGGAGGCCTGATGGGCTATGCGTTTGCGGAACACGTGTGGCTGGAGGCTTGAGGTCTGGAAAACACCCCCCTGAGCGGCTGCGCCGCTTCCGCGCAGCCGTCGGAGCCGGCAGCTCTTCGGGCACGTCCAAGCCTGCGCAGGCAGGCTCGGAGCCGCGGGCCTCAGCCCCTTTCTCGCCTTGCTGCGCAAGGCGGGCAGGGTGATGGCGCCAGTGGCCCGGCGAAGCCGGTTCCACGGCGTCTGCTGGCGTGGCCTGCTCCGCGGCCTCGGGCGGGTGGCGCCGCGCCGGTTGCAGTGGCTGCGGGTGACCCGCAATGCGATGGAAAACGGATACGGATCGGACCCTTCATGAACCGTGTGATTCTCAAGCTCCTGGCGCAGCGCGTGCTGCTCGCGCTGCTGTCGCTGCTCGCGGTGTCGGCCGTCGTGTTCGCCATCACGGCCGTGCTGCCCGGCGATGCCGCGCAGGAGCAGCTCGGCCAGGACGCCACGCCCGAGGCGCTGGCCGCGCTGCGATCGCAGATGGGGCTGGATGTGCCCGCGCCCCTGCGCTACGTGCGCTGGCTGGGCGGGGCGGTCCGGGGCGACCTGGGCATGTCGGCCACCACGCAGATGCCGGTGGGCGAACTGATCGCGAGCCGGCTGCCCAATTCGCTGCTGCTCGCGGCGGTGACGGCGCTGTTCTCGGTGCCCATCGCGCTGGCGCTCGGCATCGCCTGCGCGGTGTGGCGGGGCTCGTGGTTCGACCGGGTGGTTTCCACCGGGGCGGTGGCGGTGGTGTCCGTGCCGGAGTTCCTGGTCGCCACCCTCGCGGTGCTGGTGTTCGCGGTGCAGCTGCGCTGGCTGCCCGCCCTGTCCTATGTGAACGACATCGAATCCGTGGGCCAGATGCTGCGCGCCTTCGCGATGCCGGTGCTCAGCCTGTGTTGCGTGATCGTGGCGCAAATGATGCGCATGACCCGCGCGGCCGTCAGCGACCAGCTGCAGGCCCCCTACATCGAAATGGTCCGGCTCAAGGGCGCCTCGCCGCTGCGCACCGTGATGGCGCATGCGCTGCCCAATGCGGTGGGGCCCATCGCCAACGCAGTGGCGCTATCGCTGTCGTACCTGCTGGGCGGCGTGATCATCATCGAGACCATCTTCAATTACCCGGGCATCGCCAAGCTCATGGTCGATGGCGTGACCCAGCGGGACATGCCGCTGGTGCAGGCCTGCGCCATGATCTTCTGCGCGGGCTACCTGATCCTCGTCACGCTGGCCGACCTGTGCGGCATCGTCGCCAACCCGCGCCTGCGCCACCGCTGACATCGCGCATTCCGACCAAGGAGCCCCACCGATGGATACCGTTTCTCCTTCGCCCGGCGCACCCGCGGCGCCCGCGTCCCGGCGCGGCGGACTGCAGCGCGCGCTGCGCTGGCTCGGCGGCCTCGGCCCGCTGGGGCTGCTGGCGCTGGCCGTACTGCTGTTCTGGATGCTGGCTGCGCTGGCCGGCCCCTGGTTGCTGGGCGCCACGCCCACGGCGTCCGGCGGCGGCACGGACGTGTTCGCGCCCATCGGCGCGGCCCACTGGCTGGGCACGGACTATCTCGGCCGGGACATGCTGGCACGCGTCGTGAACGGCGCACGCTACACCGTCGGCGTGGCATTGCTGGCCACGCTCCTGGCCAGCGGCACCGGCACCGTGCTCGCGCTGCTCGCCGCGGCCGTGGGCGGCAAGCTCGACGCGGTGCTGAGCCGCGTGCTCGACACGCTCACTGCCATCCCGAGCAAGATGTTCGCGCTCATCATGGTCGCCGGCTTCGGCTCGTCGGTGGCCATGCTGGTGGCCACGGCCGCCATCATCTACGTGCCGGGCGCATACCGCATCGCGCGCTCGCTGGCGGTGAACATCAATGCGCTCGACTACGTGGTCGTGGCCCGCACGCGCGGGGAGGGCACGCTCTACGTGATGCTGCGCGAGATCCTGCCCAACATCCTGGGGCCCATGCTCGCCGACCTGGGACTGCGCTTCGTCTACGTGGTGCTGCTGCTCGCCAGCCTGAGCTTCCTGGGTCTGGGGATACAGCCGCCCGAGGCGGACTGGGGATCGCTGGTGCGCGAGAACATCGGCGCGCTGCCCGAGGGCGGTGCCGCCGTGATCGCCCCGGCCATCGCCATCGCGAGCCTGACCATCGCCGTCAATCTCGTCATCGACAACCTGCCGGGCCGCGCCGCCCGCGAACGAGGAGCCCGCTGATGGGAGCATCCGTCACCGTGCAGGACCTGCACATCACCGCGGGCGGCCAGACGCTGGTGGACCGCGTCAGCTTCTCGATCGCGCCGGGCGAGGTGCTGGCGCTGATCGGCGAATCCGGCTCGGGCAAGACGACCACCGCGCTGGCCCTCATGGGCCATGCGCGCGAGGGCTGCCGCATCTCCGGGGGCAGCGTGCGCATCGGCGACGTGGACGTGCTGGGGCTCTCCGCAGCAGGCCAGCGCGCCCTGCGGGGCCGCACCGTGGCCTATATCGCCCAGAGCGCTGCCGCCTCGTTCAACCCGTCGCGCACCCTCATGGACCAGGTGGTGGAGCCCGCGCGCATCCACGGCACCCTGCCGCGCGCCGAGGCCGAGGCGAAGGCCGTGCAGCTCTTCCGCGAACTGGCGCTGCCCGATCCCGACACCATCGGCAGCCGCTATCCGCACCAGGTGTCCGGCGGCCAGCTGCAGCGCATCATGGCGGCGATGGCGCTCATCACCGACCCGGACCTGGTCATCCTCGATGAGCCCACCACGGCGCTGGACGTGACCACGCAGATCGAGGTGCTGCGCGCCTTCCGCCGCGTGGTGCGCGAGCGTCGCGCCACGGCCGTGTACGTCAGCCACGACCTGGCCGTGGTGGCGCAGATGGCCGACCACATCCTGGTGCTGCGCGGCGGGCAGATGCAGGAGCTCAATTCCACCGCGCGCATCCTGGAGGCGCCGGAACATCCCTACACCCGCAGCCTGCTGGCGGCGGCGCGGCCGGCGGCGCGCGAGGGCGGCGCGGGCGGGGAGGGCGCCGTGCTGCTGGACGTGCGCCACCTGTCGGCCGGCTACGGCCCGAAGGATGCGCAGGGCCGGCCGGCGGCGTTGATCCTGGACGACGTGAGCCTCACGGTGCGCCGTGGCCAGGCCATCGGCGTGATCGGCGAATCCGGCTCGGGCAAGACCACGCTCGCGCGCGCCATCGCGGGCCTGATTCCCGCGCATGCCGGCTCCGTGGTGTTCAACGGGCGCGAACTCAGGCCCGCGCTCGCACAGCGCGAGCGCGAGGAACTGCGCCGCATCCAGATCGTGTTCCAGATGGCCGATACGGCGCTGAATCCGTCCCACACCATCGGCCGCATCCTGGCGCGGCCGCTGGAGTTCTACAAGGGCCTGCGCGGGCCGGCGCTGCAGCAGCGCATCCGCCAGCTGCTGGACCTCGTCAAGCTGCCGCACACCGTGGCGGACCGGCTGCCCGGCGGCCTCTCGGGCGGGCAGAAGCAGCGCGTCAACCTCGCCCGCGCGCTCGCGGCCGACCCGGACCTCATCCTCTGCGACGAAGTCACCTCCGCGCTCGATACCGTGGTGGGCGCCGCGGTGCTCGACCTCATGGCGGAACTGCGCCGGGAACTGGGCGTTTCCTACCTCTTCATCAGCCACGACCTGCACACGGTGCGCGCGGTGTGCGACGAGATCGTCGTCATGCAGCACGGCCGCAAGCTGGACCAGGTGGCGCGCGCGGATTTCGACCGCGGCCCCCACCATCCGTACTACGAACTGCTCGCCCGCTCCGTGCCTGAACTGCGCCAGGGCTGGCTCGAAGAGCAGGACAGGGCGGCCCCGGCCCGCTCCCTTGCGGCGCAGGCTGCATAACCCGACGAACCGAGGAAGACCATGGAGACCATTTTCCGCATCGCGGTGCTGCCCGGCGACGGCATCGGCAAGGAAGTCATGCCCGAGGGGCTGCGGGCGATCCAGGCGGCGGCCGGGCGCTTCGGCTTCGCGCTGGAACTGCACACCTTCGACTGGGCGAGCTGCGACTACTACCTCGCCCACGGAAAGATGATGCCCGACGACTGGAAGGCGCAGTTGCAGGGCATGGACGCGATCTTCTTCGGCGCCGTCGGCTGGCCCGCCACCGTGCCCGACCATGTCTCGCTCTGGGGATCGCTGCTGAAGTTCCGCCGCGAGTTCGACCAGTACATCAACCTGCGCCCCGTGCGCCTGTTCGAGGGCGTGCCCTGCCCGCTGGCCGGCCGCAAGCCCGGCGACATCGACTACTACGTGGTGCGCGAGAACACCGAGGGCGAGTACACCTCGCTGGGCGGCATCATGTACGAGGGCACGGACCGCGAGATCGTGATCCAGGAGTCGGTGTATTCGCGCAAGGGCGCCGAACGGCTGCTGAAGTTCGCCTTCGACCTCGCCCAGAGCCGCCCGAAGAAACACGTGACGCTCGCCACCAAGAGCAACGGCATCGCCATCAGCATGCCCTGGTGGGACCAGCGTGCAGACGACGTGGCCAAGGGCTACCCCGGCATCACGCTGGACAAGCAGCACATCGACATCCTGACGGCGCGCTTCGTGCTGCAGCCCGGGCGCTTCGACGTGGTGGCGGCGACGAACCTGTTCGGCGACATCCTGTCGGACCTGGGCCCGGCGACCACCGGCACGATCGGCCTGGCGCCGTCGGCCAACCTGAACCCCGAGCGCACGTTCCCGAGCCTGTTCGAGCCGGTGCACGGCTCGGCGCCGGACATCTACGGCAGGAACATCGCCAACCCGATCGCGATGGTGTGGTCGGGGGCGCTGATGCTGGACTTCCTGACGCAGGGCCAGGGCGCAGGGCGGCAGGCGCACGATGCGATCGTCGCGGCGATCGAAGAGGTGATCAGGAGCGGCCCGAAGACGCCGGACCTGGGCGGCACGGCCAATACCACGCAGGTGGGCGAGGCCATCGCCGCCGTCATCTCAGCCGCGGCTTGAGCTGGCCACGAAATCGACCTCCCTCCTGCCTTTTCACGCACCATGACTTCTTCCGCTTCGATCCCTTCCGCCACTTCCGCTCTCTCCGCCGCCGCCCAGCCGCTGGTGCGCAGCCAGCTCTGCATTGCCGGCCGCTGGCAGGCGGCCGCCAGCGGCGCCACCTTCGCCGTCACCGATCCGGCCACGGGCGACACGATCGCGCACGTGCCCGACGGCAGCGCCGAGGACGCGCGCGCCGCCACCGACGCCGCCCACGCGGCCTTCGCCACCTGGCGCCACGTGCCGGCCAAGCAGCGCGCGGCCCTCATCAAGCGCTGGAACGATCTCGTCCTGGCCCACCAGGAAGGGCTCGGCGCACTCATCTCGCTGGAGCAGGGCAAGCCGCTCGCCGAGGGCAAGGGCGAGGTCGCCTATGCCGCGAGCTACATCGAATGGTTCGGCGAAGAGGCCACGCGCATGAACGGCGAGGTCATCCCCGCGCCCGTGCCGGGCCGGCGCATGTTCGCCCTCAAGGAGCCCGTGGGCGTGGTGGCCGCCATCACGCCGTGGAACTTCCCCGCCGCGATGATCGCGCGCAAGATCGCCCCCGCGCTCGCCGCCGGCTGCACGGTGGTCTGCAAGCCGGCCGAGGACACGCCGCTCACCTCGCTCGCGCTCGTCGCCCTGGCCGAGGAAGCGGGCATTCCACCGGGCGTGCTCAACATCGTCACCGCCTCGCGCGAGCACACGCCCGCAGTGGTGGATGCCTGGCTCGACGATTCCCGCGTGCGCAAGATCACCTTCACCGGCTCCACGCCCGTGGGCAAGCACCTGGCGCGCCGCAGCGCCGACACGCTCAAGAAGCTCTCGCTGGAGCTGGGCGGCAATGCCCCCTTCATCGTGTTCGAGGATGCCGACGTGGACGCCGCCGTGGGCGGATTCATGGCCGCGAAGTTCAGGAACGGCGGGCAGACCTGCGTGAGCCCGAACCGGGTGTACGTGCACGCGGCCGTACACGACGAGTTCGCGGGCAAGCTCGCCGCGCGGGTGGCAGCGCTCCAGGTGGGCCCGGCCACGGACCCGGCCTCGCAGATCGGCCCGATGATCAACGCGCGCGCCGTCGAGAAGATCGAGCGCCATGTGCAGGACGCCGTGGCCCGTGGCGCGAAGGTGCTCGCGGGCGGCCGGCGGCTGGTGGAGCTGGGCGCCCACTACTACGCGCCCACCGTGCTCACGGGCGCCGACGCCAGCATGGCCTGCGCCTGCGAGGAGACCTTCGGCCCGGTGGCGCCGCTCACCGTCTTCGACGGCGAAGAGGAAGTGATCGCCGCCGCCAACGACACGCCCTTCGGCTTGGCCGCGTACTTCTACAGCAATGACGTGCGCCGCATCTGGCGCGTGGCCGATGCGCTGGAGACGGGCATCGTGGGCATCAACGAAGGCGCGCTGGCGGCCGAGGCCGCACCCTTCGGCGGCGTGAAGGAATCCGGCTACGGCCGCGAAGGTTCCACCCACGGGCTGGACGACTACCTCCACACCAAGTACCTCTGCCAGGGGCAGCTGGACTAAAAAGGAAGACGCGCGCGCGGCCCCGTGCGTTCAGGGGGCCAGGGCCGGCAGCGGATGCGCCGGGCGGGCATCCAGCTGCGCCAGGTCGCTGCCCTGCAGGCGGAACACGGCGAGCGCATCGCGCAGCACCGCCACCTGCGCAGCCATGGCCGAGGTGGCCGCGCTGGCTTCTTCCACCATGGCGGCGTTCTGCTGGGTCATCTCGTCCATCTGGGTCACGGCGCGGTTCACCTCCTCGATGCCGGCGGTCTGCTGTGCATTGGCCGAGGCGATACCCTCCATCAGGCCCGAGATGCGCTGCACCGAGTCCACCACGTCGCCCATGGTGCGGCCCGCCTGTTCGACCAGGTCGGAGCCGCTGCGCACCTCGGCCACCGATTCGCTGATGAGGGCCTTGATCTCGCGCGCCGCCGAGGCGGAACGCTGCGCCAGGCTGCGCACCTCGCCCGCCACCACCGCGAAGCCGCGGCCCTGCTCGCCCGCGCGGGCGGCTTCCACGGCCGCGTTCAGCGCCAGGATGTTGGTCTGGAACGCGATGCCGTCGATCACGCCGATGATCTCGCTGATCTTGCCCGAACTGGCGTTGATGGCCCGCATGCTTTCCACGACCCTGCCCACGGCTTCGCCGCCCTGGGCGGCCGTCTGCGCCGTGGCGGACACGTACTGCGCGGCCTGCCGGGCGTTGTCGGCGTTCTGCCGCACCGTGGCGGTGAGTTCTTCCATGCTGGAGGCCGTCTGCTGCAGCGAGGAGGCCTGCTGTTCCGTGCGGCGTGACAGGTCGGCATTGCCCTGCGCGATCTCCGCGGCGGCGTGGTCGATCGTGCCTGTGGCCTGCTGGATGCGCTGCAGGATGTGCCCGAGCCGGTCGCGCATGAAGCCGATGGCATGCATCAGGCTGCGATCGTCGCCGCGCCGCAGGGCGATGGAGGCCTGCAGGTCGCCCTCGGCCATGCGCAGTGCGGCCTGCGCTGCCGCGGCGGGCTCGCCGCCCACCGAACGCTCGATGTCGCGCACGACGAAGCCCGTGATCACCGAAATGCAGATGCCGAGCAGGGCGAGCACGCCCAGCGCGCGGTAGAGCGTGCTGCGGAATGTCTGCTCGATGTCGTCCACGTAGTCGCCCGCCACCAGGTCCCAGTTCCACGGCTTGAAGCGCACCGCATAGCCGATTTTGGGGCTGGGGGCGTCGCTGCCGGGCCGTGGCCACCAGTATTCGAGGAAGCCTCGGCCCCGCGCCGAACTGCCGGCGGCCGCGATATCGACATACAGCGGCGTGCCCTTGGCATCCTTGAAGGACAGCATGTTCCTGCCGTCGAGCTCGGGCTTGATCGGATGCATCACCATGGCGGAGTCGGCGCCCACGATCGTCACGTAGCCGTCCTTGCCGTAGCGCTGCGCCGCCACGCGTTCCCGGGCGGCGCGGCGTGCCTCCTCCTGCGTCATCTTTCCGGACCGGGCCTGCTTGTCGTAGTCGCCGACGACGGACAGCGCCATGTCGGTGATGTCGGCCAGGGCGGTGCGCCGCGCTTCGTACTGGAGCGTGCGTGTCTGCCAGGCATTCACGAACGTGAGGGCGAACAGGCCCAGCAGGGCCAGGACGAGGGGAAGCCAGAGCTTCTGCCGGAGGGTGAGGTGTTTCATGGGGTAACGCGATTGCAATGCGGCGCATTGTCGAAGCCGCCCCCAGGCCGATCCAACGCAAAATCTCGCGCGGCCTCCATCGAAAAAATCGATGGTGGCATCTGAAATTCCAATACGGTGAAAGCGGCCTGCCGCCCATCGGGGCTTTCCCCAGGGCTGCTGCACCGCTGCGGGGCATTCAGGCCACCGGCTTCCTCCGGCGCGCCACCATGGTGCGTGCGGCATAGGCCTGTGCCGAACCGAGCACCGTTTCGGCGATGTCCGAGCCGGGATCCTCGCGAAAGCAGGCGTGGATGGGAAGGGGCGTGAGCACGCAATCGCTGGGCAGGACGCGCAGCGGCATGCGCCCCGACAGGTGCCGGGTGACCGCGCGCGGCAGCAATGCGATGCCGAATTCGCCTTCCACGAGTTGCAGCATGGCGGAAATGGACGAGACGGCATGCACCCTCGGTACCGGCACCGCGGCCTCCTGGAAGAGCTTCATGAGCGTCTGGTGGGGCTGGGAGCCGCGCAGGAAGGTCAGCAGGTCGTGCTGTGCGAGCCGCGCGAGGTCATAGTGGCGCTCGGTGTGCAGCGCCTTGTGGCCCACGAACACCATCTCCATGGGCGCCATGGAGTGGTTGCGCACACCGTTGTCCGCCACGGGCATCCCCGTGAAGACGAGATCCTGCGCACCGCGCCGCACCTGGTCCGCCAGCACCGCGGAGGTGTCCACGGTGAGCTCCAGCTCGAACCCCGGCCGGCTCTTGCGCATCTCCTGCAGCCAGCCGGTCAGCCAGCTGTGCACCACCGATTCGATGGCGCCGATGCGCAGTACGGCCGGCGCCGTCGGGCTGCTGCCCAGTTCCTCCTTCACGCGCCGCTGCAGAGCCAGCAACTGCACCGCCAGCCGCTGGAAGCGCTGGCCCGCGGCCGTGAGCCGGAACTGGCGCTCGCGCCGGTCCAGCAGCACCACGCCCAGTTCGGCCTCCAGCGAAGCGATGCGGCTCGACAGGGCGGATTGGGTGATGTGCAGCTTTTCAGCAGCCCGCGTGATGCTCTTGAGCGAAACAGCCCAGTGGAAGGCCTCGACGAAGCGCAGGTTCATGGGCGGCATTGTGGCCGCTCGCATCCCGGCAGTACGCCTGCACCGGGCCGCTTCTCAGCCGCGTGCCGCCACGCGGCAAGCCGCGTACATGTCCTGCGCCGGCTGGTAGGCGCCGGTCTGCACGTCCATGAGCCCGAGCACGGAGTGGAAATAGTTGTCGTGCGTGATGCGGCGGCTGCGCAGGTCCTTCTGCAGGCAGGCGGTCGCGATGCCGCTGCGCTGCTGCATGGCGGGCGACAGCCAGGTGATCCACGGCACGTGCTTTTGCACGTCGGGCGCGATGGAGTAGGGCATGCCGTGCAGGTAGATGCCGCCCTCGCCCAGGGATTCGCCATGGTCGGCCACGTACACCATGGCGGTCTCGGCGCTGGCCGAGCGTGCCTCCAGCCAGCCGATGGTGCTGTTCAGGAAATGGTCCGTGGAGACGATGCTGTTGTCGTAGGCATTCACCACCTGCTCGCGCGTGCATTCCTGCAGCGCGGAGGTCGTGCACTCGGGCAGGAACTTCTTCTGCGAGGGCAGCGAGCGCCGGGTGTACGCCGGCCCGTGGCTGCCCATCTGGTGCAGCACCACCACCACGCCCCGCGCGCGCTGCTCGGCGGGAAGCGCGGCGATGCGCGCATCCAGCCCCTGCAGCATGACGTCGTCCAGGCACTCCTTGCCGTCCGCGCACCAGGTCGGATCGGTCGGCGTGGCAGAGGTGCTGACCGTGGGCACGCGGTCGCACACGCCCTTGCAGCCGGACTGGTTGTCCACCCACAGCACGGCCAGCCCGGCATGCTGCAGCACGTCCATCAGGGTTTCGTAGTCCGCGCCGCGCTTTTCGTAGGCTTCCTTGCCCAGGTGCGCGTACATGCAGGGCACGGATGCCGCCGTGCTGGTTCCGCAGGACCAGGCATCGGTGGCGCTGGCGATGTCCTTGCGGGCCGACAGCTCGGGCGTCGTCTCGCGCGCATAGCCGTTGAGGCCGAAATTGCCGCTGCGGCCGGTTTCACCCAGCACCAGCACCAGCAGCGGGGGCCTGGCCTGTCCCGCATAGCTTGCGCCCAGCCGGGCGTCGCGACCCAGCGGCTGCAGCGGGCCGCGGCTGCGGCGCAGCGGCTTGGCCGCCAGGCTGCCGACGGCATAGACACTGTTGAGCGGATTGATCAGGTAGCGCATGCGCGTGTGATTGCGCATGGTGGACGAGAAGTCCTGGAAGACCGCCAGGATACAGGCCGCCGCGACGGCCAGCGCGCCCAGCATGAAGGCCGCTTGGTGCACCGCCCGGCGGCGCCATCCCAGCGGGCGCACCCGGATCCGGGCCAGCCACACCAGCGGCGGGCCGGCCATGGCGAGCATCGACAGCGGCAGCTTCCAGGTGACCAGGTCGGCGGCCTCGCGTGCATCCGTCTGGACCACGTTGGTGATCATGCCCGGATCGATCACGATGCCGTAGGTGCCCATGAAATAGGCGCCTGCCGCGGCCGCCAGAACGGCCAGCGAGAGCACGGGCTTGAGCGCCTTGCCCCAGGCAAGGATCGAGAGCACGGCCGCCGTGGCGAACGACACCGCCACCATGAAGGCCAGGAAAAACACCCCGCCGCGCAGCGTGTGGGCGCCCGGCAGGCGCACCACTTCGCTCCAGAGAGGGAGATTGCAGACCGTGCCGATCCAGAGGCAGGCGATCAGCAGCACGGCCATGGGATGCAGGCCTTCGGCGGACGTGCGGGCCAGGGGGCGGCCGGACGCGGCGGAAGGGAAACGGAACGGGAGCACGGACGACGAAAGCATGGCAGCAGTGTGAAAACTGCGGCTTAAGACAGCATTAATGGGCCCGCGGGCCGCCCGGTCTCGCGGCCGGGGAGCGCCGTCGTGGGCATCCGCTGCCCGGCAGCCCCATCCAGGGCCTGCGGGCCCTGCGGGTCGTGTGCTGTCATCATCCCTCCTGCATGTCGCCTTGCCGGCCGTCCGGCTGCTGTCATCAAGGCGACATTATTCCGTCATCCGGAAAGATGGCGGGCAGGATTTTCCCGAATGGCCGAGCCGGCCCGGGATGGAATGGAAAGGCCGGGCCTCAGCCCAGCCGGTCTGCGTGGTGGGCGATGTGGTCGCCGATCACCGACTGGACGAAGTAGTAGCCGTGGTCGTAGTCCGCGTGCCGGCGCAGGGTGAGCGGCTGCTTGACCAGCGCGCATGCCGCTTCGAACACGTGGGGGTGCAGTTGCTCGGCAAGGAAGGCATCCGCCATGCCCTGGTCCACCAGGATGCCGTCCGGGTAGGGCACGGTGGGCTGGCGCTGCATCAGCACGGTGGCGTCGTGCGCCTGCCAGGTCTTGCAGGACACGCCGAAGTAGCGGCGGAAGGCCTTGTCGCCCCAGGCGCACTGGGAGGCCGCGCAGATCGGCGCGATGGCCGACAGGGAGCGGAACACGCCGCGGTGGCGCAGGGCCAGCGTGATCGCGCCGTGGCCGCCCATGGAGTGGCCCATGACACCCAGGCGCGCCGTGTCGATCGGCAGCACCCGCTCCAGCAGCGGGATCAGTTCCTCGATGAGGTAGCTTTCCATGCGCCAGTGGCGCTGCCACGGCTCCTCGGTGGCGTCGAGGTAGAAACCGGCCCCGATGCCGAAGTCCCAGTCGGTGCTGGCGCCCTCGAAGGCCTCGGCCTGCGGGCCGCGCGGGCTGGTGTCGGGCGAGATGAGGGCGATGCCCCGTTCGGCGGCGAAGCGCTGGGCGCCTGCCTTGATCATGAAGGTCTCCTCGGTGCAGGTCAGCCCTGCGAGGTACATCAGCGTGGGCACCTTGCGCCCGGGTTCGCGCAGCGCCGCGGGAGGGAGGTACACCCCGAACTTCATCGGGAGACCGATTTCCACGGAAGAATGCCGGTAGAAACGCTGGGAGCCGCCGAAGCAGGCGTGCTCGCCCAGCAGTTCCAGGCCGGGCACCTGGGCAGCGCGGGGCCTGCGCGCGGCCGCTTCCAGGGCGGCCTTCACGTCGTCGGGAGGTTCAATGGGTTGGTAGGTCATGGCTGTGGATCGGAATCGCATGCCGGGCGGCACCGGCCCGGCAGTCGCTATTGGATCAGTAAACGACGACGCCGCGGATCGACTCGCCGCGTTTCATCAGGTCGAAGCCCTTGTTGATGTCCTCCAGGGGCATCGTGTGGGTGATGAGGCTGTCGATGTCGATCTTGCCTTCCATGTACCAGTCCACGATCTTCGGCACGTCGGTGCGGCCGCGCGCACCGCCGAAGGCCGAGCCCTTCCACTGCCGGCCCGTGACGAGCTGGAACGGGCGGGTGCTGATCTCGGCACCGGCCTCTGCCACGCCGATGATGATGCTCTGGCCCCAGCCCTTGTGCGTGCACTCCAGCGCCTGGCGCATCACCTTGGTGTTGCCGATGCACTCGAAGGAGTAATCTGCGCCGCCGTCGGTCAGTTGCACGATGGCATCCACCACGTTCTCCACTTCGTTCGGGTTGATGAAGTGCGTCATGCCGAACTGGCGCGCCATCTCCTGGCGGGCGGGGTTGATGTCCACGCCGATGATCTTGTCCGCGCCCACCATCTTCGCGCCCTGGATCACGTTCAGGCCGATGCCGCCCAGGCCGAACACCACCACGTTCGCGCCGGCCTCCACCTTGGCCGTGAACAGCACCGCGCCGATGCCGGTGGTCACGCCGCAACCGATGTAACAGACCTTGTCGAAGGGCGCGTCCTCGCGGATCTTGGCCAGCGAGATCTCCGGCGCCACCGTGTAGTTGCTGAAGGTGCTGGTACCCATGTAGTGGAAGATCGGCTGGCCGTCGATGCTGAAGCGGCTGGTGGCGTCGGGCATCAGGCCCTTGCCCTGCGTGCCGCGGATCAGCTGGCACAGGTTGGTCTTGCGCGAGAGGCAGAACTTGCACTGGCGGCACTCGGGCGTGTAGAGCGGGATCACGTGGTCGCCCTTCTTGAGCGAGGTGACGCCCGGGCCCACGTCCACGACCACGCCCGCGCCTTCATGGCCCAGGATGGCCGGGAAGATGCCTTCCGGATCGGCGCCCGAGAGGGTGTAGTAATCGGTGTGGCAGATGCCCGTGGCCTTGATCTCCACCAGCACCTCGCCGAACTTCGGGCCCTGGAGGTCCACGGTCTCGATGGTCAGGGGTTCGCCGGATTTCCAGGCAACGGCTGCTTTGGTCTTCATGGGGGTGCTTTCGAAAGGGAAGGAGAGGAGGGCGGGCGGCCTGCCCCGGGGCGCGGCATGTCGATCGGGGACAATCCGCGCATGCCCCGGACGGCCGGGCCGCGCGAGCGAAAAAAGCAATCCCGCTTTATAGAGCAAGCCGGGCAGGCCTGGCCAGCACGGGCCCGCCGATGTCCGGTGACCGGCCCGCTTTGTCCGATGATCGCCTCCCACCCCACCGCATGCACCCCGCCCAGCCCCTGTCCGTCCACATCGTCGTCTATCCGGGATTCAAGGCGCTGGAAGCCGTGGGGCCGCTCTCGGTGTTCGACTATGCGAATGTGCACCTCGCGCGGCGCGGCCGGCCGCCCGGCTATGCCGTGTCCATCGCCGCCCGCACGCGGGGCGCCGTGCGCTCCGACACGCTGATGGCCCTGGACGCCACCGAGGTGCTGTGCACCGGCGGCGATCCGGCGTGCGGGGCGATGCCGGACACGGCCCTGCTGGTCGGCGCCCGCCACATCGAGGCGGCCCTGGCCGATGCCCCGGAGATCGTGGCATGGGCGCGCACCGCGGCACCGCGCGTGCGCCGCATGGTAGCCCTGTGCTCCGGCAGCTTCTTCCTGGCCGCCGCCGGCCTGCTCGACGGACGCCGGGCCGCGACCCACTGGAGCGTGGCCGCCCGGCTGCAGGAATTGCATCCGGGCGTGGCGGTCGATCCCGATGCGATCTACGTGCGCGACGGCCACCTCTGGACCTCGGCCGGCGTCACCGCGGGCATCGACCTCGCCCTTGCGCTGGTGGAGGAAGACTACGGCCATGCCCTCGCACTGGAGGTGGCGCGCGACATGGTCATGTACCTCAAGCGGCCCGGCGGGCAATCGCAGTTCAGCGTGCAGCTCGCGAGCCAGGCCACCACCCACCGCGGCATGCAGGAGGTGCAGGCCTGGGCGCTGGAGCACCTGTCCGAGCCGCTCACCCTGCAGGTGCTGGCCGGGCACGCCGCGATGAGCGAGCGCCACTTCCGCCGCGTGTTCGCGCAGGAAACGGGGCGCAGCCCCTCGGCCTTCCTGGAGTCGGCCCGGCTGGAGGCCGCGCGCCGGCTGCTCGAATCCGACGCCGCCCTGCCGCTCAAGACCGTGGCCGCGCGCGTCGGGCTGGGCTCGGAGCAGGCGCTGCGGCACCTGTTCCTGCGGCACCTGGGCATTCCGCCCCAGGCCTACCGGGAGCGCTTCGGCGACTGAATTCCGACCATATGCCATTGACCATATCGACCGCATTCCCTGATATCGAGATCCACACCCCCCGCTGCCTGCTGCGTCCCTTCCGCGGGGGCGACCTGCCCGGCGTCTTCGAGGGCCTGAGCGATCCGCGCGTCATCGAACACTACGGCGTGCGCTATGCCAGCCTGGAAGCCACCCGCGAGCAGCTCCACTGGTACGGCCGCATCCAGCAGGAAGGCACCGGGCAATGGTGGTGCATCTGCCTGGCCGGGGCCCCGGAGCACCTGATCGGGGCCTGCGGCTTCAACGACATCGACCGGGAACACCGCCGGGCCGAGATCGGCTACTGGCTGCTGCCGGCGCACTGGGGCCAGGGCCTGGCCCGCGAGGCCGTCGCCGCGGCCATCCGCCATGCCTTCGGCCGGCTGGGCATCCACCGGATCGGCGCCGATGTGGACATGGAGAACCATGCCAGCGCGGCGCTGCTGGCGAGGCTGGGGTTCACGCGCGAGGGGGTGCGGCGGGGGTATGAGATGAAGGAGGGGCGGGCGATCGATCTGCAGCTGTTTTCGCGGCTGGCGACGGATCAGTAGGAATGTGTCATGAAGGTCTTTGGGACTGTTTTCCTCGGCATATTTTTCGCCGCCGCAGCGTACTTCGGCATGTTCCACGGCTTTGCCGCATGGTATGGCCCACGTTACATCAGGAGCGACAACGACATCGGAGATCTCATCCTGATCTCGCTGGGCGTGTGCTGCATGGCCTTCCTGCTGGGCGGATGGGTGGGATACAGGCTGTATGGACATACGCGGCGGCAGAGCAGCAGCCGTGAGCACTCCCGGCAGAGCGAACAATGAAAAAACCGCCACGGAGACATGCCCCGCGGCGGTTTGTTCCTTACCGGCGCGGCCATCTATCGGCCGCGCGTCGACATATCAGCGCTGCGCGATCGGCTTCACCGTGCGCGGCTCGGCGCCCACGAACAGCTGGCGCGGACGGCCGATCTTGTACTCGGGGTCGCCGATCATCTCGTTGAGCTGGGCGATCCAGCCCACGGTGCGGGCCAGGGCGAAGATGCCGGTGAACAGGTTCACCGGGATGCCGATGGCGCGCTGCACGATGCCGGAGTAGAAGTCCACGTTCGGGTAGAGCTTGCGCTGCACGAAGTAGTCGTCTTCCAGGGCGATCTTCTCGAGTTCCTTGGCCAGGGCGAACAGCGGGTCCTTTTCCAGGCCCAGCTCGGCCAGCACCTCGTTGCAGGTTTCCTGCATGAGCTTGGCGCGCGGGTCGTAGTTCTTGTACACGCGGTGGCCGAAGCCCATGAGCTTGACGCCGGAGTTCTTGTCCTTGACCTGCTTGATGAACTCGCCGATCTTCTCCACGCCGCCCTGGGCCTGGATGTCGTGCAGCATGTTCAGGGCCGCTTCGTTGGCGCCGCCGTGGGCGGGGCCCCAGAGGCAGGCCACGCCGGCCGCGATGGCGGCGAACGGGTTGGTGCCCGACGAGCCGCACAGGCGCACCGTGGAGGTGGAGGCGTTCTGCTCGTGGTCGGCGTGCAGGATGAAGATGCGGTCCAGCGCGCGCTCGAGCACGGGGTTGACCTTGTATTCCTCGCAGGGCGTGCCGAACATCATGCGCAGGAAGTTGCCGGCATAGCTCAGGTCGTTCTGCGGGTACATGTAGGGCTGGCCCACGCCGTACTTGTAGGCCATGGCGACCAGGGTCGGCATCTTGGCGATCAGGCGGATGGCCGAGATCTCGCGGTGCTGCGGATTGTTGATGTCCGTGCTGTCGTGGTAGAAGGCCGAGAGGGCGCCCACCAGGCCCGTGAGCACGGCCATCGGGTGTGCGTCGCGGCGGAAGCCGCGCAGGAAGAACTGCATCTGCTCGTTGACCATCGTGTGCTTGGTCACGCTGTCGCTGAACTCCTGCTTCTGCGTGGCGTTCGGCAGCTCGCCCTTGAGCAGCAGGTAGCAGGTCTCGAGGTAGTCGCAATTGGTGGCCAGTTGCTCGATCGGGTAGCCGCGGTAGAGCAGTTCACCCTTGTCGCCGTCGATGTAGGTGATCGACGACTGGCATGCGGCCGTGGACAGGAAGCCCGGGTCGTACGTGAACATGCCCGTCTGGGCGTAGAGCTTGCGGATGTCCACCACGTCCGGACCCACGCTGCCGTGGTACACGGGCAATTCCACGCTCGGGCTGCCATTGCTGAACGAGAGCGTTGCTTTGTTGTCTGCCAGTTTCATTGAGTTTCCTTCGTAGTTAGCCCGCAAGCGGTGGAGTTGCCGGCGCGCGGCGGCGCAGCAGTTCGAGCACCTCCCTGACGTCCCCGGTGTCGAGCTCGCCGGAGGGTTCCTTGCGCCGCAGCAGCAGGTCCAGCAGGTCGTTGTCGGAGAGGTCCATCAGGGTGGCGATGCCCTGCGCCTGGCGATGCGTCAGGCGGGAGCCATGGGTCGCGAAGAACTGCTCGATGAAGAGGTCGTTCTCTACCAGGCCCCGGCGGCTGCGCCACCGGAGCTTGGCGACTTCGCGGTCGTCGAGCAGGTCTTCTGGCATGTTCAAGTCAGACGGCGCGGCGCACCATCAGTTCCTTGATCTTGCCGATGGCCTTCGTGGGGTTGAGGCCCTTGGGGCACACGTCCACGCAGTTCATGATGGTGTGGCAGCGGAAGAGGCGGTAGGGGTCTTCCAGGTTGTCCAGGCGGGCGCCCGTGGCTTCGTCGCGGCTGTCGGCGATGAAGCGGTAGGCCTGCAGCAGGCCGGCAGGGCCCACGAACTTGTCGGGGTTCCACCAGAAGCTCGGGCAGCTCGTGGAGCAGCTCGCGCACAGGATGCACTCGTACAGGCCGTTGAGCTCGTCGCGCTCCTCGGGGGACTGCAGGCGCTCCTTCTCGGGCGTGATGCCTTCCGTGATGAGGTAGGGCTTGATCGAGTGGTACTGCTTGAAGAACTGCGTCATGTCCACGATCAGGTCGCGGATCACGGGCAGGCCCGGCAGCGGCTTGAGCACGATGGTGCCCTTGAGCGTGTTCATGTTGGTGAGGCACGCCAGGCCGTTCTTGCCGTTGATGTTCATCGCGTCGGAGCCGCAGACGCCTTCGCGGCAGGAGCGGCGGAACGAGATGGACGGGTCCTGCGCCTTCAGCTTGACCAGGGCGTCGAGCAGCATGCGCTCATGGCCGTCGAGCTCGATCTCGACGGTCTGCATGTAGGGCTTGGCGTCCTTGTCCGGATCGTAGCGGTAGATTTGAAAGGTGCGCTTCATGGTGGTGTCTCGTGGGTTCTCGGGGGCGTATCAGAACGTGCGGACCTTGGGCGGCACGCTGTCCACGGTCAGGGGCTTGAGGTTCACGGGCTTGTAGGTGAGGCTGTTGCTGCCGCTGTGCCACAGCGTGTGCTTCATCCACTCCTTGTCGTTGCGGCCCAGCGGGAAGTCGGGGTGGTCGGCGGGGTGCTCGTAGTCGTACACCGTGTGCGCGCCGCGGCATTCCTTGCGGGCGGCGGCCGAGACCATCGTCGCCTGGGCGACCTCGATGAGGTTGTCCACTTCCAGCGCTTCCATGCGGGCCGTGTTCCACACCTTGGACTTGTCCTTCAGCGTGATCGCGCCCACGCGCTCGCGGATGGCGTTCACCTTCACCACGCCTTCGTCCATGCTTTCCTGCGTGCGGAACACGCCGGCGTGCTGCTGCATCGATGCGCGGATGTCGTTGGCGATGTCCTGGGCGTAGATGCCCTGGCTGGATTCCTGCAGCTGGTTCAGGCGCGCCAGCGTGCGGTCGGCGCCGTCGGCCGGCAGGGGCTTGTGCTCGCCGCTGTTCTTGACCATCTCGACGATGTGGCGGCCGGCGGACTTGCCGAACACCAGCAGGTCGAGCAGCGAGTTCGTGCCCAGGCGGTTGGCGCCGTGCACCGACACGCAGGAGCATTCGCCCACGGCGTACAGGCCGTTCACCACCTGGTTGTGGACCTCGCCGTTCTGGATCACGACCTGGCCGTTGATGTTGGTCGGGATGCCGCCCATCTGGTAGTGGATGGTGGGCACGACCGGGATCGGTTCCTTCGTGATGTCCACGTTGGCGAAGTTGACGCCGATCTCGTACACCGAGGGCAGGCGCTTGTGGATGGTCTCCGCGCCCAGGTGGTCGAGCTTGAGCAGCACGTAGTCCTTGTTGGGACCGCAGCCGCGGCCTTCCTTGATCTCCTGGTCCATGGAGCGGGAGACGAAGTCGCGCGGCGCCAGGTCCTTCAGCGTGGGCGCGTAGCGCTCCATGAAGCGTTCGCCGTTGCTGTTGAGCAGGATGGCGCCTTCGCCGCGGCAGCCCTCGGTCAGCAGCACGCCCGCGCCGGCCACGCCGGTGGGGTGGAACTGCCAGAACTCCATGTCCTGCAGCGGGATGCCGGCACGGGCCGCCATGCCCAGGCCGTCGCCGGTGTTGATGAACGCGTTGGTCGATGCCGCGAAGATGCGGCCCGCGCCGCCGGTGGCCAGCAGCACGGCCTTGGCCTGCAGCTGGTAGAGCTCGCCGGTTTCCAGTTCGAGGGCGGTCACGCCGACCACGTCGCCGGAGGCGTCGCGGATCAGGTCCAGGGCCATCCACTCGACGAAGAAGTTCGTCTTGGCCTTCACGTTCTGCTGGTAGAGCGTGTGCAGCATGGCGTGGCCGGTGCGGTCGGCCGCGGCGCAGGCGCGCTGCACGGGCTTCTCGCCGTAGTTGGCCGTGTGGCCGCCGAAGGGGCGCTGGTAGATGGTGCCGTCCGGGTTGCGGTCGAAGGGCATGCCGAAGTGTTCCAGCTCATACACCACCTTGGGGGCCTCGCGGCACATGAACTCGATGGCGTCCTGGTCGCCCAGCCAGTCGGAGCCCTTGATGGTGTCGTAGAAGTGGTAGTGCCAGTTGTCCTCGCTCATGTTGCCGAGCGAGGCCGACACGCCGCCCTGCGCCGCCACGGTGTGCGAGCGGGTGGGGAAGACCTTGGAGAGCGAGGCCACGTTCAGGCCCGCGCGGGAGAGTTCCAGCGCGGCACGCATGCCGGAGCCGCCCGCGCCGACGATGACGACGTCGAACTTGCGCGTGGTGATGTTCGCTTTGGTGTAGCTCATTGTTGTGTGCTCTTTCAGTCGCGGGGGAATCGGATCAGAGGCGCCAGAGGATCTGGATGCCCCAGCCGGCACAGCCGACGAGCCAGAAGATCGTGACCGCTTGCAGCGCCAGGCGCAGGCCGACGGGCTTGACGTAGTCCATCCACACGTCGCGCATGCCCACCCAGGCATGCCATGCCAGGCCGACGATGACGGAGAAGGTGAGGACCTTCATCCACTGGGCGCCGAAGATGCCGGCCCAGCGGTCGTAGCCGATGGGGCCCTTGGTGAGCACCAGCTGCGCCAGCACGACGAGGGTGAAGACGGCCATCAGGGCCGCGGTGACGCGCTGGCTGAGCCAGTCGCGCGTGCCGTAGTGGGCACCGACGACGGTGCGCTTGGAACCATAGTTCACGGACATGGGGAAATCCTTGGGAATCGTGGAAAGAGGGAGGGCGGTGCGCTGGCCGGGGGCTCAGTACAGGCCGAAGAGCTTGGCGCCGAGGATCACCGTCAGGCCGAGGCTGATCGCCAGCGTGACCTTCGCCGACATGCTGCCGAAATGCTTGTTCACGGCGTCGTGGCTCACGTCCATCCACAGGTGGCGCAGGCCGGCGGTGAAGTGGTGCAGGTAGGCCCAGATCAGCGCCAGCACCACGAGCTTGATGAACCAGCCGGGCACGAAGCCCAGGCCCGCGGTGAATGCCGAGGTGAACTTGCCGAACGAGATCTCCGAGGACACCGAGGTGTCGAACATCCACAGCACGAACGGCAGCAGCAGCAGCATGATCACACCGCTGATGCGGTGCAGGATCGACACCCATCCCGCGGCCGGCAGGCGGTACGTGGGCAGGTCCGTGAGGGCGTTGATGTTGCGGAATTCAGGCCGCTTTTTGGCGATCTCGGTCATGGCGGTGCTTTCGTGGATGTAACTGCTTTGTAATTTCGCGCAGGCGAAACGCCCAAAATTCTATTGCAATGCAACAAGGCGGAGTTTGTGGGTACTACGATTTCCATCCCGCGGCTGTACGCACGGGCAAGACTGCCGGTTCACTGCAGCGCATTGTGGTAGTGGTGCGTGTCGGTCCGGTAGAGCCCTCGGCGTAACTCCATCGGAACATCGTTGTAGGTGTAGGCGGTGCGCTCCACGCTCAGCAGCGGCGTGCCGGCGGGAACGCCCAGCAGCCCGGCCTGCGCCGTGTCCGGCAGCACCGCGCGGATCTTTTCGTCGGCGCGCACCATGCGCACGCCGAAATCGAGCTCGAACATCGCGTAGGTGGGGCCTGGGTAGCCGGCCAGCCGTTCGGCCGTGAGGCCCTTGAAGGTCTGGCCGGGGAGCCAGATGTCCTCCAGGATGGTGGGCACGCCCGCGAACGAGAGGATGCGCCGGGCCATGACCACGGCGTCGCCGCTGCGCAGCGCCAGGGCGCGCGCCACGTCGGCACTGGCGCGCGTGCGCCGGCACTCCACGATGCGGCGCTGGGCCGGGCCTTCGTCGTCCGGGTCGCCCACGTCGGGCTGCAGCTTCAGGAAACGGTATTGCACGTGGCGCTCGGCATGGGTGGCGACGAAGGTGCCCTTGCCCTGGCGGCGCATCACGAGGTTTTCGGCCGCGAGCTCGTCGATCGCCTTGCGCACCGTGCCCTGGCTCACGCGGAAGCGGGCCGCCAGCTCCATCTCGCTGGGGATGGCCTCGCCCGGCTTCCATTCGCCCTGCTGCAGGCTCTGCAGGATGAGCCCCTTGATCTGCTGGTAGAGCGGACTGAAGGCCGGCGTCGGCGCACCCGCGCCGCCGGCCGTCGGGGCGGGGCTGTCGGGGGTGGCTGCCGGTGGGGTGGACATGCGGTTCGTGGGGGGCTCGGGCGCCGTGTGCGGCGGTCCGCATCATATCTTATATAAGACATAAGACAAATTGACCCTTGCCGGAAATCGGCGGTACACTCGGGAGCTGTTCTGCAGGACCCTGGCTGCTTGGATCGACTGGCGCTGGTGCCCCTGCACCGACACCCGTTCCATCCCATCATCTGGAGTTCCCCTCATGAGCAAGAAGCCCGTCCGCGTCGCCGTCACCGGTGCAGCCGGTCAAATTGGTTACGCACTGCTGTTCCGCATCGCCTCCGGCGAAATGCTCGGCAAGGACCAGCCCGTCATCCTGCAACTGCTGGAGATCCCCGACGAGAAGGCCCAGAAGGCGCTCAAGGGCGTGATGATGGAGCTCGAGGATTGCGCGTTCCCGCTGCTGGCCGGCATGGAAGCCCACAGCGACCCGATGACCGCCTTCAAGGACACCGACTACGCCCTGCTGGTGGGTGCCCGCCCGCGCGGCCCCGGCATGGAGCGTGCCGACCTGCTGGCCGCCAACGCCCAGATCTTCACGGCCCAGGGCAAGGCCCTGAACGCCGTCGCCTCGCGCAACGTGAAGGTGCTCGTGGTGGGCAACCCCGCCAACACCAACGCCTACATCGCGATGAAGTCGGCCCCCGACCTGCCGTCCAAGAACTTCACCGCCATGCTGCGCCTGGACCACAACCGTGCCGCCAGCCAGATCGCTGCCAAGACGGGCGGCAAGGTCGGCGAGATCGAGAAGCTGACGGTGTGGGGCAACCACTCGCCCACGATGTACGCCGACTACCGTTTCGCCACCATCGGCGGCAAGAGCGTCAAGGACGCGATCAACGACCAGGTCTGGAATGCCGACGTGTTCCTGCCCACGGTGGGCAAGCGCGGCGCCGCCATCATCGAGGCGCGCGGCCTGTCCTCCGCTGCCTCGGCTGCCAACGCCGCGATCGACCACATGCGCGACTGGGCTTTGGGCTCCAATGGCAAGTGGGTGACCATGGGCGTGCCTTCCAAGGGTGAGTACGGCATTCCCGAAGGCATCGTGTTCGGTTTCCCGGTCATCACCGAGAACGGCGAATACAAGATCGTCGAAGGCCTGGAGATCGACGCGTTCAGCCAGGAGCGCATCAACAAGACGCTGGCCGAGCTGCAAGGCGAACAGGACGGCGTGAAGCACCTGCTGTAAGGCGGGCCTGCCTGGCGGCTGCCGTACCCGAGATGACCATGAACGACTGGAACCCCGCGCTCTACCGCCGCTTCGAGGACGAGCGCACGCGTCCGGCCCGTGAACTGCTCGCCCGGGTGCCGCTGGCAACTGCCTCGCATGTGGTGGACCTGGGCTGCGGCCCGGGCAACTCCACCGAACTGCTGGCCGCGCGCTTCCCCGGGGCGCGCGTGACCGGCATCGATACCTCCGCCGCCATGCTGCAGAGCGCCCGCGAGCGCCTGCCCGCGGCGGAATTCGTCCAGGCCGATATCTCCGCCTGGACGCCGCAGCCGGGCGAAGCGCCCGACCTGCTCTATGCCAACGCCTCCCTGCAATGGGTGGGCGGGCACGAATCCCTCATTCCCCGGCTGTTCGCGTCGCTCGCTCCGGGCGGCGTGCTGGCCATCCAGATGCCTGACAACCGGCAGGAGCCCTCGCACCGCACCATGCGCGAGGTGGCCGCCCAGGCGCCCTGGAGCGACGCCATCGGCGACGCGGCCGCGGTGCGCACGCGCATCCTGGGCATCGCCGACTATTACGACCTGCTGGCGCCCATCGCCCAGGGCGTGGACGTGTGGCACACGGTCTATCAGCATCCCATGGCCTCGGCCGCCGCCATCGTCGAATGGGTGAGCGGCACCGGCCTCAAGCCCTTCGTCGATCCGCTGCCCGCATCGCAGCGGGCCGGCTTCCTGGCCGCGTACGAGCGCGGCATCGACGCCGCCTATCCCGTGCGGGCGGACGGGCAGCGCCTGCTCGCCTTCCCGCGCATGTTCATCGTGGCGCGGCGCTCCGCATGAACTCCGCGGTGGCTGCTCCCTCCAGGCTCCATCCCGCCGAGGTGCTGCTCGGCGCGCAGGCCGCGGCCGCGCGGCTGCCGGTCTGCGACCACTACAGCGGCGTCGAGGTGCGCATGCGCAAGAGCCTGCAATTGCAGGCCGAGATGGCGGCCGAGTTCGGCCGCTGCGTGTTCGACGTCACGCTCGACTGCGAGGACGGCGCTCCCGCAGGCCAGGAGCGCGCCCACGCCGAGCTCGTCGCCGCGCTGGCACGCGACGCGCAGCCCGGGGCCCGCGTGGCGGCCCGGGTGCACACGGTCGATCACCCCGCCTTCGCGCACGATGTCGCCACCATCGCGGGGGAGGCCGGGCACCGGCTGTCCCATCTCATGGTGCCGAAGGTCGAATCCGTGGACGACGTGCTGCGCGCCGAGCGTGCCGTGAACGCCGCGGGCGCTCCCGCGCTGCCGCTGCACGTGCTCATCGAATCGCCCGCGGCCGTGCGCCGCGCCTTCGAGATCGCTGCCCATCCGCGCGTGGAGTCGATCAGCTTCGGCCTCATGGACTTCGTGTCCGCGCACGGCGGGGCGATCCCCGCGCGGGCCATGGGCGTGCAGGGCCAGTTCGAGCACCCGCTCGTGGTGCGCGCCAAGCTCGAGATCGCGGCCGCCTGCCATGCGCACGGCAAGGTGCCTTCGCACTGCGTGGTGACCGAGTTCAGCGACACCGCGGCCTTGCGCGCCGCGGCCGGCCGCGCCGCGCGCGAGTTCGGCTACACCCGCATGTGGAGCATCCACCCGGCCCAGATCCGTCCCATCCTGGAGGCCTTCGCGCCCGCCCAGGACGAGATCGTCCAGGCCGCCTCCATCCTTTCCGCCGCCGAGCACGCCGCATGGGCTCCCATCAGCGTGGACGGCGTTCTGCACGACCGCGCCAGCTACCGCTATTTCTGGCAGGTGCTGGAGCGTGCACACCAGACCGGCCGCGAGCTGCCTCCAGAGGCGCGCGGCTGGTTCGATTCCACCGCGGCAGCGGTCGCCTGACGCACCGGCTGCCCTCCACGACCCCGTTCCCACGACCCCCACTCCTTTGCTGGAGCTTCCATGAAACAACTCGTCGCTTCCGCCCTGATGCTGCTGAGCCCCGTCCTGGTGATGGCGCAGGATGCCGCCCCGGCTCCGGCCAAGCCCGCTCCCAAGGCCGCTGCGAAGGCCGCGCCCGCCAAGGATTCCAAGGAGGCCAAGAAGCCTGCCGCCAAGTCCACCCAGAGCGCGAAGGCCGCGCCCGCCAAGGATGCCAAGAAGCCCGTGCACGTGGCCAAGGCGCATCCGCAGAGCAGCCGCGCCCAGCTCAAGAGCGCCACCAACCAGGTGGCCTCGGGCCTCATCGCCGCCGAGGCAGCCCTCAGCCCCGCGGAGCTCGAGATCGCCCAGCGCGTGCACACCGGCCACATCCCCTGCGAACTGGGTGCCTCGGTCAACATCGAGGCCGATCCCAAGTCGCCCGGGTACTTCGAGGTCGCCGGCAAGAACTTCCACTACCGCATGACGCCCGTGGCCACGAGCACCGGTGCGGTGCGCCTGGAAGACCAGAAGGCCGGTGCGGTCTGGATCCAGATCTCCAACAAGTCCATGCTCATGAACCAGAAGCTGGGCCAGCGCCTGGCCGACGAATGCATGAGCCCGCAGCAGGTCGCCGTCAGCGAAACCATCCGCAAGAACCCGCAGCCGAGCCTGCTGGATGCGCCCGCGCCGGCACCGGCCGCCGCTGCCGCGCCGGCGGCTGCGCCCGCCGCCGAAGCGCCCGCCAAGTAAGCGCCGCGGCGTCCTGGCCTGCGATGGACGGGCGCCGCTCGCGGCGCCCGCAGGACTGGCTTTGCCCCCAAAAATCCAACGATCGAACCCACCGGAGAACACCATGTTGAAAGCCTACCGTGACCATGTGGCCGAGCGCGCCGCCCTGGGCATCCCGCCCCTGCCGCTCGATGCGAAGCAGGTCGCCGATCTGATCGAGCTGATCAAGAACCCGCCCGCCGGCGAAGACGCCTTCCTGCTGGACCTGCTGACGCACCGCGTGCCCCCGGGCGTGGACGATGCTGCCAAGGTCAAGGCCAGCTTCCTGGCCGCCGTGGCGCACGGCGACCTGAAGGTGGGCCTGATCTCCAAGGCCAAGGCCACGGAGCTGCTGGGCACCATGGTGGGCGGCTACAACGTCCATCCCCTGATCGAGCTGCTGGACGACGCCGAAGTGGCGGGCGTGGCCGCCGACGCGCTGAAGAAGACGCTGCTGATGTTCGACTTCTTCAACGACGTGGCCGAGAAGGCCAAGGCCGGCAACGCCAAGGCGAAGGAAGTGATGCAGTCCTGGGCCGACGCCGAGTGGTTCACGAGCCGCCCCGAAGTCGAGAAGAAGATCACCGTCACCGTCTTCAAGGTGCCCGGCGAGACCAATACCGATGATCTCTCCCCGGCGCCCGACGCCTGGAGCCGCCCAGACATCCCGCTGCACTACCTCGCCATGTTGAAGAACACCCGCCCCGACGCGGCCTTCAAGCCCGAGGAAGACGGCAAGCGCGGCCCGATGCAGTTCATCGAGGACCTGAAGAAGAAGGGCCACCTCGTGGCCTACGTGGGCGACGTGGTGGGCACGGGCTCTTCGCGCAAGTCGGCCACCAACAGCGTGATCTGGGCCACGGGCGCCGACATCCCCTTCGTGCCGAACAAGCGCTTCGGCGGCGTCACGCTGGGCGGCAAGATCGCTCCCATCTTCTTCAACACGCAGGAAGACTCCGGCTCGCTGCCGATCGAAGTGGACGTCTCCAGGCTGGAGATGGGCGACGTGATCGACGTGCTGCCCTATGAAGGCAAGCTGGTGCGCAACGGCGAGACCGTGGGCGAGTTCCAGCTCAAGAGCGACGTGCTGCTGGACGAAGTGCGCGCCGGCGGCCGCATCAACCTGATCATCGGCCGTTCGCTGACCGCCAAGGCGCGCGAGTTCCTGGGCCTGCCCGCATCCACCGCGTTCCGCCTGCCGCAGGCACCTGCCGAATCCAAGGCCGGCTTCACGCTGGCCCAGAAGATGGTCGGCCGTGCCGTCGGCCTGCCGGAAGGCCAGGGCGTGCGCCCGGGCACCTACTGCGAGCCGAAGATGACCACCGTGGGCAGCCAGGACACCACCGGCCCCATGACCCGCGACGAGCTGAAGGACCTGGCCTGCCTGGGCTTCTCCGCCGACATGGTGATGCAGTCCTTCTGCCACACGGCCGCCTACCCGAAGCCCGTGGACGTGAAGACCCACCGCGAGCTGCCCGCCTTCATCAGCAACCGCGGCGGCGTGGCCCTGCGCCCCGGCGACGGCGTGATCCACAGCTGGCTGAACCGCCTGCTGCTGCCCGACACCGTGGGCACCGGCGGTGATTCGCACACCCGCTTCCCGATCGGCATCTCGTTCCCCGCCGGTTCCGGCCTCGTGGCCTTCGGCGCTGCCACCGGCGTGATGCCGCTGGACATGCCCGAATCCGTGCTGGTGCGCTTCAAGGGCGAACTGCAGCCCGGCGTGACGCTGCGCGACCTGGTGCATGCCATTCCGCTGTACGCGATCAAGCAGGGCCTGCTGACCGTGGCCAAGGCCGGCAAGAAGAACATCTTCTCGGGCAAGATCCTCGAGATCGAGGGCCTGCCGGACCTGAAGGTGGAACAGGCGTTCGAGCTGTCGGATGCATCCGCAGAGCGCTCGGCAGCCGGCTGCACGATCAAGCTCAACCCCGAGCCGATCAAGGAATACCTCACCAGCAACGTCGTGCTGATGAAGAACATGATCGCCGACGGCTATGCCGACGCGCGCACCCTCAAGCGCCGCATCGAGAAGGTCGAAGCCTGGCTGGCCAACCCCGAGCTGCTGGAAGCCGACAAGGACGCCGAGTACGCCGCCGTGATCGAGATCGACCTGGCCGACATCACCGAGCCGATCGTCTGCTGCCCGAACGATCCGGACGATGCCAAGTTCCTCTCGGAAGTGGCCGGCACCAAGATCGACGAAGCCTTCATCGGCTCGTGCATGACCAACATCGGCCACTTCCGTGCAGCCGCCAAGCTGCTGGGCGGCCAGCGCGACATTCCGGTCAAGCTGTGGGTCGCGCCGCCGACCAAGATGGACCAGAACGAGCTGATCAAGGAAGGCCACTACGCCGCCTTCGGCACGGCCGGTGCCCGCACCGAAATGCCGGGCTGCTCGCTGTGCATGGGCAACCAGGCGCAGGTGCGCGAGGGCGCGACGGTGATCTCCACCTCCACCCGCAACTTCCCGAACCGCCTGGGCAAGAACACCAACGTGTTCCTGGGCTCGGCCGAGCTGGCCGCGATCGCCTCGCGCATCGGCAAGCTGCCCACCAAGGAGGAATACCTCAAGGAAATGGGCGTGATCGATGCCGACAAGGCGAGCGTCTATCGCTACATGAACTTCGACCAGATCGAGGAATACGCGGACGCCGCCAAGTCCGTGGCGGCCTGACGGCCGGGCGGGCCGTGAGGCCCGCTGGCTTCCGATGCCGGACTGAAGTGCCTTACCACTGCAAAGGCCCCGGGGAGCGATCCCCGGGGCCTTTTCCTTAGGTGGGGCTGAAGCGGCCGGCCCGCCATGGAACATTTGCAGTCCAGTCGGCGTCCGACGCCCAGGAACCACGACAACGCGCACCGCCATGTTCAAGTCTTTCTTTCTCTCCCGCCGGTGGTGGGCCTGGTCGATCGCCGGCTCCGTCTTCATCCTGCTCGCCACCTGGTACCGCGTCGAACTCGACGTGCAGATCAACGACTGGTTCGGCAGCTTCTACGACCTGATCCAGAAATCGCTGGGCCAGCCCGGGAGCATCACCGCAGGGCAGTTCTGGGGGCAGCTCTCCACCTTCTCGCGCATCGCCATGATTTACGTGACCACGGCGGTGGTGGTGGACTTCTTCTGCAAGCACTACATCTTCCGCTGGCGCCAGGCGATGAACGAGCACTACATGGCCGCCTGGCCGCGGCTGCGCCACATCGAGGGTGCGGCGCAGCGGGTGCAGGAAGACACCATGCGCTTCGCCACCACCATGGAGGGCCTGGGCCTGACGTTCCTGCGCAGCCTGATGACGCTGGCTGCCTTCGTGCCGGTGCTCTGGGTGCTGTCGGACAAGCTGACCGGGCTGCCGGTGATCGGCGCCGTGCCGCATTCGCTGGTCTGGGTGGCGCTGTTCTGGTCCGTGGGCGGCACCTTGCTGTTGGCCGTGGTGGGCGTGCGCCTGCCGGGGCTGGAGTTCCACAACCAGCGCGTGGAAGCCGCCTACCGCAAGGAACTGGTGCTGGGCGAGGACGACCACGCGCGCGCCGCGCCGCCCACCGCCGCCGCGCTGTTCGCCGACGTGCGCCGCAACTACTTCCGGCTGTTCTTCAACTACCTGTACTTCGATGTGGTGAAGTGGTCGTACCTGCAGGTGAGCGTGCTGGTGCCGCTGGTGGCCCTGGGGCCCACGCTGATCGCCGGTGTCATCACGCTGGGCGTGATGCAGCAGATCTCGCGGGCGTTCGACCGGGTGCTGGACTCGTTCCAGTTCCTGGTGCAGAACTGGAGCACGGTGGTGGAGCAGATTTCCATCCACAAGCGGCTGCGTGCGTTCGAGCGGCAGATGCTGGCGGATACGGCGGCGCTGCCGGAGGTGGTGCCGGTGTCCGTCGTCCCCTGACCGGGCCTGCGGTCAGGTCCCGGCCGCCAGGCGCGCCAGCGCCTGGCGCGTGGCATCGTCCGCCGGAAAGAACGACTCCACGGCGAGTTCCTGCAGCGTGACGTCCACCGGCGTGCCGAACACGGTGATCGTGGTGATGAAGGACAGGATGCCGGCGGCGGTGCGCAGGCGCAGCGGCAGGGCGATGGCTGCCCCGGGCGCGGACCATGCCGCCGTCCCGGTGTCGTCCGGAGGCGAGGGCTCTACCGGGTAGCCGGCGAGTTCATCCCGCAGTGCCTGCAGCGGCGCATCGCCGTGCGCCGCGATCTGCTGGTCCAGGCGGTGCAGCAGATGCGCCTTCCAGGCCGCGGCATTGGCCAGCCGCGGCCCCAGGCCCTCGGGGTGCAGGGACAGCCGGAGCACGTTCACGGGCGGTGCCAGCAGGTGTCCCGCCACCCCCTGCAGCAACAGCGGCACCACCGCGTTGGCAGCGACCATGTTCCAGTGGCGGTCCACCGCGAGGGCCGGGTAGGGTTCATGGCCGCGCAGCACGAGATCGACGGCCTCGCGCGCGGCGCGCATGTCGGGATGGTCCAGCCCGCGCGCCGCGTACATGGGCGCGAAGCCGGCGGCGACCAGCAGGGCGTTGCGTTCGCGCAGGGGGACGGACAGGCGTTCGGCCAGCCGCAGCACCATGTCGCGGCTGGGTGCGGCGCGGCCCGTTTCCACGCAGCTCAGGTGGCGCGTGGACACCTCCGCCTCGAGCGCCAGGTCCTGCTGGCTCAGCCGGCGCTGCCGGCGCCAGTGGCGCAGGTGGTCCCCGAAGGGCGAATGCGTGCCGGGGACCGGGGAGGGACGTACGGACCGGTGGGGGCCGGCTTCATGGGCGGAGGTCATGGTGGGCATCGTATCGGCGCGGCGCATGCGGTCCATGACCTCCCGGGTCATGGACCCGCGGGGGGAGCGGACGGACCATGCGGTCTCCTCTTCCATCACCCAAGGAGCCTTCCATGTCTCTCTCCCTCTTCGCCTCCCCCCGTTTCCTTCCCCGCGTTCTCTGGGCAGACGCTGCCGGGTGCGCGGCAGCCGGTGCGGTGCAGTGCGCTACCGCCGGGCCGCTCGGCGCCGCCACCGGCCTGCCTGCCGCGCTGGTCTCCGCCACCGGGTGGTTCCTGCTGGCCTATGCTGCGGTTGCCGCAGTCATCGCAACCCGGCCAGCCATGCCGCGGGCGCTGATCCTGCTGCTGGCGGTCGGCAACCTGGGGTGGGCGGTGGGCTGCATCGCCCTGGCCTTTGCCGGCCCGTGGGACTTGCCAAGCCAGGGCGTCGCCTGGCTCGTGGCCCAGGGCGTCTTCGCGCTGGTACTGGCCGACCTGCAGTGGATGGGGCTGCGCCACCAGGACACGGCCGGCTTCGGGGCGCGGCAGCCGCGCACGGCGTGACCCTGCCCGCGCGCCGTCAGGGCTGCGCCTGTGCAGGCTCCGCGGTGGCGGCCGGATCGAGGATGCGCGCGAGCATCGCGCCGTCCGCCGGGCCTTCCAGCGGAATGCGCACGCGCAGCGGGCTGCCTGCGGCCACCTGCAGCGGTTCGCCGCTCTCCGCCGCCTGCATGTGTTCCAGGCAGACCGTGCGGTTGCCCGCGGGGTGGATGATTTCCAACTGGTCGCCCACCGCGAAGCGGTTCTTGGTCTCCACCTCGGCCCAGCCGTCGCCGCAGGCCACCACCTCGCCCACGAACAGGCTGCGCACGGGCCGTGAGCTGCCGGTGTCGTAGTTCTGCAGGTCCTGCGCCGGCCTGCGCTGCAGGAAGCCGGCCGTGTAGCCGCGGTGGGCCAGTCCGTCGAGTTCGGTAAGCATCGACGGATCGAAATCCCGGCCCGCCACCGCGTCGTCGATGGCACGGCGGTACACCTGGGCGGTGCGCGCCACGTAGTAGCGGCTCTTCGTGCGGCCTTCGATCTTGAGGGAATCCACGCCGATGGCCACGAGCCGGCGCACGTGCTCCACGGCGCGCAGGTCGCGGCTGTTGAGGATGTAGGTGCCGTGCTCGTCTTCCATCACCGGCAGCAGCTCGCCCGGGCGTTCCTTCTCTTCGAGCAGGTAGGTGTGGTCGGCCAGCGGATGGCGGGTTGCGCCGCCGCAGGCCGCGAAGGTGCCGTCGGCCCTTGCCTGCTCCGCCTGGGGATCGAAGCCGCCGTCCAGCGGCAGCGGCCGGATTTCGCCGCTGTCGGTCGCGTCCGTGCCCGGCGATGCCGCATAGCTCCAGCGGCAGGCATTGGTGCAGGTGCCCTGGTTGGCATCGCGCCGGTTGAAGTAGCCCGAAAGCAGGCACCGGCCGGAGTAGGCGATGCACAGCGCGCCGTGCACAAACACCTCCAGCTCGATGTCCGGGCACTGCTGCCGGATGCCCTCGATCTCGTCCAGGCTCAGCTCGCGCGAGAGGATGATGCGCGCCAGGCCCATGCGCTGCCAGAACTTCACCGCCATCGCGTTCACCGTGTTGGCCTGCACCGAGAGGTGGATGGGCATCCCGGGCCAGCGCTCGCGCACCAGCATGATGAGGCCCGGGTCGGCCATGATGAGCGCGTCGGGCCCCAGGGCGATCACCGGCTCGATGTCGCGCAGGTAGGTGCGCACCTTGTCGTCGTGCGGCAGCAGGTTGCTGGTCACGAAGAACTTGCGGCCGCGCGCATGCGCCTCGCGGATGCCCTGGCCGATCTGCTCGAGCCGGAATTCGTTGTTGCGCGCGCGCAGGGAATAGCGCGGCTGGCCCGCATAGACGGCGTCGGCGCCGAAATCGTAGGCCGTGCGCATCCTGTCGAGGGAGCCGGCGGGCAGCAGCAGTTCGGGCGGGCGGAGCGTCATGGGGAGGATGTCGAGGCAGGGCGCGGCGGAGCGCGCGATTGTGGCGCCCGGCCGCGATGCGCTCCTTGACCTGGCTCAGGCTTTGTCCTCAGCCGCCCGCCCCGCGCCATCCGGCAAGGTGGTCCAGCAGCGCGCGGGCATGCCGGGGCAGGGCGCCCGGCGCCCCGCCGTCGTCCGCGCGCACGCACAGCACCAGTTCCCGCGCGGCCCAGGCGTCCGACAGCGCCACGCGCCGGATGCCGGTGGACCGGGCCAGGCGCACCGCCGCCGCGCGCGGCACGATGGCCACGAGGCCCGCGCCCAGCCCCACGAGGCGGCACACGGCATCGACGTGCTGCAGGCGGGCGCGGTAGCGCAGCCGCTGGCCCTGGCGCCGCGCCTGGCGGGCAAGATGGGCCTGCAGCGCGCTGTCGTCCGGCAGGCCGGCGAAGTCCTCCTGCGCTGCATCCGCTAGCGCGATGCGGGTGCGGCCGGCCAGCGGGTGGCCGCGGGGCACCACGAGATCCAGCGGGTCGGCCACGAACGGAACAACCGCTAGGCCCAGGAGGTCGGCGGAGCGCGAGGCGATGCCGATGTCGCACAGGCCGTCGCGCACGCCGTCGGCCACGTTGTCGCTGGAGCGTTCCTGCGCATCCACCGCGATGCGCGGATGCGCCGCCAGGAAGGCCGCCAGCGGTGCGGGCAGGTGCTCGCTCATGGCGGAGGTGTTGCAGAGCAGCCGCACATGGCCTGCCAGGCCGCTGCCGTGCGCGCCGAGTTCGCCACGCAGTTGCTCCACCTGCTGCAGCACGATGCGCGCGTGGTGCGCCAGCGTCTGTCCGGCCGGGGTGGCGCGCACCCCGCGCCGGCCCCGCTCCAGCAGCGGCGCGCCGAGGGCCTGCTCCATCGCGAGCAGCCGCTCGCTGGCCGACGCCAGCGCCAGGTGCGCCCGCTCCGCGCCCGCCGTGATCGTGCCGGCCTCGTGCACGTGGAGGAAGAGCCGCAGGTCCGTCAGGTCGAAGCGCATGCGGCACGCTACCACAGGTGGTGTTCTGGCTCCGGAAAATCCGAAGGCTGGACACGGAACATCCGCATGGTGCCCGGCGGCGGCGGCTCCCAGAATCGCTGCAGGTGCCTGGAGCGGAGCCTGGCCCGGTGGTTCCGGCCGGCGCCGCGCCACGGTGCCATGGCGCACGGATGGGCGGTAACAGAAGGAGCGAAGCATGGCGGAAGCGGGATGGATGCAGGCGTGGGGTGGCACGGCGCCCGCCGCGCTGGCGGCGATACTGGTGTTCGTGCTGGCGGGCCTGGTGAAGGGCGTGGTCGGGCTCGGGCTGCCCACCGTGTCCATGGCGCTGCTCGCGCTCTGGATGTCGCCCGCGCAGGCCGCGGCGCTGCTGGTGGTGCCTTCGCTCGCGACCAATATCTGGCAGATGGGGAACTGGCGCGAGGCGCCCGCGCTGCTGCGTCGGCATGCCGGGCTGCAGGCCGGCATCTGCGCCGGCACCTGGCTGGGCGCATGGTGGCTGGGCCCGCCGCAGGGGGCGGGCGCTCGCATGG
Organism: Paracidovorax avenae ATCC 19860; assembly: GCF_000176855.2. NCBI lineage: Bacteria > Pseudomonadati > Pseudomonadota > Betaproteobacteria > Burkholderiales > Comamonadaceae > Paracidovorax > Paracidovorax avenae. The sequence goes on along the minus strand of NC_015138.1, from coordinate 3,310,050 downwards.
CGCTGGGGGCGGCACTCGTCGCCTATGCGGGCTGGTCGCTGTCGGGCGCGCGGCTGCCGGCCAGGGCAGGCAGGGCGTGCCATGTGCTCGGGTTCGCCGTCGGGGCTGCCACGGGCGTGGTCACCGCGGCGACGGGCGTGTTCGTGGTGCCGGCCGTTCCCTACCTGCAGGCGCTGGGCCTGCAGCGCGACGCGCTGGTGCGGGCGATGGGTTTGTGTTTCACGGTGTCCACGCTCGCGCTGGGCGCGGGCATGGCATCGCAGGCCCGGTTGCCGGCTGCCACGCTGGCCGGCTCGGTGCTGCTGCTCGCGCCGGCACTGGCCGGCATGGCACTGGGCGGCCGCCTGCGCAGTTACCTGTCGCCGGAGGCCTTCCGCCGTTGCTTGATGGCGGGGCTGCTGGCACTCGGCCTGGGCATGCTGTTCGGGTAGTGCGCGCGCCGGCAATGCGCCGGGCGCGGCAGGCTGGTCACACGCGCTGCTTGCCGAGCTTGCGGGTGAGCGTGCGGCGGTGCATGCCGAGGCGGCGCGCGGCCTCGGAGATGTTGAAGTCCGTCTCGGCCAGCACCTCGTGGATGCGCTCCCACTCCAGGGTTTTGATGGAGCTGGACCGGTTGGTGAGTTCCACCTCGGTGTTGCCTTCGGAAAGGCCGAAGGCGGTCTCGATGTCGTCGGTGTTGGAGGGCTTGGCGAGGTAATGGCAGGCGCCGAGCTTCACCGCTTCCACCGCCGTGGCGATGCTCGCGAAGCCGGTCAGCACCACGATGCGCATGCCGGGGTTGCGGGCATGCAGCTTCTGCACGCAGGCCAGGCCCGAGGCCTCGCCCTTGAGCTTGAGGTCCACGACCGCGTAGCCGGGCTCGTGCAGGGGCAGCAGGTCTTCCACGCCGGCCAGGCTGTCGGCATGCAGCACGCGGTAGCCGCGGCGCTCGAACGAGCGCGCCAGGGTCCTGGCGAGGGCTTCGTCGTCCTCCACGATCAGCAGCAGGCGTTCATCGTCCATGGTGTGTGTGTCCGGTGGATGGCAGCGCGACCGCCGACAGCGGCAGCCGGATGCTGACCTCGGCGCCGCGCTCCGGCAGGTTGCGGGCCGTGACGCTGCCGCCGAGGGTGCGCGCCACGTTCATGGCGAGGAACAGGCCCAGCCCGCCCCCCGCGCGCCCCTTGCTCGACTGGTAGGGCTTGCCGAGCCGCGCCAGGATGGCCGGGTCGAACCCGGGGCCTGCATCGGTCACGGTGATGCGCAGCAGGTCGGCATCGCGTTCGACGGCCATGCCCACCCAGCCGGGCGAGGCGTCCCGCGCATTGTCCAACACATTGAAAACCATCTGCTGCAGCATGGTGTCCGACACCATGGGCGTGTCGGCGCCGAAGCGGTTGTCGTAGTCGAATGCGGCGATGGCGCGCGTGGCCCGCCAGTCCCGCGCGAGCGCATCGACGAAGGTGCGCACCGTGGTCTGCGCGGAGGCCTCGCCGCGTGCCTCGCCCGCCGACAGCAGGATGCCGCTCACGATGCTCTTGCAGCGCTGCACCTGGACCTGCATTTCCGCGATCTCGTCCTGCAGCATGCGGTCGGCGGCAAGCCGTTCGTCGTGCCGCCAGTCGCCCAGGATGACGGCCATGGTGGACAGCGGCGTGCCGAGTTCGTGGGCCGCGCCCGAGGCCAGCAGGCCCATGCGCACGATGTGCTCTTCCTCCAGGGCCCGCTGGCGCGCCGCCGAGAGGCGCGCATCGCGCTGGCGCAGGTTGCGCTCGATGCGGGTGATGAAGATGACCACCAGGATCGCGTTGATCAGGAAGCACACCAGCAGGCCCAGCAGGTAGGGGCTGGACAGGCCCCGGTGCAGGTCCGCGGGCAGGGGCAGCGGCAGGTTGAAGCGCGACAGCGCCGCGAAGCAGCCGGTGGTGATCGCCACGATCGACCAGATGTAGCCGCCGCGCAGCAGCACCGCGCCGACCGCGATCTGCAGCAGGTAGAGGAAGACGAACGGATTGCCGGTGCCGCCGCTCAGGTAGAGCTGCACCGTGAGCACGGCCACGTCGATGAGCAGCGCGAGGAAGAGCTCCACGTTGCGCACGCCGTGCCCGGTGCGCCAGCGCAGCAGGCTGACGAGGTTGAACAGCACCAGGCAGCCCACGACCATGAGCATCTCGCGCACCGGCAGCGACAACCCGAGGCTGTAGTAGGCGACCTCGATGGTGAACACCTGGCCGATGGCGGCCACCCAGCGCAGCTGGATCAGCTGGTGCAGGTTCTTGAGCCCCGCGGCGGCGTTCGCGTAGCGGGCATTGCGCACCGAGGGCGCGGAGGGCGCGGCGGGCGCGGCCGCAGGAGGCTTGGCGCCGGGCGCCGCGGAGTGCGTGGCGCCCGGGCCGGGATCAGCGTGTGGAGCGGTCGGAGGGGTGGTGGGCACGGTCGGCTGCGCGCGGACGAAACTCGTAGCGTGCCACATACCAGCCCGCGCCGACAACCATCAGCGCCAGCCCGTACCACGTGATCGCGTACACGAGGTGGCTGTTGGGGAAGCGGATCACGGTCATGCCGGCGCGGGGCCAGGGGCCGGCGCTGGCGGTCGCGCCCTCTGCGACCACCTGCGGCGGCCGCTGCGCGGGCAGGCCGGCGTCGATGAAGAACGGCGCGGCGCGCGGCAACTGACGGTCGGCGGCGATGGCCGCGACGTCGCGCGAGTACCAGCGCTGCGCGGCGGGGTCGTTGGCGCGCAACAGGCTGCCGCCCGGCTCGCTCATGCGCAGGAGGCCCTGCACGGAGACCTGCGCGCCGCCCGCGTCCGCGGCGGCGAGCGCTTCGCCGCCCGGCAGCCAGCGCGCGCGCTGGTCCTGCGGCACGAAGCCGCGGTTGACCAGTACCTGCGTGCCATCGGCCTGCTGCAGCGGCGTCATCACCCAGAAGCCCGAGCCGAGGTCGGTGGTGGCCTGCGTGAGCACGGTCTTGTCGGAGAGCCAGCGGCCCGTGGCCGCGACGGGGAGGTATTCATGGCCGGCGGCGTCCACCTGCGGCCATTGCGCGGGCGGCGGAAGGGGCACGGGCGCGGCATGCACGCGCTGGTCCACGCGCTCGATCAGCGCCAGCTTCCAGGCCCGGCGCTGCACCTGCCAGGTGCCCAGGGCCAGAAAGCCCAGAAACAAGGCGATGCCCACCAGGATGAGCATCGCCTTCAGGAGGGGGGAGCGCCGGCCCGGGCCGGCCTCCGTGCTGCCTTGCGCCACCGCGTCGTCAGGGCGCGTTGTTCACCGGCGGGGGCAGGGGCGCCGTGGATGCGGGCATGTTGTGCTCCGGCATCATGTTCGTGTTCATGTGGAACATCACCCACAGCGTGCCGGCGATGGCGATGGCCACGAACACCACGGTGAAGATGGTGGACAGCATGGTCCAGCCGCCTTCCACCTTGCCGTTCATGTGCAGGAAGCAGACCATGTGGACCAGGATCTGCACCACGGCGAAGGCGCCGAGCACCAGCACGGCGGTGCTGCGGTCGGAGATCACCTTGGCCATGACCAGCCAGAACGGGATGGCCGTGAGGATGATCGACAGCACGAAGCCGACCATGTAGCCCGAGAAGGTGCTGTGCGGGCCGTCGTCGTGGTGGTGGTCGTCATGCCCGGCGTGGGCATGTGCGTGTGCGTGTGCGTGCGAATTCTGTGCGCTCATGTTTACAGCACCCCCATCAGGTACACAAAGGTGAAGACGCCGATCCAGACCACGTCCAGAAAGTGCCAGAACATCGACAGGCACATCAGGCGGCGCTTGTTCTCGTGGATCAGGCCATGCTTGGAGATCTGGATCATCAGCACCACCAGCCAGATCAGGCCGAAGGTGACGTGCAGCCCGTGGGTGCCCACCAGCGTGAAGAAGGCCGACAGGAAGGCGCTGCGCTGCGGGCCCGCGCCTTCGTGGATCAGGTGGTGGAACTCATAGAGTTCCAGGCCCAGGAAGCACAGGCCGAACAGGCCCGTGACAGCCAGCCAGCCCAGCGTGCCGCCCACGTTGCCCTTCTGCTTCTGCAGCATGGCGAAGCCGAAGGTGATGGACGACAGCAGCAGGAAGGCCGTGTTGATGGCTACCAGCGAGAGGTCGAACAGCTGCGCGCCGGTCGGGCCGGCGGCGTAGCTGCGGCCCAGCACGCCGTAGGTGGCGAACAGTGCGGCGAAGATGAGGCAGTCGCTCATCAGGTAGAGCCAGAAGCCCAGCGCGGTGCCGTTCTCTGGATGGGGCTCCTCCGCGAGGTGGTAATCGCGGGAAGCCAGGGCGCCTGCGGCGCCGGCTTGGTAACGGATATCAGACATGGGAGCGGGCGAGTTGGAGTGTGCGGGCTTCTTCGGTCGTGTTGACTTCATCGGCAGGGATGTAGAAGTCGCGCTTGTAGTTGAACGTGTGGATGATCGCGGCCAGCACGATGCCGGCGAACGACACGCCCGCGAGCAGCCACATGTGCCAGATCAGGGCGAAGCCGAGCACCAGCGAGAACGCGGAGATCACGGCGCCCGCACCGGTGTTGGCCGGCATGTGGATCGGCTGGAAGCCGGACAGAGGGCGCGTGTAGCCATGCTTCTTCATGTCCCACCAGGCATCGATCTCGTGCACGCGGGGCGTGAAGGCGAAGTTGTACTGGGGCGGGGGCGAGGAGGTGGCCCATTCCAGCGTGCGGGCATCCCACGGGTCGCCCGTGAAGTCGCGCAGCTGGTCGCGCTTGAGGTAGCTCACCACGAGCTGCATCAGGAAGCAGCCGATGCCCAGGGCGATGAGGCCCGCGCCGGCGGCGGCGATCACGAACCAGATCTGCAGGGACGGATCCTCGAAGTGGTTGACACGGCGCGTCACGCCCATCAGGCCCAGGATATACAGGGGCGCGAACGCCACCCAGAAGCCCACCACCCACAGCCAGAAGGAGCGCAGGCCCCAGGTGCGGTCGAGCTTGTAGCCGAAGGCCTTGGGGAACCAGTAGTTGATGCCGGCGAACAGGCCGAACAGCACGCCGCCAATGATCACGTTGTGGAAGTGGGCGATCAGGAACAGGCTGTTGTGCAGCACGAAGTCGGCCGGGGGCACGGCCAGCAGCACGCCGGTCATGCCGCCGATGGCGAAGGTGGCCATGAACGCCACGGTCCACATCATGGGCAGCTCGAAGCGGATGCGGCCCTTGTACATGGTGAACAGCCAGTTGAAGATCTTCGCGCCCGTGGGGATCGAGATGATCATCGTCGTGATGCCGAAGAACGTGTTCACGCTGGCGCCGGAGCCCATCGTGAAGAAGTGGTGCAGCCACACCAGGTACGACAGGATGGTGATCACCACCGTGGCATAGACCATGGAGGTGTAGCCGAACAGGCGCTTGCGGCAGAACGTTGCCACCACTTCGGAGAAGATGCCGAAGGCGGGCAGCACCAGGATGTACACCTCGGGGTGGCCCCAGATCCAGATCAGGTTCACGTACAGCATCGGGTTGCCGCCGAAGTCGTTCGTGAAGAAGTTCGTGCCGACGTAGCGGTCCAGCGACATCAGCACCAGGGCGGCCGTCAGCACAGGGAAGGAGGCCACGATCAGGGCGTTGGTGCACAGGGACGTCCAGGTGAAGATGGGCATCTTCATCAGGTTCATGCCGGGTGCGCGCATCTTGATGATCGTGACGATCAGGTTGATGCCCGAGAGCGTGGTGCCCACCCCCGCGACCTGCAGCGCCCATATGTAGTAGTCGAGCCCGGTCCCCGGGTTCTGCGCCCCCAGGTTGGACAGGGCCAGCCAGCCGGAGGTGGAGAACTCGCCCAGGAACAGCGAGATCATCACCAGGATCGCACCGGCGGTGGTCATCCAGAAGCTGAAGTTGTTCAGGAACGGGAAGGCCACGTCACGCGCGCCGATCTGCAGCGGCACGACGTAGTTCATCAGGCCGGTGACCAGCGGCATCGCCACGAAGAAGATCATGATCACGCCGTGGGCGGTGAAGATCTGGTCGTAGTGGTGCGGCGGCAGGTAGCCCATGTTGTCGCCGAAGGCGATGGCCTGCTGCAGGCGCATCATCACCGCGTCGGCGAAGCCGCGCAGCAGCATCACGATGCCCAGGATCATGTACATGATCCCGATCTTCTTGTGGTCGATGCTGCAGATCCAGTCGCGCCACAGCGGGCCCCACAGGCGGAAGCGCGTGACCGCGGCGAAGACGGCGAGGCCGCCCAGCATCACGGCGATGAAGGTCCACAGCACGATGGGTTCGTGCGCCATCGGCACGGAGTCCCAGGTGAGCCGTCCCAGGGCCCAGTGGGACGCGGTAATTTGTTCGGAGGACATATCGGGTTTCTTCTGGTGGGGGCCGGCGCCGCTTGCGCGTCAACGGCCCTGCAGGATCATTGCGGGGTGGTGGCGGTCGCGGTCTCGCGCGTCGTTTCCAGGGAGGCGATCACGCGCGCGGAGTTCTCGGCCGTGCACACGTCCTGGGGCAGGTTCAGGCCGGCGGCCTTGAGGTAGGCCTCGCCGCCGTTGGCATCGATGGCCATCATGTGGTGCATGCACATCTTGCCGTCCTCGACGCAGCGGTTGAGCACCTTCTCGTAGAGCCCGGCTTCCACGGAGGCGAAGCGCTCCACGGGGTTGCGCTCGCTGGGCTTGGCGAGGGCGAGGTAGGTCTTGCTGTCCAGCGCCTTGCCGGAACCCTTGGCATCGGCGACCCACTTGTCGAAGTCGCCGTCGCTCAGGCCGTGGAACTTGAACGTCATGCCCGAGAAGCCCGGGCCGCTGTAGTGCGACGAGAAGCCGTGATAGACGCCCGCCTTGTTGATGATGGCGTTCAGCTCGGTCTGCATGCCGGGCATGGTGTAGATCATGCCGGCCAGGTCGGGCACGTAGAACGCGTTCATCGTGGACGTGGACGTCAGCTTGAAGACGATGGGGCGATCGACGGGGGCAGCGACCTCGTTCACCGTGGCGATGCCCTGCTCGGGGTAGAAGAAGGCCCACTTCCAGTCCATGGCCACGACCTGGATTTCCAGCGGCTTGACGCTGGCGGGCAGCGCGCGGGCCGCGTCGATGCGGTCCAGGGGGCGGTACGGGTCCAGCTTGTGGGTGCTGATCCAGGTCAGCGCCCCCAGGGCGATGATGATCATCAGCGGCACGGTCCAGATCACCAGCTCCAGTGTGGTGGAGTGGTGCCAGTCGGGGTCGTACTCGGCCTCGGTGTTCGACTGGCGGTACTTCCAGGCGAAGAGGAAGGTGAGCAGGATCACCGGGACGATGATGATCAGCATCAGCAGCGTGGCGGTGACGACCAGCTGGCCTTGCTGCGCGGCGACGTCACCCGCTGGATTGAGGACGACGGCCTTGCTGCAGCCGGCGAGGCTTGCAGCCAGGGCGGCCGCGCCGAGCCATGCGGGCCCGCGGAGTTTCATGGTTTTCAGCATGCTTTTGGGGGGCGTAACGAAAAGCGCGTTTAGGGCAAACGCGGATTACAGGACGGGCCAAATGTAATACTTTGGAAGGCTCTGTCGATTGGACATTTTGTCCAAGGTCAAAGTACGGCCCGCCATCACGGGCTGGCGCGGGTTGCAGACCGACGAGCGCAAAACCATGGTCCGTGTAAGGGTTTGTCCGACCCACCCTCAGGGAAAAGTCGCCTTGTAGGGGCCACGGCAGGGGTGTAGAACGGAAGCCGTGTTCAGCATGAATCGAGGAGCGTTCATATGAGTGGGCTTGCTGCTTCCCCTTACCCCGCCGGGAATTTCCACCACGAGGAATCCCTGTCCCATGCGGACACCCATGAAGAAGCCACTCCCAGCGAGATCGCGGTCGGCGTGATCATCGGGCGTTCTTCCGAGTATTTCGACTTCTTCGTCTTCGGGATCGCCTGCGTGCTGGTGTTCCCGTCGTTCGTCTTTCCCTTCATGACGCGCCTGGACGGCACGCTGATGGCCTTCGCGATCTTCGCGCTGGCCTTCGTCGCGCGCCCGGTCGGCACGGCCATCTCCATGGCGGTGCAGCGGCGCTGGGGGCGCGGCACCAAGCTCACTATCGCCCTGTTCCTCCTGGGCGCCTCCACAGCGGGCATGGCCTTCCTGCCGAGCTACAACAGCGTGGGCCACATCGCCATCATCGCCCTGGTCGTGCTGCGCCTGGGCCAGGGCCTGGCGCTGGGCGGCACCTGGGACGGCCTGCCGTCCCTGCTGGCCATGTCAGCCCCGCAGGAGCGGCGCGGCTGGTACGCCATGATCGGGCAGCTGGGTGCGCCGGTCGGCTTCGCGCTCGCAGCCAGCCTGTTCGCCTATCTCTACAGCAACCTGTCGGTGCAGGAGTTCCTCGACTGGGGCTGGCGCTTCCCCTTCTTCGTCGCCTTCGCGATCAACGTGGTGGCGCTCTTCGCCCGCCTGCGCCTGATCGTCGGCCAGTCCTATACCGAGATGCTGCAGCAGCGCGAGCTGGCACCCGTGAGCGTGCTGGAGCTCATGCGCAGCGAGGGCCGCAACGTGTTCCTGGGCGCCTTCGCCGCACTGGCCAGCTTCGCGCTGTTCCACGTGGTCACGGTGTTCCCGCTGTCCTGGATCTCGATGTATTCCGAGCAGTCGATCACCCACGTGCTGGGCGTGCAGATCGCAGGGGCCTTCTGCGCGGCCATCGCCATCGCCATCTCCGGCCGGCTGGCCGACCGGGTAGGCCGCCGCAACACCCTGGGTGCCATGGCCTGCCTGATCGGAGTGTTCAGCCTCGTCACGCCGTGGCTGCTCAGCAGCGGCACGGTGGGCAACAACATCTTCATCCTGGTGGGCTTCGTGCTGCTGGGCCTGTCGTACGGCCAGGCCTCCGGCACGGTGACGGCCAATTTTTCGCCGCGCTTCCGCTACACGGGGGCCGCGCTGTCGGCCGACCTCGCGTGGCTGGTCGGTGCCGCGTTCGCCCCGCTGGTCGCCCTGGGCCTGTCGGCCAAGTTCGGGCTGATCGCGGTCAGCGTGTACCTGCTGTCCGGCGTGGTCTGCACGCTGCTGGCGCTGCGGATCAACCGCCTGATCGAGCGCCGCGAATGAACCTTTGAGAGGAGCGGTGCGCCGCAGGGCGTGCCGCCACACGGGAGAAGCGCTGAAAGGACAAAGCCCGCGTCAAGCGGGCTTTGTCCTTTGCGGGTGGTGCCGCGGGCGGTGCAGCGGTCCGGCCGCCGGAGCCGGGCGCTGCGTGGCGCGTTACTGCAGGATCTGCGTCAGGTCCAGGGCCGACGTCAGGTCGCCCATGGGCTGGCCGCCGTTCTTTACCAGGGCCGCATCGCGCTGCGCCAGGCCCGGCAGGGTGTCCAGGCCCCAGCGGCGCGTGATGAAGCGCAGGATGGATGCCGTGTCGTACTGGGTGTGGTCCACCACGCCGTGTTTGGCCCAGGGCGAGATGATCAGCGCCGGGATCCGCGTGCCGGGCCCCCAGAGATCGCCCTTGGGCACGGCCTTGTGGTCCCAGAATCCGCCGTTCTCGTCATACGCCACGACGATCAGCATGTTCTTCCATTGCGGGCTGGCCTGCAGCTGGGCGATCACGCTGGCGATGTGCGCATCGCCGTCGGCCACGCTGGCATAGCCCGGGTGCTGGTTGAGGTTGCCCTGCGGCTTGTAGAAGCTCACGGCCGGCAGCTTGCCGGCGGCGGCGTCCTGCAGGAACTGCGCGTCGAAATCCTTCAGGTGCTGCGCGCGGTAGGCCGCGGTGGCGGACTGGGTCGGATCGAACTTCGCGTAGTAGTTGAACGGCTGGTGGTGGAACTGGAAGTTGGGCGCGGGCCGGGCGAAGGCGCGGTCCGTGGTGGCCGATGCCAGCGTGGCGTTGTAGCCCCCTGCATACCAGGCCCAGCCCACATTCTTCCTGTCAAGCAGGTCGGCGATGGTGGTGGCCGTCTGCGGGGGCAGGGTGGTGGCTTTGGCCGGATCCGCGGTCAGGTTGCTCGCGCCGCTGGCCGGGGCGTTGGAGCTGGGCTGGTAGGGCGGCTGCATCGTGTTGATCGCGTAGAACTTGCCGTCGCCGGCGTAGTTCTTCGGGGTGATGTTGCTGCTGTTCACGAAGACCGGCGGGCCGGAGATGGCGGATGCGGGCGAGTTGGACGCCACGGTGAGGCGCGGCAGGAAGTTGCCGGAGGCGTCCTGGTCCACGGCCGAGATCGAGCCCTTGGCGACCGAGGTGTCGGCATTGGGGTACTCCGGCGCGCAGGCGCACACCAGGTACTGGTGGTTCAGGAACGAGCCGCCGAACGCGCCCATGAAGAAGTTGTCGGCCAGCACGTATTTCTGGGCCAGCTTCCACAGCTGCATGTTGCTGCCGTCGTAGTAGCCCATGGTGAGGCCGCCGGAGTCGGCCCAGGCGGCGAACTTGTCGTTGCGGCCGCCGTTGATCTGCATCTGGTTCTCGTAGAAGCGGTGGTAGAGATCGCGGGTGATCACGTTCGGCCCGACCTGCACGCCGGTGGTCTGGAAGCCGGACGCGGCGTCGATCTGGAAGGGGCGGTTGTCCTGGCTGGCGGTGCTGCCTTCCGGCACGGTGACCGACTGGCCCGATGCGGTGACGCCGCCCCAGACCTTGGGCAGCTTGGCCAGCACGGTGCCCGCCGCGTCGCGGTCCACCTGCGGCAGGTAGCTGCCGGAGGCGGACGGATTCACGCCGGGGATGCCGTCGGCGCCGGGGTAGAGGCCGTAGAGGTTGTCGAAGCCGCGGTTTTCCGCGTAGATGACCACGACGTTCTGGATGCGCTGCTGCAGCAGGCTGTCGGTGGAGGAACCGTCGCTGCCGCCGCAGGCGGACAGCAGGGCGGCCGCGGCGGCGGCCAGGGGGAGGAGGCGGAGGGTGGGTTTCATGGTAGTGCGCTGTTGTGAATGGTTTTATGCGGGGCGCATTGTGGTAACGCGGCTGTGTCCGGCGCATGACAGATGGCCGTCATGAAGCTGACATGGCCGGGGCGCATGCTGGCGCGCCGCGTTTTTCCGGCTTTCCTTCCCGCTCCATGACTTCTCCTGCACGCGTGTTTCCGGCCTCCCGGCGTTTTCTTCGATGGAGCGGCCCGGCCTGCCTGCTGGGCGCTGCGGGTGTGCTGGCCGGCGTGGGAGTGTGGATGGGGGGCGCCGCCGCATCGGGCGTGGCGCCGGCGGCCGCACGGCCTGCGGCGGTCTCCGCGCCGCCCGATGCGAACCGGATGCAGATGGCGGCGCAGCCGGATTTCGCGCGCATGCAGGCCGTGGGGCAGGCCATGTTCTTCGACAAGGGGCTGTCGGCGTCGGGCCGGGTGTCCTGCGCGAGCTGCCACGATCCGGCGCATGCGTTCGGGCCACCCAACGGCCTCGCGGTGCAGCCCGGCGGCGCCGACGGCGCGGTCCTGGGCGTGCGGGCGGCGCCGTCCCTGCGCTACCAGCAGAACGTGCCGCCTTTCACCATGCACCGCTTCGACGACGATTTCGACGAGAGCGTGGACCAGGGAGCCTCGGGCGGCCACACCTGGGACGGGCGCGCGAGCACGCTGCACGAGCAGGCGGCGATCCCGCTGCTGGCGCCGCACGAGATGGCCAATGCCGGCCCCGCGGCGGTGGTGGCGCGGCTGCGGCGGGCGCCCTATGCGGCGCAGTTCCGGGAGACCTTCGGCGCCGATGCGCTGGACGACGATGCCCGGGGCTTCCAGTGGGCCACGCTGGCGCTGGAGATGTTCCAGCAGGATCCTGCCCGCTTCTACCCCTACAACAGCCGGTACGACGACTATCTGCGCGGCAAGGCGGCACTGTCGGCGCGCGAGATGCGCGGGCTCGCGCTGTTCAACGACCCCAAGAAGGGCAACTGCGCGTCCTGCCACCTGAGCGAGGTCAGCCCCAACAACGGGGCGTTCCCCGCCTTCTCGGATTTCGGGCACATCGCGATCGGCGTGCCGCGCAACCGCACGCTGCCGGCCAACCGGGACCCGTCATTCCATGACCTGGGCACCTGCGCCACGCTGCCGGCCGGGACGGACCCGAAGGAGCGCGCCGCGCTCTGCGGCGCGTTCCGCACGCCCAGCCTGCGCAACGTGGCGGTGCGGCAGGCCTTCTTCCACAACGGGGTCTTCCACAGCCTGGAAGAGGCGGTGCGCTTCTACGCCACGCGCGATACCGACCCGCAGCGCTGGTATCCCTATCCGGCTCGCGCGAGGGGATCACATCCGCGCTACGACGACCTGCCGGCCGAATATGCCGGCAATGTCAACCGGGAAGCGCCGTTCGACCGCGGGCCCGGCGAGGCGCCGCGGCTGACCGAGGCGGAGATCGGCGATGTGGTAGCGTTCCTGCGCACGCTGACCGACCAGGATGCCGTGCCTGCCATGGAGGCGGTGGCACGCGGCGGGCGCCGTTCCGCCGTGGCCCGGGCGGGGGCCCCCCGCGGCGCTGCGGCAGCGCACTGAGCCGGACCGGAGCCCCGCACCGGCCTGCCTGGAGGCACAGGTGCGCGGCCCCCGGCTCGCCGCTGCTGCGCACCGCCCGGCGATGGCGGCGCCTTCGGGTCAGTCCTTGGGCCGGAAGCCGATGACCAGCGAGGAGGGCACGCGGCCGTCCACGTCGCGTGGCAGGGTGTCGGTCTTCTCGAGTGCGCGCACCACGGCGTCGTCCCAGGACTTGTTGCCGCTGGACTTGGTGACGCGAATGCCCACGATGGTGCCGTCGGGCGAAGCCCGCACTTCCACCTCGGTGCGCAGGTTGTCGGAGATGGCGTCCGGATAGACGATGTTCGGGCGCACCTTGGCCGCGACCTTGCCGCCGTAGCTGCCCGACGGGCCGGAACTGCGCTGGGCATTGCCGGTGGCGGTCTCGCCGCCGGTGGCACCCGCCAGGCCCTGCATGCGCCGCAGGTTCTCCTGGCGCAATGCCTCCAGGCGCTTGGCGTCCGCGGCGTCGGCCTTGCGCTTCTCATCCGCCTTGCGCTTGTCTTCCGCCTGCTTCTTCTGCAGCTGCTCCTGCCGTTCCTTCTCGGCCTGCTGCTTTTCCAGCTTCTCCTGCTGCTCGCGGCGATCCTTCTCGCGCTGCTCTTTCTCGCGCTGTTGCTGCTGGTCCTTCTCGCGCTGCGCCTTTTCCTTCTGCTGGCGCTCCTTCTTTTCCTGCTCGGCCTGCTCCTTGCGCTCGCGTTCGCGCCGGTCCTGTTCGGCCTGCAGCTGGCGTTCCTTCTTTTCCTGCTCGAGGCGCTTCTTCTCGCGCTCGATGGCGATGTCGGCCTCGCGCGGATCGGGCGCGGCCTTCGGCGGCGGTGGAGGTGGCGGCGGGGCCGGCGCGGGCGGTGGCGGGGCAGGGGGCGTGGGCTGCTGCACCGGCTGGGGCGGTGGCGGCGGGGCGACCGCGGCCGGGGCGGCCTGCTGTGGCAGGGCGGACCAGATCTCGGCCTCGATGGCGGGCTGGTCGGCGCTGGTCTTCCAGTTCACTCCCCAGGTCAGGGCTCCGATGAGCGCGGCATGGACCAGGACGGCGAGCGCGATGGCGCGCAGGCGTCCCGGCGGACGCGTGGGGGCGAACTGGTCTCGGTCGTTGTGGGCGTGCATCGCGTTCGGGAACGGCTCCGGGGATCGGCGGCGGGGGCGGGAGAGATGCCGTGCGTCAGCCGCCCGACTTGACGGTGAGGCCCACGCGCTGCACGCCCGCGCGCTGCAGCGCGTCCATGGCCTTGACCACGGAGTCGTAGGTCACGTTCCGGTCGGCGGTGACCAGCACGGGCGTGCCTTCTTCCTGCGTGGCCTGCCAGGCCTTGGCGGCGGCGCCGAGTTCCTTGAGCGTCACGGGGCGCTCGAGGTCGCCCGTCTTGAGCTGCAGGCTGCCGTCCTTCTGGACGATGACCTGGCCGAAGGCCTTGGGCGCCTTGGCGCCCTTGCCGACGGTGGGCACGTCGATCCGGCTGGGGGTGAGCATGGGCGCGGTCACCATGAAGATGATGAGCAGCACCAGCATCACGTCGATGAAGGGGACCATGTTGATCTCGTTCATCGAGCGGCGGCGGCTGCCGCCGCGCGAGGCCATGGTGGGCATGGGAGGCTCCTTCGCGTGCGTGGCGGGTCAGTGGCCCGAGGCGGAGGCCGGTGCCGCGCCCAGGTTGCGCTGCAGGATGTTCGAGAATTCCTCGATGAAGGTTTCCTGGTGGATGGCCACGCGGTCGATGTCGCGCGCGAAGCGGTTGTAGGCCACCACGGCGGGAATGGCGGCGAACAGGCCGATGGCCGTGGCCACCAGGGCCTCGGCGATGCCGGGGGCCACCGTGGCGAGGGTGACCTGCTCCATGCCCGCGAAGCCGGTGAAGGCGTGCATGATGCCCCACACGGTGCCGAACAGGCCGACGTAGGGGCTCACCGAGGCGACCGAGCCGAGGAAGGACAGGCTCGACTCCACCACGTCCATCTCGCGCTGGAAGCTCGCGCGCATGGCGCGGCGCGCGCCGTCGAGCAGGGTGCCGGGATCGGTGATGCGGCGCTCGCGCAGCTTGTGGAATTCGCGCATGCCGCTGGCGAAGATCCGCTCCATGGGGCCGGCGTTCTTGGCGTTCTGCGCGGCGCTGGCGTAGAGGTCGTTCAGGCTCGTGCCCGACCAGAACTCGCGCTCGAACTCGTCGTTGAGCGACCGGACGCGCTTGAGCGCGAACAGCTTGCGGAAGATGGCGGCCCAGCTGGCGATGGACACGCCGATCAGCAGCGCCATGACGAGTTGCACCACCCAGCTGGCATTGAGCACCAGGTGCAGGATGGACATGTCTTGCGAATTCATGATGGTGAGAGTTGTTCCAGAAGGTGGCCGGGAATCCGGGCGGGGCGCAGCGTGGCGGCGTCGACCCATCCGATGCGAACGGTGCCCTCGCACAGGGGCGAAGGCTCCGATTCTGTCATGTGCTCCGATTTCAGGAGCGCTCGCTGGCGTATTGTCAGGGATGCCCTTCCACTTTCCTCGAGCGCGGCCGTAACAATCAGTTCATCGTCCAGCCGGGCGGGGCGCAAATAGCGCACGCGCGCGTCGGTTACGACAAACATGCCTCCCGCGAGTTCCCGCAGCCGCTGCTGCTCCACGCCCAGCGAGCGCAGCCATTCGGTGCGGGCGCGCTCGAAGAAGCGCAGGTAGTTGGCGTAGAAGACGATGCCGCCGGCATCCGTGTCTTCCCAGTAGATGCGCACGGGCCATTCGAAGCTCATGGGGCCTGCCTCGCGCCGCGCGTCAGGCCAGCAGCCGGGACAGCCGCGCCACGGCTTCCTGCAGCTGCGCCATGGAGTTGGCCGTGGAAAAGCGCACGAAGGTTTCCGGCGCATGGCTGCCGAAGTCGCGCCCCGGCGTGAGGGCCAGGTGGGCGCGGCGCATGACCTCGTGGGCGAAGTCCCAGCTGCCCTCCACGCCCAGGTGCCGGGCGGCGGCGGTGCAGTCGGCCCAGGCGTAGAAGGCGCCGTCGGGCCGCACGGGCACGGACAGGCCCAGGGATTCGAGCGCGGGGATGAAGTAGTCGCGGCGGGCCTTGAACTCGGCGCGGCGGCGCTCGTACTCGGCGATGCTGTCCGGCTCGAAGCAGGCCAGCGCGGCATGCTGCGCCACGGTGCTCGGGCAGATGAAGAGGTTCTGCGCCAGCCGCTCCACGACCGGGACCATGGCCTCGGGCACGACCATCCAGCCCAGGCGCCAGCCCGTCATGTTGAAGTACTTGCTGAAGCTGTTGATGCTGACGATGTCCTCGCCGATCGCGAGCGCCGTGTGTCCGAAGGCCTCCTCGTAGGAGAGGCCGAGGTAGATCTCGTCGATGAGGGTGAAGCCGTCGCGCGCCTGCACGGCGGCGTGGATGCGGCGCAGTTCATCGGGCGCGATCGAGGTGCCCGTGGGGTTGGAGGGCGAGGCCAGCAGCACGCCGCGCGTCTGCGGGCCCCAGTGCGCGGCGACCTTGTCGGCGCTGAGCTGGAAGCGCTCCGCGGCGGTGGAGGGCACGAGCACCGCGCGGCCGTCCGCCGCGCTCACGAAATGGCGGTTGCACGGGTAGCTCGGGTCCGGCATGAGCACCTCGTCGCCCTGCTCGATGAGCGCCAGGCAGGCGAGCTGCAGGGCGCCGGAGGCACCCGCCGTGACCACGATGCGGCGCGCCGGCACCGCCACGCCGAAGCGCTCGGCGTACCAGCCGCTGATGCGTTCGCGCAGCGCGTCCAGGCCGAGGGCGTTGGTGTACTGCGTGGCGCCGCTGCGCAGGGCGCGGTCGGCCGCTTCGCGCACCAGCGGCGGGGCAGTGAAGTCGGGCTCGCCGATGTTCAGGAAGATCATCGGCTCCGGGCCGCCGGCCACCTCGCGGGCCAGGGCCTGCGCGGCCTTGGCGATCTCCATCACGTAAAAGGGTTCGATGCGCTCGGCGCGTCGGGAGAACTTCATGGGAGGGGTGTCCGAAGGGGGCTGGGGCGCCGCGCCGCTCCCGGGGGGGCGGGCGGCAGCCGGGGCGGGCGAAAGCGGTGGGCGCGCGGCCCGGGCTCAGTCCGTGTGGTCCGCAGCGGATCCGGGCGTGCGGTCGGCGGCGACCTCGGCCGCCCGCAGCGTGGGCGCGAGGCCGTTGAGCACCCCGTTCACGTACTTGTGTCCGTCGGTGCCGCCGAACTCCTTGGCCAGTTCGACGCATTCGTTGATGACCACGCGCCACGGCACGTCCAGGCAGTGCTGGAATTCGTACACGCCGATCCACATGGTCGCGTGCTCGATGGGGGATATCTCTTCCAGCGTGCGGTCGAGCTTCGGCGTGATGAGCGCATCCAGCGTCTCGGCGTTCTCGATGCAGCCGTGCAGCAGGGCGTCGTAGTGCGCGGCATCGGCCTTGTGGAAGCCGGAGAGGTCGCGCGTGAACACGTCGATCGCCGTGGCCTCGTTGCGGCCCACGATGTGCTGGTAGAGGGCCTGCAGCGCGAAGGCGCGCGAACGGCTGCGCGCCGACTTGGACGCGGCCTTGCGCGCGCCCGTGGAAGTGGTGCCGGTGCGTGCCTGCCGCGGCGGGCGCCTGGCGCCGCCGGGGGCCGGGGTGGAGGCGGAATCGTCGCTCAAGACAGCTCCTCCAGCAGGTTCGCCATTTCCACGGCCACGCGCGCCGCGTCGCGGCCCTTCTCGGTCTGGCGGGCGACGGCCTGCTCCAGGTTCTCGGTGGTCAGGATGGCGTTGGCGATCGGGGTCTGGGTGTCGAGCGACACGCGCGTCACGCCGGCACCGGATTCGTTGGCCACCAGCTCGAAGTGGTAGGTCTCGCCGCGGATGATGCAGCCCAGCGCGATGAGCGCGTCGTATTCGTCCTGCTCGGCCATGGCCTGCAGCGCCAGGGGCACTTCGAGGGCGCCGGGCACGCGCACGTGGCGGATGTTCTTTTCCTGCACGCCCAGGGCGAGCAGCTCTTCGCGGCACGCCGCCGCCAGGGCCTCGGTGATGCCCTCGTTGAAGCGGGCCTGCACGATGCCGATCTGCAGTTTCCTGCCGTCGAGCCTGTCCGCGGTTCCTTTGTCTGCGCCAAACATGGTGTTGCTTATTCCTTGGGGATGTATCCGGTGATCTCGAGGCCGTAGCCGGTCATGCTGGGCAGGCGGCGCTGCTGGCCCATGAGCTGCATGCGCGTGACGCCGCATTCGCGCAGGATCTGCGCGCCCACGCCGTAGGTACGCAGGTCCATGCGGCCACGCTCCGGCGCATGCGATGCGCGGGCCGTGCCGTCGAACTGGGCCAGCAGCTGCTCGGCGCTCTCGCCGCAGTTCAGCAGCACGGCGACGCCGCTGCCGTGCTGGGCGATGTGGCGCAGGCTGGCGTCCAGGTCCCAGGAGTGCATGTCGCGGCCCACCTCGAGTGCGTCCAGCACGGACAGGGGCTCGTGCACGCGCACGGGCACGCTGTCGTGCTCGCCCCAGGTGCCGCGCACCAGCGCGATGTGGACGGACTGGCTGGGGCCGTCGCGGAAGGCGTGGGCGATGAATTCGCCGGCGGCCGTCTGTAGCGGGCGGGTGCCCACCTTCTGCACCAGCGTTTCGTTGCGGCTGCGGTACTCGATGAGGTCGGCGATGGTGCCGATCTTCAGGCCGTGCTCGGCGGCGAACTGCTGCAGGTCGGGCAGGCGGGCCATGGTGCCGTCGTCCTTCATGACCTCGCAGATGACGGCGGACGGGCTGCAGCCGGCCATGGCGGCCAGGTCGCAGCCGGCTTCGGTGTGGCCGGCGCGCATGAGCACGCCGCCATCGACCGCCTGCAGCGGGAAGATGTGGCCGGGCTGCACCAGGTCGGAGGCCTTGGCATCCGGTGCCACGGCGGCCTGCACGGTGCGGGCGCGGTCGGCGGCGGAGATGCCGGTGGTGACGCCCTCGGCGGCCTCGATGGAGGCCGTGAAGGCCGTGCCCATCTTGGTGCCGTTGCGCGCCACCATGGGCGGCAGGCGCAGCAGTTCGCAGCGCTCGCGCGTGAGGGTGAGGCAGATGAGGCCGCGGCCGAAACGCGCCATGAAGTTGATCGCTTCGGGCGTGACGTGGTCGGCTGCCAGGACCAGGTCGCCTTCGTTTTCGCGGTCTTCCTCGTCCACGAGGATGACGATGCGCCCGGCGCGCATCTCCGCCACGATGTCTTCGACGGGCGAGATGGATGCGAGGGGGAGGGGGGTGTTCATGGGGGCGGGCTTTCGGTGGTCCGCGGCGGCCGGGCCGCGCCGCCGGGAAAGGGGGGATTTTAGTGCAGGCGGCCCGCCCCCGCGGCGGAGTCCTGGCGCGCGCGTTCCGGGCCGGCCAGGGCGCCCTGGCCCAGCACGGCCGCGAGCAGCGCCAGGCAGGCGAGCTTGGCGGCGCAGAAGACGGCGGCGGCCATGCCCCAGGGCGCCGCGGCCGCGTGCAGCAGCGCGAAGTTCTCGGCCAGGTCCGTGGCCGCCAGCAGGCCCATGAACCAGTGGGCGTGGCGCGGCAGCCAGGCGAGCCGGTGCCCGCGCGGCACCGCGCGTGCCACGAGGCGGCGCAGGGCCCAGGCCAACGGGTAGGGCAGCCACAGGGTGTAGGCGAGCACGAAGGCGCAGTCCCAGGCCAGCGTCACGTGCAGGGCGGCGGGGCTGCAGGGCGCGCCCGCGGCCGCCTGCCAGGCCGCGGCGAGCTGGGTCAGGGACGGCATGGCGCGCATCCAGCCCGGGGCACCGTCCAGCACGCAGGCGCCGCGTCCGGCCAGGGTGGTGGCCGCGAGCAGCAGCGCGACCACCCACGGAAGCATCCATCCCAGGGTGCGCCAGGGCTGGGTGCGGGGGACGTGTTCCGCGGGCACCGCGGCCGCGACGGGCAGGGCGCTGGCGTCGATGGTGTCGTCGGGCTCGCGTTCGCGCGCGTCCAGCCCGGCCCAGGCCCAGTACGGGCAGTCGTAGGCCTGGTCGTGCATGGGCGTGTGCGGGTCGCCGGGCTGCAGCTGGCTGCGGTCCAGCCGCAACCCCTGCGCGAAGGCCTCGTCGGCCATCCAGCGCAGGGTGGTGCGCGACAGGCCGTCCCGGGCATAGGAGCCGCCCACGTCGCTGTGCACGCCGCGGAACCAGCGCTGCGCGAAGCTGCGGTGCACGCGCTCGCGGTCGGAGAAGTACGGATCGTCGTAGCGCCGGGGCGTATAGGGGATGCGCGACTCGTGCAGCGACATGGCATGCCGGACATGGGCGAAGCGCTTGCAGGCGAAGCCGGCCGAGTTGGTGATCTTCAGCCCGCCCAGCAGGCCGATGCCGATGGATTCGACGGTGTCCCAGACGCCCACGAAGTGCACCAGGGGCAGGCGGCCCAGGGAAAAGTTCTCGACCACGTCGCGCGCGAAGTCCTCGCGCTCGCGCGAACCCGAGGGGTTGCGGCGCTGCGGCGGCGCGAAATAGGTGCGCACCAGGCTTTCCAGCAGCGGCAGGCCTTCCGGGTGGACGAGTCCGTACATGTTGACCATGCCGGCCACGGCGCGCGCGGTGAATGCCCCCCGGGAAAAGCCCAGCAGGTAGATGCGGTCCCCCGGGCGGTAGGTGCGCGCGAGGAATTCGTAGGCGCCCGCGATGTTGTGGAAGACACCGCTGCCGAGCGCCAGGCCCGAGAGCCGGTTTCCGGCCTGCCGCAGCCGGGCGGCCACGTTGGCCGGCGGGAACAGGTTGGCGGTGCCGACGCCCGGGTCGTAGTACACGAGCTGCTCGGGGACGCCGCCCGGCGCGGCAGGGCCCTTGTCCAGCATGCGCAGCAGCTTCACGACGTTGGTGTCCTGCTCGTTGCCCAGGATGTTGCCCGTGCCGTCGAAGAGCAGCACGAGGTTGCGGCCGGGCGCGGCGGCCCAGCGGGCATCGGCTTCGGCGCATTCGCGCAGGATGTCGGCGCGCGTGGGCGCGCCAGCGCCGCGGGCGCCTTGCCGGCGCGCCGCCTCGGTGGTGTCGTTCATGGTCCTCTCTCCCTCTTTATTCCCCGCAGGGTGGGACCATTCTGGCGAAGGTGGGTGCCGCCCCGCAAGGGGGCGGTGCCGCGTGTCAGCCGGCGGACAGGCTCAGACCGCCGAGGTCTCCAGGTGCACGTCGCTGGTGGGATAGGCCACGCAGGGCAGCACGCAGCCCTCGGCCTTTTCCTCGCGCGAGAGGCCCGGCCACTCGATGGCGTAGCGCACGGTGCCTTCGGAGAGCATGCCGATGCAGGTGCGGCAGGTGCCGTTGCGGCAGGAGCTCGGCCAGTCGATGCCGCCCTGTTCCATGGATTGCAGCAGGGTCTGTTCGGGCCAGGCATCGCATTGCGTGCCGTCGCTGCCGACACGGGCGATGAAGAACGGAGGCGTGGGGGCGGGAGACGTCATGGGAAGGAACCGCCGGGTGGGCGGGACAGGGTGGAATCGGCGACGAATCACGGCGCCATGGGTGTGTCCAGCGAGGGTTTCCCACTGCCCAATTTTTGGGCAACGGGAATCAATCCCTTATGGATCAAGCACTTGCGAACGCCATACAGCGCTGCTCCCGTGTTATCCACATTGTTGTCCCATGCGGTGCGGGATAACCGGGTGCCGTCCGGAGGTGCATTGCACAAAATTTGTGCAGTGCGTGGGTTTTTCAGGAAAATCAAGCACTTGCGATGGCCGTACAGCGCCGTTCCCGGGTTATCCACATGATTGTCCAGTGCGGGCAGGGATAACCGGGGAACGCTCAGGCCTCGACCTTCACGCCCTTCCAGAACGCGAAGCGGCCGCGGATCTGCTCGGCCTCGGGGTGCGGGTCGGGGTAGGTCCAGGCGGCATCCGGATTCAGTTCGCCGTTCACCAGCAGCGAACGGTAGGCGGCCTGGCCTTTCCAGGGGCAGGTGGTGCGGTGGTTGCTGAAGGTGAAGTACTCCGCCTTGAGCGCGCTTTCGGGGAAGTAGTGGTTGCCCTCGACGAGGACCGTGTCGTCGCTTTCTGCGACGACCACGCCGTTCCAGGTGGCTTTCATGGGATGTGGATCTCGGTGGAAATAGGTGGTGCTCCACCATACCCGAGTTCGTGCGCCGCCGGGACGCCCGGAGCCCATCTCAGAGCGGCGCGGGGACGGTGTCTGCCGGGCCGCGGACGGGAAGCTCGATGCGGAAGACGGCACCGCCTTCCACGTTGCGCGCATGGATGCGGCCGTCCAGCGCTTCCACGATCTTGCGGCAGATGGCCAGGCCCAGGCCGGTGCCGCCGGACCGGTTGCGCGTGCGGCTCGACTGGGCGAAGGCGTCGAAGATGCGGTCCAGTTCGACAGGCGGTATGCCGGGCCCCTGGTCCTGCACCTCGATGCAGATGGTGTCGGTGCTGTCGGCATCCATGCCGGCGCGCAGCTGGATGCAGGACCCTTCCGGAGAGAACTTGATGGCGTTGGCCAGCACGTTGCGCACGACCTGCTGGAAGCGCCGCGGGTCCGCCCGGGCCACCAGGGGATGCAGCGGCAGGTCGATCCGCAGGTCCTGCCCGCGCGACGCGACCAGGGGGCCGAGTTCGCGCGCCACCGTGCGGATGTGGCCGCGCAGGTCGGTGCGCTCCAGGTGGATGGTGCCGATGTCGCTCTCGATCTTTGCCACGTCGAGCAGGTCATTCACCAGCGCCAGCATGCGCTGGCCGGCCGCGAGGATGTCGCTGAACATCGCGCCCAGGCGTTCGTCCTGGCTGCGCGCCGAGCCCAGTTCCGCGAAGCCGATGATGGCCTGCAGCGGTGTGCGCAGTTCGTGGCTCATGTTGGCCACGAACTGGGAACGCGTGCGGGCCGCTTCCTCGGCGGCGTCGTGCGCTTCGCGGGTGGCGCGCTCGGCCTCGCGGAATTCGCTGATGTCCACCAGGATGCTGAGCACGCCCGTGACGTCGCCGTAGTCCCCGTGCACCGCGGCCTTGAGCACGCGCGTGGCGCGCCGCGTGCCGTCGCCGTAGGGCAGGTCGCGCTCCAGCGTGGTGCCGCCGCCGCCCGAAAGCGCGGCGTTGTCCTCCTCTTCGCCCGGGTAGAGGGCCCGGCGTTCCCCGACGATGCGCTCGCGCGTGCAGCCCATCGCCTGCTCCCAGGCGCGGTTCACGAGCACCACGCGGTGGGCCATGTCGGTCAGCATCATCGGCTGGGGGCTGGTCTCCAGCAGCAGGTTCTGGAAGGCCAGCTGCGCGCGCATGCGCTGGGCGGCCCGCTCGCGCTCGGTTACGTCCACGGCGCTGCCGGCGAAGGCGAGCACCTGGCCGTCTGCGGCGCGCAGCGGCACCGCGGCCACGTCGAGCACGCGCTCGTCTCCCTGGGGCGAGCGCACGCGCAGCTGGCGCGTGCGCAGTGCGACCTGGGAGCGGGGATCCAGCATCGCGGCCACCCGTTCCTGGCCTTCCGGGTCCACCAAGTCCTGCAGCCGGCGCCCGATCGCCGAGGCCGGCGGCTCCCCCCACAGCGCGCTCCAGCGGGCGTTCACATAGGTGAGCACGCCGTTGCGGTCGGTGCGGAAGATCAGCTCCTGCACGCTGCGCAGCAGCAGCGCCAGGTCGCGCTCGCTGCGTGCGATGCGGTCCTGCGCGGCATCCACCGCCGCCCGTGCCGCCTCGCGGGCGCGGAGGCTGCGCCACGCGATCCAGGTCAGCGCCAGCGCCAGCGCCACCAGTCCCAGTTCCATGGCCAGGAACGGGTAGGACTCGCGCAGCCAGCGCATGAAGGCCTCGTGCTGGGGCTCTTCCACGATGACCACCAGCGGCTTGCTGCGGGACGCGCGGTAGGCCACGATGCGTTCGGGCCCCTGCACGCCCGGGCCCATGTAGCTGCCGTGCTCGCCCTGCGGCAGCAGGCGCGTGAATACCGGCAGCGAGGCGATGTCCCGGCCGCCGGGGTCGGGCAGGGGGACCGACGAGGCGAGCAGGCGCCCGTCGTCCGTGGCGATCACCGCGTCGTAGCTGAGCGATTCGAGCGCCAGGTACTGGAAATTGGATAGCGCGTCCGGGTTGACCAGCGCCACCAGCATCATCGGCGCCCCCGCGTGGTCGCGGAATCCGTGCAGCAGCGGAACGAAGGCCAGGCCCGGCGGGGCAGGGGGCGGGGGCACCCCGCGCTGCAGGCTCTCCAGCCCGCGCCCGGGCAGCCGGGGGCCGATGTACTGGCCGCCCGCTTCCTGCCATGGCCCCAGGCGCTTGCGGTCGATGTCCATGCCGGTGGTGGCGGAGTCGGTGCTCGCCAGCACCCGTCCACGCTCGTCCACCAGCGAAACGCTGCGGATGAAGGGCAGGGCGGTGAGCGCCTGCCGCATGACCTGTCCGGCCTCGGCGTGGGCCTGGGCATCGCCATGGGTCTCGGTGGCCTGCGCGTGCGCCAGGGTCGCCAGCACCATCTCGGCCGAATCGAACGTGCGCGTCGTCTGGTCTTCCAGCACCCGGGCGAGCAGGCGGGCCTGGCCCTCGCTGGTGGCCATTGCGCCGTGGAGGTCGCCGATGCTCACCACGAGGGCGCTCGCCACGGCGCCCACCGCGGCGGCGAGGCCGGCGATGAGCACGGGGGTGCCGGCGGGCCACGGCGACAGGCGGCGCGCGAGCGCATGGAAGGCGCGCGGCAGGAACGAGGGGCGCATCAGGGCTCCGCCATTCCGCCCAGGCCATGGCGCCCGGTCGCCTCCCGCAGCCGGCCGTCGCGCTTGATGCGCGCGACGAAGGCGTCCACCGTGGCCAGCCACTCCGCGTCACCCGGGCGCACTGCGTAGCCCGCCGGAACGGTGAAGGAGGGGCTCGGCGGGGCGACGATCTGCACCCATTCCGCCCGCAGGGCAAGCTGGCGGGCATAGACGCTGGTGGTCATGAAGGCATCGACCCGGCCCGAGAGCAGTTCCCGCTCGCGGGTGTCGGGCAGCCGCACCGGGACGATGCGCGCGTGCCTGAATTGCTGCTCCGCCTGGGACTGGATGGCGGCTCCGCTCTGCACCGCGACCGCGATGCCGGGGCGGTCGAGGTCGGACCACTGGCGCACCACCGAACTGCCCTTGGTGGTGACGGCGAGCACGCTGCTTCGCAGGTAAGGCTGGCTGAACTGCAGTTGCCGGAGGCGGGGCAGCAGGATGCCCAGCGCGAACATGGCGATGTCGCAGCGCTCGTCCACCAGGTCGCCCACGATGCTGTCCATGGACGAATCGACGTAATCCACCTGCACGCCCAGTTCCCGGGCGAAGTGCCGGGACAGGTCGATGTCCATGCCGCTGAGGGCGCGCGTTCGCGGGTCGCGGTAGGTCACCCCCTGGTAGCTCGGCCAGATGCAGACCCGCACGGTGCCGCGCGCCTGTACCCGTTCGGCCACGGGGCCGGCGAGCAGGGCGGGGGACACCGCTGCCAGGGCCGCGGCCAGCAGCAGGGCCGCCGCGCGGCTGCGCAGCCGCGGTGGCCGGCCCTGCATCTGGCGCCGCATCAGCCGCCCGCCGGAACCGCCCGGGCGGCGTCGACGCGCCGCATCGTATCGACGACGCGCGCAGGGCTGAAAGGCTTGGCGATGAACTCGCTGGCGC
The DNA here is from genome assembly GCF_000176855.2 of Paracidovorax avenae ATCC 19860. NCBI lineage: Bacteria > Pseudomonadati > Pseudomonadota > Betaproteobacteria > Burkholderiales > Comamonadaceae > Paracidovorax > Paracidovorax avenae. Next base: position 3,285,143 of record NC_015138.1, on the reverse strand, counting down.
CTGCTTCCATGCCCGCTGCCCGGTCGTGCAGGCCATCGAGCGCGCTCAGCATGATCACGCGGGTGTGCGAGAGGCCCGGATCGGCCCGGATGCGCCGGCAGACCTCCATCCCGTCGAGCGCTCCGGGCATCATCACGTCCAGCAGGACGAGGTCGGGCCGTTCCGCCCGCGCCACTGCGAGGGCTGCTTCGCCGCTGGCCGCCTCGTGCAGCGCCACGTCCTGGTTCTCCAGCGTCATGCGCAGGAGGCGGCGGATCTCCGCATGGTCGTCGACGATGAGTACGGTCTTCATGAGGGGGCACGCAGTCCCGTTGCAAAGCATGAATCATATTTATTAGATTTGCCCTTTGCAAGTCCAGTACGTTGCACGCGACACATACTGGATACATCCTGGGTCGCGCATAAAGGCACAATGCCGCCTATGCCGAATTCCGACGACGCTCAGAACGACCACTACACCACCCTCGAAACCGCCAAATTGCTAGGCATGGCGGTCCGTTCCATCCAGCTCATGGTGGACCGGGGCGAACTGGAGGCCTGGAAGACGCCCGGGGGCCACCGCCGCATTTCACGCGACTCGGTGGAGCGCTGGCTGCGTTCCCGGGAAGTGGGCCGCAGCAGCGTCCCGGGCGCGACAACCACGTCGCGCAGCACTTCCGCGGGCCGCCCCAAGGTGCTGCTGATCGAGGATTCCGTGCACTACCAGAATCTGATCCGGCTGCTGCTGGACCAGCAGTTCCCGGACGTGTCCCTGCACATCGCCAGCGACGGCATCGCCGGGCTGGCCATGTGCGGCAAGCTCGAGCCGGATGTTTTGATCGTGGACATCCTGCTGCCGGGCCTGGACGGCGCGGCGCTCATCACCAGCCTGCGGTCGCATGTGCAGTTCGCCCGCGTGCAGCTCATCGTGGTGACGTCGCTCACCGAGGCCGAGCGCGAGCCCTATGCCTTCGCCCTGCAGGGCCTGCCGGTGATCCACAAGCCCGCCATGGTGGCGCAGCTGCCGGATGCGCTGCGCACCAGCCTCGCAGCCCGGGGCTGACGCGGCCAGGAAAGGCAGTCCGGCCATGGAACGACCTGTCGTGCTGCTGGTGGAGGACGATCCTTCGGTCGCGCGTTTCGTGGCGATGGCGCTGGAGATCCTGCCGGTGGCGGTGGAGACCTGCCCCTGCGTCGAGTCCGCACTGGCATGGCTGCGGGGCCACCGTGCCGCGCTGATCATCACCGACCTGATGCTGCCCGGGGAGTCGGGCATGGGCCTGCTGCGCCGCCTGCAGGCCGAGCCCGCCCTGGCGGCCGGTGCGCGCATCGTGGTGCTCAGCGCCGGCCTGGACCATGTCATCCGGCAGGAGCTGGCTGCCAGCGGTGCGTGGCGAGCGCTGGACAAGCCCGTGGCGGTGGCTGCCCTCGAACAGTGCGTGCGGGAAGCGCTGGAGGATCCACTGGTGTCTCCCGGCGCTGCCGGGGCCGTGCCTTCCGTTCCGTCCGCACCGCCGGGCCGCGGAGTGCGGGAAGGCGGCATGCCGGACGCGGAGGACGCGGCCATCCAGGAGTATTTCGGCGGCGACGCCGTCCTGTTCCGTGCGTACCGCGATGCCTGCCTGCTGCAGTTCGGCCGCGATGCCGCCGAGGGAGACCGGGTGCTGCAGTCCTCGGACCTGGCGGCGCTGCGCCGGCTCTGCCATAGCCTGGCGAGCGTGCTGCGCACCCTCGGCCGGACCGAGGACGGGGCCCTGGCGCGCGAGGTGGAACTGGCCGCCCGGGACGGCCGCGCGGAAGCCGCGCAGGCCTCCTGGAAGGCCCTGCGCATCCGCCTGGGCGACTGAAAGGGGCGGCGGCGGGGGCTCCGGCGCGGGCCTGGCGCGTTCCGCATCACATCACCTGTGTTTTCCGTCTTGGGGAATACGCAGTAATTCCGGGCAGAAGACGTGACCCAGGTCACGAAATTGATAAAAACAATTTCCTGATTTTGCAGGATGTTTGTATCATTTTGTTCATCCCGAGGTCATGTGCCAGCGGGAGGCAACTTCATAAAAAGGCTCGACGATGACTGTCTTCTCCCGTTACGGCATTGCCCGGCAACTCTATGCCGTGTCCATTCTCCTGATTTGTGCGCTCGCCGCGGCGGCCTGGCTGGCCTGGACGCAGCTGAGCAACGTGGGGCAGCTGGCTGAGGCGACGGGCGAAACCCGCGTACCGCAGCTCACGCGGATTGCGAGCACGGAGTTGAGCATCACCCAGATTTCGCTGCAGATCCGGCACGCCATGCTGGTGCGCTCGCCGGAGGCCCTGAAGGAGACGCTGGCCGACATCGACACCAAGTACAAGCGCATCGCGGACAACGACGCGGCCTTCCTGTCGGAGTTGAAGGACCCCCGGGCGCGCGAGGACTTCACCAATGTCTGGCAGAAGCTGGAGCAGGAGTTCAAGCCGATCGCGGACCGCAATCTCCGCCTGGTGGTGGAAGGCCGCAAGGACGAGGCGTTCGAGGTGCTGGTGGGCGAGACGATTCCCACGCGCAACCGCCTGCTGGCATGGCTGGCCAAGGAGCGCCAGCGCCAGACGGACCTGCTGCATTCGGAACTGGCGGCCATCCAGAAGGAGGCTTTCAAGACCCGCAGCCAGCTGTCGCTGCTGGTGGTGGCGATCGCCGCGGGCCTGCTGGCGTTTTCCTGGTACATCGCCAACCTGCTGCAGCGCCGCGTGGAGCAGTCGCGCGGTGTGGCCGAGCGGGTGCGCGACGGCGACCTGACCGTGCCGGTGGTGGACACGGCCCGCGACGAGTTCAGCCCGCTGCTGGGCGCCCTGGGCGACATGCAGCAGGCACTGACGCGGGTGGTGTCCACGGTGCGGGAGGGATCCGACAGCGTGGCGACGGCGTCCGCCGAGATCGCGCAGGGCAACAACGACCTGTCAGCGCGCACGGAACAGCAGGCCAGCGCGCTGGAGGAAACCGCCGCGTCCATGGACGAACTCGGCGCCACCGTGCGGCAGAACGCGGACAACGCGCAGCAGGCCAGCCAGTTCGCGCAGGCGGCCTCCGAAGTCGCCGCCCGGGGTGGCGAGGTGGTGTCGCAGGTGGTGGACACCATGCGCGGCATCGACCGCAGCAGCAGCAAGATCGCCGAGATCATCGGCGTGATCGACGGCATCGCGTTCCAGACCAACATCCTGGCGCTGAACGCGGCCGTGGAGGCGGCCCGGGCCGGTGAGCAGGGCCGCGGCTTCGCGGTGGTCGCCAGCGAGGTGCGCAGCCTCGCGCAGCGCAGTGCCGGCGCCGCCCGGGAGATCAAGGAACTGATCACGGCCAGCGTGGCCCAGGTGCAGAGCGGCACCGCCCTGGTGGACCGGGCGGGGGCGACCATGACCGAGGTGGTGGATTCCATCCGCCGGGTGACGGATGTGGTGTCGGAGATCAGCATTGCCAGCCGCGAGCAGAGCGCGGGCGTGAGCCAGGTGGGCGAGGCCGTCACCCAGATGGACCAGGCCACGCAGCAGAACGCGGCGCTGGTGGAGCAGAGCGCCGCGGCGGCGAACGCGCTGCGCTCGCAGGCCGAACAACTGGTGGAGGCCGTGGCGGTGTTCCGGGTGGGTGGGCCGGCGGGTGGTGCGGCGCCGCGCCTGCAGAGACTGCCGCAGGGGAGCTTCGCCCGTCTGGGCGCCTGACGCCGGGGGCGGCCGGCGGGCTACTTCGCCGGGGCCGTGCCCGCGGAGCCCGCGGGGTTCGCGGCCAGGTGGGCCCGCAGGATGCGCCGGATCTCCAGGATGGCCGCGGGCTGCTCCTGCACGCTGTGGCCGGAGGGAACGATGCGCTCCGACACGGCCCCGTCCAGGTGTGCGCTGGCATAGGGCACGACGCCATCGGACGATGCCGACAGCGGCCCGTCTGCCGATTCCCGGCCCATGATGGAGTGGTAGGGCACGCGTGGCGATACCGGCAGGCGCGCGGCGGCCTGGACGAAGGCATCGGTGTCGCTCAGGTTGTCGATGCTGTTGGGCAGGCGCACCACGCTGCTGCCGCCTTCCGGTGCCTCGGTGCGCGAGAGCCGCCGGGTGACGTCCGCGAACCGCTCCATGGTCGCCAGGGGCAGGGTGACGAGGTTGGAGAGCCAGCGCGTGATCCGGTGCCGCGCCACGGGCGTGCCGCGGTGGGGCGCGGCGATGAAGATGGCCCGGCCGGCCTGCGGCAGGGCGTGGAAGCGCAGCAGCGGGTCCAGTTCGGGCTGCAGCGCCTGCCGGTCTTCCAGGGACAGGGGGTGTTCCGCAAGCAGGGTGTTCCACAGCGTGTCGCCGGAGTCCGACACCAGCAGCCGCGCGAGCACGCCGCCCATGCTGTGGCCCACGAGCACCATGCCGCGCGATGCGGGAGCCGTGCCCGCCGGGTCGAAATGGGCGATGGTGCGCTCCAGCGCATCCTCGATCGCCTGGCGGTTCACCCACAGCGGCAGGTTGGTGGGGTAGTACACCTGCCACACTTGGTAGTTCTGGCGCAGCGTCTCGTCGCCCAGCACCTCGTTGGCGACGTTGATCCATGCCTCCGGGCTGCTCGCGAGGCCGTGCAGCATGACGATGGTGCGCCGCGAGGGATCGTAGGGCTGCATGAGGTGGATGCGCGGTGCCGACAGGCCGTCCTCCATGCCCAGCAGGCTGCGCATGGCCTGCACCGCGAACCCCGAGCGCGCGAGCCACAGGCCGTAGCCTGCCGTGAAATTGCCGGCCAGCGGCACCTGGCGCCCCGCGAGCACGACCTGCGCCGTGTGATACGGATCGTAGAGTTCCACCTGCACGTCGTGCGTTTCCAGCACCTCGCCGAGCGTGCTTCCGTCGAAGCGCAGCAAGGCGGTGGCGGCGGGGTAGGGCATCTCGCGGAAGGGCTGCTCCGCTTCCGATGCCACCTGCAGCGCGCTGCGGCGTGGGCCGCCGGGCAGGGGCGCATCGCCCGCCGGCTGCATGGCCGTGACCAGCTCGGCGCCGAAGCCGTCGCGGCGGTAGGTGTTGCGCACGCCCGAGAACCGCAGCGTGGAGGCGGCGATCAGTTCGCTGGGTTCGGGGGCCCCGCTGGGCAGGCGCAGGTCGGAGGTGTCGCTGCGCACGTGCCAGCTGCCCCACTGCAGGCGCCTGCCGGGCGCCAGTTCGCCGCCCTCCGCCGCCACGGTGCGCCGGTAGCGCGAGAACATGCCCGCCAGGGCCTGCTGGGTGGCGAAGTTGTAGTAGTCGCGCACCTGGGTCTGGCGGTCTTCGAAGGCGCGCGCTTCCGGGCCGCGCGGCGTGAAGAACAGGTAGGCCCAGGCGTGGCGGGCGGTTTCCAGCCAGGCGTCCAGCTGCTGGTCCTCGTTGGCAGGGGCAGGGGCGTTGGCACCGGTGACGGCGGCCCCGCGGTCGCCGCTGGCCCGCAGGGCGGCGAGCAGCCAGAGTTCCGCCAGGGTGGACAGGCGCTGCTCCTCATCGACACCGGTCGAGGCTGCGAGCATCTGCCGGCAGGCGGACATGTCCTGGTCGCAGGCATCGCCGTCGGTGCCCAGCACGCGCAGCACCTCCTCGGAGGCCTCACTCAGCCGCCCGGTGGTGAGCACGTCGCCGCGGCGCTGCGCGAGGTAGTCGCGCGGCGAGACCGCCGAGACGGTGACGCCCGCGCATCCTGCCAGCAGCGCGGCGAGGCAGAGCAGCGTGGTCCAGAAAGCCAGTCGCCGCATCACGTGCGAGCCTCCGGCCGGGCCCCTGGCACGGGAGTGGAGGCGGGAGGGATTCTGCAGACAGGAAGTCACTTGCGGGACACGTTCGGAGCTGGAGGAGAGGGGCTTTGCAGCCCGGCCGTGCGCATGCTACACGCGGCGCAAGCCCCCGGGCCGGCCGGGGGCGCACCGCTGCAGTAACCTCGGCGGGATATGAGGCTTTATCCGAGTCACCGCCTGCGGGCGGCCGTGCGCGTGGCACTGAGCCACTATGTGGCCAACGGGGTCTCCGTGGCGCTGGGCCTGCTGCTCATCTCCGCTGCCGTGCATGTCTGGCTGGGGGCCGCAGCGGCGGCTGCAGCTTCCGTGGGCGTGATCGTCTGCTCGCCGCCGGACCTGCCCGGGCCGCGCCGCGGCAAGCTCTGGCAGATGCTGCCCGCGCCGTTGCTGGGCATTCCCCTGTTCTTCGCGGTGCAGTGGCTGCATCGCGACCCGCTGCAGCTGGGCCTGCTGCTGGTGCCCGGCACCTTCCTGGCCTTCCTGGCCATGGCCTGGGGCCGGCGGGGCATCCCGATCGCCGTGGCGGTGATGTTCTCCATGATCTTTTCGATGGCCGCGGCCCCGCGCGTGCCGCCGGGCGGAGACCCGCTGCCCGCCGCGCTGGCGATCACCGCGCATTTCGCGCTGGGCGCGGGGCTGTACGTGCTCTACGCGGTGGCGGCGAACCGGCTGCTAAACGCGCGCTACCGGGTGCAACTCGTGGCCGACACGCTGTATTCGCTGGCCGCGCTCATGCGCGTGCAGGCGCGGCTGTTCGACAGCGCGCCGGCTGGCGGCGCAGCACCCCCCGGCACCACTGCGCCCGGCACCACGCCCGCGGGGGGCCCGGAGGACGAGGCCGGAACGCATGACGGCACGGCGGAGGCACCCCATGCCCTGACCCGGCTGCTGCTGCGCCGGCAGGCAGCCCTGGCGGAGCAACTGCAGGGCGCGCGCAATATCGTGCTGGAGTCTCCCTCCACGCCGGCCCGCCAGCGGCTGGCGGCCATGCTGGTGCAGGTGCTGGAAACGAGGGACCACCTGCTGGCCTGCGAACTGGACGTGGAGGCGCTCAAGGCGCACCCGGGCCACGTGCCCGTGCTGCGTGCGCTGCGCGGCGTGCTGCTCGACACGGCCGCGGAATTCGCCCGGCTCGCGGACGCGCTGCTGCGCGGCAGCCGGCCCGCGCCCTTTGCCGATGCGCGGCCTGCGCTCGCGGAGCTGCGCTGGAGCGATCCGCTGCCCCCCGCCGCGATCTCGGGCCCGTCGCCGCACGCATTGGCCCGCGGGCTGGCGGACCGCGTGGGGCATATCAACGACGAGGCCTTGCGGATGAACGCGATCGCGCGCGGCGAGGCCCCGCCGGACCTGGCGGTGGTGCGCGCCAGCTGGCAGATGTTCGTCAGTCCCACGGCCTGGTCCTGGGCGCCGCTGGCCACGCTCTGGCGCTGGGATGCGCCGCCGCTGCGCCATGCGGTGCGCGCCGCGCTGGCCATCGCCGCGGGCTTCCTGGTGGCGCAGGCGCTGCCCTGGGGCACGCATGCGTACTGGATCCTGCTCACCATCGTGGTGGTGCTGCGCGGCAGCCTCGCGCAGACGCTGGAGCGCCGCAACAGCCGCGTGGCGGGCACGCTGCTGGGCTGCGTGCTGGCGGCAGCCCTGCTGGCGGCACACCTGTCGTCGTGGCAGCTGGTGCTGTGCCTGACGGTGGCACAGGCCGTGGCCCATGCCTTCGCGCTGCGGCGCTACCTGGTCACCGCGGTGGCGGCCACGGTGCTGGGGCTGGTGCAGTCGCACATGCTGCACGGAGGCGCGGTCAGCCCGGCCTTCGACCTGCTGGAACGCCTGGCCGACACGCTGATCGGCACCGGCATCGCCTGGGCGTTCTCCTATGTGCTGCCCTCGTGGGAGCGCTCGCAGATTCCCGCGCTGGTGCAGCGCACGCTGGTGGCGCAGGCGCGGCACGCGCGCGAGGCGCTGGCGCTGGGCCAGCTGCACGCAGTGGACAATGCGCCGGAACTGGCCTGGCGGCTGGCGCGGCGCGAGGCCTACGACAGCCTGTCGGCCCTCGTGCAGGCCACCGAGCGGGCCATGGCCGAGCCCCGGGCCGTGCAGCCACCCGTGGTGGCGCTGGAGCATTTGCAGGCACGCTGCTACCAGTTGCTGGCGCAGCTCACCGCGATCAAGACCATGCTGCTGCTGCGGCGCGGGCGCCTGGATGCCGCGGCGCTGCAGGTGTCGCTCGGGCAGACGGCCGAGGCGATCTCCCGCCGGCTGGAAGGGCGCGAGGACGCCGCTGCCACGGCGGCGGATGCCGCGTGGCCGCCGCTTCCCGGCGACGCGCAGGCCTGGCCCGATCCGCACGATGGCGACCTGGGGCCCTGGCTGGTGCGCCGCCTGGCGCTGGCCACCGAACGGGCCGGGCAGGTGAGCGCCGCAGCGCGCGAGGCCGGGGCGACCGGCTGAGCCTGGCGGCGGCCGGCGCGCAATCCGCCCGCAGCGGACATCACCATTCCGCGAGGCTGCCGTCCCGGTGGCGCCATACCGGGTTGCGCCAGCGGTGGCCCTGCGCGGCGCGCTCGCGCACGTAGTCTTCGTTCACCTCGATGCCCAGGCCCGGACCGCCCGGGATGGCGACCATGCCGTCCTGGTAGGCGAAGACCTGCGGGTTGGACACGTAGTCCATCAGGTCGTTGTCCTGGTTGTAGTGGATGCCCAGGCTCTGCTCCTGGATGAAGGCGTTGTAGCAGACCGCATCGATCTGCAGGTTGGCCGCCAGCGCGATGGGCCCGAGGGGGCAGTGCAGGGCCAGGGCCACGTCGTAGGCCTCGGCCATGGACGCGATCTTGCGCGTTTCGGTGATGCCGCCGGCGTGGGACGGGTCGGGCTGGACGATGTCCGCGTAGCCCTCCTGCAGCACCCGCTTGAAGTCCCAGCGCGAGTACAGCCGCTCGCCCAGGGCGATGGGGGTGGACGAGATGCGCGCGATTTCCTTGAGCGCCTCGTCGTGCTCGCTGAGCACGGGCTCCTCGATGAACATCAGCCGGTAGGGCTCCAGTTCCTTGATGAGCACCTTGGCCATGGGCCGGTGGACGCGGCCGTGGAAGTCCACGCCGATGCCCACGTGCGGGCCCACGGCCTCGCGCACGGCGGCCACGTTCTGCAGGCAGCGCTCCACCTTGTCGAACGTGTCCACGAACTGCATCTCTTCCGTTCCGTTCATCTTCACCGCGGTGAAGCCGCGGCCCACGGCGTCGCGGGCCTGCTGCGCCGTCTCGGCCGGCCGGTCGCCGCCGATCCAGCTGTAGACGCGGATCCTGTCGCGCACGTTGCCGCCGAGCAGCTCGGACACCGGCACGCCCAGGGCCTTGCCCTTGATGTCCCACAGGGCCTGGTCGATGCCGGCCAGCGCGCTCATGTGGATGCCGCCGCCGCGGTAGAAGCCGCCGCGGTAGAGCACCGTCCAGTGGTCCTCGATGTGGCGCGGATCCTTGCCGACGAGGTAGTCGGAGAGTTCCTCCACGGCGGCGGCCACGGTCTGGGCGCGGCCTTCGAGGACGGGCTCGCCCCAGCCGTCGATGCCTTCGTCGGTTTCGATCTTCAAGAAGCACCAGCGCGGAGGCACCAGGAACGTGGTCAATCGGGTGATCTTCATGGCAGGAGAAATCTCAGGAAACGGTGGCTGCGGTGGGGGATGGACGTGGGGCTGCCGCGGCGGCCGGCGCGGGGCCCTGCCCGCACGTGCGGGCCATGCCATAGGCGTCGTGCCAGGCCTGGATGAAGGCGACGGCCTTGCGGGCCACGTCGGCCGCGCTGTTGCCGGGGCGGTAGAGGGCCGAGCCCAGGCCGAAGCCGCTGGCGCCTGCCGCCGCATAGGGCGCGATGCTTTCCGGCGCAATGCCGCCCACGGGGGCCAGCGCCACGCTGGGCGGGATCACCGCGCGCCAGGCCTTGAGCACGGCGGGAGGAAGCGCTTCCGCCGGAAAGAGCTTGAGCAGGTTGGCCCCGGCGGCCAGTGCGGCATAGGCTTCGGTCAGCGTCGCCACGCCGGGAGCGCAGGCCAGGCCGGCCGCACGCGCGGCGCGGATCACGGCCGGATCGCTGTGCGGCATGACGATGATCTGCCCGCCGGCCTCGGCCACGTCGGCGCAGTCGTGCGTGGAAAGCACCGTGCCCGCGCCCACCACGCAGTCGGTGGGCAGGGCATCGCGCAGCGCGCGGATGCTGGCCAGGGGCTCGGGGGAGTTGAGCGGCACCTCGATGATGCGGAAGCCCGCGTCGTACAGGGCCTGGCCGATCGGTACGGCCTCATGGGGCTGGATGCCGCGCAGGATGGCGATGAGCCCGCAGCGCTGCAGGGCGTGGAACAGGGTGTGGTCGATGGTGGTCATGCGGCAAGGCTCTCTGCGGATGAGGGTTGGGGCGCTTCCCCGGCCGGCAGGCCGGCGGCCCGGGCGATCTGCCAGAGCCCGGTGGGAGTGGCCTGGGCGGCGATGGCGGGCTCGGCGAAGCCCTGCAGCCGCAGGGCCAGTGCGTAGCGGCGGCACAGGTCCGGCTCGCCGCACAGCAGCGGCTGGACGGGCGCTGCCGAGCCGCCCGGCGGGTGCACGCGGGCGAGGGCGGCGACCTCGTGGCCGATGAGCAGGCCCGAGAGGTAGTCGGCCTGGGCGCTGGCGGGCAGCACGCCCGTGAGCCCCAGGGTGCGGGTGCTGAAGATGTGCGAGAGCAGGCCCAGGCCGGCATCGCTGCCGCACGCCACCTGCAGCCCGCGCACGAAGGCGGCGTCGTCGGGCGCTGTGCCGCTCTGCGCATCTGCCGGGGCCATGGTCCGGCCGAGAATGGTGTGCCCGCGCAGCGCGGCGAACACCTCGCCCGTCATGAAGGTGTGGAAGCCCTCGATGCCGCTGCGCTGCGCCACCACCCACTTGCTGTGGGAGCCGGGCAGGCCGACCAGCCAGGGGCCTGGGTCTTCGGCCGGAAGGTCGGCCAGCACGCCCAGCACCTGGGTCTCCTCGCCGCGCATCACGTTGGGCAGGTCGCCGGGCTGCAGCAGTCCGGGCACGATGTGCAGCGGCTGGCCGCCGGGGCGGTCCACCCGGGTCAGTCCTTGCGCCAGCGCATCGAGCGAGGTGGGCGTGTGCAGGTAACGCGCCTCGCGCCAGCCCTGGGCGCTGCCCACCATGCCGCAGGCCAGCAGCGGAAGCTGCGGCGCGGCAGCCAGCCAGTCGCCGCAGGCATCCTGCAGGGCGCGCTCGAAGGCGGCATCCGTGCCGGCGTCCTCACCCGCGGGCGCGGGGGGCAGGTGCATGATGCCCCAGGGCCGGTGGCGCAGCTCCAGCACGCGGCCCCCGTCGCCCAGGCGGTATGCGCGCAGCGAACTGGTGCCCCAGTCGAGCGCGACGAGGCGGGTGGCGGAAAGATCGGCGGCTTGGTCGTTCATGGTGGCAGCCGGCTCAGCGGGCCCAGCGCAGCACCAGCGGGTCGAGCCGGCGCGCGATGTCGATCAGGCCGCGGCGCACCTCGGGGTGCATGGGCGGGAACGGATGGCGGCCGGCCTCGCAGGCGATCACGCCGCCTTCCTTCATCAGCGCCTTCGCGGTGAGGATGCCGCCCTGGCGGTTCTCGTGGTTGATGAGCGGCAGCCAGCGCTGGTAGAGCGCGAACGCCTGGTCCATGTCGCCCGCGCGGTGGGCCTCGATGATGGGGCGGATGCCGTCCGGGAAGGCGCCGCCCGTCATCGCGCCGGTGGCGCCCGCGTCCAGGTCGGCCAGCAGGGTGATGGCCTCTTCGCCGTCCCAGGGCCCTTCGATGGCATCGCCACCCAGGCGGATCAGCTCGCGCAGCTTGCTGGCGGCACCGGGCGTCTCGATCTTGAAATAGGCCAGGTGCTCGATCTCCTGCGCCATGCGGGCGAGGAAGGGGGCGGACAGCACCGTGCCGCTGGCCGGGGCGTCCTGCACCATGATGGGAATGTCGATCGCGTCGGACACCTGGGCGTAGAACGCTTGGATCTGCGCCTCGGGCACGCGGAAGGTGGCGCCGTGGTAGGGCGGCATCACCATGACCATGGAGGCGCCCATGTCCTGCGCCGCGCGGCTGCGCTCGGCGCATACGCGCGTGCCGTAGTGCGTGGTGGTGACGATCACCGGCACCCGGCCGGCGACATGCTCCAGCGAGGTCCGCGTGAGCGTTTCGCGCTCCGCATCCGACAGCGAGAACTGCTCGGAGAAATTGGCCAGGATGCACAGGCCATCGACCCCCGCATCGATCATGAAATCCAGGCAGCGCTTCTGGCTCTCCAGATCGAGGCTGCCGTCCTCGTTGAACGTGGTCGGCACGACCGGGAAGATGCCGCGGTAGCGCGGATTCTGGGCAGAGTGTGTTGCTGGCATGGGGTCACGAAGTCATGGTTTAAGTCAAGCCTGCTTGGCGCGTTGCTTTGAGCACAGCCCCTGCAACTGGCGCGGCCCCAGGTCAGGGCAGCCGAGCAAGGGCCGCCCCGCAGCGCCGGCTGCGTCCCCCTGCCCGCAACGCGCAGCGTTGCGAGAGCGGGGGGAAGGCGCATAGCGCCGCAGGGGGGTGTTCATCAGTGCATCAGTGTGAATGGCGGGGGACGGCCGCGCCTCTGCAGCCGACCAGGAAGTCGAAGTCGCAGCCTTCGTCGGCCTGCAGCACGTGATCGACGTAGAGGCGCTGGTAGCCGCCGCGGCCGCCGTGGTCGGTGGTGGCCAGTTCGGCCAGGCGCGCGGCCAGTTCCTCGTCGCTGATGTCCAGGTGCAGGCGGCCCTGTTCGCAGTCCAGCTCGATGAAGTCGCCGTCGCGCACGGCGGCCAGGGGGCCCCCGGCCGCGGCCTCGGGCGCCACGTGCAGCACCACGGTGCCGTAGGCCGTTCCGCTCATGCGCGCGTCGGAGATGCGCACCATGTCCTTCACGCCCTGCCGCAGCAGCTTGGGCGGCAGGCCCATGTTGCCCACCTCGGCCATGCCGGGGTAGCCCTTGGGGCCGCAGTTCTTCATGACCATCACGCAACTCGCATCGATGTCCAGATCCTCATCGACGATGCGCGCCTTGTAGTGCTCCAGGTTCTCGAACACCACGGCGCGGCCCCGGTGCTTGAGCAGCTCGGGCGTGGCGGCCGAGGGCTTGAGCACCGCGCCGCGCGGCGCCAGGTTGCCGCGCAGGATGCAGATGCCGCCATCCGCGATGAGCGGGTTGTCGATCGGGCGGATCACCTCGTCGTTGTACTGCGGGGCCTCGCGCACGTTGTCCCAGAGGCTCCTGCCGTTCACGGTGAGCGCTTCCGGATGGGGCAGCAGGCCGTTCTCGCCCAGGCGGCGCAGCACGGCGGGCAGGCCGCCCGCGTAGTAGAACTCCTCCATCAGGAAGCGGCCCGAGGGCTGCAGGTCCACCAGGGTGGGCGTGCCGCGCCCGATGCGGGTCCAGTCCTCCAGGTCGAGCTGCACGCCGATGCGGCCGGCGATCGCCTTGAGGTGGATGACGGCATTGGTCGAGCCGCCGATGGCGGCATTGGTGCGGATGGCGTTCTCGAAGGCTTCGCGCGTCAGGATCTTCGAGAGCGTGAGCCCCTCGTGCGCCATCTCGACGATGCGCTTGCCCGACATGTGCGCCAGCACGTAACGGCGCGCGTCCACCGCCGGAATCGCCGCGTTGTGCGGAAGCGAGGTGCCCAGCGATTCGGCCATGCAGGCCATGGTGCTGGCCGTGCCCATGGTGTTGCAGGTGCCGGCTGAGCGCGACATGCCGCCTTCGGCCGCGAGGAACTGGTGCAGCTCGATCTCGCCGGCCTTCAGGGATTCGTGCAGTTGCCACACGGCAGTGCCCGATCCGATGTCCTTGCCGGCCAGCTTGCCATTGAGCATGGGCCCGCCCGTGACCACGATGGCCGGCACGTCGCAACTGGCCGCGCCCATCAGCAGCGCGGGCGTGGTCTTGTCGCAGCCGGTCAGCAGCACGACGGCGTCGATGGGGTTGCCGCGGATGGCTTCCTCCACGTCCATGCTGGCCAGGTTGCGCGTGAGCATGGCGGTGGGCCGCAGGTTGGATTCGCCGTTGGAGAACACGGGGAATTCGACCGGGAAGCCGCCTGCTTCGTAGATGCCGCGCTTGACGTGCTCGGCGATCTTGCGGAAGTGCGCGTTGCAGGGCGTGAGTTCGGACCAGGTGTTGCAGATGCCGATGATGGGGCGGCCGTCGAACTCATGGTCGGGGATGCCCTGGTTCTTCATCCAGCTGCGGTACATGAAGCCGTTCTTGTCGGCCGTGCCGAACCATTCGGTGGAGCGGAGTTTGCGCGGAGGGGTGGTCATCGTGGAAGCTCGGAAGGGATGCGGGAAACGGAAAGCGGAAAGGGCGGTGGCGGGTTCAGCGGCGCCGGCCGGAGCGGCGCGTGAGCAGGCGCTGCAGCAGGCAGAAGACGAACAGCAGCACGCCGACGGCGATGCGCGTCCACCACGAGCTGAGCGTGCCGTCGAAGGAAATCAGCGTCTGGATGATTCCGAGCATCAGCACGCCGAAGAGCGTGCCGGCCACGTAGCCCACGCCGCCCGTGAGCAGCGTGCCGCCGATGACGACGGCGGCGATGGCGTCCAGCTCCATGCCCACGGCATGCAGGCCGTAGCCCGAGAGCATGTAGAAGGTGAACACCACGCCGGCCAGGGCCGAGCAGAAGCCCGACAGGGTGTAGACGCCCACCAGCGTGGAGCGCACCGGCAGGCCCATCAGCAGGGCCGAGTGCTCGCTGCCGCCCACGGCATAGACCGCGCGACCGAACGGCGTGCAGTGCGCGATGAAGATGCCGGCCAGCACCACGGCAATGGCGATCAACGCACCCAGCGAGATGGAGGCGGTTTCGGTCAGTTGCAGGCGCCATTGCGCGAGTTCCGAATAGCCTTCGTGCGTGATGCTGATCGAGTCGATGCTGATGAGGTAGCACAGGCCCCGCGCGAGGAACATGCCTGCGAGCGTGACGATGAAGGGCTGCAGCCGGAAGCGCTCGATCAGGAAGCCCATGAACGCGCCGAAGCACGTGCCCATCAGCAGCACCACGGGCACGGCCGCCGCCGGGCTCCAGCCGTGGCGCTCCACCAGCGAGGCGAACACCATGGTGGTGAGCGCCACCACGGCGCCCACCGACAGGTCGATGCCGCCCGAGAGGATGACGAAGGTCATGCCCACCGCGACGATGATGAGGAAAGCGTTGTCGATCAGCAGGTTGAGGAACACCTGGGCCGAGAAAAAGCCCGTGTAGCGCACCGAGCCCAGCGTGGCCATGGCCACGAAGAGCGCGATGGTGGCGGCCAGCGGCAGGTACCTGGCGTTCAGGCGGGGGCCGTGCGCGCCGGCGGGCGTGGTGGCCGTGGACGGGGTCATGACGGCGCTCATGGCAGGGCCCTCCCGGTGGCGGGGCGGCGCGCGAGCAGGCCCACCTGGGCGCGGAACTCCGGCGACTGCAGCAGCATGACGACGAACACCACCACCGCCTTCACCACGAGGTTCACCTCGGGCGGCACGCCCAGCGAATAGATGGCGTAGGTCAGCGTCTGGATGATGAGCGCGCCGATCACGCTGCCCGCGAGGCTGAAGCGCCCGCCGGTAAGGGCCGTGCCGCCGAGCGTGACGGCCAGGATGGCGTCCAGCTCCATCAGCTGGCCGGCGTTGTTGCCGTCCGCGCTCTTCACGTTGGAGCTGATGAGCAGGCCCGCGATGCCCGCGCACACGCCGCAGAACACGTAGGCGGCCATGATGAGCCGGCCCGCCTGCACGCCGGCCACCCGGGCCGCCGTGGGGTTGACGCCCACGGCCTGGATGAAGAGCCCCAGCGCCGTGCGCGTGATGGCGAGGTAGAGCACCGCGAACACCGCCGCCGCCACGAAGAGCGAGAATGGCAGCCCCGCCAGGTAGCCGCCGCCCATGAAGAAGTAGGGCGTGTAGTAGATGGTGATGATCTGCCCGTCGGTGATGAGCTGGGCGATGCCCCGGCCCGCCACCATGAGGATCAGCGTGGCGATGATGGGCTGCATGCCCACCCGGGCCACCAGCACGCCGTTCCACACGCCGCACAGCAGCGCCACGCCCAGGGCGCCCAGGATGGCAACCGGCAGCGGAAAGCGGCTCTCGCTGCCCGATACCGAACCGCCGATCAGCCAGGCGGCCACGGCCGCGGCGATGGCCACCGTGGCGCCCACCGAGATGTCGATGCCGCGCGTGGCGATCACCATGGTCATGCCCAGCGACACCAGCACCAGGGGCGCGGCGCGGTTGAGGATGTCGATCAGGCTGCCGTAGAAATGGCCGTCGCGCCATTCGATGTGCAGGAAGCCCGGGTTGAAGGCCGCGTTGATCGCCAGCAGGAGCAGCAGCGTGATCACCGGCCAGGCCAGGCGGTGGCGCAGCAGTGCGGCCGGGGCGAAGGGGGAAGGGCGCTGCTCAGGCATGCTCGTGATCTGCGATGAGTGCATAGATGGCGTCCTCGCTGCTGCCTGCGGGCAGCTCGCCCACCTTGTGGCGGTCGCGCAGCACCACGATGCGGTGGGCCACGCGCACCACCTCGCTCATTTCCGAGGAGATGAAGAGCACGGCCATGCCGGCCTGCGCGAGGCGCAGGATCTGGTCCATGATTTCCTGCTTGGCGGCCACGTCGATGCCGCGCGTGGGCTCGTCGAGGATCAGCAGGCGCGGCTCGGTCGCCAGCCAGCGCGCCAGGATGGCTTTCTGCTGGTTGCCGCCCGACAGCAGGCCGATGGGTGTTTCCACGCTGGCGGTCTTGATGCCCAGCAGCTGCACGTAGCGTTCCGCCAGGGCGGTTTGCTCGGCGCGCGGCAGGAACTTGCCCACGCCCATGCGCGCCTGCAGCGCCAGGGCGATGTTCTCGCGCACCGAGAGCTCGGCCACGATGCCGTCGGTCTTGCGCTCTTCGGGGCACAGGGCCAGGCCCTGCCGGATGGCGTCCATGGGGTTGGAGAAGGCCACCGCGCGGCCGTCGATGCGCAGCATGCCGCGGTCGGGCTGCTCCAGTCCGAACAGCAGGCGCGCCAGCTCGGTGCGGCCCGCGCCCAGCAGGCCGGCCAGTCCGACCACCTCGCCGGGGCGGATCTGCAGGTCCAGCGGCTGCAACTGCCCGGCCTGGCCCAGGCCCTCGGCCTGCAGCAGCGCGGGTGCCTGCGCGCTGCTGTCCTGCGGCGCCTGCGCGCTGGCGGCCTGCGCGGCCAGTTCGCGGCCCAGCATCGCGGCGATCAGGGCCTGCGGGCCCAGGTCCTTCGCCAGCCATTCGCCCACCCAGGTACCGTTGCGCAGCACGGTGATGCGGTCCGACACGGCATAGACCTGGTTCAGGAAGTGCGTCACGAAAACGATGGACAGGCCCTCCGCGCGCAGGCGGCGCAGCACCTCGAAGAGCTTCTTCACCTCGTCGTCGTCCAGGCTGGAGGTGGGTTCGTCCAGGATCAGCACGCGTGCGTCGATGGACAGCGCCCGGGCGATCGCCACCAGCTGCTGCACAGCGACGGGGTAATCCGACAGCTGGCACGCCACGTCGATGTCCAGGCCGATGCGTGCGACCAGCTCGGCCGCGCGCCGGTGCATCCGTGCCCAGTCGATGCGCCAGCCCTGCGCCAGCCCGTGGCGCGGGTAGCGGCCCGCGAAGATGTTCTCGGCCACCGAGAGGTTGGGGCAGAGGTTGACTTCCTGATAGACCGTGCTGATGCCCAGGCGCTGGGCTGCCAGCGGCGAATCGGGCCACACCGGCTGGCCGGCCAGGCGCATCTCGCCGCCGCTGGCCTTGAGCACGCCCGTGAGCACCTTGATGAGGGTGGACTTGCCCGCGCCGTTCTGCCCCATCAGCGCGTGGATCTCGCCGGGGTAGAGGCGCAGCTGCACGTCCTGCAGCACCGGCACGCCGGAGAACTGCTTGCGGATGCCCGCCAGTTCCAGCACGGGCGCGGCGCCGGGTGCCGGAGTGGTGGCGGGGGCATGCATGGGCGAGGTCATGATGTCTGTGCGGCGTGAGCGGGCGGGCTGGGCATGGACCGGTTCGGGAGTCAGGCCTTGTTCTTGTGGTACACGTCCACCAGCACGGCGGCCAGCAGCACCACGCCCTTGATGACCTGCTGGTAGTCGATGCCGATGCCCAGGATGGACATGCCGTTGTTCATCACGCCCATGATGAAAGCGCCGATCACCGCGCCCATCACCTTGCCCACGCCGCCCGAGGCCGAGGCCCCCCCGATGAAGCAGGCGGCGATCACGTCCAGCTCGAAGCCCAGGCCCGCCTTGGGCGTGGCGGTGTTGAGGCGCGCCGCGAACACCAGGCCCGCGAGCGCCGCCAGCACGCCCATGTTCACGAAGGCGTAGAACGACAGGCGCTCGGTCTTGATGCCCGAGAGCTTGGCGGCCTTCTCGTTGCCGCCCATGGCGTAGATGCGGCGGCCGATGGTGGTGCGGCTGGCGACGAAGTCGAACAGCACGATCAGCAGCGCCATCACGATCAGCACGTTGGGCAGGCCCTTGTACGAGGCCAGCAGGTAGCTGAGGTACACGAGCAGCGCGGTGAACACCGCGTTGCGGGCGATGAAGAAGGCGGCGGGCTCGACCTGCACGCCGTGGCGCACGCGGTTGGCCCGGGCGCGGATGCCCGCCACCACCAGGGCGGCGGCCACGGCCGTGCCCAGCAGCAGCGAGGTCACTTTCAGGCCCTGCATGCTGAAGAGGTCGGGAATGAAGCCGGAGCTCAGGCGCTGGAAGGACTCGGGGAACGGCCCCACGGATTGCCCTGCCAGCAGCGCCAGCGCCAGGCCCTTGAAGACCAGCATGCCGGCCAGGGTGACGATGAAGGACGGTATGCGCGAGAACGCCACGAACCAGCCCTGCAGCCCGCCGATGAGGCCGCCGCACAGCAGGCAGACCAGCGTGGCGGGAACGAAGTGCCACTGGTACTGCACCATGAGCACGGCCGCCAGCGCACCGATGAAGCCGCTGACCGATCCCACCGACAGGTCGATGTGGCCGGCCACGATCACCAGCAGCATGCCCAGCGCCATGATGACGATGTAGCTGTTCTGCAGCAGCAGGTTGGTGAGGTTGAGCGGCTCCATCAGGGTGCCGTCGGTCATGTACTGGAAGAAGCCCATGATGGCGACCAGCGTGATGAGCATGCCGTACTCGCGCAGGTGGTGGCGGGCATGCTCCAGGGGCGAGCGGCCGGGGCGCGCGGGCTGGGCGGCGGAGGCGGCACCGGGGGCGGCCGCGGTGGCGGAGGGGTTGGGCGTGGAGGTCATGGAAGACATGTCAGTGGGCTTTCACGATGGCGCTCATGATCTTTTCCTGCGATGCCTGGGCCGTGGGCATCTCGGCGACGAAGCGGCCTTCGTTCATCACGTAGAGGCGGTCGGTGATGCCCAGCAGCTCGGGCATCTCCGAAGAGATCACGATCACGCACTTGCCTTCGGCGGCCAGTTGCGCGATGAGGGTGTAGATCTCGTACTTGGCACCCACGTCGATGCCGCGCGTGGGCTCGTCGAGGATGAGGACTTCGGGGCGGGTGAAGAGCCATTTGCCCAGCACCACCTTCTGCTGGTTGCCCCCCGAGAGGTTGAGCGTCTTCTGGTCCACGCCGGAGGAGCGGATGCGCAGCTGCTCGCGGAAGCCCTGGGCCACCGCGTGCTCGCGGCCGCTGTCGATCACGCCGGCCGAGGAGACGCCCTCCAGGTGGGCCAGCGAGATGTTGAACCGGATGTCCTCGTTCAGCACCAGTCCGTTGCCCTTGCGGTCTTCGGTCACGTAGGCCAGGCCGTGGCGCACGGCCTTCTCCACGGTGCCGACGTCGATGGGCTGCCCGTCCAGCAGCACCTCGCCGCTGATGCGCCGGCCCCATGAGCGGCCGAAGAGGCTCATGGCCAGCTCGGTGCGGCCGGACCCCATCAGGCCGGCGATGCCGACTATTTCTCCGCGCCGCACCTGCAGGTCGATGCCCTTGAGGAAGGGCGCCTCGGGCCGCTGCGGGTGGTAGGCCTGCCAGCCGCGCACCTCGAAGGCCACCGGGCCGATGTCGGGCGTGCGCGGCGGATAGCGGTCGGCCATCTCGCGGCCGACCATGGCCTGGATCACGCGGTCCTCGCTGACGGGCGCGGCGCGGCAGTCCATGGTTTCCACCGTGCTGCCGTCGCGCAGCACGGTGACGGAGTCGGCCACGCGCGAAATCTCGTTGAGCTTGTGCGAGATCAGGATGCAGGTGATGCCCTGGCCCTTGAGCTCCAGCAGCAGGTCCAGCAGGGCCTGGCTGTCGTTCTCGTTCAGGCTGGCGGTGGGCTCGTCCAGGATCAGCAGGCGCACCTGCCGCGACAGCGCCTTGGCGATCTCCACCAGCTGCTGCTTGCCCACGCCCAGCTGGCCCACGAGGGCCTCGGGTGATTCCTGCAGGCCCACCTTGCGCAGCAGCGCCTGCGTCCTGTCGTGCGCCTCCATCCAGTCGATGACGCCGTGGCGGGCGGTCTCGTTGCCCAGGAAGATGTTCTCGGCGATGGAGAGCAGAGGCACCAGGGCCAGTTCCTGGTGGATGATGATGATGCCCAGGTGCTCACTGTCGCGGATGCCCGCGAACCGGCGCTCTTCGCCGTCGAAGACGATCTCGCCGCTGTAGCTGCCGTGCGGATAGACGCCGGACAGCACTTTCATCAGCGTGGATTTGCCTGCGCCGTTCTCGCCCACGATGGCGTGGATCTCGCCGGCCTGCACGCGCAGGTCCACCCGGTCCAGGGCCACCACCCCGGGGAAGGTCTTGCGGATGTTCCGCATCTCTAGAAGCATGGTCTCGGTGTCCGTTGGCGTCGCTGGCATGCCCCCGCACCCGGTCTGCAATACCCGGTGCGGCGGCACGTGGCTCGGGAAGCGCGGCCCGCCGCGGGCCGCGCGCGGCGGATCACTTGATCTGCGATTCCTTGTAGTAGCCGCTGTCCACCAGCACCTTCTTCCAGTTCGACTGGTCCACCAGCACCGGCTTGAGCAGGTAGGAGGGCACGACCTTCACGCCGTTGTTGTAGGTCTTGGTGTCGTTGATCTCGGGCTGCTTGCCCGACAGCACCGCGTCCACCATGTCGGCCGCCACCTTGGCGAGTTCACGCGTGTCCTTGAACACGGTGGAGGTCTGCTCGCCCTTCAGGATGGACTTGACCGAAGGCACCTCGGCGTCCTGGCCGGTCACGATCGGGCAGGGTTGCTGTGCGGTGCAGTAGCCCACGCCCTTGAGCGACGAAAGGATGCCGATGGAGATCCCGTCGTACGGCGAGAGCACGGCATCCACCTTCTCCTTGCCGTAGTAGGCCGAGAGCAGGTTGTCCATGCGGGCCTGGGCCGTGGCGCCGTCCCAGCGCAGGGTGCCGACCTTGTTCATGCCGGTCTGCTTGCTGCGCACCACCAGCTTGCCGCTGTCGATGTAGGGCTGCAGCACGCTCATCGCGCCGTCGTAGAAGAAGAAGGCGTTGTTGTCGTCGGGCGAGCCGCCAAAGAGCTCGATGTTGAACGGGCCCTTGCCCTGCTTGAGGCCCAGCTTGTCCACGATGGATTGCGCCTGCAGCACGCCGACCTGGAAGTTGTCGAAGGTGGCGTAGTAATCGACGTTCTTCGAGCCCTTGATGAGGCGGTCGTAGGCGATGACCTTCACGCCCTTGTCCGCCGCGCTCTGCAGCACGCGCGAGAGCGTGGTGCCGTCGATGGAGGCGATCACGAGCACCTTCGCGCCCTTGGTCACCATGTTCTCGATCTGCGCGAGCTGGTTGGGGATGTCGTCTTCCGCGTACTGCAGGTCGGTCTTGTAGCCGCGCTCCTTGAGCACCTTGGACATGTTGTCGCCGTCCGCGATCCAGCGGGCCGAGGACTTGGTGGGCATGGAAATGCCGATGCTGCCCTTGTCCGCGGCATGCGCCAGCGGCAGGGTGCCGAGGGCGGCGAGGGCGAGGGCGGCGGCGGTGGTTTTCAGAAAGGTTCGCTTCACGAGAGTCTCCTGGTTTTTATCGGTGTGTGAGAGGGGTTGGGGGTCAGTACTTGCGCTTGGGGAATTCCTGGGCCGCGGTCTCCATCGGGAAGATGCCTTCTTCCGTCACGATGCGCTTGGGCACCGTCTTGCCGGCCTTGATGTCCTTGACGGCCGCCATCAGCTGCGGGCCCAGCAGGGGGCTGCATTCCACGGTCACGTTGAGCTTGCCGGCCATCATGGCCTCGAAGGCGCCCTTCACCGCATCGATGGAGATGATGATGATGTCCTTGCCGGGCTTCATGCCGGCCTCCTCGATGGCCTGGATCGCGCCGATGGCCATGTCGTCGTTGTGTGCGTAGAGCACGTTGATCTTCTTGCCCTCGGCCTTCAGGAAGGCTTCCATCACTTCCTTGCCCTTGGCGCGGGTGAAGTCGCCGGTCTGCGAGCGGATGATCTTGAACTTCGGGTCGGCCTTGACGACTTCCTCGAAGCCCTTCTTGCGGTCGATGGCCGGGGCCGAGCCCACGGTGCCCTGCAGCTCGACGATGTTCACGTCGCCCTTGCTGTCCTTCATCTTCTCGACCAGCCAGCGGCCGGCCTTGCGGCCTTCTTCCACGAAGTCCGAGCCCATGAAGGTGACGTAGAGCGACGTGTCCTTGGTGTTGACGGCGCGGTCGGTGAGCACCACCGGGATCTTCGCGGCCTTGGCTTCGCGCAGCACCGGCTCCCAGCCCGACTCCACGACGGGCGAGAACGCGATCACGTCCACGCGCTGGGCGATGAAGGAGCGGATGGCCTTGATCTGGTTTTCCTGCTTCTGCTGCGCGTCGGAGAACTTCAGCTCGATCCCGGCGTCCTTGGCCGCCGACTTGATCGATTCGGTGTTCGCGGTGCGCCACTCGCTCTCCGCGCCGACCTGGCTGAAGCCCAGCACGATGGGCTTTTGCGCCCATGCGGCCGCGGGCAGCAGAGCGGCCACGGGCGCGCAGGCCAGGGCCGTGGCCAGCGTGCGTCGGGTCAGTTTCGTCATCGTTGTCTCCTGTCTTTATGGTGGTGTGATGAGGGAAGGGGAAAGGAGGAAGGGCAGGGGCGTGCCTCTCAGGCCAGCATGTAGCCGGTGCGGACCGTGGTGAAGAACTCCGCGGCGTGGCGGCCCCGGTCGCGCGGGCCGTGGCCCGGCTCCCGGCGCTCGCCCTGGAAGTCGGCGCCGGCGGTGGGCAGGTTCACCATGGTCATGGCCGCCCGGGCGTGCCGCTTGAAATGCATGGCGTGCTTCAGCGAGGTGGTGCAGATGCCTGCGCACAGGCCGCGCGGCGTGTCGTTGGCGAGCACCAGGGCGTGTTCGTAGTCGTCCGCGCGCAGCACGCAGGCCACGGGGCCGAAGACCTCCTCGCGGGCGATCCGGTGCTCGGGGCGCGCGGTGAAAAGTGCCGGGCGCAGGTAGTGGCCGGGCGTGGGGCGCTCGATGCGCTCGCCGCCGAAAATGTGCTCCGCGCCTTCCTGGCGGGCCATCGCGATGTGCTCCAGGTTGTGTGCCAGCTGGCGTTCGTCCACCACGGGCCCCATCCCCGTGCCGCGTTCCAGCGCATGGCCTACGGGGAGCGCCGCCAGGCGCTGGCGCAGGCGGGCCACGAAGTCGTCGTGCACGCGGGCCTCGACCACGATGCGGCTGGAGGCCATGCAGTGCTGACCGGCGGAGCCGTAGGCGCCCTGCAGCGCGCAGTCCGCGGCCTGGTCCAGGTCGGCGTCGGCCAGCACCACCAGCGGGTTCTTGCCGCCCAGGTCCAGCTGCACCCTGGCGCCGCGCGCCGCGACCGAGCGCAGGATGCGCGCGCCGATCGGTCCCGAACCGGTGAAGCTCAGGGCGTCGACCAGGGGATGGTCCACCAGGGTCTGGCCGACTTCGCGGCCGCTGCCCATGACGAGGTTGAATGCACCCGCCGGCAGGCCGCTGCGGGCGATGATCTCCGCCAGCGCCCAGCCGCAGGCCGGCACCCGTTCGGCCGGCTTGAACACCACCGTGTTGCCGAAGGCCAGGGCCGGCGCGATCTTCCACGCAGGGATGGCGAAGGGGAAGTTCCAGGCTGCGATCACGCCGACCACGCCCACGGGTTCGCGCGTCACCTCCACCTGCACGCCCTGGTGCATCGACGCCATCAGCTCGCCGGGGATGCGCAGCGCCTCGCCCGCGAAGAACTTGAAGATGTGGCCGCTGCGGACCACTTCCGCCACCGCCTCGGGCAGGGGCTTGCCCTCTTCGCGGGCCAGCAGTGTGCCCAGCTCTTCCTTGCGGGCCAGCAACTCGTTGCCCACGAGGTCCAGCACGTCCGCGCGCCGCTGGGGAGCGCTGCGGCTCCAGTGGCGCAGGGCATCCGCAGCGGCCCGCACGGCCTGGCCCGCCTGGTTCCGGTCGGCGCGTGCATATTCGGCCACCACCTCGCGGGTGTCGGACGGATTGACGCTCACACCGGTGGTGGTGCCGATCTCCCAGCGCCCATTGATCAGGTGCCGGGGCGTCTGCTGCATGTCGCCAAGCTTCATGAACCCTCTTTGCTACGGTTGCGCTGCAGTCTATGGAGGTTTTTTATATCAATCCAATAGTTTTTTGAGCAAAATAGATATCAATCCCGGCATTCAGGAAAACCCCATGAGCACCTACAACCACTGGTTCATCCGCGCGCGCCTCAAGACCAGGCAGCTGCTGCTGCTGGTGGCCCTGGCCGAGGAGGGCAACATCCACCGCGCGGCCCAGGTGCTCAGCATGACCCAGCCTGCGGCCTCCAAGCTGCTCAAGGACCTGGAAGACGTGCTGGAGGTGCCGCTGTTCGAGCGCCTGCCCCGCGGCATGCGGCCCACCTGGTATGGCGAGACCATGATCCGGCATGCGCGCATGGCGCTGGCGAGCCTCAACCAGGCCCATGACGAGATCGGCGCGCTGAAGACGGGGCACTACGGCCAGGTGGGCATCGGCGCCATCACCTCGCCGGGACTGAGCCTGCTGCCGGCGGCGGTGGCCCTGGTCAAGCAGCAGCACCCGAGCCTGCGCATCACGCTGGACATCGAAACCAGCCCGGTGCTGCTGGAGCGGCTGGAGCAGGGGCGCCTGGACATCATGGTGGGGCGCGTGCTCCCCGGGCCGGAAACCGGCCACCTGCGCTACGAGCCGCTGACGGACGAGCCCATCTGCGCCATCAGCCGCCCCGGCCACCCGCTCTCGGGCATGAGCGGCCTGACGCTGCGGGACGTGCTCTCGGCCAACTGGATCGTGCCGCCCGCCGGCAGCGTGCTGCGGCACCGCTTCGACCTGATGTTCCAGCAGGACGGCCTCGCCCCGCCGACGGACATCGTGGAAACCTCGGCGCTGCTGTTCATCACCCGCATGCTGCAGCAGAGCGAGATGATCGCCGTGGTGGGCGCGGACGTCGCCCACTACTACGCGGCCCACGGCATCGTCGCCGTGCTGCCGATCGCCATGCCCTGCCACATGGACGCCTTCGGCATCGTCACCCGCACCGACCGCCTGCTCTCGCCCGCCGCCAAGGTGATGATGAAGGCGCTCAAGCAGGCCAGCTTCGTGCAGTACGGCCGCAAGCCCGAGATGGACGAGTAGGGCAGGGTAACGCTCACTGGCGGGTGCATGCGGGTGCGCCCTGTGCCAACGGCCTTCGCTCAGGCACGGCCCCGCCAGCAACCGCCGCGCAAGGGCCGCCCCGCCGCGCTGGCGGTGTCCCCTTCCCGCCGGGTGCAGCCCGGCGAGAGAAGGGGGAAGGCGCGCAAGCGCCTCAGGGGGGTGTCGTCAGACCCAGCCGGCGTCCACCTTGAACTCCTGCGCCGTGCACATCGCGGCGTCGTCGGAGCCCAGGAACAGCACCATGCGCGCGATGTCGCGCGGCTGCAGCTTGTCGGGCAGGCACTGGTTGCGCTCGAGCTCCCGCTCGCCCTCGGCGTCGAGCCACAGCCGGATCTGCCGCTCGGTCATCACCCAGCCGGGGGAGACGGTGTTGATGCGGATGCGGTCCTGGCCGAGCGTGCGCGCCAGGCCCCGGGTGAGCCCGTTCACCGACGACTTGGCGATCGCATAGCAGGGGTAGCCCGACCCCTTGCCCTGCCAGCCGGTGGAGCCGAGGTTGACGATGGAGCCGCCGCCGAGCCGGCGCATGCCCGGCACCACCGCCTGGATCGCGAAGAAGGCCGGGCGCTCGTTGATCGCCATGCGCTCGTCGTAGTACGCGGGCGTGACGGACTCCAGCGTGTGGCGGTCGTCGCTGGCCACGTTGTTGACCAGCACGGACACATCGCCCAGCTCGGCCGCGGCGTCGCGCACGGCGGCCTGCAGGGCATCGATGTCGCGCACGTCGCACTCGCGCCACCACGGGCGCGGCAGGCCTGCGGCTTCCAGGTCGCTGGCCAGCTGCGCGCTGGCCTCGCGGGCCACGTCCACGAACGCCACGCGCGCACCCTGCTCGGCGAAGGCCGTGACGATGGCGGCGCCGATACCGCTGCCGCCGCCCGTCACGAACACCACGCGTCCGCGCAGGCTGGGAAACACCGACAGGGCTCCGGACGGCGAGGCGGCGGTGCCGGAAGAGGAAACGGGTGAAATTTGAGACATATAAATTTCAGTATCGATTGATAGAAAAAATAATGGTTACGTGCATCAATTTGCGTTGATAAGATGCGCCGCGTCAAGAGGCCCGCGACAGACGGGCGCTGAAACAACGTCTGGAGACGCGCATGCACCCCCCCGAAATGCCTTCCGACAACCCACCGGCCGTGCCCTGGCCCGCCCCCGCGATCGGCGCGGTGCGCTGCCTGCGGCCCATGGCCTCCCAACTGGGCGAGGGCCTGCTGTGGTCCGGGCGCGAACAGGCGCTGTACTGGGTGGACATCCTCGCCCGCGAACTGCACCGCTGCGACCCCGCAGGCGGCGCGCACCGCTGCTGGACCTTCGAGGAAGAAATCTCCGCGCTGGCCGAGCGCGCCGGGGCACCCGGCCTCGTCGTCACCCTGCGCCGCGGTTTCGCGCTGTTCGACCCGGCCACCGACACCGCGCCGCGCTACCTGCACCAGCCCGAACCGGAGCGCGCCGGCAACCGCTTCAACGACGGCAAGTGCGATGCACAGGGGCGTTTCTGGGCCGGATCGATGGATTTCGGCTGCGAGGAGCCCACCGGTGCGCTCTACCGCTTCGATCCCGATGGCCGCTGCACGCGGCACGACGACGGCTTCGCGGTGACCAACGGCCCCGCCTGGTCCCATGCAGCGGCTTCCGGTGGACAGCAGGCGCCGGCCATGTTCTTCAACGCCACCGCCGAGGCCTGCACCTACCGCTACGACTTCGACCCCGGCACGGGTGCGCTGTCGAACCGGACGCTGTGGAAGCGCTGGGCCGACGAGGACGGGCTGCCCGATGGCATGACCACCGACGCGCTGGGGCGGCTGTGGATCGCGCACTGGGGCGGCGCGTGCGTGACCTGCCACGATCCCGTGAGTGCCGCCGAGCTGTGCCGCGTTTCGCTGCCGGTGAGCCAGGTCACCACCTGCGCCTTCGGCGGCCCCGACCTGCGCACGCTCTTCATCATCTCGGCCCGCACGGGCCTGTCGGAGGCCCGGCTGGTGGCCGAGCCCCTGGCCGGATCGCTCTTCGCCGTCTCCGTGGACGGCCCCGGCCTGCCGGCCCACCGCTTCGGCGGCTGACCTCCTGGAGACGCCCATGAACGAAACCCTTCATCCTGTCACCTGGCTGCACCATGCCGGCCAGCACCTGGGCCTCGTGCCTTCGCTGGGCGGCAGCGTGGCAGCCTGGCAGATCGACGGACCGGACGGGCGCCGCGCCGACCTGTGGCGCTCCTGGGACGGCCGGACGGCCGACCTCTACCGCATGGCCTCGTTCGCCATGGTGCCCTGGTCCAACCGCATCAGTTGCGGCGGGTTCTTCCATGCGGGGCGCTTCCATCCGATGGAGCCCAACCGCGCGGGCGAGCCGTACCCCATCCACGGCGACGGCTGGCTGCAGCCCTGGAGCCTGCGCCAGCCGGCGCCGGACACCCTGGAGATGGCGCTGCACTCGGACCGCTTCCAGGGCAACCCCTATCACTACGAATGCGTGCAGACCTTCCGCCTGGTGCCGGGCGGGCTGGACCAGAGCGTGCAGGTGCGCCACCTCGGCCCCGAGCCGCTGCCCTATGGGCTGGGCCTGCATCCCTGGTTCCCGCGCACGCCGGACACGCGCATCTCCGCCCCCGTGCAGGGCGTGTGGCTCTGCGGCAGCGATCCGCTGCCCACGCGGCACACCGAGTGGTTCCCCGAGGGCTGGAACCTCAATGGCGGCATATCGGCCCACGGCAACCTGATCGACAACGCCTATACCGGCTGGGGCGGCACGGCGCGCATCGCCTGGCCCGAGCGTGGCCTGCAGCTCACGGCGCGCATGCCGGACTTCGTGCAGGACGGCGGCGCCGGGCGCCACTTTTGCCTGGTGTACCGTCCGCCCGAAGGGCCGGCCTTCTGCTTCGAGCCCATCACCCAGCCCATCGATGCCTTCCACCAGCCGGGGCAGCCGGGCCTGCGCGTGCTGGAGCGCGGGCAGGAGTTCGCGCTGCGCGTCGAATGGCGCTACGGCCTGCTGGGCGACGCGGCGCCCGGCGGCACCGCGCCGCCCGGCCGCGCGGCAGCATCCGGGCCTGCGCCTGCGGCCGGGCCTTCCGCGGCGGCCAGCGCGCCGGGGGCCTCACCAGGCCCCATCGGCGATCCGGGGGCGGTGCGGAAAGAGTCCAGGCTCGCCTCGCTGGCCGTTTCGTAGCGGCTGCTGCCGCCGGCGCCGGGCCCTGCCGTACCGTCCGCCCCTTGCGCACCGCGCGGCGCAGGGGACGGCTGCTCCCAGGTCCGCGCGGGCTGCAGGTGCTGGCCCGGCTCGCGCCGCGGCACGGGCTCGTAGAGGATCCACTGGCCCACCGTGCGCATCGCTTCCGCGCCGCGGTTGTTCTGGTGCTTGAGGAAGAAGTCCAGGCCGCGTTCTTCCTGCAGCCTGGCCTTCTCGCGCAGCAGCAGCAGCGTCGGCTCCCACATGGCCTCGTTCTGCAGGAAGTCGTCGAAGGCCGCGTCTTCGGCCCGCGCGCCGTCCTCATCGCCGGCGGCGCGGGCCAGCGCGGCCAGCGCGCGGTGCACATCCAGCAGGGGGCCCGCGGGCGGGCGCATCACCTTGTCCGCGAACATCGCCGCGAAGCCGTTGGCCTGGGCGAAGCTGCGGGTCTGCTCCATGAAGTGCGAAAGCTGAATGTCCGCCACCAGGTGGTGCAGCGGCTCTTCCACGTCGCTGCCCAGCTTGCCCGTGCCGTAGTGCGCCCAGCCATCCCATTGCGCGCGCACGTGGCGCTCGAACTCCTCGAAGCGCGAGTAGTCGGTGGCGCGGTCGCTGCGCGTCGGGTCGATTTCGTCGCCGAAGAGAAACAGCGTGCAGAAGTTCGTCGTGGCGTGGTTCGCCACTTCCACGGCATAGCCCGCGTCGAGTCCGCCCAGCCCGGCACTGGCACGCTGGGCGGTGCGGGCACCGTCGCTGCGCAGTGCCTCTGCGATCTGCACGCTGGCGGTGGCGCGGGCTGAAACCTCCACCCGGGAGGAGGCGGTCGCGTCGCGATAGACCGTGGTCATGTAGCCCGCGATGGTGGTGGCAGTGCGGCCGTTGTCCTGGCGCATCTTCGCGCCCAGGCTGGCGGCCACCCCCGCGCGGCGGCCCCGGCCCGCGACCTCGCCCACGCGCAGGCCCGCGCTGGCGGACACATTCGTCTCGGTGCCGGTGCTGGAGCGCTGCGCATCGTCGATCAGGCCCGCGCTCAGTTCCGGATGGTGGGCGAGCAGCTCGCGCAGCCAGTCGTGGCGCGCCGGCGCGCCGTCGGGGCCCGGCTCCGCCAGGCGCAGCAGGTGTTCGTAGGCATCCAGGAATTCCACGTTCAGTTCCGGCTCGCGGCCCTTGCCCAGGCGCGGCAGGCGCAGCTGGATGCCGTTTTCCAGGCCGCGCTCGCCGCGCCAGCGCCAGTCCGCCGCGACGGTGCCGCCGAGCGTCGCCTGGTCGGTGCCGAGGTTGGCGGCATAGCCGGTGTTCGCGCCCGCGCCCACCTGCACCTGGTCCGTGCGCTGCTCGCCGATCTGCAGGTACATCCCGGTGCGGCCCATGTAGAACTCCATCACCGCGTCGCGGTTGCGCTGCGCGCCGGCAATCAGCCGCACGCCCAGGCCGAACACGGAAGACCCCAGCGCCACGGCCGCGGACAGCGGCCCGGCGTTCAGGCCCCAGGACTGCTGGCCGATCAGGCGCAGGCGATCGCGCCATTCGAGCTGGCCGATCATGTCCCGCGTCAGGTCCAGCAGGGCCTGCGCATGCGTGGCCTGCCCGGGTACGCCTTCACGCAGCAGGCGGGCGGCCTCCTGTGCGCTGGCGCGGAACTGGGCGCCCTGCTGCAGCGCATAGCCGTGCCAGGACACGGGCGTGCCGCCGGGCGGCGGCGGTGGCGGAGGGGAGGAAGGCCCGCCCGCATCTTCGGGCAGGCCCTCGGCCAGCAGCGCCAGCGCTTCGGCCGCCGTGTGCGGGCGGCGCTCGAGCCGCTGCCAGGCGGCCTCCAGCAGGGGCACGCTGTCCTGCGACAGTTCCGGTGGCGGCACGCCCTGGCCGCGCGCCGTGCGCTCGAAGTGCGCGCGCAGTTCCGTGGCGCGCGCCGCAATGCGCTCGTGCGCGGCGGCATCGATCACCAGGGTGGTGCGGTCCGTGCCTTCCGGTGCCCATTGCACGGTTTCCGCCAGGGCCTGCCAGGCGCATTCCGCGGGGCCGGGCAGCCGGCCCGGAGGGCGGTCCGCACGCAGGCCGCCCAGCATCTCGGAAAGCTGGCCGGCGGCCTTTTCCAGGGCCGCGTCCGCCCGGCGCCGCGGCGTGGGCAGCGCCGTGGCGGAGCCCACCTCGAGCGCCTGCGGCAGGGAGCGCAGCGCATTGGGCTGGCCGCCGAAGGCGCGCGGCCGTGCGCCGTGCCGCGCCAGGTCGTGCAATGCGTCCGCCAGCCGCTGCAGGTGGCCGTTCGCCCGGTCGTAGGCCGAGCCGGGTGCGTTGCTTTCGTAGCCATTGCGCAGCGCGTGGTAGGCCGCGCGTTCGTCCACCGTGCAGGCCGCCAGCGCCTTGGCGGGCTCCGCGGCATGCAAGGCCCGGCGGGCGGCGCGCCGCGCGTGGCCCAGCCATGTGCGCAGCCCGGCGTCGTCCGGCGCGGCGGCGCGCAGCAGGGCATCGGCGCGCAATGCCAGGCGCGCGGCCGCCAGGCGCTCCGGGTGCGCGGCCGGGCTGCCTTCCGGGCACAGCAGGTGCGACAACACCTGCAGCCCCCGGGGCACGCGCGCCAGCTGGTCCACCGTACGCTGCGCCGCGGGCGGCATCCCGGCCGCGGCGGTCCGGGCGGCCTCCGCGCCGGGGGCGGGCGCCAGGTCTTCCCAGCGGAGCCGGCGCAGCACGCCGAGGGCCTGCAGGGCCTGGGCCGGGTCGCCGCCGGCCGCCACGGCCAGGGCTTTCAGCCCCACGGCCACCACACCCGCAGCGGGAATCGCCCGGTCGCCGAACAGTGCCGTGTCCAGCCCCCCCGACCAGTCCCGCAGCGCGGCCTTCAACGCCGCGCAGGCGGCGGCCTCCGCGGGTGTGGCCGGGGTGCGCAGGCCGGGCAGCGTATCGATCTGCCGGCCGGCCATTTCTTTCTCGCATGCCTTCAGCGCGGCCCCGGCCGCTTCGCTGGCCGCCCGGGCGGCATCCCGCGCCGCCTCCAGCGTGGTGCGCCGCTCCTGCAGGCCGCCCAGCAGGGAGCGCAGGTCGGCGGCTTCGTCATCCGCGTCGAACAGGTCGCGCGCCATGGCCACGGCGGAACGCTCCAGCCGCTGCAGTTCGGCCTGCACATCCTGCCTGCGTTGCTCGAGGCCGTGCCGGATGCCGGTGCGTATCGTGTGCAGCGACCGCAGCTCATGCAGATGCTGCCGCAGCGCGGCAACGTCCTCGCCGGTGTCTGCGCCGCTGCGGTCGGCTTCGGTGCGTGCGGCCAGCAGCGTGCCCAGCCGGCCACGCACAGGCGCCGCCAGGGCTGCTTCGGCCTGGGCGATGCGCCGCTCCAGCGCCTCGGCTTCTTCCGCCAGCCGGGCGATGCTGGCGTCCAGGGCCTGCTGCTGCGCGGCGATGGCCGCCTGCTGCCGGCGCAGCGGCACGGGCCGGTCCGCGGCGTGCGCGATGCGCCGGCCGGCGCGCTGGGCATCGGAATCCAGCCGCTCGATGTGCAGTTGCACCAGGTGCTCCAGGGCGGTGGCCTTGCGGGCCGCCACCTCGGCCTCGTGCAGCCGCTGCGATGCCGTGAAGGCCCGGGCCTGCGCCGTGCCCACGCTGCGCCACGTATCCCGGTCGGCCGGGGCGCCCCGCTCGATGGGCCGTGCGCCGGCGGCGGCCGTGTCCCGGAAGCGCGTGAGTGCGTCCAGCCCCACTGGCTTGCCGGCCCGCAGCCCGAGCGCGGTTCCTGCCTTGCCCAGGAACTTGCGCAATGCCCTGGTCGCCTTGCGCGGGGCCGTGGCACCCGGGGCAGCGGGCTGCGCTGCAGCGGCACCGGATGTATCGGCATCGGCCGCCGCGGGCAGCGGTTCCGCCAGGTATTCGCGCACCCGGCCCGCCAGGCCGAAATGGGGCGCGAGCGCTTCCCTGCGCGCCGCCGCGCCGTCGAGCTGGTGCAGTTTGTGGTGGGCCTGTTTGCCGGGGGCGGGATCGCCGGCATGTGCCGCATTGCGGGCATTGCCGGGAACGAGCAGGGCGGTGGTGTGGGGGCGCAGGGAAAATTTCGGCATGGCGTCCGTCGGTCACAGGGGCGTCGTGCGCGATCCGGGCGCAAGACCCGGGAAAGGAGTGGCTGGACGCCGCACGCCCGGGGGCATGCGCCGTTGGCTGGCCACGACTCCCGCGATGATGGAGTCGGTGCCGTGTGCACTCCGCTGTCCGGCCGAAGCGCCTTCCGGCGGCGCGAAGCAGGGACTTGGACGCAGGCGCGAGCGCGAGCATGGCCGGCGTGCTAAGTTCCGTCCCGACACGGACCAACCGGTAACAAAAAAGACGCACCATGACGAGCCAACTGCAGGAGAAAATCCGCGCGCTGCCAGGCAACCGGCTGGCGGGCATGCGCCGCGGCATCGAGAAGGAGGGCCTGCGCGTGCTGGCCGAGGGCGGACTGGCGCTCACGCCGCATCCGGCGGCGCTGGGTTCCGCGCTCACGCATCCGCACATCACGACCGACTACAGCGAGTCGCAGATCGAACTCATCACCGGTGCGCGCGGCTCGGTGCAGGAGTGCCTCGACGAGCTGACCGAGATCCACCAGTTCGTGCTGCGCACCCTGGCGCAGTCCGGCGAGATGCTGTGGGTATCCAGCATGCCCTGCGGACTGCCGACGGACGAAACCATTCCCCTGGCGCGCTTCGGCTCCTCCAACGTGGGCCGCGCCAAGAGCATCTACCGCATGGGCCTGGGGCACCGCTACGGCCGCCGCATGCAGACCATCTCGGGCATCCACTACAACTGGTCCATGCCCGGCATCGCGAGCGAAGAGTATTTCGGGCTGATCCGCAACTTCCGGCGCCAGGCCTTCCTGCTGCTCTACCTCTTCGGCGCATCGCCCGCACTGTGCGACTGCTTCGTGCAGGGCCGCCAGCACGGCCTGCAGCGCCTGGGGCCGGATTCCCTCTACCTGCCGCACGCCACGTCGCTGCGCATGGGCCGCCTGGGCTACCAGAGCGATGCCCAGGCCACGCTGGCCGTGAGCTACAACGGGCTGGACGGCTATGCCGACTCCCTGCACGAAGCCCTGACGCGGCCCTATCCCGCCTACGAAGCGCTGGGCGTGCGCAACCCCGGCGGCGACTACAACCAACTGGGCACCAGCCTGCTGCAGATCGAGAACGAGTTCTACGGCACCATCCGCCCCAAGCGCACCGTGCGCCCCGGCGAGCGCCCGCTGCACGCGCTGCGCGACCGCGGCGTGGAGTACGTGGAGGTGCGGCTCATGGACCTCGATCCCTTCGCGCCGGTGGGCATCGAGGCGCCGACCATGCGGCTGCTGGACATGTTCCTGCTGCACTGCCTGCTGTCGGACAGCCCGCCCGACACCCCTGCCGAGATCGCCGCCCTCAAGCGCAACCAGCACCTCACGGCCGAGCGCGGCCGCGAGCCCGGGCTGTGCCTGGAGCGCGCGGGCCGCAGCGTGCCGCTGGTGGAGTGGGGCGCCGAGATCCTGGCCGAATGTGCGCCCATCGCCGCCGCACTGGACGCGGCCCAGGGCACGGATGCGCATGCGCAGGTCCTGGAGGCGGCGAGGAACCTGCTGCGCGAGCCCGATGCCACGCCGTCCGCCCGCGTGCTCGCGCGCATGGCCGGCGGCGACGGGCAGAGCTTCCTGGGCTTCACGCTCGCGCAGTCCCGTGCGTCCCGCGACACCCTGCTGCTGCAGCCCTGGGCGGGCGAGCAGCAGGCGCGCTACGAGCGCATGGCCGCCGCGTCGCTGGCCGAGCAGAAGGCCATCGAGGCGGCAGACACGCTGGACTTCGAGACCTGGCGCAAGCGCTACATGGCCATCGGCGCCGCGGCGTCGTCGGCGGGCGCGCCGCTCGCGCAGACCGTATAGCCCCCCTTGGTGCAGGCCCCCTGGCGGGCCTTTTTTTAGCGGCCGGCCGCCTGCGCCGCGCCGCGGATGCCTGCCAGCGTGCCCGTGGGCGTGATCGCCTCCGCATCCAGCAGGCAGTGCAGCACGCTGGGCAGGCCGCTCGCGCGGGCGCGGGCCAGCGCGGGTGCGAAATCCTCCGTGCGCTCCACCCGCTCCCCGTGGCCGCCGAAGGCCTGCGCATAGGCGCGGAAGTCGGGGTTGCGCAGTTGCGTGGCGCTCACCCGTCCGGGGTATTCGCGCTCCTGGTGCATGCGGATCGTGCCGTACATGCCGTTGTCCAGCAGCACCACGATCACCGGAAGGCCGTACTGCACGGCGGTGGCGAACTCCTGCCCGTGCATGAGGAAGTCGCCGTCGCCCGAGAACACCACCACTTCGCGCTGCGGCCACAGCCGCTTGGCGCCCACGCCGGCCGGCAGGCCGTAGCCCATGGAGCCGCTGGTGGGCGCGAGCTGGCTGGCGAAGGCCGTGAAGGGCCAGAACCGGTGCACCCAGGTGGCGAAATTGCCCGCGCCGTTGCAGAAGATGGTGTCCGGCGGAAGCACCTCGCGCAGGTGGCGCATCACCTCGCCCATCTGCAGCGGGCCCGGAATGCGGATTGGCGCGGGATCGCTCCAGGCCAGGTAGTCGGCGCGCGCCGCGGTGGCATGCGCGGCCCAGCGCACCGCGCCTTCCGGCCGCACCGCGGAGAGGGCGGCGGTGAAGGCCTGCGGCGTGGCATGGATGGCCTGCGCAGGGCGGTACAGCCGGCCCAGTTCGTCGGCATCCGCATGCACGTGGACCAGGGGTTGCGCCGGCACGGGAATGTCCAGCAGCGTGTAGCCCTGCGAGGGCACCTCCGACAGCCGCCCGCCCACCAGCAGCACCAGGTCGCTTTCGCGGATGCGCGCCAGCAGCTTCGGATTGGCGCCCAGGCCCAGGTCGCCGCAGTAGCAGCGGTGGCTGGCCGGAAACAGCATCTGCCGCCGGAACGAGCAGTACACCGGCAGGCTCCATGCCTCGGCGAAGGCCGTGAAATCGCGCACCGCTGCTTCCGACCAGCGGCTGCCGCCCAGGATGGCCACCGGCCGCTCGGCCGAGGCCAGCCGCTGCGCCAGCTCGCGCAGCGCGTCCGGGCCGGGGTGGGTCTCGGCCACCGCGTGGGGCAGGGCATCGGCGGCCGGCACCACATCCGTCAGCATGTCTTCAGGAAGCGCCACCACCACCGGCCCGGGCCGGCCCGAGGTGGCGATGTGGAATGCCCGCGACAGCAGTTCCGGCAGGCGCCGCGCGTCGTCCACCTGCACCACCCACTTGGCCATGGTGCCGAACACGGCGCCATAGTCCAGCTCCTGGAAGGCTTCGCGGCCCAGCGCCTCGCGGGCCACCTGCCCCACGAACACGATCAGCGGCGTCGAGTCCTGGTGCGCGATATGGATGCCGGCCGAGGCGTTCGTGGCCCCCGGACCGCGCGTGACGAAGCAGATGCCCGGGCGGCCCGTGAGCTTGCCCTGCGCCTCGGCCATCATGGCCGCGCCGCCTTCCTGGCGGCAGACGGTGACGGCGATGTCGGCATCGTGCAGCGCGTCGAGCACCGCCAGGTAGCTTTCGCCGGGCACGCAGAAGAGCTGTCGCACGCCGTGCAGGATGAGCTGGTCCACGAGGATCTGGCCGCCGGTGCGGAGCGTGGCGGCGGCCGGAGCGGAAGGAGAGGTGGGCAGGGAGGTCGAGGTCATGGGTGGGAAGAAGGGGAATGCGCCACTATCGCCCAGTGCGCGGACGCTGCCTAGGGGATGCGTTCCGCTCGATGGAACAGCCGGGCCCGGCGCACCGGCCGCCGACCGAGGGCCGCGCAACGGCCCCGTATCATCGCGCGATGCCCACCGCCGCCCAGATCCTCGCCTTCCTGCTCGCCGCCGTCCTCATCACCGCCACGCCGGGGCCGGACAACCTCATGGTGCTGGGCATGGGCATGTCCCGGGGCCGGGCCCGGGGCGTGGCCTTCGGGCTCGGCTGCGCGGCGGGCTGCCTGAGCCACACGCTGCTGGCGGTGCTCGGCGTGAGCGCGATGATCGCGGCGTCGCCCGCTGCATTCACCGTGCTCAAGTGGGTAGGGGGCGCCTACCTCGTGTGGCTCGGCGTGCAGGCCCTGCGGCATGCCGGCAGCGGCGGCTCCCTGCGCACGGACGTGGCTGCCCAGGCCGCCCAGCCGCTGCGTACCCTGTTCGCCAGGGGCATGCTGGCGAATGCGGTCAATCCGAAGGTCGTGCTGTTCTTCCTCTCATTCCTGCCACAGTTCGCGGTGCCCTCGCAGGGCGCGGTGGGGTCGCAGCTGGGCGTGCTGGGGCTGGTGTTCACGCTGCAGGCAGCGGTGCTCTTCGGCCTGCTGGGCTGCTTCGCCGGCACCATCGGCGGCTGGCTGCAGCGCCGGCCGCGCGCCGGCCTGTGGCTGGACCGCATCGCGGGCACGGTCTTCATCGCGCTGGGCCTGCGCATGGTGGCGGCGCGCTGAGCGCGGGCGCGCCGCTCAGGCGCGCGGCAGGGTGATGGTGACGGAGGTGCCCTGGCCGGGGCGGCTTTCCATGCGCACCTGGCCGCGATTGGATTCCACCAGCGATTTCACGATGCCCAGGCCCAGGCCGACGCCGTCCTTGCGGGCACGGGCCGTCTCGCCCTGCCAGCCCGGCTCGAACGCGCGCGCGACTTCTTCCGGGGCCATGCCCATGCCGTTGTCCGCCACCGTGAGTTCGACCGATCGCGCCGCGTGCGGCGAACTGCAGGTGCCGGCCATGCGCACGGTGCTGCCCTCGGGCGAGTACTTGAGCGAATTGCCGATCAGGTTGCCCAGCACCCGCACCATCTGGCCGTAGTCCACCCGCACCAGCGCGTCGGGCACCGGCCCCAGCACCAGCGCGATGCCGCATTTCTCGGCGATGGGCGCCATCATCTCGACCGCGTCCGTGGCCAGCGTCGCCAGCGGCAGGGCCTGCACGGTCGATGCCGAGTCGGACGGCCGCAGCAGGCCTTCCACCAGCGAGGCCATCATGCCCACGGCCGACAGCATGCGCTGCACGATGGCCTCCGGCGGCGGCGCCGCGCAGCGCTGGATCTGCGTGGCGCTGAGCTGCAGCACCTGCAGCGGCGTGCGCAGGTCGTGCGCGACCACCGCCAGCACCCGTTCGCGCGCCAGCGCCTGGGCGCGTGCCGTGGCGGCGGCCTCCTGCGCGGCGGCCAGGGCGGTGCGCAGGTCCAGCTCGCGCGCCGCGGAGACGGCCAGCTGGCGGATGGTCTCCAGTTCGTCGTCCGTCCAGGCGCGCGGGCGCATGTCGATCACGCAGAAGCTGCCGATGTTCTGCCCATGCGCCTTCAGGGGCACGCCCACGTAGGCACGCACGCCCAGGCTTTCCACGGTGGGCACGGCGCGCCATTGCGGCTCGGCGTGCGTGTCGCGGATGACCAGCGCATCGTCCCGGTCCAGCGTGAAGTGGCAGAACGTCAGGCCCTCCATTTCGCGGGCACGCGCCAGCGCTTCGGGAAAGCCGGACTGGCTCTTGTAGAAATCGCGCTGCCCATCGACGACGGATATGAAACATGCCGCGGCACCCAGAAGGCGGGCCGCGGTCGCCGTCAGGCTGTCGAAGCCAGGCTCTGCGGGGGAGTCGAGCAGGCCCGTGGCCACCACGGCCTCAAGGCGCTCGGGTGCATGACGGGCCGCCAGGGCGTGGGCGGCGGAATGCACGCCCTCCAGGGAGGCGTCGGCCGGCTCGGCGGCAGGGATCGCGGTGGCATGCATGGGCCGAGAATAACGCGACAGCAATACCGTAGGGCGCCCGGGGCCGCGAAATAACTGTCGCGCCGGCTGCTGGCGTGGGCGTTCAGGCAGCAGGAGCGACGGGCACGCCTGCCGGAGGCTGGGCCAGCGCTGCCTGCGCGTCTTCGCACCACCAGTGCGCGGCGGCATAGAAGCCCTCCCAGACGCAGCCGTTGCAGCCGCGGCCGCAGCAGGTGGTGGGCGGCCCGGGCGGCGGCCGCAGAGTGACGCCACGGGCCTGCGCCAGCGCCTGCAGTGCGGCGAACGCCCGCGCCGCGTCGTCTGCGGTGCGCAGGGTCGCGAGGCCTGCCGGGAGCGCCTGCGGGCCGTGCGGCGTGTTCACCGGGGGCCGCCGCGCCAGCGCTGCCAGCCCCAGCGGCCCATGAAGGCCAGCCCGAGCACGAGCGCGAACCAGCCGACCACGTGGATCTGCCCCATGAGGTCGCGCACGCTCAGCGAACGCGCGTAATAGGGCGCCAGCAGGATGACGATGCCGATGAGCGCGCAGGTCACGCCCTTGAACAGCATTTCGGACGCCTGCCGCCGGGTGGTCTCGGAAGGCGGCGGCGGCGTGGGAGAGGCGCGGGTCATGGGCGGGTCTGGGACAATCGGTGGAACAACGGTGGCGGGGCAGGGCGCCGGATGCGCGATTATCCGTGCGACCGCGCCGACGCCCCGTCCATCCCCCTTCTCCCAACGCACCACCTGAGTCCATCCCATGGCCATCCAATGGTTTCCCGGCCACATGCATTCCACGCGCAAGGCGATCGGCGAGCGCATCAAGGACATCGACGTCGTCATCGAGCTCCTGGACGCGCGCCTGCCCGGCTCCAGCGCCAACCCGCTGCTGGCCGAGCTCACCGGCCACCGGCCCACCCTCAAGGTGCTGAACAAGCAGGACGTGGCCGATGCCACCCGCACGCCGGCCTGGCTCGACTGGTACAACGCCCGCGCCGACACCCGCGCCATCGGGCTGGATGCCTCCGACACCGCGCCGGCACGCCGCCTGATCGACGCCTGCCGGCAGCTCGCGCCCCAGCGCGGCGGCATGGCCAAGCCCATGCGCGTGCTGATCTGCGGCATTCCCAACGTGGGCAAGTCCACCCTGATCAACACGCTCACCGGCAAGACCCAGGCGAAGACCGGCGACGAGGCCGGCATCACCAAGCTCGAGCAGCGCATCGTGCTGGACGATGATTTCTACCTGTGGGACACCCCGGGCATGCTGTGGCCGCGCATCACCATTCCGGAAAGCGGCTACAAGCTCGCCGCGAGCGGCGCGGTGGGCCGCAATGCCTACGACGAGGAAGAGGTGGCGCTGGAGCTGCTGGCCTATCTGCAGCGCCACTACGCGCCCCTGCTGGATGCGCGCTACCGCCTCGGGCTGGATGCGGCAGCGATCGCGGCGCTGCACGACGATGAACTGCTCACGCTCATCGCGCGCAAGCGCGGGGCCGTGATGTCGGGCGGGCGCGTGAACCTGCAGAAGGCGGCCGAGCTGGTGATGACGGACTTCCGCAGTGCCATCCTCGGGCGCATCACGCTGGAGACGCCGCCCGAATTCGAGGCCTGGAGCGCGGCGGCGCA
Source organism: Paracidovorax avenae ATCC 19860 (assembly GCF_000176855.2). Classification (NCBI taxonomy): domain Bacteria; kingdom Pseudomonadati; phylum Pseudomonadota; class Betaproteobacteria; order Burkholderiales; family Comamonadaceae; genus Paracidovorax; species Paracidovorax avenae. The sequence goes on along the minus strand of NC_015138.1, from coordinate 3,245,356 downwards.
GGTCCAGGAAGCCGCCCGGGCCGCCAGGAAGGCCGAGCGCGAATCGCGCCGCAAGGGAGGGCGGCCCGCCAGCGGAGCCGAACGCGGCGAAGACGCCTGACCCAGGGCGCAGGCGTGCGCCAATGAAAAAAGGGCTGCCATGTCCCGCATGGCAGCCCCAATGCCGGTGTACCGGCTCGCAATGAAAAAACAGAAAAACCGGGATGCGGCCCTCCTCAGAACGAGTGGCCCATGCCGAAGTACATCGCGCGCTGCGATGCACCGGCGCCCGGGCCGTTGACGGTGACGTCGGCCGCGTAGTTGGCGGTGGAGCTGTTGTTCACGCCGCCCAGCGACGCGTACAGGAAGGTGCGCTTGGACAGGTAGTAGTCCGCGCCCACCATCAGCAGGGTGGCGTTGCCGTTGCCGCGGTTGGCGCTGACGCGGTAGCCTGCGCCGATCAGGGTCAGCGCGGACGTCACGTCGTAGCGCACGCCCAGCCAGCCGTGCTTGAGCTTGCTGGGGGCGCCGGCCGCGGCATCGGGGGCGGAGATGGCCTCATAGGCGGCGAACAGCTTGGCCGCGCCGATGCGGTAGGTACCGCCCAGGATCGCGTCCTTGGAATAGTTGTAGGCGTCGCTGTAGTTGCCGTTGGCATCGCGCCGGCTGTTGAGCATGGCGCGCACTTCGAGGTTGTTCGCGGCATAGGCCAGCGACAGGCCTTCGTTGCGCAACTGCTTGTTCGATCCCGGCTGCTCGCCCATGCCCAATTGCACGTTGGCGGTGAAGCCGCCGAAGTTGGGCGTGGTGTACTCGATGAGGTTGTTCACGCCCGGCCAGTTGCGGCCGCGCACCAGCGTCGAGCTGCTCATGAACTGCTGGCCCGTGGGATCGATGTTCCACACGTCGTTGCTGTTGAAGAGGTTCTTGCCGAACATCAGGGTGCCCCAGCTGGCGCTGCTCAGGCCCACCAGCGAGCGGCGATTGAAGAACGCCGAGCCGGTCGTGCCCTTGGTGGCGCTGAAGCCGCCTTCCAGGTTGAAGACGGCGCTCAGGCCGCCGCCCAGGTCTTCCTTGCCGCGGAAGCCGATCATGCTCGTGCCCCACTGGTTGTCGGCAGCGCGCGTGAGCGAGTTCGTCTGGCCGGTGACGGGGTCAGCGATCTTGTTGATGTATTCCACGCCCGCGACCACGCGGCCATAGAGCGTGACGTTGGACTGCGCGTGCGCCGCGCCGGGCAGCGTGCCGGCCGCGGCCAGCAGCGCGGCCGCAGCCGCCAGGGTTGTCTTGGAATGCGTATTCACAGCGTTTATCTCCGTTGTAGTAACTTTGCTGATCGAAAAAAGGAACCGGGCTGCGCCCGGCAGTCACCCCACCCGTGGCGCGCAACCGCGCCGGCTGATCCGGGCGCGGGGCATCGCGCCGGAAGCCTTTGGAGCCACCGCCCTCGCGGGCAGCACCTCGCGGCGCGGCCTCGTAAGCCTCGCCTTCAAGTTCATATATGAACTTTTCGTTCATTGAGGAACAATGTAAAAACTTGCAGCCTGCAGCGCCAATGAGGGGATACCCTGCTGCCGTGGCGACGGAGCCACGGCAAATTGCCGGCACGCCACCGCGCGATTGCCCGGAGAATCCGCACCAGCGCGCCGCCGGCCCCTTCCGGAGCAGGCCTCCCCATCCCATTTCCCGCCATGACAGAAGAAACCGATCGCTACCGTGCTCCCGCCCTCGACAAAGGGCTGGACATCCTCGAGCTGCTGGCCGGCCAGCCCCATGGCCTCACCCGCGCCGAGATCGTGAAGGCCATGGGCCGCAGTCCGGGCGAGATCTACCGCATGCTCGAGAGGCTGGTGGCGCGCGACTACGTCACCCGCTCACCGCAGGGCGACCGCTACGCGCTCAGCCTCAAGCTCTTCGTGCTGGGGCACAGCCATCCGCCCATGGAGCGCATGGTGTCGCAGGCCCTGCCGGTGATGGAGGGCTTCGCCACGGCGGCGCAGCAGTCCTGCCACCTGGGCGTCTATAACCGGGGGGATATCACGGTGGTGGCCCAGGTCAACGGACCGGGCAACTGGGGCCTGTCGATCCGGCTGGGCGTGCGGGTGAGCCTGATCGACACCGGCTCGGGCCATGTGATGCTGGCCTTCCAGACCGAGCAGCGCCGCGCCGAGATGCTGGCCGAGCACCAGGCCACGCAGGGCGCCGAGGGCGAAGCGCCCATGCAGCCGGCGGAACTGCACACCATCCTGGAGCATGTGCGCACGCAGGGCTGGTGGCAGGGCGACAGCCAGCAGGCCTTCGGCGTGATCGACATCTCCATGCCCGTGCGCGGGCCGCAGGGCCAGGCGCTGGCCGTGCTGACCTGCCCCTTCATCCGCCGCCTGGACCGGCCGCTGGAAGCCGACCTGCAGGCCGCGCGCGAGCAATTGGCGCAGGCGGCAGAGGCCCTGTCGATCCGCTGAAGGGACCGGCCTGCTGGAGTGTGTTCAGCGCCTTTCAGTGGTGCGTGAACGTGGAGGGTGATCGTGAGGGCCGATCAGTCACCGCCGCCATCCCCGGTGCCGCCGCGGCCGCCTTCGGTGACGATCTTGCCTTCCTTCACATAGCGGTCGAACTCATGGCGGGGCAGGGCGGCGACGCCCGCTGCGTTTTCGTCCTGTTCCTTCCAGCTCAGCGTGACGCTGTCGTCCGCATGGGTGAGTTCCACCGGGCCTTCGGGAATGGCGATGGGCATGCCGTCGCCCTCGCGGTAGGTCACTTCGCCGTGGATGGTCGCGTGTTCTGCGTGCATGGGTCGGTCCTCCTCGCAATGCATGGTTGGGTGGGCCGGCCGCGCGGCGTGCGGGGCCTTCTGGAAGCCATTACACCGGTACGGCCGGGGGGGGCCGTGTCGGACCACGCCGCCATTGCGCGACCGCGCTCATCCGTGGCGGGCCGCCTGCCGGGCCAGCCGGGCGTCGTGCCACATCGCGGCGCAGTTCGCGCCCGCCACCGCCAGGCCGATGGCGCAGGTGGCGCCCCAGCCGCCGTGCTGCCATGCCGCCGAACCCAGCGCGGAGCCGAGGGCGGCGCCGGCGAAGTAGGTCGTCATGTACACGGCGTTGAGCCGCGAGCGGGCCTGCGGCGCCAGGGCGTAGATCACGTTCTGGTTGCTGATGTGCACGCCCTGCAGCGCCAGGTCGATCGCCAGCACCCCCACCAGGAACCACGGCAGGCTGGCGCCGCCCAGCCACAGTGCGCCCCAGCTGGCCGCGAGCAGCAGCACGGAGGCCCGCGTGGTCCACTGCTCATGTCCGCGGTCGGCCATGCGGCCCGCCCAGTTGGCCATGAGCGCGCCGGCCACGCCCGCCAGCCCCACCAGGCCGATCTGCGCGTCTCCCAGCCGGTGCGCGGGCCCGGCCAGCATCAGCGCCATCGTGGAAAACAGCACGCTCACCGAGCCGAAGGACAGGCCGCCCAGCAGGGCCCGGCTGCGCAGCCGCGGGTGCTGCCGCGCCAGGGTGGCCAGCGAGCGCAGCACCTGCCCGTAGCTGGGCGGGTTCGGCGTGCGCAGTGCCGGCAGGGCGAACCACAGTGCCACGGCCACGACCAGGATCGCGATCCCGCCCACGCGGTACACCAGGCTCCATCCGCCCACGCCCGACAGCAGCCCCGCCACGCTGCGTGCCGCCAGGATGCCCACCAGCAGGCCGCTCATCACCAGCCCCACCGCTCGGCCGCTGCGCCCCGGCGCGGCCAGCGCCGCGGCCATCGGCACCAGCACCTGCGCCGCCACCGAGAACAGCCCCGTCATCAGCGTGCCGGCGGCCAGTGCGCCGAAGCTGCCGGCGAATCCGCTCAGGAACAGCCCGCAGGCGGCCAGCGCCATCAGCGCCACCACCAGGCGCCGCCTCTCCAGCTTGTCGCCCAGCGGCACCAGCAGCAGCAGGCCGGCCGCATACGACACCTGGGCGATCGTCACGGTGAACGCGGCGCGTGATTCGCTCACGCCCAGTTGCACCGCGATCGAATGCAGCAGGGGCTGGTTGAAGTAGTTGGCCCCGGCGCAGAGGCCGCAGGCCGTGGCCATGAGGAGCAGGACGGGCGTGGACAGGCCGGCAGGGGCCTGGGTGAGCGGGGTGGGGCCCGCGTGGGTGGCTGGGGAACTGGATGGCATGGGATGTGAATCGGTCTGCAGGAAATGGCGAAGGCATGGGGCACCGTGGCCCGCGGGCATGGGGTGGATGCGCTTCACGCCGCCGGCAGCACTGCCGTGGCGTCGATTTCGAACAGCATGCCATCGAGCGCGAGCCGCGGCACGGGAATCAGCGTACAGGCCGGGAGGGCAGCGCCGGCCCAGCGGGCGAGCAGGGCCGCGCCGCAGGAGCGCAGCCGTTCTTCCGAATGGTCCACCACCAGCACCGTGAGGCGGGCGACGTCGCGCGGCGCGGCGCCCGCCGCGGCCAGCGCGGTGCAGAGGTTGTCCAGCGCCTGGCGCACCTGGGCATCGAAACCCTCGGCCAGCCGGCCCTCGGCGTCCTCCCCGCCCTGGCCGGCGACGTGGATGAGGCGGGCCGGCCCCTGCACGATGGCCAGGTGGGAATAGCCGTTCGGCGCGGGGTCGTAGAGCCCGGGCGGGTTGGCGAAGGACAGTACGGGATGGGCAGCGGGGGAAGGATTCGGGGCTGGTGAGCAAGGAGTCATGGGAAAGCATTGATGTTCAGGAAAAAGAGCCTGCCGGCGAGACCGGCAACCGCATGCCCTGCAGTATCGAACCTCAACTAAACTTGAGGTCAAACGCTTTTTTTCCACACTGCCTATCGCCCGCTACCGCTCCATGCCGCCCACCTCCCGCAGCACCCCGCCTTCCGCTCCTCCGGCTTCGGCCACACCGTCAGCCACATTGCCGGTCGCATCACTCGCCGCCAAGTCTCCTTCGCGGCGGGCAGGCCGTGCCGACATGCCCGAACTTACCGTGGGCGAAGTCGCCGACCGCAGCGGGCTGGCGGTGTCGGCGCTGCATTTCTACGAATCCAAGGGCCTGATCGCCAGCGTGCGCAGCGCCGGCAACCAGCGCCGCTATCCACGCTCCGTGCTGCGGCGCGTCGCCGTCATCAAGATCGCGCAGCGCATGGGGTTGCCACTGGCGACCATCGCGGACGCCCTGCAGGCCCTGCCCGAGGGCCGCACGCCCACGGTGGCCGACTGGCGCCGGCTGTCCGCAGCCTGGCGCGCGGAGCTCGATGAACGCATCGCCACGCTCACGCGCCTGCGCGACCAGCTCGACGGCTGCATCGGCTGCGGGTGCCTGTCCCTGCGCGCCTGCCCGTTGCGCAATCCGGACGACACCCTGGGGGCTTCGGGCGCGGGGCCGCATTTTTCCCCCGATCCGGCCGCACGCCGGCGGGCACGCTGAGGGCGTAAATGCTCAGGATGCCGGGGGCGGGCCGCCGCCGGTGGAGCCTGTCTCGCTGCCGTGGTTCGGCGCCGAGGAGGGCGAGCGCGCTCCTGCCGCGGCCCGGCGTTCCCCGGCTGCCGGCGCATCGTCCTCCGCGGGGGCGCTGCGCCCGTGCAAGAGCCGCTGCGCGAGCGGCTCCGCAGCCAGCACCAGCAGCGCCAGCAGCGTGCTCAGCAGCGCGGTGGCCTCGCGGCCCAGGCCCGCCGCCACGCCGATCGCCGCGGTGAGCCAGATGCCGGCCGCGGTGGTGAGCCCGCGTATCTGGTGCGCGCCGTCGCTCTTGAGGATGGTGCCCGCACCCAGGAAGCCCACGCCTGCGATGATGCCCTGCAGCACGCGGCTGTTGTCCGCGGGCGCGATGCCTTCCTGCTCGGCCACCAGCACGAACAGTGCCGCGCCCATCGACACCAGCATGTGCGTGCGCACCCCGGCAGCCTTGCCGCGGTGCTCGCGCTCCCAGCCCAGCAGTCCGCCCAGCAGCCCGGCCATGCCCAGGCGCACCACGATGCGCGTGGCCTGCTCCAGGTCGGGCAGGTCGGAAAATTCGCCGGCCGTCGTGGCCAGGATCACCTCCCACCACTCCGTCATGCGGCGCCCCCGTGCGGGCATGCGCCGGAATGTGCCTGGAGGCTCCGGCCGTCAGGGCCGCGGGGGATGGTGTCGTGCATGGCGGAAGTCGAGTCTTCGGAAGTGGCCCCGACTTTGCGCCGCGGGCAGCCGGCATCCCGGCAGCACCTGTCGCGACAGCGGGTAGGACGGCGCCTACCGGCAGCGGCAAGGCCTTCCTGCCAGTCCCTGCATGCGCGTTCCCCGGTGGATTCCGGCGTCAGCGTTCCGGGGCCGCCGCGTCGCCGCAGCGGACCCAGTCGAGGCACAGCACGCGCGCCTGCCAGTCGTGCAGGTCGGGTGAACCCGCCGACAGATCCGCCGGCACCTCCGGCGGGCCCGCCCCGTCCGGCGCGGCCGGCGTGCCGGGCAGCGGGCCACCGTGCAGGCCACTGTCCAGGACCAGCATGTCGCCCGTCGCGGGATGCGGCAGTGCCAGCCGCCAGGCGTGCAGCCAGAGCCGTTGCAGGCCCAGCCGCTGTGCCCACCAGCGGTTCAGCGGACCTTTGCCGTGGGTGGCGTCGCCCAGGATCGGATGGGCGATGTGCTTGAGGTGCCGGCGGATCTGGTGGCGGCGGCCGGTTTCCGGCAGGGCTTCCACCAGCGAAGCCCGCGTGGTGGCGAAGCGCGTGTCGCTGGCCTCGGGCAGTTCCAGCCGCGCAAGGCAGCGCAGCGCCGTGCGGGCCGGCTGAACGGCGGCGTCGGGCGGCGCATCGTCCGGGCGCAGGGCATGGTCCACCTGCACCCGGTCCGGCGCATGGCCGCGCACGAGGGCGAGGTAGCGCTTGTCCACCCGGTGGTGCTCGAAGGCCTGCGACAGCGCGCGGGCCGCGTCCGCGTGCAGCCCCATCACCAGCACCCCGCAGGTGCCCTTGTCGAGCCGGTGTACCGGATAGACGCGGCGGCCCATCTGGTCGCGCAGCGCCTGCATCACGAAGCGGGTCTCCCCTGCGTCCAGCCCCGTGCGGTGCACCAGCCATCCGGCAGGCTTGTACACGGCGACGAGGTCGTCGTCCTGCCAGAGGATGGACAGGGGCGGGTGGCGGGGTGCGGTCGGAAGCGGCATCGGGCGCGCAGCATACCCCGGCGTGGGCACCGCGGCCCGGCCGTTCAGCGCAGCACGCGGCAGTTGCCGAACTCGCAGCGGATCGCCAGCGCATCGCCGTTGTCGCAGGCCACGGTATAGGTCTCGAAGCCCGGCCCCTTGGCCGCCAGCGCCGCGACGGGCTGGGCGCTGCAGGCCTGCGCGCGCGCCAGCTGCTGGGCGCTGAAACTGTCCACCCCCAGCGCGATGGCGGGCAGCGCGGGCCCGGTCACCGTGCCGGGAGCGGGCTCGGCGGGCGGCGGCGGCAGAGGCGCCGCGGGGTAGGGCCCGGTCGCATGGCCGCGCGCCTGCATGCAGCTGTCCACCGCGCGGCGCCGGCGCTCCAGCGGCTGCAGGCCCTGGGTGGCCCCGAGCGCGCCGCCCGCCACGGCCCAGTCGCGCACCGCATCGTGGCTGCCGCCCGCGGACCAGGCGAGCGACGCCAGCACCAGCGCGCCGGTCAGCATGCCGTCCAGCGTCTCGATCACCACGCCGATCTGCTGCGCATAGCGCTGGCATTCGGCCAGGTCGGCCGCATGGCGCTGCACCTCGGCCGGATCCGCGCTGGCCGGCGAGGGCACCGTGCTGGCGCATCCCGCAAGCGCCAGCGCGGCCGCCAGCAGGCCGGTGCAGGCCAGGCGTGCAGGGGCCTTGCGGCCGGGGCGGAGGGGGTGGGTTGCGGGCATGTGGGGCTCCTCGGGCGGAGTGGGGTGACGGGCAGGGCGGGACGGCATCGGATGCATGTCCCGCCGACTGCGCCATTGTTCCGCGCCGCGCGCGAGCGCGCCAGCCCCGATGTCGCGGACAATCGCGCCCCTATGACCACGACGACTTCCGCCCCCGCTCCCGCGCGCACCCTGCTGCCCCAGACACTGCTCATGGCCCCCTCGCCCGGCGATCCATCCCCCCTGGTGCTCTACCACGGCCGCTGCGCCGACGGCTTCGGTGCCGCGCTGGCCGCCTGGCGCTATTACGGCGGCGAGGTCGAATGCGTGGGCCTGTCTCACGGCCAGGCGAAGTCGGTGGAGGACCTGCCGCCCCTGGAAGGCCGGTACGTGTACATCCTGGACTTCTCGTTCCCGCCCGAACTGCTGCGCGCCATCGACGAACGCGCCGCCCGCCTCGTGATGCTGGACCACCACAAGAGCGCTGCCGAACAGCTCACCGGCTTCGCCTGCCGCTGCGGCGTGGTGCATTTCGACATGGACAAGTCGGGCGCGCGCCTGGCCTGGGACTTCTTCCATGCGGAGGCACCGCTGCCCGATCTGGTGCGCTACATCGAAGACCGCGACCTCTGGAACTGGAAGTACCCCGAGACTGCCGGCTATGTCGCCGCGCTGGACATGGAACCCTTCGACTTCGCGCGCTGGGACGCCATCGCCCGTTTCACGCCGGACCAGACGCAGGCCTTCGTCGCGCGCGGCGAGGCCATGGACGAGAAGTTCCGCCACCTCGCGGCCGACGTGGCCGGTGGCGCGCAGCCGCTGGTATTCGACGGTGAGCAGGGCCTGATGGTCAATGCCCCGGGCGCCTTCCACAGCCTGATCGGCGAGATGCTCTCCCAGCAGTCCGGCACCTTCGCGCTGATGTGGGTGGTGGGCAAGGACGGGCAGGTCAAGGTCGGCCTGCGCTCGCAGCGCGGCTACGACTGCTCGGTGCTCGCGACCCGCATGGGCGGCGGGGGCCATGCGCAAGCCTGCGGATTCCGCATGGGGCGGGATCGGTTGCCGGAGTTGCTGACGGGCGTGTTCAAGTCGGGTGCGCCAGCACAGGGCTGAGACACGGCGCCGCGAATCACCGGCCCCCTCCGGCGTCTTTCAAACCAGCCGCAGGTCTTTGGGTTTCGCGCCCGGGAACACCCGGGCCAGCGCGTTCCCGTTCAGTCCGTACATGCGCCCGAAGATCCCGCCCAGCACGCCACGGTAGTCGTTGAGCACCGGATAGTCGCGGTTCTGGAACAGCGTGGTCGCGGTGAGCGCCTGCTGCTCGCCCGCGATGCGTCCGCCGGCGATGCCGCCGCCCAGCACCCACATCACGCTGCCGTGGCCGTGGTCGGTGCCGCGGTTGCCGTTCTCGCGGAAGGTGCGGCCGAACTCGCTCACCACGACGACCGTGGTGCGGTTCCAGGCCGGGCCCATTTCGTCAGCGAAGGCTGCGAGGCCCCGGCCCAGCTCCTCGAAGCGGTTGGCCAGCGCGCCCGTTGCGTTGCCCTGGCCCACGTGCGTATCCCAGCCGCCCACGTCCACGAACCCCAGGTTGTAGCGCGACTGCATGAGGCGCGCCATGCGCCGCGCCGTGCCCTCGAAGCCCTTGGTGCTGAGCGCGTTGCGGCTGGCGGCGTCCATCTCGCCCTGCATGGTGCGCGCCACCTCGTCGCGCGTCTGGAAGCCCTCGGCCACGGGGGCGGCCAGCGGCGTGCCCTGGTACATGGAGGCGATCAGTCCCGCCTGCCGTTCGTCGATGCCGGGCTTGGACACGCCGGCCGCGGCCAGGGCCGTGTTGGGCACGTCGTAGCCGCCGCGCAGCACCAGCGGCAGCGTGTCGGTGAAGGCCATCGGCGAGAGATGGTCGTGCCAGCGCGTCTGTGCCCCGAGCTCCGTCGCCAGCCGGTTCAGGAAGCCCGAGCGGTAGTCGCGCCGCGCGCCCACGGGCTGGCCCAGCTCGATGCTGTCCTGCGTGTCGAAGTGACTGCGCGTGAGATCGTCGGTGCCCGAGAACGGCACGAAGGCGACCTGTTTCTTTGCATAGAGCGGCTGCAGCGAACCGGCCAGCGCCGGGTGCAGGCCCCAGTCGGCCGTGAGCTGCAGGGCGCCGCCCTCGGCGCCGGGCCGGGGGATGGCGATGTTCGGGCGGCTTTCGTAGTAGAAGTCGCTGGCAGTGGGCACCAGCAGGCTCGCGCAATCGTAGCCGCCACGCAGGAAGACGAGCAGGAAGCGTGCATCCGTGGCGCCCTGCGGCGTGGCCGCCAGGCTGGCCTGCAGCACGCCCGGTGCGGCCAGCGCGGCGAGCGCCTGCAGGCAGCGCCGGCGCGTGGGCGCGATGCCGGCAAGGCCCGGCACGGCATCGGCCGCATCGCGGGGCAGGGAGGAATCTCGGGGGGCGTCGGAATGCGTCATGGCAGGCCTTTCCTGGGTCATCGGGGAGCTGGGGGCGCTGCATCCGCAACGCCCGGAGCGGCCATCAGGCGTACATGAATTCGGGGGCGGACAGCAAGAAAGTGTTCCATTCCGCAGGCGAGCCGGCGCGCGCCAGCGCCACCCGCGTGGCCGGCGCCAGCTGTGGCTCCATGGCGCGGAAGGCGGCGTTCTGCGCGATCGCGGGGGGCTGCACCTTCGGCGGCGGCGCCCCTTCGGTGCGGTAGAGCGCACCGGTCCCTGCCCCGCCCAGCGCCCGCGCGATCTCGAAGCGCACGGCCATCTGGCCGGAGCTGGTCCAGGCGGCGGCGTCCAGCGGATAGCCGTCCGGCGTGACGCGGCCGTAGAGCGGCTCGGCCAGGCGCTGCAGCCACGAGAGCGCCGGATCGGGATTGGCCAGCACGCGGTCGGAGTAGCCCAGGCGCAGGCCGGCCATCACGTATTGCACGGGGTCGCGCAGCCGGGTGCCGAGCGAGGCCTGGAACGCCTCGCTCGTGAACAGCGTCTGCAGCACCGCGCCGATGTGGCCATCGGTCTGCTGGAAGCGCTCGGCCATCGCCTGCAGCAGCGCGGGTGGCGGCGCGTCGCCCACCAGGTAGGCGGCCATCTTGCGGGTCACGAAGCGGGCGGTGGCCGGAGCGCGGGCGAGCCGGTCCAGCGCCTCGTCCAGCTCCGCCATGCCCTGGCCCTGCAGCGGCTGGCCGAGCAGTTCCTTCGGATCCCAGTCATGGCGCTGCGGATGGAACTCGTACAGGCCGCGGCGCACGTACTGGCGCGCCCATTCGGGCTTGAGTTTCGGCGGTGGCTCGTCCAGCGGGCGCAGCGACACACCGTGGCCGGTGAGCACGCGCGCCATCTCCTGCACGTCGTGCTGGCTGTAGCCGCCGTCCACGCCCAGCGTGTGCAGCTCCATCAGCTCGCGTGCGTAGTTCTCGTTGATGCGGCGGGCGGCGTTCTGCGCGTTGTCCAGGTAGCGCAGCATGGCCGGATGCCGCACCGTGGCGCCCAGCAGGTCGCGGAATCGCCCCAGTGCATGCGGGCGGATGGCGCGGTCCTCGTAGTCGCCCACCATGGCGCGGATGTCCGCCTTGCCGGCGAACACGTTGAAATGGTTCATCCAGAACCAGGTCATCTTCTCCTGCAGCTGCGCCGGGGAGTACACGGCCCGCAGCACGAAGCGCCGCTCGGCCTCGCGCTGCAGGGCCCGCATGTCGCGCTGGTAGGCGTCCTGGGCGGCCTTGCGGGCGTCTTCGGTGGGTTCGTTCTTGATGGCTTGCTGGCGCGCCTGCATGTCGATGGCCAGGGTTTCCATCGGCGTGCGGGTGATGGCCATGGCATCGATCTGCGCCTGCGCCTCGGGCGGCAGCGGGGCGTTCGGCGCGGGACGCAGCAGTGCCGCCACCGTGGCCGCGGGGCCGACGCGCTGCAGGCCCTCCAGCGCCGCGGCATTGGCGCCCCAGGTGAGCCGGTCCAGCAGGCGCGCGCCCTCCGCGGGGGAGCGGGGCGCATCGCGGTCGCTTTCGGCGGCGAAGGCACCGGGCGGCGCGGCCAGCGTGAGCCCGGCGGCACCGCACAGCCCCACGGCGGCGGTGGCGAGCCATTGGCGGCGCCCGATGACGGGATGCCCGGGCTCCGGATCTTCGGGGCCGCGCAGGGACGCGGCACGGGCAGCAGCGGCGTTCACGAAGGACAGCATGGTGTTGGAGGAAGAGTGGCTGTGGCGCGCATGGTGCGCCGCCGCGCGGGGCCCCGCAAGGGGGCTGGCGAGGTTTTACCCGGCGGACACAGATGTATCGCCGCGTGCCCTGCATCTCATCAGGAGAAAAGCGCGGAATCCGTAGCCTGTAATGGATAGGGTGCTATTGGATGAATAGCAAATGGCCGGCGCCGCGCCGGCGCCGTCACCGTTCGGGACCGACCGGTCCGGTGCCCAGGAACAGGTCCTTGAGCCGCTGCGTGGCGCGCGCGTCGTCGATGCGGCCCTGCAGGTGCTGCATGACGATGTCGTTGATGTGCTGCTGCACCGAGCGCGGGGACAGCGCCGAGAAGGACGCGAGCACGGTACGCCGCATGTTGGCGCTGCGCAGGTCCCGGATGGCCTGGCGGCCGCAGGCGTCCGCGCCGGTGTCGGGCACATCCACGCGCGCGGGCGCCGCGCCGCTGGCAATGCCCATCTCGCGCTGGAAGTCCGGGTCCATCGCCATGCGCATGAAGGCCCGCTGCGCGGCCGGGTCCACCTGCGCGCCGCGCACGAAGCCGATCTGGTCGCCGATGTAGAGCACCATGCCCTGCGTGTCCGGGAAACGCGGGCACAGGTAGTCCTGCCCGGCCTCCATCCCGCGCTGGCGCAGCTCGCCGTTCAGCCAGCTGCCCTGCATCTGCAGCAGCGCCTTGCCCTGCTCGACCAGGCCGCTGGCGCTGCTCCAGTCGCGCGATGCTGCGTTGGCGCGCAGGTAGGGCCGCAGCTGCGCCATGCGCGCGAAGATGCGCATCACCACGGCCTCGTCGTAGGCACGCCGGTCATGCTCCAGGAAGAACCGCCGGTAGAACTCCGCGCCGCCCGCGCCGGCCGCCACGGACTCGAACCAGAACGAGTATTCCCACGCATCGGCGCCGATCCCCACCGGCACGATGCCCGCCTCCTGCGCGCGGGCGAGCAGCGCAAGCAGTTCGTCCCAGGTATCGGGCACGGTACCGCCCAGGCGGTCGAGCAGCGGCTTGTTGAACCACAGCAGGTTGGTGGAATGCACGGACAGCGGCGCCGCGATCCAGTGGCCGCGAAACCGCGCCCATTCCTGCAGCGCGTGGGGCACCACCTCTTCCCACTCCTGCTCGCGCGCGACCGCGTCCAGCGGCAGCAGCAGGCCCTTGGCAGCCAGCGGCGGCGCGCCTTCGCCCGCTGTCATCACCGCGGCGGGACGGGGCAGGCGGTGCTGGAAACGCTGGGTGAACACCGACAGCGCGCTGTTGCCGTTGCCGCAGACCGGCTCCTCGATCGTCCAGTGCAGGCCGTGCCGCGCCAGATGCCGCGCCAGCACTTCGCTGCGCTGGTGCTCGCCGGGCGAGGCCCAGCAGTGCCAGACATGCAGTGCCGGTGGCTCGGCTGCCCGCGGTGCGGGCCGGGCCGGTTCCCGTGCCTTGACGGGCGGCGCGCCCATGGCCGCGGCGGCCCAGGCCGCCAGCAGCAGCCCGGCCATCCATCCGGTGGCCCGGGCCGGCCTGCGGCGGGAGCGGGAAAGGGCGGCTGGGCCGCGGGCCGTGGCGGAATGCATGGACAAAGCGCGTCGAGCGGAGGGAAGGGTGGCGCGGATTCTAGGGCCTGTTCACGCTATGCACAGTCCACCGATCCGTGGCCTCCGGGGCGACGCGGGCCTTGCCCCGCGCCCGGTCAGGACATCGCCAGCCGGTGCGCGGACGCCGCGCCGCCGGCGAGACCCGGCACCCGGAAAACCGACACCGATTGGTCCAGCCGCCGGGCCTGGTCGCGCAGGCTGGCCGCCGCCGCAGCGCCTTCCTCCACCAGCGCGGCATTCTGCTGCGTGGCCTGGTCCATCTGCGCCACGGCCTGGCCCACCTGCAGCACGCCGTCGCTCTGCTCGGCGCTCGCCACGCTGATCTCGCCCACGATCTCGCTCACGCGGCGGATCTCCGTCACGATCTCGGACATGGTGGTGCCCGCCTGGGAGACCAGGGCCGCTCCCCGGTCCACCTTCTCCACGCTGCCCAGGATCAGCGCCCGGATCTCCTTGGCCGCCTGCGCGCTGCGCTGCGCCAGCGTGCGCACCTCGGCGGCGACCACGGCGAAGCCGCGCCCCTGTTCGCCCGCGCGCGCCGCCTCCACGGCCGCGTTCAGCGCCAGGATGTTGGTCTGGAAGGCGATGCTGTCGATCACGCCGGTGATGTCCGTGATCTGGCGGGAGCTGGCGCTGATCTCCTGCATGGTGTCCACCACCTGCTCGACGATCTGCCCGCCGCGGTTCGCCACGTCGGTGGCGCCGGTCGCCAGCTGGCTCGCGGCGCGGGCGTTGTCCGCGTTGTGGCGCACCGTCGCGCTCAGCTGCTCCATGGCCGATGCCGTCTCCTGCAGGGCGCTGGCCTGCAGCTCCGTGCGCCGGCTCAGGTCCGCGTTGCCGGTGGCGATCTCGCCGGATCCCGTGGTGATCGAGTCCGAAGCGAGCCGCACGTCGGTCACGATGTGCGCCAGCGTCGCATGCATGCTCGCCAGCGAGGCCAGCACGCTGCCGGGCACGATCGCGCCCTGGCGCTGCATGGGGGAGAGGTCGCCGCTGGCCACCTGCTCGGCGATCTGCCGCAGTTCCGCAGGTTCGCCGCCCAGTGCGCCGGTCAGCCGGCGCGTGATGACGAGGCCCGCCACGGTGGCGATGACGAACGCCAGCACGGCGGCGGCGATCAGCGCGGCCCGTTCCGTCCCGAGCCGGTCCTCGGCGTCGTTGGCCAGCTCGTGGGCCTTGCTCTGGGACAGCTGTGCGTATTCGGAGGTGACGGCCGCGAACTGGTCGAGCAGCGGGCGGCATTCGCGGTTCAGCTTGGTGATGGCGGCTTCACGCTCGCCGCGCGCCGCCAGGTCGATGATGCCGAGCGCGATGGGCGCATAGCTCTGCTCGATCCGGTCCATCTGCGCCACCAGCGCGCGCGCCTTGTCGGAGGTGTCCGTGGCCTGCGCCATCAGTTGCTTGAGCTCCGCCATCGATTTCTGGACCTGGGCATGGGCCTGCTCGCCGCGCGACTTCTCGGTCTGCACGTCGGCCGGCGTGGTCGCCAGGACGATGTTGCGCGCGGCGATGGCGCGCTCGTCGATGGCGGTGCGCAACTGGGCCGTGACCGCGGTGCGCGCCCCGATGCCGTGCACATAGCCCTGGAAGCGCGTGGTCGCGTCGCCCAGCGCCGTGAGGCCGAACAGCGACATGAAGAGGATCAGCACCCCCATCGTGCCGAAAGCCACCATCAGCTGCGTGCGCACTTTTGCATCTTTGTTCATAAGGTTCTCCCGAAAAATTGATTCCATCAGAGAACGATGGTCCCGCATTTCAGTAGAAGCCCCGAATTCCGCAAAAGAGCGCGGCAGTGAATTGGTAAAAATACCACATCATCGATGTGGTTATTGAGAATCAGTGGCGATGGCGCGGCTCGGCACCCGCCTGGGGCGATGCCTCCTCGAAGCGGTCCACCCGCCGCAGCGGCTTGAACATCCAGGCCCAGGCCCCCACCACGCCGAGCGTGCACAGTCCACCCACCACGGCAGCGGGCACGGTGCCCAGCCAGGCGGCGCTGGTGCCGGCGCGGAATTCCCCCAGCTCGTTGGAGGAGCCGATGAACAGCATGTTCACCGCGCTCACCCGGCCGCGCATGGCATCGGGCGTGGAGAACTGCACCAGCGAGCCGCGGATGTACACGCTCACCATGTCCGCCGCGCCCGCGACCACCAGCGCCGCGAACGACAGCCAGAACACGGTCGAGAACGCGAACACCAGGTTGGCCACGCCGAAGATGGCCACCGCGACGAACATCGTCACCCCCACCCGGCGGTTGAACGGCCGCAGGCTCAGGTACAGGCCCATGCCCACCTCGCCCATGGCCATGGCGCTGCGCAGTGCACCCAGGCCTTCCGGTCCCACGTGCAGCACCTCGTGCGCGTAGATGGGCAGTAGCGCGATCACGCCGCCCAGCAGCACGGCGAACAGGTCCAGAGAGATCGTGCCCAGGATGATGGGCCGCGACCGGATGAAACGGATGCCTTCGCCGAACCGCTCGCGCATCGTGCCCAGCATCGGCCCCGGCGGGGCAGCATGCGCCACCGGCACCCGCAGCATCAGCGCGGCCCCCACGGCGAACGCCACCAGGCATACGGCATACGTCAGCTCGCCGCCGCCGGCCGCGTACAGCAGGCCGCCCAGGAACGGGCCGGCGATGGCCGCGGTGCGCATCAGCATGGAGTTGGCGGCGATGGCCGAGGCCAGCCGCTCGCGCGGCACCACCTGCGGCAGCAGGCTCTGCAGGGCAGGGGCCGAGAAAGCGCGCGAGGCGCCGAACAGCACCAGCACCGCGTAGATGCCCGTGACCCCCGCGGTACCGTGCCCCGCGAGCCACCACAGCGCCGCG
The DNA here is from genome assembly GCF_000176855.2 of Paracidovorax avenae ATCC 19860. Taxonomy (NCBI): domain Bacteria; kingdom Pseudomonadati; phylum Pseudomonadota; class Betaproteobacteria; order Burkholderiales; family Comamonadaceae; genus Paracidovorax; species Paracidovorax avenae. The sequence goes on along the minus strand of NC_015138.1, from coordinate 3,228,996 downwards.
CTGCACACGGCGCCCACGGCCCAGCTGGCGCACAGGATGCGCTTGCGCTGCACGCGATCGATCAGGTCGCCCGCGGGCAGCAGCAGTGCCAGCATTGGCAGGAACTGCGCCAGCCCCACGCAGGCCAGCGCCATCGGCTCGCGGGTCAGGTCATACACCTGCCAGGCCACCACCACCGCTTGCACCTGCGTGGCGAACATGGCGGCCACCCGTGCCACGATGAACGCGAGAAAACCGGGATGCCGGTAGATGCTGGAGGAGCGGGGTGTCGAGATGGCGGAGGGCGGGGGGGACGGAGGAACAGGCACGGCCCGCATGCTACCCCTTCGCGCGCGCCGCCGCCCGGAATCCGCCGCCGGGCCTGGCATGCCCTGCCTGGATACACTCCCCGCCGCGGCCGCGTTGCCGCACCGATCCCGCCACAGGCTCCGCACCATGCACCCTTTCCCGATCCCCGCCGTCCTCCCGGGCTCCCGTGGCCTCGCCGCCGCACTGCTGTTCCTCGCCGCCTGCATGGCGCCGCTGCCGGCACACGCGAAGGAAGAAGCCTGGGGCCGGCGCGTGGTCGCCTCCCAGGAAATGCCTCCGGATGCGCTGGCCCGGCTGGCACGGTTCCAGGAAAAGAAAGGCGTGGTCGCTGCTGCTGGCCTGCCGCCCGGCGGCATGCCGTTCGCCGACACGCAGTCCTACACCGGGCAGGAGATCGACCTGCCCGCCAGCGGCAACCCCTACACCGTGGTGCTGCGCATCTCGGGCGTCGCGCTGGCCGACGGCGAGGCCGGGTCGCGCTGGATGGCGGGCTGGTCCATCGACAATGGCGCGCGCCTGAACGTCGTTCCGGAGATCGTGACCAAGGGCCTGCGCGCCGGCCAGCCCGTGGAAATGGCCGGCGCCGCGCCGCCCGTGAGCTTCAAGACCGACCGCAAGCTCGCGCCCGTGGCGGAATTCGCCGCGGCCCGCAACCTGCGCATCGACCGGGTGCGCATCGAGGTCTGGTCCGGCATGCGCCCCTCGTCGCTGCTGGAAACCTTCATGGCCTGGATCCCGCTGTTCTTCGGCCTCACCTTCCTGGCACTGTTCCTCTGGTGGCGCAGGCGGTGACGCACACCCACTGACCTGCCGGCCCGCTCGGAGTCAGAGATCCAGCGGCTGGCCCGGCTTCCAGGCGTCGGCGCGCCGCTGCGCTTCCGCCGCGTCCTGCGTGCCCAGGGTGCCTGCCAGCCGCATCTGGGCGGCCCGCGCGCCCAGGGCGCTGTGGCCCGCCGGCAGCAGCACGTCGTCCCGGCCCGATGCCGCATGGGCGCGGGCCGCGAGCTCCATCAGCATGCAGGCGGTGATCGGCCGCTGCACCACGGTGTCGCCGCCGCGCGCATACAGCGTGCCCGGGCTGTAGAGCCCGGCGGCATCGCCCTGGCGCGCCGCGCGCAGGTACCAGTTCTCCGCGGCCGACAGCTGGCGCGGCTCACCGTCTCCGCCGCGCTCGTACATCGCTCCCAGCCGCACCGCCGCGAGTGCGGAGCCGCCGTCCGCCGCCTGCGCCAGCCAGCGCACCGCCTCCGCGCGGTCTTTCGGAATGCCGTGCGCCTCGGACAGCATGGTGCCCAGCAGCACCATCGCCCGGGTGTTGCCGCCCTGCGCCATGGCCCGTACCGCGGGCAGTTCCGCCGCGCCCTGGCCGCGCAGCCAGGCACCGTGGATCGCGTCGATGCTTGCGTCCGTGTCCTGCGCCTGCCCCGCCTGCGCGATGCGCGCGGCCCGGGCATCCGCTTCCAGCCGCGCCGCCCGTTCGGCGGCCCGCGTCCGATCGTGGGCAGATTTCCAGGCGAGCAGGCCGGCGAGCACGGCTACGCCGCCGGCCAGCACCAGCCAGGTCCAGGGCCAGTCGCGCGCGCCACGGGATGGGCGCGACGGCATCCCCGCCGCACGGGGCACGCCGGTGCCGGCCGAAGGGGCGGGTGCCGCGGCGGCCGGCGACGGAGCGCGTGAACTTGCGGATGGCGGTGCGGATGGCGGTGCAGGTGTGGCGGCCACTGTGCCAGGGCCTGCAATACCCGGCGCGCCGCCGGGCGCGGGGGCCGCTGCGGGGGGCATGGCCTGCTGCGCGCCATCGATCGGTACCAGCGACCATTCCTCCACCGCCGGCAGCGTGCCGGTGCGCTGGTGATCGGTAGGGGAGGATGGGCCTGTTGCCATGTGCGTCCTTTGCGGGTGGCGTTGCTGCGGCGGCGCTGCCTGCAGGAGCCGCGCGGTGGAATGGCCGCGATTGTCTCTCCTGCTGGGCAGCCTGCGTGGCCACGGCGCGGCCCGCCCGGGCACGGTGCCGTCCGGCGTCACATCCGGCGTCACATCCGGCGTTGCATCCGGCGTTGCATCCGGCGTTACGTCCGGTGGGTACCGGGCCTCCGGGCCGCCAGGGCCGCGGGAATCTCCACCTCGGCCCAGGTACCGGGCGCCAGCCCGTCGAGCGGGAAGGGGCCGATGGCCGCGCGCACCAGCCGCAGCGTAGGGTGCCCCACCGCCGCCGTCATGCGCCGCACCTGCCGGTTGCGGCCCTCGCGGATCACCAGCTCGATCCAGGTGTCCGGAATGTGCTGCCGCACGCGTATCGGTGGCTCCCGCTCGCCCACGGGCGGCGGCGCATCCAGGCGCCGGGCGCGCGCCGGCAGCGTCGGGCCGTCGTTCAACTGCACCCCGCGCTCTAGCGCCTGCAGGGCTGCGGCGTCCGGCACGCCCTCCACCTGCACCCAGTAGGTCTTCTCCATCTTGAAGCGCGGATTGGCGATGCGCGCCTGCAGCCCGCCGTCGTCGGTCAGCAGCAGCAGTCCTTCGCTGTCGGCATCCAGCCGGCCGGCCACATACACGCCCGGCAGGTCGATGAAATCCTTCAGTCCGCGCCAGCGGCCCTCGGGCGTGAACTGGCTCAGCACGCCGTAGGGTTTGTGGAAGCGCAGCAGGCGCGGCGGCCCGACCCGTTCCATTGGCTCTCGCCGCACCCCGGGCCGCGGGTTGCCGGGCCCGCGGCGGCCGTCGCCAGGCCGCATTGGCAGCGTGGCGCCATGTCCTCGGCGCGTCATGCCGGCAGGAACAACGCCGGATCCACCATGGTCCGGTTCAGCATCACGCCCCAGTGCAGGTGCGGCCCGGTCACGCGTCCGGTGGCGCCCACCTTGCAGAACGCCTGGCCGGTCGTGAGCATGTCGCCCACCTGCACGTCGATCGCGCTCAGGTGGCAGTACATCGTCAGCAGTCCGCCGCCATGGTCGAGCCAGACCGTGCCGCCGTTGAAGAAATAGTCCCCCGTGTCGATTACCTTGCCCGGCAGCGGCGCCACCATGGGCGTGCCGGTGGCCGCCGCGATGTCCATGCCGCTGTGCGGATTGCGCGCCTGCCCGTTGAACACGCGCCGCAGCCCGAACGAACTGGACCGCCGCCCGGGCACCGGCTGGTGCATCGCCAGGTCCGCGGCGCGCGGCAGCGGCGAGGAGAAGGTGGCCATCACCTGCTGTTGATGCGCCCGTTCGCGCTCGTAGCGCGCGTTGTCCTCGGCGGACAGGTCCACAGTGCGCGGTGCCACCGTCAGCCGCTGCTCCTTGTACCGCTTGGGCTCCACGCGGTAGGCGATGTCGCGCGGGGCCTCGCCATCGGCCTGCACCCGCACCGATGCCGTGCCCGTGGGCGCCGACAGCGGTATGCCCACGATCGCCGTCCATTCGATGGCGTCGCCCAGCACCAGCAACGGCACCTCGCCCGCGTGGGCCTGGGGCCGCTGCGCCGCCGGGCCCAGCGACAGGCGCGCCACGCCGCCCGGCACCTGCAGCGCCCGGGGCCACACGCCTTCCGGTGCATGGCCCGCGGCCGGTTTCGCCTGCACCGCACCCGTCCGCACGGCGGCTGCCAGCGCGGCGCCGGCAACCAACGCCGCGCGGCGCGAGGGCATCCATGGACCGGCGATAGTGCCGGAAGGCCCGGCGGTGTCCGGGGAGGGCAGGGGAGGGAAGGCGAAGCGGGAGGATGGCGAAGGCATGGTCTGCAGGAAGTCAGTCGATGGCGCGCGCGGCGCCCGTCCGGGTAGGCCCGCCAGTGTAGGCGGCTGGAGGCGCCGGCCTACAGGGGCGGCCCGCCGCGGCTTCCACAATCCCCTGCCATGCAGACACCCGGCCGCACGCTGCGCACAGCGCTGATCACCTTCATCGCGACCGCTGCCGCGGCGCTGCTGGCACTCAATTTCACCGCGGGCGAACCGCAGGTCCGCCAGCAGCTTCCGCGCCTCTACGGCACGTCCAGCCCCCAGTTCGAGCGGGCCATGGGCAACCTGCTGGGGCCCTCCATCGTGGACGGCAACGACGTGATGGACCTGCAGAACGGCGACCGCATCTTCCCGCCCATGCTCGCCGCCATCCGCGCCGCACGCCGCTCCATCACCTTCGAGACCTACATCTACTGGTCCGGCGACATCGGCAAGCAGTTCGCCGATGCTTTGAGCGAGCGTGCCCGCGCGGGCGTCAAGGTGCACGTGCTGCTCGACTGGGTGGGCAGCTCCAAGATGGAGGACAGCTACCTCGACGAGATGCGCGCCGCCGGCGTGGAGATCGAGAAATTCCACAAGCCCCACTGGTACAACCTCGCGCGGCTCAACAACCGCACGCACCGCAAGCTGCTCGTCGTCGATGGCGTGGCGGGCTTCACGGGCGGCGTGGGCATTGCGCCCCAGTGGACCGGCAACGCGCAGGACCCGGACCACTGGCGCGACTCGCACTACCTCGTGCGCGGCCCCGCGGTGGCGCACCTGCAGGCCACCTTCCTCGACAACTGGCTCAAGGTCACCGGCAGGGTGCTGCATGGCGATGCGTATTTCCCCAGGCTCGAGCCCGCGGGCACGCAGCGCGCGCAGATGTTCTCCAGCTCGCCGTCGAGCGGCAGCGAGAGCATGCAGCTCATGTACCACATGGCCGTCACCGCGGCCGAGCGCAGCATCGACCTCTCCGCGGCGTATTTCGTGCCGGACGAACTCACCCGCACCCTGCTGCTGGACGCTCTGCGCCGCGGCGTGCGCGTGCGCATCGTCACCCCGGGCGAGCACACCGATACCGAAACCGTCAAGGCCGCATCGCGCGGCACCTGGGGCCCGCTGCTGGAGGCGGGCGCGGAGATCTACACCTACGGCCCCACCATGTACCACTGCAAGGTCATGATCGTGGACCAGCGCATCGTCTCGGTCGGCTCCACCAACTTCGACAACCGCTCCTTCCGGCTCAACGACGAGGCCAACCTCAACGTCTATGACGAGGCCTTCGCCCGTCGCCAGACCGAGGTCTTCGAGCAGGACATCCGCCAGTCCCGCCGGGTCACGCACCAGGAATGGCTGAACCGGCCTCTGCGGGAGCGGATCGCCGAGCGCATCACCGGCCTGCTCGGGTCGCAACTCTGAATCAGCCAGGAATCTCCGGCTCCACCAGCAGCGCCAGCAACTGCAGCGACTCCTGCCACCCGAGATAGCAGGCCTCGACGGGAATCATGGCGGGAATGCCTTCCTGCACCACACGCAACTCCGTGCCCACGGACACGGCACGGAACTCGACCGTGGTGCGCATCTCCCCGGGCAGGCCTGTCGCATCGAAACGGTCGGTATGCACGATGCGCTTGCCCGGCACCAGCTCCAGGTATTCGCCGCCGAACGCATGCACCTGCCCGTTGCCCCAGTGGGTGAACTGCATGCGGTAGCGTCCGCCCACGCGGGCATCCATCTCCAGCACCCGGCCGGTGAAGCCATGCGGCGGCAGCCACTTCACCATCGCGTCCGGCTCCAGGAAGGCCCGGTAGATCCGCTCGGCCGGCGCGCGCAGCACGCGGTGCAGGGTCACGGTGCCGGTACCGGCGGGGCCGTCGGGGGTGGAAGCAGGCATGGGTCTCTCCTTGCGCAGGGCGCGCAGAACGGGGAAAGCCGCCAACTTAGCCGCCCGCCGATGCTCCTTCAAGCGGGGCTTCCCGCAGCTTCGGTGCCGGCGCCGCGGGCGGGGCCGAGGCGATGAACCCGGCCACATCGTCCAGCACCGGCGCCACCCAGCGCAGCGGCCAGGCGAACGCGCCCACCAGCGTCGTGTGGCTGGCACGCGGATACAGCTGCAGCACCACCGGCACGCCCGCCGCCTTCAGCGCCTGCGCCAATTGCAGCGTGCTGCGCTGCGGGCTCACCAGCCGGTCCTTTTCCGGCGCACCCAGGAAGGCCCGCGGCACCTGCGCGGGCACGGCCGGGTGCGCGAACTCGATCGGCTGCGCACGCGCGGGGTAGTTCGGGTGGAAGAACACCGGCTGCGCTTGCGGGTTGTCCGTGGGAAAGAAGTCGTACGGTCCCGCCAGGCCGATCCAGCCGGCCAGCTCCCACGGTGCATGCCCCGTGGCTGCCAGCCAGCGCGGGTCCAGCGCGACCATCGCCGCGTTGTAACCGCCCGCGCTGTGCCCCATCGCGAACACCCGGCGCGGATCGCCGCCGAGCTGTGCCGCATGCTCCAGCCCATAGGCCACCGCCAGCGCGCTGTCGGCCACGAAATCCGGATACCGCACCTCCGGGTACAGCCGGTAGTCCGCCACCAGCGCCAGCACCCCGCGCGACGCCAGCGCCTGGCCCAGGAACAGGTAATCGCCCCGTTCCCCGCTGTTCCAGGTGCCGCCGTAAAAGAACACCACGACCGGCCAGCCGCCGGCCGGGGCGGCCACCGAGGGGCGGTACACATCCAGCCGCTGCCGGGGCAGGGGGCCGTAGGCCACGCCGGTCTCCACCGCGGCGGCGCTGCGCGCCGTGAGTGCATTCAGGGTGCCTACGCCCGAGCAGGCGCTCAGTCCGGCGGCCAGGGCCAGGAGGCCGGCAACGCGGGCGGCGCGTTTCCAGAAGTACATCGGGGGCTGAAATACAGGATGCATGTGAGTTCCCGTGCAAGGGTTTACAGCTTTGTACGTTTTCTGCCTAATTTTGGATTTTGAATGAAAAATTTTGCTTCATTCTCTTGACGAAAAATATTATGAGTGGCCGGGTTTTTCCAGCTTTTGATTGGAATTGATTCATAAATAAATTTTATAAAATAATTGATGAAAGTTTTTTATAAACATACTTTGATGCTTGATGGGTTGGGTAAAGGCTGGGAAATAATGTTATGGGGATCTGCACCTCTCTCGCACACTTACTGCAAATGCAATTCATCAGCGAAATAAATGAACCCATAGTCGTGGCGGTCGCTAAAGATAGATATCTCTCCCCCATTCATCCATTTGCCGACGGTGTGCATCTGCCTTCCGTTCCTGCTCCTCGATATGGACAGGATATTACCTATGGCTGTAGAGCGTCGGCGCCGCAGCGGCAGAGTGTCGGGGACACGGTGGATGTGCTGAAACCCAAGATGGAAAAGCTGTTGGGAATTTTTGCAAAGGCAGATACGACCGGAGTGGCACGAACGCTATTCTCTGAGTTTTTGAGAGAACATCGGAAGGGCGTTGAGTATTTTGAAGATCCACGTTTGACCGGGTTGGTCTCCAGTCATGCAATATGGAGTATTTCTGCAGTGCGGCGCTGTCCGCTCCCAATTCTCCCTACAAAACCACTGGCAGGATTCGTATTCACCAAGCACTCAAGAATGCTGACTGGAACATCAGGAACCTGCACGTGCCGATGGACTTGGGAGTGCCTGCGTTTAATGCCGGCAGCCAATTTTTCGCTACCCAGGACTATGGCAACGGCCTCGGCCTGATGATCAACGGCGTCCAGCATGTCTATGTGATAGCCACCGCCTACGGGTATGATCGTGAGAGAAGTCAGTACCAAATAACATTGAAGTTTGTCTTGTACGACGTGTTTGGCCTGGATGATGATGACTTGAGAGAATATGGCGCTCAATCCGATGGTGGTTTTTCTTTCGCCCAAAGAGTCGGCATCACGGCTTGGTGGCAACTACAGCACCAGTTCGCCTACCCTCCGTTGGTCACTCGGGTGGTATTGACCAGAAGCTACGAAGTGCCTGCAGTATGAAAGAAATGATGCAACGACATTCTTGCGACCGTTGGGGCGCACTTGGCTTGGCTTCCGTCATGCTCGGCTTGGCGATTGTGCCGTTTTTCTATCTCTGTATCGGTGCGTGGCAGGAGTTGTCGATCGTCGCAAGTGCGACGGTTTTCCTGGCCGCCCTGGTTTGCCTCGGTTTCCTTTACCTGCGACTGCTGGCCCATCGAAATCCCGTTTGGGCCGGCGCGACCCGTCTGTGGTGGGTCGAGGCTGCCGCCTGGGTCATATTGGTTTATTTGGGGAGCATGCTGACAGGAATGCGCCTGCAGACCGGATTCGCGCGGTTCGGGAGCTTCGCTCTGGTCTGGTTGGTGGCCAGCGCAGCGATGGTTCCTGTGATGGCTTGTTTTTTCCGTGGGTCGGTTTTGGTGCAGCGCGCCTACGCTTGGCGTTTTTCCGCGCTCGCAACCGCAGCCTGGCTGCTGCTGGCCTCCAACATCGCCACGGCATTCATTTTCATGCCACAGAGGTTCGTCTGACAAAGCCATCGACCGAGCGCACTGCCTCGCCTCGGCAACACGGTGATGGCAGGGCAGTTGCTCAAGCCGCATCGTCAGGGTGAAATCGCGGGCACCAGCCGCACCCCATAGGCCACGTTGCCCTTCGCCCACTCCACCAGCCGGTCGATGTTGGGATGCTTGCCGGGGTGCGCCTGTGCATCCGCAGTGTGCTCCGCATACCACTCCAGTCCCAGCGTGGCTGCGGCAGGCGTGATGCGGCCGCCGTACAACTGGCCCAGCGCGTGGTACACGGCCAGCGAGCCGGCCTGGCCAGGCTTGTTCTCCAGCGTGGCGACGGTCTCGCCGTCGGGCCCCAGCAAGTGCAGGGCGGAAAGGTGGGCGACGGAGGGGAGTTGCTTCAGGCGCTCGGAGAAATTCATGCTGGGCAAAAAGGATGAAGAAAACGACTGTTGGATCGTACCTCCGCCCGGCAAGAGGAGTGCCCCGACCTCAACGCAACGCCAGCCCCGCCGTCCTGATGGCCTGCGCATAACGCGGCTGTTCCGCCCGCAGGCTCTGCGCGAGGTCGCCGGGCGATCCGCCGGCCACCTGGAAGCCCTGGGATTCCAGTTGCGCACGCACGTCGGGCGCTTGCAGCACGGTAGCGATGTCGCGGTTGATTTTCTCCACGATGGCGGGCGGCGTGCCGGCCGGCGCGAAGTAGCCCTGCCAGCTTTCCACCGAGAACCCGGGCGGCCCGCCGGCTTCGGCCACGGTGGGCACCGTGGGCAGGGCGGGGGACCGGTAGCTGGTAGTCACGGCCAGGGCCCGCAGCTTGCCGGCGCGCACATGGTCGGTCACGGCGGCCAGGGTGATCAGGGTCGCATCCGTGTGGCCGGCCAGCACGTCCACCGTGGCCGGGCCGCCGCCGGGGTAGGGGATGTAGTTCACCCGCGCGCCCGTCTCCTGCGACAGGATCTCGTGCGCCACGTGGGCGATGCCGCCATTGCCCGGCAGCCCCAGGCTGATGCTTTCGGGCCGGGCCCGGGCCCGCGCCACGTAGTCGGCCAGGCTGGTGATGCCGGTCGCCGGATGCACCACGAGGATCTGCGGATTCACCACCGCCTTGATGATGGGCGTGAAGCTCTTGTCCGTGTCGTAGGGCAGCCCCCGGAACAGGATGCCGTTGAGCGTGAGCCCCTCGCCCTGCTGCAGCAGCGTGTAGCCGTCCGGCGCCGCCTTGGCCACCCGGGCCGCGCCGATGGTGCCGCTGGCACCGGCCACGTTTTCCACGATCACGCTCTGGCCCCAGAGTGCGCCGAGCCGGTCGGCCAGCGTGCGGGTGAGCTTGTCCGCGCTGCCGCCGGGCGCCACCGGAACGATGATGCGCACGGGCCTGGAGGGGAATCCGGCCGCCGCGTCCGATGCGGCGTGCGAACGGGAGGCATGCAGGGTGGTGGCGGCGAAGGCGGCCAGCGCGAGCGCTGCCGTGGCAGCGGTGAACACGGTCTTTCGGGAGGGGAGCATGGTGCGGACCTGGGACAGATGGCAAGGGAAAAAGACATGGTCCGGACGGACCGGGAGCCTGCGTTCAGCCTAGGCCTGCATCCCCCGCGGGGGAACGAAGATTCGCGACTATGGATATGACGCCAGCGTGCCTGCCATGCAGGCCGCATATCGATAGCCGGTTTCCTTCGTTGGCGAACGGTGCGCCGGGTGCCTAACGTACGGGTCGCTCTTGCCAAAGGCCTCCCATGACCCAGACCTCCCTCTCCCTCGACTTCTCCGGCAGCGACATCGCCAGCCGCCGCGCCGCCGCCGTGGCGGCCTTCATCGCCACCGCGCGCCGCCTGGTGCCCGACCCCGAAGCCGCCACGCCCGACCAGCTGCGCGCCGTGGCCTCGGCGCTCGAGCAGCTCGGCCTGCAGCGCGAACTGTTCCCCGCCGCGCATTTCCCGGTGTCGGAAGACAACCCCGCCCAGGTGTACCGCCTCAGCGAGGAGCCGGGCGGGCGCCATGCGCTCTACGTGTCGGCCGGCCTGTCCGGCAAGGCCCAGCCGCCGCACGACCACACCACCTGGGCCATCATCGCCGGCATCTCCGGCAATGAGCGCAACGTGTTCTACGAGCGCAGCACCACGGCCGACCCGGCGCGCGACGCGCTCGCGGCCGGAAAAACCGTGGACGTGGTCCCGGGCGTCTCGGTGCAGCTCTCGCCCACCGACGTGCACACCATCGAACTCGTGGGCGACGAGCCCGGCCTGCACCTGCATTTCTACGGCCGCGCGCTGGACCGCATGCCCGGCCGCGTGGTGTTCGAGACCCGCGAGGGCGGCACCTACCGCACCTTCGGCCCCCCGAAGTCCATCCGCCACGCGCTCGTCACGCCGCAGGCGCTCAAGGCCGCGCTGCACGACGGTGAAGAGATCGCCGTGCTCGACGTGCGCGAGACCGGCGTGTTCACGCACCGCCACATCCTGTTCGCGGCCTCCGCGCCGGCGTGGCGGCTGGAGCTGCTGATCGACCGGCTGGTGCCACGCCGCGGCACGCGCACCGTGCTGGTGGACGGCGACGAGACGCTGGCCCACGAGGCCGCCGCCAAGCTGGTGCACCTGGGCTGGCGCAACGTCTCCGTGCTGGCGGGCGGCACCGATGGCTGGGCCGCCGCGGGCTACGAAATCTTCAGCGGCACCAACGTGCCCAGCAAGGCCTTCGGCGAAGTCATCGAGCATGAGAAGCACACGCCCTGGATCGACTCCGGCGAGCTGCACGAGCGCATCGCGCGCGGCGACGACATCGTGGTGGTGGACAGCCGCACGCCCGAGGAGTTCGCGGCCTTCAGCCTGCCCTTCGCGCACAGCGTGCCGGGCGCGGAGCTGGTCTATCGCATCGGCGAGCTGGCGCCCGACCCCGGGACCTTCGTGGTGGTGAACTGCGCGGGCCGCACGCGCAGCATCGTCGGCGCGCAGACGCTGATCGATGCCGGCATTCCCAACCGCGTGGCCTCGCTGCGCAACGGCACCATGGACTGGCTGCTCACCGGCCGCACGCTCGCGCACGGCCGCACCACGCCGCTGCCCGAGCCCTCGCCGGACACCCTTGCGGTCGCCCGCGAGCGCGCGGCCGCCGTGGCGCAGCGTGCCGGGGTCCAGCGCATCGATGCCGCCGGCCTGGCGCGCCTGGAGGCCCAGGCCCATGAGCGCACGCTCTACCGCTTCGACGTGCGCACGCGCGAGGAATACGAGGCCGGCCACCTCGAAGGCTGGCGCTGGGCCCCCGGCGGCCAATTGGTGCAGGCCACCGACGAGTACGCCGGTACGCGCGGCGCACGCATCGTGCTGGCCGACTGGGACGGCGTGCGTGCCCTCACCACCGGCGCCTGGCTCGCGCAACTGGGCGGCCACGAGGTGTTCGTGTTCGCGCCGCCGCCCCTGGCCACCCTGGAGACCGGCTCCGAGCCGGTGCGCGTGCTCGCCTCCCACGCCGCTGCGCCGCTGGTGTCGCCGCAGCAGGCCCAGGCGCTGCTGGAACAGGGCCGTGCCGCCGTCTTCGACGTGGACCGGCGCGCCGCCTTCGAGCGCCAGCACATCGCCGGCGCGCGATTCGCCGTGCCCGACCGCCTCGCCGCCTTCGTAGCCGATCTGCCTGATGGCCAGGTGGTGCTGCTCACCTCGCCCGACGGCCTGCTGCCCCGCACCGTGGCACCCGAACTGGCAGCCCGCACCGGCCGCGACGTGCGCGCCATCGCCGGCGGCACCGCCGCCTGGGCCGCTGCCGGCCTGCCGGTGGAAGCGGGCGATGCCGGCGTGCTCACCGGCGACGACGACCACTGGTACAGCCCGTACGCGCATCGGGACCTGTCATTGCGGGACGCGGGCTTCCGTGAATACCTGGACTGGGAGCTGGGCCTGGTCGCCCAGCTGGAGCGGGAAGGGCAGACGGGCATCCGGCTCCTGGGAGCGGCTGCGTAGCCCGCGCCTGCCGGGCCGTGCGATCGATCGCCGCGCTGGGGCCGCGGGACCATCGCGCGATCACTGCGACTGCGCGGCCTGCTGCAGGAACCACCGCCTTGCCTGCGCCACCGCCTCCGGGTGGCGCTGCTTGCGCGGGCACACGAGGTAGTACCCCGCATCGGTGCGGAGCGTGTCCGGGAACGGCCGCACCAGACGCCCCGCGGCCAGGTCCTGCGCCACGAACTGCTCCTGTACCAGGGCCAGGCCCTGACCCATCAGCGCCGCGTCGATCGCCAGCGTCGTCTGGTTGAACCGGATCGCCTGCGCCGGGTTCGCGGGCAGCAAGCGGCCGTGCGCGCACCGCTCGAAATACTCCTCCCAGGACGACTGCCCGTCGTGCAGCAGCGTGGTGCGGCCTGCTCCCGCCCACTGTGCCTGCGCCTGCGGACTTCCCACGGCCACGAGGCACTCCTCGAACAGCAGGTCGGCCTGCAGTCCGGGGCCGAAGGGCGGCCGGCCATACCGCACGGCCAGGTCGATCGCCTCCGTCTGGAAGTGCGAGATCCGCTCGGTCGCCAGCACGCGCAGTTCCGTCGTCGGATGGGCGTGTGTGTATGCCCCCAGCCGAGGCATGAGCCACTTGGTGGCGAAGGTCGGCGTCACGCTCACCGTCAGGTGCCCCGGCTCGGGCCGCAGGCCCCGGGTGGCCTCCGCGAGCAGGTCGAACGCGCGGCGCACGCCGACCACGTAGCGCTGCCCGTTGGCCGTCAGCACCAGCGTGCGGGGATGCCGCTCGAACAGCTTCATGCCCAGCTCGGCTTCCAGCGCACGGATCTGCTGCGCCACCGCGCCCTGCGTCACCCCCAGTTCCTGCCCGGCCAGCCGGAAGTTGAGATGGCGGCTCGCCACCTCGAAGGCGCGCAGGGCATTGAGCGAGGGAAGGCGGTCCAGCGGTGGTGTCATGGGTGTAGATTTTCTACTGGATCGGAGCAGCGTGCCTGCCGCAATCTCCTGACCTGAAAGCACCGCGCGATTCCACAATCAATGTACTCCCGATGGGTGAATGCAAGGACGGTCATGATGAAGACGGAGATGGTGATGGCAGTAGAAAAAAAGGTGGCATTGGTCACCGCGGGCGGATCCGGCATCGGGGCGGCAGCGGCACGCCGGCTGGCGGCGGACGGCTTCCACATCGGCATCCTCTCGTCGTCCGGCAAGGGCGAAGCGCTGGCGGAGGAACTGGGCGGCGTGGGCGTGACGGGATCGAACCAGTCGCTGGAAGACCTCGGCACCCTGGTGGAGCGGGCGGAACAACGGTGGGGCCGCATCGACGTACTGGTCAACAGCGCGGGCCACGGCCCCCGGGCCCCGCTGCTGGAACTCTCCGACGAGCACTGGCTGCAGGGCATGGACACCTACCTGCTGAACGTGGTGCGGCCCACGCGGCTCGTGGTGCCGCGCATGCAGCGGCAGGGCGAGGGCGGCGCGATCATCAACATCTCCTCGGCCTGGGCGCTGGAGCCCAGCGCACTGTTCCCGGCCTCGTCCGTCATGCGCGCGGGCCTCGCCGCGTTCACCCGCATCTTCGTGGACAGCTTTTCACGCGACAACATCCGCATGAACAATGTCCTGCCGGGCTGGATCGACAGCCTGCCCGAATGGGAAGAGCGCCGCGCGGCGGTTCCACTCGGGCGGTACGGCCGGGTGGAGGAGGTCGCGGCGACCGTGGCGTTCCTGGCGTCGGCGGGGGCGGGTTACATCACGGGGCAGAGTTTGCGGGTGGATGGAGGGGTAACGCGGGCGGGGTGAGGTTTGATTGAGGGCGGTTGGTCGGCAGCCAGTTCGTTGAGGCGGCGGTAGTCCGCTTGAGGCTGATCTGAGTCATTCACGATCCGTGTCTGAACTGCCGTAGCAGATAACAGCAGTCGTTGAGTGACACGAATCCTGAACAGCCGCCTCCGTGGAAACAGTCACTTGGCTGCATGGCCGCTCCGACGAAAAAGCAACTACTTGAGATCGTAGCTCCCGAGAGTCGTTCACGCAGATTGCGCTTCAGGCACTAACTAAGCCACCACCAGGTCGATAGCCGGCCTGTTGAGAAGCTTCCCGAAGACTGTCATCGGTCTTGTCGATCTGCCCTATCTCTATCAACAGCAGAGCCTCCTCCATTCCCACCGGTATCTGGATTGTATTGGCGCGCAGGTGATAAGCGACGTGAGCCAGCTGGATGGGGGATCTCAGGTGTCGCAGGAAGTCTTCCGGCGTTGGCTCGGGACCGTCCCAGAGATGCGCGATCACAGATTTTGGGTCAATGTCGCTCAACCCTGTCTGAGTGAGCTTGCGCGGGCCGATTTCCGACTGTTTGAAGAATCTCGCAATGCCACCCTCATCTGCGAAATGCAGATCGTTTTCCTCAGTGAATTTCGCAAACGGTAGCGAATTGACCACACAATGCACGACTCGCTTGCCCACGGCCTCTGGCATGTTGGCACTGAGGATGTCGGGATGTCGCTTGAGTCCTTCTGCCAACCGCTTGACCTGCTTTTCAACGCTGCGAATGCCGAGAGAGAAGAAATAGGTCCGGGCAGGATCGCCGGTGGGAAGATTGCGACTTTTGCACTCGAACAGAAATAGGTAGTCCCCCCAGACGAACGCGACATCGTAGTCGTATTCCTCGCCATCGCGTTTGCAGGTGATCGTCTTGGCCTTGATGCCGTGTCGATTCAAGAGATCAATCATGCTCGCTTCGAAGCGCTTGCCCCGCCCGTCAAGGTTGACTTCCAGCATCCCAAGCGTTGACAGAATCACTTTAGGGATCGAAGAAGTTGCAGCAGCGATTGCAAGCAGCAGATAGCCTCCATCCTGCAGCTTGATCAGCGGTTGATCAAACAGATCGCGGCTGGCCTTGCGGTAAGTTGCATGTTTGATAAAGCTCTGGGCTTTGTCTCCTTGGAGGCCTAGGCGCTGCAACATCTCCACAAGCTCAGTGTCGCTAAATCGCACAGTCAAACGATCTGCGTCGCCAGTCTTCAGGACGTCATTAGAGATACTTTGGAGTACAGAGTAGCCCCGTATCCACTCGGCGAAAGTCAACCCCGCATATTCCGACTGATCGCGAATGAGATCGGCTGATAGCAGTTGGCTTAGGCATGTCTCGGCGTGAATCTCAAAAAGTGAAATTGCCTTTTTGGGGTAAAGTGCAACGTGACCCTCAGTGCCGTAGACCAATTTCTTATAGAGCGGCTGAGCAAGAATGGGCGTTAAAGCTTGGCTGAAGCGCTCCATCAACCGCACGTTGGCAGCTAGGCAGTAAAACTCTACATTGTCATCTGCCGGGCGAGACTTCCACAACCCCTTGATTCCGACAGTAGCCCAGGCAGGATCAAGATCCGTAATACGCTCCAAAGGAGCGTCCAAATAACGATGTCGCCGTTCCGAAAACTGCCAGTGCCCCCAAGCTACTGCAAGCAGCTGCACGGAACCAACGGTGATCTTGTCCTGATCGCTCGGTACAGGAAGCGCGGGCAAAACCAGAAAGCCCTGTTCGTCATACCACCGATTGAGATGTGCCTCCATGCCAAAGGTGCTGGCTAGAGTCGTAAGAAGGGCTTCATGAACACCTCCAGGGTTGAACTCGTTTCCATCAGCCCCTTGCATGGTGACTTTCCCAAGGTCTAGTATCCCCTGATCCTCGATGTTCTTGTTCATCTGCTGGATCAGCTGGCTGTACTCGATATTGGAGCGCGCGAGCAATGCTGAGACCCGGAGTTCCGGAGAGAGATTGGCAGCAACGCTCCTAGAGAGTAGTTCGATGATCGAACAATAGATACCGTCGATCTCGTTCAAACGGACTGCGTGCGCTAGCACCAGCTTGGCTTGATTCGGATAGCCTTTGCTATCGAGATAGCCTGCGAGCTTATCGAGGAAATTATCGCGGTTCTTCTGCTTCTTCTGATCGAGCCGCTTCAAGACGAGTGCTTCACTGCGCCGCACCAGGCCGACCAGTTTGTCGACGTCCTGCGGAGCTAAAATGAAGCTTTCCAAGTGATCTTTCAGGGCCTGCCAAGACAGCTTTTCAAGAGCGCCGCTGACAGACGTTTCGCTGAGTTCTATCGTCATAGGAATCGTTAAAATTTTTTCTACATTCTATTGTGCGGGCAATACAAGTGGGGAACCCCGAGTTCAAGTAGCGGGGTAGCGGTCATTGCTACGGAACCGTCCGCAAAGTTAGATTTCTGCGCCTGGTGCTTTGCAGAGCCGACATTCGGGTCTGCTGACTGTCAGTCAGCCCAACGGCTCCTTAGAGCGTGTTATGAACTTCCTGCCGCAGCCAGCACCCGTGCGGCTGCAGGCAACATGAGCACGGCAAAGACCAGGAAATGCATCACGCCGAGCACTTCGGGTAGCCGCTCGTAGTCCCGGGAGAGCCTGCGAAACCTTGCCAGCCAGCCGAAGCTTCTCTCCACCACCCAGCGGCGCGGCAGCAGCACAAAGCCCTTCTTCGCCTCGGGCAGCTTCACGATCTGCAGATCGATGCCGTTGTCCTTTGCAGCCTCTGCTGCCACCTCGCCCGTATAGCCCTGGTCCGCCCAGCCCAGCTTCATCGAGTGGCCCGTGGCCTGCTGCACGTCTTCGCACAGACGCTGCACCTGCGCGCGTTCCTGCTCATTGGCCGGCGTGACATGCACCGCCAGAAAATGTCCCAGTGTGTCCACGGCCATGTGAACCTTGCTGCCTCGCTTGCGCTTGTAGCCGTCGTAACCCGCACGCGGTCCGCTCTCGCAGTTCGACTGCAATGTCCGCCCATCCATCACCATGGCCCTGGGTTGTCCCTGGCGCCCTTGCGCCACGCGGATGATCGAACGCAGGTCCGACACCATCGCCTCGAAGCAGCCCGCTTCCAGCCAGCGTCGGGTTTGCTGGTAGACCGCCTCCCAAGAAGGTAGATCGTTGGGCAGCATCCGCCAAGGCGCGCCTGCGCGCACCAGCCAGCGCAGCGCGTTGAAGACTTCGCGCAGATCGTGCTCGCGCTGGGGCGCGCGCTGGTCCATCAGGCTCAAGTAGGGCGCAGCGAAGCTCCATTCTTCATCGCTGACATCCGTCGGATACGGCTTGCGGGGCATCCGCAGACTCTACCTTTGACTTCCACTCCGAGGAGCAAAGTTCATAACACGCTCTAGTGCCTAATAACGTGAATCCGCGTAGCAGGGTTTACCGTCAGCAACCGCTGCAAAGCTGTCATCGCTTCTCACGCAGCCGCCAACCACCCCCGAGTCGCCACCTTCCCCAACGCCTGCCCCAGATCCCCAATCAAGTCCTCCGGATCCTCCAACCCCACATGCAGCCGCACCACCGGCGCATTCCCCGTCCACGCACTGTGCTCCCGCAACCGCTCCGGCTGCGCCACCAGCGCCAGGCTCTCGTACCCACCCCACGACGCCCCGATGCCGAAGAACCGCAGGGCATCCACGAACGCATTCGCGCCGCGCGCATCCACGCTCCCATGGCCATTCGCCCCGTTGCCGTCCGCGAACGCGAACGACACCAGCCCGCTCGCCCCGCTGAAATCCCGCTTCCACAGCGCATGCCCGGGGTCGGAGGGCAGGGCCGGGTAGAACACGCGGCCGACCTGCGGCTGCTTCTGCAGCCATTCGGCCACCCGCGTGGCGTGGCGCTGGTGCTGGGCCAGGCGCACGGGCAAGGTGCGCACGCCGCGCAGGGCGAGGTAGGCGTCGTCGGCGCCCACGGTGAGGCCGAGCGCTTCGTAGGCGGTGGCGATCCTGCCGGTGAGCTCTTCCGAGTCGGTGACGACGATGCCCTGCATCACGTCCGAGTGGCCGGCGATGTACTTGGTGGCCGCCTGGATCGAGATGTTCGCGCCCAGCCGCAGGGGCTGGCAGAACCATCCGCCGCTCCAGGTGTTGTCCGTGGCCAGGGGAATGCCGCGGGCGCACGCCACGGCGGCGATGGCGGGCAAATCCAGCACCTCGTAGAGCAGCGAGCTGGGCGATTCGACGTAGATCAGCCGGGTGTTCGGCCGGATCTTCGCGGCCAGGTCGCCCTGCGAGGGCGAGAAGTATTCGAGCGTGATGCCCAGGCGCTGCAGCAGCGTGGCGTCCACGCGCCGCACGGGCGAGTACACGCTGTCGGCCACCAGGGCATGGTCGCCGGGCGAGAGCAGGGCGACCAGCACCAGTGTGATGGCGGCCAGGCCCGAGGGTGCGAGGAAGGCACGGTGGCCGCCCTCCAGCGCGGTGACGGCATCTTCCAGCGCGCGGTGCGTGTCCAGCCCGTGGCGGCCGTACGAGGCCACGCGCTCGCCCGCAGTGCGGCGATGGTGGTGGTCCGCATAGTCCGCGGTGCTGCCGAAGCGCACGGTGCTGGTGCGCACCACGGGCACGTTCACAGGGCCGGAGCCGCCGCGCAGCGCGGGCGCGCCGGCATGCAGCAGCCGGGTGGCGGCGCCGAGCGGCGCGGAGTGTGCGTTGCCGTGCTGGAGGATATCCGGCCCGTTCATGCCACGGCC
Organism: Paracidovorax avenae ATCC 19860; assembly: GCF_000176855.2. NCBI lineage: Bacteria > Pseudomonadati > Pseudomonadota > Betaproteobacteria > Burkholderiales > Comamonadaceae > Paracidovorax > Paracidovorax avenae. The sequence goes on along the minus strand of NC_015138.1, from coordinate 3,210,027 downwards.
TCGCTGGGGCGGAAGTAGGCGGCGTTGTAATTCTTCACTTCGCCGGTGTCGGGGTCGATCGCGACGCGGCCCGTGAGCGTTTCCAGCGGCTGGCCATACAGGTGGAAATGCAGCGTGGGCTCGGTGCCCACCACGGCGATGCTGTGGATGTCGTCGGGCAGGAAGGCGATGGGCGCGCCGGGCTGCACGGTGAATTCGCGCGCCACGTGGATGCGCGCGCGGGCGGGGTCGCTGCGGTCGTCCGTGCGTTCGTAGAGGCGGTTCACCTCCTGGCCTTCCACCGCCACGATCACCGCCCAGGTGGTGTGGTTGTGCGGCGCGGTGGTCTTGCCGGGGTTGATGGAGTTGAGGTACAGCGCCAGGCCGCCGTCGCCGTCCGCCGGGTTGAGGCGGTAGCGCGTGGAGGCTCCCACGCCGGCTGTCTCGTCAGGCGGCGGGAAATCCGCGCGACTGAACAGGTCCTTGTGCGCGGCCAGTTGCTCCAGCCGTTGGGTGATGGCCGAGAGCGCGGCGCGGTCGGGCGTGCCCCGCGCGGTGAGGCGGCGCACGTCGGCCAGGGCCGCATCGACGGCCTGGCGGCGGCGTTCGGCGGTGGAAGCGGAAATGGGGGTGGCTGCAGTGGCAGCGGAGGTGGTGGTCATGGTGGTGGTCTCCGGAGGATGGCGTTGGCAGGTCAGAGGGCGAAGCGCAGCTGGTTGAACGCCAGCGGCGGGGTGGGGGTGGCGGGCACCTCGCGGGTGCGGACGCCTTCGCCCAGCGCGCGCTGCAGGAACTCCCGCGTGCGGGCGCTGCGCGGCTGGCCGAAAAGCTGTGCGGCGGGGCCGTGCTCGACGATGCGGCCGGCCTCGGTGAAGTACACATGGTCGCTCACCTCTTCGGCAAAGCGCATCTCGTGCGTGACCAGCACGCAGGTCATGCCGTCCTTCACCAGGTCGCGGATCACGGTCAGCACCTCACCCACGGTCTCGGGGTCCAGGGCGGAGGTCACCTCGTCGAACAGGATCAGCTCGGGCCGCATGGCCAGCGCCCGCGCGATGGCCACGCGCTGCTGCTGGCCGCCCGAAAGCTCGCCCGGGTAGGCGGTTTCCTTGTGCGACAGCCGCACCTTGTCGAGCAGGGCGCGCGCCTCCCGCTCGGCCGCGGCGCGGTCGCGGCCGACCACGCGGGTGGGCGCGATCACGAGGTTCTCCAGCACCGTGAGGTGGGGAAACAGGTTGTACTGCTGGAACACGAAGCCCACCCGCTTGCGCAGCGCGATCAGGTCCGCTTCCGTCCTGAGCCGGTCCACGCGCGTGCCGCCCACCACGATCTCCCCGCGCTGCGGCCGCAGCAGGCCGGTGATGCAGCGCAGGATGGTGGACTTGCCCGAGCCCGAGGGCCCGATGATGGACACCGCCTCGCCGCGGCGCACCTGCACGTCGATGCCCTTGAGCACCGCGTTGTCGCCGAAGGACAGGTGCACGTCCCGCAGGTGCACCAGGGGCGCGGCGGCTTCCTCCGCAGGAGGCTTCAGGGAGGCGAGGAAGGCGTCAGTGGCGTTCATGGCGTTTTTCCAGGGCGCGCGTGGCGCGGGCGATGGGGTAGCAGTAGGCGAAAAACAGCGCCAGCAGCGTGAAATAGACCAGGATGGTGAAGTCCGTGCGCGCCACCGTGTTGCTGGCGATCTGGGCCGTGTCCACCACGTCGTGCACGCCCACCAGCGAGGCCAGCGAGGTGCTCATGGTGATGCTGGCGTACAGGTTCATCCACGGCGGCAGCATGCGGCGCACGCACTGCGGCAGCACCACCAGCCGGAAGATCTGGCTGCGACGGAAGGCGAGCGACTGCGCGGCCTCCCATTGCGCGGCGGGAATGGACTGGATCGCGCCGCGGAAGATCTCCGCCACGTTGGCGCTGGTGGGCAGGGCCAGGCCCAGCACCACCTTCACCCAGTCGGGGAAGGGAAAGGTCCACTGCACCAGGTGCACCTCGAACGGGAACACATAGGTGGTGAAGTAGATGAGCACCAGGATGGGGGCGTTGCGGAACACCTGCACATGGCAGCGCGCCGCCACGCGGACGGCATGCACGGGCGACAGCGACAGCGCGCCCACCACCAGGCCCACGGCCGTGCCCAGTGCCACCGCCAGCACGCTGATCTCGATGTTCACCCACAGGCCGCGCAGCAGCGCGGGCAGCCATTGCCACAGATAGGCAACGGCACGCGGCGTGGTACCGGTGGCCTGCCATGCGGCCACCACGGCCAGCGCCGCCACGGCGCCGACCAGCCACGGGTTGCGCGCGCCGCTGCGCACCGCATTCAGCAAAGGGGCGGCAGGCACCGGCCCCAGGACGGCGTCATTGGCCATAACCGGGCATCCTCCAGCGTTCCTCGAGCCAGCGGCCCGCCAGGCTCACCAGCCAGGTCAGCAGGCCGAACCAGATCAGGATGAGCAGCAGCAGTTCGAGCACGTTGTCGCGCTGCGACCAGATCATGATCGATTCATACGTCACGTCGCCCACGGCGATGGCCGAGGCCACGGCCGTCATCTTCACCAGGTCCACGAGGTTGTTCACCAGGGAGGGCAGGGCGAAGCGGGCGGCCAGCGGCAGCTGCACCCGCGCCAGCAACTGGCGCTGCGAGAAGCCCAGCGAGCGCGCGGCCTCCAGCGTGGTGGCGGGCACGGCCTCGATGCCGGCGCGCAGCGCCTCGGCGTGGAACGCGCCCTTGTGCAGCGAGATGACGACCACCACCCACACGAACGGCGTGAGCGGGTTCTGGCCCGCGCCCCAGTCGCGCAGCTGCTGCGTGATGAGCATGTTGAGCACGAGGAAGGCGCAGTACAACTGCACCAGCGTCGGCGTATTGCGCGTCACCTCGACGAAGGCGCGCGCGGGGCGAGCCAGCCAGGCACGCCCGGAGGCCGTGCAGGCCGCCAGCACCACGCCGGCCGCCAGACTGCAGGGAATGGTGAGCAGGGCCAGCTGCACCGTCACCCCCATGCCGCGCACGAAGGCCTGGCGCTCGGTAGCGTCGAGCACGAAAGCGTAGTTCAGGCCGATGCCCCGGAGCGCGTCCACGCCCTGGGCGAGCAGGCCGGTGTCGTGCATGCCGGGCTCAGTGGGCCGCGGCCTGGAACTTCGCCTGCAGTTCGGGCAGCAGCGGGTTGGCCGGCTCGATGCCGAGGCGTTTTTCCGTGGCGATCAGCCAGCCGCTGCGGTGCCAGTCCTGCACCACCTTGTCCACTGCGGCGATGGTGTCGGCCTCGCCCTTGCGGGTCCAGACCACGGACGGCGCGGGCAGCAGTTCGGCGGTGATCGGGGCGGCGTACTGGCTCCACTCGGCGTTGGTGCGCAGCAGCGGATGGATGAGCGTGCTGTCGTGCACGGCGGCCACGCAGTTGCCGCCCTTGAGCGCCAGCAGCGAATCGGAGGCGGTCTTGAAGCCCTGCACCTGCGCACCGTATTCGGCGGTGAGCGGCCTGGCGTAGCTGCTGCCCTGCGACAGGCACACCGGCTTGCCGCGCAGGTCTTCCCATTTCTGGATGCCGCTGTCCTTGCGCACGGCGGCCGTGCCGCCCACGCGGTAGAACGGGGTGGGCGCGTAGCCCAGGATGGCGGCGCGCTCGGGGTTCAGTTCCATCGACGCGATCAGCAGATCGACCTTGCCGGCCTGCAGGAACTGCACACGCGTCGCCGTCTGCACCTGCACCAGGTCGGCCTCCACCCCCAGGCCCTTGGCCAGCGCCCGGGCGAGGTCGGGGTTCCAGCCCACCAGCTGCTGGCTGGCCGGATCGATGGAGCCGAAGGGGCCGCCGTTGACGAGCACGCCGATGGACACTTTCCCGCGCTGCCGGATCTTGTCTAGCGTGGCGTCGGCATGGGCCGTTCCCGCCATCAGGGTCAGCACGGCAGCGATGCCGGCCAGGAGCGGGGCGTGGGAGCGAAAGGTGGCGGGAGCGTGGCGCATGGCGTGGTGCATCGTTGGCAGGAAGGAGTCGGAGAGGGAAAGGCGCCCATGGGTGAGCGAACAGGTTCCGATCTTCTGGCGCCACGCGGCATGCGGCAACAAACGTTTCCGAGGAACGATATGCGGCGGGCGTGCCAGCCGCCCGGGCCCGTTACCCGCCGTGGGGTACGGCGGCTGGCAGCTGGAAGCCGGACAGTTCGTCGGGCGCGCACTGGGCGATCAGGCCGGTCTCCCATGCCAGGTAGCGGCGCGCTGCCTCCAGGTTGCCGTCGTGGCGGTCGTGCACGAAGAACAGATAGTCGATCGCGTCGCCATCGGCCGGCAGCCCCGGCGAGCTTTCCACGGGCAGCCCCGCGGCCGCCCAGTCGGACGCCAGCGCCCAATGCACGCTGGTCGTCGCCCCGGGTGCAATCTCACTGGCCGCCAACGCGGCGCTTTCTGCATCGGCCGCCAGGATGAGCAGCGGCGCGCGGCGCGCCTGCGCGGCGGCCTGCACGTCGGCAGCCACGCGTGGGCGCACGGACCAGAGCGCGCCGCGGGCGTGCTGCCGGCGGTAGGCCTGCGAGGGCTGCACGTCCAGCAACAGCGGCGCCGCCTGCTGGGCGGCCAGCCACGCAGGCAGGGCCTGCTGCGCGATCTGCGGCACCGGGGCCGGCAACGCCACGCCGGCCGGGGCCGGCAGCTTCAGCGGGGCGTGTATGCCGCCTTCCACGGTGGCCGTCTCATGGCCCTGCCGTCGCAGCCACGCAGCCACGACCGGTGCGCGCACGCCATCGTCGTCCAGCAGCAGCACGCGGGCGCGGTGCACCCCGATGGTCTGGTCCGCGGCCTGCAGCAACTGGCCGCCCGGCGCATGGCGCGCCCCGGCGAGCGTGCCGGCCGCGAACTCGCCGGCCGTGCGGACGTCGAGCACATAGGTGGTGCGGCCGGCATCATCGATCCAGCCCTGCGCCCCGGCGGCATCCAGCCTGGGAACGCCGGCCTCCGCGGCGACACGGGCGGCCCGGTCGCGGTCCGCGTCCCCGGCCTCGGGCGGACTGGCCGGCGCGCGGGCGCTGCCATGCTCCAGCGCCAGCCCGGACAGGGCCCAGCCCTGGGTGCCGTTCTCCAGTGCCAGCACGGGGTTGGGAACGCCCAGGCTGCGCAGGATCTGCGCGCCGATGATGCTGCGCGTGCGGCCGGCGCAGTGGATGACGATGGGCGTGGCCGGATCGGGCGCGAGCACGCTCCAGTGGCGTGCCAGTTCGCCGTTCGGCACCGGCAGGGCCCCCGGGATGGTCATCTTGCGGTGCTCTTCCACCGTGCGGCCATCCACCAGCACCAGCGGCTCGCCTGCCTGCTGGCGGCGCTGCAGTTCGGCCGCGCCGATGTGCGGCGTGCCGAAGGCATGCTCCACCAGTTCCCCGAAGGTCTTGGACGGCACGTTCACTCCCTGGAACAGGGTATAGCCGGCGGCCGCCCAGCCCGGCGCTCCGCCTTCCAGCACGTGCAGGTCGGTGTAGCCCAGCCCGGCCAGGCGGACAGCCGCACGCGCGGCCACGCCGTCGCCCTGGTCGATCAGCACGGTGCGCGTGCCGCGGCGGGGCACCAGCCGGGGCACGTCCCGTTCGAGGCGGCTGTAGGGCGCCGGTACGGCGAAGAACGGATGGCCTTCGCCGAACTGGCCGGCTTCGCGCACGTCCAGCAGGGCGATCTCCTGGCTGTCGTTCAGCCAGGTGCGCACGGTGGCGGCGTCAACGGTCGGGGGCGGTACGGGAGCGGTCGAGGTCGGTGCGGGCATGGCGGTTGCATGAAGAATGGGCAAACCGCCGACCATAGGTCCGAACCGCCGCGCAACGCCACGGCGCGGCAGAACGGTTTCGACTATGCATAGTCGTTTTCCGCACACCTCCCGCATGGCGCGCGGGAATGTGTCCAGCCCGGGGCTACAGCCAGAACGGCCCTGCTGCCGGCCCCTTCTGGATCGTGAATTCCGGTGATCCACCCAGCACGAAGCTGCCCAGCAGCAGGCTCAGCAGCGACATGAAGATGCTCGCCCAGAAGGCGGTCCAGAAGCCGTCGATATGAAAACCGCTGACCAGCTTGCCCACCAGCATCAGCACGAGCGCGTTGATGACCAACAGGAAGAGCCCGAAGGTCAGCAGGGTGAGCGGCAGCGTCAGCACCACCAGCAGCGGCCGCACCACGGCATTGGCCAGGCCGAGCAGCAGGGCGGCGACCACCAGGGCGCCGGTGCTGCCGAACCGCAGCCCCTTGAACACATGGCTGGCCACCCACAGCGCGAACGCCGTGATGGCCCAGTGGAGCAGGAAGGGGGTGAGGTTGGCCAGCATGGCGGGGCGCTCCTGTGTTACGCGGGTATCGCCGGGGCTACTTGCCCCAGCTGTCCTTCAGGCCGGTCACCCGGTTGAACACCGGCTTGCCCGGCGCATGGTCCTTGCGGTCCGCCACGAAGTACCCGAACCGCTCGAACTGGAACTTGTCGTCCGGCTGCGCCTGTGCCAGCGAGGGCTCGACATAGGCGGTCACCACCTTCAGGCTGTCCGGATTGAGCAGCGCCAGGAAGTCCTTGCCGCCGGCATCGGGCTGGGCGTCGGTGAACAGGCGGTCGTACAGGCGCACTTCGGCGGGCACGCCGTCGGCCACGCCCACCCAGGTGATGGCGGCCTTCACCTTCACGCTGTCGGCCCCGGGCGTGCCGCTCTTGGTGTCGGGCACCACGGTCGCAAGCACCTTCGTCACCTTGCCTTCGGCATCCTTCTCGCAGCCGGTGCATTCGATGACGTAGCCGCCCTTCAGACGTACCTTGTTGCCCGGGAAGAGCCGCTTGTAGCCCTTGGGCGGGGTCTCCTCGAAGTCCTCGCGCTCGATCCAGACGTCCTTGCCGAGCGTGAAGTGGCGCACGGGCGCTTGCGTGCCTTCGGGCGGATGGGGCAGGGCGGGCAACTGGCAGGGTTCCAGGTGGCCGGTGCCGAAGACTTCGTCCCAGTTGGTGAGCTCGAGCTTCACCGGGTCCAGCACGGCCATGCCGCGGTGGGCCTGGTTCTCCAGGTCCTCGCGCAGGCAGCCTTCCAGCGTGGCGTAGTCGATCCAGGAGTAGTCCTTGGTCACGCCGATGCGCTCGCAGAAGAGCTGCAGGGCCTCGGGCGTGTAGCCGCGGCGGCGCAGGCCGACGATGGTGGGCATGCGCGGGTCGTCCCAGCCGCTCACGATGCCGTTGTCCACCAGGTGCTTGAGCTTGCGCTTGCTGGTGACCACGTAGGTGAGGTTCAGGCGCGCGAACTCGTACTGGCGCGGCTGCGGCGTGGCGATCAGGCCGCCTTCGGCCAGGCGGTCCAGCAGCCAGTCGTAGAACGGGCGCTGGTCTTCGAACTCCAGCGTGCAGATGCTGTGGGTGATGCGCTCCAGCGCGTCCTCGATGGGGTGCGCGAAGGTGTACATCGGGTAGATGCACCACTTGTTGCCGGTGTGGTGGTGCTCGGCGTGCTTGATGCGGTAGATGGCCGGGTCGCGCAGGTTGATGTTGGGCGAGGCCATGTCGATCTTCGCGCGCAGCACGGCGGCCCCATCCGGCAATTGGCCATCGCGCATTTCGCGGAAGCGTGCCAGGTTCTCGGCGGGCGTGCGGGTGCGGAAGGGGCTGTCCACGCCGGGTTTGCCGAAATCGCCGCGGTTGGCGCGCATCTCCTCGGGGCTTTGCTCGTCCACGTAGGCGTGGCCGGTCTCGATCAGGTACTCGGCCGCGCGGTACATGAAGTCGAAATAGTCGCTGGCCTGGTAGGGCGCGGCGGTGCCGGGCGCCTGGCCGATCTGCGTCCAGTCGAAGCCCAGCCAGCGCACGGCGTCGATGATGCCATCGACGTATTCCTGGTCTTCCTTCTCGGGGTTGGTGTCATCGAAGCGCAGGTGGCACACTCCGCCATAGTCGCGCGCCAGCCCGAAATTCAGGCAGATGCTTTTGGCATGGCCCACGTGCAGGTAGCCGTTGGGCTCGGGCGGGAAGCGGGTGCGGATCTTCGCGGGATCGGGCTGGCCGGCGGCGTGGTGGGCGGCGTCGCCTGGCGTGCCGGCCCAGCGGGCCTGGGCATAGGTGCCCTGGGCGAGGTCGGATTCGATGATCTGGCGCAGGAAATTGCTCGGTTTGGCGGACTCGGCCGTCGCGGGGGAGGGGGCATGCGAACTCATGGGCGCATTCTAGGATGCCGCCCCTGCCGGTAACCCCCTGCAACAAACGCCGCTACGTCCGGAAACAAGATTGTTCGGCATTTGTGCCATCCTGCGGGGCATGTGGCGCGTTATAGAGCGCATGGGGCGCGTCCCCGCCTTCCCGGCGGCGCCGGGCCCGTTTCCAAGGAGAACTTCCATGACCAAAAGCCGTTCCTTCGCAGCCATCGCCGCCGCGGCCGGCGTCGGGCTGGCCCTGCTGGCCGCCTCGGGTGCCGCGCAGGCGCGCGACGTGTTCTGGTCCATCGGCGTCAATTCCCCCGGCGTGTCGGTGGGCGTTGGCACCGGCCCGGGTGTCATCTACAGCCCCCCGGTGACCTACGTGGCCCCGCCGCCCGTGTATTACTCACCCCCGGCGCCCGTGTACTACGCCCCGCCGCCCGTGGCCTATGTGCCGCCTCCCCGGCCTGTGTACTACGCGCCGCCTCCCCCTCCGGTGGTGTACGGCGGTTACGGCTACTACAACCGTCCCCCCCACTGGCACCGCGGCGGCTACTGGCGCTGAGCCCGGCCTGTGCATCCTCCCCGGGCGGCCCGTTCGCCACGGCCGCCCACTTGGGCCCCCGCAAGGGGGCCCTTCTTTTTTGCGGAGTGGATAATCAGGGGCGACGGATGCGCGCGGCGGGCCGTGCCGCGGTCGGCAGGGCGCCGGTGCCCGTCCCAGGAGTGAAGCCCCCGTGACCACGCCCCGTTCCGTTTTCGTCCTCAACGGCCCCAACCTGAACCTGCTCGGCACTCGCGAGCCCGCCGTCTACGGCTCGCAGACCCTCGCCGACGTGCAGCAGCTCTGCGAAGCCGCCTGCGCCCGCCACGGGCTGGCGCTGCAGTTCCGCCAGAGCAACCACGAAGGCGACCTGGTGGACTGGATCCACGAGGCCGGCCGCCTGCACGCGGCGGGCCAGCTCGCCGGCGTGGTGCTGAACGCGGCGGCCTACACCCACACCAGCGTGGCGCTGCTCGATGCCGTGAAGGGCACGGGAGTGCCGCTGGTCGAGCTGCATATCAGCAATGTGCATGCGCGTGAGAGCTTCCGCCACCATTCCTACATCGCCAGCGCGGCACGGGCCGTGATGTGCGGCTTCGGGGTGCCGGGCTACGCCCTGGCGATCGACGCGGTGGCTGGCTGGTGATGGCCTCGGCTGACCTGCCGGACCCCGTTTCCGCCGCAGCCGGGGCCGGCCCGGGCGCAACTGCTTCGCCGGTGTCGTCCATGCCCGCCGAGGCGGCCTCGCTCGCCGCGCAGGCCGGCATCCGCACCACGCCGTGCGGCGACGGCGCCATCGTCTGGCATGTCTGGCAGGCGAGCAGCCCACCGGAGCCTGCAGCGCCACCCCTGGTGCTGCTGCACGGCGGCAGCGGCAGCTGGACGCACTGGGTGCGCAACATCGATACGCTGCGCTCCTGGGGCCGCACGGTCTGGGTGCCCGACCTGCCGGGCTTCGGCGATTCGGCCGTGCCGCCGGGCGGTGCCGACGCCGACGCGCTGGTGGCGCCGCTCGCGCAGGGCATGCGCGCGCTGTGGGGCGATACGCGCTGCGATCTGGTGGGCTTCTCCTTCGGGGGGCTCACGGCCGGGTTGCTGCTGGCGGCCGAACCGTCGCTGGCCCGCCAACTGGTGCTGGTGGGCGCGCCCGCCATGGGCGTGGTGCCGGAGCGCCAGATCACGCTCAAGGGCTGGCGCCACCTGGCGTCCCCGGCGGCGCAGGAGGCCGCGCACCGCCACAACCTGGCTGAGCTGATGCTGCACGACACATCGCTGATCGACGGGCTCGCGCTGGACCTGCACCGGGCCAACGTCGTGCGCGACCGCATGCCGCGCCGGCGCCTCGCCCATACCGACGCGCTGGCCCGGGCGCTGCCGTCCGTGCGCTGCCCGGTGCATGCCATCTATGGCGCGCGCGACACGCTCTACCGCGAGTGGATCGCTGCGCTGGAAGGCGCCTACCGCGCGGCCGCGCCGGATTTCCGGGGGCTGGCCCTGGTGCCGGACGCCGGGCACTGGGTGCAGTTCGAGCGGCCCGGGCCCTTCGATGAGGCGCTGCGCACCGCGCTCCATGCCGGTGCCGCGGCGACCCGGGGCGCTTGACGACATGGCGGACGGTGCGCCCCGCATGCCTCCTGCGGCCGGCCGCGCGCCGCTGCGGGTGAACGAGCGCGAGGTCGTCCTGACCGCCATGCGGGCCCAGGGGCCGGGCGGCCAGAACGTGAACAAGGTGTCGAGCGCGGTGCAACTGCGCTTCGACATCGTGGCTTCGTCGCTGCCCGAGGATGTCAAGGCCCGGTTGCTGGCGCTGCCCGATGCCCGCATCACGCAGGCCGGCGTGGTGGTCATCAAGGCGCAGCAGTTCCGCACGCAGGAGGCCAACCGGATGGACGCGCTGCTGCGGCTCGACGCCCTGGTGGACCGCGCCGCCCGGCCGCCACGCGTGCGCCGGGCCACCCAGCCTTCCTACGGCGAGCGGCAGCGCCGCCTGCAGGACAAGCGCGAGCGTTCCGGTACCAAGGCGCTGCGGGGCCGGGTGCGGGACGCGGGCTGATCCCTGTCCCGGCCGGACTGCCTTCCTGCCCGGATTGGTGCGGCAGCTGCAACGATGTGTTTGCCGCGCGGGTCTTGGGTTCGCGGCTGCGCGCGCATACATTCTGGACAGGGCACTGTCCCGTGCCACCTTCCGTTTGTCCTGCCACGCCGACCGAACCGCCATGTCTTCGACCGCACCGCTTTCCGCCACGCCTTCCTCTTCCGCCGTGCCCGGCCCTGCGCCGGAGCGCGAAGTGCCCGCACTGTTCGTTTCCCACGGCTCGCCCATGTTCGCCCTGGAAGCAGGGGAGACCGGCCCGGCGCTGCGTGCCTGGGCGGACGGGCTGCGCCGGCGCTTTCCCGAGCTGCGCGGCGTGGTGGTGATGTCGCCGCACTGGATGGCCCGCGGCGTGCGTGTCATGACCGGCGCGCAGCCGGCCACCTGGCATGATTTCGGGGGCTTCCCGGAGCCGCTCTATGCGCTGCGCTATCCGGCCTCCGGTGCACCCGCGCTGGCCGGGGAGGTCCTCTCGCTGCTGCAGGCCGCCGGCTTCGATGCGCAGGGTGATGCGCAGCGGCCCTTCGACCATGGCGCCTGGGTGCCCCTGATGCACCTCTTTCCGGATGCCGATCTGCCGGTGGTGCAGGTCGCGCTGCCCGCCGATGCGGGCCCGCGCGAGGTGTACGACCTGGGCGCGGCGCTGCGCGGCCTGCGCGCGCACGGCGTGCTGGTGATGGGATCGGGCAGCATGACCCACAACCTCTCCGAGTTCTTCGGCGGCGCGCGCGGTGCGCAGCCCTATGTGACCGAGTTCTCCCGGTGGGTGGAAGGCGCGCTGCAGCGGGGCGACGTGGAGGAGCTGCTGGAATACCGCAGCCGGGCCCCGCACGCCGTGCGCGCGCACCCTGGCGACGACCATTTCCTGCCGTTGTTCTTCGCCCTCGGCGCGGCCGGCGAAGACCGCGTGCCAGCCTACCTGAGCCGGGAGGTGATGCATGGCTCGCTGGCGATGGACGCCTTCGCCCTCGGGCCCGAAGCCGCGGCCGCGTGAAACTCCGGGGCGGCCAGCCGCTCCAAGTCCCGATGACCCAGACCACTTCCTTCGCGCCGTCCCCCCTGCTGGATTTGCCACTCGCCTTCCTCGGCCGCCCTGCCGCGCCGGACACGGCGCAGCCCTGGCTGCTCGTGCTCATGCATGGCGTGGGCAGCCATGAAAAAGACCTTTTCTCGCTCGCGCCCGCCGTGCCCGGCCACTTCCACGTGCTGAGCCTGCGCGCGCCCTACGCCATGGGCCCGGGGGCGAACACCTGGTTCGAGTTCTCGGTGGAGCCCGATGGCAGCCGCACCATCCATGAGGCCCAGGAGATCGCCAGTCGCAGCCTGCTGGCGCGCACCGTGGAAAGCGCCGCAGCGCAGCTCGGCGTACCGCCGGAGCGCGTGGTGGTGGGCGGCTTCAGCCAGGGCGGCATCATGGCGTTGTCCCTGCTGCTCACCCGGCCCGACCTGCTGCAGGCCGCCATGGTCTGGCACAGCCGGCTGCTGCCCCAGGTACTGCCCCATGCGGTCGAACCTGCCGCGCTGCGGGGACGTGCGCTGTGGGTGAGCCATGGCGAGCAGGACAACGTGATTCCACTGGCGAACGCCCGTGCCCTTCGCGACCACGCGCGTGGCCTGCCGCTGGCCCTGACCTACCGGGAGTACCCCGGCATGCACGAGATCCGCCCCGGCGAGCTGCGCGAGGCGATGGACTGGCTGGCCGCCCTGGGCGCGGCCGAGGCGCTCGCGCGCTGACGCTGGCGCCGCCACGGTGGCGGCTGCCTGCGCATCCGGTCACATGCGCTTACCGCGCCGGGCGCAGTGCGGCTCCACAATGGCCCGTGGCGGGGCGGCTTTTCGCAGGCCCTGCGTTCCATCGCGGCGCGCGCCGCGTTTCCGTTCGCGAAAGACTTCTGCATGCCCGATTCCGATCCCCAGGATTTCCGCCCACCGTCCTCTTTGCCACGCCGCGCATCGCCCGTGGGCTGGGTGCTGGCGGGCGTGGCCGGCGCCGCGGCGCTGGCGGGTGCCGCCTGGTGGTTCGGGTGGATTCCGCCGTCCGCGCGCACGGCGGAGACGCCCGCCGTCCAGGCGCCCGAACCCCCCGTGGCCGAGGCGCCGGCATCCGTGCCGGAGCCCGTGGCCTCCGGGCCGCAGCACCCGGTGGACTCCGCGCAGGCGCCGCCGCCTCCCGCGATGAAGGACTCCGACGCCTTCATCACGCAGGCGCTGGGTGAGTGGCTGGGGAGCGATCGCATCGCCGCGCTGCTGCACCTCGAAGACATCGTGCGGCGCATCGTGGTCACCGTGGACAACCTGCCCCGGACGCAGGCGCCGTCGCGCCTGTGGCCCGTGCAGCCCGCGCCGCAGCACCTGGCGGTGCAGGCGGAGCCCGGCAGCGCGGTGGACGAGAACGGCGCACCGCTGCACGCCACCATCGCTCCGGCCAATGCCGCGCGCTACCAGGCCCTGGTTGCCCTGGTGGAAGCGATACCTCGCGACCGCGCGATCGCCCTCTACCGGCAGCTCTACCCGTTGTTCCAGCAGACCTATGTGGACCTGGGCTATCCCAAGGGCTACTTCAACGACCGGCTGGTGGCCGTATTGGGCCATCTGCAGGAAACGCCCGAGCCGCGCGGCCCCCTGCGCCTGCAGCTCACCCGCGTGCAGGGCGACGTGCCGTCCACCCGGCCCTGGGTGCGCTACGAGTTTGCCGATCCGCACCTGCAGGCGCTGTCCAGCGGCCAGAAGATGATGTTGCGCATCGGGCCGGAGAACGCACGCCGGGTCAAGGCCGTGCTGGCCGATCTGCGCCGCCGGTTGGTCTCGGCCAATGCGCCGGCCCAGGCCACCCCCGTGCCTGCACCGTCTGTGGCCGCGAGCGCCGCGCCCTGATCCACCCACAACGCCCAGCCATGCCTCTTTTCATCGCCATGAACCGTTTCCGCATCGTCCCCGGCCGCGAGGACGAATTCGTCGAAATCTGGCGCCAGCGCGACAGCCACCTGGCCCAGGTGCCCGGTTTCCAGTCGTTCCATCTGCTGCGCGGCGAGACCACTGCGGAGCACACCCTGTTCGCCTCGCACACCGTGTGGGAGTCGCGCGCGCACTTCGAGGACTGGACGCGCTCGGAGGCCTTCCGCGCCGCGCACGCGAACGCCGGCCAGAAGCGCGACCTGTACTTGGGCCCGCCGCAGCTGGAGCTGTTCGACGCCGCGTGGTGAGGCCGCGGTGGTCGGAATGGCCGCGGCGCTGCGCGGTCACGCGGGCGGCAGCGGCAAGGGCAGGGCTGTCTTGTAGCGCACCTGCTTGAGCGCGAAGCTGGAGCGGATCTTCTCGATGCCCGGAATGGGTGTGAGCTGCTCCAGGATGAAGCGCTCCAGCGCGCCGATGTCGGCGACGGCCACGCGGATGAGGTAGTCCGAGTCGCCGCTCATCAGGTAGCACTCCATGACCTCGTCGTGCTCGGCGATGCGGCGCTCGAACTGCGCCAGCGCCTCCTTGGCCTGCGATTTCAGGCTGATGCTGATGAACACGTTCAGCCCCAGGCCCAGCACGGCCGGGTTCGCCAGGGCGACGTAGCGCGCAATCACCCCCGAGGCCTCCAGCGCCTTGACGCGCGCGAGGCAGGGCGAGGGCGAGAGATGCACGCGGCGCGCCAGCTCCACGTTGGAGAGCGAGCCGTCGGCCTGCAGTTCGGCCAGGATGCGCAGATCGATCGTGTCCAGCTTCATGTGCTTCAGTTTAGAAGATCACCGGCATGAAATGCTGCCATTCGGGGTTTGCCAGGATGCCGAACAGTCGCCCATGCCGCCCCGGGCCCGGTAGAGTGCTTCGGCATGAATGCTCCGCTGCCGCTCCATGCCCTGGGTGCCCAGGCCGCCACCATGTCCTCCGGCTCTCCCGCTGCCGATGCCGATCCGCAGGAAACTGCCGAATGGCGCGACGCCTTCCTGGCCCTGGTCGCCACCCAGGGGCCGGAGCGCGCCCGTTTCGTGCTGGACGAACTCGCGGCCCTGGCGCGCCGGCAGCACACCGGCTGGCAGCCCACGCTGAACACGCCCTATGTGAACACCGTGGCGGTGGAGGCGCAGCCGGTATTCCCTGGCGACCTGGCCATCGAGGAGCGGCTGGCCTCCCTCATGCGCTGGAATGCCCTCGCCATGGTGGTGCGCGCCAACCAGGCCTATGGCGAGTTGGGCGGCCACATCGCCAGCTACGCGAGCGCGGCCGACCTGTTCGAGGCCGGCTTCAACCATTTCTTCCGCGCCCGCGAGGGCACGGGCCCCGGCCAGCACCGGGGCGACCTCGTGTTCTTCCAGCCGCACAGCGCGCCGGGCGTCTATGCGCGAGCCTTTCTCGAAGGCCGGCTGACCGAGCACGACCTGCAGCACTACCGCCAGGAGATCACCGCGCCCGCGGCGGGCGCACAGGGCCTCTCCAGCTACCCGCACCCCTGGCTGATGCCCGACTTCTGGCAGTTCCCCACGGGCTCCATGGGCATCGGGCCGATCAGCAGCATCTACCATGCGCGCTTCATGCGCTACCTCACGCACCGCAACCTGCTGGATTGCCAGGGGCGGAAAGTGTGGGGCGTGTTCGGCGACGGAGAAATGGACGAGCCCGAGAGCATGAGCGCATTGACCCTCGCCGCGCGCGAGGGGCTGGACAACCTCGTCTGGGTGGTCAACTGCAACCTGCAGCGGCTCGACGGCCCGGTGCGCGGCAACGGCCGCATCGTCGATGAGCTGGAACGGCTCTTCGCCGGAGCGGGCTGGAACGTGGTGAAGCTGCTCTGGGGCAGCGACTGGGACGGCCTCTTCGCGCGCGACCTCACCGGCACGCTGGCCCGCACGCTGGGTGGCACGGTGGACGGGCAGATGCAGACCTTCGCCGCCAAGGACGGGCGCTACAACCGCGACCACTTCTTCGGCCAGTCGCCTGAACTGGCCGCGCTGGCCCAGGGCCTGACCGACGAGCAGATCGACCGCCTCAAGCGCGGCGGCCACGACCTCGTGAAGATCCATGCCGCCTACGCCGCCGCTGCCGCCCACCGCGGCCAGCCCACCGTGATCCTGGCCCACACCAAGAAGGGCTACGGCATGGGCACGGCGGGGCAGGGCAAGATGACCACGCACAGCCAGAAGAAGCTGGATGAACGCGACCTGCTGGAATTCCGCAACCGCTTCAACCTGCCGCTCACCGATGCGCAGGCCACGGGCCTGTCGTTCTTCAAGCCGGCCGAGGACAGCCCCGAGATGCGCTACCTGCGCGAGCGCCGCGCCGCCCTGGGCGGCGCCCTGCCGCGCCGCGAGACCGCCTGCGGCGTGGTGCCGGTGCCGCCCATGGCGCAGTACGCCCAGTTCGCGCTGCAGGCCCAGTTCGCGCTGCAGGCCCAGGGCAAGGAGATGAGCACCACCATGGCCTTCGTGCGCATGCTGGGCACGCTGCTCAAGGATGCGCAGCTGGGCCCGCGCATCGTGCCCATCGTGGCCGACGAGGCGCGCACCTTCGGCATGGCGAACCTCTTCAAGCAGGTGGGCATCTACAGCAGCCTGGGCCAGCGATATGCGCCGGAGGACATCGGTTCGGTGCTGAGCTACCGCGAGGCGCTGGACGGCCAGATCCTGGAAGAGGGCATCAGCGAGGCCGGCGCCATCGCCAGCTGGACGGCCGCCGCCACCAGCTACAGCGTGCACGGCCTGGCCATGCTGCCGTTCTACATCTACTACTCCATGTTCGGCTTCCAGCGTGTGGGCGACGCCATCTGGGCTGCGGCCGACCAGCGCGCGCGCGGCTTCCTGCTGGGCGCGACCTCGGGCCGCACCACGCTGGGCGGAGAGGGGCTGCAGCACCAGGACGGCTCCAGCCACCTCGTGGCCGCCACCATCCCCAACTGCAAGGCCTACGACCCGGCCTTCTCCGGCGAACTGGCCGTCATCATCGATGCCGGCATGCGCGAGATGCTGGTGGAGCAGCGCGACGTGTTCTATTACGTCACGCTCATGAACGAGAACTACGCGCAGCCCGACCTGCCGGCGGGCGCGGAAGAGGGCGTGCTGCGCGGCTGTTATGTGTTCACTGCCCTTGCGCCCCCGCAAGGCCCGGCCGATGCGCCCGCAGTCACCCTGCTGGGTTCCGGCGCCATCCTCACCGAAGTGGTGAAGGCCGCGCAGGCCCTGGCGGCCGAGGGTGTGCAGGTGACGGTGGTGAGCGTGACCAGCTGGAGCGAACTGGCGCGCGACGGCGTGGCCTGCGAGCGGCGCCTGCTGCAGGGCGAGGCCCGGCCGGGCACGCCCTGGCTCGCGCAGGTGCTGCAGGGCACGCGGGGCCCGGTGGTGGCCGCCACGGACTATGTGCGCACCGTGCCCGAGAGCGTGCGCGCCTTCGTGCCGGAAGGCCGCCGCTACCTCACCCTGGGAACGGACGGCTTCGGTCGCAGCGACACGCGCGCGGCGCTGCGGAGCCATTTCGGCGTGGATGCCGCCAGCGTGGCCGGGGCCGCGCGCAGCCTGCTGCACACTACTGTGCCTCTGTGGCCTCGGTGATGTGCTCCACGAAAAGCCGCACGGCCTCCGAGGCATGGTCGCGGCTCCAGACGACGCCCACCGGGCCGAAAGGAATGGTGCGGTCCAGCGGCAGCACGCGCAGGTTGCCCAGCGTCGCCTGGTACTCGGCCATGGCCCCGGAGCACACGCCCACATAGTCGCCCTGGTGCAGCAGCGCCTGCAGCGTGGTGATGGCGGCGGTCTCCACCTTGGGCAGCAGCCAGGAGGCGCCGCTGTCGAGCAGGGCCGTATCCAGCTGCGATCGCATCAGCGTGCCCTTGGGCGGCATGATCCAGTTCTCCTGCAGCAGGTCCGCCAGGCGCACGGGCCCGGGCACATCCCAGAAGCGGCTGGCCCGGCCCACCACCAGGCAGACGTTGTCCTCGAACAGCTCGCGGTGTTCCAGCCGCCCCTGCCAGGCCCGCGCATCCAGTGAGCCGACCACCACGTCCAGCTGCCGGTTCTCCAGTCCTTCGAGCAGGTTCCCGAACGGACTTTCCGACACGGTGACCGAGATGTACGGGTGCAGGGCCTGGAACTGCGCCAGCGCCTGCGGCACCCCGCGCGCCACGCCGGCCCACACGCTGCCGATGTGCAGACGAGCGCTGCGGCCCGCGGCCACCGCGCCCAGTTCGAGTTGCGTGCGCGAGATGTCGCCCAGCACGCCCACGGCCAGCCGCTTCATGATGACCCCCGCCGGCGTGAGCTGGATGCGCCGCCCGCGCGTGACCAGGGGCATGCCCACCAGTTCCTCCAGGTCCGCCAGCCAGTGCGACATGGCCGACTGCGTCATGTGCATGCGCGCGGCCGCCTCGGTCAGCGTGCCGGCCTCGTCCAGCACGAGGAAGGCTTCGAGGTGCCGGATCTTCAGCCGGCGTGCCCAGGCCACGTGTTCAAGAGACATGAGTAAATGCTAATGGATCCATCGGGCGAATTCGCTGGTCCCGGGGCATGCACCTCCGAATAATCGCGCCAGGAAGGCCGGCATGGGAACGGCTGCACGCAACCTGTTTCTTCGGAGATTGCATACCATGAACAAAAATTCTTGCCTGTCCCGGTGGGCTGCCTTGGCACTCTCCTGGGCAGTGGCCGGCGCTCCGGCCGTGGCGCAGGATGCCGCTGGCTATCCCGGCGCCCGTCCCATCCGCCTCGTCGTATCCCAGCAGGCCGGCGGCAGCTCCGATACGGTGGCCCGCCTCTGGGCCGAACACGCGGGCAGGGCGCTGGGCGCCAACATCGTCGTGGAGAACAAGCCCGGCGCGGGCGGCATCATCGCGGCGCAGCAGGTGCTCGGCCAGCCCGCAGACGGCTACACGCTGATGTTCGGCGGGGTGTCGCAGATGGTGCTCAACAAGTTCGTGTACAAGCCGCTGCCGTACGACCCCGAGAAAGACTTCACCGGCGTGGGCATGCTGAGCACCGTGCCCTTCGTGCTGGTAGCCAACCCCGCCACGGGCTTCAAGTCGCTGGACGACCTCGTGAAATACGCCAAGGCGCATCCGGGCGAGCTGAACTTCTCGTCCTCCGGCCTCGGCAACTCGACGCAGCTGGCGGTGGAACTGCTGCAGAAAAAGCTCGGCATCTCGATGACACACGTGCCCTTCAAGGGCGAGCCCGATGGGCTGATGGCGACCATCGGCGGCCAGACCCAGGTGATGGCCCCGGTGGCCGGCACCGCGCTGCCGCACATCAAGAACCGCAAGGTGGTGCCGCTGGTGGTGCTGGCACCCTCGCGCCTCGCCGAACTGCCCGACGTGCCGGCCGCCAACGAACTCGGCGTGAAGGATTTCGACACCATGGGCTGGAGCGGCATCGTCGCCAAGGCCGGCACGCCACCTGCGATCATCGCCAGGCTGCACGAGGGCACGCGCGCCTTCCATGCCAGCGCCGAAGTGCAGTCCAAGCTGCGCGCCATGAACGCGATCCCCATGGCCGGCCCCGCCAGCCAGCTCATGGAGGTAGCGCGCCGCGACACCCAGGCATGGGGCCCGACGCTCGACGCGCTGAACCTGAGCGGCAAGTGAGGAACGGCATGACCCGAGAAGCGATGGTGTCCTGCCCGCAGCCCGAAGCGGCAGAATCGGGCATCGAGATCCTGCGCGCGGGCGGCAACGCGGTGGACGCCGCCGTCGCCACCGCGCTCGCCCAGACCGTCGTGGACCCGTTGATGTGCGGCATCGCCGGCTTCGGCACGGCGGCCGTCTACATGCAGGGCGCGAACGGGCCCGCGACCCACGAATACTTCGACTTCCATGCACCCGCACCGCTCGCCTGCCGGGAGGACATGTGGGCCGACCTGCTCGAAGGCGAAACCAAGGACGGCTTCGGCTTCATCCTGAAGGGCCGCGTGAACGACATCGGCCCGCAGTCCATCGCCACGCCGGCCACGCTCAAGGGGCTGGAGGCCATGCACCGCGCCCACGGCCGACTGCCGTGGAAGCACGTGGTGGCGCCCGCCATCGCCTGGGCACGCGAGGGCTTCTTCGTGCGGCCCGGCATGCACGCCTTCTGGATCGACGAGCCCACCATGGGCCGCGCCAGCAACCTCGATCGCCTGCGCTACAGCGATGAGGGCCGCGCGCTCTACTGCCGCCCGGACGGCTCGCCCAAGCCGATCGGCACACCCCTGGCCAACCCCGGCATGGCAGGTGTGCTGGAACAGGTGGCCGAAGAAGGCATCGCCCCGTTCTACGAAGGCGAACTCGCGACCCGCATGGTGGAGCACGTGCAGTCGGTCGGCGGCCTGCTGACGCGCGAAGACCTGGCCTGCTACGCCGTGCGCCGCACGGCGCCGCTCACCGGCAGCTACCGCGGCCGCACCGTCACCACCAACCAGCCCCCGGGCGGCGGCGCCATGCTGCTGCAGATGCTGAACATCCTGGAGAACTTCCCGCTCGCGGAAATGGAGCACAACGGCCCGGCCTACCTGCGCCTGCTCAGCGAGGCGATGAAGAAGGCGACCTCGGACAAGGACCGGCACATCGGCGATCCGGCCTTCGTGGAGGTGCCGCTGGAGCAACTGCTCTCCAAGGACGGTGCGGCGCGCGTGGCCGAAGAGATCCGCGCGGGCCGCCGCTTCCGCGTGGAGCGCGTGAACCCTGGCGCGCCCGTGCCGCGCGACACCACGCACCTGAGCGTGGTGGACGGCGACGGCAACTGCGTGTCGATGACGCACTCGCTCGCCATGCCCTCGGGCGTGATCACGCCGGGCATGGGCTTCTTCTATAACGGCTGCATGGGCGTGTTCGATCCGCGCCCCGGCCGCGCGGGCAGCATCCAGCCGGGCAAGAGCCGCTTCACGTCGTCCTGCCCGAGCATCGTCTTCCGGGATGGCAAACCCGAGATCGTGCTGGGCGCTCCGGGCGGCACGCAGATCGCCATGGGCGTGCTGCAGGTGCTGCTCAACATGATCGACCACGGCATGGGCATGCAGGAAGCCGTCTCGGCACCGCGCTTCTCGTCCACCAGCAATTCCATCGACGTGTGCAACCGCATCCCGCGCCACGTCACGCGCGCGCTGCAGGCCGATGGCTACGAAGTGTTCCGCAACCCGTACAACTACACCATCGGCTGGGTGCATGGCGTGCAGATCGGGGCCCATGGCCGGCTGCACGGTGGCGCAGATCCGGGGCGGGACGGGGTGGCGTACCGCACGGCCGTGGCCTGACAGAAGGCGGCCCCGTTACACTCGGCAGCATCTGCTTGTCCGACCCGTTCCCGCCCACTGCGGGAGTCGCCGTGCCCTCGCCCCTGCTTCGCCTGCTGCTGTCCTGGATGCGCCGTCGCCTGCCTCGCCTGCCGGCCGGCAGGCGCCGCGCATGGGCCGTGGCGGCCGGGTGCCTGGCGGCATGGCTGGCCGCCTGGCCGGGCACCGCGCTTCCGGAAGGCCTGTTGGCCGTGGATGCGAAATCCCGCGCCGTGGCCCAGACAGTGTTCGGCATCCTGGGATACACCCGCTGGCCGCAAGAGCCGCAGGCCATCCGGCTCTGCGTGGTCGGACCGACCGAATTCGCTGACGAACTCCTGCAGGGGGCGGAGCCGACGCCCACCCGCCGCATCGAGGTGCGCCGCATGCGGCTGGACGATGCCGCGCTCCCCACGGCATGCGACGGCGTGTATGCGGGCCACCTGGAGGACGCCGAATGGCGGCAACTCCTCGAGAAGATGGGAACGCGTCCCCTGCTGTCGATCAGCGAGCGGCGCGAACTCTGCCGCATCGGCTGCATGTTCTGCCTGGAGGTGCGCCAGGACGGCGTCGGATTCGAAAGCAACCTGGATTCGGTGGCCCGCAGCGGAGTGCGCGTCAATCCCCGCGTGCTGCAACTCTCGCGCAGGAAGGCCGCCCCATGACGCGGACCGGCGCGGCCGGTCCCGGCGATACCCTGCGCGCCGTCGTGCACCGTGCCCACCTGAGCATGGCGCTGCTGGCCGTCGCGCTGGCAGGGGCGCTGCTGCTCATGGCAGGGCTGGTGGCGCTGCGCGTGTACGCGGGCAACAATCTGCACCTGGTGGCCCGTTCCCTGGCCTACACCGTGGAGGCCGCCGTGGTCTTCGGAGACCGGCAGGATGCGTCCGAGACACTGCGCCGCATGGTGGTGGACGAGGGCGTGGCCGAGGCACGCGTGATGGATGCCCGCGGCGCCGTCTTCGCCGAATGGCACGCGGAGCAGGGTGGCCTGGCAGGCCGGCTGGCCCCGGCGGTGGCCGCCATGGTGGGCCTGCAGCCCGTTTCCGTGCCCATCCGCCACGAAGGCGAGGACAACGGATCGGTCGTGCTGCGCAGCGACGGCATGGGCCTGCTGTACTTCCTCGGCACCGGCCTGGCAGCGCTCGCGCTGTGCCTGGCCGTGAGCGGTGCCGTGGGCCTGGTACTGTCCCGGCGCATGCTGCGCGACATGGTGGTCCCGCTGCAGGCGCTGGCCTCCGTTGCGCGGTCGGTGCGCCGCGACCATGTCCAGGGGCTGCGGGTGCCTCCGGCACGCATCGCGGAGCTGGATGCGCTCGGCGACGACTTCAACGCGCTCCTGCAGGAACTGGAACACCGCCAGGCGCTGCTGCAACAGCGCAACATCGCGCTGACCCACCAGGCCCTGCACGACGGGCTGACCGGCCTGTCCAACCGCTCCCACTTCGAGCAGCATCTGCAGTCCCGCCTGGACGAGGCGCGCGGCGCCGGTACCTCGGTGGCGCTGCTGTTCCTGGACAACGACCATTTCAAGGCCGTCAACGACACCCATGGGCACGCGGCCGGGGATGCGCTGTTGGTGGCGGTGTCGCAGCGCCTGCGCGCGCAGGCGCGGGACACCGACCTCGTGGCACGGCTGGGCGGCGATGAATTCGCGATCGTGATGGCGCCGGTGGCCGGCCTGCGCGATGCAGAGCGCATGATTTCCCGCGTGCAGGAGGCCATGCGCGATCCGGTCACGCTGGACAACGGCGTGCAGCTCCAGCCCGCCGTCAGTATCGGCGTCGCCATGTTCCCCCTCCATGGGCAGGACATGGGCGCCCTGATGCGCTTTGCCGACATGGCCATGTACCGGGTGAAGGCGGAGCGACACGGCAGTCAGCGGGCTCGATAGTTATAATGGATTAACTATTAGATTGCATCTATCGATAGTTTGGTTGATCGATGGATGCCGCGCCTGGAGGGTTGGCATGGCGATTTTCGGTACGGATGTTGGTGGCGCGCATGGCGGCGGTGCGGCGCGAGCGCGTGTGGCGAGCATCATTCTTTCCATCGCGTTCGCGGCGCTGCTCGCGGCCTGCCAGGCGCCGCCCGCGCCGCCGCCTGCGCAGGAGGCTCCCGCCGCACCCAGCGCTTCGGAGCGCAAGGCCGCCGTGCTGCGGCAGTACGGTTTCGAGCCCACGGACGCGGGCTGGGAGCTGCAGATGTCGGGCAAGCTGCTGTTCGACTTCGACTCGGTGGAGCTGAACGCCGAGAGCCATGACGGCGTGCTGCGCATGGGGCGGGCGCTGGCGGACGTAGGGATCGACGCCCTGCGCGTGGAGGGCCATACCGACGAGCAGGGTGCCCGCGCCTACAACGAGCGCCTCTCGCTGCGGCGTGCGCAGGCCGTGGCCCGGGTACTGGCCGAAGCAGGCCTGCCCGCGGACCATATCGGCACCGTCGGCCTGGGGGCTTCCCGCCCCGTCGTGCAGGGCACGTCTGCCGCCAGCCGCCGCGAGAACCGGCGCGTTGCGATCATCGTGCCTGCGTTCTGAACCTGTGCCCGCGGCCGGTCAGCCGCCCGGCCGGAAATAGGCATCCAGCACGGGTATCAGCGCCGGAAACTCCTGCGCGAAGCGCTCGCGGCTGACGAAATAAGCCTCGCAGGCCACGGCGAAGAATTCCGCCGGTGCGGTGGCGCCGTACGCGTCGAGCCAGGGCCGCTCACCGCCGAAGCGCTGGGCGATGATCACGCGCTCGCGGAAGTCCCGGTAGGCGGGCTCCCAGGCCGCGCGCCACTGCTCGCGCGCCGCACGTGCGTCATGCGTGCCGAGGAAGCCTGCGGGCAGGGGAGGGTAGCCGTCCGCACCGCCGTTGCGCATGTCCAGCTTGTGCGCGAACTCGTGCACGACGACGCTCGTGCCGCTGCCCTGTTCGCCCTCCACCAGGGGCCGTCCAGCGCCGTCCACCGCGGGCCAGCTCAGCATCACGGGGCCGCGGTCCATGGCCTCGCCCAGCAGCACTTCGTCGTAGTCGTGGACGACGCCGGCCTCGTCCACGGACTGCCGGCGCGCCACGGCCTCGCCGGGGTGGACGACGATGCCCACGAAATCGTCGTACCAGGCCAGCGCCTCGGCCGGCTCCCCCCAGTGCAGCAGCGGCAGGCAGGCCTGCGCGGCGATGGCCACCGCCATGGCATCCGTCACTTCCAGTCCGTGGGCACCGGTGAACTCCTTGCGCTGCAGGAACAGGGCGCTCAGCGCGCGCAGCTTGGCCTGGTCGTGCAGCGGCAGCTCCGCGAGGAAGCGGTAGCGCGATACCGTCTGCAGCCACAGCGTCGCGGGAATGTCGGGCACCGGGGCGATCGTCGAGCGCACGCGGCGGGAGAGCTTGCGCACCAGGCGCGTGAAAGCGGAGGCAGGGGTCATGCCGCTATCTGGGGACGAGGCAGATGCGTTCCAAGCCCGCGGCCGTGAGGCGCAGTGCCTCCGCACGCGGCGTCCGTGCGGACAGGTCCCAGTCGGTGAGTACGTGGCGGGCGAGGGATGCGCCGTCGGCCGCCTGCAGCGCGTGGTCGGCGGGCAGGTGGGTGTGGCCGTGGATCAGGGCCGGTGCCTGCGCCGCCTGCAGCCATTGCACGGTGGCGGCGCTGTCCACGTCGCCATAGAAGGCGGTGCCCGACTGCTTGCGGGATTCGCTCTCGGCGCGCGCGCTGCGGCCCTGGGCGCGGCGCGCGGCCAGTGGCAGTGCGAGCAGTTGCGCCTGCCATTGCGGGTCGCGCGCCATGGCGCGGAATTTCTGGTAGGGCACGTCGGCCAGGCACAGCGCATCGCCATGGCTCAGGAGCCAGCGGCGACCGGCGAAGACCAGCACCGTGGGATCCTGCAGCACGGGGATGCCCGTCGCCTCCGTGAACCCCGCACCCACCAGGAAGTCGCGGTTGCCGTGCATGAAGTAGAGGGCCTTGCGGGATGCGGCGTGGCGCAGCAGCCCGCAACATGCAGCCTCGAAACTGCCTGCCTCCTGGATCGCGTCGTCGCCCACCCAGACCTCGAACAGGTCGCCCAGCAGGAACACGGCGTCGGCCGGCGTCGTGTCCAGGTAATGCGAAAAGGCATCCACCGTGGCCGGGTGGTCCGCCTCCAGGTGGAGGTCGGAAATGAAATCGATCGCGCGCCACGCGTCGGGCGCCACGAACTCCCGGATGTCGGGCACAGGCAGGCTCATGACAGTACGGGATTCAGAAGGGCTTCGCGCCAGGCGGCGTCTTCGAGCACCCGCGCGGCGTTCGCGAATCGAATGGCCGCGGAGCAGGCCACGCCAGCAGACGCCGCAGAACCGGCTTTGCCGGGCTGCTGGCGTCGTCCCCCTGGGGGGGAAGGCGCGAAGCGACTCAGGGGGGGCTCAGATGACCACGGCCTTCTCGATGATGACATCGTCCTTCGGCACGTCGTCGTGGAAGCCCTTGCGGCCCGTCTTCACGCCCTTGATGGCGTCCACGATCTCGGTGCCCTTCACGACCTTGCCGAACACGGCGTAGCCCCAGCCCTGGGCGGACGGAGCGGTGTGGTTCAGGAAGCCGTTGTCGGCCACGTTGATGAAGAACTGAGCGGTGGCCGAGTGCGGATCGCTGGTGCGGGCCATGGCCACGGTGTACTTGTCGTTCTTCAGGCCGTTCTGGGCCTCGTTCTCGATGGGCGCATCGGTGCCCTTCTGGTTCATGCCGGGCTCGAAGCCGCCGCCCTGGATCATGAAGCCGGGGATCACGCGGTGGAAGACCGTGTTGTCGTAGTGGCCCTTCTTCACGTAGGCGAGGAAGTTCTCCGTGGACTTGGGCGCCTTGTCGGCGTCGAGTTCGAGGACGATCACGCCGTGGCCGGCGATGTGGAGTTCGACTTGCGGGTTGCTCATTGCGTTTCCTTATGGGGATCCCGGGTAGGGATATGGGAGATGCGTGCGAGGGTGGCTCACTGCACCACGGTGGCGGATTTGATCACGACCGGGGTCGAGGGCACGTTCTGGTGCATGCCGCGGTTGGCGGTCTCCACCGCCTTGATCTTGTCCACCACATCCTTGCCGCTCACGACCTTGCCGAACACGGCGTAGCCGTGGCCATCGGGGTTGGGTGCGTTCAGCGCGGCGTTGTCCTTCACGTTGATGAAGAACTGCGAGGTGGCCGAATCGGGGTTGCCGGTGCGGGCCATGGCGATGGTGTAGGCATCGTTCTTCAGGCCGTTGCCCGCTTCCAGCGGGATCGGGGGGCGCGTGGGCTTCTGCTGCATGTCGGGCGTGAAGCCGCCGCCCTGGATCATGAAGCCGTCGATGACGCGGTGGAAGATCGTGCCGTCGTAGTGCTTGTCCTTCACGTACTGAAGGAAGTTCTCCACCGTCTTCGGTGCCTTGGCGGGGTCGAGCTGCAGCACGATGTCGCCCAGGCTGGTCGCCAGCTTGACCTTCGGCGCGGCCGTGGCGGTCTGTGCGGAGGCGGCGGGCGCGAATGCCGCGAACGCGGCGCCGGCCAGCGCCAGGGCGGCGAATCGTCTGGAAATCAGGGTCGTCATCCAATCACTCCTTCGAAAAAGATCTGCCATTGCTGGCCCTTGCGCGTCCAGTACTGGCGCTTGACGGGGCCGGTGCGGGCCCCTTCGGCGACTTCGCCGAACGTTACCACCATGGTGTCGGTGGCATCCGTCCAGCGCAGCAGCGTCCGGTCCTTGAGGTGCAGCGGACGGCCGCGCAGCGCGCGGACCTCGGCTTCGAGGCTCCTGGCGTAGTCGGTGATCGCCATCTTGCCGTAGCTCTGGAAGTCGGCCGCATAGAACGACAGCAGGCGGCGCACGTCGCCCTGCGACTTGGCGGCGCGCCAGGCATCGAGCACCGCCTCGAACTGCCGGCGCTCGGCCTGCACCGCCTGTGGCTGCACCCACTGGATCTGGCGGGCGATCACCACCGGCGTGGAGCGGGGCTCCACGGTGCGCAGGATGCGCTCCAGGTCGGGATTGGCGAGCGCCAGGCAGCCGTCGGTGGACAGCGGAGCGCGCGAGAACTGCTCGGGCGGCGTGCCATGCAGCCAGATGCCGCTGCCCGTCTTGCCCCGGCTCACGTCGAGCGGGTTGGGATAGTTGATGGGCAGCGCGCCGGCGCCGTAGAAATCCTTGAGCGTGGCGGGATCGAGCCGGCTGGTGATGAAGTACACGCCCAGCGGCGTGCGCTGGTCGCCTTCCAGAGCCTTCTCGATGCCGAGCTTGCCGACCGAGGCGTAATAGTCGGCGATCAGCTCCATGCCCTGTTCGGTGTTCTGGAACAGGTACAGGCGCGAGCGCGAGGCATCCACGGCGATCGCATGGCGGGATCGCGCCGAGAGTTCGATGAACTGCGCGGGAATGGCGCGGGCCCCGGGGCGGGCGCGCAGCGCGTCCGAGCGCTGCCGGGATTCCGCGCGCAGTTCGGCCAGCGCCTCCGCGGCGTTGGGCGAGGGGGGCTGGGGCGCATCGCCCTGGCCCGCCGGCACGTCGCCGAACTGGCGCACCGGCCGCGTGCGGGCGGACAGCAGGTCGCCCAGCGCGAGCTGCGCCAGCTGGAAATTCGGGTAGTCACGTGCCAGGCTTTCGGCCTTGGCGAGTGCTTCGCGGCTGCGGCCTTCGCCCGTGAGGCGATAGACCTCCATCAGGCGCTGCTCCGCCTGGCCGTCGCGCAGGGGCGCCGGCTGGCCGCGCGACACCGGCTTGGCCGCGGTGCGCTTGTTGCGGGCGAGGGCGCGCTCCTTGTCGCCCTGGGCCAGGGCCGCGGGCGCGCCGAGCGCGCCACAGACCACGGACAAAGCGGTTGCCGCCGCGAGCGCGCGGCTACGGAAGGGAATCGCGATCGACATCGGCGCTCAGCGGAGGGGATGCCAGGGCACGGCACGCCGCGGCCGCGCTGCGGGGGGCTGCAGCAGGCCGGGGCCGGCACCGCCGCACGGTGCCTGGAGGAAAAAGGGCCGGGGCGCCCGCCGGACCGCCATCAGCCGCCGGTGGACTCGCGCACGATCAGCCAGCGGCCGCCGGTATGCACCAGGTCGAGGGTCTTGCGGCTGTTCACGCTGTACGAGCCGGAGCTGTAGCCCTGGCGGAAGCGTGCCTGGGCCTTGTTGTCCTTGACCGTGACCTGCAGGTCGTTGATGGTCACGTTGATCTTGGCACGGCCCACGATGCGGTCGCGGCGCTCCTTCTCCCAGGCGGCACGGCTCTGCTTGCCTGGAGGGGTGAAGGACGGGTCGTAGGCACCGAGGTAGCCATGCATGTCCTGGCCTTCCCAGGCGCTGGCCCAGGCGCGCACGGCAGCCGAGACTTCCTTCTCGGCCGCGGCCGAGGACGATGCCGCGGCAGGCGCCGGAGCAGGCGCGGGCGCTGGAGACGCCGCCGGTGCAGGCGATGCGGCAGGCAGGTTGGCAGGGGCCGGAGCAGGGGGCGTGGAAGGTGCGGGAGCCGGTGCGGCGGCACGCGTGGGCGCCGGTGCCGGGGATGCCGCCGGTGCCGGTACAGGCGCGGCCGACGGTGCGGGAGCGCGGGCCGTCGTGGTGGCCACCGGGGTCGCCGACTTCGCCGCGGCGGACTTGCCGGCGTCGCCCGAGAACAGGTCGCGGATCAGGGCCAGCTTGGGGCGCAGCGTGTTGGCATTGGAGGCGTCCAGTTGCAGGGCCTTGTTGTAGGCCTGGCTGGCGAGCTTCGCGTAGATGTCGCCCAGGTTCTCGTGGGCCGTGGCATAGCTCGGGTTGGTGCGGATCGCCATCTCGAGGGCCGTGCGTGCCTTGTCGAGCTGGTTCTGGTTCGCGTAGAGCACGGCCAGGTTGTTGTAGGGCTCGGGCAGCTCGGGGTAGTCCTCGGTGAGCTTGGTGAACGTTGCCACCGCATCCGCCTGCTTGCCCGAATCCGCCTGCGCCACGCCGCGCAGGAAGCGCAGCTGGGGATCACGCGGGTTGGCCAGCAGGCGCTGGTCCGCCTTGGCCAGCGCTTCCTGGCTCTTGCCGGACTTGAGCAGTTGCGTGATCTCGGCATAGTCGTCCGCGTGGGCCAGCGGCGCCCCCAGCAAGGCCGACAGCACCAGCAGTCGCAGGAGATGGGGGAGTGGGCGGCGGGCGTGCGTCATGGGTGGTGGCAACGGGTATGAAAGTGTCGATCGGTAACGGGCCTTATACTGCGGCGGATTGTAGCCGAGGGGTTTTGCCATGCCGGTGCGCTGTTGCCGCTCCTGATTCGCGTGTCGCGCAGATGCTGCGCATACCTCGCACGCCGGCCCGTCCGGCGCCACGGTCCGCTGCGGCCGGGG
The DNA here is from genome assembly GCF_000176855.2 of Paracidovorax avenae ATCC 19860. Taxonomy (NCBI): domain Bacteria; kingdom Pseudomonadati; phylum Pseudomonadota; class Betaproteobacteria; order Burkholderiales; family Comamonadaceae; genus Paracidovorax; species Paracidovorax avenae. The sequence goes on along the minus strand of NC_015138.1, from coordinate 3,180,777 downwards.
CCGTCGGCCTGCAGTCCAACACCCCCTCTTCACTGATATTCCATGAGTTTGCGCATCTACAACACGCTGTCGCGTGCGATGGAGGAGTTTTCCCCGCTCGAACCCGGCCATGTCCGCATGTACGTCTGCGGCATGACCATCTACGACCTCTGCCACATCGGCCACGCCCGCATGATGATGGCGTTCGACGTGGTGCAGCGCTGGCTCCGCAGCAGCGGCTTGCGCGTCACATATGTGCGCAACATCACCGACATCGACGACAAGATCATCCGCCGCGCGGTGGAGCGGGGCATCACCATCCGCCAGCTCACGGACGAGATGACGGCCGCCATGCACGAGGACATCGGCGCCCTGGCGATCGAGCCGCCCACGGTCGAGCCGCGCGCCACCGAATACGTGCCCCAGATGCTCTCGCTCATCGACACGCTGGAGCGCAAGGGCCTGGCCTATCGCGCCGGCAGCGGCGACGTGAACTACGCCGTGCGCCGGTTCGAGGGCTACGGCAAGCTGTCCGGCAAGTCCCTGGACGAATTGCGCGCTGGCGAACGCGTGGCCGTCCAGGACGACAAGCAGGATCCGCTCGACTTCGTGCTCTGGAAGGCCGCCAAGCCCGGCGAGCCGCCCGAGGCGAAATGGGACAGCCCCTTCGGCACCGGCCGGCCGGGCTGGCACATCGAGTGCTCGGCCATGAGCTGCGCCACGCTCGGCGAGAGCTTCGACATCCATGGCGGCGGCGCGGACCTGCAGTTCCCCCACCACGAGAACGAGATCGCCCAGAGCGAGGGCGCCACCGGCAAGCCGCTGGCGCGCTTCTGGATGCACAACGGCTTCGTGCGCGTGGACAACGAGAAGATGAGCAAGTCGCTCGGCAACTTCTTCACCATCCGCGAAGTGCTGCAGCAGGTCGATGCCGAGACGCTGCGCTTCTTCATCGTGCGCACGCACTACCGCAGCCCGCTCAACTACAGCGACGTGCACCTGCAGGATGCGCGCGCTTCGCTCAAGCGGCTCTACACCGCGCTCGCCCTGGTCGCTCCGGAAGACATCGGCGCGATCGACTGGGCCGATCCGCATGCGGCCCGCTTCAAGGCCGCCATGGACGAGGACTTCGGCACGCCCGAGGCTGTCGCCGTGCTGTTCGAACTGGCCGGCGAGGTGAACCGCACGCGGTCCACCCGCCTGGCCGGCCTGTTGAAGGCGCTGGGCGGCTGCCTGGGGCTGCTGCAGGGGGATCCGCAGGCCTTCCTGCGGCAGGGCGTACAGCTGGACGCCGCCGAGATCGCCGCGCGCATCGCGGCGCGCGCGGCTGCCAAGGCAGCGAAGAACTTCGCCGAGGCCGACCGCATCCGCAACGACCTGCTCGCGCAGGGCATCGTGCTCAAGGATTCCCCCGCCGGCACGACCTGGGAGGCCGCGCAGTGAGCCCGAGCCACCCCTTCCGTTTCCCGCACCGCCGGTCTTCTCTCCAGACAAGGTAAGCCGTGGCTCCCAGCAAGAAAACAGCGGGGACGGCCGAGCCGTCCACCGCCCCCGGCTACTGGGCGGACGCCTGCCGCCACCTGGTCAAGAAGGACCGCGTCATGAAGCGGCTGATCCCGCAGCTCGGCGACGTGGCCCTCGTGGCCCGCGGCGATGCGTTCACCACGCTGGCGCGCAGCATCGTGGGCCAGCAGGTCTCGGTCGCGTCCGCGCAGAAGGTCTGGGACAAGTTCGCCGCGCTGCCCCGCAGCATGACGCCGGCCGCCGTGCTCAAGCTCAAGGTGGACGACATGCGCGCCGCAGGCCTGTCCGCCCGGAAGGTGGACTACCTGGTGGACCTGGCGCTGCATTTCGACACCGGCCGCCTGCACGTCAAGGACTGGGATGCGATGGACGACGAGGCCATCGCTGCCGAACTGGTCGCCATCCGCGGCATCGGCCGATGGACGGCCGACATGTTCCTGATATTCCACCTGGCGCGGCCCAACGTGCTGCCCCTGGACGACGCCACCCTGTTGCAGGGCATCAGCCAGCACTATTTCTCGGGCGACCCGGTCAGCCGCAGCGATGCCCGCGAAGTCGCCGAGGCCTGGAAACCCTGGTGCAGCGTGGCGAGTTGGTATATTTGGCGGTCGCTCGCCCCCCTGCCGGTGGACTATTGACCGTCCGCCAGGACACTGCGTGCCGCGCGTTCCGCGCGCGCCGAGGCTACAGCCCAAGGAGAAAACAATTGGCGAAAAAGACTTTTCTGGACTTCGAGCAGCCCATCGCCGAGCTGGAGTCGAAGATCGAGGAACTGCGCTATGTGCAGACCGAAAGCGCGGTGGACATTTCCGAGGAAATCGACCAGCTCAGCCGCAAGAGCCAGCAGCTCACCAAGGACATCTACAGCGAGCTGACGCCCTGGCAGATCACGAAGATCGCCCGCCACCCCGAGCGGCCCTACACCCTCGACTACGTGCGCGAGATCTTCACCGACTTCGTCGAGATGCACGGTGACCGGCACTTCGCCGACGACCTCTCCATCATCGGCGGCCTCGCGCGCTTCAACGGCCATGCCTGCATGGTGCTGGGCCACCAGAAGGGGCGCGACACCAAGGAGCGCGCGGCCCGCAACTTCGGCATGAGCCGCCCCGAGGGCTACCGCAAGGCCCTGCGCCTCATGAAGACGGCCGAGAAATTCCGGCTGCCCGTGTTCACCTTCGTGGACACGCCCGGCGCCTACCCCGGCATCGACGCCGAGGAGCGCGGCCAGTCCGAGGCCATCGGGCGCAACATCTTCGAGATGGCCCAACTGGAAGTGCCCATCATCACCACGGTGATCGGCGAGGGCGGCTCCGGCGGCGCGCTGGCCATCAGCGTCGCGGACCAGGTCGTGATGCTGCAGTATTCGATCTATTCGGTCATCAGCCCCGAGGGCTGCGCCTCCATCCTCTGGAAGACCGGCGACAAGGCCCAGGACGCGGCCGACGCCATGGGCATCACCGCCCACCGCCTCAAGGCCCTGGGCCTGGTGGACAAGATCGTGAGCGAGCCCGTGGGCGGCGCGCACCGCGACCACAAGCAGATGGCCGCCTTCCTCAAGCGCGCACTGGGCGATGCTTACCGCCAGCTGGCGGACCTCAAGCCGCGTGAACTGCTGGACCGCCGCTACGAGCGCCTGCAGAGCTACGGCCGGTTCAACGATACCCGCGCTGAACGGTGACACACCCCCCTGAGCGGCTGCGCCGCTTCCCCCCGCTCTCGCCGTGCTGCGCACGGCGGGCAGGGGGACGACGCCGGTGGCCCGGCGAAGCCGGTTACACGGCGTCTGCTGGCCTGGCCTGCTCCGCGGCCATTCGAAGGGTGAGGCCGCTTGATGTTCTGGCGATGGGGGTTTCCTACTGGCGACTTCAAGGATGCCAGCAAGCAAGCTTCACCGGTGTCGAGGGGGGGATTCGCGCGCTGCGCCATGAATGACTGAGATGCTTGGGACATTCGTATCCATGCCTGCCGCACGGCCCTTCGGGGCCGTTTTTGTTTTTCCTGTGCAGGGGGCGGTGCGATGACGCGTGCGTTCGATGCGGCCATGGATCGTTTCCGGCCGGCGTTGCCGCTGGGGGTGGCGTTGAGTGGCGGGGCGGATTCGACGGCGCTGCTGCATGCGTGTGCCGCGCGCTGGCCGGGGCAGGTGCATGCGCTGCACGTGCACCATGGGTTGCAGGTTGCAGCCGATGGGTTCGAGGCGCATTGCCGGGCGCTATGCGAGCGCCTGGACGTGCCGCTGCGTGTTGCACGGGTGGATGCGAGGCACGCCGCAGGTGAAAGCCCGGAGGACGCGGCGCGACGGCATCGCTACGAGGCCCTGCGGACGCTGGCAGAGGGCGAAGGCGTGGTGGCGGTGGTTGAGCGCTCGCCCGACTCAGGCTCAGGCTCGGATTCGGGGCAGGGCGGCTCACGGGATGGGAAGGAAGGCGGCAACAGCATGACGGAAGTGCAACCCGCGCTGGCATCCATCGCGCTCGCCCAGCATGCCGACGATCAAGTCGAGACGGTGCTGCTTGCGCTCTCACGCGGCGCGGGCGTGGCAGGATTGGCGGCCATGCCGGCTTTCTGGCGGCGCGGCGGCATGGACTGGCACCGGCCGCTGCTGGACGTCGCAGCCGCAGACATTCGCACCTGGCTGACCGCGCGCGGCGAGGGCTGGGTCGAGGATCCGACGAACGCGGACGAGCGCTACACCCGCAACCGCATCCGCGCGCGGCTGCTGCCGGCGTTGGAGGCTGCGTTCCCTCAGTTCCGCGACACCTTCGCGCGCAGCGCATCGCATGCGGCGGAAGCGGCCGTGCTGCTGCGTGAACTGGCCGAGGCCGATCTGCAGGCCATCGGGCAGCCGCCGCGCATCGCCGCGTTGCGCGCCCTCGGCCGCGAACGCCAGGCCAATGCGCTGCGCCACTGGCTGCGCACGGCGCACGCCACCACGCCCACGGCCGCGCAGCTCGGCGAACTGCTCGACCAGGTCGCCGCCTGCGCCACGCGCGGCCACCGCATCCGCATCAAAGTGGGACGGGGCTTCGTGGAGCGCCAGGGCGACGAACTCGGTTGGTACAATTGACGGGTTTTGGTCTTCTCTCTCATTCGCACGAAACACGGCGGCGCGCCAAAACACCTCAGCCACAGAGCATAGGGTGCCTACGAGGTCCCGGGGCCTGTGAGGCGCAGGGGGCCTTCCATCCCGCAGGTCCGCTCCTGTGCCTTTCCCTCCTTTCGCGCCGCGGCCTTCGTACCGTCACCCCGGATATCCAATGGCATTGATCGTTCACAAATACGGCGGCACATCGATGGGCTCCACGGAGCGCATCCGCAATGTCGCCAAGCGCGTCGCCAAGTGGGCACGGGCGGGCCACCAGATGGTGGTGGTGCCCAGCGCCATGAGCGGCGAGACCAACCGCCTGCTCGGCCTGGCCAAGGACCTCGCTCCCTCGCGCGCCTCCTCCGCCTACCACCGCGAACTCGACATGCTCGCCGCCACCGGCGAACAGGCTTCTTCCGCCCTGCTGGCCATCGCTCTGCAGGCCGAAGGCATGGAGTCGGTGAGCTACGCCGGCTGGCAGGTGCCCATCCGCACCGACAGCGCCTACACCAAGGCCCGCATCGAATCCATCGACGACCAGCGCGTGCGCGCCGACCTCGCCGCCGGCAAGGTGGTGATCGTCACCGGCTTCCAGGGCATCGACGAGCACGGCCACATCACCACGCTGGGCCGTGGCGGCTCCGACACCTCGGCCGTGGCCGTGGCTGCGGCGATGAAGGCGGCCGAATGCCTGATCTACACCGACGTGGACGGCGTGTACACCACCGACCCGCGCGTCGTGCCCGAGGCGCGCCGCCTGCACACCGTGAGCTTCGAGGAAATGCTGGAGATGGCCAGCCTCGGCAGCAAGGTGCTGCAGATCCGCTCCGTGGAGTTCGCCGGCAAGTACAAAGTGCCGCTGCGCGTGCTCTCCAGCTTCACGCCCTGGGACATCGACATCGAGGAAGAGGCCCGCTCCGGCACGCTCATCACTTTTGAGGAAGACGAAAAAATGGAACAAGCCGTCGTATCCGGCATCGCTTTCAACCGCGACGAAGCCAAGATCTCCGTGCTGGGCGTGCCCGACAAGCCCGGCATCGCCTACCAGATCCTGGGCGCCGTGGCCGACGCGAACATCGAGGTGGACGTCATCATCCAGAACCTCAGCAAGGACGGCAAGACCGACTTCAGCTTTACGGTGAACCGCAACGACTTCGCGCGCACCGTCGATCTGCTCAAGGAAAAGGTTGTGCCCGCCCTGGGCGCGCAGGAAGTTGTCGGCGACGCCAAGATCTGCAAGGTGAGCATCGTCGGCATCGGCATGCGCAGCCACGTCGGCGTGGCTGCCCGCATGTTCCGCGTGCTGAGCGAAGAAGGCATCAACATCCAGATGATCTCCACCTCCGAGATCAAGACCTCCGTCGTCATCGACGAGAAGTACGTCGAACTGGCTGTGCGCACCCTGCACAAGGCCTTCGAGCTCGACCAGCCCGCAGCGGCGGCCGCCTGATTGCCCAAAGACGCTCAAATTTTGGGTTAGAATAGTGGGATTGGAAACGTGACCGAGTGGCCGAAGGTGCTCCCCTGCTAAGGGAGTATGGGGTGTAGAGCCTCATCGAGGGTTCGAATCCCTCCGTTTCCGCCAAAGCATGAACCCCTAAGGGATTGATTCTCTTAGGGGTTTTTTGCATCTGGTTCTCGGCCTCGCCAGTCCATCCCTAAATCGCCTTTTTCTGGTCCGGCGCCGGGCCCGAAATGCCAGCGTTCACGGCGGCCCGATTGGCCCCGCGGTCAGCCGACGGGATCCACTTCGCATAGTCCCGCATCATCGCCTGCACGCTGTGGCCGTGCTGCAGGGCTAACGGCTCGCCCCGGCCATTAGCGCGAGCATCGCGCTGGTGTCGCGGCACTTCCTCGGCGCCTGGTAGCGCATGCCCGCCTTCCGGAAGGCGGTGCGCCAGATGTGGCGCTGCGATTTCAAATTGAGATCGGGATCTACGGGCCCCCGGAAGGAAATATGGCCGGGTGTTTCGATTCGCTTGAGCGTGGTCAGGATGAGCGTTCGTATGGGAGATAATGATCTCTCATACTAGGATAGGAGGGACTGTGGCAGAGTTCGAAGCAAACAGTTTTTTAGGTTTTTCGTCGGAAGCAAGACTCTTGATTGCCGGCTTGAGGTCTGCTTGTGCAAGGCTGCGCGATAACAAAAAGTTAAATGATGATCAAGCGAATTATGTTTTAATAAATAAACTAGCTTTACTGATTAAAGAGCTTTCAGAATTAAAAATTGGCAGCAAAAATGCTTCCAATTTAACCAAATTGGCAGAGGAAATTTACAAGAATGTTCATGAATTTTATGAGAGGTGTTTGAAAAAAATTATATTGTCCGATCAAGAAAAGGCTGAGCTTGATTCAATTTTAATAAATGCAAAGAGGCTTGTGGCTGTGTTTTCTCCTTCGGGCGATATAAATGCAGAGGAGCACGCTGCTTGGAGAGGGAGGAGTAATGAACTGCAAAAACTCGCCATCGAGTTGCGAGCGAGGTTTGCTGCCTTATCAGGAGCTGCAGAGTCCACAGAGCAAAAAATGGCGGCGATTGAAGCTCGCTTGAATGCGCTCAGCGAATCGGGCGGTGAATCGGCGAAAATAGTTAGTGACATGACTCAACGTCTTGAGCGAGATGCGAAGATAGAGTTCATGCTCCGTGCAAAAGCCATTCAAGATGAGCTTGAGGAGGTTCAAACGGGTATCCGATCTCAGGCGGAGTTGTTCGGGGGCTATCACGAACAAGCGAAAAATATGCTCGGTCAGTTGAGTTCTACTATATTGTCTGGTGGTTATATAGGAAGCGCCCAAAGCGAGGAGAGGTCGGCAAACTTATTTCGCTGGCTTTGCATTGGATTAATGGGGCTAACTGTTGCTTTTTTGGCATATACAATTTTGCAACTCAGTTTCAATAGCATTGATTGGAAAAATGCATTAACCAGACTTGTTGCAACTCTGCTTATGGCGGTTCCTACAGCTTATCTAGCTAGGGAGTCGGGAAAGCACCGTCATCAAGCCAACAAACTACGTAGAACATCGCTAGACTTCCACGTGCTAGAGCCATTTTTACAGAAGCTGGAAGGCGAGTTTGGTACTAAATTGAGAACCGAATTGGCACAACGAGTTTTTTTTGTCGAAGGTGGCGAAGATAAAGCACCCTCCTACGCGATTGATCCGCAGGAATTGATTATCAAAATTTTAGAGGCATTGTCAAAAGTTGGTAAGCGCTAAAACTTTTCTCAAGAGCGTCGAGCGCAGTTCACGGGGTGACCCATCCTCCCAGATACTGGCACCTTTTCGAAGGAAAGGGTAAATGTGACTGGATCGGGAGTCCAGCGCGGCCAGCGGGACTACGCGCTGACCTTTAGAGCGGCTAACACCTCCTTCTTACCTGCGCAGAGCAGCTATGCTTGGTTCCCTTATGGCAAGAAGACCGGTCAGCAAAGAACTGTGGCGACAGCTGCAACCCCTTATCCCGACCTTCGTGCCATTTGCCAAAGGCGAAGCGCGCAGACGCACCGTCAGCGACGAGGTGGCCCTCAATGACATCCTGTTCGTGCTGCACACGGGCATCGCCTGGGAAGATCTGCCGTAGTCCCTGGGCTACGGCAGCGACATGACGTGCTGGCGACGGCTGCGCGACTGGAACACTGCCGGGGTGTGGCAGAAACTTCACCATGCAATGCTCGTTCGCCTGTGCGAACTTGACCAGATCGATTGGAGCGGGGCGAGCATCGATGGCTCGTCGGTACCAAGCCCCCCCGGGGGGGCAGGAAACGGGCCCCAACCCTACGGACAGAGGGGAGCCTCTCACAACCGCCACCAGCCAGTTTTTCCGGCGTGTCGTCAGATTCCAGCGCCCCGAATGCGCTCGGACACCTGCTCGGTGGGTGGGACGCAGCCCATGTACAGGGGCCTTTGCCCCCCGCAAGGCTCACGCTTTTGACGGTTGCAGGCGCACCCGTGCCTTGGCAGCCGATGGCTTGAAGAACGCATCCACTTGCCGATGCAGGAACGACGCCAGGCGCTTGAGGTTGTAGCAGGCAGCCATCATCGTCATCGCCACCGTGGCGCGGGTCTGCCCGATCGTGCGAACGAACTTGCCGCCCAGGTGACGGAGACCGGCAAACACATGCTCCACCTTGGCACGCTTCTTTGCGATACGCTGGTTGCGCCTTTGCTGGCACTCGCTCAGCGGCTTGCCCGGCCGGGCCCTGCGTTGCATCGCGTCCACCAAGCCCAGCACCTTGAGTAGCTGCTGGCGCTGCCGGCTCGCGTAGGCCTTGTCCGTATGCACTGCACGCCCGGTGTTGTGTATGTCCAGCACCTCATCGAAGTGGTGCCCGTCGTGCTCGCTGGCCGTGCCCGTGCAGATCCTGCGGATGAAGCCGTGCTTGAGGTCCACGCTCACGCTCAGCTTGTAGCCGAAGTAGCTTGCCGTGCTTCTTCGTGTGCGTGGCGTCCACATCCTTTTGCCGGCGCTCGGCCTCGCTCCAGTCGGGCGTTCTGCCTTCGGCCAGGGCCTCGCGTTCCTGCCTGTCCAGGCGCTGGCGGGGCGCGGGCACCAGCGTGGCATCGATGGCCTGTCCGCCCCGGGCGATATAGCCATGGCGGTGCAGTTGCGCATCCACACCCTGGAACAACGCCGTCGCCCCGTCAACGCCCAGCCGCTCGCCGAAGCGCCAGATCGTGTTGCGGTCCGGCACGTTCATCGCGTCTTGCAGCAGACAAAAGCGCTGATAGCTCGCCCGGTCCAGCAACTGGTATTCCATCTGCTCGTCCGACAGGTTGTACAGGCGCTTCAAGACCAGGATGCGCACCATCACCTCGATGGGATAGGCCGGCCGACCACCCTTGCGGCCATCGCCGCGCTCGATGAGTGCATCCACCAGCCGCGCCAGCTCGGCGAAGTCGATGTGCCGCGCGATCACCTGCAACGGATCGCCCACTTCATCTCTCTTATGCTGGCGCGACGCCTCGGCAAACATATCGAACTTCAAGGCGCTGCGAGGAGAGATCATGGCAAGGAGGACGGCTCAGGTCTTGTCGGTGAACAAGGGAGTGGCCGGGTTTTGAGAGGTTCCCTGTAGTGCCTGCTTTGCGGTGTCATACCTTGGCTTTGGGCTCCTCGAGATGGATAGGGCGCCGCGCCGCAGCCGCTGTGGTACGCAATGCCCTGCAAAGGCTGCGTCCTGGAGTGCTCCGGTCCCAACAGAAACTTCTAGTTGTAGGCTCGCCCTTACGGGCACAGCCGGCATTGCCCCGCGACCGCCGCGACCCGTGCCGCCTACGATTTGCACCGAGGCATGGAGCTTTTCATCCCTGCCCGCAATCCATCACCGAAAGGACTTCATCATGAACACCGATCAAATCAAGGGCACCCTGAAGGAAGCCGCTGGCAAGGTCCAGCAAAAGACCGGCGAAGTGTTCAACAGCCCGGAGCAGCAGGCAAAGGGCATGGCCAAGCAGGTGGAAGGCAACGTCCAGAAGAACTACGGCGATGCCAAGGAAAACATCAAGGACGCCACGAAGTAATCTTCGTTCCTCGCAGGCCCCGGCGCGCCGTACGGCGTCCCGGGGCCTTTTCATGCCTGGGCCATCGTGCAGCGCGGGTCATGCCGATCCCGCTACGAGCCCGCGATCTGCTCGCGCAGCCACTGGTGGGCCGGATCCCGGTGGACCCGTTCCGGCCAGAGCATGAGCATGTCGAAACCGGGGACCTCCAGGGGTGGTTCGACGATCTTCAGCCCCGCGTTGCCGCGCACCAGCCGCGAGGGCACCATGGCCACGCAGTCGGTGCTGGCAAGCACGGCCGCGAGGAACAGGAAATGGGGAACCGACAGCGCCACCCGCCGTTCGAGCCCGAATTTCGCCAGGGCCGCGTCGGTCGCCCCGTGGAAGCCGCCGCCGTCGGGAGAGACGATCGCATGGTCCAGCCGGCAGAACTGCGCCAGGGTAGGGCGGCGCCTGAGCCCGGGATGGCCTGCGCGCCCCGCCAGGACGTAACGCTCCGTGAAGAGTCGCCTGCGCCGCAGGTCCGGGGGCGCCTGCTCCCCCGTGTGGAAGGCGAGATCGATATCCCCCTGTTCCGCCTTGGCCGCCAGTTGGGAGGGGGGCACCTGCACGACGGCCAGGCGGCCATGGGGCGCCGACGCGCGCAGGCCGGCCAATGCAGGCAGCAGCACGGCGTGTTCACCATAGTCGAATGCGGCCACGCGCCATGTCTGGCGGGAGTGCGCGGGATCGAAGGGCCCTGGAGGCGCCACCGCCTGGGCCAGGGCGGACAGGGCATGCCGCAGGGGCTCGCGCAGTTCTTCCGCGCGTGCGGTGGGCCGCATGCCGCGCGGACCCGGAAGCAGCAAGGGATCCGCGAAGAATTCGCGCAGGCGGGCCAGTTGCAGGCTCACGGCAGGCTGTGACAGGTGCAGCCGTTCGGCGGCCCGGGTGACGTTGTGCTCGACCAGCAAGACATCGAGGGTGACCAGCAGATTGAGGTCCAGCTGTCGCAGGGAATTGGTCATGCAAATACCAGGAATCCTTGGAATTCATTTCCAATATACCTTGGGCGAACCTATCGTTGCGCCATGAACATTCTCCTCGTACATGCCCACCCCGAACCGCGTTCCCTGAACGGCGCGCTCAAGGATTTCTCGCTCAAGCGCCTGCAGCAGGCAGGCCATGATGTCCAGGTATCCGATCTGTACGCCATGCGCTGGAAGGCCGGCCTCGATGCGGACGACGATTCCGCCGCGCCGGCCGGCGAGCGCTTCCTTGCAACGGAGCATTCCCTGCGCGCTTTCGAGCGCGGCACGCAGAGCAGCGACATCGCGCAGGAGCAGGACAAGCTCCTCTGGGCCGATGCCTTGATCCTGCAGTTCCCGCTCTGGTGGTTCTGCATGCCGGCATTGCTCAAGGGCTGGGTGGACCGTGTGTACGCCTGCGGTTTCGCTTATGGCGTCGGAGAGCACTCGGACAGCCACTGGGGCGACCGCTATGGCGAGGGAACCCTGGCCGGCAAGCGCGCGATGCTGGTGGTGACGGCCGGAGGGTGGGAATCCCACTACGGCCCGCGCGGCATCAACGGGCCGATCGATGACCTGCTGTTTCCGATCCAGCACGGCATACTGTTCTATCCAGGGTTCCAGGTGCTGCCGCCCCATGTGATCTACCGCACGGGAAGGATCGACGAGGCAGGCTTCGCAGGCACCTGCGACGCGCTGGGCCACCGGCTGGACCGGCTCTTCACCGACGACCCGATCGCCTTCCGGCGGCAGAACGCCGGGGATTACCGCATTCCGGCGCTGACATTGCGCGAGGACATCCTGCCCGGAGCGTCCGGGCTGGGCATCCACGTATCGACGCCGCGGTATTGACCGGAGCGCAATGTCACATCGGCAGGTCGGCGAAGGAGGGGGCGGGGGACGCTTCCGTCTTCGCCGGCTGTTCTGCGGGCTGGCGGCTCCAGCGCCGCAGGCCATCGCGGCCCCCGGCGGAGCGCAGCAGCAAGGCGCCGCCGATGGCGGCATGCAGCACGGCACGGGTACGGCTGCGGGATACCAGGGCCCAGAACAGCAGGCCCGCGCCGGCGATGGCCGCGGCGGTGTGTTCGTTCGGCGCGCTGGCGCGGCTGTCGTCGTAGTCGAGCAGGTGACGCACGGACTGGCGGAGGTGTTCGTTGTGCATGGCGTGGGTTTCCTTGGCTGGACAAGCGAAAGAGCCACCTTACGTGACGCGCGGGGCTGGAGGCGTCGGCCTGAATCCCGCAGCGCCGTAGGCTGCCGCGAACGTGCACGCGGGGCGCCGCTGCGTCCCACGAAAAAGGCCAACCGGGCGTCCCCGATTGGCCTTGGATGCATACCCTGTGGCGCCGGGCTCCGCACCGACCCGGAGGCAAGGCGGTGCCCACCTGCAGGGCCAGGCTGGCGTGCCGCTCAGCGGTCGTTCTTGTGGCTCTGGCGGCCCGCCTGGGCGTGCTGCTCGCTGCTGCCACCGCGCGTGCCGCCGCCGCTGTTCTGGCTGCCGCCGCTGCTGTTCTGCTGGTTGTTGTTGCCGCCGCCGCCGTGGCTCATGCTGCCGGCGCGGCGTGCTTCCTCGGAGTTGAACTCGTGGGCATTGCCGCTCGCATGCGCGGCGCGTCCGCCTTCGGCGGCGATTTCGCGTTGGCGCTCGGGGTCCATGCCGGCGAATCCGCGGCCGGAACCGCCACCCTGGTTGCCTTGGTTGTTGCCTTGGTTGCCTTGGTTGCCTTGATTGCCTTGATTCGATGCCATGTGATTTCTCCTTTGGAACATTACGAATGGTGAGTCGGATGTGACCGCGCAGTGCAGCGCTGTCGATGAGGCAGAGGGCAACGGACATGCCATCCGCTGCACCCGCAGCACGGCATTAAGCGGCCTGCGGGGCTGGATGGCCATGGCCTGTTACGGATGCGCCGAGGGACACCGCCCCGGTTGCATGGAAACGAAACAAAGGGTTTGGCCGAGCAGCAGGCGCTGGTTCCGGCCGCGCGCCGGCGTTGCCGTGCTGCTGCGTGCAGTAGAGCGTTGCTGGTCATTTCTTCACGCACTGCCGGATTTGCGGCAATGCTTGCAAATCCCTCTGCGAGTGCCGGAGCGGCAACGCGGCACTGGTGTAACGCGGCCCGTATCCTGCGCGGCTTCCTACGTGGCGTGCCGGACGGGGCGCGAATCATGGATCGCTCCCTTTCCCACGATGAACAGCACGCAACGCAAGGAGTTTTCATGGAAGCCACCACCACGGGTATGAACCGCACGGGCGCCTCGGCGTCGCCGGCCGGTGCGCAGGCGATGGAGGATGCCGTCGAGCGGTACTCGCCACCTGGTCCCATCGATCTGTCGCAGAGCAGGGAAATCCGCCTGCTGTACGCGCAGGAAGCCGGGCCGCTCGGCACCGTGCCGCCACCCACGTCGCTCGGCAGCATGGTGCGCACGGGCGTGAGCAAGCTCATGGGCGAGCATCCCGAGATCCTCATGGACAAGATCGGCGAACGCATCGCCTTCGAGCGCGGCGGCACGCGGCTCTATGACGCGCTGATGGTGAAGTACCAGGCCGCCGTGAATGCCGGCGCGAAGGTCCCCACGCCGGCGGACGCGGTGAAGGCGGCAGGCGGCACGGACGATGTCGCGCTGCAGGCGGACGCCTCGGCACTGGCGACCCTGCAGCGCATACGCGCGGAAGAACTGCAGCACTTCCAGATGCTGTGCGATGCCATGCGGCAGCTCGGTGGCGACCCCACGGCGCAAACGCCGTGCGCGGACGTGATCGCCACCGCGTCGATGGGTTTGATCCAGGTGGTGTCGGACCCTCGCACGACGCTGGCGCAGGCACTTTCGGCCATGCTGACTGCGGAGCTCACCGACAACGCAGGCTGGGAACTGCTCATACAGCTGGCGGAGCAGGCGGGGGAAACGGACCTGATCAGCGAGTTCGCGCAGGCGCTCACCGAGGAGCAGCGTCACCTGGTCACCGTGCAGGCCTGGCTCCAGGCGCTGGTGGTCTCAGGCCCGCTGCCCAGCGATGCGGTGTGAGCGCGCCCGCTCCCGATCTTTCCCCGCGCTTTCTTCCCCGGTTCTATTTCCGAAAGGACAACCCATGACGATCCATCTTTTCCAGGACAAGGGCACCGCCCTGGAGCGCCAGCGCCTGAGCTGGAAGGACATGGTGGGCAAGCCCATCAGCAAGCTCGACGATGATGCCTTCACGCGCGTGCGCGCCATCCTCATGAACGGCGTCGAGCTCGATGCGCTACGCACCAAGCAGGTCCTGCTGCGCATGAATGCCGACGCGCGTGTGGAGATCGCGCAGCTCATGCGCGTGGAACAGCACCAGGCCACGACGATCAACTGGCTGATCGGCGCCGACCATTCTCCGCTGGAGACCACGATCGGCTACGAGCAGACGGCCATCGAGGTCACGGCATCGGTCGCCCAGCTGGAGCCCGACGACTATCTCGCGCAGGGCTACCGCTACGCCCTGCTCGAGGATTTCGACCATCTTTACCGCTACAGCGCGCTGCTGGACCGGCTGGAGGGCAAGGACGCCAACAACATCACCCAGGGCTATACGGACATCGTGCCGTCGCGCCCGACCTGGGTGCACCACCGTGCGCCGGAGCACGACCTGCTGGAGCCCTACGGGCCCGGTGCAGCGCTGGCGACCAAGCTGCATGCCCTCACGCTGACAGGGGGCGAGTACCAGACGCACGACTATTACATGAACATCGGCCCGCTCTTCTCCGACCCCGTGGCGCGGCAGCTCTACGCGGAGATCGCGTCCGTGGAGTCGCAGCACATCACGCATTACGGATCGATGCTGAACCCGCGCGAGACGCCGCTGGAGAAGCTGCTGATCGCCGAGGCCTGCGAGGTGTGGAACTACGCGGGTTGCGTGCAGCAGGAAAGCAATCCCCGTGTGCGGGCGATCTGGGAGATGTTCCTGGACTATGAACTGGGACACTTCCAGGTGGTGCAGGAACTCTTCAAGCGGCTGGAGCGGCGCGACCCCGCCGAGGTGATCGGTGACGGCGCACTGCCGGCCTTCATCAAGTTCGAGAGCCACCGCGACTACCTGCGCCAGGTGGTGGACGCCGAAACCGACTATCGCAAAAACGGCACGCAGTTCGTGCAGACGCCGCAGGAAGAGGGCGCATCCTCGCTGGCCTACCGCGAAGCGGTGAACCAGAACGGTTCGCCTTCGCGGGCCGCGTCCGCCTCGTATGCCTGGACGGCAGGGACCGAGCTCGTGCGTGAGGCCGAGGCGGTGGAAGTGGTGGCTGCCACGTAGATGACGCCCAGCGGCGGGGCCCGCGGGTCGCTATCCGCGGGATCGCATGTGCGCCTGGATGAGGCGCTGCAGTTCGCGCACGTCCAGCGGCTTGACCATGTAGGCGTCGAAACCGGCCTCGCGCGCCTGCTCGCGGTTGTGGTCCTGGCCCCAACCCGTCGCCGCCACCAGCAGCATGCGCGCGCCGGCCGGATCGGCACGCAGCGCCCGCGCCACCGAAATGCCGTCGAGCCCCGGCATGCCGAGATCCAGCACCGCCACATCCGGGCCCAGTTCCCGCGCCTTGCGCAGCGCCTCGTGCCCGTCAGCGGCGGTGGCCACGGTGCAGCCTTCCAGCAGGTGCGAGATGGACCAGGTGACATCGACGTTGTCGTCCGCCAGCAGGACGCTGGGCACGGGGGCACTGGCGCTCACGCCCTCATCCGGGACCTGCGCGCGGGCTGCGCCATCGGCGGAGCGCTGGGCAGGCAGGGGCAGCTGCACGGTGAAACGGCTGCCCTGGCCGGGCCCTGCGCTTTCCCCGCGCACCGTGCCCTGGTGCATTTCCACGATGTTGCGCACCAGGGCGAGACCGATGCCCAGGCCCTGGGTGTGCCGCATGCCGGCATCGGGGCTTTGCGAGAACATCGTGAACATGTCGTCCACGGTCTCCGGATCCATGCCGATGCCGTTGTCCTCCACGCGCAGGTAGATGGAGCCGCCTTCGGTCCAGGCCGACAGCCGGATGCGGCCGTGGTCGGGTGTGTACTTCGCCGCGTTGCTCAGCAGGTTCGCGAGCACCTGGGCGATGCGCACCGGGTCCGCGAGGAGCATGACGGTATCTGCAGGAAGTTCCTGAACGAAATCGTGGCCCGCGGCGCGGATGGCGCCGAGAGTGGCTTCCAGGGCAGCTTCGACGATCTCGTCCAGGGGGACTTCGCGCTGCTGCAGCACCATGCGGCCCAGCCGCAGCCGGGACAGGTCCATGAGATCGTCCAGCAGCACGGCCATGGCGCGCGCCTGCCGCTGCACGATGCGCGCTGCCTGGTCGCGGTCGCCCGTGGCGGCGCCTTCGGTGGCCAGCACCGCGGATGCGCCGGCAATCGACGCCAGCGGGTTGCGCAACTCGTGCGACAGCACCGCCAGGAACCGGTCCTTCGTCGCGTCGGCCGCCTGCAGGGCTGCGCGGGCCTCTTCGTTTTCGCGCAGCGCCTTGAGCAGGTCGGCCCGGCTTTGCTCGAGTGCCTGCTGGCTCGCGCGCTGGTCGCTCTGGTCCCGCAGGATCTTGACGAAACCGACGACCGTGTCCGCGTCGTCGTGCATGGGCATGAGCGCGCCGCTGGCCCAGAAGCGGCTGCCGTCCTTGCGCTGGTGCAGGCGGTCGTCGAGCGCGCCGCCCGTGGCCAGTGCCGTGCTCGTTTCGGAAAGGGGCGCCCCGGCGGCCCGGTCTTCCGGCGTGAAGATCATGTCCGCGAGCTGGCCCACGGCCTCGTTCTCGCTGTAGCCGAGGATGCGCTCCGCCCCGCTGTTCCAGGTCGTGATGCGGCGGTCCAGATCGGTGGAGAAGATGGCGTATTCCACCGCGTTCTCGATGACCAGCCGCAGGCGTTCGGTGCTTTCGCGCAATGCATTCTCGGCACGCTTGCGTTCGCTGATGTCGTTGCACACCACGATCGAGGCCGTGGGGCCGCCGTGCGCATCGGCCAGATAACTCACGCTGTTGTGCAGCCAGAGCGTGCTGCCGTCCTTGCGCAGGCACCGCTTCTCGATGTGGAAGGGTTCGCCATGTTCGGCGAGGCGCCGCATCAGGTGGGCGCTCAACTGGCGGTCCGCCGGATGGATCAGGTCGAGCAGCTGCGTGCCGATGAGTTCGTCGTGCCCGTAGCCCAGCATGTGGCTGTAGTGCCGGTTGACGAAGGTGATGTGGCCATCCAGCTCCGTCTGCACCACGCCCACGACGGCCTGGTTCACGATGGCGCTGAAGCGGTCCTCCGAGCGGCGCAGCGCCTCCTGGCCCTGCTTGCGCTCGGAAATGTCTACGAAGGTCAGCACCACGCCCGCGATGCGGTCGTCCAGCGTCCGGTAGGGCAGCATGCGCACGAGGTACCAGTTGCCGTCGCTGGCGCCCACCTCGCGCTCCACCAGTGCGAGGCGTTCGAGCACCCTCCGGGCGTCTTCGGAAAGCTCCGGGTACTGCAGCTGCGTGCGCAGGTGGGACAGCGGCCGCCCCACGTCGGTGGCGATGAGGTTGAAGAGGGTGACGGCCGACGGCGTGAAGCGGGTGATGCGCAGGTCTCGGTCGAGGAACACCGTGGCGATGGCTGTTGCGTCCATCAGGTTCTGCATGTCGCTGTTCGCATGCCCCAGCTCGTCCACTTTGCTCTTGAGCTCGTGGTTGACCGTCGTCAGTTCCTCGTTGATGGACTGCAGTTCTTCCCGGTTGGTCTCCAGTTCCTCCGTCGCGGAGCGCAGCTCCTCGTTCATCGCCTGAAGCTCTTCGTTGCTGGCCCGCAGTTCCTCCGTGGAGGCTTCGTATTGCTCTATGGTGCTGCGCAGTTGGGCGTTCAGCAGTTCCAGTTCGCGGTCCAGCTGTTCCGCAGCCGTGTCCTGGGGCACTTCGGCGGCCAGGTGATGGGCCGCGGGCAGTTCGGGCAGCATCTGCAGCAGGACAAGCGCAAGCCCCGGCCCCAGTTCCGGCACGGGCCGCACCTCGGGCGCCACGCGCACCCTGCCTCCCGCCGCGTCCACCGGCGTCGCCGCCAGCCGCATGGGCTGGCCGGTGCGGCCTGCGCGGTAGAGCGCCGCCCGCAGTTCGATGCGCAGCGCGGGGTGGATGAGCCGCATGAGGTTGCGCGAAGGCTCGCCGCCGTGGAAGACCAGGAAGCGACCTGCCGAAGGCGACATGTGCAGGATGTTCTGCTCGCCGTCCACCAGGATGGAAGGCGGCGCGAGTTGCTCCAGCAACCGCAGGTGCACTTCGCCCCACGGCAGCGCCTTCTCTCCGGCGGCCTGCGCGGGCGGGCGCTCGGTGTCCGCGAAGTAGGGGACCATCGCTCCGGCATGCACGACGGGCCCCTGGTGGGCGGCGTGCTGCGCATGCAGCGCCGCGGCGGCAGG
Source organism: Paracidovorax avenae ATCC 19860 (assembly GCF_000176855.2). Classification (NCBI taxonomy): domain Bacteria; kingdom Pseudomonadati; phylum Pseudomonadota; class Betaproteobacteria; order Burkholderiales; family Comamonadaceae; genus Paracidovorax; species Paracidovorax avenae. The sequence continues at coordinate 3,162,302 of NC_015138.1, read as the reverse complement.
CGCCAGGCCCCCGGGCCGCAGCAGATCCGGGTGCGCCGAGGTCTGGTGGCCGTACAGGCGGTGCAGCTTGTCGATCACGGAAAACCGTGTGTCACCGTCGTCCACGGATTCGGCGGACCCGAGGAACAGGAGCTTGCCTGGCAGCAGGGCGAAGTGGAAGGTATCCAGCACCCGGTGCTGGGCTTCCCGGTTCAGGTAGATGAGCAGATTCCGGCAGGAAATGAGATCGAGCCGCGAAAAGGGTGAATCCCTGAGCAGGTCGTGCACCGCGAACAGCACGCTTTCGCGCAACTCGCGCCGCACCCTGTAGCCGCCGCGTTCACGCACGAAGAAGCGCCGCAGCCGTTCGGCAGACACGTCGCTCTCGATCGCCGCGGGATAGAAGCCGTCCCGGGCCGCTCGGATGGCGGCGTCGTCCAGGTCTGTGGCGAAGATCTGCAGCACGGGGGCCGTGTCGAGCGTGCGGGCGTATTCCGCCAGCAGCATGGCGATGGAATAGGCTTCCTCGCCCGTCGCGCAGCCCGCCACCCACACGCGCAGCGTGTCCGCGCCGGTCTTGCCCTGGAACAACTGCGGCAGATGGCTTTCCAGCGCCGCGAACGCAACGGGATCGCGGAAGAAATTCGTCACGCTGATGAGCAGGTCCTGCAGCAGCGCTCCCGATTCGCCCGGCCGGGTGCGCAGGCAGTCCAGGTAGCCGGACATCGTGCCGATGCCGTTCACCTGCATGCGGCGCCCCACCCGCCGCACGACCGTGGCGCGCTTGTAGTCGCCGAAATCGCGACCGGTGCGGTGGCGCAGCAGCGCCAGAACTTCGCGCAGTGCGGCCTCGTCATCGGCCGCATCGCCGCCCGATGCCGGCGGTTCGGTGCCGTGCGGCGGCGCCAGGTGCAGCCGGGGGGCCATGCGGTGGTATTCCATCACCCGCGCGGCCATCTGGGCCGCAGGCAGCACCCAATCGATCATGCCGGTGGCGATCGCGGATCCGGGCATGCCGCTGGCGTAGGCTTCTCCCGGGTCCTGGGCGATGGTGAGGCCGCCGCGCTCCTTGATCCGCTTGATGCCGATGGCCCCGTCCCCGTCCGCCCCGGACAGCACGATGGCGGTGGCCCGCGTGCCGTGCGAGTCGGCCAAGGTCCGGAACAGCAGGTCCACCGCCACATGCTGCTGCCGGTCCGGCGGCAGCGGCGCGAGTGCGATCGCGCCGTCGTGGACCTCGAGGATCTTGCGTGGCGGCACCACATAGACGGTGTCCGCCTCCATGGTCACCGCACCGGTCACCTGCTGCACGCGCAGCTTCGTGGCACGCTGGAGCAGCTCGGCCAGCATGCTTTCATGGTCCGGAGACAGGTGGAGCACGACCACGAACGCCATGCCGGGGGAAGCCGGCATCGCGGCGAAGAAATCACGCAGTGCCTGGATGGCGCCCGCCGATCCACCCAATCCGACCACCGGCAGTCCGGCGCCGCCGGATGCGGCGCAGCCGTTTGCCGCACCGGCCTCGGCCTCCTCGGCAGGGCCCGGGGTGATCTCGTCCATCTCTTGTCCTTGTGAGGGCGCACCTCGGTGCGTGGAATGCGGCTGGGGCGACGATGCTAGCGCAATCCGCGATGTCGGCAGATCAAAAAACGGGATAGCAGTGCTGCCTGCTCATCCGTATGCGCTCATGGGAAATTTTTACAGGCATCAGGCCTCGCCGTATCTGCAAAATTGTCAAAAACGGTCTCCATCGCAGGCATGCCGTTTGCCACCACCATGGGCATGGAGACCCAAACGACGCCCCGTTCCCTGGACGCGTACTCCCACGCGCCCGCTGCCACCGTTCCGGTGGCCCGCGACCCCCTGCGTTACCGCGAGCATGCGGGGCGCAGGGTGGGCATCCTGGTGTGGCCCAGCGGCGATGGCTGGCGCGGTGCGTGGTCGATGGGCAGCGGTGCCTGGTATGCGGTGCGCGGGCGTTGGGGCAGCGAGGATCTTGCCGCGGAGAAGACTTTCCTCGCAGCCCGTTCCTCCCTGGGGCAGGATGGCCTGCGCCGCCGCCGGCCGTCCGCACCGCCGGCGCATTGCCCGCCCACGCTCTGCGGGGACGGGGGCGGGGAGATCGGCGAGCGTGGCCAGGCGCCCGCGTTGCGCGCAGCGTCCGAGCAATGGAACGAGCTGCGCCGCGACTGGCAGACGGCCGAGATGCGCCTGGCCCGGCGCCAGTCGGCGATCTGCCTGGGCGAGGGCTCCGCAGAGCATGCGGAGAACGCCAAGAGCCTGCGCGATCTCGAGCGGGAAGCCGAAAGCGCGCGCCAGCGGATGGATGACTATCTCAACGTCGTGCTGCGCATGCTGAGGCCCCAGGCGGGCAGCGGAGCGTCCTGAGACGCCGGCAACCTCCTGCCGTCGCTCACTCGTCGATCGCGGCGCTCCAGCGGCTGCCCCAGTCGCGGGCCTGGTCGATCTCGCGCCGGTCGCGTTTCGTGGGGCGGCCTTCCTGCAGCGTCGCTGCCGGCTCGGGGGCCAGCCTGCGCATCTCGGCAGCCTGCGCACGAGCGGCGATGCTCTCGGCCGTTTCTTCATACAGCTGTTGTGCGACCGGCGCCGGGCCGCGCATGGCGCTGAGCCCGCGCACGACGACCGTGCGTGGAACCTGGCCCTGGCGCAGCGCCACGGTATCGCCGCTGCGCAGCTCCCGCGACGCCTTGGCAGCCTGCCCGTTCACCGTCACGCGGCCCTTGCCGATTTCTTCCGCCGCGAGGGCCCGCGTTTTATAGAAGCGCGCACACCACAGCCATTTGTCCAGGCGCATCGATTCGGGAGGGGTCATGGCGGCATTTTCCCAGAGATCTACCGTGCCCCACACCCGGCAGGCCACCGTCGGCGAAGATGGCTGACACGGTTTTCGCCCGGCAGTGGCGAGACTGGTCGGCATCGCCTTCCAGCTGCCGGCCTGCCGGCCTCGTGCCATGCGCTCTTTCCTTCATCCCCTTGCGCTTCGGGCCGCTGACCTCGCCCGGGTGGCTGCGCCCCTGGTCGCCGTGGCCGTGCTTGCCGGCTGCGGCGATACCGCCCGCCTGCCTGCGGATGCGGGTATCGGACCACGACCCACGCTGCCGCAACCGAACCCATCCCTGATTCCCACCGTGCATATCGCTCCCGCCAAGGGATGGCCGGACGGGGGCGCGCCGCAACCCATGGCCGGCCTGTCCGTGACACCATTTGCCCGCGGGCTCGCGCATCCCCGCTGGGTGATGGTGCTCCCCAATGGCGACGTGCTCGTGGCCGAGAGCGACAAGCCCGCGTCCGAAGACCCACCGCCGGACGACGGATGGGTCAAGAAGGTACGCAACTGGGTCATGGGCAAGGTCATGGCCCGGGCCGGCTCCGGCAACCCATCGGCCAACCGCATCACGCTCCTGCGCGATGCCGACGGGGATGGCGTGGCGGAAACGCGCAGCGTGTTCCTGCAAGGGCTGAATTCTCCGTTCGGCATGGCGCTGGTCGGCAGTGACCTCTACGTCGCCAACACCGATGCCGTCGTGCGTTTCCCCTATGCCGAGGGCCAGACGGCCATCACGGCCGCGCCGGCCAAGGTGGCGGACCTGCCCGCGCGGCCGCTCAACCACCACTGGACCAAGAACCTCATCGCCAGCCCCGACGGCGCGAAGCTGTATGTCACCGTCGGGTCCAACAGCAACGTGGGGGAAAACGGCATGGAGGCCGAAACCGGCCGCGCAGCCATCTGGGAGGTGGACCGCGCCACGGGCACGCACCGCACGTTCGCCAGCGGCCTGCGCAATCCCAATGGCATGGGCTGGGAGCCAGTCTCCGGCGCGCTGTGGACCGTGGTGAATGAACGTGACGAAATCGGCAGTGACCTGGTGCCGGACTATCTCACCTCGGTGAAGGACGGCGGCTTCTACGGCTGGCCCTACAGCTATTGGGGCGGGAACGTGGATGCGCGCGTCCAGCCTCCCCGGCCGGACCTCGTCGAGAAGGCCATCGTGCCGGATTACGCCCTGGGCAACCACGTGGCGCCGCTGGGCATGGCTTTCGCCGGTACCGGCGGCCCTGCCGCGCAACCCGTGGCGCCGCAACTTGCGCAAGGCGCCTTCGTTGGCCTGCACGGCTCGTGGAACCGCAAGCCGCGCAGCGGCTACAAGGTGGTGTTCGTGCCGTTCAGGAACGGCAAGCCCGACGGCATGCCCCTGGACGTGCTGACCGGATTCGTGAGCGGCGATGGCGACGCCTGGGGCCGGCCCGTGGGCGTGGCGCTCGATGCGCGGGGCGGCCTGCTCGTGGCCGACGACGTCGGCAACACCCTGTGGCGGGTTGCGGCGGCGCGGCCGTGACAGTCGTGGAGGCGCGACTTTCTCACCCGTCCTTCATCACTTGCCGGATCGACAGCTCCACCGCTTCATGACCGGTTCCGAGAAGTTCGGGTCGTATTCCACTGTGCAGGCTGCCACCTCCACCGGCAACGCCCGGGTGGCGATGGCGGAAGTACCTCCATATTCACAGGCTACCCAGTAGGGTTGGTCGCGGCGCTCCAGTTCCCAGGTGGCGGTCGGCGATTTTCCCCTCTTGCTTTCCTTCGTAGGGACCAACTGGGCTTTCTGCTCGGGCGGCCCCGCAAAGAACGACACTGTCACCAACGGGTGGCTCTTGCGAGTACCTTCGGCCTGCCAGCCAGGCTCCGCGACGTTATCCGGCGTTTGCCGTACGTGCAGTTGCGCCGGGCATTGCATCGACGGTAGTGCTTCCTGGCCGGCATTGACAGCCTGCGCTGCATGTGCTGCCCCCCCGGTTAGAGCGACGGAAACTGCGGCGAGCAGGGCGGGAAGAGCGTGCATGTTCTTTCTTCAATGCGAGCGGATGGGGACCAGGACTGGTTGCAATGCGGCATCTTATGCACGACGGAACCCCGAACTGGATTTCAACCGCTCTACCTCTGCATCCGAAGTGGCGGCAGCACCAGGGCGCGTGTCTCCCTGAACCGCCGCCCTTCCTCCACCAGCCAGTCCCGCACGCGCAGCATGGCAGGCCCCGCCTGGGGTGAGCTCACGAAGGAATAACGTGCCCGGGAAAGCGTGCTCCACGAGCACAGCGGCACCAGGCGACCTGCCGCCACATCCTCGAGCACGAGTGCGGCCCGGCCCATGGCGATGCCCTGGCCGGCAATGGCCGCTCCCACCGCCAGCTGGGAAAGGTTGAACTGGGGGCCGCCTCCCCAGTCCGGGCATGGGGCACCCTGCGCCGAGAACCAGTGCTGCCACTCCTCGAACGTATCGGCTCCTTCCCAGGCACTGCCGTCGTGCAGCAGCCATTCCGGTTGCAACCTGGCCGGGGCATCCCGCAGATCCGGGTGGGCCGCGACGAAGGCCGGGCTGGCCACGGGAACCAGCCATTCGTCGAGGAAACCGGTGGCTTCCAGGTCGGTGTACTCCCCCGGGTCGAAGCGGACCGCGGCCTCGACCCCATCGCGCACCATGCGGGTGCGGTCGAGGCGATGGAATTCGCCGAATACGCGCAGCCCCGCATCGGGATGCTGCCGGAAGAACTCGCCCAGGCGGGGCGTGAGCCACTGCATGGCGAACGAGGGCGAGCAGCTCAGCGTGGCCGCCGCGTGGGCCGGGGCCGGGCGCCGCATCTGCGCCAGCGTGTTCTCGATGGCCTCGAAGCTTTCGCGCAGCACCACGGCCAGCCATTTGCCTTCCGGGGTGGGTACCAGCAACCGCGGGGTGCGCAGGAACAGGGGGCGGCCCAGCCAGTTCTCCAGTTGTTTGACCTGCTGGCTCACTGCGCCCTGGGTGATGCACAACTCCGCGGCGGCACGGGTGAAGCTGCCCTGCCGTGCAGCCGCATCGAAACAGCGCAACCAGGCCAGCACTGAGTTGGAAAGGCGTGAATCCATCAATGAAACTAATGCTGATGTCAATATAAATGCATTGCACGGCCGCAGACACCCGCACAAGAATGCGTGCAACGTTTTCTTCTGCTTTTGCATGACCGAAACCCACCGCCCCGAAGCCCAGGACGCCGCCTTGCAGACGCTGCGCCGGGCCGATCCCTGCCTCTGGTTCAATCCTCATCGCAGTGCGGACATTCCCGCGGCCATGCGGGCAGGGGATCGCCACATTAGTCTGCATGATACGCAGGCTGCCGCGGACCGGTTCCGCCGCTTCGCGGGCCTGATGGCCCGGCTGTTTCCCGAACTCGAGGCAGCGGGCGGAATCATCGAGTCGCCGCTGGTCGAGGCGGGCGCACTCCCGGAGGCCATCGGACTGGAGCCTGGTTGCGGCCGGCTGTGGATCAAGGCGGACCACGGCCTTCCCGTGGCGGGCTCGATCAAGGCGCGAGGTGGCATCCACGAGGTGCTGGAATTCGCGGAAGCCCTGGCCCTGCGCGAAGGGCTGCTGTCCGCCGGACAGGATTGCCGGGTGCTGGCCGAGCCCGTTGCGCGCGAAGTGTTCGGGCGCCACCAGGTGGCGGTGGGCTCCACGGGCAACCTGGGCCTGAGCATCGGCGTGGCGGCTTCGGCGCTGGGCTTCCGGGCGGCCGTGCACATGTCTGCCGACGCGAAGGAATGGAAGAAGGAGCGCCTGCGCCGCCGGGGCGTCGAGGTGGTGGAGCACACCGGCGACTACGAGCGCGCCGTGGCGGCGGGGCGCAGCCAGGCGCAGGCCGATCCGTTCAGCCATTTCGTGGACGATGAGCGCTCCCTGTCGCTGCTGCTGGGGTACAGCGCCGCGGCGCTGCATTTGCGGGGCCAGTTGGCGGAGCAGGGCATCGCGGTGGATGCCGCCCACCCGCTGTTCGTCTATCTGCCGTGCGGGGTCGGGGGAGCGCCCGCGGGCATCACCTTCGGGCTGCGACAACTGCTCGGGCCGCATGTGCACTGTTTTTTTGCCGAGCCGGTGCAATCGCCGTGCTTCCTGGTGCAGATGGCCGCGCCGGCCGGCACGCACCCGTCCGTATACGACCTCGGCCTCACAAACCGCACCGAGGCCGACGGCCTGGCAGTACCGAGGGCGTCGCTGCTGGCGGCCGGGCTCATGCAGCCCCTGCTGTCGGGCATCTTTACCGTCCGCGACGACACTCTGTTCGAGCATCTCGTGCGGGTGCTGGATGCCACGGGCGAGCGTATCGAACCCTCCGCCGCGGCAGGCTTCAGCGGGCCTGGCTGGCTCGCGGATTCGGACGCCGGCCGCCACTGGCTGAGGACCCAGGGCCTGGACCGGCACCTGCCGCAGGCCACGCACCTCGTCTGGACCACGGGCGGGCTGTTCGTGCCCGAATCCGAGCACCAGCGCTTCGAGGCCCGCGGCCGGGCCCTGCTGGAAGCTGCCTGAGCCGCGCCGCTTCTGACCCGTCCATCTTCCATTCACCACCCGGAGAGACCACCATGAACCGCGCCAAGAGGATGCTGCTGTCCGCCATCGCCTGCTGCCTGGGAGGCGCCGCGCTGGCCCCGGCCTTCGCACAGGAAGCCTACCCGGCCAGGCCTGTCACCCTGGTGATCCCGTTCCCGCCCGGGGGCGCCACGGATGTGCTGGGCCGTGTCATCGGCAAGAAGCTGGGCGATGTGCTCGGCCAGAGCGTGGTGATCGACAACCGCGCGGGTGCCGGCACGGTGATCGGGGCGTCCTACGTCGCCAAGGCCGCGCCGGACGGCTACACGCTCCTGATGAGCTCGGGCACCACCTTCACCGTCAATCCGGCCGTGCGCGCCAAGCTTCCCTACGATCCCGTGAAGAGCTTCGAGCCGATCGGCATCACGGGGCGCACCGGGCTCATCCTGCTGGCCGGCAAGAGCGTGCCGGCCAACGACGTCAAGCAGTTCGTGTCCCTGGTCAAGGCCGGGCCGGACAAATACTCCTATGGCTCCTTCGGCTCCGGCACCACATCGCAGTTCGCCGGCGAGGCCTTTTTCCACCTGGCGGGCCTGAAGATCCAGCATGTGCCTTACAAGGGCAGTGCGCCGGCCATGGTGGACCTCATGGGTGGCCAGATTCCCTTCACGGTCGATACGGTCGCGGCCGCGATTCCCCAGCTGAAGGAGGGGAAGATCAAGGCCATCGCCGTCACTTCGGCCAGGCGTTCCTCGCTGCTGCCGGACGTGCCCACGCTCGCCGAGAGCGGCTACGCGATCGACATGGATACCTGGCTGGCGATGGTGGCTCCGGCCGGCCTGCCGCCGGCCGTGAAGGCCCGCCTGGAGCGCGCGCTGGCCCAGGTGATGGAAGACCGCGAAACACGCGAGAAGCTGCTGGCCAACGGTTTCGAGCCGGCCTATGGTTCGTCCAGGGCGCTGGCCTCGCTTATCGAGAAGGAATTGCCCCTGATGCGCGCCGTGGCCCAGCGCGCCGGAATCACCGCCGACTGAGCACCTGACCGGCTTTTCCGGTATTTTCAAGCCTCCAGGAGACAACGCCGCCTTCCAGGGCGGCGCACCACATGACACAGACCGCATCTTCCTCCGCTTCCCTCGTCGAGTTGACCGCCCCAGAGTTGCGCCTGCGGATCGCCCGCCGCGAAATCTCGCCCGTCGAACTGCTCGATGCCTGCATCGCGCGCATCGAGGCCCTGAACCCCTATGTGAACGCCATCACCGCCACCTGTTACGACCGCGCCCGCAGCGAGGCGCGCGAGGCGGAGCGGGCGGTGCTGCGCGGCGATGCCCTCGGCCTGCTGCACGGCCTGCCGCTGGGCGTGAAGGACCTGGAGGCCACGCAGGGCCTGCTCACCACCTACGGCTCGCAGATCTACCGCGAACACATCCCCGCGGAAGACAACGTGCTGGTCGCGCGCCTGAGGCGCGCTGGTGCGATCGTCACGGGCAAGACCAATATCCCCGAGATGGGTGCCGGCGCCAATTCCCGCAATACGGTGTGGGGCGCCACGGGCAACCCCTTCGATCCCCGCCTGAACGCGGGGGGCTCATCCGGCGGCTCGGCCGCGGCCCTGGCCTGCGACATGCTGCCGGTCTGCACCGGATCCGATACCGGCGGCTCCCTGCGCATTCCCGCGGCCAAATGTGGCGTGGTGGGGTTCCGGCCGTCGCCCGGCGTGGTGCCGAGTTCCCGCAAGCTGCTGGGCTGGACGCCGATCTCCGTCGTGGGGCCCATGGGCCGCACCGTGGAAGAGGCCTGCCTGCAGCTTGCGGCCACGGCGGGCATGTCGGCGGGCGATCCGCTCAGCTATCCGCTGGATCCGGCAATGTTCCTGTCCCTGCCCGAGGTGGACCTGTCCACGCTGCGCGTCGGTTACACGGAGGATTTAGGTGCCTGCGCCGTGGACGACGGCATCCGTGCGACGTTCCGCGGCAAGATCGCCGCCATGCGGCACCTGTTCCGCAGTTGCGATCCCATCGCGCTGGACCTGGGCGACGTGCACCGCTGCTTCGACGTGCTGCGCGCCGAGGCCTTCGTGGCGGGCACGCGGGAGGCCTATGAGCGCGATCCCGCCAGCCTGGGGCCGAACACCCGGGCGAACTACGAGATGGGTGCAGCCATGACGCTCATCGACAGCGCCTGGGCACAGGCGGAGCAGACGCGCATCCTCGCGCGCTTCCAGCAGGCGTTCGAGTCGTTCGACGTGATCCTGGCCCCGACCACGCCGGTCTCGCCGTTCCCCTGGACCGAGCTGTACGCCAGCCACATCAACGGCGAACCGCAGGCCAACTACTACCGCTGGCTGGCCCTGACCTACGTCACCACGCTGACCACCCATCCCGCCCTCAGCCTGCCGTGCGGCCGGGATGGCCGCGACATGCCGTTCGGCCTGCAGGTGGTGGGCCGCTTCCGGGACGACCTGGGTACCCTGGCCATCGGCCGCGCGATGGAGCAGTCCTTTGCCGGTATCAGGGAGCTGCAGCGCCCGCGGCCTGCGCTGGAACGGCTGGCCCCGGTCGAGCCGGCGCTGACGTCGCTCGTGACCACTGCACCCGACGCCCGCGACGCCCGCGGGGAGCCGCGCCTGGACGGCTCGGGCAGCCAGGGAGCCGCCCAGGCCTCTGCGGTCTGACCGTCGTCGGCTGATCGACAGGAAAGGAATCGGCATGACCGAACTGGTGGACTTCCTCGTGGTGGGTGCCGGCATTGCCGGCGCCTCGGTCGGCTGGGAACTCGCGCATGCGGCGCCGGGCGCCCGAGTGCTCGTGCTCGAGCGCGAACCGCAGCCCGGCTACCACACCACCGGCCGCTCCGCGGCGCTCTTCATGGAAACCTACGGCACGCCGCAGATACAGGCCCTCACCCGCGCCAGCAGGGCGTTCTACGACCATCCGCCCGAGGGCTTCGCCGATGGCCCGATCCTCTCGCCCCGGGGCGTGGTGTACGTGGCGGGCCCGGACCAGCTCGACCTGCTGGATGCGGCGCTGGCGGACGCCCTGCAGCGTTCGCCGAACGTGCAGCGCGCCACCCGCGAACAATTGCTGGAGTGGCTGCCGTGCCTTCGGCCGGATGCGGTGGCGGCCGGCATGCGCGAGCCCGGCGCGGCCGACATCGACGTACATGCACTGCACCAGGGCTATCTGCGGGGGCTGCGCCAGCGGGGTGGCCGCCTGGTGCCGGATGCCGGCGTGACGGCCATCGAAAGGCAGGACGGCGCCTGGCACGTGCATCTCGCGTCAGGCGCCACTGTGCGCGCCCGCGCCATCGTCAACGCGGCCGGGGCCTGGGCGGACGAGGTGGCCGCCATGGCCGGCGTTCTTCCCATCGGCCTGGAGCCGCGGCGGCGCACGGCCTTCACGTTCCCGGTGCCGGCGGGCATGGACGCATCGGGCTGGCCTGCGGTGGTGGGCATCGACGAGAGCTTCTATTTCAAGCCGGATGCCGGGCAGCTCCTGGGTTCTCCCGCCAACGCGGATCCCACGCACCCGCACGACGTGGTGCCCGAAGAGCTCGACGTGGCCACCGGCATCTGGAACATCGAGCAGATGACGACTTTCCAGATCCGCAGGCCCTCGCACACCTGGGCGGGGCTGCGGTCCTTCGTCGCGGATGGCGACATGGTCATCGGCTGGGACAACCACGTGGGAGGGTTTTTCTGGCTGGCGGGGCAGGGCGGTTACGGCATCCAGAGTGCCTCGGGCGTGGCATTGCTGGCGCGCAACCTGTTGCTGGCGGAGCCATTGGCGCCTGCATTGTCGGCCCAGGGCGTGGACCCCGCGGCCCTGTCTCCGGCGCGGCTGCGCTGAACGGGGGCCGGCCGGCCCCTGCGATCAGGCGTAGGTATTGACCTGGGTGCCCAGAGAGCCGGAGGTGGCCAGCTGCTGGGGCTGGGGCAGGGCCTCCAGCATCTGGGCCGCGGACGACTTCTGGATGTCCAGGGCCTTTTTCAGCACGGTCATGTTCACGGCGTCCGAGGTTTTCTGGCTGGCCATGGCGGTGGCGGTGTTGACGAGGGATTGCGAGAGACCTACATCCATGGACATCTCCTTGTGCAGCCTCCGCTGGGAGACCGATGAGCAAAAGATGCCTCGTTATCGGCCCGCCGGCGCGAAGGCTTGAGCACTGTTACACCTCGCTGGCTTTTTCCGGGTAAACCCGCGGTTCAATCCAGTGCGCTGGATCCATAGGCATCGCAGGCGGAGAGGTCGGAATCGCTGCCCTTGGGCAACTGGCTGGCCGCATCGCGCAGTGCGGTCCGCAGCCCTTCCTCCAGCACCGGATGGTAGAACGGCATGCGCAGCATGTCGTGCACGGTGAGCTCCCGGTCCATGGCCAGCGCCAGCAGGTGGGCCATGTGTTCTCCGGCCGGGGCGCACATTTCCGCACCCAGCAGCCGGCCGGTGTCCCGCTGGGCGTAGAGGCTCAGGCGCCCGTGGTTGCGCTGCGCCACGCGGGCGCGCCCCTGCCGCGCGAAATCGACGGTGCCGGTCACCGATTCGTCCCGTTTCAGGTCCTTGTAGCGCCTGCCGACGGTCGCCGCGTTCGGTTCCGTGAACACGATGGACAGCGGCATGCGCCGGCGGAACCCGCGCACTTCGGGCGCCAGGGCATTGAGCCCGGCGATGTGTCCGTCGTCCGCTGCCTCGTGCAGCAGGGGGCGGAAGTCGTTCGCGTCCCCGGCCATGAACACCGGCAGGTCGCCGACCTGCGCCGTGCGCCGGTCCACCGGCGGCATGCCGTGCTTGTCCAGTTCCACTCCCAGCGTTTCCAGCCCGAGGTGCTCCACGTTCGGGCGGCGCCCCATGGCAGCGAGGACCTGGTCCACCACGACGGTGGCGCTGTCATTGGTGACCTCGATGCCCCCCGGCACCTCGCGCAGCGTCACTTCCTCCCCGACGTTCAGGACGAACTCCGATTTCAGCAGCTCCAGCAGCGTGTCGTTCACGGCGGGATCGGAGAGGCCGGCGATCTCCTTGCGGCTCGAGAACGCGGCCACCTCCACGCCCAGCCGTGCGAGCGCCTGGGCCATTTCCGCACCGAGGGGCCCCAGGCCGATGACCGCGATGCGCGGCCCCAGCCCGCGCTGCTCGAACAGGGTGTCGGTCGTGAGGATGCGGTCCCCGAAGGCCAGCCATTCCTCCGGCACGATCGGCCGGGAGCCTGTCGCGATGATGATGCTGCGGGCGTCGTACACGTGGCCGTCCACTTCCACCCTGTGTGGTCCCATGAGCCGGGCATGTCCGGCGATCCCCAGGGTGCCGATGTCGGACGCCTTGCGCGCGCCCGCCACGAAATCATCCCGAAGCGCGCGGACCCGCTCCAGCACGGCCGGAAGGTCCACCTCGAGCGACTGCTGCCCGCGGATGCCGAACGTATCGAAGCTGTGGCGGCGGTGGAAGGCATCTGCGGCCTCGATCAGCATCTTGGACGGCATGCAGCCCACCCGGGCGCAGGTGGTTCCCCACGGGCCGTCGTTCACGATCCGCACCCGCTCCGTGCGTTTGCGCACTTCGCGCAGTGCCGCGAGGCCGGCGGAACCCGCTCCGAGGATGATGACGTCCAACGTGTCGCTCATGGGCCTGGATCTCCTGCTCTGGTGGTTGACTCGGCAGGAAAGTGTCGGCGCGCGTGCGCGTGGGGGCATGTAGGCGGAAAGGCTGTCTTGTCCCGGCTGCAGCCCGGGCCGTGCCTGCTCTCAGGTATCGGGCCAGCCGGCCCGTCCCTGGGCGGCGTCGTCGATGCGCTGCCGGAACGCCGCGGCGCGCGGCTCGGCAATCGAAAGGCGCAACAGCACCAGCGAACCGTGCTCCACGTCCTGCAGTTTGGCCCCTGCGGCGTCCACCTCGCGGCGCACGAGTCCTTCCAGCGCGTAGGGCACCAGGCACTGGAGGGTGGCCATGCGCTCCAGGGGCACCTTGTCCGCCTGGAGCAGCGCCTGGGCCACGGTGTCCGCATACGCCCGCACGAGCCCGCCGGCACCGAGCTTCACCCCGCCGAAGTAGCGCACCACGGTGGCAAGGACGCCTTCCAGATCCTGGTGCCGCAGCACCTCCAGCATGGGCCGGCCCGCCGTGCCCCCCGGCTCCCCGTCGTCCACCGCGGCCGACTGGCCCCCGGCCAGCAGGGCCCAGCAGACATGTGCGGCGCCCGGGTGATCGCGCCGCAGGCCGTCCACCACCAGCTGGGCGGTGGCACGGTCGGCGACGGGCTGCACGCAGCCGATGAAGCGGCTCTTCTTGATGACGAGTTCGCTGTGCGAAGGCGCTCGGAGTGTTTGCGGCATAGGGGGCGCAAGTGTAGGCGGCCGGGCACCGTCGGCATCTCCTTCGTGGGGATTGATGCACGTCAACGGCCTCCGGCGCCGCCTTTCCTACGATAGGCCATCGCCGCATCGGCGGCATTGACCGAAGGAGAAACCCGACATGGCAAGACATTGGAAGGCATTGGCCCTGGCTCTGGCGCTGGGCGCCGGCGCATCCGCCCAAGCGGCGGACTGCAGCGTGGACATCGAAGGCAACGACGCCATGCAGTTCAACAAGGCTGCCATCGCCGTACCCCAGAGCTGCAAGCAGTTCACCGTCAAGCTCAAGCACGCGGGCAAGCTGCCCAAGACCGCCATGGGCCACAACTGGGTACTCACCAAGGCATCGGACATGCAGGGCGCTTCGACCGACGGCATGGCGGCCGGCGCGGAGAAGAATTTCGTCAAGGACGGCGACAAGCGCGTCATTGCCCATACGAAGATCATCGGTGGCGGTGAAAGCGATTCGGTGACGTTCCCGGTCTCTTCCCTCAAGGCTGGCGAGTCGTATGCCTACTTCTGCTCGTTCCCCGGCCATTCGGCGCTCATGAAGGGCACGCTGACGCTGTCGAAGTGACGCAGCGCCAGGGCGGGGCAGCCAATGCCCTGTCCGATGGCGGGAGCCGCCCATGCTCCGTGTGGCAGGGAAGCCACGGCAGGGTGTTTTGTCATGGAGGAAGCGTGCCGGCCTACAGGGGGCTCGCCGCAGCCCCCGTACCCTCATCGGGGTACCCCCTGCATGAAGACCACGCGACGTCCCCGTCGCTACAGGAAGCCCGCCATGCTGTCCTTCAACCTGAGCTCGTTCGCGCTGCCCCGTCCATTTTCCGCATTGCCCTTCCTGGGCGATGCTTCGGGTGCTTCACCCGCCGCCAAGGCGACCCCGGCGCCATCCGCCCCTGCGGACGGCTGCCTCCTGGTGTCGGCCTACGAAGATCCGCCTGCGGACCTCGACCAGCGGGTTCGCGCCGTCGGCGAGTGGTGAACAGGCAAGGCCGCCGGGTCCCTTGAGCCCCCGGCGGAGTTCCCGAGGTTCACGCCTGCAACGCGGCGAACTGCATCGGCTGGGGCAGGGCGGCGTGCTGCGGCTGCAGCTTGAAGATCGAGACCGCCTGCACGAGATCCTGGGCCTGCTGCTGCAGGCTCTTCGCCGCCGCCGAGCTTTGCTCGACCAGGGCGGCATTCTGCTGGGTGGCCTCGTCCATGTGGTTCACGGCAACGCCCACTTGCGACACGCCATGGCTCTGCTCGCTGCTGGCGGCGCTGATTTCCCCGACGATGTCGCTCACCCGCTTGATCGACGCCACCACTTCTTCCATGGTCTGGCCGGCCCGGTCCACCAGGGCAGTCCCTGCTTCCACCTGCGTCACGCTGTCGGTGATGAGGGTCTTGATTTCCCGGGCCGCCTGGGCGCTGCGCTGGGCGAGGCTGCGCACCTCGCTGGCGACCACGGCGAAGCCGCGTCCCTGTTCGCCCGCGCGGGCTGCTTCCACGGCGGCGTTCAGCGCGAGGATGTTGGTCTGGAAGGCGATGCCGTCGATGACGCCGATGATGTCGGAGATACGGCGCGAGCTCTCATTGATTTCCCTCATCGTCGTCACGACCTGGTTCACGGCGTCTCCGCCCTGCTGCGCCACACCGGTGGCCCCCTGGGCCAGCTGGTTCGCCTGCAGCGCGTTGTCGGCGTTGTGGCGCACGGTGGAGCTGAGCTCATCCATGGTGGCGGACGTTTGCTGCAGCGCGCTGGCCTGCTGTTCGGTGCGCATGCTCAGGTCGCTGGCACCGGTGGCGATCTCCGTCGAGCCGATGGCGATCGAATCCGATGCGCTGCGCACCTGGGTGACGATGCGCGCCAGGCTGCTCTGCATGCTGGCGATGGAGGCCATCACGCTGCCTGCCGCCACGCCGCCAGCCGCGCCCAGCGGGGCCAGGTCGCCTTCGGCCACGCGCTGGGCGGCCCAGCCCAGTTCGGACGGCTCCGCGCCCAGGGCACTCGACAGGCGGCGCGTGATGATCACGCCCGACACGATGGCCATGGCCACCGCGGCGAGGCAGGCGGCGAGCAGAATGTTCCGCTGCCGCACGAAACTCTCGGCGGCGGCAGCTTCCGTCGCGTCCGCGCGCTTGCCGGCATCGGTCACGAAATCTCCGGTCTTGCCCGTGAGCTGGGCGAGAAGAGGCCGGCATTCGTTGTTGATCTTGGTAACGGCGGCCTCGCGTTGACCGGCCACTGCCATCTTCACGATGTCGCGGGCCACAGGGCCATACACCGCCTCGATCTGCTCCAGTTCACGCAGCAATTGCCGGGTCGATCCCGGTGCAGCGCGATCCTGCTCTACCGCTTTCTTCAGCCCGGCCAGGTTCTTCTGGACGTCTTCATCGGCCTTGAGCACCAGGGCCTGTTCCTTGTCCGCTTCCTGGCGCTCGGTGACGAGCACCAGGTTGCGCACTGCAATCGCCCGGCGGTTCACCGCGCTGCGCAGGCCGCTCGCGAGGTCGGACTGTGCATTGATGCCTTGCACGTAGCCCGTGAACGTCTGGTTCGCGTTGCCCAGCGAGTGGAGCGAAAGAACCGAGACGATGAGCACCATCACCACCAGGGCTCCGAATGCGATGCTGAGCTGGTTTTTGACGGTCATTGTGGCTTTGCGCATGGGGATGTCTCCGTGGATAGGTGTCGCGCTCTTGCAGTGCGTGAACGCTGTGACGAATTATTGATCAATTTGAAAAAAATGATTTTAATGATTTCAATTGGCGTGTTCAAGAAAAATTTTTGCAATTTTTACGAAGCCAGTACAGTGTCCGGATCACCGTGAAACCCCATCGTGACCGTGGTGGCCTGCACAGCCCGGGACGCTTCTGAGGACGATCCCTCTAAAATCCAGGGCCCCGCCCCCACGCCATACCAATGAACGCCCCTGTTGACGTTTCCTTTTTCGCGCGCGCCGCCAAGCCGCTGACGAGCTATCGCCCCTATTGGGCGAAGCGCTTCGGCACGGCCCCGTTCCTGCCCATGAGCCGCGAGGAGATGCAGCAACTGGGTTGGGACAGCTGCGACGTGATCCTGGTGACGGGCGACGCCTACGTCGATCACCCGAGCTTCGGTATGGCGGTGATCGGCCGTACGCTGGAGGCGCAGGGCTTCCGTGTCGGCATCATCGCCCAGCCCGACTGGCAGAGCGCCGAGCCCTTCAAGGTGCTGGGCCGACCCAACCTGTTCTGGGGCGTGACGGCGGGCAACATGGATTCCATGAT
Organism: Paracidovorax avenae ATCC 19860; assembly: GCF_000176855.2. Taxonomy (NCBI): domain Bacteria; kingdom Pseudomonadati; phylum Pseudomonadota; class Betaproteobacteria; order Burkholderiales; family Comamonadaceae; genus Paracidovorax; species Paracidovorax avenae. Next base: position 3,145,367 of record NC_015138.1, on the reverse strand, counting down.
CAACCGGTACACGGCCGACCGGAAGATTCGCAGCGACGATGCCTACACCCCGGGCGACGTGGGCGGCAAGCGCCCCGACCGCGCGGCGATCGTGTACAGCCAGCGCTGCCGCGAGGCGTTCAAGGACGTGCCCATCATCCTGGGCGGCATCGAAGGCAGCCTGCGCCGCATTGCCCACTACGACTACTGGAGCGACAAGGTGCGCCGCTCCATCGTGGTCGATGCCAAATGCGACCTGCTGCTCTACGGCAACGCCGAGCGTGCGCTGGTCGAGGTGGCGCACCGCCTGGCTGCGCGCGAGCCGGTCGAGCAGATCACCGATGTGCGCGGCACGGCCTTCGTGCGCCGCCCCGGCGACGAGACGGCTGCCGGCTGGTTCGAGATCGACTCCACCACGGTCGATGAGCCGGGCCGTGTCGAGGCCCATGTGAATCCCTACCTCACGACCAGCGAGCAGGCGGCTGCACAGGGCAGCAGCTGCAGCAAGGAGGAGGGCGCTCCTGCGGCGCAGGATCCGAACCCCGCGGTGCAGCCAATCCAGTTCGTTGCCAACCCGGCGCTCAAGGCCAGGCTGAAAGTGCCCCCGCGCGAAAAGAGCGTGATCCGGCTGCCCAGCTATGAGCAGGTCAAGAGCGACCCGGTGCTCTATGCGCACGCCAACCGCGTGCTGCACCTGGAAACCAATCCCGGCAATGCCCGCGCGCTGGTGCAGGCGCACGGGGAGGGCCCCACGGCGCGCGATGTGTGGATCAACCCGCCGCCCATCCCGCTCACCACGGCCGAGATGGACCATGTCTTCGACCTGCCGTATGCCCGCGGCCCGCATCCCAGCTATGCCGACGAGAACGGCAGCCACGACGGGGCGACGAAGATCCCTGCGTGGGAGATGATCCGCTTCAGCGTGAACATCATGCGCGGCTGCTTCGGCGGCTGCACGTTCTGCTCGATCACCGAGCACGAGGGCCGCATCATCCAGAGCCGCAGCGAAGACTCGATCATCCAGGAGATCGAGGACATCCGCGACAAGGTCAAGGGTTTCACCGGCACCATTTCCGACCTGGGCGGCCCCACCGCCAACATGTACCGCCTGGGCTGCCGCAGTCCCGAGATCGAGGCGGCCTGTCGCAAGCCCAGTTGCGTCTATCCGGGCATCTGCCAGAACCTCACCACCGACCACGGCCCGCTCATCAAGATCTACCGCCGGGGCCGGGCGCTCAAGGGCATCAAGAAGATCCTCATCGGCTCGGGCCTGCGCTACGACCTGGCCGTGAAGTCGCCCGAATACGTCCGGGAACTGGTGCAGCACCACGTGGGGGGCTACCTGAAGATCGCGCCGGAGCACACGGAGCAGGGCCCGCTCACCAAGATGATGAAGCCGGGCATCGGCAGCTACGACCGCTTCAAGCAGATGTTCGAGCAGTTCAGCGAAGAGGCGGGCAAGAAGCAGTTCCTGATCCCGTATTTCATCGCCGCGCATCCGGGCACTAGCGACGAGGACATGATGAACCTCGCCATCTGGCTCAAGAAGAACGGCTTCCGCGCAGACCAGGTGCAGACCTTCTATCCCAGCCCCATGGCCACGGCCACGGCCATGTACCACTCCGGCCGCAACACGCTGACGCGGGTGCGGCGCCAGATGCGCGATGCGGCCGAGGAATCCGTGGACATCGTGCGCGGGGAGAAGCGCCGCCGCCTGCACAAGGCCTTCCTGCGCTACCACGATCCGAACAACTGGCCCCTGCTGCGCGAGGCGCTCAAGGCCATGGGCCGGGCCGACCTGATCGGCAACGGCAAGCACCACCTGATCCCGACCTTCCAGCCGATGACGGATGGCAGCTACCAGAGCGCCCGGCGCAAGAACAGCACCACGGCGCCCGCCAAGGGGCCGGCACCCGGCAAGCTGCTGACCCAGCACACGGGCCTGCCGCCCCGCGCGGGCGTCCGCACGGGCCCGCGCGCAGGCGGCCCATCGCCCGGTAAGCCAACCGCCGGCCCAAGGCCGGGTGGTGCAGGGCGGACCAAGCCGCGCTGAAACGCGGTGCGCCGGCTCTCCGGCTGCGCGGCCGTACCGCGCAGCCCGGCGGGCGCTGCAGCCCGGATGCAGGGCCATCAGGGCGCAGGCTGGGGTATGAGGTCTTCGATGATGAGACGCCGATAGAAAAAAGCCGCACTGGCGCCCAGCGGCTCCAGCGCCGCCTGCAGCGATTCCGGGCTGTCGTCCTCGTGCGGGCGGATCAGCAGCCCGTGGTGGCCCTGGGCTGCCAGCTCTGCGATGCGGCGCACGATCACGCCTTCCGCCCCTACGCTCGGCAGGGGAGTATCGGCATTGCCCAGGGTGCGCACCACGTGCTGCTGGATCGCGTCCGGCGGCGCATGCGACACATCGGCATACCCCTGGTCCGCCAGGGCCTGCCCTGCGTCGCGGCCCGGTTGTTCCCCAGGAAAGAGGGCGAATACGTAGCCCGTGGGATAGAACATGCCGGTGGGCGACGTCATGTCGGGATCGAGTGCGAACGGCTTCATGGGCTCACCTCTTGTGGGGCAAAGGATGCGCGCATGTCGGATCGCGCGGCTCCAGCCATTGGGCAATGCCGCGTTGCATCCGCCAGGTAGGGCAAGCCAGCGGCATGTTGTCGGACGACGCCGATGTGCCGAGGTCTGCCGCCGGTCAGTCGATGGTGTGCAGTGGGATGTCCTCCTGCAGGGCCCAGCGGTCCAGCTCCTCCCGCCGGCGATGGCGCAGGAAGCTGGCGATGGCGTCCCGGGTCGATGCATCGCGCGGGTCGGCATCCCGCGGCAGCCCGACCGCGCCGCACAGCCGGGCCATGAAGTGCGGCTCCAGGGCCGCGAGAGCCACCCGCCCGTCCTCGCATCGATAGACGCGGTATCCCGCATGGGCGCCGCCCACGTCGCCGGCCGGCAGGGCCAGGCCCCAGGTCCTGGGCATCGCCAGCCACCGTGCGGCCGCCGAGAGCGCGATCTCGTGTTCCGTTCCCCGTCCGGTGGAATGCCTGGCGAGCAATGCACGCAGTACCGCCTCGGAAGCCAGCAGGGCGCCCGCCATGTCCGCGTGCAGGCTGGCGGGCAGCAACTCTCCTTCAGGCAGGAGCCCCGCCTCTGCCTGGTAGGTGAGGTCGTGGCCGGGCGTTTCCGCGGCATCACCATGGCCGCCCACGATCCGGACCAGCGACAGGGCCGGATGGCGGTCCTGCAAGGCGGGCCAGTCCAGGCCGAGCCGCTGCAGCGCCGAGGGGCGGAACGAGGTGATCAGCACATCCGTGGTCGCCAGTTCCTGGTGCAGCAACGCCTGTCCCGCAGGCGCCTTCAAGTCGGCCTGGAGCACGCGGACGCCAGCATGCAGCTCCGCATAGGCCTGAGGGCAATAGAGCGCCATGGGGTCCGCGCTGGGCCGGCCCGCGGGTGCCGGCGGTTCGAGCTTCGTGCAGAGTGCCCCTTCGTCGCGGCATCGGGCCAGTGCCGCAGGTCCGGGAAGGTTCAGGGCGATGCTGAGGATGCGGGCACCGCCCAGCGCGCCGGTGGAGTGGGGTGGAGAGGCCATGTCCCAGTATCGCCTGGACAGGGCAGGAAGGCATGCCGCGCCATGCGCCCATGAAAAAAGCCGCCCGGAGGCGGCTTCGTGACCGTGCTGGCGCCCGCGGGCGGGCGCAGCCGGGGTCAGATCACCTTGGCGATCGACTGGCAGACATAGTCGATGTTCTTGCTGTTGAGCGCAGCCACGCACATGCGACCGGTGTCGGTGCCGTACACGCCGAACTCGGTGCGCAGGCGCACCATCTGGTCCTTGGACAGGCCCGAGTAGCTGAACATGCCGATCTGCTGCGTGATGAAGGACATGTCCTGCTGCACGCCGGCGGCCTTGAGGCCGTCCACCAGCTTCTGGCGCATGGCCTTGATGCGCACGCGCATCTCGCCCAGTTCCTTCTCCCACAGGGCGCGCAGTTCGGGGTTGCCCAGCACCGCTGCCACCACCGCGCCGCCATGCGTGGGCGGGTTGGAATAGTTGGTGCGGATGACGATCTTCAGCTGGCTCAGCACGCGGGAGGCCTCTTCTTTGTCGGCGCACAGCACGGACAGGCCGCCCACGCGCTCGCCGTACAGGCTGAAGCTCTTGGAGAAGGACGTGGAGACGAAGAAGCTCAGGCCGGCAGCCACGAACTTCTGGATCACCGCCCCGTCTTCCTGGATGCCGTGGCCGAAGCCCTGGTAGGCCATGTCGAGGAAGGCCGTCAGGCCCTGGGCCTTGACCACCGCCACCACCTGGTCCCACTGCTCGGGCGTGATGTCGTAGCCGGTCGGGTTGTGGCAGCAGGCGTGCAGCACGACGATGGTGCCGGGCGTGGCGGCCTTGAGGCTGGCCAGCATGCCTTCGAAGTTCACGCCGCGCTTGGCCGCGTCGTAGTAGGCGTAGGTATCCACCACGAAGCCGGCATTGGTGAACAGCGCGCGGTGGTTTTCCCAGCTCGGGTCGGAGATCAGCACCTTGGCATCGGGGCTGACCTTCTTGAGGAAGTCGGCGCCGATCTTCAGGCCGCCGGTGCCGCCGATGGCCTGCACGGTGGCCACGCGGCCGGAGGTGACAGGCTCGCTGCCCGCCCCGAACACCAGCGACTTGACGGCATTGTCATAGGCGACGATACCGTCGATGGGCAGGTAGCCGCGTGCCGAAGGCTTGTCCATCATGGCCTTTTCCGCGGCCTGGACGCATTGCAGCAGGGGCAGCTTGCCGTTGTCGTCGAAATACACGCCCACCCCCAGGTTGACCTTGTTGGGGTTGGTGTCAGCAGCGTACTGCTCGTTCAGACCCAGGATCGGGTCGCGCGGTGCCATTTCGACGGCGGTGAAGAGAGACATGGAGTTTCCTTGGGGTATCGACGAAGGATGTCGGAACGGGAGACCGGGCCTGTTGTACTCTGCCAGGTCGCCCCGATTTTAAGGGCTCCACCTTGAGCCAGCCCATGCCAAAACCCATCGAAACCATGCCGGAGACGCGAGGCGAAGGCACCCTCGTGCGCTTCCCCGATTCGCCCTTCGAGCTCTACCAGCCCTATCCGCCGGCAGGCGACCAGCCCGTCGCCATCGACCAGCTGGTCGAGGGCGTGCAGGACGGCGAGGTGTTCCAGACGCTGCTGGGCGTGACCGGCTCGGGCAAGACGTTCACCATGGCGAATGTGATCGCGCGGCTCGGCCGTCCGGCGATCGTGTTCGCGCCCAACAAGACGCTCGCCGCCCAACTCTACAGTGAGTTCCGGGAGTTCTTCCCGAACAATGCCGTCGAGTACTTCGTCAGCTACTACGACTATTACCAGCCCGAAGCCTACGTCCCGCAGCGCGACCTTTTCATCGAGAAGGACTCGGCCATCAACGAGCATATCGAGCAGATGCGGCTGTCGGCCACCAAGAGCGTGCTCGAGCGGCGCGACGTGGTCATCGTGGCCACGGTGAGCGCCATCTACGGCATCGGGGCGCCGGAGGACTACACCAAGATGCGCTTCATCATGCGCGTCGGCGACGAGATCAGCCAGCGCGACGTGATCTCGCGCCTGATCCGCATGCAATACACGCGCAACGAGCAGGATTTCGCGCGCGGCACCTTCCGCGTGCGCGGCGACACCATCGACGTGTTTCCTTCAGAGCACAGCGAACTGGCCATTCGCATCGAATTGTTCGACGACGAAATCGAGACCCTGTCGCTGTTCGATCCGCTCACCGGCCGCGTCCGCCAGAAGATCCCGCGTTTCACCATCTACCCCAGCAGCCACTACGTCACTCCCCGCGACAAGGTGCTGGCCGCCGTCGAGACCATCAAGCTGGAACTGAACGAGCGGCTGGCCCAGTTCGTGGCCGAGGGCAAGCTGGTGGAGGCGCAGCGCCTGGAGCAGCGCACCCGGTTCGACCTGGAGATGCTCAGCGAGGTCGGCCACTGCAAGGGCATCGAGAACTACACGCGCCACCTGTCCGGCGCCGCACCGGGCGATCCTCCGCCCACGCTCACTGACTACCTGCCCCCCGACGCCCTCATGTTCCTGGACGAGAGCCACCAGATGATCGGTCAGCTCGCGGCGATGTTCAACGGCGACCGCGCGCGCAAGACCACACTGGTGGAGTACGGCTTCCGCCTGCCGTCCGCGCTCGACAACCGCCCGCTCAAGTTCGAGGAATTCGAGCGACGCATGCGCCAGGTCGTTTTCGTGTCGGCCACTCCGGCCGACTACGAGAAGACCCACTCCGGCAAAGTGGTGGACCAGGTGGTGCGCCCGACCGGGCTGGTGGACCCCGTCGTGGAGGTCCGCCCCGCCACCCACCAGGTGGACGACGTGCTGCAGGAGATCCGCGTGCGCGTCGAGCGCAGCGAGCGGGTGTTGATCACCACGCTCACCAAGCGCATGGCCGAGCAGCTCACCGATTACCTGACCGACAACGGCGTGAAGGTGCGCTACCTGCACTCCGACATCGACACCGTCGAGCGCGTGGAAATCATCCGTGACCTGCGGCTCGGGGCCTTCGATGTGCTGGTGGGCATCAACCTGCTGCGCGAGGGGCTGGACATCCCGGAGGTGTCCCTGGTGGCCATCCTGGACGCGGACAAGGAAGGCTTCCTGCGCGCCGAGCGCAGCCTGATCCAGACCATCGGGCGTGCCGCGCGCAACCTGAACGGCCAGGCGATCCTCTATGCGGACCGCATCACCGATTCCATGAAAAAAGCCATCGGCGAAACGGAACGGCGGCGCGCGAAACAGATCGCACACAACGAAGCCCAGGGGATCACGCCACGGAGCATCGTCAAGCAGGTCCGCGACCTGATCGACGGGGTCTACAGCGAGAAGACCGGCCGGGAGGCCGAACGTCTCGAGCAGGAGGCCCTGCGGAGGGCCCAGGTCGAGGACATGTCCGAGAAGGACGTCGCCCGCGAAATCAAGCGGCTGGAAAAGCAGATGCTGGACCATGCGCGCAACCTGGAGTTCGAACAGGCCGCCCGGGTGCGGGACCAGCTGAACCGGCTGAAGGCGCAGGCCTTCGGCGCCAGCGGGGCCGACCAGGCGGCTTGATCGGAAGGAGAGGGCTCCGCCTGGGCGAAAAGGTGACTGATGGGTTTTGTTACCCGACAAAAACAATAGGGTTTTGTGCTATACTTGGGCGCAACACTCAAGAAAACAGCCCACGAAGAAGGGCTCCCGTGCTCCCCGTCCACCGGGGCTTCGCGCGGGAGTGTAGGGGCGGAGACGAGCCGGCAACCTCTGCGGTATGCCCACTGCCATCGGGTTCCGGCATTTCTATAACGGACAAGCTAGCAAAGGAGCTTGCGATGCGTCTCACTACCAAAGGCCGTTTCGCGGTCACCGCCATGATCGACCTGGCCCTCCGCCAGAACAATGGTCCCGTCACGCTGGCGGCCATCAGCCAGCGCCAGCAGATCTCGCTGTCGTACCTGGAGCAGCTCTTCGGCAAGCTGCGCCGCCATGAACTCGTCGAATCCACCCGTGGCCCGGGCGGCGGCTACACCCTGGCCCGCAAGGCGGCCGACATCACCGTCGCCGACATCATCGTGTCGGTGGACGAGCCCATCGACGCCACGCAATGCGGCGGCAAGGAAAACTGCCTGGGCGAGGCCGGCCGCTGCATGACGCACGAGCTGTGGGCTTCCCTGAACCAGCGCATGGTCGAGTTCCTGGACTCCGTCACGCTGCAGAAGCTGGTGGACGACCAGATCGCCAAGGGCGTGCAGATCGAGGACAAGCCGGTGGTCCGCCGCGCCATTTCCACGACGCCGGTGGTCAAGCCCATCCGCGTGAATGCACCCAACTCCGTGTTCGCCCTGGGCAACGCATTCGCCAAATCCTGAACCCGACGGCCCGGGCGACCCCGGGGTCCGGGGCCGGCTCCGCCAGGGCCGCTCCCGTCGCCACGATTCGCCAGCCAGACATTTACTGAGCCAGCCATGGACATGACACCGCATTTCCCCATCTACCTGGACTATGGAGCCACGACGCCGGTCGATCCGCGCGTGGTGGACGCCATGATCCCCTGGTTGCGCGAGCACTTCGGCAACCCGGCGTCGCGCAGCCATGCGTGGGGCTGGGAAGCCGAGGAGGCCGTGGAAAAGGCGCGTGCCGATGTCGCGGCGCTCATCCATGCGGACCCGCGCGAGATCGTCTGGACCAGCGGTGCCACCGAGTCCAACAACCTCGCCATCAAGGGCGCGGGCCAGTTCTACAAGGGCAAGGGCAAGCACCTGATCACCGTCAAGACGGAGCACAAGGCCGTTCTCGACACCATGCGCGAGATGGAGCGCCAGGGCTTCGAGGTCACCTACCTGGATGTCCAGGAAAACGGCCTGCTCGACTTCGAAGTGCTGAAGGCTGCCATCCGTCCCGACACCATCCTGCTGAGCGTGATGTTCGTGAACAACGAGATCGGCGTCATCCAGGACATTCCCGCGATCGGCGCGCTGTGCCGTGAAAAGGGGGTGATCTTCCACGTCGATGCGGCACAGGCGACCGGCAAGGTGGAGATCGACCTGCAGACGCTGCCGGTGGACCTCATGAGCCTGGCTTCGCACAAGACCTACGGCCCCAAGGGTATCGGCGCGCTCTATGTGCGCCGCAAGCCCCGTGTGCGCCTGGAGGCGCAGATGCATGGCGGCGGGCATGAACGCGGCATGCGCTCGGGCACCCTGCCGACGCACCAGATCGTCGGCATGGGCGAGGCCTTCCGCATTGCCCGCGAGGAAATGGCGCAGGATCTGGAGAAGGCCCGCGCGCTGCAGAAGCGGCTGCTGGACGGCCTTTCCGACATCGAGCAGGTGTTCGTCAACGGTGATCTCGAGCGCCGGGTGCCGCACAACCTCAACATCAGCTTCAACTACGTCGAAGGCGAGTCGCTGATCATGGGCATCAAGGGCCTGGCGGTGTCGTCCGGCTCGGCGTGCACGTCGGCGAGCCTCGAGCCCAGCTACGTGCTGCGCGCCCTCGGCCGCAGCGACGAACTGGCGCACAGCAGCCTGCGCATGACGATCGGCCGGTTCACGACCGAGGAGGAGATCGATTTCGCGGTGTCCTCCATTCGCCACAACGTCGCCAAGCTGCGCGAACTGAGCCCCCTGTGGGAAATGTACAAGGATGGCGTGGACATCAGCTCCATCCAATGGGCTGCCCACTGATCCCGGCAGCCGCGAAGAAGTGAAAGGCAGGTAGAAATCATGGCTTACTCCGACAAGGTCATCGACCATTACGAAAACCCCCGCAACGTGGGTTCGTTCGACAAGAGCGACGATTCCGTGGGCACCGGCATGGTGGGCGCCCCCGCCTGTGGCGACGTGATGAAGCTGCAGATCAAGGTGAACCCGGAAACCGGCGTGATCGAGGACGCACGCTTCAAGACGTACGGGTGCGGTTCGGCCATCGCATCCTCTTCCCTGGTCACCGAGTGGGTCAAGGGCAAGACGCTGGACGAGGCCGCGGCCCTCAAGAATGCCGAGATCGCCCAGGAACTGGCGCTGCCGCCGGTCAAGATCCATTGCTCCATCCTCGCTGAGGATGCGATCAAGGCCGCCGTGCAGGACTACAAGGCCAAGCATTCGGCCCTGGCGGGAGCCTGACCGGCCATGGCGATCACTCTCACGGAAGCCGCAGCGCGGCACGTCAGCCGGTACCTGTCCCGCAGGGGCAAGGGCCTGGGCGTGCGCCTGGGGGTGAAGACCACCGGTTGCTCCGGCCTGGCCTACAAGCTGGAGTATGTCGATGCGCCCGAGCCCGAGGACGTGGTCTTCGAGGACCACGGCGTCAAGGTGCTGATCGACCCGAAGAGCCTGGCCTATATCGACGGCACGCAGCTGGATTTCGTGCGCGAAGGATTGAACGAAGGTTTTCGCTTCAACAATCCCAACGAGCGCGACCGCTGCGGTTGCGGGGAAAGCTTCCGCGTCTGAGCCGTCCGGCTCTCCGGGCGTTTCTGCCGGCGTTGCCCGGCATGGACCATGACGAACCGCCATCGCAGGTGTGCTGGCGGTTTTTTTCTTGACATGAACCTGCAATCCGACGATTTCGAGCTTTTCGACCTGCCCAGGCGTTTCACACAGGAGCGTGCGGCGATCGATGCCCGCTGGAAAGCCCTGCAGCGGGAAGCCCACCCCGACCGTTTCGCTGCGCAGGGCGCAGCGGCCCAGAGGGTGGCCATGCAATGGTCCGTGCGCATCAACGAGGCCTACCAGCGGCTGAAGGATCCGATCCGCAGGGCTGCCTACCTGTGCGAACTCCATGGCGCACCCATCCAGGCGGAGGACAACACGGCCATGCCGGCGGCATTCCTGATGCAGCAGATGGAGTGGCGCGAAGCACTCGACGAGGCTGCTGACGGAGCCGCCATCGACCGCCTGGAGGCGGAGGTGCAGCAGGCCCGTGGCGATGCACTGGATCGCTGCGCCGAACTGATCGACGTGCGCCACGACCATGCGGCCGCGGCAGGAGAGGTCAGAGGCCTTATGTTCATTGAGCGCTTTGCACTCGACGTCGATCGCCGCCGGGAGCAACTGGAACAATAGCCCGCTTGGCTCCTTTCGCAGGCCCGCGTGGTCTCGCGCGTTTTCCATTCACCGGTCCGGCCCGCCCCGCATGGTGCGCCTTACCGTCCGGTTTGCCTTCTACCACCACCATGGCGCTTTTGCAGATTTCCGAACCCGGCCAGTCCCCGAATCCCCACCAGCGTCGCATCGCGGTCGGTATCGATCTCGGGACCACCCACTCCCTGGTCGCCGCCGTGCGCAACGGCACTGCGGAATGCCTGCCGGATGCCGAGGGCCGGTTGCTGCTGCCGTCGGTGGTGCGCTACCTGCCCCAGGGGCGCCGGCAGATCGGCCATGCCGCCATGGGAGCGCGGTCGGAAGACGCCGCCAACACCCTGGTATCGGTGAAGCGTTTCATGGGCCGCGGACTCAAGGACATCGACCATCCCGAGCGCCTGCCCTATGCCTTCGTGTCCGGCCAGGACGGCGACATGGTGGCGATGGAAACCGTGGACGGGGTGAAGTCCCCCGTCGAAGTGAGCGCGGAAATCCTGGCCGAACTGCGCCACCGCGCCGAAGATACCTTCGACGATGACCTGTACGGCGCGGTGATCACCGTGCCGGCCTATTTCGATGATGCACAGCGGCAGGCGACCAAGGATGCAGCCCGCCTGGCGGGCCTGAACCTGCTGCGCCTCATCAACGAACCCACGGCTGCGGCCATTGCCTACGGCCTGGACAACGCCAGCGAGGGTGTCTATGCGGTGTACGACCTGGGCGGTGGAACCTTCGATATCTCCATCCTGCGCCTGACGCAGGGGGTGTTCGAGGTGATCGCCACCGGTGGCGACTCCGCGCTCGGTGGCGACGACTACGATGCTGCGCTGGCGGAGTGGGCGTTGCAGCGGCTGGGCATCCGGGCGGAAAGCGCGCAGGACAAGGCGGCGGCGCGCATCGCGGCACGGGCGTGCAAGGAAGGGCTGACGGCCGCGGAGAGTGCGCTGTTTTCGGCGCGGATCGGCGGCAACGAGGTCCGGCTGGACGTGCTCCGCGGTGATTTCGACGCCATCACGTCGGCGCTGACGGAGCGTACGCTGGCTGCGGTGCGCCGGGCCCTGCGGGACGCACGCCTGCAGCGGGACGACATCCGGGGCGTGGTAATGGTCGGCGGGTCCACCCGCATGCCGCAGATCCAGCACGCAGTGGCCGCGTTCTTCGGCACCGAGCCCCTGAACAACCTGAATCCGGACGAAGTGGTCGCCCTGGGAGCCGCCATCCAGGCCCACCAGCTTGCGGGCAACGACCCGGCTGGCGACATGCTGCTGCTGGACGTGATTCCGCTGTCGCTGGGCATCGAGACGATGGGGGGGCTCGTGGAGCGCATCATCTCGCGCAACGAGACCATTCCCACCGCCAAGGCCCAGGATTTCACCACGTACAAGGACGGCCAGACGGCCCTGGCCATCCACGTGGTGCAGGGCGAGCGGGATCTGGTCGCGGATTGCCGCAGCCTGGCCCGCTTCGAGCTGCGCGGCATCCCGCCGATGGCGGCAGGAGCGGCGCGCATCCGCGTCACTTTCACGGTGGATGCCGATGGCCTGCTGGGCGTGAGCGCGCGCGAGCAGAGCACCGGCATCGAGGCCCGGGTGGACGTCAAGCCATCCTACGGCCTGTCCGACGACCAGATCGCGCGCATGCTGCAGGAAGGTTTCGCCACGGCGGGCGAGGACATGCGCGCCCGTGCGCTGGTCGAGGCCCGGGTGGAGGCGGACCGGATGCTCATGGCCACCCGCACGGCGCTGGAGGCCGACGGCGATATCCTGCCGGCGGCCGAGCGCCAGTCCATCGATGCGCTCGTGCAGGCCCTGGAGGCGGTGCGCGAGCACGAAGATGCCTCCGCCATCGATGCCGCGACCCAGGCCCTCGCCAAGGGGACGGAAGCTTTCGCTGCCCGGCGCATGAACCGGGGCATCCAGCAGGCGCTGGCCGGCAAGAGCGTCCAGAGCCTCTGAGACACCAGAACATCCTTTCAAGCCAGTCCACGACATGCCCGTCATCAAGATATTGCCCCATCCCGAATACTGTCCTGCCGGCACGGAGGTGAACGCGCCCGCGGGGACCTCGATCTGCGAAGCCCTGCTGGACAACGGCATCAAGATCGAGCACGCCTGCGACATGAGCTGCGCCTGCACCACCTGCCATGTGATCGTGCGGCAGGGCTACGACTCGCTCAACGAGGCCGAGGAAGAGGAGGAAGACCTGCTCGACCGCGCCTGGGGGCTCGAGCCGCAGTCGCGGCTGTCCTGCCAGGCGATCCTTGCGCAGCAGGACGTGACGGTGGAGATTCCGAAGTACACCATCAACCATGCCAAGGAGAACCACTGATGCACGTCCAGGCTGAATCCCGCCCGGCCGGCGCCGCGGCATGTGCAGGAGCCCCGGCATGACGCGGCAGATCGTTCTCGATACCGAAACCACGGGCCTGTCCGCGGAAGGTGGCGACCGCATCATCGAACTGGGATGCGTGGAGCTGTTGAACCGCAAGCTGACCGGCAACAACCTGCACCTGTACTTCAACCCGGAGCGCGACAGCCACGAAGACGCGCTGAAGGTGCACGGCATCAGCAATGAGTTCCTGAAGGACAAGCCCAAGTTCGCCGAGGTGGTGGACGAGATCCTGGAGTACCTGCAGGGCGCGGAAATCATCATCCATAACGCGGCCTTCGACGTGGGCTTCCTGAACAAGGAGCTGGAGCTGACGGGTCGCCCCGCGTTCACGAGCTATGTCGAGAGCGTGACGGACACGCTGGTGATGGCCAAGGAGATGTACCCGGGCAAGCGCAACTCGCTGGACGCGCTGTGCGACCGGCTGGGCGTGGACAACTCCGGTCGTACGCTGCACGGGGCGCTGCTGGATGCTGAGCTGCTGGCCGACGTCTACATCAACCTCACGCGCGGCCAGGATGCGCTGCTCATCGCCGACGACGCGCAGGAGGGTGACGAGTCCGCCGTGCGCCTTGCGCCCGTGGACCTTTCGGCCTTCACGCTGCCGGTGCTCCTGGCCAGCGAGCAGGAACTGGCGGCGCATGACGAAGTGCTGGCCCAGATCGACAAGGCCAGCGGTGGTAAAACTATTTGGAAAATTTCTTCTGACAGCCAGAAAGCTATGCCATAATCATAGGCTGCCGCAACAACGGCACTGGGGTGATTAGCTCAGCGGTAGAGCACTGCCTTCACACGGCAGGGGTCACATGTTCGATCCATGTATCACCCACCAGTTTTGCTCCGGATGGACTGCCTTGCAGGCGATTTTTCCGGAAAGGGTGATTAGCTCAGCGGTAGAGCACTGCCTTCACACGGCAGGGGTCACATGTTCGATCCATGTATCACCCACCATTCCAGACCCCCTGCAGGCCCTGCCTGCAGGGGGTTTTTGCTTTGCGCGAGCTTGGCAAGCTGGCGTTGCTCCGGCGCCGGCGGTGGACTCCTCCTCGGCCACAATCCGGCTTTCTTCCTGCCAGACGCAAGGCTGCCGTGATCATCTACCACAACCCCTCGCACCGTCTCCACGCGCCGGTCCACGAGTTCTTCCGGGGCGAGCGTGTTCCCTGTTTCGAAAAGCCCGATCGCGCCGACTATGTGGAAGCCCGGCTGCGCCAGCAGGGCTACGCGTTGCGCGCTCCGGACACGGACAGCCAGGCCGTCCTGGCGCGTGTGCATGCGCCGCGGTACCTTCGCTTCCTGCAGGACGCGTGGTCGCAGTGGCTGTCGCTGGATGCGCGCAATGCCGGCGTGCAGCCGTTCCCGTCTGTCTGGCCGGTGCGCACGCTGCGCGACGATGTCGAGCCCGAGAACTTCGTCGCACGGCTGGGCCTGTATTCCATGGACAACGGCTCGCCCCTGTCCGAAGGCACCTGGGCGGCAGCCAAGGCGGGCGCCGATGCGGCCGCGAGTGCGGCGGCCGCGGTGGCTGCTGGAGCGCGTGCCGCGTTCTGCTGCACCCGCCCGCCGGGCCACCACGCGGGGCCCGACTTCATGGGCGGCTACTGCTTTCTCAACAACGCGGCCGTTGCGGCCCAGTGGCTGCTCGATGCCGGCACCGCCTGCCGCGTGGCCGTGCTGGATGTGGACTACCACCACGGCAACGGGACACAAAGCATCTTCTACGAGCGCTCCGACGTGATGTGCATCAGCATCCATGGCGACCCGCGCACCGAATATCCGTTCTACCTGGGGCATGCCGACGAAACCGGCGCGGGACCCGGTGCCGGCTTCAATTTCAATATCCCGCTGCCGGCCGGCACGGCCTTTCCCGACTGGCTCGGTGCGCTCGACCGGGCCTGCACGCGTGTCGTGGAATGCGGGGCGCAGGCGCTGGTCGTGCCGCTGGGCCTCGACACGTTCGAGGGCGACCCCATCTCGCGGTTCACGCTGTCGTCGTCGGACTTCATCGAAGTGGGCGCCAGGCTCGCAGGCCTGGGACTGCCGACGGTCTTCGTGCTCGAAGGCGGATATGCGGCTGCGGAACTGGGTGTGAATGCCGTCAACGTACTCCAGGGTTTCGAGCGCGTGGCGGGCGGTGCCGGACCGGAAGGACGGCCATGAGCGACGCGGTCGAATGCGTGGTCATCGGCGCGGGGGTGGTGGGGCTCGCGGTGGCCAGGGCACTGGCGATGGAGGGCCGGGAGGTGATCGTGCTGGAGGCCGCGGGGGCCGTCGGCACCGGCACGAGCTCACGCAACAGCGAGGTCATCCATGCGGGCATCTACTATCCACAGGGCTCGCTCAAGGCGCGGCTGTGCGTGCGGGGCAAGGAACTCCTTTATGCCTACTGCGCGCAGCGCGGGGTACCGCATCGCCGGTGCGGCAAGCTCATCGTCGCCACCTCCTCCTTGCAGCTCGCATCGCTCGATGGAATCGCGGCGCGAGCGCGGGCCAACGGCGTGCCAGATCTGCAGCGCCTAGGCCGGGACGAGGCCGTGGCGCTCGAGCCGGCCCTCGCGTGTGCCGGCGCGCTGCTGTCGCCCAGCACGGGCATCGTGGACAGCCATGCGCTCATGCTGTCGCTGCAGGGGGATCTGGAGCACGCTGGCGGCATCGTGGCGCTCAACGCCGCCTTCGCTGCGGCGCAGTGCGGGCCGGACGGCATCCTCGTGGAAACCGAAGACGGCACACGGCTGCGGACACGCTTGGTGGTCAATGCGGCGGGCCTGCATGCGCCGGCCGTCGCCCGCGGCTTCGCGGGCATGCGTCACGACATGGTTCCTGTGGCCCATTACGCCAAGGGAAGCTACTTCTCGCTTTCCGGCCGGGCTCCGTTTTCGCGGCTGGTCTATCCCGTGCCCGAGGCGGCGGGGCTGGGCGTGCACCTGACTCTCGATCTGGGAGGGCAGGCCAGGTTCGGTCCGGACGTGGAGTGGGTCCCTGAAAGCGACGATCTGGCCGTGGATCCTGCCCGTGGCCAGGTGTTCTATGCAGAGGTGCGGAAGTACTGGCCCGCTTTGCAGGACGGGGCGCTCCAGCCTGCCTACGCGGGCATGCGTCCCAAGATCCACGGACCGCATGAGCCGGCTGCGGACTTCGTGATCCAGGGGCCGGGAGAGCATGGCGTGCCGGGACTGGTGCATCTGTTCGGTATCGAATCGCCCGGGCTCACCAGTTGCCTGGCGATCGCGGAATACGTCACTGCCGCAGCCCGCGGCTGAGGGCTCTGCCGCGGGCTGCGGCTTCGCGCTTCATGGTGGCCGGTAATATGGGACATCCGCCTACAGCCGACCTGGGAGGGGCGGATTACCTTTGGGTTCTGCTATGAAAGGCTTGTTTATGACCTCTGCATCCGAAACCTTCTCCAATGCACAACAAGAACTTGAAAAGCTGGTCACCGATCTGCGCGGCCTGCTGTCCAACAAGGACCTGGACAGCGTTCCGGAAATCCGCCAGCTGCGCCGCCGGCTGGACGATGGCGTGAACACGGTGCGTGACTCCGCCGTCCGTGCGGCGCAGGAGGCCGCCAGCCAGGCGAAGGAAGCAGCCCGCGTGGCAGACCGCTATGCGCACGATGAGCCCTGGCGCGTTGCCACGGCTGCACTGGCCGCAGGCGCCCTGGTCGGCTTCCTGCTCGCCCGGCGTTGAGCGGGGCAGGCGCCCGCCGCACCGGGCGCCGCCATCTCTCTTTTCGGCCGGGCACCCGAACACCCGGCCTCTTCACTGCATTGAAAGGTCCTCATGAATTGGTTGGCGCTGCTGGGATTGGAAGGGTGGGTTGCGCGCATCCGCGCAGCCACCATCGAAGGTGCCATCGCCGCCGAGGACCGCTGGGATCTGGCCCGCCTGGAATGGGCCGAGGAAAAGCGCCGGCTGGCCTGGATCGTGGTGCTCGTCGTGGCTGCTGCAGGCCTGACCGTGATCGCCCTCATCCTGTTGTCCCTGGCCATCATGGTGCATTTCTGGGATTCGCCGGACCGCGCCATGGTCGCCTGGATCGTGGCCGGAACCTGGCTCGCCCTGTGGGCGGTCACGCTGGTCAGCCTCGTGGCGACCGCAAAGCAGGCTGGCAACGCTTTCGCGCTCACGCGTCGCGAACTGCGCGAAGACTGGCGGCAGATCAAGGAAAGGCTGTAATCCCGATGTCCGCACCGCACGCTTCCACGCCTGGCGAAACCGATTTCAGGCCCGCGCTCGGCGATCTGCACGCCACTCCCGAACAACGCAAGATTCTCGAGCGCATCGCGCTGCAGCGCGAGCGCCTGCACAGCCGCCGTCTCGCGCAGCGGCAGGCTGCGGAACTGCGCGCCCAGCAGGGTGCAGAAGGCGGCCCACGGCCGCTGGATCCGGACGCGCCGCTGGTCGAGCGGGTCATCTGGTTCGCGCGGCAGCATCCCATCATCGTGGTGGCCGCGGCCGGAGCCGCGGCTGCCGTGGGCCCCAGCCGCATCATGCGCTGGGCGGGCGTGCTGATGCCTCTCATCATGAAAATGAAGCGCTGAGCGGCTCCGCTGGCTCTTCTCCAAAACCGCTCGATCTGCCGTAGAGGCCGCTCGCCGGGCGCACGGCCACTGGTGGATTGGTCCGGCTTTTCTTTCAGGCCGGGCGCGGCATGGCGCGCAGCGCCTTGGCGACCTGCGGTACCAGGGCGGGGCCCCGGTAGATGAGCCCGGTATAGATCTGCACCACGTCGGCGCCCGCGCGTATCTTTTCGACCGCGTCTTCGGCGCTGAGGATGCCGCCCACTCCGATGATCGGGAAGTCCTTGCCCAATACGTGGCGCAATTGGCGGACGACACGGTTGCTGGATTCCCGCACCGGCGCGCCGCTGAGGCCGCCGGTTTCCTCCGCATGACGCAGCCCTTGTACCGCATCGCGCGAAATGGTGGTGTTGGTGGCGATGACGCCGTCC
This sequence comes from Paracidovorax avenae ATCC 19860, assembly GCF_000176855.2. Classification (NCBI taxonomy): domain Bacteria; kingdom Pseudomonadati; phylum Pseudomonadota; class Betaproteobacteria; order Burkholderiales; family Comamonadaceae; genus Paracidovorax; species Paracidovorax avenae. The sequence continues at coordinate 3,127,452 of NC_015138.1, read as the reverse complement.
ATGCCGTGGCGCTGCAGCGTGGATGCGATGACGGCCACCTGCTCCTCCGCGAGGTCGGGGGCGATCTTCACGAAGATGGGCACGCGGCGCGGGCGCCCCGTGGCCTTTTCAGGCAGCTTGGCCAGTGACTCCCGCCGCTCGGCGATGGCTCCCAGCAATCCGTCCAGGGCTGCATCGCTCTGCAGTGCGCGCAGGTTTTGTGTGTTGGGGGAGCTGATGTTGACCGTGACGTAGTCGGCGTGTGGATAGACCCCCTCCAGGCACAGCAGGTAGTCGCGCGTGGCGTCTTCGATCGGCGTGGTGGCGTTCTTGCCGATGTTGAGGCCCAGGAGCATCGGACGCCTGCCGGGGCGGGTGTGGTGGTTCGATTGCCGCACGTTGTGCAGGAATGCGTCCAGGCCTTCGTTGTTGAAGCCGAGGCGGTTGATGAGGGCATTGGCTTCGGGCAGGCGGAACATGCGCGGCTTGGGGTTGCCGGGTTGGGCGCGCGGGGTGACGGTGCCCACTTCGACGAACCCGAACCCCATGGCACCCAGCGCGTCGATGCAGCGCGCGTTCTTGTCCAATCCTGCGGCGAGGCCCACGCGGTTGGGGAAGGTGAGGCCTGCGAGCTGGACGGGATCGGAAACCTGTTCGCCGCTCCATGCCCACTGCAGCGGCGTGCGCTGGCCGCGTGCCAGCATGTCCATGGTGAGTTCGTGGGCGGCTTCGGCATCCATGCCGAAGAGGAACGGGCGGGTGAGGGCGTAGGGGATCAGGGACATGGGGATAATTCGGGCTTCACTCCGATTCTCTCCCATGACCACTCCCGCATCCCTTTCCCAAGATGAACTCAAGGCCCTGGTAGGCCAGGCCGCGCTGAAGTACGTGGTGCCCGGCGACATCATCGGCGTCGGCACCGGCTCGACGGTGAACCAGTTCATCCAGGCGCTGGGCCCGATGAAGGACAAAATCCGGGGCGCGGTATCGAGCTCCGAGGCCAGCACGCAGCGGCTGCGTGCGCTGGGCATTCCGGTCTTCGACGCCAATGAGGTGGAGTCCCTGTCCGTCTATATCGATGGCGCGGACGAGATCGATCCGCGGGGCCACATGGTCAAGGGGGGCGGCGCTGCGCTGACCCGCGAAAAGATCGTCGCGGCCCTGGCCAGGCAGTTCGTGTGCATCGCCGATGCGTCCAAGCTGGTGGAGACGCTGGGCCGGTTCCCGCTGCCGGTCGAGGTGATTCCCATGGCGGCGCAGCAGATCACGCGCCGGTTCGCCGCGCGGGGCGGCCAGGCCGTGTTGCGCCGGGGAGCGGACGGACAGCCGCTGGTCACCGACAACCAGCAGCACATCCTCGATGTGACGGGGCTGTCGATCCAGGATCCGCTGGCGTTCGAATCGGAAGTCAACCAGTGGCCGGGCGTGGTGACCGTGGGCGTTTTCGCCCACCAGAAGGCCCACGTGGCGCTGATCGGTGCGCCGGAGGGCGTCCGGACCGTCACGTACTGAGGAGGTCGCGGGCAGGCACGGCCATGCCGTCGCGTGCCGCCAGCGATGCGTGCCAGGACTAGAACTGGATGCCGGCGGGGTTCGCGGGCGAAGGCGCTGGTGGCGGCGCGGCTGGACGTTGTACCGGAGCAGGCGCTGCCGCGGGCGGCGCTGCCGCGGGCGGCGCTGCAGGGGTCGGCGTGGCCGGTTTGGCACTGACCAGGGGCGTTGCGGGCGGGCGCCGGTAGTTCGGGGGTAGTTGCGACTGCTTGGGGTACGCCGCGGCATCGAGGTACTGTGTCCACTCGGTGTCGGAGAAGCCGATGAGCTGCTGCGATCCGATGGTGGCGAATGGCAGGGTGGTGGACCCGCTCAGGCGCTGCAGGGCCTCTGCATCCTCGTTGGTATTGACGGTGCGCTCGGTGAAGGGCACGCCGCGGCCTGCCAGCAGATTGCGCGCGCTGGTGCAGGGAGCGCAGTCGTTGCCGGTGTAGAGGGTGACGGGAAACCGGGAGGCGACCTGCTGCAACTCATAGGGCAGGCCGCTGGCGGAGGTACCGGCGGGCTTGCCGTTCATCGTCGCCGGTCCCGACTGCGCGTCCGGCGCCCGGTCGGAGAACGTCACCTTGCCGTCCGGGCCGACGATGCGATAGACGTTCTGGGCGGCCGCGGGCAGGGCGGCAGCCGCGCTGGCCAGGCACAGCGCAGCCAGGCGGACCGTGGGGGGCAGGGAGGGCATGGGGGCGTTTCTCCTCGGGCGTGGGGCGTCAGGCGGCCTGGGCCATGCCCTGGTGGCGCAGCAGGGCGTCCAGGGACGGTGCCCGGCCCCGGAAGGCCTTGAAGGACTCCATGGCCGGACGGCTGCCGCCGACTTCCAGGATGGCCTGGCGGTAGCGCGCACCGGTTTCCGTGCTCGGCAGGCCGTCGGCGCCGGCGGTTTCCTCGAAAGCGGCATAGGCGTCGGCGCTCAGCACTTCCGCCCACTTGTAGCTGTAGTAGCCGGCCGCGTAGCCGCCAGCGAAGATATGGCTGAAGGTGTGCGCGCTGCGGCTGAAGGCCGGGGGTTGCAGCACGGCGACTTCCTCGCGTACCTGGTCGAGCAGGGGCATGAAATCCTGCGAGGGATCGTGCTCGGTGTGCAGCAGCATGTCGAACAGCGCGAACTCGATCTGCCGCAGCGTGGCCATGCCGCTCTGGAAGTTCTTGGCGGCCAGCATCTTGTCGAAGAGCTCGCGGGGCAACGGGGCGCCGGTGTCCACGTGGGCAGTCATGTGCCGCAGCACGTCCCACTCCCAGCAGAAGTTCTCCATGAACTGGCTGGGCAGCTCCACCGCGTCCCACTCGACGCCGCTGATGCCGGACACGTCGCGCTCGTTCACCTGCGTGAGCATGTGGTGCAGCCCGTGGCCGAATTCGTGGAAGAGGGTGATCACGTCGTCGTGCGTGAGCAGCGGAGGCTTGCCGTCCACGCCCGCGGCAAAGTTGCAGACCAGGTGGGCGACAGGCGTCTGCAGCCGGCCGGTGTCCGGGCGCAGCCAGCGCGTGCGCACGCCATCCATCCAGGCGCCGCCGCGCTTGCCGGTGCGGGCCGGCTGGTCCAGGTAGAACTGGCCGACGAGTTCGGTTCCGCGCTCGATGCGGTAGAACTCCACGGCGGGGTTCCAGACCGGAGCGGTGTCGCGCCGGATGGCCACGTCGAAGAGTGTCTCGACGATCTTGAACAGGCCGGCCAGCACCTTCGGCGCGGTGAAGTATTGCTTCACCTCCTGCTCGCTGAAAGCGTAGCGCGCTTCCTTGAGCTTTTCGGAAATGTAGGGCCAGTCCCAGGACTGCGGGTCGGCGATGCCCAGGTGCTTCGCGGCGAAATCGCGCAGGTCGGCCACGTCCTTTTCCGCGTAGGGCCGTGCGCGCCGGGCGAGATCGCGCAGGAAATCGATGACTTCCCGGGGCGAGTCCGCCATCTTGGCGACGACGGACACCTCGCCGAAATTCGCGTAGCCCAGCAGCCGGGCCTCTTCCTGGCGCAGGGCGAGGATTTCGCGGATCAGTGCGGAGTTGTCGAAGCGGCGGGCATCACCCTCGGCCTGGTCCGAGGCCCGGGTGACGTAGGCGCGATAGAGCTTTTCGCGCAATGCGCTGCTCTCGGCGAACTGCATCACGGGCAGGTAGCAGGGCATCTTGAGGGTGAGCTTGTAGCCTTCCTTGCCGTCCGCCTGGGCGGCAGCGAGCGCTGCCTGGCGCACATCCTCCGGCAGCCCGGCGAGTTCATCCTCGCGGGCGTAGTAGGCGAATGCGTCGGTGGCGTCCAGGGCGTTTTCGCTGAACTTCTGCGACAGTTCCGCCTGCCGCTCCTGGATCTGCGCGAAGCGCTCCTTGGCCTCGCCCTGCAGCTCGGCGCCGGAGAGCACGAAATTGCGGACAGCGTTCTTCCAGGCCTGGCGCTGTTCCGGATTGAGCGTGGCCGGGTCGATGGCCTTGTACTTCGCGTAGAGGCGCTCGTCGGCTCCCAGGCGCGTCCAGAACTCCGTCACCCGCGGCAGGACCTCGTTGTATGCCGCGCGCAGCTCGGGCGTGTCGGCGACGCTGTTCAGGTGGCTGACGTCACCCCACGCCCGGCCCAGTTCCTCGATCGCGACGTCCAGCACGCGCGAGATGGCTTCCCAGGTGGCGGGGAAGTCCGGGGCCGTGACGGTGTCCAGGGCGGTGTTCGCGCGCAAGAGCAGGGCGTCCATCGCGGGAGCCACGTCGGCGGGCGCGATACGGTCGAACAGCGGGAGGTCTTGGAAGTCGAGGAGTGGGTTGCTCATGCGCGTTCAGATGGCGGCGGGGACGATGGGTTCAAGCGGCGTGCGCAATCTCTTCGATAGCTTGGCTCGATAGTGCCGGTCAGCCGGCTGCGCGTTCGGCCGCTTCGAGGGTGTTCACGAGCAGCATCGTAATGGTCATGGGCCCGACCCCGCCGGGAACGGGGGTGATGTGGCCCGCGACCTCGCGCACGCCCTCGAAGTCCACGTCGCCGCAGAGCTTGCCTTCGTCGTTGCGGTTCATGCCCACGTCGATGACGACGGCGCCGGGCTTGACCATGTCGGCCGTCAGCACGTTGCGGCGGCCCACGGCGGCCACGATCACGTCGGCCTGCAGCGTCTGGGCCTTGAGGTCAGTGGTGCGGGAATGGCACACGGTGACGGTGGCGTCCTTGGCCAGCAGCATCAGCGCCATGGGCTTGCCCACGATGTTGCTGCGGCCGATCACCACGGCGTGCTTGCCGCGCAGGTCGTAGCCGATGTGTTCCAGCATCTTCATGCAGCCATAGGGCGTGCAGGGCCAGAAGCCGGGCATGCCGGTCATGAGGGCACCGGCGCTGGCGATGTGGAAGCCGTCCACGTCCTTGGCGGGCGAGATGGCCTCGATGACCTTCTGGGCGTCGATGTGGGGCGGCAGGGGCAACTGCACCAGGATGCCGTGGATGGACGGATCGTTGTTCAGCGCGTTCACGCGCGCCAGCAGCTCGGCCTCGGTCATCGCGGCGTCGTACTTCTCGAGCACCGAGTGCAGGCCGCTTTCCTCGCAGGCCTTGACCTTGTTGCGCACGTACACCTGGCTGGCGGGGTTGTCGCCCACCAGCACGACGGCCAGGCCCGGCGTGGTGCCGCGTTCCTTGAGCAGCGCGGCGCGGCGGGCCACGTCGGCGCGGAGTTGTCGGGAAAGGGCGTTGCCGTCGATCAGTTGGGCGGTCATGGCGGAAGGGGACTTCGGTGCGTTGGATGTGAAAAAGGCCGCCGGCCCCGGCAGGGCGCCGGTGGGCTGGGCGGCCGTTGCGGAGGCGGTCAGGACTTGGGCGCGTTCTGGCCCAGGGCGATCTTGAGCAGGTCGGCCACGGTGTTGGCGTTCAGCTTTTCCATGATGTTGGCGCGGTGCGCCTCCACGGTCTTGATGCTGATGCCCAGGTCGTCGGCGATCTGCTTGTTCAGGCGGCCGGCGACGATGCGCTCGAGCACCTGCGCCTCGCGCCCGGTGAGCTTGGAGAGCAGGGCATCGCGGCTGGCGGCCTGCTGGTGGCCGGCGAAGGACTCGCGGGCCCGGTCGAGCATGCGGTCCACGAGGCTGACGAGTTCGTCTTCGTTGAAGGGCTTCTGGATGAAGTCCAGCGCGCCCTTCTTCATGGTGTTGACGGCCATGGGCACGTCGCCGTGGCCGGTGATGAAGACGATGGGCAGGGGGGACTTGCGTTCGAGCAGGCGGTCCTGCAGTTCGAGACCGGTCATGCCACCCATGCGGATATCGACGATCAGGCAGGCGACTTCGCGCGGATCGTAGCGCGAGAGGAAGGATTCGGCGGAGTCGAAGCAGCGGACGCGGTAGTCCTTGCCCTCCAGCAGCCATTGCAGCGAGTCGCGTACGGCCTCGTCGTCATCCACGACGTAGACAGTACCTTTTTTGGGAGTCAAACTCATGCGGGAGTCCTTGGGGTAGATGCTTTTGCTACAGAATTCATAGTGTCATCCGCAGGCTGGGCGAGCGGAAGCCAGAAGGAGAATCGGCAGCCGGTGACCTCCGGGCCATTGTAGATGTTCTCCGCCTGCATCCGGCCCTGGTGCGATTCCACGATGCTGCGGCACAGGTTCAGGCCGATGCCCATGCCTTCCTGCTTGGTGGAGAAGAAGGCCTCGAAGAGGTGTTCCAGCACTTCCGGGGCCAGGCCCTTGCCGGTGTCCTGCACCGCGAATTCGATGCCGTCCTGGCTGTCCAGCGGGCGTGGCACCACGCGTAGTTCCACGCTGCGGCGGGCGGGTGGGCGCCCGGCCTGCTGGATGGATTCCGCGCCGTTCTTCATGAGGTTGATGAGCACCTGCTCGATCAGGATGGTGTCGGCCATCACGGGCGGCAGGCGCGCGGCCACGTAATGGGTCAGCCGCACGTTGTGCCGGCGCAGTTCCATGTCCGCGAGCTCGACCGCCTCGCTGACCATGTGCTGCACGTCGGCGAGGGTGCGGTTGGGCTCGCTTTTCTTCACGAACGCGCGGATGCGCTGGATGATCTGGCCCGCGCGCTGCGCCTGGTGCGCGGTCTTCTCCAGTGCGGAGAGCAGGGCGTCTTCCGTGATCTGCTGGCTCTTGATGCGCGAGACCATGCCGCTGCAATAGTTGCTGATGGCCGTGAGCGGCTGGTTCAGTTCGTGCGCCACGCTGGAGGCCATCTCGCCCATGGTGATCAGGCGGCTCACGGACTGCGCGCGTTCGGCCTGGCGCGCGGCCTGTTCCTCGGCCTGGCGGCGCGGGGTGATGTCGGTGGCGATCACCATCTGGGCCAGGCGGCCGTCCACCCAGTTCAGGTAGCGGGAGCGCACTTCCAGCCATTTGCCGAGGTCGGGCAGGTAGATCTCGGCGTTCTCCGAGCGCGCGTCTGTGAGCGTGTCGGTGGGCAGGCCCATGAGGGCATCCTCGTCGTCCATGCTGCCCGCGCTGGAGCTGCCGGCCGGCAGCACGCCCGCCTGCGCCACGAGCTGCAGGTGCCCGCCGGTCTGCGAGCCGAACCACTGGCGGTACAGCTTGTTCGCGAAGAGCAGTTCCTCGCTGCCCAGGGGCGCGACGGAGACGGAGGCGTCCAGCGATTCCAGCACGATGGTGAATCGCTCATGGGATGCCGTCAGCTGTTCGCGCACGCGGTTGGGCTCGGTGATGTCGGTCATCGAGGTCATCCAGCCGGTCTGCTGGCCGTGCGCGTCGATGAGCGGGGACACGTAAAGCCGCGCGTCGAACAGCGTGCCGTTCTTGCGCTTCACCCGGACCTGGAAGCCGCCGACCGTCTGCTTGCCGCTGAGTTCGTCGCGCAGCTTCGAATGCAGCACTTCGTGATCGGCTTCCGGCCAGTAGGTGTAGGGCGGGGACTGGCCGATCAGTTCCTCCGCGTTCCAGCCGGTCATCTGGCAGAAGGCGGCGTTCACGTAGGTCATGCGGCCATTCATGTCGAGCGCGCGCATGCCCGTGACCATGGAGTTTTCCATGGCGCGGCGGAAGTTGGTTTCGGCCACGAGCGCCTCCTGCGTGCGCAGGCGGCGGCGGGTGTGGCGCCAGTTGGCGATCAGCATCCAGGCCGTCATGGCGCTCAGCGTGCCCACGAGCCAGAAGAGCCCGCTGCCCACCACCCCCAGGGAGGTGCGGTAGGCCTGGGCGCGCAGCACGAGGCCATTGCCCACGGGGGACACGAACACCTCGTATTGGTTGGCGCGGGTGGCCCAGGGCTGCCAGGGCGATGCGCGCCCGCGTGGCGGCAGCGGCGTGCCGGCCAGCAGCTGGTCGCGGCCGTCGAGCATGGTGACCGCGTAGCGCGCGAGCACTTCGGTGGGCGTGCCGTAGCGCAGCAGGCTGTCCACGGAGTATTCGGCCAGGACCACGCCGGTGAACTTGCCCTGCGCCACCAGGGGCACCTGCAACTGCAGCAGGGGAGCGGCCTCGCCCCGTCCCGGGTCGGCCAGCGGCTGCACGTACACGGGCTGCTGCAGGTCGCGTGCGATGCCGAAGGTGTCGGCGGTGTCGCCATTGCGCAGCACCTCGCCTGCCACGCGCAGCTGGCTGCTGGGCAGCGTGGGCGCCGCATGGCTGGCGCGGATGCGGCGGCGGTCGTCGATCCAGGTGATGGCCTGCAGTTCGGGGTACTGGCTGATCAGGCCTTCCGCGCGGGCGACGAAATCCGCGCGCTCCAGGTCCTGGTTGGAGAGGTCGCGCGCGATGCGCATGATCTGTTCCTGGCGCTCCAGCAGGCGCAGGCGCACGCGCTGCTGCGCGTATTCGACGTCGCGGCGCAGGGCTTCCTGCTCGCGCTCGCCTTCTTCGGCGCGCAGGTACCAGAAAGCCGCAACGATCGCGGCGAGGAACATGAGCACGGCGGCCAGCGGCGCCAGGGCTGCCAGGCGGTCCTGGCGCGTGGGAGAGAGGCTGCGCCACCAGGTGCGCCACCAGCGTGCCGGCGCGGTGACCACGAAAGGCTCTGCCGGAGCGGGGGGCGCGGGGGAAGGGCGGTCCATGCCCGCGAGTGTAGGTGAGTGGCCCGGCTCCCCGTCCGGGCAGATGTGCGGTCGCAGCAATTTTTCATATTATGGTTTGATGCGGCGCCATTCGAAATTCAGGAAAAGTGTGCGAAACTTCCGTGGATTTACCCCCAACGCCAGCGACTCATAAAGGAGACAGGCATGACTGCTCAGACCGACCCTCAGGCCGGAAAAACCGCGACGTCCACCCCCGACACCGACCAACAGGAAACCCGCGAGTGGATGGACGCACTGTCTGCCGTGATCGACCGCGAAGGTGCTGAGCGGGCCCACTTCCTGCTCGAGCAATTGCTCGAACATGCGCGCCAGAGCAGCATTGACATGCCGTTCTCCGCCAACACCGGCTACGTGAACACGATCGAGCCCAGCCAGGAGGCGCGCTGCCCCGGCAACCTCGAGATCGAAGCCCGCCTGCGCGCCTACATGCGCTGGAACGCCATGGCGATGGTGGTCAAGGCCAACCGCCACCACCCACCCGAAGGCGGTGACCTGGGCGGCCACATCGGTTCCTTCGCCTCGCTGGCCAACATGTTCGGCGCGGGCTTCAACCATTTCTGGCACGCCGAGAGCGAGAACCACGGCGGCGACCTGCTGTACATCCAGGGCCACGTGTCGCCCGGCATCTACGCACGCGCCTACCTGGAAGGCCGCCTGACCGAGGAACAGCTGCTGAACTTCCGCCAGGAAGTGGACGGCAAGGGCCTGTCCAGCTACCCGCACCCCAAGCTGATGCCCGAGTTCTGGCAGTTCCCCACGGTCTCGATGGGCCTGGGCCCGCTGATGGCCATCTACCAGGCCCGTTTCCTGAAGTACCTGCAGGCCCGTGGCATCGCCAACACCGAGAACCGCAAGGTCTGGGTGTTCTGCGGCGACGGCGAGATGGACGAGGTGGAATCCCTGGGCGCCATCGGCCTGGCCGCGCGCGAGAACCTCGACAACCTGATCTTCGTCATCAATTGCAACCTGCAGCGCCTGGACGGCCCGGTGCGCGGCAACGGCAAGATCATCCAGGAGCTGGAGGGCGAATTCCGCGGCTCCGGCTGGAACGTCGTCAAACTTCTGTGGGGCAAGGGCTGGGACGACCTGCTCGCCCGCGACAAGGACGGCGCGCTGCGCAAGATCATGATGGAGTGCAACGACGGGGACTACCAGTCGTTCAAGGCCAATGACGGCGCCTACGTGCGCAAGAACTTCTTCGGCCGCGATCCCCGCACGCTGAAGATGGTCGAGCACATGAGCGACGACGAGATCTGGAACCTGCGCCGTGGCGGCCACGATGCGCAGAAGGTCTATGCGGCCTTCAAGGCCGCCAACGAGCACAAGGGCCAGCCCACGGTGCTGCTGGTGAAGACCGTCAAGGGCTTCGGCATGGGCAAGATCGGCGAGGGCAAGAACACCGTCCACCAGACCAAGAAGCTCGGCGACGAGGACATCAAGGCCTTCCGCGACCGCTTCAACATCCCGATTCCCGACAGCCAGATCGCCGACCTGCCGTTCTACAAGCCGGCCGACGACACCCCGGAAATGAAGTACCTGCACGAGCGCCGCAAGGCCCTTGGCGGCTACCTTCCGCACCGCCGCACGAAGGCCGACGAGAGCTTCACCGTGCCGTCGCTGGAGACCTTCAAGGCCGTGCTCGATCCCACGCCCGAAGGCCGCGAGATCTCGACCACGCAGGCCTACGTGCGCTTCCTCACCCAGTTGCTGCGCGACCAGGCCATCGGCCCGCGCGTGGTGCCCATCCTGGTGGACGAAGCCCGCACCTTCGGCATGGAAGGCCTGTTCCGCCAGATCGGCATCTACAACCCGCACGGCCAGCAGTACACCCCAGTGGACAAGGACCAGGTGATGTACTACCGCGAGGACAAGGCCGGCCAGATCCTGCAGGAAGGCATCAACGAGGCCGGCGGCATGTCCAGCTGGATCGCCGCGGCCACGTCATACAGCACGAACAACCGGATCATGATCCCGTTCTACGTGTATTACTCGATGTTCGGCTTCCAGCGCATCGGCGACCTGGCCTGGGCGGCCGGCGACATGCAGGCGCGGGGCTTCCTGCTGGGTGGCACGTCGGGCCGCACCACGCTGAACGGCGAAGGCCTGCAGCACGAGGACGGCCACAGCCACATCCTGGCCAACACGATTCCGAACTGCATCAGCTACGACCCGACCTTCGCGCACGAGGTCGCCGTCATCATGCACGACGGCCTGAAGCGCATGGTCGAGCGCCAGGAAAACGTCTTCTACTACCTGACGCTGCTCAACGAGAACTACGCCATGCCCGGCCTGCAGCCTGGCACGGAAGAGCAGATCATCAAGGGCATGTACCTCTGCAAACAGGCGCCGGCCCTCAAGAAGGGCGCGCCCGCCGTGCAGCTGCTGGGCAGCGGCACGATCCTGCGCGAATCGTTCGTCGCCCAGGAACTGCTGGAGAAGGACTGGGGCGTGGCCGCATCCGTGTGGAGCTGCCCGAGCTTCAACGAGCTGACGCGCGACGGCCAGGAGGCGGAGCGCTGGAACCTGCTGCATCCCACGGAAACCCCGCGCACGTCGTTCGTGGAGGAGCAGCTCGGCAAGACCGAAGGCCCGGTGATCGCTTCCACCGACTACATGAAGGCGTATGCCGAGCAGATCCGTCCGTTCGTGCCCAAGGGCCGTACGTACAAGGTGCTGGGCACCGACGGCTTCGGCCGCAGCGACTTCCGCCGCAAGCTGCGCGAGCACTTCGAGGTGGACCGCCACTACATCGTCGTGGCCGCGCTCAAGGCCCTGGCCGAGGACGGCAAGCTGCCCGCCGCCAAGGTGGCCGAGGCCATCCAGAAGTACGGCATCCAGGCCGACAAGGTGAACCCGCTCCACGCCTGACCCCACCGGAGACAACACAAATGGCACTGATTGACATCAAGGTCCCGGATATCGGGGATTTCGACGCCGTCGGCGTGATCGAACTGCTGGTGAAGCCCGGCGACACGGTGAAGGCCGAGCAGTCGCTCATCACCGTGGAGTCCGACAAGGCTTCCATGGAGATCCCTTCCAGCCACGCCGGCGTGGTGAAGGAGGTCAAGGTCAAGGTCGGCGACCAGGTGAGCGAAGGCTCCGTGATCGTGGTGGTCGAGGCCGAAGGCGAGGGCGCGCAGCCCGCCGCCGCACCCGCTGCGAAAGCGGACGCACCTGCTCCCGCCCCGGCCACTGCATCCGCTCCGGCACCGGCTGCGCCCGCACCCGCCCCGGCGGCTGCGGGTCCGATCGATGTGAAGGTGCCGGACATCGGCGACTTCAAGGACGTGGCGGTGATCGAACTGCTGGTGAAGCCCGGCGATACGGTCAAGGAAGAGCAGTCGCTTTTCACCGTGGAATCCGACAAGGCTTCGATGGAGATCCCGTCGCCCGCCGCCGGCGTGGTGAAGGAACTGAAGATCAAGATCGGCGACAAGGTGAACGTGGGTGACCTCGTGGCCGTGCTGGAAGGCGCCGTCGGAGCCCCGTCGGCTGCACCCGCCGCAGCACCGGTGGATCGTCCGGCACCCCAGTCCGAACCCGACGCGCGCGCTCCCCGCCAACTGCCGGCCGAGGAGGCCGCTCCGCAGGCCGGCGCCACGGCTGCCTCTGCTCCGGCGCCTGCTCCGCATGCCCCGGGCGCCGCGCCCATCGGCCTGCCGCATGCATCTCCCTCGGTGCGCAAGTTCGCCCGCGAACTGGGCGTGCCGCTGGAAGAGATCAAGGGTTCCGGCCCCAAGGGCCGCATCACGCAGGAGGACGTCCAGGCCTTCACCAGGCAGGTGATGGCGGGCGGCGTGCAGACCAAGGCCCAGGCGGCCAAGGCGCCTGCCGGCGGCGGCTCCGGCGTTGGCATGGACCTGCTGCCCTGGCCGAAGGTGGACTTCTCCAAGTTCGGCGGCGTGGAGCGCAAGGACCTCTCGCGCATCAAGAAGATCAGCGGCGCCAACCTGCACCGCAACTGGGTGATGATCCCCCACGTCACCAACAACGACGAGGCCGACATCACCGAGCTGGAAGCCTTCCGCGTCTCCACCAACAAGGAGAACGAGAAGTCCGGCGTGAAGGTGACGATGCTCGCCTTCGTGATCAAGGCCGTGGTGGCCGCGCTCAAGAAGTTCCCCGAGTTCAACACCAGCCTGGACGGCGACACGCTCGTCTACAAGCAGTACTTCCACATCGGCTTCGCGGCGGACACGCCCAACGGCCTGGTGGTGCCCGTGCTCAAGGATGCCGACAAGAAGGGCATCCTGCAGATCAGCCAGGAAATGGGTGAGCTCGCCAAGAAGGCCCGCGACGGCAAGCTCGGCGCGGCCGACATGCAGGGCGGTTGCTTCTCGATCTCGTCGCTCGGGGGCATCGGTGGCACGCACTTCACGCCCATCATCAACGCACCCGAAGTGGCCATCCTGGGCCTCTCGAAGGGCCAGATGAAGCCGGTGTGGGATGGCAAGCAGTTCGTGCCGCGCCTGGTGCTGCCGCTGTCGCTCTCCTACGACCACCGCGTGATCGATGGCGCATCTGCCGCGCGCTTCAACGCCTACCTGGGCCAGGTGTTGGCGGACTACCGCCGCATCCTGCTGTGAAAGGAAACCCGACATGGCAGTGATCGACATCAAGGTGCCCGACATCGGTGATTTTTCCGAAGTGGGCGTGATCGAAGTGCTGGTGAAAGCCGGCGACACCATCAAGGTGGAACAGAGCCTCATCACCGTCGAATCCGACAAGGCATCGATGGAAATCCCGTCGAGCCATGCCGGCGTCGTCAAGGAGGTGAAGGTGAAGGTCGGCGACAAGGTCGCCGAAGGTTCGGTGGTGCTGACGCTGGAAGCCGCCGATGCGGCTGCCGCTCCGGCACCGTCCCCGGGGCCCGCATCCGCACCCGCACCCGCGGCGCCCGCCCAGGCTGCCGCGCCGGCCCCCAAGGCGGCAGCTGCCCCGGCTCCGGTCGCGGCGAGCTTCGGTGGCAATGCCGACCTCGAGTGCGACGTGCTCGTGCTGGGTGGTGGCCCTGGCGGCTACAGCGCGGCCTTCCGGGCTGCCGACCTGGGCCTGAAGGTCGTCATCGTGGAGCGCTATGCCACCCTGGGCGGCGTCTGCCTGAACGTGGGCTGCATCCCGTCCAAGGCGCTGCTGCACGTGGCAGCCGTCATCGACGAGGCCAGCCACCTGAAGGCGGCCGGCATCGATTTCGGTACGCCCCAGGTCAACGTGGACACCCTGCGCGGGCACAAGGAAAAGGTCATCGGCAAGCTGACCGGCGGCCTGGCCGCCATGGCCAAGATGCGCAAGGTGACCACCGTGCGCGGCGTGGGTCAGTTCGTGGGCGCCAACCACCTCGAAGTGGAGGAAACCACGGGCGCCAAGGGCCAGGAGAAGACGGGCAGCAAGAAGGTCGTGGCCTTCAAGCGCGCGATCATCGCCGCCGGCTCGCAGGCCGTGCACCTGCCGTTCATGCCCCGGGACCCGCGCGTGGTGGATTCCACCGGCGCGCTGGAACTCAAGGAAGTGCCGAAGCGCATGCTGATCCTGGGTGGCGGCATCATCGGCCTGGAAATGGGCACCGTCTATTCCACCCTGGGTGCACGCCTGGACGTGGTCGAGATGATGGATGGCCTGATGCAGGGCGCGGACCGCGACCTGGTCAAGGTGTGGCAGAAGATGAATGCCCACCGCTTCGACAACATCATGCTCAAGACCAAGACGGTAGGGGCCGAGGCCACGCCCGAAGGCATCAAGGTCACTTTCGCCGCCGCGGAAGAGGGCGGCAAGGCGCCCGAGCCGCAGGTCTATGACCTGGTGCTGCAGGCCGTGGGCCGCACGCCCAACGGCAGGAAGATCGGCGCCGACAATGCCGGCGTGGCCGTGACCGACCGCGGCTTCATCGACGTGGACGTGCAGATGCGCACCAACGTGCCGCACATCTTCGCCATCGGCGACATCGTGGGCCAGCCCATGCTGGCGCACAAGGCGGTGCACGAGGCGCATGTGGCGGCCGAAGTGATTGCCGGCGAACTCACGGGCGACAAGGCGCTGGCCTCGGCAGCGTTCAACGCCCGCGTGATCCCGAGCGTGGCCTACACCGACCCCGAAGTCGCCTGGGTGGGCCTGACCGAGGACCAGGCCAAGGCCCAAGGCATCAAGGTGAAGAAGGGCCTGTTCCCCTGGACGGCTTCCGGCCGTGCCATCGCCAATGGCCGTGACGAGGGCTACACCAAGCTGCTGTTCGACGATTCGCCCGAGGCCCATGGCCACGGCAGGATCCTGGGCGGCGGCATCGTGGGCACCCATGCGGGTGACATGATCGGCGAGATCGCCCTGGCGATCGAGATGGGTGCGGACGCCGTGGACATCGGCAAGACCATCCACCCACACCCGACGCTGGGCGAGAGCATCGGCATGGCGGCGGAGATCGCGCACGGCTCCTGCACGGATGTGCCGCCGCAGAAGAAGTGAAGCCTGGAGCGTCGCGGCAGATACCGTGGCGCGTTCCGGAAAGCAGGGCGGCTCCGGCCGCCTTTTTCATTGGGAGCCGCCCTGTGGCCGAACCTGCTCGGGCCTCGGGCGAACTTGTCTGTCGCAGGAGATCGATGGGCTGAAGGCTGCGCGCATTGCCTTCTCGTCAAGACCGTCGCACGGGCAGGCCATCGGGAGCTGGAAATACGCATTCACTTGATGAATTTCATGGCCTCATCGATCACCAACTGCGCGCCTTTGTTGGACAGGTGATCGTCGTCGTAATAAAGCACCTCGTTTCCGATTTGCGTGACGCATCTGCCTGGAATGAGGGTGTCGCAGAATATCTTGTCCGGCCTGACGCGGATGAGGTTTTTCCTGTCGGGTATGGAGTCAAGTGTCGCTATGGCCGATTCATTCCTGGCTGCGAAGGAGGCATGGGAGGTGGTGAGGGGGGCGGCTTCCCTGCCATTGAATAATGATTTCTTGAGCTGGGTGACTGGCACATCCCACCCGACTTCCGGGATCGGGTAGATGATGATTACTTTTTTTCCGGATTGCAAGAGTTCTTCAATGGATGCGCGGTAATGCTGTTTTATTAATGATTTTCTTTCCGGCTCGTCGCTGGATTTCTTTTTGCCATTGACGACGACATCGACGAAACCATGCTCTCCATCTTCGATGCCACCTTCGCCATTGTCGTATTTTTTTCTTTCTAGGTATTGGGTCCATCTGGCTGATAG
Source organism: Paracidovorax avenae ATCC 19860 (assembly GCF_000176855.2). NCBI lineage: Bacteria > Pseudomonadati > Pseudomonadota > Betaproteobacteria > Burkholderiales > Comamonadaceae > Paracidovorax > Paracidovorax avenae. Next base: position 3,111,738 of record NC_015138.1, on the reverse strand, counting down.
TATGACGTAATGGATGTTCTTGTTCTCTAGAAGAAATTTATACGTCTGCTGATTGTATTCAAAGCACCTGTTCGCCAAAGAGGTGTCTGCTCTGTAGATGCCTCGTATCGGTGGGCATCCACTGTAGGTAAGACTGAGGAATCCGATATTCTTCAACTTCAGTTCTTTCTCCAACTCAAAAGAAATGGCGTCAGCATGCGAGTCTCCAAGCAGTGCGCCTTGCAGATTTCTGGCGTCTCCCAGTATGCACGAATCCTGAGGTCGGGGAAATGTTGCCGCTCCGAAGTGGCATTCGGATTGTCTGGGATTCCTGTCGTTGATGGCAGAAAGGAATGGAGATGAGCTGGCAGGCAATCTCTGTGGGAATCCATCTGCGATATATCCGCAAACCCCCATAATGATGAAGAATGAGCTTCCGATGGCAGCATGAATGAATGTTTTCCTGCGGCTTCCGGGGCGCTGGGCTCTGAATGGCGTCTCGATGTATTTCCAGCTGATAAACCCAAGCAGGATGGACAGGAGGGTCAGCATTCCAAGCGTATAAATGCCTGGCTCGCTCATGCTCCTCAATCTCGCAAAGGCAAACAATGGCTGATGCCACAAGTATGCACTGTAGCTGACCAAGCCGATACCAACGAAAAACCTGCCTCCCAGCAGTCTTCCGACAAGGTTTCGCTGGCTCGAGAAAGCCAGGATGAGGGCAGCCCCTGTTGTGGGCAAGAGCGAGTACAGGCTGGGAGATGGAGTGTTTTCGTGGGATGAGAATATTGAATAAAGCACCAGTGCCAGCCCGCTCAGGCTGGCACATTCACTCATCGCATGGCCGGCTGGAGCGGAAGCATTTTTGTGTTTTGCATGCAATGATATCAATGCGCCAATAAGTATTTCAAACCCACGTGTCGGGAGCAGGTAGAATGTGAAAGACGGATGTGTTACCGCTCCCCATTGGGCGAGGAGCGTGCTGGCGACGACGGCCAGGAGAAGGAGGGATATAATCCATTTTTTGCCCAGTTTCCATGTCAGCATCAGGAAGGCGGGGAAAAGGATGTAGAACTGTTCTTCAACGGCCAGGCTCCACGTATGCAATAAAGGATTGAGCTTGGATGCTGCGCCAAAGTAACCGCTTGTCGGGTAGAAAAGAATATTGGAGACAAAAAGAGGGACAGCCACCAGGCTTTCCGAGAAGATTTTCAATTCGCGTGGCAGCATCCAAAACCACGCGAATGGAAGCGTGCACAGCATCATGAAGAAGAGGGCAGGAAGTATTCTTCGGATCCTGCGTTCGTAAAAACTAGACAAGGAGAACGTACCCTTGTCCATCTCTTCGACGATGATGGTGGTGATCAGGTAGCCGCTGATGACGAAGAAGATATCTACGCCTACAAATCCGCCACTGAATGCGGTAAATCCTGCATGGAAGAGGATGACAGGCAGAACGGCCAATGCCCTTAATCCATCTATTTCCTTCCTGTATTCCATCTGGCGGCAATCCTGTTAAGGCCTGGAAGCTTTCAAAGCAGCATGGCGGGCAATCACGCGCGTATTATGGCAAACGAGCGGTGAGGATTGGTGCGGATATCCGCGAAGACGGATGCCGCCGGGAAAGTCCGTAGAAATGAGGGACGGATTTTCAGAAAAGGAAAGCAGCGACGCCGTGCATGTATGCGCTTCTCTTGCGCGGCAAGGGCTTCGAGCCGGCCGGGCCCGCACGCGGTAGCCATCCCCCGGTGCGGAACGGGCGCTTCACGCCTCCGGACCCGCCGCAGGCGCCGCCTATGATGCTTGCGCATATCGCTTCCCCGGAGACAACCACCCATGCGCACTCGCCACTGCCTTCCCGCCTTGCTTCTGGCCCTTTGCGGTGCCGCCTCGGCCGCCTGGCCCGAGCGGCCCATCACCCTGGTCGTTCCCTTCCCCCCGGGCCAGGCCACGGACATCTTCGCGCGTGCCCTCGCGGAAAAGCTGGGCACCCGCCTGGGGCAGCCGCTGGTGGTGGACAACAAGGCGGGCGCCGGCAGCAACATCGGTACCGAGCAGGTGGTGCGTTCCAGGCCCGATGGCTACACGCTGGTGATGGCGGGCAGCGCCATGGCGGTGAACCAGACGCTCTACCGCAAGGTGAATTTCGACCCGCGCAAGGACCTGCAGGGCATCAGCCTGGTGGCCAAGGTGCCGCTGGTGTTCCTGGCCAACCCGGCGTCCGGCATCCGCAGCATGCAGGACCTGGTGGCCCGCGCGCGCGCGGAGCCCGGCAAGCTGAGCTATGCGAGCGCGGGCATCGGCGGCACGCAGCACCTGAGCGCGGAGATGGTGAAGGCGCGTGCCCGCATCGAGATCGAACACATCCCGTACAAGGGCAGCGGTCCCGCGCAGTCCGACTTCCTGGGTGGACAGGTACCTCTGATGGTGGATTCGGTCACGGCGGGTCTGGCCAACATCCAGGCGGGCAAGGCCGTGCCGCTGGGTGTGACCTCCGCCACGCGCTCCAGCCAGCTGCCCCAGGTGCCCACGATCGCCGAGAGCGGCCTGCCGGAGTTCAAGGGCTTCGAGGCCGTGGGCTGGCTCGGGCTGATGGCGCCCAAGGGCACGCCCCGGCCCGTCGTGGACCGACTGAACCGCGAGGTGGTCGACATCCTGAACAGTCCGGACATGCAGAAATTCATCCGTGACCGCGGCTCCGAGCCCGCGCCGACCACGCCCGAGGCGATGGACCAGTTCGTCGCCAGCGAGATCGTGGAGTGGGGCAAGGCGGTGAAGCAGTCCGGGGCCTCGGTCGATTGACGGTGGCTGATCGGGCAAGTGCCGGGCGGTGCCTCGGCACCTGCCCGGCACGGGGAACGCCGCCTGGCGGACCTTCTCAGGGAGTTTCCTTGCCGGGTGCCTCCGGCATGTGCGCTTGCAGTTGGCGCAGTGCACTGGAGAGCCGCTGCGACCGTGCCGTGGCTGCCGGACTTTCCGCCTGTGCTGTTTCGATGTCGGCCTCGATGGCCGCCTGCGCACGCTGCGCAAGTGCATGCCACGCGGGCGGGTCCAGCAACCGGTGCGCAGCCTGCAGCAGATCCATGCCGGGAGCGTAGGCGGCCGCGAGCTTGCGTACGGAGTTCAGCGCGAAAGGGGGGCATGCGAGGGCCTGGATGGCCACCGATCGGGCCACTGGGCGTGGTGAGTGTCCCTTGTCGCCATGCCGCCATGTCCACACGGCAGTCCATGCCGCAAAGAAGTAGATCATCCCTGCGGCAGCCAGTTGCACGGCCTCGCCAGGCCACACGAAAAGCGCTGATGGCAGCAGCAGGAACAGCGACGCGCCCAGCCCGTAGAGCGGCAGCACGAAATGGCGGAAGCTGTCGGCATGGGCCTGGAGGCGCCGAACCGCAGCGGCGTCGCCCGGCAGCCGGACCTGGTCCGGTTGCCAGCGCAGCTGGTACACGGGCTGGTGCGGAGACAACAGCGCAGGCCAGGCCAGATAGGCCCAGCGGACTTCGAAGCCCTGGGTGGCCAGCATGCCGCGCCAGCACGTGCGGCGGGGACGGCGTACCAGTCCGGCGCCTTCGGCCAGGGGCACGCAGGCGTCATACGCATAGAACGCGCAGATGGCCAGCATGACCTGCGCCTCGGGACTGATCAGCGGGAACACGGCAGTTTTTCAGACATCGGTGCTGCAATAAGCGGGAATAAGCGGGAACGGGACGCAGGGCCCGCCCCTTGCCGCTTCAGGCGTCTTTCTTGCGGCCGAAGAGCTTGCCGATGCCCGCCAGCAGGCCGGCCGCCCCGGCCAGCAGCAGCTTCCAGAACCCGGCGATGAAGCCGCCGATCACGGCCCACAGACCCTTTTTCGTGGCGACTGCGGCAGCGCCCCCCAGTACGAGAGCGCCCAGCCCGATCTGGGCGATCTTGTCGCCGTTCCTGAATTCGGCATAGGACTGGCCGCTGTTGTACTTGAAGCCGGTGAGCACCTGCTTGAATTCCTCGGTGTCCTGGGCGAGGGCATCGGGATCGGAAACGAGGACGGCGCTCATCACCCCAGTGCGCCCGAGAATGCGCGAGGTGTAGTTGATGGCTTTGTGGCCGCTTTCGTCGCGCAGGCGCAGGCCCCATTCCAGCCGCTTGCTCTGCGTGTCGTAATGCGGCTCGACCTGCCAGCCTTCCGTGTAGAGGGCCTCCATTCCCAGCTTCTTGCGTTGCTTGTTGCTCTGCACATCCGATGCCTTCATGGAGGACAGCAGTTCCGCGGCATTGATCTTCTCGTCGTCCTTGACGTAGCCGGTATCGTCGAAGGAGAACACGGCGAACCATTTCAGCGTGCCGGGCGCGATCAGGTAGTGGTCGGGTGACGGCGGGTTTCCGTAGAGTTCCAGCAGCTTGGCCGTGTCCTGTTCGCCCAGGAAGCGGTAGCCGCCTGGAATCCGGATCGTAGCCTGGCTGCCGATCTCGCCTTGCCCCTGGTCGATCCAGTGCAGCGCTTTCACTTTTGCCTCGATCTGCGCCTGCCGGTCCGATTCCGTGCCTTGCGCCCAGGCACCGATGGACAGGCCAATACCCATGATGGCCGCGGCCAACGTTTTTTTCATTGCTCTTCCCCTGTTATGGATTGGTTTTGGATGAGGGCGGCTCTTCGGAGCCGCTCCGTGGAACAGGCCGTGTCGGCCCGCGCCGCCAGCACTGTATCCGGTATGGCATGGCCGACTGCAGCGTTGTGTATCGCGCCCGTCCGCCATGGCCGCGGTAGCGCCTGCCGGATGCCGCGCTGCAGCGATATGAAAATGCTAGCGGTCCATCAAGGCAAAATCGATGCCCCAGCCACTTTTGCACCGGAACGCACTGCGCTTTCAGCGCGCGGCGAGCGACCGCCCCCTCCTTGATGGAACCCCTGCTGCATGCCATCGCCCACATGGCTCCGGGCCCGGACGCCCGGCGCATCTTCCACGGCCGGGGCGGCCTGTACCCGGGTTGCGAGCACTGGTCGCTGGATGCATATCCACCCGCCTTCGTGCTCACCAGCTTCCTGCCGATGGAAGAGGACGCCCTGGCCGCCATCGGTGCGGCGCTGCAGGCCCGCTGGGCGCAGATCGCTCCCGGGGAACCGTTGTGCTGGGTGTTCCAGTGCAGGTCTCCGGGAAAGACCGAAACGCGCCTGATGGCTGGCGAGGTGTCGGAGCCGCATGTGGTCACGGAGCAGGGCGCGCGCTATCGCGTGCATGTGCTGCGGGGCCAGAACCATGGCCTGTTCCTCGACATGGCCGAGGGCCGGCGCTGGGTGCGCGAATACGTGGCGGCGCGCCGGGCCGCCGATGGGCTCGGGCCGCGGGTGCTGAATCTTTTTGCCTACACCTGCGCTTTCTCCGTCGCGGCTTTGCAGGGCGGGGCGGTGCAGGTGGTCAACGTGGACATGGGGCAGGGCGCGATCTCCATCGGCCAGCAGAACCACCGGCTCAACGGGCTGGAGCAGGGCGCGAGTTTCCTGGCGCACGACGTGTTCACCAGCTGGGGCAAGATCGGCCGCGGCGGGCCCTATGACCTGGTCATCACCGATCCGCCGAGCTACCAGAAGGGCAGCTTCGTCGCGACGAAGGACTACGCGCGGCTCATGCGGCGCCTGCCCGGCCTGCTCGCACCCGGAGGGCATGCGCTGTTGTGCCTGAACGCGCCCGAACTGGGCACTGATTTCCTGCTGGGCCAGATGCGCGAGCAGGCGCCGGAACTGCGCTGGGTGGAGCGGGTCGCGAATCCGGCGGTGTTCGCGGACGTGGATGCCGAGCGGTCGCTCAAGGTGATGGTGTTCGCGCTGGATTGATCCGCCATCGGCGGGACCGTCAGTCCGTGCCGGCTTTCAGGCGGAAGATGGCGCCTTCGAAGGTGCCGCGCACCGTGCAGGACGGGACGCCGGCACCGGCGCCATCGGGGGCCATGTCCAGCCGGTAGCTGCCGGTTGCCACGGCACGGGCGCTCACCTGCCCATCCTTCGGAATCGTGCGGACCTCGGAGATGCGCAGTTCGCCCGTCCGGACGGCCCACGGCGGGGCGGGCTCGCGGAAGACGACCGCCGATCCGGTGCCGGGCTGTCGTTGTGTGCGGTCGGCACCGGATTCGGCGGCCAGCCGGAAAGTGCCTGCCAGTGATGCGATCTGGCCCGGACGCAGCTGGCCGGGCGAAGCCGTGAGATGGAATTGCACGCCCGTGGCTGCCGGCACGGCCTGATGTCCGGCGGGAATGCGCAATGCGATGACCAGTTCGTCGTCTCCGTCGAGCTGGGCTGCGTAGAGCGTGTCCCATCGGGTGTCGGTGTCCTCCCAGCGTTGAGGGACTCCGCACAGATGGATCGAGAAGCGGCTGGGGGCCGGCGGGGCATCGCATGCGGGAAGGGCGGCCAGAGGAAGGCTGGCCAGCATGCCGCGCAGTGCCCGGCGCGCGGGGTGTCGGGTCGGCTTCATGGGAACCAGCCTAGCAGGAACGACTCCCATCCGCAGGATGGTGGGGCCGCTTTCGCGGACCCGGTACCATCGCGCTCGCGGAATGTGCATCGGCAGCGTTGCCGTGCATGTCCCTTCCGCCGGGCCCGTCTGCCGCGATGCCGCGCCAGGCCGGCCCAACGCCCGCCCGCTGCGCCAATGGGTTTTTACCTCCTGACCGTGTGATTGCTTCCCTGCTCGCTTCCCTGCGCTCCTGGTTGTCCAGCGGGCCGTTTTCCTCGCTGGCCCGCCGTGCCGGCGCCGCGCTGCGCTGGTTCCTCGCCCGGCGGCCGGCCCGGATGCTGCTGTGGGCGCTGGCCGCCGTGCCGGCGGCGCTGGTGGTCTATACGCTGCTGCTCTGGCCCTTCACGCCCGCGATCAGCGACATCCGCAAAGCCAAGACCGAACAGCCGGCCCAGCTCGTGTCGGCCGACGGCCGCCTGCTGGCCGAGTACCGCTGGGTGAACCGGGAATGGGTGGCGCTGGAAGACATCGCACCGTCGGTGGTGGATGCGCTGATCGCTACCGAAGACCACCGCTTCTACGACCACTTCGGGCTGGACTGGCGGCGCACCGGTTCGGCCCTGATCCGCACCCTGGGGGGCGACAAGCAGGGCGGATCGACGATCACGCAGCAGCTTGCACGCAATCTCTACCCCGAGGACGTGGGCCGCGCCCCCACGCTGACGCGCAAGCTCAAGGAAGCGATCACGGCATTGAAGATCGAGGCGCTGTATTCCAAGGACGAAATCCTGGAAACCTATCTCAACACGGTGCCTTTCCTCTACAACGCCTATGGCATCGAGATGGCGGCGCGTACCTATTTCGACAAGTCGGCCGACAAGCTCACGGTGCTGGAGAGCGCGACGCTCATCGGCATGCTGAAGGGCACGAGCTACTACAACCCGGTACTGAATCCGGAGCGGGCCCAGGCGCGGCGCAACGTGGTGCTGGCGCAGATGGAAAAGCGCGGCAAGCTGTCGTCCAGGGATTTCGAGACCCTGTCGAAGCGGCCCCTGCGCATCCGGTTCGAGCGCCAGCTGGAGGCCGCGGGCCCGGCACCCCACCTGGCCCAGCAACTGCGCAAGCAGCTCATCGACTGGGCCGACCGCAATGGATACAGCCTGTACGCTGACGGCCTGGTGATCCGCACGACCATCGATTTCCGGTTGCAGACCCTGGCCAACCAGGCGGTGGCCCGGCAGGGCCGCCAGCTGCAATCCGTTGCCGACGGGGCGTGGGGGCCGCGGGTCTGGAATGCCAGGAGTCCCCTGGTGCAGGCGTTCGTGCGGGAGTCGCCCCAGTATGCCGCTGCCGTGGCGAAGGGCGCGTCCGAGGACGACGCCCTCAAGTCCCTGCTGGCGGATACGGACTTCATGCGCAAGCTGCGCCAGGAAAAGACCCGCGTGCAGGCGGGCTTCCTGGCAATGGATCCCCGCTCCGGCCAGATCCGCGCGTGGGTGGGCAGCCGTGATTTCGCGCAGGATCCGTTCGACCACGTGCAGGCGGCGCGGCGGCAGCCGGGCTCGACCTTCAAGCCCTTCGTCTATGGAGCTGCCTTCGCCAAGGGAGCGCTGCCTACCGATATGCTGATCGACCAGGCCGTGGAGATTCCGCTGGGTGGCGGCCGTGTATGGCGCCCCACGGACGAAGGCGCCGCGCCGAGCGGCGAGCCGATGACGCTGAGCGACGGGCTGGCCTATTCCAAGAACACGATCACGGCGCAGCTGATGCAGCAGGTCGGACCGGAACGCGTGGTCGACCTGGCGCGCGCCATGGGGGTGCGGGAATCCCCGCTGGATGCCGTGCCGTCCCTGGCGCTGGGCACAAGCCCTGTCACGCTCAAGGAAATGGTGGCGGCGTACGGAACCATCGCCGAAGCGGGCCGCTACATCGCACCCACGGTCATCACGCGCATCGAGGACAAGAACGGCAAGGTGCTGGAAGACTTCAGCCCGGCCGCCCCGGAGCGCGTGCTGGGGCTGGGGCCCGCGCAGATGCTGCGCAATGCGTTGCGCGCCGTGGTGGACAAGGGCACGGGCGCCGCCATCCGGTCGCGCTACGGCATCACCGCGGACGTTGCGGGCAAGACCGGCACGACGCAGGACGCCGCGGACGGATGGTTCCTGCTCATGCATCCGCAACTGGTGGCGGGCGCCTGGGCCGGCTTCAACGACGGGCGCGTGACGTTGCGCAGCGACTACTGGGGGCAGGGCGCGCACAGCGCGCTGCCGATGGTCGGCGACGTCTTCCAGCAGGCCCTGCGCTCGCGCGTGATCGACCCCGGAGAGAAATTCATCGACCAGGAGGAAAGCACCTGGGTCGGCCAGGCGGTGGACGGCGTGCGGCAGTGGGCACTTTCCGTCTATGACCTGTTCGGGCGGCGCACCGATGCGCAGGCGGGTGGACCGGGCACGGAGCCGCCGGCGAGGGCGCCTGCGCCGCCTTCCAGTGCACCGGCCAGCGCACCCGCGGATACGCGGCCCGAGATCACCGAGGCGCCATTGACGCCGCTGCAGGATGCTACGCCCAGCGTGCCGTATGTTCCCCCGGCAGAGGTGGACCTGCCCGCGGAAAACGGGGGCTCTGCGCCGCCCTCGGCCAACCCGGGCGGCAACGGAGCGCTGCCGCCCGTGACCACCGACCCGCCCGGGTCCACGGTACCGGGCACTGCGCCCGGGGGCGTGCCCGGGCCGTCCGGTGGTGCGGGTGGCTCGAACAGTCCGAATAATCCAAATGTTCCGAATGGTGCCGGTGGAGCCGGTGGAGCCGGTGGAGCCGGTGGAGCCGGTGCTGCGTCCAGCGTCGAGGTGGCTCCCGTCCAGCGCGGCACGGTCGTTCCGGGGGGAGCGCAGCAACCGTTCTTCGTCGAATCGCGCCCCTGAGGGTTCCGCAGGGCGGATCGGTGCCGGCGGAGGACGCCTCCTGCCCGGTGACTGCGTGTGTGTCGCGGTATGCTGGCGTTGCCCTTTCCTCCAACGCACCCACCCTGAGGCCCTTGCATGCAGCGCACGTCCGTCGCCACCCTCATTGCCACCGCTGCCCTGGCGGCCGCCGGCTTCCTGCAGGCCGCCCATGCCGGTCCCCGGCTCGACCGCATCATGGACAGCAAGGTGCTGCGCGTCGGCACGCCCGGCGACTACCGGCCCTTCGCGATCAAGGCCGATGGCGGCTATGCGGGCCACGACATCGACGTGGTCGAGGCCATGGCGAAGGAGCTGGGCGTGAAGATCGAATACGTCTCCACCACCTGGCCCAACCTGATGAAGGACATCCAGGCCGACAGGTTCGACGTGGCCGTGGGCGGCATCACGCGCAATGTCACGCGCATCCGCCAGATCGAAATGCTGCCGGGCTACGCGCCGTTCGGCAAGGTGGCGCTGGTGCGTGCCGCCGACAAGGACAGGTTCCGGACCCTGGCCGATCTCAACCGGCCGGGCGTGCGCGTCATCAAGAACCCGGGCGGCACCAATGAAGCCTTCGTGCTGGAGAGCCTGAAGGCGGCAGAAGTCAGCACGCACGACAAGAATGCCGAGATCCCCGCGCTCATCGCCGAGGGCAAGGGCGACGTGATGATCACCGAGACATACGAGGCCCTGTACTACGCCAAGGCCGATCCGCGCCTGTATGCGGCTTTCGTCGCCGCGCCGCTCACGCCGCAGAACACGCTGGGTTTCATGCTGCCCAAGGACGATGCGGACTATTCGCGCGTGATGGAGTTCGTCTGGGGCCTGATGGATGCCCGCGGCCAGCTGAAGCAGGCAGCCGACAAGTGGCTCAAGTGAGCTTCGACGGCATGCGCCTGTCGGCCGGGGCCTGCCTTCCGAAATAGGCTGCCGGCGTGCGGCCCAGTTCGCGCTTGAAGAGGGCGATGAAGGCGCTCACGCTGTCGTAGCCCAGGTCCAGCGCCACCTGCGTCACGGACTGGCCGTCTGCCAGCCACTCGAGCGATCGCAGCAGCCGCACACGCTGGGTCCAGGCCGTGAAGCTCAGGCTGGTTTCGGCCACGAAGCGCCTGCTGAGGGTGCGGGGCGACAGTGCCGCCCAGCCGGCCCATGCCTGCAGGCTCTGGCGCCGGGCCGGGTCTGCCAGCAGTCCACGCGCGATGCGCAGCAGGCGTGCATCGCTCGGCATGGGCAGGCCGAGCGGTCTGGGCACCATGCTTCGCAGTTCATCAAGGATGACGCCTGCCAGCCGATCCTGCACCGGATCGGGCAGGGCATTTGCGCGCTCGGCGCATCGCAGGGCGGCTTCCCACAGCAGCGGGCTGACGGCCACGGTGCAGGGGGAATCCGGCAGGCTCTGGCATGCGGGGCCCGCCACGTACAGCGACCAGCCGGTGAAGGGGCCATGCATACGCGACGAATGCGGCCGGCCCGGGGGCAGCCAGATCGCATGCCGCGCCGGAATCACCCAATGGCCGGTGTCGGCCCCGACGCTCAGCACGCCGCGCCTGCAGCCGATCAGCTGGCCGCGGCGGTGGCTGTGCGGGGCGGTATCGTGGTTCACCTGCGTGCCGGCGCGGCCGACCACGAGCGGGCCGGTGTCGTCGTCATGCAGGTCAATCCATGCGGCAGTGTCGGACATGGCGTGAGCGCGCTATCGAATGGCGCCGCGAGCTTAGCAGGCCGGCGAAGCGTTCCCTAGCATGGAGACATGACTTCTCAACCCGCCTCCCGTGCACCGGATGGTGCTCCAGCCATCGATCTGGACGCACTCTACAATCCTCCTTCCGACACCATCACCCGCAGCGTGCTGCCGGCGCTGACGCCCTTCCATGTCGAGTACCTGCGCGCCGCCACCTTCTTCTGTCTCGCAACGGCGGGCGGAGGCGGGCTGGATGCCTCGCCGCGGGGAGGGCCGCCCGGCTTCGTGCAGGCGCTGGATGAGCGCACCGTGGCCTTCGCCGACTGGCCGGGCAACAACCGCCTCGCCTCGCTGCGCAACCTGGGCGACGATGCGCGCGTGGCCATGCTGTTCCTGTTTCCGGGGCTGGATATCTTCCTGCGCATCAACGGGCGTGCGCAGCTGTCGCTGGCGCCGGACCTGCTGGCGAAGCTCGCGGAGCATGGCAAGCGCCCGAAGCTGGGGGTTGTCGTGGCCATCGACGAGACGCTGTTCCATTGTGGGAAGGCCATCCAGCGCGCGCAGTTGTGGACGCCGCAGTCCCACCTGGACCGCCGGTCGCTGCCCACGCCCGGTCGCATGAAGGCTGCGGTGCTGGGATGGAGCGAGGCCCAGGCCCTGGATGCGGATGCACATTACGCGCACGCCGTGCGACACGACCTGTATTGATCTTCCGGGGCGTCCGGTCAGCCGGCCGCCCACTGTGCGCAGCGCGCAGCCAGTGCCGCGGCATCGGGCCGTGCGGCCGGTTCCTCGTGCAGGCAGTCCCGGGCCAGGGCCGGGGCATCGCTTCCGGCCAGGGGATTATCGGCATGGGTGCACAGTTCGGCCAGGAGCACGCCGAACGCGCGCACATCCATGCGGCGCAGCGCGTCGCCCAGGGTTCCGGGCGGTGCGAAAGCGGCAGCGCCGAAATCCCCCAGCAGGCAGGTCGCCTGGCCGGCGGGGGCATCCGGGCGCCACAGCAGGTTGTGCGCGTACAGGTCGCCATGCACCAGCCCCTGGCCATGCAGGTGTGCCAGCGCCGAGGCCACATCCGCCGCGATGCGCAATGCCACGCTGGCCGGCAGCCGCAGGCCGGGCGGATAGACATCGCGTGTGCAGCTCTCGAAGCTGGGCGGACCGGCCAGCGTACGGTAGTCCGCGGAGATGCGTTCCATCACCAGGCCCTGTACGCCGTCCGGGTGGTCATCGAGCCTCCCCAGCACCGGGATCAGCCGCGGATGCTCCCCGGCGGCCAGGCTGGCAGCCATCTCGGTCAGTGGCCAGCCATCGCTCGTGACCTCGCCCTTGAACAGCTTGACGGCCACTTCCCGCATGCCGGTGGCACCCTCCAGCCTGCCCGCCATGATGCGGCCGGACGCGCCTTCTCCCAGCAGTTCGCCCAGTTGAAGGCGGCTCCAGCCCACAGGTCCGGCGGCCTGGCTGCAGCGCGCGAGTTCTTCGGCGGCTTCGTTGAACGCATTGCCACCGATGGCCAGCCAGGCGAGCAGGGGCAGGCTGGCCAGCCAGTCCGGCAGGGTTTCAATGCGGTTGGCGGCGATGCGCAGCAGTTCCAGTGACCTGCATTGCCCGAGCGTATCGGGCAGGGTGCGCAGCAGGTTGCCGGCCAGCATCAGCTTCTGCAGCCGGGGCCGTTCTCCCAGGGCACCGGGCAATTCCGTGATGGCGTTGTCCGTCAGGATCAGCCAGCGCAGCCGTTCAGGCAGCGCCCGGGCCGGCACGTGGGCGATGTGGTTGGCCTTGAAGCCCACCATCTCCAGCTGCGGGCAGTCGCCCAGCGCGGCGGGCAGTTCGGTGAACCGGTTGGACGAAGCGAAGAACACCTTCAGCCGGTGCAGCCGATGCAGGTCATCGGGCAGCGCCGAGAGGCGGTTGCCCGAGAGATCCAGCACCTCCAGCGTATCGGCCAGGTCGAAGACCTCGCGCGGAAAGTGTTCCAGGCCGGCAGCGATGCGCAGTACGCGCGCACCCGCGAGGTCGCCAGCGCGCAGGCGCTGCAGGTCATCGGTCATGGTGTCCGGGAAGCCGGGCCGCAGGGCGCCGGGTCAGTCAATCGATATCGACGCAGTGCATGCCGAAAGCGCCGGAGCGGCGGTCGGCGAAGTATTTCTCGAGCGTGACCTTGACCGTGCGGAAAGCGATCTCGTCCCACGGGATCTCGTCTTCCGCGAAGAGCCGGGCCTCGATGGTCTCGTACCCGGGGGCGAACTGGTCGCTGTCCAGGCGGGCGAGGTAGAACAGGTGCACCTGCCCCACGCGTGGCACGTTGAGCACGGAAAAGAGCGGTCCCATGGTGATCTGCGCGCCGGCCTCCTCGTCGGTTTCGCGGGCCGCACCCTCGGCGGTGGTCTCGTTCAGCTCCATGAAACCCGCCGGCAGGGTCCACTTGCCCCAGCGGGGCTCGATGTTGCGCTTGCACAGCAGCACCTTGTCTCCCAGCGCGGGCACCGTTCCGACCACGTTGAGCGGATTTTCGTAGTGGATGGTGTGGCAAGCCGGGCAGACGGCGCGCAGCTTGGTGTCGCCGTCGTCGGGCACGCGGTACTCCACGGCAACCCCGCATTCACGGCAGTGCTTGATCGGCCTGCGGGTGGTCATGTTCAGGCGATTTCCACGCGCAGGGTGCCCAGCCTGTCCACGCCGCCTTCCAGCACGTCGCCGCGCACCACCGCGCCCACGCCCTCGGGCGTGCCCGTGAAGATGAGGTCGCCGGGCTGCAGTTCCCAGGCGGCGGACAGGTGCTCGATGGTTTCGGCGATGTTCCAGATCAGCTGCGCGACCGTGCTGCGCTGCCGGTCGGCGCCGTTCACTTGCAGCCAGATGGGGGCCTTGGACACGTCGCCCGCCTGCGCGGCCGGCGTGATCGGACCGATGGGCGCGCTGTGCTCGAAACCCTTGCCGATGCACCAGGGGCGTCCCTGCTTCTTCATGTCGTTCTGCAGGTCCCGGCGGGTCATGTCGAGGCCGACGGCATAGCCGAAGATGTGCTGCAGGGCATCGGCCGCGCGGATGTCGCGTCCGCCCCGGCCGATGGCCACCACCAGTTCGATCTCATGGTGCAGGTTGGCCGTGAGCGTGGGGTAGGGCATGCGGCCCGTCTCGCCCGCCGCCACCGGGACGATGGCGTCCGCCGGCTTGAGGAAGAAGAACGGCGGCTCCCGGCCGGTGAAGCCCATTTCCTTGGCGTGCTCCTCGTAGTTGCGGCCGACGCAGTAGATGCGGTGCACCGGAAAGCGGTCAGTGGTGCCCGCCACGGGCACGCTGGGAATGGGCGCAGGAGGAATCACGTAGTTCATGGTGGATGTCAGGCCTTGTCTCGGTGGGGGGCGATGGCCTGTGCGCGCCGTGCTGGCGTCGGCAGGCCCCGGCCAGAGTGTGCCATGCACGGACGTTATGCTTGGCGGACCATGAAGCTGTTCAACTATTTCCGCTCTTCCGCGTCCTACCGGGTGCGCATCGCCCTGGCGCTGAAGGGGCTGCCCTACGAGTACGTGCCGGTGCACCTCGTGCGCGCGGAACACCGCGCACCCGGCTACGCGGACCGTGTCGGGGACGCGCTGGTGCCGGCGCTGGAACTGGGTGACGAGAGCACGCTCGTGCAGTCGATGGCGATCATCGAATACCTGGACGAAACGCATCCGCAGCCGCCGCTGCTGCCCGGCGACGCGCTCGGCCGGGCCCACGTGCGGGCACTGGCCCAGATGGTGGCCTGCGAGATCCACCCGGTCAACAACCTGCGGGTGCTCAAGTACCTCACCCAGACGCTGGGCCATGATGACGCGGAGAAGACCGCCTGGTACCGCCACTGGGCGCGCGGCGGCCTGGAGTCGTTCGAGCGGCAGCTCGGCCTGCTGGCCCGCGCCCGCGAGGCGGCGGGCCTGCCGCCATCGCGGCTGTGCTGGGGCGATGTCCCGACGCTCGCCGACTGCTGCCTGGTGCCGCAGATCTTCAATGCGCAGCGCTTCGAGGTCGATCTGGCCGGGCTGCCGCGCACCATGGCGGCCTGGGAGGCCGCATCCGCGCTGCCGGCTTTCCAGGCGGCCCATCCTTCCGCCTGCCCCGATGCCGGGAGCTAGCACCTTGCCGCCCGCGGCTGATTGCCTGCCGGACGGCTGGCTGCTGCCCGACTGGCCCGTGCCCGGCCACGTGCATGCGGTGTGCACGGCACGGCCGGGCGGCGTGAGTCGGGACGCATGGTCTGCGTTGAACCTGGGCGACCACGTCGGCGACGATCCGGATGCCGTCCTGGCCAACCGGGCGCACCTGCGCGCCCGCCTGGCGGACCTTGGGGGAGGGGCCGCGGTGGCACCCACCTTCCTGCGGCAGGTGCACGGGACGGCCGTGGCGGACCTGGACCGCGGCGTGCCGGACGGCACGGAGGCCGACGCCTGCATCGCCCGCCTGCCGGGCCGGGCCTGCACCATCATGGTCGCGGACTGCCTGCCCGTGCTGCTGACGGACCGCAAGGGTTCCGCCGTGGCGGCGGTGCATGCCGGCTGGCGCGGCCTGGCCGGTGGCGTGCTGGAACAGGCGCTCGCGCACCTGGATGCGGTTGGCGGCGTGCTGGCATGGCTGGGCCCGTGCATCGGGCCGTCCGCCTTCGAGGTGGGCGAAGAGGTCCGGGAAGCGTTCTGCGCACGGGATGCCGGGGCGACCACGCATTTTTCCCCGCAGGGCGGGAGCAAGTACCTGGCCGACCTGCCCGGACTGGCACGGCGGCGGCTCGGCGCGCTGGGCGTGGCGGGCGTGTGGGGCAACGACGGGGGGGACGGCTGGTGCACCGTGCGCCAGGCCTCACGGTTCTTTTCGCACCGCGCCTCCATGCAGCGGTTCGGCAGCACCGGCGGGCGGTTCGCCGCCTGCATCTGGCTCGGGCCGCGTGGCGGCTGAGGCCGCGTCCGCCGGAGGTGCTTCCCGACCCGCGGGGCGCGCGGCCCTTTCCCGCTCGTGCTGCTCCCTCTGCCGCAGGGCGCGCTTGCGGGCCGGTGTGCCGAGGATGTAGGCGACGATCGAGATGGGTACCAGCCCGTAGAGCACGAAGGTCACCGCCGCGCCCAGCAGGCTGCCCTGCGGACTGGCGGCCTCGGCGGCGGCCATCATCACGGTGACGTACAACCAGCCGATGATTACCAGATACATGGAGCCGTCTTCCCGAAAACTGAGCTATATCGTGAAAAAGCGAAAGTGGCATTGCTTCCGGACGTACCGCTCGGCAACAATGCCATGGCCATGGCGCGATTCCCTTCGGAAGCGCTGCCGGGATGGCATGATGGCTGGGTGTGAGGAGACACGTTCATGGATTTTGACGCAGGCTGGGCCGGCAATGCCCGGCAGATCCAGCAGAAACTGAGCGAAAGCTGGATGCAGGCGCTGGAAGCCTTCCGGCAGGCTGGCGGCCCTGCCGCTGCCGGCGCCGCTTCCGCGCAGGCCGGTCCGGCCATTGCCTTCTCCCCGGACAAGCTGGCCGGGCTGCAGCAGCAGTACCTGAAGGAAGCGTCCGAGCTCTGGAGCCAGGCGCTGCAGCCGGCCGCCATGAAAGACCGCCGCTTCAGCGCCCCCGCGTGGGCCGAGAGCCCCACGGCGGCCTTCGCCGCCGCGTCCTACCTGCTCAACGCCCGCACCCTGATGGGGCTGGCCGATGCGGTGGACACCGATCCCAAGACGCGCGCGCGCATCCGCTTCGGCGTGGAGCAGTGGATGGCGGCCATGGCACCCAGCAATTTCCTCGTCTTCAACCCCGAGGCGCAGAAGAAGGCCATCGATTCCCAGGGTGAGAGCCTGGCCAAGGGCATCGCCAACCTGCTGCACGACATGCGGCAGGGCCATGTGTCCATGACCGACGAAAGCGTCTTCGAGGTGGGCCGTAACGTGGCCACCTCCGAGGGTGCCGTGGTGTACGAGAACGCGCTTTTCCAGCTCATCGAGTACAAGCCGCTCACGCCCAAGGTGCACCAGCGCCCGCTGCTGGTCGTGCCGCCCTGCATCAACAAGTTCTACATCCTCGACCTGCAGCCCGAGAATTCGCTCATCCGGCATGCGGTGTCCGAAGGGCACCGCACTTTCGTGGTGAGCTGGCGCAATCCGGACCAGTCCCTGGCGAACGCCACCTGGGACGACTACATCGAGGACGCGGTACTCTGCGCCATCGACACCGTCCGCGAAATCTCCGGCAGCGACCAGATCAACGCGCTCGGCTTCTGCGTGGGCGGCACCATGCTGGCTACCGGCCTGGCCGTGCTGGCAGCCCGGGGCGAGGAGCCCGTGGCCAGCGCCACCTTCCTCACCACGTTCATCGATTTCGCCGAAACCGGCATCCTCGACGTCTTCATCGACGAGAGCTTCGTGCATTTCCGCGAACTGCAGATGGGGCAGGGCGGCCTGATGAAGGGGCAGGACCTCGCTTCCACGTTCAGCTTCCTGCGGCCCAACGACCTTGTCTGGACGTACGTGGTGGGCAACTACCTGAAGGGCGAGACGCCGCCTCCCTTCGACCTGCTCTACTGGAACAGCGACTCGACCAACCTGCCCGGGCCGTTCTACGCCTGGTACCTGCGCAATCTCTACCTCGAGAACAACCTCTGCAAGCCCGGCCGCCTGACCGTGTGCGGCGAGTCGATCGACCTGAACCTCGTGGACCTGCCCGTGTACATCTATGGCTCGCGCGAGGACCACATCGTCCCCGTCGATGCCGCGTATGCCTCCACCCAGGTCCTGCCCGGCGAGAAGCGCTTCGTGATGGGAGCCTCCGGCCACATCGCGGGCGTCATCAATCCCCCCGCCAAGAAAAAGCGCAGCCACTGGGTCCGCGAGGACGGCGCTCTGCCTGCCACGCTGCCCGAATGGCTGGACGGCGCGACGGAACAGCCCGGCAGCTGGTGGACCGACTGGGCCGCCTGGCTGCGCGGCCATGCCGGCCCGCTCGTGCCCGCGCCCAAGCGCTATGGCAAGGGCGCGCGGTTCTCGGCCATCGAGCCGGCACCGGGACGCTATGTACGCGAGCGGGCCTGAGGCGCCGCTCCACCCCTTTTCCCATCATTACCTTTGAGGATCGACATGGAAGACATCGTCATCGTTTCGGCTGTCCGCACGGCCGTGGGCAAGTTCGGCGGCGCGCTCGCCAAGACCCCGGCCACCGAACTGGGAGCCATCGTGATCAAGGAAGCGCTGGCCCGTGCCAACGTGCCGCTGGACCAGGTAGGTGAAGTGATCATGGGGCAGGTGCTCACGGCGGGCGTGGGCCAGAATCCCGCGCGCCAGGCCACGATGAAGGCCGGCGTGGCCAAGGAAACGCCGGCGCTGACCATCAACGCCGTCTGCGGCTCCGGCCTGAAGGCCGTGATGCTCGCGGCCCAGGCAGTCGCCACGGGCGACAGCGAGATCGTGGTCGCGGGCGGCCAGGAGAACATGAGCCTGGCGCCCCACGTGCTCAACGGCTCGCGCGAGGGCCAGCGCATGGGCGACTGGAAGATGACCGACTCGATGATCGTGGACGGCCTGTGGGACGTGTACAACCAGTACCACATGGGCATCACCGCCGAGAACGTCGCCCGGCAGGAGGGCGTGTCCCGCGAGCAGCAGGATGCGCTCGCCCTGGGCAGCCAGCAGAAAGCCGCCGCGGCGCAGGATGCAGGCCGCTTCAAGGACGAGATCGTCGGCGTGAGCCTGCCCCAGAAGAAGGGCGACCCCATCGTCTTCGAAGCCGACGAATACCTCAACCGCAAGACCAATGCCGAGGCGCTGGCAGGGCTGCGCCCGGCCTTCGACAAGGCCGGTACCGTGACGGCCGGCAATGCGTCCGGCCTCAATGACGGCGCGGCCGCCGTGGTGGTGATGAGCGCGAAGAAGGCCGCGGCCCTGGGGCTCAAGCCGCTGGCGCGCATCGCTGCCTACGCCACGAGCGGCCTCGACCCCGCCACCATGGGCCTGGGCCCCGTGCCCGCGACGCGCAAGGTGCTGCAGCGCGCCGGTTGGACCGCGGCCGACGTGGACCTGTTCGAGCTGAACGAAGCCTTCGCCGCCCAGGCCTGCGCCGTCAACCAGCAGTTGGGCATCGATCCCGCCAAGGTGAACGTGAACGGCGGGGCGATCGCCATCGGCCACCCGATCGGCGCCTCGGGCTGCCGCGTGCTCGTCACCCTGCTGCACGAACTGCAGCGCCGCGGCGCCCGCAAGGGTGTGGCCGCGTTGTGCATCGGCGGGGGCATGGGCGTCTCGCTCGCGGTGGAGCGGGTCTGAGTTTCCCGGACGGCCCGCCTTGCTGCAGCCGCACGTGGTGCGGCTTTTTTGCAGGCTGTGGCGGCGGGGCGCCATCCGGCGGCCACGTCTGTCCAGGAAGCTCGCGCACCAAGCCGCGGCTGGGTGTTTTCCTCAACCGTGGGGCGCGGAATCTTGGGTAGAGTGGTTGCGTGAATCGTTGACTAGGAGATAAATCACATGAATCAGAAAGTAGCGTATGTCACTGGGGGCATGGGTGGCATCGGAACGGCCATCTGCCAGCGGCTGCACAAGGATGGCTTCAAGGTCATCGCGGGCTGCGGCCCGACGCGGGACCACGCCAAGTGGCTGGCCGAGCAGAAGGCTCTGGGTTACACGTTCCACGCGTCCGTCGGCAACGTCGGCGACTGGGATTCCACCGTGGCGGCCTTCACCAAGGCCAAGGCCGAGCACGGCAGCATCGACGTGCTGGTGAACAACGCCGGCATCACGCGTGACCGCATGTTCGTGAAGATGTCCCGCGAGGACTGGGATGCGGTGATCGAGACCAATCTCAACAGCATGTTCAACGTGACCAAGCAGGTCGTGGGCGACATGGTGGAGAAGGGCTGGGGCCGCATCATCAACATCAGCAGCGTGAACGGCGAGAAGGGCCAGGCCGGCCAGACGAACTATTCTGCCGCGAAGGCTGGCATGCACGGTTTCTCGATGGCTCTGGCGCAGGAGCTCGCCACCAAGGGCGTGACGGTGAACACCGTCAGCCCGGGGTACATCGGTACCGACATGGTCAAGGCCATCCGGCCTGACGTGCTGGAGAAGATCGTCGCCACCGTGCCGGTCAAGCGCCTGGGCGAACCCAGCGAGATCGCCTCGATCATCGCTTGGCTGGCGTCGGAAGAAGGGGGCTACGCCACCGGGGCCGATTTCTCGGTCAACGGCGGCCTGCACATGGGCTGACGCCCTGGACTCCCCGGACGAAAAAGAACCCCGCCTCGGCGGGGTTCTTCATTGGGGGATGGGGTAGGAAGGGAATGGTACGAAGGTCAGGGTCCGCGCCCGCCGGGCTCGGCAGAACCCGTTGGGGATTCCGCCTGTGTCCGACTGCTGTCTGGTGCCTGCCTTTTCAGAAACGGCCGGGAGCGCGCTTGCGGTCGCGTTCGTCTTCAGGCCATGCGGACAGGATTGCAGAGGTGTTCATCGTTAGCTCCTTGGATGCATCCACAACGCGGCGTCTTCCTGGAGCGTTGACAGTAGAACGAAAAAAAATGCAACCAGCCGAAGGCTTTTCTTCTGCTCCTATAAAAGGAGCAATAAAGTTATAGGCTGTAACGTTGCCTGCAGGAAATTACAGGACGTCGTTACAGCATTTTACTTGTCCGCCCCTTGTTCCAGGGCCTCGATGGATTCGGAAAGTTCCAACCAACGTTCCTCCAGTTGCCCGGTTTCGTCCCCGCAGGCCTTGAGGCGGCGGCCGCAGTCGGCGATCTCGGCGGGGGGCAGGGGCTGGCTCAGGCGCTGCTCCAGGTCGGATTTCTCCGAGGCCAGGGCTGCCAGGCGCTGGTTGATCTGGTCGAGTTCGCGCCGCAAGGGGCGGGTCTTCTCCGCCAGCTGCTGCCGGGCCTGGGCCCCGAGCTTGCGTTGCTCCCGGGCATCCTTCTGTGCCACGGCGGGGGGGGCCGCAGGTGCGGGTACTGGCTGGGCCATCGGCTGAGGGTCGAGAGACCGGGCGGCAGCGTCTTCCCGGGGCGCCGGGGCCGAAGCCAATGCACGGGCCTCGTCGCGCAACCGCTTGGACTCGTCGAGCAGGTAGCGCTGGTAGTCGTCCAGGTCGCCGTCGAAGGGGCCCACGGCACCGCGTCCCACCAGCCAGAATTCGTCGCAGACGGCGCGCAGGAGCGCCCGGTCGTGGCTGACCAGCATCACCGTGCCCTCGAACTCGTTGAGCGCCATCGACAGCGCTTCGCGCGTGGCGAGGTCCAGGTGGTTGGTCGGCTCGTCGAGCAGCAGCAGGTTGGGGCGCTGCCAGACGATCATGGCCAGCACGAGCCGGGCCTTCTCGCCGCCGCTCATCGTGCCCACGGACTGCTTGACCATGTCGCCCGAGAAATTGAAGGTGCCGAGGTAGTTGCGCAGGTCCTGCTCGCGACTGGGCTCGCGCGACTGGGCGCCCAGTTCCTTCGCGAGGCGGATCATGTGTTCCAGCGGGTTGTCTGCGGGCCGCAGCACGTCGAGCTCCTGCTGCGCGAAGTAGCCGATGGACAGGCCCTTGCCTTCGGTCACGCTGCCGGCCAGCGGCCGCATGGTGCGCGCGATGGTCTTGACCAGCGTGGACTTGCCCTGGCCGTTCGCGCCGAGGATGCCGATGCGCTGGCCCGCCAGGACCGATCGGTTCACGTGGCGCAGGATGGTCTTGGGGGCGCCGCCGTCCTCGTCCAGGTAGCCGAAGGAGGCATCGGTGATCGCCAGCATCGGGTTGGGCAGGTTGGCAGGCTCCTTGAAGCTGAAGGTGAACTCCGCGCCCATGAGCACGGGCGCGATCTTCTCCATCCGCTCCAGGGCCTTGACCCGGCTCTGGGCCTGCTTGGCCTTGCTGGCCTTGGCCTTGAAGCGGTCGATGAACTTCTGCAGGTGGGCGATCTTGTCCTGCTGCTTGGCATAGCTGGCCGCCTGCAGTTCCATCTGCTGGGCGCGCAGTTCCTCGAAGCGGCTGTAGTTGCCGCCGTAGCGCGTCAGCCGCGCGTTGTCGATGTGCAGCGTGACCGTGGTGATGGCGTCCAGGAATTCCCGGTCGTGGCTGATGACGATCAGGGTGCCGGCATAGCGCTGCAGCCAGGCTTCCAGCCAGACGAGGGCATCGAGGTCCAGGTGGTTGGTGGGCTCGTCCAGCAGCAGCAGGTCGCTCGGGCACATGAGGGCCCGCGCGAGCTGCAGGCGCATGCGCCAGCCGCCGGAGAAGCTGTTCACCGGCCTGCCGAGTTCCTCCACCTTGAAGCCCAGGCCGAGGATGAGCGCCTGCGCGCGCGGCACGGCGTCGTGATCGCCGGCATCGCCGAGGTCCGCGTAGGCCTGGGCGATCGCCATGCCGTCGCCGGATTCTTCCGCGGCCTGCAGTTCGCCGCGCAGCGCGCTGAGGCGCGTGTCGCCGTTGAGCACGAAATCGGTGGCGGATTCCTCCGTCTCGGGCATGTGCTGCGCCACCTGGGCCATGCGCCAGGTCGGTGGCATCGAGAAGTCGCCGCCGTCCTCGTGGAGCGAGCCGTTGAGCAACGCGAAAAGGGTGGATTTGCCGGCGCCGTTACGTCCCACCAGGCCGACTTTCTCGCCGGGGTTGAGGGTGACGCTGGCGCTGTCCAGCAACACCTTGGCGCCGCGGCGCAAGGTGACATTGTTCAGAAGGATCATGATCGAATCACAGCGGGCCGCCCGTGGGGCCCGCGACAAAGCAACCGCGCATGGTAGCGGATGCGGTGGAATGCACGCCCGCGCGGACTGCGGCCTGCAGTCCGGGGGCGCTGGATGTGGGTCAGCCGGCGGAGGGCTGCGGGGCCAGCACGAGCGCCTCGCGCGTGAGCAGCAGGACCTGGTCCTCGCCCGCGCTGGTTTCGAGCCAGAAGGCCGGCAGGTGCGGGAAAGCGGCCTCGAAATGCGCGCGCTCGTTGCCGATCTCGAGGATGAGCACGCCGTCCTCGCGCAGTGCAGCCGGTGCATCCGCCAGCAGCCTGCGGACGAAATCCATGCCGTCGGCGCCGCCCGCCAGCGCCAGTTCCGGTTCGGCGCGGTACTCCTGCGGAAGCGCCGCCATGCTGGCCGCGTTCACGTAGGGCGGGTTGCAGAGGATGAGGTCCCACGGGCCGGGAACAGCCGAAAGGCCGTCCGAGAGGGCCAGCGCCACGCGGCCTTCGAGGCCGTGGCGCTCGACGTTGATGCGGGCCACATCCAGGGCATCCGGGGACAGGTCCGCGCCGGTCACGCGCACGTCGGGGTAGGCCATGGCCGCCAGCACGGCGAGGCTGCCGTTGCCGGTGCAGAGGTCGAGCACGTCGCGCGTGTGCTCTCCAAGGAAGCCGTCGATGCTGCCGTCCGCGAGCAGTTCGGCGATGAAGCTGCGCGGGACGATGGCGCGCTCATCGACGTAGAACGGCACACCCTGAAGCCAGGCCTCCCGCGTCAGGTAGGCCGCCGGCTTGCGGGTGGCGATGCGCTGCTCGATCAGCTCCGCGACCTGCGCCTGCCGGTCGGGCGCGACGCTGCCGGCATCTTCCAGCAGCGTGTCCAGCGGCAGGCCCAGGCGCCAGAGCACCAGCCAGGCGGCCTCGTCGTGCGCATTGGCGGTGCCGTGCCCGAAGGCCACGCCGGCGGCGTCCAGGCGCGCGGCCGCGCTCGCGACCAGTTCCGGCACGGTATCGCCGCGCACGGGGCCCCCGGGCGGGGCGGGGTGGGGCGTCATGTTCATGCTGCGGCGGCCTGTGCGTTCAGCCGCTCCAGCGTGCGGCGGTAGATGTTCTTGAGCGGCTCCACGTCGGCGACCACGACATGCTCGTCGATCTTGTGGATGGTGGCGTTGGGTGGGCCCAGTTCGATGACCTGCGGGCAGACGCGGGCGATGAAGCGCCCGTCGCTGGTGCCGCCCGTGGTGGACAGCTCGGTGGCGATCCCGGTTTCATCCGTGATCGCCTGCTGCACTGCGGCCACCAGTTCGCCGGGCGTCGTGAGGAAGGGCTGGCCTCCGAGCGTCCAGGTGAGGTCGTATTCGAGTCCGTGCCGGTCCAGCAGGTTGTGCACGCGGGTCTTCAGCCCTTCTGCCGTGGATTCGGTGCAGAAGCGGAAGTTGAAGTCCACCACCACGGTGCCGGGGATGACATTGGTCGCGCCGGTGCCGCCGTGGATGTTGCTGATCTGCCAGCTGGTGGGGGGGAAGTAGTCGTTGCCGCGGTCCCATTCCGTGGCGGCCAGCTCCGCAAGGGCCGGCAGCGCCTGGTGGATGGGGTTGCGGGCGAGCTGGGGATAGGCGATGTGGCCCTGGATGCCGCGCACGGTGAGCTTGCCCGACAAGGTGCCGCGGCGGCCGTTCTTGATCATGTCGCCGGTCTTGCGCACGGAGGTGGGCTCGCCCACGATGCACCAGTCCAGCGTCTCGCCGCGGGCGGCCAGTTGTTCCACCACCACCTTGGTGCCGTCCACCGAGGGGCCTTCCTCGTCGCTGGTCAGCAGGAAGGCCAGCGCGATGGATGGTTCGGGCGTGGCGGCCAGGAACTCCTCCACCGCCACGACGAAGGCGGCGATGGAGGTTTTCATGTCGCTGGCGCCCCGGCCGTAGAGCCGTCCTTCCCGGTGGGAGGGCGTGAACGGCGGGCTGCTCCACTGCTCCAGCGGGCCGGTGGGCACCACGTCGGTATGGCCCGCGAACACCAGGGTCCGTGCGGGGGCGGCACCGTCCGCCGCGGCGCGGCGTGCCCAGAGGTTGCTGACGCGGAAGCTGTCCGGCCCGCTGTCCATCCGCTCGCAGGTGAAACCCAGCGGGGCCAGCCGCTCGGCCAGCAGTTCGAGGCAGCCGGCATCTTCGGGCGTGATGGACGGACGGGAGATGAGCTGTTCGGCCAGGATCAGGGTACGGGACATCGTGGACGCGAAGCGCAATGGAACGCGCTCCGGGGGAAAGTTGGAGAAAACGTGCCGGCCGAGGCCCGCTCCACGGGCCCGGGACGGCGCACGGGATCACTGGGGCTTGACGTCCAGGACGATCTCGGTGAACGAGGGCTGGTCTTCGTCGTCCTGCGCGCCTGCGTCCTTGCGGTCGCGCGCGGCCTTGGCGGCGATCGAGAAATCGTTCTGCAGGCGCCACATCAGGTTGGTGGGCGAATCTGCGTAGGCCAGGCCTTCCTTGCGGTCGATGCGGCCTTCGATGACCAGGCGCGCCAGATCGTGCTCGAAGGTCTGCGAGCCCTCGGCCATGGATTTTTCCATGGCCTCGCGCACGCCGGAGAAATTGCCCTGCTCGATCATCTCGCCCACGAGCTTGGTGTTGAGCAGCACTTCCACCGCGGGCAGGCGCTCCCCGGCAGGCGAGCGCACCAGGCGCTGCGAGACGATGGCCTTCAGGGCCGAGGCCAGGTCGCCCAGCATGGTGGGGCGCACCTCGACCGGGTAGAAGCTGAGGATCCGGTTCAGCGCGTGGTAGCTGTTGTTGCCGTGCAGGGTGGCGAGGCACAGGTGGCCCGACTGCGCGTACGCGATGGCCGCGGACATTGTCTCGCGGTCACGGATCTCGCCGATCAGGATCACGTCGGGCGCCTGGCGCAGCGCGTTCTTCAGCGCCGTCTGCAGGGACTGGGTGTCGGAGCCGATCTCGCGCTGGTTGATGATCGACTTCTTGTTCTTGAACTGGTATTCGACCGGGTCTTCCACCGTGAGGATGTGGCCCGTGAGCTGTGCGTTACGGCTGTCGATCATCGAGGCGAGCGTGGTGCTCTTGCCCGAGCCCGTCGCCCCCACGACCAGCAGCAGGCCACGCTTCTCGAGGATCAACTCGCCGAGGATGGGCGGCAGGTTGAGGCTGGACAGCTCCGGGATGTGCTGCGCGATGAACCGCACGACCACCGCATAGCTGCCGCGCTGGCGCATGGCGCTCACGCGGAAGCGCCCCACGCCGGTGAGCGGCACGCCCATGTTGAGCTCGCCCGTTTCCTCCAGTTCCTCGATGCGGTCCGGCGGCACGATCTCGGCCAGCAGGTTCTTCGGTGCATCGAAGGGCAGCAGCTGGCTGTTGACGGGCACGCACTCGCCGTTGATCTTGATGAGGACCGGGGCATTGGCCGAGAGATAGACGTCCGAGGCCCGCTTTTCGGCCATCAGCCGGAGAATCCGCTCCATCGTGCTCATGGGGTGTCCCTTGCGAAGGTGGTGGAAGGGGCGGGTGGCCGCGGCCCGGCGGGTGCCGGGGGGCGCGGCGCCTGCCGTCAGTCGCGCAGCAGGTCGTTCAGGCTGGTGGTGGAGCGGGTCTTGGCATCCACCTTCTTGACGATGATGGCCGCGTACATGCTGTACTTGCCGTCGCCCTTGGGCAGGCTGCCGCTCACCACCACCGAGCCCGCCGGCACGCGGCCATAGCTCACGGTGTCGGTGGTGCGGTCGTAGATGGGAGTGCTCTGGCCGATGTACACGCCCATGGAGATGACGGAGTTCTCTTCGACGATCACGCCCTCGACGATCTCCGAGCGCGCGCCGATGAAGCAGTTGTCCTCGATGATGGTCGGGTTGGCCTGCAGGGGCTCCAGCACGCCGCCGAGGCCCACGCCGCCGGACAGGTGCACGTGCTTGCCCACCTGCGCGCAGGAGCCGACGGTGGCCCAGGTATCGACCATGGTGCCCTCGTCCACGTAGGCGCCGATGTTCACGTAGCTGGGCATGAGGATCGCGCCCCTGGCGATGAAGCTGCCGCGGCGCGCCACGGCCGGCGGCACCACGCGCACGCCGATGGCAGCCATCTCTTCGGCCGAGCGGCCTGCGAACTTGGTCGGCACCTTGTCGTAGAAGCCGAGGCTGCCGGCCTCGATCAGCTCGTTGTCCTTCAGGCGGAACGACAGCAGCACGGCCTTCTTGATCCACTGGTGCACGGTCCACTGGCCGACGCCCTCGCGGGTGGCCACGCGCAGCTTGCCGGCATCGAGTTCGGCGATCACGTGCTCGACGGCATCCTGCACTTCGCGCGGGGCGGCGGAGGGCGAGAGGCTGGCGCGGTTCTCCCAGGCGGTGTCGATGATGTTCTGCAGTTGTTGGGTCATGGTCCGTTCGGGAATCAGGGATGGGATTGGATGAATTGCACGATGCGGCGCGCGGCTTCGAGGCATTCCTCGACCTCGGCCACGAGCGCCATGCGCACGCGCCCGGCACCGGGATTGCGGTCGCCGGATTCGCGTGCGAGGTAGCTGCCCGGCAGCACGGTCACATTGTATTGAGCGAGCAGGGCGCGGGCGAATGCCGCGTCGTCCATCCCCAGGCGCTCGGGCACGCGGGCCCACAGGTAGAAGCCGGCGTCGGGCAGGGCGACGTCCATCACCTGCGCCAGCAGCGGCGTGACCTGCTCGAACTTGCGGCGGTACAGCTCGCGGTTCTCCTCGACGTGCGCCTCGTCGCTCCAGGCGGCGATGCTCGCGCCCTGTACGGCCGGCCCCATGGCGCTGCCGTGGTAGGTGCGGTAGAGCAGGAAAGCCTTCATGAGCGTGGCGTCACCCGCAACGAAGCCGCTGCGCAGGCCCGGCACGTTGCTGCGCTTGGAAAGGCTGGTGAAGGCCACGAGGTTGCGGAAATCCGTCCGTCCGAGCCGGGCGGCAGCCTCGAGCCCGCCGAGCGGGGGCTCGCCCTGGAAGTAGATCTCGCTGTAGCACTCGTCCGAGGCGATCACGAAGCCGTGGCGGTCGCTGAGCGCGAAGAGCTTTTCCCACTCGGCCAGCGGCATGACGGCACCCGTGGGGTTGCCCGGCGAGCAGACGAAGAGCAGTTGCGTGCGTTGCCATACGTCCTCGGG
Source organism: Paracidovorax avenae ATCC 19860 (assembly GCF_000176855.2). Taxonomy (NCBI): domain Bacteria; kingdom Pseudomonadati; phylum Pseudomonadota; class Betaproteobacteria; order Burkholderiales; family Comamonadaceae; genus Paracidovorax; species Paracidovorax avenae. Next base: position 3,083,925 of record NC_015138.1, on the reverse strand, counting down.
CACGCTGTCCCAGTCCACCGCGAAATTGCGCGCCGGATCGCTGGGGGCGTAGTACGGCTGCGCGCCCGACAGCAGCGCGGCGCCTTCGTAGATCTGGTAGAAGGGATTGGGGCAGACCACGGTGGCGCCTTCGCGCGTGGGGTCGATCACCGTCTGGGCGAACGCGAACAGGGCCTCGCGGGAGCCGTTCACGGGCAGGACCTGGGTCGCGGCGTCCACCGCGATGCCGTAGCGCCGGTGCAGCCATTGTGCGCAGGCTTCTCGCAGGCGGGGATCGCCTGCGGTGGCGGGGTAGCTGGCCAGGCCGCCCAGGTGGTCCGTCAGGGCCTGCTGGATGAAGGCTGGCGTGGGATGGCGGGGTTCGCCCATGCCGAGGCTGATCGCCGGAAGGCCGGCGGGGGGCTGCACCCCCGCGAAGAGCTGCCGCAGCCGCTCGAACGGGTAGGGCTGCAAATGGGTGAGCAGGGGATTCATGGGGCGCCATTATCGGTGCTGCGCGGAAGGCCGGCCGGGCCGGCTCGGCGTATTCCCTCCTTGTCAATCCGCCGTAAGTGCTCGCCAATACCATCCGGGGAGCACGAGCGATCCATAACCAGAAAGAGGAGACAAAGAGCATGGCTGCCTTCCTGCCGTTGCGCCCGGGCGTCCGGCTTCTGCGCGGACTGAGGATTCCCGCCAAGCTGGCGCTGTGCACGGGCTCGGCGCTGGCGGCGCTGGCCTTCACCGTGTGGGCCGGCGCTGCCGGGGGCGCGGCCGCCGGTGCCGGGGTGGCCTGTGCGTGCGGCCTGGTCCTGGTCTATCTCGGCCTGGCGCTGGCGGCGGGGCTCTCGGAAGACCTGGGCCGCGTGGCCGAGGCCATGGAGGCAGCCGCGCGCGGCGACCTGTCCCGCTCGGTGCCGGCCGGCGGGCGGGACGAGCCGGCGGTGCTGGCGCAGTCGCTGGCGCGCATGGTGGTGACGCTCTCCTCCATGGTGGCCGACATCCGGAGCAATGCAGCCCTGGTCGCGCATGCCGGCCACAGCCTGGCCGTGGACAACCGGGCCCTGGCCGAGCGCACGGAGCAGCAGGCCGCAAGCCTGGAGCAGACCGCCGCCAGCGTGGAGCAGCTGGTGGCCGCCGTGCAGCAGAACGCGCAGACGGCGCAGGCGGCGGACCGGCGGGCATCGGAGTTGCGCGCGGCGGCCGACGAAGGCACGCAGGCCATGGGCCGCGCGGTCGATTCGGTGCAGGCGATCCAGCAGGGCGCGCGGCGCATGGCGGAGATCACCGGCGTGATCGACTCCATCGCATTCCAGACCAATATCCTCGCGCTCAATGCCGCGGTGGAAGCCGCGCGGGCGGGCGAGCAGGGCCGGGGCTTCGCAGTGGTGGCGGCGGAGGTGCGCACGCTGGCGCAACGCTCGGGGCAGGCGGCGCGCGAGATCCGCGACCTGATCGGCGATTCGGTGCGGCAGGTGGAAGCGAGCGCCGCGCTCATGCGCGCCGCGGGCGATGGCATAGGCGGCATGGCCGAGGGCATCCGCGGCGTGGCCGCCCATGTGAGCGGGATTTCAGGCTCGGGCGCCCAGCAGAGTGCCGGCCTGGCGGAGATCAGTGCGGCCGTGCAGCAGATCGACGGAGTCACCCAGCACAACGCGCGCATGGTGGGACATGCCGTGCAGCAGGCCGAGGCGCTCGGCAGCCGCGCCGCCACGCTGGCGAAAGCGGTGCAGGCATTCCGGCTGCAGCAGGGCACGGCCGACGAGGCGCAGGCCCTGGTGGCGCGTGCCGCCGCGCAGCGCGCGGCCGCCGGGTCCCGGGAGGCCTTCCTGCGGCAACTGACCGATCCGGCCCAACCCTTCCATGACCGGGACATGTACGTCTTCGTGCTGGACCGGGCCGGCACCTACCTGGCTTTCAGCGGCAATCCCGCGAAGGTGGGCACCCGGGTGCAGGACATCCCCGGCATCGATGGCGCGCGGCTCGTGGAGGACATCGTGGCGCAGGCCGAGCGGGCCCCTGGCTGGGTGGAGTACGACATCACCAACCCGGCCACGGGCAAGGTGCAGACCAAGATGTCCTACGTGCAGGCGCTGGAGGGCGTGTACCTGGGGTGCGGCGTGTACAAGTCGCTCGCGGCCCGGGGATGAACCACGGCGCGCGCTCCGGCTGGTGCCCGGCGCGCGGTAGTCACTGCTGCCCGCCGCCCCGGCGCTCGCGGGCGCGTGCCATGGCCGCGGCGATGGCGGCGCGGCGGTCTTCGGCAGACGGCTGGGCGCTCGGGACCGGCGACGCAATGGGAGTGGCTTCCTGCACCGGCACATGGCCGGGCCGGAGCGCAGGCGCCGCGGCAGCAAGGGCCGGTTCCGGTGCGCAAGCCGCCGGGGACCGCTTTCCGTCCGATGCCTTGCGCAGGCGGTGTGCCTGGTAGCGCTGCCGGGCGTGGCCCGCCTGCGGGGCGGACCACGCGGCCCATCCCGTGGCATCGCCGGTGGCGTTCTCCATCGCGATGCAGTCCACCGGGCACACGGGGATGCAAAGCTCGCATCCGGTGCAATGCGCCTCGATCACGGTGTGCATGCGCTTGTGGGTGCCCAGGATCGCATCTGTCGGACAGGCCTTGATGCACAGGGTGCAGCCGATGCAGGCAAGTTCGTCGATCACGGCGAGGCCGCGGGGCCCTTCGGCGCCGCACTGCGGGTCAAGCGGTAGCGGATCGCGTCCGGTAAGGACTGCCAGGCGCGCGACGCCTTCGGCGCCGCCCGGCGGGCATCGGTTGATGTCCGCCGTTTCCCCGGCGATCGCATCTGCATAAGCGGCGCAATCGGGGTAGCCGCAGCGGGTGCACTGCGTCTGCGGCAGCGCCGCGTCGATCCGGGCCGCCAGGGCGCGCGTGGCGGCGGCTGCGGCAGGGGGCGCCGTCAAGCCTTCTTGGGCGCGCTGCGCCGGCTGCGCGCCTGCGGTGCTGCGGTGGCGGTCGGCAGTTCCTCGGACAACAGGTCCGCGGGCGCTGCGGCGGCTCCGGTGCGGCGGCGGGGCGCGTCTTCGCTGGGCACGGAGGCGCTGTCCACCGTGGTGGCGGGCTGCGGATCGTGGGCGAGGATGAAGTCGCGCACCTGCGGATAGACGATATCGCGCCACCGGCGGCCGCTGAAGATGCCATAGTGGCCCGCGCCCTTGACCTCGAAGTGGCGGCGGTCCTTCTCGGGGATGGCCGTGCACAGGCCGTGGGCGGCTTCCGTCTGGCCCGAGCCGGAGATGTCGTCCAGCTCGCCTTCGATGGTCAGCAGGGCGGTGCTGCGGATGTCCTGCGGGCGCACGCGCTCGGGCTGGCCCCCGGGCGAGCGCACGTCCCAGGTTCCGTTGACGAGGCTGTAGTCCTGGAAGACCGTCTTGATGGTCTCGAGGTAGTAGTCCGCGTCCATGTCGAGCACGGCGTTGTACTCGTCGTAGAACTTGCGGTGGGCCTCGGCGCTCGCATCGTCGCCCTTGACCAGGTCCTTGAAGTAGTCGTAGTGGCTCTTGGCGTGGCGGTCGGGGTTCATGGCCACGAAGCCCGTGTGCTGAAGGAAGCCCGGATACACGCGGCGCCCGGCACCAGGGAAACTGTCGGGCACGCGGTAGATGACGTTGTTCTCGAACCACTCGAAGCTGCGCTGGGTGGCGAGGTTGTTCACCGCCGTGGGGGATTTGCGCGCGTCGATCGGGCCGCCCATCATGGTCATGGACAGGGGCGTCTTCTCGCCGCGGCTGGCCATGAGGGAGACGGCCGCGAGCACCGGCACCGTGGGCTGGCACACGCTCATCACGTGGCAGTTGCCGTAGCGGGACTGCAGCAGGCGGATGAATTCCTGCACGTAGTTCACGTAGTCGTCGAGGTGGAACTCGCCTTCCGACAGGGGCACGAGGCGGGCATTCTTCCAGTCGGTGATGAAGACCTTGTGGCCCTGCAGCATGGTGCGCACGGTGTCGCGCAGCAGCGTGGCGTAGTGGCCGGACAGCGGGGCCACGATCAGCACCGCGGGCTGGCGCTTGATGGTCTCGAGCGTGCCGGGGTTGTCGCAGAAGCGCTTGAAGCGGCGCAGCTCGCAGAAGGGCTTGTCCAGCTCCACCCGTTCGTGGATGACCACCTCGTGGCCGTCCACCTGCACGGTGGAGATGCCGAACACCGGTTTCTCGTAGTCCTTGCCCAGCCGGTACAGCAGGTCGTAGCCGGCGGACATGCGCTGGGCATAGGTCGTGTGGCTGAACGGCGAGACCGGATTGCTGTAGATCTTGGAGACGGTCTGCGCGAGTTCCGCGAACGGCTCCATCAGGGAACGCTGCGTTTCGTAGAGGTTGTAGAGCATGGGGGCGGCTCGGCGAAAAAATGTTGCAGTGCAATATAGCAGCAGTTCGCGCCGGGCGTGTGGCGTGAAACTACGGATAAGGAGTCGCCAATGCGACAGTTGGATGTGCCCGCCCACCAACGGCTGCGCGCTATGGTTTCAATAGCTGTAAGCTGAAGTAACCACGCCGTGGGCGTGCCTTTTGGCCCTCCACGAGATCAGCCGTGGTCGCGCAGCCACGCTTCGAAGGCCTCGCGCGAGCTGTTGCGCAGCGCCCGCCGGAAGGTGGTGCGGTCGCCCAGATAGAGGCAGTGCCGTATCACCGTGTAGGCGTTGAAGCTGGTCTGCGGGTTGGCTTCCTCGAAATGCTGCTTGTAGCGCTTCACGGTGCCCAGCGTGGCCCGCAGCAGGGTGTTGAACCGCGCGCGGGTGATGCCGGGCGCCCAGCCCCGGATGTCCGCCACGAACAAGTCCACCTTGCGCGGATCGAAATCGCTGTCCTTGAAGAAATGGTTGGCGATCTTCAGGAAGGTGAAGGCGTTGAGTTCGCTGCCGGGGGAGGCCGGCCGCTCTTCCTGGGGCCCGGCCCCGGCGGCTTCCGGCCCCGTGGCATCCGGCGCCTCGGTCTCGTCCGGTGCGTGCCGCAGTCCGGCCTCGGTCTCGTCGCGGATCTGGCGGAACTCCCGGTCGGCGAGTTCGAACAGGGCCGAGAGCACGTTGATGCGGCGCTTGAGCTGGCCCGGAATGGCTTTCTTGTACTTGATCTTGTGGTCCAGCACGCTCCAGGAGTCCTGGATGATGGTGCGGACCTGCAGTTCGAAGGGCTGGGCGGCGTAGGCGGCATGTTCCGGCAGGCCGGCCTGGGCGGCGTTGAGGCGCAGGTCCAGGTGCAGCCCCTTGTAGCCGAAGGAGCCTTCGGTGCTTTCCATGGCCGATACCTTGTCGGTCACGTCGATCACGTCGAAGTGCGATCGCACGGCCTGGGCCACTTTTTCCAGCTCGTCCTCGTACAGGCAGACCACGCGCACCCCGATCAGGTCGGTGATGTAGTGCCGGATCTCATAGGGAGTGTTGCTTTCTTCCAGCGCCGCACGGTATTTGCGGGAGAACTTCGCGATACATTCCAGACGGTCCTTGACCCGGCCTTCCACTTTGGTGATGTCCAGGTGGGGCGTGCGCGAGAGGATGGACTGCAGCAGGGCGATATAGGAGGCGCAGGCATATTGCAGGGCGGGTAGCTCCTGCTCATAGAAGGCTTCGAAGCCTCTTTCTTCCCTGGAAAAATCGAGCGACGGCATGAAAAAGGCAAAAGTACCGGAACGAAGGCTCCAGGGCGAAGGATACCGCCTGCCGGAGGCAGGGCGCTGCAATCCATGCCGGGCACCCGCGCGTGCCGTTGCGCCGTTGCCCTGCGGGGGCTTGCCAGCGCAGGCCGGCCGTGCCACCCTGCGCTGCGCATGAGCCCCCTTCCATTCCTCCGCCGTCCGGGCCAGCCCTCCCCGAGCAGCCCGACGCGGTTCTGGCACGTGCGCCTGGCGTTCGCGCCGCTGCTGTCGGCGGCGCTGCTGGGAATCACCTACCTGTACTGGCACCACGCCGATCAGCTGCAGGAAACCCGGCGGCGCCAGAACTTCGACGCGGCGGCCGAGCGGGTGGTGTCGGCGCTGCGCGACCGCATGGGTGCCTACGAAATGGTGCTGCGCGGCCTCAAGGGCTACGTGGATGGCTCCACGGCCATCGAGCAGGGTGAATTCTCCGCCTACGTACATGCGCTGCAGATGGACCAGACACGGCCGGGGCTGCAGGCCCTGTGCCTGATCGAGCAGGTGCCGTACGACGGCCTGCGGACGCATGTGCAGACGATGCGGGCGCAAGGGCTGGACCGCTACGAGGTGCGTTCGCGCGGAGACCGCGGCTCCTATGCCGTCATCACCCGGGTGGAGCCGCGCACCCGGGGCAACCTGACCGCGCTGGGCTTCGACGTCGCCAGCCTGCCCGCCGCCCGCGAGGCCCTGGACCGCGCGCGCGATTCGGGTGCCCTGGCGCTGTCGGGCCTCTGGAGCGTGGCGGGCGAAGACGATCCTGGCCTCATGATGTTCCTGCCCGTCTATGCCGGCGGGGGAACGCCGGCCACGCAGGAAGCGCGGCGCGCGGCCATCCGTGGCTGGGTGGCCGCGCCGTTCCGCGTGGCGGCTGTGGCCGGTGCCCTGCTGGGCGAACTGGACCCGGGCGTGTCGCTGCGCATCCAGGATGGCCTGGCCGGCGGCGGTGCCGATGCGGACGCGGGGGAGCTCTACAACTCCCGCGACGCGGCAGAGCCGGCCCCGCATCTGTCCGGCGAGCGATTGCGGGCGGCGCGCGTGCTGATCGTGGGTGGCCGGCCCTGGACGCTCACCATGGAGCCCCTGCCGGCATTCGACCACCGCCTGGGCCGCGACAACTACGCGCTCATCGCCTGGCTGGGGGCCTTGTTCAGCGTGCTGGCGGGCTGGTTCATCGCCATGCAGGCCACCGGCCACCAGCGCGCGCTGGCCCTGGCCCAGTCGATGACGAGCGAACTGCGTACCGCGCGCGACAACCTGGAAGGCATCCTGCAGGCCGTTCCGGACCTGCTGTTCGAGCTGGATGCCGGTGGGCGCATCCATTACCACCGCTCGGCACGGTCCGACCTGTCTGCAGAATCCAGCCAGGCATTCGAAGGCCGGATGCTGGACGAGGTCCTGCCGCCGGGCGTGGCCTCGGAGTTCATGCAGGCACTGCACGAGGCCGAATCGCAGGGGGTGTCGCTGGGCCGGCAATACCACCAGGAAACGCCCATGGGACAGTTCTGGTTCGAACTGTCGGTGGCGCGCCGGCGCGGCGTGGGTGCTGACGCAGGGGAGGGCGGTGCGGCCTCCCGCTACGTGGCACTGGCGCGGGACATCACGGCCCGGCGCGATGCCGAGGCGGCCATGCACCGCATGGCCTACTATGACGCACTGACGGGCCTGCCCAACCGGCGCCTGCTTTTCGAGCAGTTGCAGGCCGCGCTGGACCAGGCCCGCAGCGGCGGGCGCATCGGCGCCCTGTTCTTCATCGACCTGGACAATTTCAAGCAGCTCAACGATGCCCGCGGGCATGCGGCGGGCGACCGCCTGCTGGTGCAGGTGGCGCGGCGGCTGGAGCGCCTGCTGCAGGGCTTCGGCAGCGTGGTGCGCATCGGGGGCGACGAGTTCGTGGTGCTCATCCCCCGCATCGCCAACGGCATGCAGGCCGGCGTGGATGCTGCAGGCGCCATGGCAGCGCGGCTGCGCGAGGGAATGGAGGCGCCGTACGACCTGGGCAGCACCTACTATTCGGTCACCGCCAGCACGGGGGTGACGCTGTTTCCCAAGGCAGGCGAAACCGTGGAGGATCTGCTGCGCGAGGCCGATACCGCGATGTACCGCGCGAAGTCCTCCGGCGCGCACCGCGTGCGCTTCTTCGAGGCCGACATGCAGGCCGCCGCGCAGGAGCGCCTGTCGCTGGAGCAGGACCTGGCGCAGGCGATCGCCGACGATGCGCTCGAGATCCACATCCATCCGCAGGTGGACCGGGACGGGGCCGTGTGCGGGGGCGAGCTCCTGCTGCGCTGGAGGCATCCGGCCCACGGCAACGTGTCGCCGGCCCGCTTCGTCGCCATCGCCGAGGAGTCCGGGTTGATCCTGCGCCTGGGCGCGCGCGTGATCCGCCGTGCCTGCGATGCCCTGGCACAGCTGCATGCCGCGGGGCTGGACATGACAATTTCCGTCAACGTGAGCGCCCGCCAGTTCCGCCAGGACGATTTCGTCGCCTACGTGCGCGATGCGCTGGCCTACAGTGGTGCGCCGGCGTCCCGGCTGATCCTGGAAGTCACCGAGACCCTGCTGGTGGAGAACTGGCAGGACACCGCGCAGCGCATGGCGGAACTGGTGCGCTTCGGGGTGCGCTTTTCCATCGATGATTTCGGCACGGGCTATTCGAGCCTGGCCTACCTGAAGCGGCTGCCGCTCTATGAGCTAAAGATCGACCGGAGCTTCGTGCAGGATGCGCCGGTGAACCCCAACGATGCGGCCATCGTGCGGGCCATCCTGTCCATGGCGCAGCACCTGCGCCTGCGCGTGGTGGCCGAAGGGGTGGAAACCGCGACCCAGGCGGAATTCCTGGCCCGGCACGGCTGTGACGCGATGCAGGGCTACCTGTATGCCCACCCCCTGCCGCTCAAGGAGTGGATTGATACGCAGGTGGGCGCCGCGGCGGTCTGATTCGCGGACCGCGGTGTTCAGCCGGCCAGCGCGTCCGCCGCCACCCGGGGCGGCGTGCGTGCGATGGCCATCACCTCGTGCGCAGGCAGGTGCTTGAGGCGGTGGTCGCTCCAGACCTGCCGCCACCGCCGTGCGCCGGGCAACCCGTTGCGCAAGCCCAGCATGTGGCGCGCGACGGAGTACCAGGAGGTGCCGTGCTGCGCCGCCTCGCGCGCCATGTAGTCCACCATGGCCTCTTCGGCGGCCTCCCGGGTGAGCCCGGAGGCGGCATCGCCGAAGTACAGCGCATCCCAGCGGGCAAGCCACCAGGGGTTGTGGTAGGCCTCGCGGCCGATCATCGCGCCGTCGAGTCCGCCGCCCAGCGCTTCCTGCACCGCGTCATCGGTCGCCAGGCCGCCGTTGATCGCGATCACGAGATCCGGGAACTCGGCCTTGAGCCGGTGCACCACGTCGTAGCGCAGCGGGGGGATTTCACGGTTCTCCTTGGGCGACAGTCCTTCGAGCCAGGCATTGCGCGCATGCACGATGAACACGCGGCAGCCGGCCTCGGCGACCGTACCCACGAAATCCCGCACGAAGGCGTACTCCTCGCTGCGGCCGATGCCGATACGGTGCTTGACGGTGACGGGAACGCTCACGGCATCCACCATCGCTTTCACGCAGTCGGCCACCAGCCGCGGCTCGTTCATGAGGCAGGCGCCGAAGGCCCCGCGCTGCACGCGCTCGCTGGGGCATCCGCAGTTGAGGTTGATTTCGCCGTAGCCCCAGCGTTCGCCGAGCCGCGCCGAATGCGCGAGGTCGGCAGGCTCGCTGCCGCCCAGCTGCAGCGCGACCGGGTGCTCCTCGGCATTGAAGCGCAGGTGCCGCTCCACGTTGCCATGCACCAGGGCGCCGGTCGTCACCATCTCGGTGTAGAGCAGGGCATGGCGGCTCAGCAGCCGGTGGAAGTAACGGCAGTGGCGGTCGGTCCAGTCCATCATGGGGGCGACGGACAGGCGCCAGGGACTGAACTCCGGCGGCTTTCCTTGTGAATGTACGGCTTGAGCCGGTTGCTGCAACATCTTGACCTGTTCTGTTTACCAAGGTTTCGCCATGGGCCGCCCCGTGCCGGATCACCGCCTGGCTTTCAAACAGGGACGGTCTCGAAGGAGAAGAGGGCAGTGGAGCCTTCGTGTGCGCACTGGTCCGTCCGGGAATGGCAACCGGTTCGCGCATACCGCAGGGGCCAGAGGCTCGTTCCTTCACCCAGCGTTGGTATCTACGCTGGCGGAAAAGCAGTGCGTGGCACGTGGCGCGCCCGCGGCTACCGGCCGAAGGACGGAAGGAAGAGCCGCGCCTGGGCGTTGGTGGCAGATTATGTCAGGCGGCGTGCCCGGATGCTGGCGGCTTCTGCGGAGCTTGCCGGGGCGGGGCCTGTTGCGGACCACAGGCGGGCATGGCGATTTCAGTCTGACGAGCCATCGTCTTGTCACGGAATGGTTACGTACTCTTTTCGAGAGAGTTGCACTGCAGGGTTTAATAACCTCGTTGCCTGATCAGATAACCTTTGACGTCTTGAGCAGAAGAGGTGCAATGTAGAAACCCTGTTGGGAGCGCGTGTTGCAGTCGAGTCGATTTTAAATTGAAAAATGCGCTTCCTTGGCAGGATGAATAATTAAATTCTCCATGGGAGGTCTGTCATGTTTCTGTCAAATTGGCCCCTGGCTCGCCGGCTTTCTCTGGCATTTGCTGGCGTGATCGGGATTTTTCTCACCGTCATCGGCGTGGCGATCAAGAGCCAGAACGAACTCAAGAAGGCTGACGAGATGAACCAGCACACCTATGTAGTGCTGGGCGTCGGGCAGGAGATGCTGCAGAGCATGGTGAACATGGAAACGGGCGCGCGAGGTTTCCTGCTGGCCGGGGAGGATCGATTTCTCGAGCCGTGGACCACCGGTATCAAGAGCTTCGATGCCGCCTGGAGCAAGGCAAAATCCCTCACTTCCGATAATCCGGCGCAGCAAAAGCGGCTGGAGGACATGCGGGCCCGGAAGGAAGAGTTCGTTTCCATTGTCGAGAAAATGCAAGGGCTGCGCAAGGAGGTCAATAGCGGCGCAGTTTCCTGGGATGATTTTCTGGCCGAGTTCAGGAAAGGTCTTGATAAAGCTGCCATGGATGGATTCCGTGCGCTCGAAGCGGATTTCAGCAAAATGGAGAGAGACCTGCTCGCGGTTCGCTCCGCCGCGTTGGACGGTGCCCGGCGCACGACGCTGATGCTCGAATTCGGAGGGTCGGCTCTGGCAGTGGCCATGGCTACTCTCCTGGGAATGTGGGTCATCCGGTCGATCACCAGGCCGGTTTCCCAGGCCCTCGGCGTCGCGCAGGCGGTGGCGGACGGCGACCTGACCACGCACATCGATGTCGCCGCCCGCGACGAGGTCGGCACCCTGCTGCTGAGTCTCAAATCCATGAACGAATCGCTGGCCCATGTCGTCACGCGGGTACGGGAGGGCAGCGAATCGGTGGCTGCCGCCAGCACCCAGATCGCCCAGGGAAATTCCGACCTTTCGGCCAGGACGGAACGGCAGGCGAGCGCCCTGCAGCAAACCGCCGCATCGATGGAGGAACTGGGCTCGACAGTCAAGCAGAATGCCGACCATGCCCGCCAGGCCAACCAGTTCGCCCAGGAAGCCAGCGTGGTGGCGACCCGTGGGGGCGAGGTCGTGTCGCAGGTGGTGCAGACGATGAAGGGCATCAGCGAGAGCTCGCGCAAGATCGCCGACATCATCAACGTCATCGATGGCATTGCATTCCAGACCAACATCCTCGCGCTGAATGCAGCGGTGGAGGCAGCCCGCGCGGGTGAGCAGGGCCGTGGTTTCGCGGTAGTGGCTGGAGAGGTGCGCAGCCTGGCCGTGCGAAGCGCCGAGGCGGCCAAGGAAATCAAGAATCTCATCGACACCAGCGTCGCGCGTGTCGAAATGGGCGAACAACTTGCGGACCGGGCTGGAACCACCATGGGGGAAGTGGCCGGCAGCATTCGCCGGGTGACCGATATCATGGGCGAAATCAGTGCCGCCAGCGGGGAGCAGAGCGCTGGCGTCAACCAGGTCGGCGAAGCCGTCATACAGATGGACCAGGTCACCCAGCAGAATGCCGCGCTGGTCGAAGAAATCGCGGCTGCAGCCGCCAGTCTCAAGGCTCAGGCGCAAGACCTGGTACACGCCGTTGGCATTTTCAAGCTGGACCACGCGGGCGTGGGCCAGCCCGTCTTTTCGAGCACTGAACGTGCGCTGGCGCCCTGGAGCAGCTGACACGACCCTTCTGGCCTCGTCGCCGGCTCCCGCCGCACCCTTGGGTTATTGCCTGCGATGCGACTCTCCGCCAGGGCCACGAACGCGCTCCGGCCGGTCCGCTCGTCCATATCCCACGGGGCGGTGATTCGCGAGTCACCTGTGTTGCATCCGCGGCGCCGGAAGGGGTTTGTCATCGGGAATCCAGTCGCGGGCGGTTACGCTCAGCCCGACTGTCGCATTGCATGTTGTCGATTCGGCTGCACTGGCGAATCGTCTTCATGTTCCTGTCTGCTTTTTCGCGCCTCCATCCGGCCTGCTATGCGCTGGTCGTCGATGACCATCCCATCGTCGCACAGGGCATGGCCGATTTTCTCGGCCTGCACGCTGCCATCGCCGAGACCCGCCATGCCTTGGATGCCACCAACGCGCTGCGCATCGTCGCCGCGCATGGCCCGCCCATGCTGGCGCTCGTGGATTTCTGGCTCGCCGAAGGTGCCTCGACATCGTTCGTCGCCAGCCTCCTGGCGATGTCTCCGGGAACCCGGGTGCTGGTGACGAGCGCGGACCCGCACCCGGCGATTGCCTTGAAAGCCCGTGCCAGCGGCGCCCATGGTTTCGTGCACAAGCGCGAATCGCCCGACACCTACCATGCTGCCGTGACATCGGTGCTCAGCGGCCAGGCCTGGTTCGATGCGGATGCGACAGCATTGCCTTCACGGCCTGCGGCCGGATCCATGGCACCTCGCGAGATACGCCTGGCGCCTGCCGACATCGGCCTGACGCCACGGCAGGGTGAAATCCTCGCGCTCGTCCTGGACGGCATGCCCAACAAGCCGATTGCTTCCGCGCTTCACCTCTCCGAGCACACCGTGAAGGAACACCTCACGGCGATCCTGCAGAAGCTCGAGGCCCGCAACCGTGTGGAACTCATCGCCAAGCTGCGCGGTGTCCGCGTCGATGGCACCTGAGCTGCCGGCGCGGCGTCAGGTGCGCGGCGGGCTAATATTTTACGAAGTAGGGTTCGGTGCATTCTGCGAACACGACGGCGCAGTTCGCTCTACCGCTGGCCTGGCAGTCCTTGAGGGCCCGGGAGCCGGCGACCTCCTTGTTCTTTCCCGTGTTCGTGAAAACGCCACGCTGGGCCGTAGAGCCCGAGACGGCAATGCACTGGTTGAAGAACGTCGCGTCCACCTTGCAGTCGGAGGCGCCCTGGGCCTGGCACCTTTTCAGGGCATCCTGGCGCGCGTCTTCTTCCGAGTCCCTGCCTTTGGAGGACCAGGCGCCGCCCGCCTGGTTGGAACTCACGAGGGCTCCCCAGGTTTTCACCCAGTGGCCAGTCGGCCGCGGAGGCGCGCTGTCTCCGCTGTCGCCGCTCGGACCGCAACGCGCGCTGCCCGCGGCCACGCCCGAGGGGCATGCGGTCTGGGCGTGCAGGTTCGAGGCCAGGAGGGCTGCGGCGAGAAGCAGCGGGCAGGTCGCCTGGAATTTCATGGACGGATTCTCCACTTCAGTCCTGCTTGGCTGTACCGGGTGCGGGAAGCTGGCACTGGGGGCTGCCTGCCTGCACGTGGCTGGCTTTCGCCTGGACCTGCACTTCCTTGAAACCCTCGCTGTAGAGGGCATCGAAGGTCGCCTGGGAGACGCCGTCCGCAAGGTAGAGCCGGCGTGCCTTTTCCTTGTGCGCATCGATCTGGGCCTGGTTGAGCTTGCCGCACACGAACGCCATCGCGGCGGCTTCGCCGGTGGACTTGATCGCCTCCTTGTTGAATTCGCTGGCGCCCTGTGCTTGCGCCAGTGGCACACAGGCGATCGTGAACAAGGCCATCAGGATGGGGCAGAGGTGGGACATCTGTAATTCCTCGGTGAACAGGTTGCGGTAGGGCTGTACAAGCCAGGCCCGGGGCCAGCGCTGCGCGGCATGTGCCGGTCGAAGGTGGGCATTAGAACCCGGGCGCTGGATGTGGATGCAACCAGATACAACAGAGATCCACCGCGTGCCCAGGCAGCCTGGGCGGTCTGTCGCTACCCCGGGCACGGGCAGCCCGGTCTTATCATGGCCCGAGACCATGACTACCATGCCACCCCATCGCTTTCCCTGGCCGACGGTATCGCGGATGTTTGCGCCGGTCGCCGTGGTGTTTGCCATGTCCTGGTCGGCCTGTGCGGGTGGTGCCACTGCGCAGCCTTCGGGCAGCCCGCAACCCCCGGAGCGCCCGTCGCCATCCGGAAGCGGTGGGTTGCAGCCGGGCGAGTACATGACGGAGTGGGGCTGGGGACGTCTTTTGATCCAGAGCGAGAAAGGCAAGGTGACTTTTTCGCTGGAAAGCACGACGGGGGACAGCCTGTGCACGCTCGATGGAAGCATCGACGGCGACCAGGGCATTGCCAGGCAGGACGGCGGGCGCTCTTCCTGCGTGGTGGGCTTTGGGCACAGCGCGCAGGGGATCGATGTCAAGGCGGCCACCCTCGCCGAGTGCAGGGATTTTTGCGGCTTTAACGGGAGTTTCGCAGGGCGTTATGTGCGGGTGAAGGAGGGTTGCGGCAGGGACGAAGTCGATCGCACGCGTGCCACCTTCCAGCGTCTTTATGACCGCAGGAATTTCAAGGCGGCCCTCGCCATCCTGTCTCCCGTGCTGGAGAACTGTTCGGTGACGCTGGACTGGGAAGACGAGGGAGCCATCCGCAACGACCTGGCCATCACGCAGTACCGCAACGGACTTCATGCGCAATGCCTGGCGACGCTCGCCAGATATGCAGGGGATGCCGCAAAGGACGATGATGCCGCGGTGGATGGCTGGGCGCCTGCCCTGGCGGAGCGCTATCTGGACATAGTGCGCGCAGCCCGGACGAACATCGGCCTGTGCCGCAAGGGGGCACAAAAGAGGGTGCCGTGATCGGCCTAGTACTTTCCGAAATAAGGATCGGTGCAGTCGGTACTGGCCCTGCCGTTCTGCCTGGCTTCCTGGCGGGGCCTGCCGGCGCGATGCGTCCTGGACCCGCCGAAACACTCTAGAATCCGCTCGCGAAAATCGCCTGCCCAGGAGCGCTGCCACGCGGCGCTCAGTGCAGTCCTGTGCAGCGTCCTGCCAAGGACTCTCGCCGCCAACGAAGCATTACCCCTCCTGACAATGGTTCGCCGGATCGTCATCGTCTTCATGCTGTTGCTGCTGCCGCTCCAATGGACGGCTGCGCAGTTCCATGAGTCGGCGTCGTCTGCCGGGTCCGTGGCGGCAGGGTACGCCTCGGCCCAGAAGAAAATCTCCGACGGGGCGAGCAGCCTTCATTTCTCCGAAGACCGCGGCGTTCCCTGCCCATTCCACAACGTCGCCCAACCTTCGTCGATCGGCGACCTGTGGAACCCGCGGTGCCCCGCGCAGCAGGCCTCGAATGCGTGGGTCGTTCCCAGGCATCTCCGGCACCAGGGCACCGGCGCCGCCAACGATATCGAGCGCCCCAAGTGGGCCTTCCACGCTCCATCGACGGTGGACGGCGGGGGAATGATCGCCTGATTGACTGCGCTCCTGTGGTCCACCGAAGTTTTCTTCACTTCGGAGACCCAGGTGTCCCATACCAGACCATTCATTGCAACGGCCTGCTCCGTCCTGCTGGCCGGCTTGCCCATCTTTCCTGCGCTCGCACATGCGCAGCCCCTGACCACCCCGCCCGGATCCACGTCCACTGAACCGGCGGCCCGTTCCCTGACGCTGGCGGAAGCCATTGCACTGGCGCTCGCAAGGAACACGGCCATCGCCGTGGCGCAGCGCGAGTTCGACGCGACGCGCGGCGCTGTCCTGCAGGCCGGTCTGCGCCCGAATCCCGAGCTGTCCGTCCAGCAGGAGGATTTCAAACATGGGCGGCGAACGTCCACCGTCCAGGTCACGCAATCGCTGGAGCTCGGCGGCAAGCGGACCCACCGAGCGGCCGTCGCCGAGCGGATCAGCGCGCAAGCTGCTGCCGACATCGAGCAGGCCCGCGCGGACGTGCGTTCCCAGGTCGTCGTCGCCTTTCATGAAGTGCTGGTCGGCCAGGAGCGATTGCGGCTGGCGCGGTCTTCGCTGCAGCTCGCCACCGGCGACGCGGAGATGGCCGGCAAGCGCGTGCAGGCGGGCAAGGTGGCCCCGCTGGAGGAAACGCGTGCGCAGGTCGCGCGCGCCGCGGCGGTGGCCGAGGTGGCCCAGGCGGAAGGGGCGCTGCGTGCCGGCCGCCAGAAGCTGTTCGCCCTCTGGGGCGATACGGGCCACCGCGAAACCACGCTGATCGGCCCTCTGGACCTGCCCGCAGAAGGCTTGGCCGACGAGGCCGTGTTCGCTCGGATGGCCACATCGCCGGTACTCCAGCGTGCGCGGCTGGAGCGGGAACGGGCCGAGGCTGCCGTGGCACTCGAGCGTTCGCGCCAGGTCGTGGATGTCGCGGTGTCCGTCGGTGTCAAGCGCAGCCAGGAGAACGGGGTGACGGCCGCCGTCGTGGGCCTGACCGTGCCTCTGCCGCTGTTCGACCGGAACCAGGGCAACCTCGCCGAAGCCCTGGCGCGGGAGGAGAAGGCCCGGGAGGAACTGAACGCGGCCGAGCTGCGGCTGGCGTCGGAGATCGCCCAGGTCCGCGAGCAGCTGCGGTCGGCCCGGGCCGAAGCGCAGACCCTGCAGCAGGACGCGATTCCCGGCGCGCGCGAGGCCTACCGCGTTGCATCGCAGGGCTTCCAGCTGGGCAAGTTCAGCTACCTGGAAACGCTGGATGCCCAGCGCACCCTGGTCGGCACGCAGGCCCAGTTCCTCCGTGCCTTGCTCGATACCTACCGCGCCGCAGCCGAACTGGAGCGCCTGCTCCACGTCACGGATGCGTCGTCCGGCCTCCTGAACCCCTCCAAGCCCTGAACGCCATGCAATCCCGTGTTGAAACTTCCGCCGGCAAGACCCAGAGCCGGCACGTCATCCTGGCCGTCGCGATCGTTGTTCTGGCGGCCATTGCCGGAGTTTTCATCCTCCGGCCCGCGAAACAACCCGGTGGCGCCGGCGGGCATGCGGCTGTCGCGCGGCCCGCCGACGAGCATGGCGAGGGCCATGCCGGGGAACCCGAGCAACACGGCCACGAGGATGGCCGTGAAGAGGGCCATGAAGAGAGCCATGAAAAAGGCCTCATCGCCTTCTCGGACGAACAGTTCGCGTCCTCCGGCGTGGTGGTCGAGACGAGCGCGCCGGGCGACATCGAAACCCGCACCCGGCTGCCCGGCGAAATCCGGTTCAACGAGGATCGCACGGCACACGTCGTTCCCCGCGTCGCTGGCGTCGTCGAGAGCGTCAATGCCGATCTCGGGCAGCGCGTACGCAAAGGTCAAGTACTGGCCGTCATCTCCAGCGTGGCGCTGTCCGAGCAGCGCAGCGAACTGCTGGCCGCACAGAAGCGCCTCGTGCTGGCGCGCACCACGGCGGACCGTGAGCGCAGGCTCTTTCAGGACAGGATCTCGGCCCAGCAGGACGTACTGCAGGCGGAGCAGGTCCTGCACGAAGCGGAGATCTCCGTCGCCAACGCCGGCCAGAAGCTGCGGGCCCTGGGCGCAACAGCCGTCTCTGGCGACCTGGCGCGCTTTGAACTGCGGGCTCCGTTCGACGGCATGGTGGTCGAGAAGCACATCGCGCTGGGCGAGTCGGTGAAGGAAGACGCGAATGTGTTCACCGTGTCGGACCTCTCCACGGTGTGGGCCCAGATCAGCGTGACGGCGGCCAACCTTCCGCTGGTGAAGGTCGGGGAGCCCGTGGCCATCCAGGCGACGGGCTTCCAGCATGAGGCGACGGGGAAGGTGTCGTATGTCGGCGCGCTCATCGGCGAGCAGACGCGCGCCGCCACGGCGCGCGTGACGCTGCCGAATCCCGAGATGGCGTGGCGTCCCGGGTTGTTCGTCACGGTGGAACTGGTCACCGGGAAGACGGCGGCCCCCGTCACCGTCGCGGCGGACGCGATCCAGATGGTGGAGAACCGCCCGACCGTGTATGCGAGGGTGGACGGCGGGTTCGAGGCGAGGCCCGTGAAGACGGGGCGTTCGGATGGCCAGCGCGTCGAAATCCTCGACGGCCTGGCCGACGGCACCGCATACGCCGGCAAGGGCAGCTTCGTCGTCAAGGCGCAGCAGGGCAAGGGCTCCTCGGGCCATGAACACTGAGATCCATCATGTTCGAGCGAATCATCCATTTCTCCATCGCCCATCGCTGGCTCGTGATGCTCGCCGTCGCGGGCATGGCGGCCCTGGGCATCTACAACTACCAGCGCCTGCCCATCGATGCGGTGCCGGACATCACCAATGTCCAGGTGCAGATCAACTCGGCGGCACCCGGCTATTCCCCGCTGGAGACGGAGCAGCGGGTCACCTATCCGATCGAAACGGTGATGGCGGGGCTGCCGGGACTGAAGCAGACCCGGTCCCTGTCGCGCTACGGGCTGTCGCAGGTCACGGTGATCTTCGAGGACGGCACGGACATCTATTTCGCCCGCCAACTGGTCAACGAGCGCATCCAGGCGGCGCGCGAGCAGTTGCCTGAAGGCGTGAGCCCCGTGATCGGACCGATTTCGACGGGCCTGGGCGAGATCTACCTGTGGACCGTGGAGGCCGAGGAGGACGCGCGGCGCCCGGACGGCAAGGAATACACGCCCACCGATCTGCGCGAGGTCCAGGACTGGATCATCAAGCCGCAGCTGCGCAATGTGAAGGGAGTGACCGAGATCAACAGCATCGGTGGATTCGCGAAGGAGTACCAGGTCGCGCCGAGTCCTGAAAAGCTCCATGCCCATGGCCTGACGCTCGCCGATGTCGTCACGGCCCTGGAGCGCAACAACGAGAACGTGGGGGCCGGCTACATCGAGCGCCGCGGCGAGCAGTACCTGATCCGGGCGCCCGGCCAGGTGCGGACCATCGAGGATGTGGGGAACATCGTCGTCAGCAACGTGGCGGGCGTTCCCATCCGCATCGGCGACGTGGGCGAGGTGATCGTCGGCAGGGAACTGCGCACCGGAGCCGCCACGGACAATGGCAAGGAAGTGGTGCTCGGCACGGTGTTCATGCTCATCGGAGAGAACAGCCGCACGGTGTCGCAGGCCGTGGACCGGAAGATGGAGGAAATCAACCGGACCCTGCCCGCGGGCGTGAAGGCCGTGACGGTCTATGACCGCACGGTGCTCGTGGACAAGGCGATCGCCACGGTGAAGAAAAACCTGCTCGAGGGGGCGTTCCTGGTGATCGCCGTGCTCTTCGCATTCCTCGGGAACATCCGCGCGGCGCTGATCACCGCCATGGTCATTCCGCTGGCGATGCTCTTCACGTTCACGGGAATGGTCTCGCAGAAAGTCAGCGCCAACCTCATGAGCCTCGGGGCCCTGGACTTCGGGATCATCGTGGACGGCGCAGTGGTGATCGTCGAGAACTGCATCCGGCGACTGGCCCATGCGCAGCACGCCGCGGGGCGCGCGCTCACCTTGAAGGAGCGGTTCTCCGAAGTGTTCGAGGCGGCCCGCGAAGCCCGGCGCCCGCTGGTCTTCGGCCAGCTCATCATCATGGTGGTCTATCTGCCGATCTTCGCCCTGGCGGGAGTGGAGGGCAAGATGTTCCACCCCATGGCCTTCACCGTCGTGATCGCGCTGCTCGGCGCCATGATCCTGTCGGTGACCTTCGTGCCGGTCGCGGTCGCGCTCTTCATCGGCAGGCATGTCGCGGAAAAGGAAAACCGGATGATGGCCTGGCTGCGCGCGCGCTATGAACCGCTGCTGGAGTGGGCGCTCGGCGCAAAGCTGGTGGTGCTCGCGGCGGCCATGGCGGCCATCGTGCTGTGCGGGCTCATGGCGACCCGCCTGGGCACCGAGTTCGCGCCGAACCTCAGCGAAGGAGACCTCGCGATCCAGGCCATCCGCATTCCGGGCACCAGCCTCAGCGAATCGGTCGCGATGCAGCAGAAGATCGAGATCGCCGTGAAGGCGAAATTCCCCGAGGTCCGGCGTGTCTTCGCGCGGACGGGAACCGCGGAGATCGCCTCCGATCCGATGCCGCCGAACATTTCCGACGGCTACATCATGCTGAACCCGGTGAGCGAGTGGCCCGAGCCGCGCAGGACCCCGGCGGAGCTGCGGGATGCCATCCAGGAGGAGGTCGAGAAGATCGCCGGCAACAGCTACGAGTTCTCACAGCCCATCCAGCTGCGGTTCAACGAGCTCATCTCCGGAATCCGCAGCGACGTCGCGGTCAAGATCTTCGGCGACGACATGGACGTGCTGAACAGGACGGCGGCCGAAGCGGCAGCGGTGCTCGCGCGGCTGGACGGCGCTTCGGAGGTGAAGGTCGAGCAGACCACGGGCCTTCCCGTCCTGACCGTGGGCATCGACCGCGCCAGGGCCGCGCGCTATGGCCTGAACATCGCGGATGTGCAGGCCACCCTGGCGACGGCCGTGGGCGGCCGGCGCGCGGGCACGATGTTCGAAGGCGACCGCCGCTTCGACATCCTGGTCCGCCTGCCGGAGAACGTCCGGACCGACCTGGAGGCGATCCGCCGGCTGCCCGTCGCCCTGCCGAGGAACGGCACTGCCGCGGCATCGTTCATCCCGCTGGGCGAGGTCGCTTCCCTGGACATCGCGCCGGGCCCCAACCAGGTGAGCCGAGAAAACGGCAAGCGCCGGATCGTCGTCAGCGCCAACGTGCGTTCGCGGGACCTCGGCTCCTTCGTGGCGGAGGCGCAGGCGGCGATCCGGCAGGTCGCGCTCCCCTCGGGCTACTGGGTGGAATGGGGCGGCCAGTTCGAGAACCTGCAGTCCGCGGCGAACCGCCTGAAGATCGTGGTGCCGGTATCGCTCGGCCTGGTGTTCGTGCTGCTGTTCGCCATGTTCGGCAACGCGCGGGACGGCCTGCTGGTGTTCACGGGGATACCGTTCGCACTGACGGGTGGTGTCCTGGCACTCTGGCTGCGCGACATCCCGCTGTCCATCTCCGCGGGCATCGGGTTCATCGCGCTTTCCGGGGTGGCGGTGCTCAACGGCCTGGTGATGCTGTCGTTCATCCGGCAATTGCGCGACGAGGGCATGCCGCTGCCCGAAGCCGTGCGGACCGGCGCGGTGCAACGCCTGCGGCCGGTGCTCATGACCGCCATGGTGGCATCTCTCGGCTTCATTCCCATGGCCCTGGCCACCGGGACGGGATCGGAGGTGCAGCGTCCGCTGGCGACGGTCGTGATCGGCGGCATCCTGTCTTCCACCGTCCTGACGCTGCTGGTGCTCCCGCTGATCTACAGCATGGCGCACCGCCGTGGCGGCATGGCCGGCAACGGCGGCCGGGAATTCGCGAACTGAAGGCGGGGCGCAACCTCGCTTGCGTCAATCGGCCCTGGAGGCGCCCCCGCCCGGCGCATCGGCAGTGTCGCTCCCGAAGCGCCGGCAGTGGTTCTTGCCATCCTGCTTGGCCTCGTACATCGCATGGTCGGCCTGCCGCAGCAGCAGGTCGGGCGTGTCGCCGTCGAGGGGGTAGAAGCTCAGGCCCATGCTGGCCGAGACGAAGCCCTGGCCCTTGGGCAGCGGCACGGGCTGGCGCACGGCGTGCAGGATGCGGTCGATGAGGGGCCTGCAGTCCCCGGGGGTCTGCAGGCCGTTGATGAGCACCACCATCTCGTCGCCGCCCAGGCGGGCGAGGGTGTCTTCCGCGCGCAGCTGGGACTGGATGCGCCGGCCCACCTCGATGAGGAGCTGGTCGCCGGCGGCATGGCCGTGCTGGTCGTTGACGCGCTTGAACCCATCCAGATCGAGATAGCACACGGCCAGGAGCTGGCGCCTGCGCTGCGCCTGCGCGATGCCCTGCACGAGGCGGTCCGCGAGCAGGCGGCGGTTGGGCAGGCCGGTGAGGCTGTCGTAGAGCGCGATGTGCTGCAGCTCCTGTTCGTGCGCCTTGATCTGGCTGATGTCGCTGATGACCACGATGTAGTGGTGCGGATGGCCTTCCTTGCCCAGCACGCTGGCGATGGAGATGCGCTGCGGCATGGCGATGCCCAGGCCGCGGCCCAGGATCTCGCCCTGCCAGTACCCTTGCGACTGGATGTTCCGCCAGATGGCCGCGAAACGGGGGCGTTCCGGCGTGCGGTCTTCCGCGGAGCCGTCCTCCGGGGCGTCTTCCGAGCCGGGATAGAGCTGTTCCACCGGCGTGCCGAGCAGGTCCTGCCGGCAGATGCCGGTCATGCGCTCGAACGCGGGGTTGGCATCCACGATGTGGTGGTCCGAGTCGAGGATCAGCACGGCCTCGTAGCTGTGCTCGAACACGCTGGCGGCGATGCCCAGGCGCATTTCGGCCTCCTTCACGCCGCGCAGGTCGATCAGGAAGCCGACGAACAGCGGGCCGTCGGGCGCATTGGCGCGTCCGATGGACAGGCGCAGCGGCAGGGCGCTGCCGTCGCGGTGCAGGCCCACCACCTCCCGGCCCGTGCCGATGATGCGGGCCTCGCCGGTGGCCAGGTAGCGCTGGAGGTAGCCGTCGTGGGCTTCGCTGTCGGGGGAGGGCATCAGCATGCGGATGTTGCGGCCCAGCACGTCGCCGGCGGTCCAGCCGAAGATGCGCTCGGCCGACTGGTTGAAGCTCTGGACGATGCCGCGCCCGTCGATGGTGATGATGCCGTCCACGGCCGTGTCCACCAGCGCGCGCAGGCGCGACTCGCTGCGGCGCACCTTGCGGTAGAGGTCGCGGTAGAGGACGAATCCGTTCACCGCGCCGGCGAACAGGCCCACGCAGGCGGTCACCAGGGTCACGGTGAGCGCGAGCATCTGCACCCATTCGCGGCCTTCGCCGCCGCCCGGCTCGGCCGTGCCGACGAAGCGGGCCGCGGCCATGGCGGTGTAGTGCATGCCCGAGATCGCGCAGCCCATGATGGCACCGCCGAGCAGGTTGGCCTTCCACGGCGCCATGCCGATGCGCCGCATGAGCATGAAGCGCACCCACAGCGCCGCATTGGCCAGCGCCACCGCGACCACCAGCGAGGCGGTGAACCACAGCGGGTCATAGCGTAGCAGCGGGGCCATGCGCATGGCCGCCATGCCCATGTAGTGCATGGTGCCGATGCCCGCGCCCACGAGCATGCCGCCGAGCACCAGCTGGCGCGGCCGCACGTCGGGGCGCGCCAGCAGCGACAGCGCCAGCCACGAAGCGCACATCGCGGGAAACATCGACAGCATCGTGAGCGCCACGTCGTAATGCACCGCGGCGCATAGCGTGAACGAGAGCATCCCGATGAAATGCATGGCCCAGATGCCTGCGCCGAGCGCCACGCCGGCGCTGGCCAGCGCGAGCACGCGCGACGAGGTGAACTGGGCGCCGCGGGCCTGGCCGGAGAGGTAGAGCGCGAGGGTGGAGGACAGCACCGCGACGGCCACCGAGAGGGCGACGAGCGCGGGATCGTGGCTGCCGGCGAGCAAGGCCCCCGCGGGCAGGCCGTCTGCCCCGTCCAGAAGAAAGAAACGCTCCAGTTCCAGCATGCGCAAGGCTCCTCCCAGGTGTCTGCGATGGCGGCAGGCCTCCTCGGGCGTGCCGCCGGCGGTGCCCCGTCCGCATCGCAGGCGGCGTTGCTTTTTCGCTCTCTGTCCCCAATGATGCGGGGAGCGCCGCCTCGCGACAAGTCATCGCCGCAATATCCCGTGCCGCGGCTTGCATGCACGCGACGCGGCAAGGTCCGCGTCAGCCACCGGGCCTAGGGAGATGGGGCGATCAGGCCGCGGCCTGCAGTCCCTGGCTGAAATGGTCCAGCATCGCGGCCGCGGCGCGGTCCCCGTCCCGGGCCTGCAGTGCGCCCAGGATGCCTGCGTGCTCGCGCAGCGACTCCGCAATGCGGCCCTGGCGCAGCAGGGAGTTGTGGCGGTTGAGCTTCATGACCTTGCGCAGGTCGGCGACCATCTGGTTGCGCCAGCGGTTGTCCGCCAGTTCGAGCAGGCGCATGTGGAACCGCTCGTTCACGCCGAAGAAGCGGTCCCGGTCGTCCACGCTCGCGGCCAGCTCGGCGTGCAGCGCCTCCAGTTCGCGCAGTTGCGCATCGGTGGCGCTTTCAGCAACCACGCGGGCGGCATCGCTCTCCAGCAGCGCCAGCAGGTGATAGACGTCGCGCAGGTCCTTGTCGGACACTTCGGTGACGTAGGCGCCGCGGCGCACCTTCATCGTCACGAGACCTTCGGCTGCGAGCACCTTGAGGGCTTCGCGCAGCGGCGTGCGGCTGATGCCGAATTCCTCCGCGATCTTCAGCTCGTCGATCCAGCTGCCGGGCTCCAGTTCGCGCCGGAAGATGCGCTGTCGCAATTGCTCCGCCACCTCCTCGTAGAGCGGGCGCGGCGTGAGCGGGGCAATGGACATGGCGCGGAATGGTACGACATAAAAATGATGAATTAATAATTACGGAATCGGCTAGACTAGTCTTTGCTTCCCGCGCTGCCCGGAGACAAGGCGGTGCGGAACCTCCGATCGACAAGCAAATCCCCGACGCGAGCCATCCATGAGCAGCAGCCAGACGCCCCCGCCCGAATTCCAGCC
The DNA here is from genome assembly GCF_000176855.2 of Paracidovorax avenae ATCC 19860. Taxonomy (NCBI): domain Bacteria; kingdom Pseudomonadati; phylum Pseudomonadota; class Betaproteobacteria; order Burkholderiales; family Comamonadaceae; genus Paracidovorax; species Paracidovorax avenae. The sequence continues at coordinate 3,059,558 of NC_015138.1, read as the reverse complement.
CGCCGATCTCGCCGCCTGGGCGAAGGCGGCGGCCAAGTCCGCACCGGGCGGCGATGTCTCCGCGCTGAACTGGGTCACGCCGGACGGGATCACCGTCAAGCCGCTCTATACGGCGGAGGACGTGGCGGGCCTGCCCCATGCCAACACCCTGCCGGGCTTCGAGCCCTACCTGCGCGGCCCGCAGGCCACCATGTATGCCGTGCGGCCCTGGACGATCCGGCAATACGCGGGCTTCTCCACCGCGGAAGAATCGAACGCCTTCTACCGCAAGGCGTTGGCCGCGGGCGGGCAGGGTGTCTCGGTGGCGTTCGACCTCGCCACCCACCGCGGCTATGACAGCGACCATCCGCGCGTGACCGGCGACGTGGGCAAGGCCGGGGTGGCCATCGACAGCGTGGAGGACATGAAGATCCTCTTCGACGGCATCCCGCTCGACAAGGTGAGCGTTTCCATGACGATGAACGGTGCCGTGCTGCCCGTGCTGGCCGGCTACGTGGTCGCGGCCGAAGAGCAGGGCGTGCGGCAGGACCAGCTTTCCGGGACCATCCAGAACGACATCCTCAAGGAGTTCATGGTCCGCAACACGTACATCTACCCGCCCAAGCCCTCGATGCGCATCATCGGCGACATCATCGGCTACACGGCGCGGAACATGCCGAAGTTCAATTCCATCTCCATCAGCGGCTACCACATGCAGGAGGCGGGAGCCAACCAGGCGCTGGAACTGGCCTTCACGCTGGCCGACGGCAAGGAGTACGTGAAGACGGCCATCGACTCGGGCCTGGATGTGGACGAGTTCGCCGGGCGGCTCTCGTTCTTCTGGGCGATCGGCATGAACTTCTACCTCGAAGTGGCCAAGATGCGCGCGGCGCGGTTGCTGTGGTGCCGCATCATGAAAGGCACGGGCGCGAAGAACCCCAAGAGTCTGATGCTGCGCACGCACTGCCAGACCTCGGGCTGGTCGCTCACCGAGCAGGATCCGTACAACAACGTGGTGCGCACCACCATCGAGGCGATGGCGGCCGTGTTCGGCGGCACGCAGAGCCTGCACACCAACAGCTTCGACGAGGCCATCGCGCTGCCCACCGAGTTCTCGGCCCGCATCGCACGCAACACGCAGCTGATCATCCAGGAAGAGACGCACATCACCAACGTGATCGACCCCTGGGCCGGCAGCTACATGATGGAGAAGCTCACCCAGGACATGGCCGATGCCGCCTGGAAGATCATCGAGGAGGTCGAGGCCATGGGTGGCATGACCGCCGCGGTGGACTCCGGCTGGGCCAAGCTCAAGATCGAGGCGGCTGCCGCGGAGAAGCAGGCGCGCATCGATTCCGGCAAGGACGTGATCGTGGGCGTGAACAAGTACCGCCTGGCCAAGGAAGACCCGGTGGACATCCTGCAGATCGACAACATGAAGGTGCGCGACGGACAGATCGCGCGGCTCGAACGCATCCGTGCCACGCGCGATGGCGCGGCAGTGCAGCAGGCGCTGGATGCCCTGACCGCGGCCGCGGAATCCGGCACCGGCAATCTGCTGGAGCTGTCCATCCAGGCGATCCGCCTGCGCGCCACGGTGGGCGAGGTGAGCGACGCGCTGGAGAAGGTATTCGGACGCCACCGTGCCGATACGCAGAAGGTGACCGGCGTCTATGCCGCCGCCTACGACTCGGCCGAGGGCTGGGAAAAGCTCAAGGGCGAGATCCACGCCTTCGCGGAAAGCGAGGGCCGCCGCCCGCGCGTGATGATCGCCAAGCTGGGCCAGGACGGCCACGACCGTGGCGCCAAGGTGGTGGCCACGGCCTTTGCCGACCTGGGGTTCGACGTGGACATGGGGCCGCTCTTCCAGACGCCCGAGGAATGCGCGCGCCAGGCGATCGAGAACGACGTGCACGCCGTGGGCGTCTCCACGCTCGCGGCGGGCCACAAGACGCTGGTGCCGGCCATCATCCAGGCGCTGAAGGAACAGGGCGCCGACGACATCATCGTGTTCGTGGGCGGCGTGATCCCGCAGCAGGACTACGACTTCCTTTATGAATCGGGCGTGAAGGGCATCTACGGCCCGGGCACGCCGATCCCGGCGAGTGCGAAGGATGTGCTGGAGCAGATCCGCAAGGCCGTGGCCGCCTGAGGATGCGTGCGCCCGCGATGCCTGTCGCCTCGTCGTCTTCACCACCGCCCGGACCCTCCGGGCTGGGCTGGGAGGCCGTCTCCGAAGGAGACTTTGCCGCCATGGCCGAGCTGCGGGCCGAGGCCCTGCGCGAGAGCCTGGAGCGGCTGGGCCGCTTCGATCCGGTGCGCGTGCGGGAGCGGCTGCGCGATGCCTTCGTGCCCGGAGGCATGCGCCACATCGTGCGGCACGGCGAGCGCATCGGCTACCTCACGCTGCTGCCGCGCGCGGCCGACGGCACGCTGCGGCTGCACCACCTCTACCTGCGGCCGGGCGCGCAGAACGCAGGCGCCGGCAGCTGGGCCATGGCCTGGGTCAAGGCGCAGGCCCTTGAGCGCAGCTGTGATGTGACGCTGTGCGCGCTCAAGGGCAGCGACGCCAACCGCTTCTACCTGCGCCACGGCTTCCGGCTGGTGGCCGAGGAGCCTTTCGACCTGGAGTACCGCTGGAGCCCGTCGTGGGACGGCCCTGCCCGGGGAGCGCGGCCATGAATGCCCCCCCGCATCCGCTCCTGGCCGGCATCACGGGCGAGCCCGGCCCCGTGCAGCGCCGCGCCATCGCCAAGGCCATCACGCTGCTCGAATCCACGCGCGCCGACCACCGCGCGCAGGGCGACGCATTGCTCACCGCGCTGCTGCCGCACACCGGCAAGGCCTTCCGCCTGGGCCTGAGCGGCGTGCCCGGCGTGGGCAAGTCCACTTTCATCGAGGCGCTGGGCCTGTACCTGATCGCGCAGGGCCATCGCGTGGCGGTGCTGACCATCGATCCGTCCTCCAGCGTGTCGGGCGGCTCCATCCTCGGCGACAAGACGCGCATGGAGCGCCTGTCGGTGCACGAGCAGGCCTACATCCGCCCGAGCCCTTCCAGCGGCACGCTGGGCGGCGTGGCGGAGAAGACACGCGAGGCCATGCTGGTCTGCGAGGCGGCCGGATACGACATCGTGATCGTGGAGACGGTGGGCGTGGGCCAGGGCGAGACCGCCGTGGCGGGCATGACGGACATGTTCGTGCTGATGCAACTGCCCAATGCCGGCGACGACCTGCAGGCCATCAAGAAGGGCGTGATGGAGATTGCGGACCTGGTGGCCATCAACAAGGCCGACATCGACGCCCATGCCGCCACGCGCGCCGAGGCGCAGATCACCTCCAGCCTGCGGCTGTTCAGCCAGCACGGCCACCCCGGGCATGCGCGGCACGACACGGCGCTGTGGCACCCGCGCGTGCTGCAGATCAGCGCGCTGCAGGGCCGCGGCGTGGACGCCTTCTGGGCAGCGGTGGACGACTACCGGCGCGTGCAGGCGGCCAACGGGCATCTCGCGGCGCGGCGCCGGCAGCAGGCGCAGTCCTGGATGTGGGAGCGCATCGACGCAGGCCTCAAGCAGGCGTTCCGCGCGCAGCCGCAGGTACAGGCGATGCTGCCGGGCCTGCGCGAGGACGTGCTCGCCGGGCGCGTCGCAGCATCGACGGCGGCCCGCAGCCTGCTGCAGGCGGGTGGGTTCGCACCCCCCTGACCAACCCCGCGCGTGCCACGGGCGCCACACGGACATCGCACAGACAACTTCACGGATCGTTGGAAGGAAGACCATGCAAGACATCCTGGAACAGCTGGAGAAAAAGCGCGAGCAGGCCCGCCAGGGCGGCGGCGCGAAGCGCATCGAGGCGCAGCACAAGAAGGGCAAGCTCACCGCGCGCGAGCGCATCGAGCTGCTGCTGGACGACGGCACCTTCGAGGAATGGGACATGTTCGTCGAGCACCGCTGCACCGACTTCGGCATGCAGGACCAGAAGATTCCCGGCGACGGCGTGGTGACGGGCTACGGCATGATCAATGGCCGGCTCGTCTTCGTCTTCAGCCAGGACTTCACCGTGTTCGGCGGCGCGCTGTCGGAAGCGCATGCCGAGAAGATCTGCAAGATCATGGACCAGGCCATGAAGGTCGGCGCCCCGGTGATCGGCCTGAACGACTCGGGTGGCGCGCGCATTCAGGAAGGCGTGGCGTCCCTGGGCGGCTATGCGGACGTGTTCCAGAAGAACGTGATGGCCTCGGGCGTGATCCCGCAGATCAGCATGGTGATGGGCCCCTGCGCGGGCGGCGCCGTGTATTCGCCCGCCATGACGGACTTCATCTTCATGGTGAAGGATTCGAGCTACATGTTCGTCACCGGGCCCGAGGTGGTCAAGACCGTGACGCATGAGGAGGTCACGGCGGAGGAGCTGGGCGGCGCCGTCACCCACACCACGCGCAGCGGCGTGGCCGACATGGCCTTCGAGAACGACGTGGAGGCGCTGATGATGCTGCGGCGCCTGTACAACTACCTGCCGCTCAACAACCGCGAGAAGCCCCCGGTGCGCAAGAGCACCGACCCGGCCGACCGCAAGGACCTGAGCCTGGACACCCTGGTGCCCGAGAACCCCAACAAGCCCTACGACATGAAGGAGCTGATCGCCAAGACGGTGGACGACGGCGACTTCTTCGAGCTGCAGCCCGACTACGCGCGCAACATCGTCGTGGGCTTCGGCCGCATGGACGGGCAGGTGGTGGGCATCGTGGCGAACCAGCCGCTGGTGCTGGCGGGCTGCCTGGACATCAAGTCCAGCATCAAGGCGGCGCGCTTCGTGCGCTTCTGCGATGCCTTCAACATCCCCATCGTGACTTACGTGGACGTGCCCGGCTTCATGCCCGGCACCAGCCAGGAATACGGCGGCATCATCAAGCACGGCGCCAAGCTGTTGTACGCATATGCCGAGGCCACCGTGCCCAAGATCACCGTGATCACGCGCAAGGCCTATGGCGGCGCCTATGACGTGATGGCCTCCAAGCACCTGCGTGGCGACGTGAACCTGGCCTGGCCCAACGCGGAGATCGCGGTGATGGGCGCCAAGGGCGCCGTGGAGATCATCTTCCGCGAGGACAAGAACGACCCCGCCAAGCTGGCCGCGCGCGAGGCCGAGTACAAGGCCCGTTTCGCCAACCCCTTCGTGGCGGGCAGCCGGGGCTTCATCGACGACGTGATCCTGCCGCACGAAACGAGGAAGCGCATCTGTCGCAGCCTGGTCATGCTGCAGAACAAGAAGATCGAGAACCCGTGGCGCAAGCACGGGAACATTCCTCTTTAAATGAGAGGTGCCTAGATGCGAGCTCAGGACCCTCAAGAACTGTTTAGGTTTGGTCAAGCTTTCAAGGCCTTGCAGTTGGCCGGAGCTGAAAGCAAATACAAAAATATAAAGAAGTATTTCGTCACAATTGAAGATTTCCTGGCGAAAAATGATTACAAAATCTCCAAGAAGGTTTTTTCGATTACGATGAAGCCTGTCTGGGATGATTTGGAGAAAAATTCGCCCAATGAGAAAATTGGTGATGCGCTAGACAGGCTTTCCACAGAGATGAGCAAGTTATTCCCCACCATCCGAGCAGAGTCTGAAAGCCAAAAGCTTTTCGCCATTGTTGAAAAGAGGTATAGCACAGATAAATTATTAAACGACGTCGGTAGCCTTTTTGCAAAAGATGTCTTTGTGGACTTGGATGAGATCGTCCGGTTTGATTTGAGGCAAGCATGCAAATGTATTGTTTTGGAATGCCCAACCGCAGCAGCATTCCATCTTATGCGTGCCTGCGAAAGCATAGTCGCGGCTTTATATCGAAAATTATCAGGGGATGCTGTTGTGCCAGGCAATGGAACCTGGGGAGACTATGAGAATAAGCTGAAATCTCTTCCAAACAAACCTTCTGACGAATATATGGAGCAATCCCGCCATATTAGAAAGAATTTCCGCAATCCAACGCAGCATCCCGACAAGATGTACGACATTGACGAGGCTCAGGATCTTCTTAACTTGGCGATTGACTTAATAAATCGAACGACAAAGGTTTGAAATGTTTAAAAGAGTCCTCATTGCCAACCGCGGCGAAATCGCCTGCCGCGTGATCGCCACCACCCGCCGCAGGGACATCGCTACCGTGGGCGTGTATTCCGATGCCGACAAGGAACCCCGTCACGTGAAGCTGGTCTACGAGGCCGTGCGCATTAGCGCGGCGCCCTCGCGTGAGTCGTACCTGCTTGCCGACCGGATCATCGCGGCCGCGAAGCAGATCGGCGCTCAGTCGATCTATCCCGGCCACTACTTCCTGATCGGATCATTTGACCGACGCAAAAAGGCTCGCCGCGCGAGAGTTCGAACTTTTTGTCAACCATTTCGTGGCCAGCAGCCAGGGGATCCATCGACGTGATCCTGTAGCAAGAGGCCCGTAAACGCCTTGCCGCAGCCTCCTGATGATACGGAAATAATGAGATTGAAAATCTGCGGCACAGACTCGTAAGAAATTTTTCGCAATTCAATAATTGATAAGTATATGAGGGCAGTGGTTTGCAAGAAAATCGAGTGACGGAAGAGGTAGGAAGGCCTGTTCCACATGCTGTTCCACCCGGCTTGGAGGATGTTTTTGAGATTCGTCCGCCCTCCGTGCCAAGGGAAGCCAATGCGATCGTTGACGAACGCATGGGCGGTTGTATCGGTTACGCCTATGAGGGCGCTCGGGGCGTATGGCATATATACAACTACCTCGGTGATGTGGTTGCAATGGAAGAGCTTCCGTTAGAGGAGCCCCTGGTTGATCCTCTCGATGTCTTAATCATTGGTGGAGTTGTCTTAAAGATCGGCCGGTTGGGTTGGATAGCTCGTAAAAGGGGGGTAACAGGAGTCACTACCGCTGGCGCCGCCATGATGCAGAGGTTTGCCCGACTGCTGACCCAAAAATTGCTCTCGCCTAGCGCGACGCAGTTGAAATTTACAGAAACGGCTGCACGGCATATGTTGGAGCCAGGTCGGTATGTGCCACTGCACATCCTCAGCGCGGCCATCAGATTTGGAGCAAGAAAAGCTGATCCTCAAGGGGTAAAGGGGTTGTTCATGTACCGTGCGGAAATGCTCAAGCTACGTAAAACTAAGGTGATGATCAATGGGCGATCCGAAGTGAGATACATACCTCAAAAATATAATCTAGAGGTTGTGGTTCGGGAGTCTGACTGGACAATCACCCATTTTTTGTATAAGTGATCATGCTAGATATCGACTTCGATGATTTGAAATTCAGCATGGAGCCTTTGTCCCGTCAAACGGAAGGGAATGGCGGACCATACATGGATTGGCTGAAATTGGATGTTAAAGTAATGGACGGAAATTTCAGTGGTAGGGTCAATTGGCTGGCTATGCCTTCTGAGATTGCTGAATTCAGAAGCAATATTTCTCGGTTTTATGAGTCACTGGCTTATGGGGGAAGGGATATTGACTCCATAACCTTCTCGGGCGTCGAACCTAATTTTTCTCTGACCATGTCGGTTGCTAATTCTGTGGGACATATTTTTGCGCATTACACTCTGAAGAATTCTCCCGATGGTCCGACGCTTCAAGGATCATTCGGCCTTGATCAAAGCTACTTGCCCCGTTGGATTGAGGCATTGGACGAGATGCTTGAATTTCGCGGATGATAGATTTTGTTTGAAAGAAAATTTGCCAAGCAAATAAATGATTCCGAAAAATTATGAAACCGCTTGCCATCGGCCATTGACCAGCTCGTAAAGAATTCTATGAAAACCGTCTGGATCGTCGATGGAGCCTACCTCTTCAACTACGGCAAGAGCAGGCCCTTCGACTACCTCAAGCTGAAGAACGAGATCACCCGGCTGAACGGCGGGCCGATCCGCGAGAGCTACTACCTGAACTCCGTGAGCGACCCTGCCACGGATGCGCAGAACGCGTTCCATTCGTGGATCAAGACCGCGCCGCCCCATGGGCCGAAGTTCCGCGTGCAGCTCTACAAGCTCAAGAGGATGCACATGAGCTGCGCGGCATGCGGCCACTCGTCCGACCGGTGGGTCCAGAAGGGCGTGGACGTGGGCATCGCCACGCTGATCATCAAGCTGGCCGCGCAGAACGTGTACGACCGGCTGATCCTTTCCGCGGGAGACGGCGATTTCGAGGACGCGATCTCCTACGTGAAGTCCGAACTGCACAAGGAGGTCTGGGTGTCCGGTTCCGCAGCCAGCCTGTCGCCGGACCTGCAGTCGTATTCGGACAACGTCCTCTGGATGGAGGACATGAGCCCGACCATCGACCGGACCTCCTGATCGCCTGCCCGCCACCTGCATCCACGTCCGCCCGCAACCCCATTTTCGACGCACCATGTTCACCAAAATCCTCATTGCCAACCGCGGCGAGATCGCCTGCCGTGTCATTGCCACCGCCCGCCGCATGGGCATCGCCACGGTGGCCGTGTATTCCGATGCCGACAAGGACGCCCGCCACGTGAGGCTGGCAGACGAGGCCGTGCACATCGGCGCGGCGCCCTCGCGCGAGTCCTACCTGCTGGCGGACCGCATCATCGCGGCCGCGAAGCAGACGGGCGCGCAGGCGATCCACCCGGGCTATGGATTCCTGTCGGAGAACGAGGCCTTCGCGCAGCGCTGCGAGGACGAAGGCATCGCCTTCATCGGCCCGAAGGCGCATTCGATCGCGGCCATGGGCGACAAGATCGCGTCCAAGAAGCTCGCCAACGAGGCGAAGGTCAACACCATCCCGGGCTGGAACGACGCCATCGAGTCGGCCGAACGCGCGGTGGAGATCGCGCGCGACATCGGCTACCCGGTGATGATCAAGGCCTCGGCCGGCGGGGGCGGCAAGGGCCTGCGCGTGGCCTACAACGACAAGGAAGCGCTCGAAGGCTTCACCGCCTGCCAGAACGAGGCCCGCAACAGCTTCGGCGACGACCGCATCTTCATCGAGAAGTTCGTGCAGCAGCCGCGCCACATCGAGATCCAGGTGCTGGGCGACGCACACGGCAACGTGATCTACCTGAACGAGCGCGAATGCTCGATCCAGCGCCGCCACCAGAAGGTGATCGAGGAGGCGCCGTCGCCCTTCATCAGCGATGCGACGCGCAAGGCCATGGGCGAGCAGGCCGTGGCGCTGGCGAAGGCCGTGAAGTACCAGAGCGCCGGCACGGTGGAGTTCGTGGTCGGCAAGGACCAGGACTTCTACTTCCTGGAGATGAACACCCGCCTGCAGGTGGAGCATCCGGTGACGGAGTGCATCACGGGGCTGGACCTGGTGGAGCTGATGATCCGCGTGGCGGCCGGCGAGGCGCTGCCCCTGGCGCAGCAGGACGTGAAGCGCGACGGCTGGGCCATCGAGTGCCGCATCAATGCCGAAGACCCGTTCCGCAACTTCCTGCCCTCCACCGGCCGGCTGGTACGCTTCCAGCCCCCGCTGGAGAGCATGTTCCAGGCCGATACCGAGAAGAAGCTCGGCGTGCGGGTGGACACGGGCGTCTATGAGGGCGGAGAGATACCGATGTTCTACGACTCGATGATCGCCAAGCTCATCGTGCACGGCACCGACCGCGAGGATGCGATCCACAAGATGCGCGCGGCGCTCAACGGCTTCGTGATCCGCGGCATCAGCAGCAACATCCCGTTCCAGGCGGCGCTGCTGGCGCATCCCAGCTTCGTGTCCGGGCAGTTCAACACGGGCTTCATCGCGGAGCATTACGGCCAGGGCTTCCACGCCAAGGACGTGCCGCACGACGATCCGCTCTTCCTCGTGGCGCTGGCGGCCTACATGCACCGCCGCTACCGCGCGCGCGCCAGCGGCATCAGCGGCCAGCTGGCGGGGCACCAGGTGAAGGTGGGCGAGCAGTTCGTGGTGGTGGTGCTGGGGGCCGGGGGCGAGAACGTGCACCACGAGGTGTCGGTGACGGACTTCCAGGATCCGTCCGGTGGCAGCAGCGTGCGCGTGGGCGGCAAGGACTACCAGATCGGCAGCGCCGCCACCCTGGGCCAGATCCGCGTACAGGGCCAGTGCAACGGCGTGTGCTTCACCGCCCAGGTGGAGCGGGGCGCGGGCAAGAATCCGCTGGCGCTGCGCATCGCGCACAACGGCACCCAGATCGAGGCCATGGTGCTGTCGCCGGCGGGTGCGCGGCTGCACCGGCTCATGCCCTACAAGGCGCCGCCGGACCTGTCGCGCTTCCTGCTTTCGCCCATGCCCGGCCTGCTGGTGGACGTGGCGGTACAGGAGGGCCAGAAGGTGCAGGCCGGCGAGAAGCTGGCGGTGATCGAGGCCATGAAGATGGAAAACATCCTGTTCGCCGCGCAGGATGGCGTGGTCGGCAAGGTAATGGCCACCCGCGGCGCTTCGCTGGCCGTGGACGACGTCATCCTCGAGTTCCAGTGAGGACGGCGACGTCCGCTGCCGCCGGGCCAGGATGGCGCCTGCCCGGGGCGCGCCTGCCGCTGGCCCTGGCCGGCGCGGTGCTGCTCGGCGATGGCCTGTGGCTCATGGCGCTGCGCCAGTTCAACCTGGGCGTGGCGCTGCCGGCGGTCTGCGGTGCCGGGCTGCTGGTGCTGGCGCTGCGCTGGGAGCAGGCGGCCCGCTGGCGCCGCGGGCACCGGGGCCGCATCCTGGCGTGGCGCATGGCCTGGTGCGCGGTCGGCCTGTGGCTGGTATCGGTGGCGTGGTTCTGGTCCTGGCTGCGGGACTACGGCGTGCCGCCGGCCGAGGTGCCGCCCGTGCAGGCGATCGTGGTGCTGGGCGCCGGCACGCTGGACGGGCAGCCGCGGCCCACGCTGGCCGCGCGGCTGGACACGGCCGCCGAGCTGGCGCGCCGGCAGCCGCAGGCGCTCGTGGCCGTGTGCGGCGGCATCGACCTGGGCGAGACCGAGAGCGAGGCAGCGATCATGGCCCGCTACCTGCGCGAGCGCCACGGCATCGCGCCCGGACGGATCGTGCAGGAGCGCGAGAGCACCAGCACGGAACTGAACATCGCGCTCAGTCGCCCCCTGCTGCAGGCGCGCGGCGTGGGCGCGGCGGCGCCCACGGCCATCGTCACGAGCGACTTCCATCTCATGCGTGCCACGCGCATCGCGCGCCGCCAGGGGCTGGCCGGCGTGGTGCCCGTCGGTGCCCCGACGCCGATCACCACGCGCTACAACGCCTGGCTGCGCGAATACTTCGCCATGCTCAGCAGCTGGGCGCTGCGCGAGATCTGAACCCGCCACGGCCCCGCAGGGCCGGCTTTTTTCCAGGAGCCCCTTCATGACTTCCGACACGCGCCCCTTCAAGGTCCTCGGCATCCAGCAGATCGCCATCGGCGGCACCGACAAGCAGCGGCTCAAGACGCTCTGGGTGGACATGCTGGGCCTGCAGCAGACCGGGACGTTCCGCAGCGAGCGCGAGAACGTGGACGAGGACATCCTCTCGATGGGGCAGGGCGCCCATGCCGTGGAGGTGGACCTGATGCAACCGCTCGACATCGACCGCAAGCCCGCCGTGCACGCTACGCCGCTGAACCATGTGGGCCTATGGATCGACGACCTGCCGTGTGCCGTGGAATGGCTCACGGCGCGGGGCGTGCGCTTCGCACCGGGCGGCATCCGCAAGGGGGCGGCGGGCCACGACATCACGTTCCTGCATCCCCGGGGCAACGAGGAGTTCCCCATCGCCGGCGAAGGCGTGCTGATCGAACTGGTGCAGGCGCCGCCGGAGGTGATCGCCGCGCTGGGCTGACGGACTGCGCCCGTGCCGCCGTGCCGGGCGGCGGTTGCGGGCGCTGTGTGGCGCTGCGCGGCGGACGTGTTGGCCGGTCAGGTGCCGGCCCGTCCGCGCGGCGGCCGCACGTAGGCGCCGCTGGCGTGCAGGTGCTGTTCCGCGTGGCCGATGGCCCGTGCTGCCGCGGCGCCCGCGCGGCTGGCGAGCAGTTCCACCAGGGCCTCGGCCAGCGCCAGGCCCGCGGCCACCGAGGGAAAGAACGAGGGACTGTGGATGCTGAAGAGCAGCGTCTGCTGCGCCAGCAGCGAGAGGGGCGAGGCCAAGCTGTCGGTCAGTGCCACGATGCGCGCACCCGCATCGCGCGCGGCCTCCGCCACCTGCAGTGCCTCGTGGGAATAGGGCGAGAAGCTAGCTACCACCAGCACGTCGCCCTTGCCCATGGCGCGCTGCTGCATTTCCAGCGTGCCGCCCTGGCCGTCGAGCAGGTGCACGTCGGGGCGGAACAGGCGGTATTGGTACACCAGGCCGAAGGCGATGGGGTAGCTCGCCCGGAAGCCAGCCACGTGCACGGTCTTCGCCTTCTCGATCAGCGCGCAGGCCTTGTCCAGCCGCGCGCCGCTCTGGGCCTGGGTGGCCTCCAGGTTGCGCCGCTGCACCCCGAACATTTCCTCCGTCAGCCCGCCGGGTTCGCCGGCCCGGGCCACGAGGTGCTGCGCCCGAGCGCCGTAGGCGTCGCCCCCCAGCCCCAGGTCGGCCGCGAAGGCGGCCTTGAGGGCCGGCCAGCCGTCGAACCCCACCTGCTGCGCGAAGCGCACCAGCGTGGGCGGCGTCGCACCGGACTGCACTCCCACATGGCGCATGGACGAGGTCACCACCTCGGCCGGATGGTCGAGCAGGTAGCGCGCGATGTCCTGCAACGCGGGGCTGAGTTCGGGGTAGCGCTGGCGGATGTGTTCCTGGATGGAGGGGGGCATGGACGGAGGCGTGGGGGGCAGGCGGGGCGGATGCGGCGACTGTACCGAAACGGCAGGTGCTCCAGGTGTTCTGAAAATCATGTTTGACGAAACGAATGTTCCAAATCACAATGCATGGAACATTTGATCCACAAACGTTGAAGATGACACACGTATTCCACCGGCACCTGCACCACACGCCACCCGTCGCCGTTGCCGCCCAGGGCATGACCATCGTGGATGCCGAAGGCCGCCGCTACCTCGATGCCTCGGGCGGTGCCGCCGTGTCCTCGCTGGGCCATGGGCATCCGGACGTGATCGCCGCCATGCATGCGCAGATCGACCGGCTCGCCTATGCCCATACCAGCTTCTTCACCACCGCGGTGGCGGAGGAACTGGCGGACGTGCTGGTGGCCGGGGCGCCCGCCGGCATGGAACACGTGTACCTGGTCAGCGGCGGATCGGAGGCCGTGGAGGCGGCGCTCAAGATGGCGCGCCAGTATTTCGTGGAGATCGGCCAGCCGCAGCGCACGCATTTCATCGCGCGGCGCCAGAGCTACCACGGCAACACGCTGGGTGCGCTGGCCGTGGGCGGCAATGCCTGGCGGCGGGAGCCTTTCGCGCCCCTGCTGGCGCCTGTCACCCATGTGTCGGCCTGCTATCCCTACCGCGAGCAGCGCGCGCAGGAAACGCCCGTGCAGTACGGCCAGCGCCTGGCGGACGAGCTGGAGGCCGCCATCCTCGCACAGGGGGCAGAACGCGTGATCGCCTTCGTCGCCGAGACGGTCGGCGGCGCCACGGCCGGCGTGCTCACGCCCGTGCCCGGCTACCTGCGCGCGGTGCGTGCGGTGTGCGACCGCCACGGCGTGCTGCTCATCCTCGACGAGGTCATGTGCGGCATGGGACGCACCGGTACGCTCCATGCCTGCGAGCAGGAGGGCGTGGTGCCCGACATCGTCACCATCGCCAAGGGCCTGGGCGGGGGTTACCAGCCAGTGGGGGCGGTGCTGGCGCACAAGCGCATCGTCGAGGCGATGTCGGCCGGGAGCGGCTACTTCCAGCACGGCCATACGTACCTGGGCCATCCGATGGCCTGCGCGGCGGCGCTGGCCGTGCAGCGCGTGATCCAGCGCGACGGCCTGCTCGCCAAGGTGCGGGACGACGGCGTGTTCTTCGGGGAGGCGCTGCGGCAGGCGCTCGGCGGCCATGCCCACGTGGGCGACATCCGCGGGCGCGGTTTCTTCTGGGGCGTCGAGCTGGTGCAGGACCGGGGCAGCAAGACGCCGTTCGATCCGGCGCGCAAGGTGCACGCTGGCACCAAGAAAGAGGCGATGGCCCGCGGGCTGCTGTGCTATCCCATGGGCGGCACGGTGGACGGGCGCGTGGGCGACCACGTGCTGCTGGCGCCGCCCTTCATCGCCTCGCGCGCGGAACTGCAGGACATCGCGGGCCGCCTGGCCGACGCGGTGGACGCCGCCACCTCCGCCGCCTGATTGCCCACCGTTTCCATCGTTTCCGCAAGGAGTCCTTCCATGTCCCGTTCCCGTCGCGCCATGCTGGCGCTCACCGCCGCATGCGCGCTCGCCACCCAGGCCCCTGCGCAGGAGGCCGCCTCCACCCTCCACAAGATCAAGGACTCCGGCGCCATCACGCTGGGCCACCGCGAATCGTCCTTCGGTTTTTCGTACAACGCCGGCACGGGCACGCCCGTGGGCTACAGCATCGACATCTGCATGAGGATCGTGGATGCGATCAAGGCCGAGCTCCAACTGCCGAAGCTGGACATCCGCTACCAGCTCGTCACTTCGCAGAACCGCATTCCCCTGGTGGCGGGCGGCACCGTCGATATCGAGTGCGGCTCCACCACCAACCTGGTGGAGCGCCAGAAGCTCGTGGCGTTCTCGCCGGACATCTTCCGCTACAACGTGCGCATGCTGGTGCGCGCCGATTCGGGCATCCGCAGCATCGCCGACCTGCAGGGCAAGACGGTGGTGGCCACCAGCGGCACCACGTCGCTGCGGCTGCTGCGAGAGGCCGACAAGGGCCGCAACCTCGACATCCAGCAGATGGCCGGCAAGGACCATGCCGACTCCTTCCTGCTGGTCGAGAGCGGGCGCGCCCAGGCCTTCGTGCTGGACGACATCCTGCTGGCCGGCCTGGTCGCCACGGCGCGCAATCCCAAGGATTTCCTCATCACCGGCGAGCCGCTGCGCACGGAGAACCAGTCGCTCATGTTCCGCAAGGACGATCCGGCCTTCAAGGCCCTGGTGGACCGCGTGGTGACGGGCATGATGCAATCCGGCGAGATGGAACGGCTCTACCGGAAGTGGTTCATGTCGCCCATTCCGCCGCGGGGCGTGAACATCGGCTATCCGCTCAATGCCGAGACCCGGGACGCCTTCGCCCAACCTTCCGACAAAGGACTCTGAGTTCCCCATGCCCCGCATCGCCCTGATCCACGCCCTGGCCCATTCGGTGGCCCCCATCAATGGCGCGTTCGAACGCGACTGGCCGCAGGCCGTGCGCATGAACCTGCTGGACGACAGCCTTTCTGCCGATCTCGCGGCCGGAGGAGGGGGGCTCGACGGCGCCATGCACGAGCGGTTCGTGCGGCTGGCGCGCTACGCGGTGGACACGGGCGCCGAGGGCATCCTGTTCACCTGCTCGGCTTTCGGCCCCTGCATCGACGCGGTCGCGCGCACGCATGCCCCCATGCCCGTGCTGCGCCCCAACGAGGCGATGATCGACGAGGCCGTGCAGGGCGCGGGGCCACTGGGGCTGGTCGCCACCTTCGCGCCCACGCTGCGCTCCATGCCGGCAGAGTTCCCGCCCGGTACCGCGCTCGAGACGGCACTGGCCGAAGGAGCGCTCGATGCATTGAATGCCGGGGACGGCCCGGCCCACGATGCGCTCATCGCCCGGCAGGCCCGTGCGCTGGCCGAGCGTGGATGCACCCGCATCGCGCTGGCCCAGTTCAGCATGGCGCGGGCACGCGACGCCTGCGCGCAGGCGAGCGGCCTTCCGGTCCTGACCACGGTGGACAGCGCCGTGCGCAGGCTCCGCGGCCTGCTGGGGGGCTGACAGCGGCGCCCATCGTGGCGCCAATTGCGGCGATTTCCAGCCGCCGCCGTCCGCCCTGGGCGGGAGGTTGGCGGCAGATGGCAGCGTGATCGGCGCCGATGGCAGTGGCGCGAAGCGGTGGTTTCCCAAGTCCGGCCAAAGCGCCGGTTTCTGGTTGCATCCTGCTGCCAACGTCCTTCGAAAATGCCGGCCGTTCTTCCATGCGTCGAGCGGACGGGTTTTTCGTGGCAAAGGCTTGGCATACGGCCCCGTTCTCTTCCAGAATCCAGCCGAAACGCCCTGCGTGCAACTTGTGTCCGTACCCACTGCCATGACTGCCACTCTTTCCGATACCCGCTCCGAAGCCCCCGCCATTCCCGTGCAACTGCACCGCCCCGCACGTGCTCCCGCTGCCGCGGCCGGCACGTGGAGCGTGCAGGCCGTGCAGGAACTGCTGGACCTGCCGTTCATGGATCTGCTCTGGCGCGCGCAGTCCGTGCACCGCGAGCACTGGCCCGCGGGCGACGTGGAACTGGCCACGCTGCTGTCGGTGAAGACCGGCGGCTGCCCCGAGAACTGCGGCTACTGCCCGCAATCCGCGGAGTTCGACACGGGCGTGAAGGCGCAGAAGCTCATGAGCGTGGACGAGGTGACCACCGCCGCCCGCGCCGCCCGCGACGCCGGGGCCACGCGCTTTTGCATGGGCGCCGCCTGGCGCGCCCCCAAGGACCGGGACATCGAGAAGGTGGGCGAGCTGATCGCCGCCGTGAAGGGACTGGGAATGCAGACCTGCGCGACCCTGGGCATGCTGGAGCCGCACCAGGCCCAGGCACTCAAGGGTGCGGGCCTGGACTACTACAACCACAACCTGGACACCGCGCCCGAGTACTACACCGACGTGGTGAGTACCCGCGCCTACCAGGACCGGCTCGACACCCTGCGCCATGTACGCGAGGCCGGCATCAGCGTCTGCTGCGGCGGCATCATCGGCATGGGGGAGGCGCCGGTGCACCGCGCGGGCCTGATCGCCCAGCTCGCCAACCTGGATCCGTATCCGGAATCCGTGCCCATCAACAGCCTGGTGCGCGTGCCCGGCACGCCGCTGGCCGATAGCGATCCCGTCGATCCGCTCGATTTCGTGCGGGTGATCGCGGTGGCGCGCATCACCATGCCCCGCGCGCGCGTGCGCCTCTCGGCGGGCCGCCAGCAGATGGGCGATGCCGTGCAGGCGCTGTGCTTCCTGGCCGGGGCCAACTCGATCTTCTACGGCGACAAGCTGCTGGTGACCGGCAACCCCGACGTGGAGGCCGACGTGCAACTGCTCGCCAGACTGGGAATGAAGGGCCGCCAGGTGGCCTCCACCGAGCCCCACGACCTGCACCACCACGCCGCCTGAAGGCAGGCGGGGCGGTCAGCGCCCGCCGCGCGGCGCCTCGTACCCGAGCATCTTCATCGCCTGCGTGATGGAGACGGCCGCCTTGTCGTAGCCCTCCCAGGACGCGTTGCCTTCGCGCAGCCGCTCTTCCACGGTGGCCACGGTCCATTCGGTGCTGCTGGAGAGCGCGCCCAGTTCATCCCAGCGCAGCGGCACGGAAATGCCCAGGCCGGGCCGGGCGCGTGCGGACCATGCGCTCACCGTGGTGGCGCCGAAGCCGTTGCGCAGGTAATCCACGAAGATTTTCCCCACGCGATTGCGCGGCCCGCTCTTGGCCACGAACAGCTGCGGGATGGTGCGCGCCATGTGCTGCACCACCGCCTGCGAAAAGCCCTTCACCGCATCCCAGCCGTGCAGGCGCTTGATGGGCACGACCACGTGCAGCCCCTTGCCGCCGCTGGTCTTGAGAAAGCCCGGCAGTCCCAGTTCCGTGAGCATCACGCGCATCAGCGTGGCGGCCTCCTGCACCTTGTCCCAGGGCACGCCTTCGCCGGGGTCGAGGTCAAAGGCGATCCGGTCGGGCCGGTCGATGCGGTCGCTGCGGGCGTTCCAGCTGTGGAACTCGATGGTGTTCATCTGCGCCCAGGCAGGCAGGCCTTCGGGCCCCGCGATCTCGGCCAGGGGCGGATGGCCGGGATCCAGCGCCGGATCCAGCGTGCGCACGCCGTCCACCGAGCCGTGCTCCGGATGCTTCTGGAAGAAGAGTTCCCCACCCACGCCTTCCGGAGCCCGCACGACCGAGACGGGGCGCTGGAGCAGGTGTTCCATCATCAGGGGCGCGACCAGGGCGTAGTAGCGCACCAGCTCCAGCTTGGTGGTCCCGCTCGCGGCATCGATCACGCGGTCGCCGTGGGTCACGCGCAGCGAGGAGGTCGGGGCGGCCGGCGAAGGAGCGGATGCGGTTCGGCGGGAGGTCATGGTGGAGCGTGCCCTGGAGGGCGTGGCGTCGGATGAAGCACGGCGCGGGGCCGCCGGCGGGGTGGACGGCGTGCCCGCCACCGCGGCGGCCGGTGCGGGCGTCTCGCGCACGATCTCGCGCGGAGGCTTGTCCTCGCGCAAGCCGCGGAAGACCGCCTGGCGGACATGGCGCGTCTGCGTCCAGCCCGCGAAGGCCACCTCCGCCAGCAGTTGCGGCTTGACCCAGTGCGCCTTGCGGCCCACCTGCGTGCCTTCGGCGAAGGGGCTGCGGTCTGTGGCCAGCGAGCGCAGCTGCGCGTGCAGTGTCGCCAGGGTGCGCTCGCTGAAGCCGGAGCCTACGTTGCCCGCATAGTGCAGCTGTCCGTCGTCGCCGTGCACGCCGAGCAGCAGCGAGCCGAGGCCGGTGCGCGTGCCCTGCGGGTCCGTATAGCCGCCGATCACGAACTCCTGCCGCTGTCCGCACTTGAGCTTGATCCAGTCGGCCGACCGGCCGGACATATAGGCCGATGACACGCGCTTGCCGATCACGCCCTCGAAGCCGAGCCGGCAGGCGGAGGCGATCAATTCGCCGGGCGACGCCTCGAACGCGTCGCTGAAGCGCACGGTGTCGCTGCCCGCCTCGGCCACGAGCGTGCGCAGAGCCTCCCTGCGCTCCGCCAGCGGCAGGCCCCGCAGGTCGTGGCCATTGAGGAAGGGCAGGTCGAACACGTAGAAGACCAGGCCGCTGCGGTCCACCGCGCCGCCGTCCGGGGTGCCCGCCGCGCTGCTTCCAGGCCGGCGCCCGCTCTCGAAAGCATTCTGCAGCGCCTGGAAATCGGGGATGCCATTCCGGTCGGGCACCACGATCTCGCCGTCGATCCAGCCGGACTCCACCGGCAGCGCGCGCACGGCGCGCGCCAGCCCGGGCATGCGGTGGGTCCAGTCGTTGCCGTTGCGGGTGATGAGGCGCACCTCGCTGCCCTCGATGCGCGCGAGGATGCGGTAGCCGTCGAATTTGAGCTCGAACATCCATTCGGCCAGGCCGGTGGGCGGGCCATCCACCAGCGTGGCCAGTTGCGGCGCCAGTGCCGCGGGCAGCGGGGCCTTCTTGGGGCGCCGGGAAGTACCGGCCCGAATCGTCCGGCCTGAAGTCGTCTCCAGGGACTGCGCGGAAGCCGGAGCCTTGCCGCGGGCGGGCGTCCGGCGGGTGCCGGATGGGGCAGGGCCGCGGGCCTGCCTGCCGTGCGCGGGCGGGGGCACAGGCAGGTCAGGCAGCGACTTCACGCTGTCCGGCATGGCGTCCACCACGCTGTACTCGACGGCGTCGCGTTCCAGCCCGTCGCGCTCCTTGATGAGCAGCCACGGCGGCTGGCGCTCGTTGCCCCGGCCGTGCATGCGCACCAGCGTCCACCGACCCTGGAGCTTGTGGCCGTGCAATTCGAACTTGAGCTTGCCCGCGCGCCACGCACGGGCGGGGTCTTCCAGCGGCACCCAGTAGCCCTTGTCCCAGATGATGACGCGGCCCGCTCCGTACTGCCGCGCAGGGATCTGGCCTTCGAAGCGGTTGTAGGCGACCGGGTGGTCCTCCACCTGCACGGCCATGCGCTTGTCCCTGGGGTCGAAGCTCGGGCCCTTGGGCACCGCCCAGCTCTTCATGGTGCCGTCGATTTCCAGCCGGAAGTCGTAATGCAGGCGGCTCGCCCAGTGCTTCTGCACCACGAAGCGCAGCGCGCCGCGCGGCAGGGCGTCGCCCGGCTCCGCTCCGGGCTCGGGGGTGCTGCGGAAATCGCGCTTGCGGGCGTAGTCCGCGAGGGCATCCGGTGCCGCCTTTTGCGGCGCTTTTTGCGGTGCGCCCTGCGCAGTGCCGGAGGCTGTGGAGCGTCGTGCCATGGCGTACGGGCTCAGGCGGCCTTGCGGCCCGCCGGGGCGCCTTTCGCGGAGGACCTGGAGGTCGCGCGCTTCGCGGGGGCCTTGGCCTTGCCCTTCGCGCTGCCGGTGGATGCCGAGCGTGTCCTGGCGGACTTGGCGGGCAGGTGCCGCACGCTGGAGGTCTTGCGCCCCTTCGCGCCATCGTCTGCTTCATCCTCGCCTTCCTCTCCCTTTCCATCCGTCCCGGCCACGGCCTTGCGCCGCCCGCCTTCAAGGCTGCGGCGCAGCAGGGCGGTGAGGTCCACCACGTCCGCACCGCCCGCGTCCGACGGTGCCTCCAGCGGCTCGACCTCGGCGATGTCGCCAGCCTGGGCGCGTGCTTCCACCAGCTTCATGATCTCTTCGGAAAACGAATTGCGGAACTGGTCCGCATCCCAGCCCTGTGTCATGTCGTCGATCAGCTGCCGCGCCATGCGCATCTCGGCATCCTTGAGCCCGACGGCCTTGCCGCCGGCCGGGGGCAGGTTCAGCTCCTGGAAGGAGCGGATCTCGCCGCCCCAGCGCAGCAGGTTGAGCACCAGCGCCCGTCCGCAGGGAATGAGCACCGCCAGATGCTGCTTGGTCTGGATCACCACCTTGCCCACGCCCACGCGGTGGCTCGCCTTGAGCGCCTCGCGCAGCAGGGCATATACCTTCTCGCCGCGGGGCAGCGGCGCCGTGTAGTAGGGCCGCTCCAGATAGACGAACGGGATCTCGTCGGCATCCAGGAAGGCCTCGATCTCGATGGTCTGGGTGGTCTTCGGATAGGCCTGCGCGATCTCCTCGGGCGTGAGCACCACGTAGCGGCCGTCTTCGTATTCCACGCCCTTGACGATGTTCTCCGCCGTGATCTCCTTGCCGGTCTTCTTGTTGATGCGCTTGTAGCCGACCGGATCCATGCTGCGCTTGTCGAGCCAGTCGAAGTCGATGCCGCTGTCCCGCGTGGCCGAATACAGGCCCACCGGCACATGGACCAGGCCGAAGCTGATCGCGCCCTTCCAGAGCGCGCGGGTGGAGGTGGGGGCCTGCCCGCCGGGCGCCGTGTCGGCCTCGGCGGACTTCGCGGACGCTGCGGGAGCGGAGGCGGTGCGGGAACGGGTGGTTCGGGTTTTCTTCTCGGCCATGCGGACTCTCCTGGGCGAAGCGGCGGCGATGTGCCGGCACACGGGGTGCGGTTGACGTTAGCCCTGCCGCGGCACGCAGGCTGT
Source organism: Paracidovorax avenae ATCC 19860 (assembly GCF_000176855.2). Taxonomy (NCBI): domain Bacteria; kingdom Pseudomonadati; phylum Pseudomonadota; class Betaproteobacteria; order Burkholderiales; family Comamonadaceae; genus Paracidovorax; species Paracidovorax avenae. The sequence continues at coordinate 3,038,385 of NC_015138.1, read as the reverse complement.
AGGACGTGCACCGGCCACGGCGCCGGTGGCGGCAGGCGATCGCTCGCCATGTGCAACACCGCCGCTGGCCGGCACGCAAGTGCGCCGGGATCAGCTTTCGCCGCTGTCCGAAGGCGCGCTGGCCCCCGTGCCGGTCGCGGGGCTGGGCGGCGCGGAGGCCACCACATGGTGATCGCTCTGCAGCGTGGGCACGAAGCCGAGCTGACCCTTCATGCGCCGGAACGGCGTGGAGAACTTCTCCAGCGTGATGGCCGTGATCTTGTCGAAGAACGCGCTGTTGGAGCCGGTCGTGGAATACACCGACTCCTTCTGGTTCCAGCGCACGCGCCAGTGCGTGCGCGATTTCTGGATGCCCACGCGGATGTGCTCGTCCAGGCAGTGCCCGTCCGTGCGGAAGAAGAGCGTCAGGCCGAAATAGAAAAACCCGTCGTCGCCCAGCTGCAGGCGCGGCCAGAGGGATGTGCGCTCGTCGGCGATGCGCTCCAGCCGCTCGTCCAGTGCGTGGAACTCCACGTCGCCGGAACGCGCGCCCAGGTGGGCGATGAACTCTACGCGCAGGCGCTGCGCCAGGACGACGCATTCGTCCTTGTATTGCTCGAAGTCCTTGCACCAGGCGATGGCCTTCGCCTGCAGGTCTTGGAAGTTGGTGGTCATGGATGGGAGTCCTTTCCAGAAGCGCAACGCCGCGATCCCGACGGCGGGCTTCCCTCGCGCGGCCCGGCGGATGGCCGCGGGTCTAGCAGGTTATGTAGCTCGTCCATCGTCGATACGTGCGGCAGGAGCGCATGTGGGTGATGCGGCACGTTATTGCGTAGGCTTGGGCCTACATGCGCTATGGTTGGGGGAGGGCTGAAAGGTTTCGAGGCATCCTTGGCGTTTTGTTCCTCACAGGGCGGCAGGAAATGAATGTTGGAATGGCTATTGCTATGTTTTAAATACCCCTTCAGCTCTTCTGGAAGTGGTTGTTGTTGAAAAGAACGGAATGTTGTTTGTTGTTCTGATAAATTTAGATTGAATAAAGTGCCCGCCGATCACTCCCGTGTCAATTTTTCAGAAACTGTGAAAATACTCTCTGAAATGATTGGATTGCACATGGCGGATTTGAGTGATTTTCAAAAATTTGTTGAAAAACAACCTGGCTGGAGGCATATGGCCGGCTGGATGGATATGAGCGATTTGCAAATTTTTGAAAATTTCAAATTAGATGCTGGATTGGGTAATTTGATCTATTTTGTCAATGACGTTTCCTATTTGGATGGTCGAGGCGCATTTGAGGTGAGTGGTGAGGATGTCGTACGCTTCGTCTCGGGCTTCCTTGATGTATTCGGAGAGAATTTATTCAACGGCGATGTTCTCGTTGCATGCCCTGATCTGAGTATTATTTGGGCCTTTCATCATGACGGCTGGACGATTCGTGCAGACCTTCCCTAGCGTACGCCTTGTACGGCAGTATGCCTGCAAGACGAGAATATCTTGATTGGTGACGGTGGTGTCATCGCTGGGGTTGAGTGCGAACTGCTCAACTGCACGGTGACAAGCGTTGATAATGGTGGTCTCAAACCTGAAGTGCAACACCTGAACCTCAGGTAGCTTGCACAGATGACTTCGCGATACGCGCACTTGCAGCCCGAAGAACGTCTCACGCAGGTCTCGCGCTGGTCCAGCAAGTATGGATCGGGCGGTCCATCGCCGACTGCTCGGGCGTAGCCCCAGCACCGTATGCTACGAACTGAAACATAACAGTGGCATTGGTTCGGGTGGAGAAAACAGTCCGCAATCTGTGAGCGGTGTGCTCATGCTTGGTGGCCAGCCTATTGGTCAAGTCCAAGAAAGTGCTACGCCAGACATTCGAACCGTGACCACGGTCAATTGGATGCCATCATTTATGAACTCAAAAGACTAGGGGCAAGCCTAGTCAATAGACCTCTATATTAGGGAAAATGGTATGAGCTGCCGAATAATCAAGGTGGGTTTGCGATCGCAATGGCAGCAACAATGGAATAATTGTCGATATTATTATTTAATTCCTGTCCGATATAATAAAATTTCATCAAAAGTGAAGTAATCATGAAAAACCATATTGAATTCGGCACCTCGAAATCTGAGTGGATTGAGAAATCTATCGAGGAGTCGCGGACCGACCCTGTTGGATTGTGGCAGATAGTGAAGAATGGTCGATATGGTTTTGGTTTGACGGGCAGCGAGCTCGAAAGCTTTGTGACGGACCACATAGTCGGCCTGATGCGAAGCGGAGCGCAGCCGATAACGGGAGATGACGGCTCTGCTTCCGGCTGGCGGTTGACGGCGGATGTTGGCAATGACCCTGAGGAGTTCGCGAAATCAGTCATCGCTGAATGGAGACACGCTCAAGTTGACCCAAATGTGGAAGGTATATGGTTCGCCTTCCCGATAGTCTGGATGGTCTGACTACTTCCTCCGCTCGCGGCATGAAGGCGGTCCGTGCTGGCTGGCAACGGCACTAGAGCGTGTTATGAACTTCCCGCCGCAGCCAGCACCCGCGCGGCGGCGGGCAACATGAGCACCGCAAACACCAGGAAATGCATCCCGCCGAGCACTTCGGGTAGCCGCTCGTAGTCCCGGGAGAGCCTGCGAAACCTTGCCAGCCAGCCGAAGCTTCTCTCCACCACCCAGCGGCGCGGCAGCAGCACAAAGCCCTTCTTCGCCTCGGGCAGCTTCACGATCTGCAGGTCAATTCCGCTGTCCTGCGCCGCCTTGGATGCCGCTTCACCCGTGTAGCCCTGGTCGGCCCAAGCCAGTTGTACCGTGTGGCCCGTAGCCTGCTGTACGTCTTCGCACAGGCGCTGCACCTGCGCACGCTCCTGTTCGTCTGCCGGCGTGACATGCACCGCCAGCAGATGACCCAGCGTGTCCACGGCCATATGCACTTTGCTGCCGCGCTTGCGTTTGTAGCCGTCGTAGCCCGCGCGCGGCCCGCTCTCGCAGCTCGATTGCAGTGTGCGCCCGTCCATCACCATGGCGCTGGGCTGGCCCTGGCGCCCCTGTGCCACGCGGATGATGGAGCGCAAATCCGAGACCATCGCCTCGAAGCAACCCGCATCCAGCCACCGGCGGCTCTGCTGGTAGACCGCCTCCCAGGGTGGCAGATCGTTGGGCAGCATCCGCCAAGGTGCTCCCGCGCGCACCAGCCAGCGCAGGGCGTTGAAGACTTCGCGCAGGTCGTGTCCACGCTGAGGCGCATGCGGGTCCATCAGGGTCAGGTACGGCGCAGCGAAGCTCCATTCTTCATCGCTCACGTCCGTCGGGTAGGGCTTGCGGGGCATCTGCAAACTCTACCCTCGGCTCCGCGCTCAGGGAGCAAAGTTCATAACACGCTCTAATGTTGAGGAGCTCCTGTCCCGGCGGCGCGCCGCAGCGCTGAAGGGACAGGTTGGGTCGAAGCGCAAGCGCAGATAGAGGCGGGCGCCTATTACAGCTGGCAGCAGAGCGCGGCCCTCACGCGCCGCGGCGGCGACGTGGTGGGCACGATCACGCAGCGCGACGCCAACGGCTTCGTGGTGGGCATCCGCCAGCCGAAGGTGACGGGCAGCGCGGCGCAGGCCCCGGACGGAAGCCTGGCGGCGGCGCTGACGAACCAGGCGACGCAGGCCACGAGCAACGACGCACGCTACGACCGCACGTTCGTGAACGACGCCAACGGCACGGCGGTGTTCGTGAGCCAGGGCGGGTTCAACGCGCAGGGCGAGGTAAACAGCAGCATCGCCAACCCGGCCTCGGGCTACCAGGGCGGGGTGACGGGCAGCGCCCTGACCCCCGGCCATGTGCAGCGCCAGCTGGTCGCCAACGGCGAAGTGCTGGCGCGCTACGGTGACGCGCCCACTCAGGAGGAGAACACGCCCCAGACCAACAACCCGGCATACGTGGACACGGCGGACTTCCGCCTGCAGGCCGCGCAGATCCGCCCGCGCCACAAGAGCCTGGACCCGGTGGCCTACACGGTGGTGGGCGGCGAGACGCTCAAGGACATCGCGCGCAACGTGCTGGGCGACGCGAGCCTGTGGTGGCGCATCGCGGACGCCAACAGCCTGGCGGTGTCGGGCGACGGGGCCCTGACGGCGGGGCAGACGCTGACGGTGCCCAAGCTGGCGCTGAATGCGAACAGCGTGGAGACGTTCCAGCCGTATGACCCGAGCCAGGCGATGGGGAGCATGGATCCGGTGTTGCCGGTGCCGGCGAATGGAGGCGGATGCGGGGGAGTCGGCGCGATCATCATGATCGTCGTGGCAATTGTGGTGACGATCTACACCGCAGGTGCTGCTGCGAGTGCATTAAGTGCGATGGGAACAACCACGGGTGCAGGCGTAGCCGCCGGGACTGCTGCAGGGGTCACCGCTACAACGGCTGGCACGTTCGCCGTCGGATCGGCCGCCCTTGCGGGCAGCTACGGAGCAGCAGGTATTGCAGCGGCTGCCATAGGGGGGGCTGTCGGCTCCATCGCCAGCCAGATGGTGGGCAACCTGATTGGTACGCAGGACGGCTTCAGCTGGAAGAGCGTGGCCCTCAGTGCACTGGGTAGTGGCATCACGAGCGGTCTGGGCAGTTCCGGATGGTTGCCGAAGATGGACAGTGCCTTCGCGAATGCAGCAGTCAGGCAGGCCGTCTCGGGCACGATTTCCCAAGGCGTAGGCACGGTGACGGGGCTGCAGCAGCGTTTCGACTGGAAATCCGTGGCGGCAGGTGCGATTGGTGCTGGAGTTGGCGCTTCTGTCGGCGGAGCGCTGGACAAAGTCAACGTGTTCGGAAGTTGGGGAAGCGATTTCGCGACGGGGTTGGCCCGTGGAACCGTGTCGGGCTTCGCTGCAGGGATGACCACGGCGGTGCTGAAGGGCGGGCGTGTCAGCGTGCAGCAGGTGGCGACCGATGCGTTTGGCAACGCCCTTGGGCAAAGCCTGGCGGCTGCAAGTGGGCCGCAGCTCACCTTTGCACAGGACACTGCGGCAAGGACATATGCTCTTGATCCCCTGGGCCTGCGTCAGATGGTACCCACCGCGGCGTCGCCTGACGGTGAAGGCGCGGTTGCGTATCCGGTGCGGATGCCTGGTGACATCGAGATGCAGCCACTGCCGGCCCAAGTAGAAGATGCGCTTCGCACAGTGCGTGCGGGGGACTTCGGTGGTTCGCTGGAGCGGATTGCGCGCTCGCAGTTGGGCACTGGAGCCAGCCAGCGTGCCATCAACAACTACGTAGGCCAGCTGTTTGAGATCAACGGCATCGGCAATGCGCGGCGCATCATGGCCGACCAGTCCATCATGTTGCCCGGCGCGGACACGGCGGCTGCCACGACGGGGTTGAGGCTCTATGGCAATGACATAGCGATTGGTGAGCAAGCCGCCGCCGAACAGGCTGCGCGTCAAGCAGCCGCGCAGGCCTCCACTCTGGCCAATCAAGACGCTAGAGACATTCGTGCGGGGTTCCGTTACCAAAGCATGATGTCGAGAGGATTGAGTGAGGCAGAGCTTCTAGCGCCCGCCAACGACGGCAGCCGCCCAGTCCAGTACCTTTCTCAATGGGATGGTGTGACCCGCCAGGCACCGGTCGTCAACTACCTGCAGTCCACGCTAGGCGGGATGAATCCCGTGCTTGGTAGCCAGTGGTGGGTTCAAGCTGCGAAAGGCTTGCCGGAAGCAGCTATAAACGAATTCGGAGGCTTTGCCCTGGCCAAGGTGCTGGGTGCGGGAGCCCGGATCTTCAATGTCGCGCGCAGTGAGACATCGCTGCTGAATGCTGAGTTGAAGGCTGCGATCGATAGTCAGCTGGCACGGGATTTTGCGCCGAGTGCGCCTATGGAGGGGGTTGGGGTTGGGCAGATTGGCAATGCCGGGACCGCGTGGGGCGCCGGTTGAACTGGGCTGATTGACTTCGGCGCCGGTGTAGACATCCCTCCAGGCTTCTATCGCGCGGACCCGGCTAAACTTCGCTTCACGCAGTCCGATGCAAGCCCGTTCTTCTCTAAGGGAGGCACAATCGATAGCCTTGTGTCCGATCTCAGGTCCGGGAAGGTCACGGTGGACCAAGTCGGTGATCCGCTTCAAGTCGTAATGCACGACGGGCTGCCGTTCTCAATCGACAATCGTCGTCTCGTCGCGTTCAACTTGGCGGGTGTCAAGGACGTTCCGATCCAGGTCATGAGCCTCGAAGATCAGGTTGTCGCAACGCGCTTCTTTGACCGATTCGATCCGATTGGCGGCATTGGTCAGAACATCGTGATCACGCCGAGTTCTGGGCGGACACCGGCACAATTGATCCTTCGGGACCCTGGCCTAATTAAGGGGGTTCAACTTGACCATTGATGCAAAGAAGGTTGCCACTGCTGCAGACTTCGCGGCTTGTCCGATTTGGCGCTACGACGACGAAGACGATCACTACCACCCGGTAATGATTGGGAACGAGCTTCCGGAATCGGAACGAGCGCTATCGACCAGAGCTGCGTTCACGGCGCCCGATGGGAAGTCGTTCGACGGCTACGTCGTTGGGATCGAGCGCGTGTTTTCTTTCGGCTTATTCGGCGGAGGGCGCACATTCCACGTGAATATGAACTTGGCCGATCTCTCAAGGAAGCAGTTAAAAGCCTTTCTCGAAACGCAGCCTGGCATGGCGGGTGTCTCGGTCGAGGCCTTGTTTCCGCTGGAGTTCAGGACGAAGATCAACAAGGACCCATTCGTTGATTTCGGAGGACGCTTTGAATGTCTTGGCAAGGCGAAGCTGCCTTGACCGTTGAAGAACGCGAGCCTGTCCGGAATTTTGTGAAGTTGCCCCGCTTCTACAGACGGTAATCGGCTTGCTTTTCAAATTCAAGTTATCGATTTGATGGGTCCTTCCATCCCAAAACCCCCCTCAAAAAATCCACAAATACCCGCACTTTCGGCGACAACTGCCGGCTCGTCGGCCACACCGCCCGGAACCGCCCCGCCGGTCGCCCCTCCGGATCCGGCAGCACCTGCCGCAATGCCCCTTCCCGCAAAGGCCCCTCCACCAGGAAATCCGGCATGCAGCCGATCCCCAGGCCGCCCAGCGCCGCGCCGCGCACGGCCTCCATGTTGTTGAACCCGAGGACCCGGCGCAGGCGGGGCAGGGGGGATGGCGATGGCGCCGACGACATCGACAGCGGTGGGGGCGGCTCTTCTGGCACGGTGGCCCCGCCGGTTTCCGGCAGCGGCCAGGGCAGCCACTGCCCTGAATTGGGATAGCGGAACGCAATGCCGTCGTGGTCCGCGAGGTCGCCCACGGCGGCCGGGGTGCCGCGCCGCGCCAGGTACTCGGGCGATGCGCAGAGCAGGGACCGGTAGTGCCGCAGGGGCAGGCTCATGAGCCGTGAATCGGGCAGGTCGCCGCTGCGGATGGCGATGTCCACGCCTTCGCCGATCAGGTCCACGATGCGGTCGTTGAAGTCGATGTCCAGTTCCACCTGGGGATGGCGCTCCAGGAACTCCGGCAGCCGGGGCAGGAGGAGGTGGTAGGCAACGATGGGCACGCTCACCCGCAGGCGGCCGCGTGGTGCGGCGGCCGCCTGCGACACCATGGCGCGGGCGTCGTCCAGGTCGTCCAGGATGCGGCGGCAGCGTTCGTGGAACTGCCGGCCTTCTTCCGTCAGGGCGATGCGGCGGGTGCTGCGCTGGAGCAGGCGCACGCCCAGTTCCTGCTCCAGCTTCGCGACGGCCTTGCCGACGGCCGAGGCCGAGATGCCGAGCGCGCGGCCCGCCGCGACGAAGCTGCCCAGCTCCGCGGTGCGCACCAAGGCGAGGAGGGCGGAGAGGCTGGAGGGGGTGTCCATGGGGAGGTTTCGGTAGGAATGCGATGGAGCGCATTGATTGCGGAATTTTCTTCCGGATTGATCGGAGGCGATGCCTGTTTTTCACCGAATGCGGAAGTTCTATCTTCACGGCATCGGGCTTGGCACCTCTTGGTGCCGTGGCCTCGTTCTTCCTGTCTTCGCCGTTTCGCATTCCTGTGCCGCCTTCGGGCGCTCTTCCACAATGTCCTTACTGTCCTCCGGTACCCCGACCATTTCGCCAGCTTCCCCCGGCAACCCGCCGGATCCGGACCGCGGCCGGCGCCTGCGCGTGCTCGCCTCCGTCTGCATGGCCTCGGCGACGATGCCGATGGTGTTCACGGGGCCGGCCGTGGCGCTGGGCGGCATCGCCGATACGCTGCATGCGTCCGCCGCGTCGCTGGCCTGGGTAACGAATGCGTTCATGCTGGCCTTCGGCAGTTGCCTGCTGGCGGCCGGGGCGCTGGCGGACCGCATGGGGCGGCGCCGGGTGTTCATGGCGGGGGCGTGGCTGTTCCTCGTGGCGTCGGCGGCGCTGCCGTTCGCCACGGGCATGGCGGTGTTCAACGTGCTGCGCGGCCTGCAGGGGCTGGCGGGGGCGGCGGTGTTCGCGGGCGGTGCCGCTGCGCTGGCCCAGGAGTTCGAGGGCGATGCCCGCACCCGCGCGTTCAGCTGGCTGGGCACGGCGTTCGGCATCGGGCTGGTGCTGGGGCCGGTCACGGCCGGCGCGCTGGCGGGGGCGTTCGGGTGGCGGGCGATTTTCGGGCTGGTGATGGGGGTGATGGGGGTGGCGGTGTGGCTGGGCCGGGGCGCGTTGCGGGAAACGCGGGCGCCTGCAGCGCACGCCTTCGATACGGGCGGCGCGGTGGCGTTCACGCTGGCGCTCAGCGTGCTGACCTGCGCCGTGCTGGCGGCGGCGCAGGCGGGATGGGCGGAGCCCCGTGTGATCGGCGGCCTGGCGGTGGCAGGGCTGCTGTTCGCCGTCTTCGCGCACATCGAGCGGCGGAGCCCCGCGCCGTTGCTGGATCTGTCGTTGCTGCGCTACCGCCGCTTCCTCGGCATCCAGTTGCTGGCCGCTGCGCCGGCCTATGCCTTCGTCGTGTTGCTGGTGCTGCTGCCGATGCGTTTCGCAGGCATCGAAGGGATGGGCGCGGGCCGAGCGGGGTGGATGATGGCGGCCCTTTCTGCGCCGCTGCTGGTGCTGCCGCTCGCGGCCGGGCGGCTGGCGCGCCGGTGGCCGCCGGCCGTGCTGTGCGGCGTGGGCCTGCTGGCCTGCGCGGCCGGGCTGCTGTGGCTGGCGGCGGCGCGGACGGGGCTGCAGGCCCTGCCGGCGATGGTGGTGATCGGTGCGGGCATCAGCCTGCCCTGGGGATTGATGGATGGGCTCGCCGTCAGCGTGGTGCCGCCTGAGCGTGCGGGCATGGCGGCGGGGATTTTCAGCACCACGCGCGTGGCGGGGGAGGGCGTGGCGCTGGCAGTGGTCGGCTCCGTGCTGGCGGGGCTGATCCAGGCCCGGCTGCCCGGCGCCGCAGAAGGCCTGCCGGTGGCGCAGTTGCTGGGGGCGGGGCGGCTGGAGGATGCGATGGCCCTGGTGCCGGCGGTGGCCCCGCACGCGCTGGTGGAAGCTTATGAAGCGGCGTTCGCGCGGCTGGCGCAGGGCCTGGCGGTGGTGACGGCCGTGACGGCGCTGGCCGTGTGGGCCTGCCTGGGGCGGGGCGGCCTGCGGCAGGAGGGCAGTGCGCCCGCGGAAGGGAGGAGGAAAACTGGAGCGGGTGAAGGGAATCGAACCCTCGTATGAAGCTTGGGAAGCTGCCGTTCTACCATTGAACTACACCCGCGCGTGGCGCCATTGCGGCGCACGACGGGCTGGATTCTAGCGCTACTTTCACGTGGGCCAGTGCAGGGAGAGCACGGAGCCTCCGCCGGGCGCGGCCTGGCAGGTGGCGTGGCCGCCATGGGCCTCCGCGATGGCCTTGACCACGGCCAGGCCCAGGCCGCTGCCGCCGGCCTGCTGCGGGCGGGTGGGGTCCCCGCGGTGGAAGGCCTCGAAGACCTGGGCGGCGAGTTCATCGGTCATGCCCGGGCCCTCGTCCTCCACGCCGAGGTGGCACTGGCCGTCCGCCACGCGGGCGTGGATGCGCACCAGGCCCGGGTCGGCATGCTTGCGCACGTTCTCCAGCAGGGCGATCAGGGCCTGGCGGATGCGCACCGGGTCGCAGGTCACGGTGCAGGGCGCTGCGATGTCGGCCTGCACGGTGAAGCCGCGCGCATGCAGGTCGGGCCCGAAGGCATGCACGACGGAGGCGACTTCCTGCGCGAGGTCCGCCTGCATCTGCTCCAGCTCCAGGTGCCCGCTGTCGCGCAGGCCCAGCATGCGCAGGTCTTCGATCAGCCTGCTCAGGCCCTGCACGTGCCGCAGCAGGCCCTGGAACAGTTCGGGCCGCGGCTCGAACACGCCTTCCGTCAGTCCCTGCAGGCGCCCGTGCAGGATGGTGACGGGGGTGCGCAGTTCGTGGGCGATGGCGGCGTTCCAGAAGGTGCGCTGCTTCTCCATGGCCTGCAGGCGTTCGGCCATGGCGTTGAAGTCGCGCACCAGCTGGGCGGTCTCGCCCATGGAGTGGTCGTCCGTGGCGGCGCGGGCCTGCAGGTCGCCCTGGGCCACCTTGCGCAGGCTCTCGGCCACCGCGTTCAGCGGCGTGAGGATGCGGCGCGAGAGCCGCACGGCGACGGCGATGGCGATGGCCAGCGCGGCGAGCAGGGTGGCCAGCATCCAGGCCAGTTCCACCCGCGACGGCACCCAGGTCTCGGAAATGCTGGACGGCGAATAGGCCATGAGCACGGCGTAGAAGCCGTACGAGCCGATCATCGAGATCAGGATGATGCCCAGTGCCATGACACCCAGCGACAGCATCACCTGCCGGCGCAGGCCGGGAGAACTGCTCATTCGCCGCTCCCGAGGCGATAGCCCACGCCGCGCACGCTGACGGGAAGGCCCTCCACGCCCAGCGGCTCCAGCTTCTTGCGCAGCTTGCTGATGTGGCTGTCCACCGTGCGCTCCAGGGTGTCGCCCTCGGGCAGGCAGGCTTCCAGCAGTTCGAGCCGGGTGAAGACGCGGCGGGGCGAGCGCATGAGGCAGGCGAGCAGCTTGAATTCGGTGAGCGTCAGGTCCAGCAGGTGGCGCTGCCCGTCCAGGTGCACGCTGGCCTCGTGGGTCTCGGGGTCGATCTGGAAGATGCCGGCGCGCAGCACCGCCTGGGCGTTCGCGCCGCCCCCGGCGCCACGGCTGCGGCGCAGCACTGCCTGCACGCGGGCCACGACCTCGGCGGCGTTGAAGGGCTTGACCACGTAGTCGTCCGCGCCGATGCGCAGGCCCATGAGCTTGTCGATGTCCTGGTCCATGGCCGTCAGCATGACCACGGGCGTGTCGCCGCGGTGGCGGATTTCGCTGAGCACCTTCCAGCCGTCCACGCGGGGCATCTGCACGTCGAGCAGGACGAGGTCGGGCTTGAGTGCCTGGTGCATCGCGAGCGCGGCCTGGCCGTCCGGCGCATGCACGGTCTGCAGGCCGTCGCGTGCCAGGTAGGCGGCGAGGATCTCGGCGATTTCGGGTTCGTCCTCCGCGATGAGCACGAGCGCCTGGGACGCGGATTCCCGGAAGATGCGGTGGGGTGGGATCGACACGCAGCGCACTCTACCGAGATTTTCCGGCTCCATCGCATCTCCACACAATGCCCAATCCTTCGCAGCCGTGGGACGCCACAGTAGCGCCTTTTTCGCACGCGAAGGATTCCCTGGATATGCACACCCCCCGACGGCGGCAGGCCGCGATGATGGCGGCGGCGCTGGTATTGGCGGGCTGCGGCACCGACGAGGCGCAGGACGCCCCCGCGCCGCCGGCGCAGGTGTCCGTGGCCACGCTGGTGCCCGGCGATCTCGTGGTGGCCGACGACCTGCCCGGCCGCGTGGCCGCGGTGCGCACGGCGGAGATCCGGCCGCAGGTCGGGGGCATCGTGCAGCGCCGGCTGTTCGAGCAGGGCGCGGAGATCCGGCAGGGCGCACCGCTCTTCCGGATCAACCCCGCGCCGTTCCAGGCCGATGCCGACCTGGCGGAGGCGGCGCTGCAGCGCGCGCAGGCGGCCTGGGCCCGGGCGCGCCTGCAGGCCGGACGGCTGGAGCCGCTGGTGCAGGCCGATGCCGTGAGCCGGCAGGCCTACGACGACGCGGTCTCGCAGCGCGACCAGGCCGCAGCCGAGGTGGCGCAGGCCCGCGCCACGCTCGCGCGCCGGCGGCTGGACCTGCGGTTCGCGACGGTGGAGGCGCCGATCGCGGGGCGGGTGGACCAGGCGCTGGTGACGGAAGGCGCGCTGGTCTCGCCCACCGATGCCTCGCCCATGGCGCGCATCCACCAGATCGGGCAGGTGTACGTGGACGTGCGCCAGCCGGCGTCGGCGCTGGACGGCCTGCGGGCGGCGGCGGGGCCGGAGGGCGGTGTGCAGGAGGCCGCGGTGCAGATCCTGCGCGGTGACGGCGAACCCTTCGGGATGCAGGGGCGCATGCTGTTTTCCGGCATCACGGTGGATGCCGGCACCGGCGAGGTGCTGCTGCGCATCCTGGTAGACAACCCGCAGCGGCGCCTGCTGCCCGGCATGTTCGTGCAGGCGCGCGTGCCGCGGGCGGCCTATGCCCGGGCGCTCACGGTGCCGCAGCAGGCGGTGGTGCGCACGGGCGGTCAGGCCAGCGTCTGGGTGGTCGATGCACAGCGGCGCGCGCATGCGGTGCCGGTGCAGCTGGGTGAACTGGTGGACCGGCGCTACCGCATCGCGGCCGGGCTGCAGGAAGGGCAGCAGGTGGTGGTGGTGGGTGCGGAGCGCCTGACCGGCGGCGCGGAAGTGCAGCCGCGCAACTGGGCGGTGCCCGGCGCGGCAGCCGCATCCGCGAGTGTACCCGCATCGTCCCCCGCGCCCGCGGCCAGCCGCTGAACACCGAGCCGAGCCATGCCCCAGTTCTTCATTCGCCGCCCGGTATTCGCCTGGGTGATTGCCCTGTTCATCGTGCTGTTCGGCGCCATCGCCATTCCGCAGTTGCCGATCGCGCGCTACCCGGCGGTGGCGCCGCCGGCCGTGAGCCTGTTCGCGTCCTATCCGGGCGCCACGCCCCAGACCCTGAACGATTCCGTGGTGAGCCTGATCGAGCGCGAGCTTTCGGGCGTCAAGAACCTGCTGTACTTCGAGTCCTCGGTCGATACCTCGGGCTCGGCGCAGATCACCGCCACCTTCAAGCCGGGCACCAACCCGGAACTGGCGCAGGTGGACGTGCAGAACCGCATCAAGGCCGTGGAACCGCGCCTGCCGCAGGCCGTGCGCCAGAGCGGCCTGCAGGTGGAATCCGCCTCGTCGGGTTTCCTGATGCTGATCGGCATGACCTCGCGCGACGGCCGCTACGACGAGGTGGGGCTCAACGACTACATGGCCCGCAACATCGTGCAGGAACTGCGCCGCATCGACGGCGTGGGGCGCGTGCAATTGTTCGGCGCCGAGCAGGCGATGCGGGTCTGGGTGGATCCGGCCCGGCTGCTGTCCTACGGCCTGGCGATGGGCGACGTCACCCAGGCGATCGAGCAGCAGAACGCGCAGGTCGCTCCCGGGCGCGTCGGCGATGCGCCGACGCTGCCGGGCCAGCGCGTTACCGTGCCGCTCACGGTGCAGGGCCAGCTGTCCACGCCGGAACAGTTCGCGGCGATCGTGCTCAAGGCCGGCACCGACGGCTCGAAGGTGGTGCTGGGCGACGTCGCCCGGGTGGAGCTGGGCGCGCAGTCGTATGCCTTCGCCAACCGAGAGAACGGGCGGGTGGCCACCAGTGCCGCCATCCAGCTCTCGCCCGGGGCGAACGCGGTGCGCACCGCGCAGGCCGTGCAGGACCGGCTGGCTGAACTGGCGCGCACCATGCCCGCGGGCATGGAGGTTTCTGTTCCGTTCAATACCGCGCCCTTCGTGAAGATCTCCATCGAGAAGGTGCTCCACACACTGGCGGAAGCCATGGTGCTGGTGTTCGCGGTGATGTTCCTGTTCCTGCAGAACGTCCGCTACACGCTGATCCCGGCCATCGTGGCGCCCATCGCGCTGCTGGGCACGTTCACCGTGATGCTGGTGGCCGGGTTCTCGATCAACGTGCTGACCATGTTCGGCATGGTGCTGGCCATCGGCATCATCGTGGATGACGCCATCGTGGTGGTGGAGAACGTCGAACGGCTGATGGCCGCGGAGGGCCTGTCGCCCCGGGACGCGACAGTCCGGGCCATGCGGGAGATCACCGGGGCGGTGGTCGGCATCACCCTGGTGCTCACGGCCGTGTTCATCCCCATGGCCTTCGCCACCGGATCGGTGGGCGTCATCTACCGGCAGTTCACGCTGTCGATGGCCGTGTCCATCCTGTTCTCGGCCTTCCTGGCGCTGACGCTCACGCCCGCGCTCTGCGCCACGCTGCTGCGGCCGGTCGCTGCCGGCCACCATGAGCGGCGCGGCTTCTTCGGTGCCTTCAACCGTGGTTTCGAGCGCCTGTCGCAGGGCTATGCAGCCCGCGTGGCGCGCCTGGCGGGGCGCAGCGGCCGCATGATGGTCGCCTTCGCACTGGTCTGCGCGGTGCTGGTGCTGGCGGCGCGCCAGCTGCCCTCGTCCTTCCTGCCCGAGGAGGACCAGGGCTACTTCATGACCTCCATCCAGTTGCCCACTGGCGCCACCAGCGAGCGCACGCTGGACGTGGTCAAGGCTTTCGAGTCGCACGTGGCCTCCCGCCCGGGCCTGGCGTCCAACCTGGTGATCCAGGGGTTCAGCTTCTCGGGTTCGGGGCCGAATGCCGCGATGGCGTTCACCATGCTCAAGGACTGGAGCCAGCGCGGCGGCGCCAGCGCGCGCGATGAGTCGGAGCGGGCCCAGGAGGCGATGCGCCACACGCCGGAAGGCACGGTGATGAGCCTGCTGCCGCCCGCCATCGACGAGCTGGGAACCTCGTCGGGCTTCACGATGTTCCTGCAGGACCGCGCCGGCCGCGGGGCGGAGGCCCTGGCGGCCGCGCAGGCCCGGCTGATGGAGCTGGCGGCGCAGAGCCCGCTGCTGCGCAACGTCTATCCCGACGGCCTGCCGCCGGGGGGCAGCGTGCGCCTGGACATCGACCGGCGCAAGGCCGAGGCCATGGGCCTGTCGTTCAATGCGATCAGCACCACGCTCTCGGCGGCGATGGGCTCGGCCTACGTCAACGATTTCCCGAATGCCGGGCGCATGCAGCAGGTGATCGTGCAGGCCGACGCCCCCGCGCGCATGCAACTGGGCGACGTGCTGAAGCTGCGCGTGCGCAATGCCGCGGGCGGCCTCGTGCCGCTGGGCGAGGTGGCCACGCCGGTTTGGACCGAATCACCCCAGCAGATGATGCGCTTCCAGGGCTTCACCGCCGCGCGCATCGCCGGGGGCGCGGCGCCGGGCGTCTCCAGCGGTGCGGCCATGGCGGAGATGGAGCGCCTGGTGGCGCAACTGCCCCTGGGCTTCGCCGCGGCATGGACGGGCCAGTCGCTGCAGGAGCGCCAGTCGGCCGCGCAAGCGCCGCTGCTCATGGCGCTGTCGGCCCTGGTGGTCTTCCTGGTGCTGGCGGCGCTCTACGAGAGCTGGTCCATCCCGCTGGCGGTGATGCTGGTGGTGCCGCTCGGTCTGGTCGGGGCAGTGGCGGCGGTCATGCTGCGCGGCATGCCCAACGACGTGTTCTTCAAGGTCGGCATGATCACCATCATCGGCCTGTCGGCCAAGAACGCGATCCTGATCGTGGAGTTCGCCCGGCAGTTGCACTCGGAAGGGCGCGGGCTGCTCGATGCGGCGGTCACCGCGGCCCGGCTGCGGCTGCGGCCGATCCTGATGACCTCGCTGGCCTTCGCGCTGGGCGTGGTGCCGCTGATGCTCGCTTCGGGCGCCAGCGCCGAGACGCAGCACGCCATCGGCACCGGCGTGTTCGGCGGCATGGTGAGCGGCACGCTGCTGGCGGTGTTCTTCGTGCCGGTGTTCTTCGTCTTCGTGATGGGGTTGCAGGAGCGGGTGGCCGCGTGGCGCGCGCGCCGCAACCCGCCGGAGGCCCTTCCGGCACCGGCCGGTGCACCCGGTGCTCCCACCACGGGAGGGCAGTGAGCCATGCGTATCCTTGCGATGATGCCCTTCCTGGCGCTGCTGTCCGCCTGCACGCTGGCTCCTCCGCTGGAGCGGCCGGCTCCCCCGGTGCCCGCTGTATTCCCCGACTACGGCGGCCGTGCTGGCGCCGCCGCCGCCTCGCCCCCGCCGGGCACCGCCGTGCGTCCGGATGTCGCCGCGTCCGACCTGGGCTGGCGCGACATGTTCGAAGACCCGCGGCTGCAGCAACTGATCGCGGCCGCGCTGGAGCACAACCGCGACCTGCGGCTGGCGGCGCTGCAGGCCGAAGCCGTGCAGGCGCAGTACCGCATCCAGCGCTCCGCGCGCTGGCCCGAGGTGGCGCTGGACGCCTCCGCGTCGCGCGAGCGCGGGGCACGCGCCGGCACCGGATCCGACCCAGCCGGGGGCGCCGGTGCGGCCGTCTCCGGGCAGGCGGCCCTGAGCGTGGGCGTGAGCGCGTTCGAGCTGGACCTGTTCGGCCGCGTGCGGTCACTGTCCGATGCGGCGCTGGCGCGGTACCTGGCCAGCGAGCACGGCCACCGCGCCGCGCGGATCGCCCTGGTCGGCGCGGTGGCGGACGCGTACTTCGCCCAGCGGCTGGCGCAGGAGCAGCTCCGGCTCACTGGGCACACCCTCGCCGACTGGCGGCAGTCGCTGGAATTGGCGCGGCTGTTGCGGCAGGCCGGGCAGAACAGCGGGCTGGACGTGGTGCAGGCCGAAGGGCAGGTCGCCTCCGCGGAGGCCGACCTGGAGGCCCGCCAGCGGGCGCTCGACCAGGCGGACAACGCCCTGCGGCTGCTGCTGGGCTCCGATCCTCCGGCAGGCCTGCCGGATCCGATGCCGCTGGAGGCGCGGCCCGTCGCGGCCCGTCTTCCGGCGGGGCTGCCCTCCGGGCTGTTGCTGGCGCGGCCGGACCTGCTGCAGGCCGAACAGGCGCTGGTTGCCGCGCATGCCGATGTCGGCGCGGCGCGGGCGGCGTTCTTCCCGCGGATCGCGCTCACCGCGTCCGTCGGCCGCGCCAGCGATTCGCTGGGCGGCCTGTTCGATGCGGGCTGGGGCACCTGGCGCTTCGCGCCGCAGATCACCCAGCCGCTGTTCGACCGGGGGCGCCTGCGCGGCGAACTGCGCCTGGCACAAGTGCGGCGCTCCGAGGCGGTGGCGCAGTACGAGCGGGCGATCCAGGTCGCCTTCCGCGAAGTGGCCGATGCGCTCGCGGGAGCGGCCACCTACGGCCGGCAGGTCGACGCCCAGGCGCGCACGGTGGCCAGTGCCACCCGGCGCGTGGAACTGTCGGAACTGCGCTACCGGGCGGGCACGGAAGGGCGGCTGGAGCTGCTCGACGCCCGGCGCCAGCAGTACGCCGCGCAGCAGGCGCTGCTGGACCTGCGCCGCGCGGAGCTCGGCAATGCCGTGGCGCTCTACAAGGCGCTGGGCGGTGGGTTGGCCGAGCAACGCGAGCAGTGAATGAGCTTCGCCTGTGAGCCTTCTGCTTCGCGTCAACACGGTATGCAGGCAGTGCAACGGGGCATATTTCTTGTCATAGCCGAAAAGGCCTGCATGACTGTATGCAACTGCATTGCGTGGCTGTGAGCTCGCAGGTCCAGTCCGGCATTCGCAAAAGGAAGATTCATGAAAAAGTGGTTCAAGTCAAGTCATAGCTCCTCGTCCAGCAGCTCCTCGGCGGCCTATTCGCGTGCGGGGGTGGATCCCATGGCCCTCTCCGCAGGGAATGGGTCCAAGGTCAGCGTCAGTACGCCGACACGTCGGCATCAACTCGGCTTGCTGCAGGACCTCCCGAGAAGGCAGGTCCAGGTGCATTCGCAGGTCCTGCGCAATATGGAGATTGGCCAGATGGCCAATGACGTGGTGGACGGAGTCATGCAGTCGGGGTCCGGCTGTCAGGCAGTGGACATCGCCGGAACGGGCGGGGAAAGCTGGGCCCGCCGGAAGCTGGGTTATGACCGTGCGCCCCGGGGAAACATGGAGAGCCAGCTGGAGCGCGTGAAGCATTCCCAGGGAGGCAACTGTCCGGAGCACGCGTCCGCAACAACGGCTGTTCTTCTGCGCCTGGGACGGCAGGGCAACGCAACGGAACTGAATGCGCCGGTCGTGCGTGTATGGGAAGGACAGCGGACCCTCAATACCACATACACCATGATCGGTGACCCCCGAGTTCCAGGCTGGGGAGAACGCAACACGGTCGTGATTGATCCGTGGCCAGTGGTTCCGGCCACCATGACCCTCTCGGAAGCTCGCATGCAGGACGCCCGCACAGGTTCCTGGACGCCTTATCAACCCTCCGAGGGACGCATGGTGGACACGTTCGCGCCGGGCAGTTCCGAGTGGGACAGGATGGCGGAAAACTTCGAGCAGATTCAACCCATGTCGTCGGCGGAGGTCGCCAGCCAATTGCCGAGGTCGAGTGCCATGCGTCGGGCGGGTGCGGAACCGTTCGGTGACCGCCTCGCCATGCATGCCTTGAGGGAGGATGCCGAGTTGATCTTTGATGCACGTGTCAGTACCGACCCTGCCACGGTGTACACGGATGGCGAAAGGGCGGTGCGTTTCGATGAAGTGTCGCAAAGGACGGCCGACCGTCTGGCCCGAGGCGTGGAAGCGCTGGGACGGTTCGCATAGTCCCAAAAATACTGAAACTTTGCGTGCGCGTCAGGCCGGGCGCAGCGCGGCCAGCAGGCCCGCGCATGCATCCTCCACCACGTCCACCACGTCCAGCACGTGCTCGAAGCCGTCGGCCCCGCCGTAGTACGGGTCCGGCACTTCGTGCGCTGCCAGGGCCTGGCGGAAATCGGTCAGGCGGTGCAGGCGGCCGCGCCGTGCCGGCGGGCACAGTGCGCGCGCCGCGGCCTCGTTGCGGGCGTCCATGACCAGCACGAGATCGAAATCCTCGAAGTCCTGGCGGCCTGGGGCCTGTTAACACTATGCAAGGGGTCGCGAAGCCCATCACAGCCCGCCCATCAAGGCGCGCGACGCCGTGCGTGTGTCCACACGTACAAGGAGCGCAACGCCGGGGGGCGGGCTGTGATGGGCTTCCCTTCGGGTTGCTTCGCGAAGGGGCCGCTTGCAGCGTTGCCCGTGCTTGCAAGGCCCCGGCCTTGCTACGCCCAGGCGCCTTGCACCCAGCCCCTTCGCGAAGCAACGCGATCCCCTTGCATAGTGTTAACAGGCCCTGGGTGGCGGGCGCGCTGGGCAGACAGGTCGTAGCCCCTGCGCCGCGCATGGGCCTGGGCGCGCTGGTCGGGCGGCTCGCCCACGTGGTAGTCGTGCGTGCCGGCGGAGTCCACTTCGATCCTGCCGGCCAGGCCCGCGTCCGCGGCCATTGTCTCGAGCACGCCGTGGGCCGTGGGGCTGCGGCAGATGTTGCCCATGCAGACCATGAGGATGCGAACGGGGGCGGAGTCGGCGCGGGCCGTCCGCTTCCGCAGCGGGGCCAGGTCCGGAAGGGTGGACGGGGTGGGGGAGTCGCTCATCGTCGTGGCCGCAAGGATGGGCTGGATGGTGCCACGCGCCGCGCCTGCATGCCGGCGATCGACGGAATCGCTTCGCGCATCGCCTCCAGGAAGACGCGCAGGCGCGCCGGCGGGTGGCGGGTGGGCGGATAGACCAGATGCACGGGCAGGGGGGCGGCCGTCCAGCCCGGCACGACGTGGACCAGCCGGCCCGCGCGCAGGTCGTCCTGCACCACCCAGGCCGACACCAGGGCCGCGCCCAGGCCCGCCAGTGCCGCGTTGCGCAGCGCATGGAGGCTGTCGGTGGCCATCCTCGGGCGGATGGCGATGGCCTGCGGCCCGGCGGTACCGTCCGGCTTCGCCGCGGAGGTCGGCGTGGAGGCGTCGCCCGCCTCCGGATGCAGTTCCACCTCGCGCAGGTAATAGGTGCGCAGGGCCAGCCAGGGCAGGGCGCCCAGGCCCTGCGGGTGCGGCGGGGCGCCGCCGTGCGCCTCCAGCAGGCCTGGCGAGGCCACCACGATGCGGGGCACCTCGGCCACTTGCGTGGCGACGACGGACGGATCCCGCACCGGCCCCACCTGGATCGCGCAGTCGATGCCTTCGGCGATGAAATCCGGCTGGCGGTCGTGCAGCAGCCATTCGACCGAGACCTCGGGGTACCGGCGCAGGAAAGCCGCCAGCGGCGCGATCAACTGGTCCTGCCCGAAGGCATGCGGCGCCTGCACGCGCAGCAGGCCCCGGGGCGTGTCGTGCGCGCCGCGCAGGTCCGACTCCATGGCCTGCCACTGCGCCAGCAGTTCCCTGGCGTGGGTGAAGCAGCGCTCGCCATCTTCCGTGAGCTTCATGCCGTGGGTGGAGCGCTGCAGCAGCCGCAGGCCCATGCCGCGCTCCAGCGCCTGCAGGCGCCGGCTGACGGTGGGCTGGGTGGTGCCGAGCTGCCGCGCCGCCGCGGACAGGCTGCCGCTGTCCACGATGCGGACGAAGGTCTGCAGCAACTCGATGCGGTCGGCACCGTTCAGGAGCAGGGACGGATTTGTCATGCGTATGGCGTATATCTGATCTGCGCACCGGCAGGCTACCGCATATCCTAAGGAGCGGGGACACTGCAGCCATTGTCTTTCCCAGGCGTATTCCTATGACTTCCATTCATCCCACGCATAACTCTGCCGGCATGGCCCCTGCAGCCCCCGGCGGCACCGCGCAACCCGCCGAGGTACCGGCGGCATTGGTCCTGCTGCTGGCCACTACCGCCGGCGTGAGCGTGGCCTCGCTCTACTACAGCCAGCCGATGCTCGGCGTGCTGGGCCCGGACATCCATGCGGACGGGCGCTCCGTCGGCCTCGTGCCCACCCTCACACAACTGGGCTATGCGCTCGGCATCCTGTTGCTCGCCCCGCTGGGCGACCGGTACGACCGGCGCCGCATCATCCTGGCCAAGGCGGCCATGCTCGCCGCGGCGCTGCTGGCCAGCGCCGCGGCCCCCGGCATCGCCGCGCTGCTGGCCGCCAGCCTCGCCATCGGCCTGTCCGCCACCCTCGCGCAGGACGTGGTCCCGGCCGCGGCCACCGTGGCGGCCCCGCATGCGCGCGGCAAGGTGGTGGGCACGGTGATGACCGGCCTGCTGCTGGGCATCCTGCTGTCGCGGGTGGTGAGCGGCCTGGGCGCGGCAGCGTTCGGCTGGCGCACCGTGTACGGTGCAGCGGCTGCTGCTGTCGCATTGCTGGGCGTGGCCGCCTGGCGCTGGCTGCCGCGCTTCGCGCCCACCACCCACCTGGGCTATGGCGCGCTGCTCGCCTCCATGGCCGGGCTGTGGCGGTCGCAGCGCCCGCTGCGCCGCGCGGCACTCGCGCAGGGGTTGCTGTCGGTCGCGTTCAGCGCTTTCTGGTCCACGCTCGCCGTGATGCTGCACAGCGAGTTCCATTGGGGCAGTGCGGCGGCGGGTGCCTTCGGCCTTGCCGGAGCGGCCGGCGCGCTCGCCGCGCCCCTGGCCGGCCGGCTGGCCGACCGCCGCGGGCCCGGCCTGGTCACGCAACTGGGATCGGGGCTGGCCCTGGTGTCGTTCGCCTCGCTGCTGGCCGCGCACTGGCTCCCCGGCTGGGCACAGCTCGGCCTGCTGGTGGCCAGTGCCATCGGTTTCGACTTCGGCATCCAGGCGGCGCTGGTGGCCCACCAGACCCTCGTCTATGGCCTGGAGCCCGCCGCGCGCAGCCGCCTGAATGCCCTGCTGTTCACCGGCGTGTTCATCGGCATGGCCACGGGTTCCGCGCTCGGTGCGCTGGCCATGGCCCGCTGGGGCTGGTCCGGCGTGGCCGTGCTGGCCACGCTGGCCTGTGCGGCAGCGCTGGCCGTGCGCATGGGCGATGCGCACGGTCGGGCCGCCCGGGCCTGAACGCCGCCGGGCTTGGGCAGAAAGGCGCACGGCTCGGCCGTGTTCCGGTCGGCGGAACAGCCCCTCGTGCCCCTGCGGGCGCAATGGCGGTTGGTGCGGAGGGGCGCTTTGGCCATGTCATCATCGCCCCCGACATGAGTGTTCCTTCCCCCACGCATTCCGACTTCCTGCGGACCGCCGGCGAAATGAGCGAGCGGGTGCGCAGGCACGACTGGTCCTCCACGCCGCTCGGCCCCATGGCATCCTGGCCCGAGGCGTTGCGGGTGGCGGTGCAGATGGTGCTGGCGTCGCGCTTCCCCAAGTGCCTGGCCTGGGGGCCGGAAATGGTCTCCATCTACAACGATGCCTTCCGCGTCATCCTGGGGGCCAAGCCGGAAGCGCTGGGCCGGTCTTTCTACGATGTCTGGGCCGAAGCGTGGGAGACAATCGGCCCGCTGGCCGAGCGCGCGCTCGCCGGGGATTCCGTGTTCCTGGAGGATTTCCCGCTGGTGGTGCGCCGCCAGGGCTACGACGAACAGGCCTACTTCACCTTCTGCTACAGCCCGGTCTGCGATGGCTCCGGCACCGTGGTGGGCTTCATGGACACGGTGGTCGAGACCACCGGCAAGTTCCTGGCCCAGCAGCGGCTGCAGGACCTGGCCGCCACGCTGGAGCAGCAGGTGGCCGACCGCACGGCCGACCGCAACCGGCTCTGGCTGCTGTCCGACGCCATGCTGGTCGTCACGCGGCTCGACGGCACCATCGCTGCCGTCAACCCCGCCTGGCAGGCCACGCTGGGCTACTCCGAGGACGAGACCATCGGCCGGCGCATCCTGACCTTCATCCACGACGATGAAGCAGTGCGCGTGCCGGGCGACGTGCAGCGCCTCGCCGAGGCCGTGCGCCACCAGGCCACGCTGCGCTTTCGCCACCGCAACGGCGCGGACCGCTGGATCGACTGGACGGCAGTGCCCGGCGACGGCTTCGTGCAGGCCGTGGGCCGCGACGTGACCGACGAGCGCGCCCGTACCGAGGCACTGCTGCAATCGCAGGAGCGCGTACGGCACAGCCAGAAGATGGAGGCGATCGGGCAGCTCACGGGCGGCATCGCGCACGACTTCAACAACATGCTGCAGGGCGTGGTGCTGCCCCTGCAGCTGATCGGCCAGCGCCATGCGCGCGGCCACATGGACGACATTCCCCGCTACGTGGAGGCCGGCCTGTCGTCGGCCCGGCGCGCCGCCGCCCTCACGCAGCGGCTGCTGGCCTTTTCGCGGCGCCAGCCGCTGGACGTGCGGCCCGTCGATGTCGCCGCATCCATCCGCAATCTCGAGCCCATGCTGGCCAATACCTGCGGCGAGAACACGCGGCTGGACATCGACGTCCCGGCAGAGCTCTGGCCCGTGCTCACCGACGTCCACCAGCTCGAGAGTGCGGTGCTCAACCTCGCCATCAACGCCCGCGACGCCATGCCCGAGGGGGGCCGGCTGCGCATCACCGGGGGCAACCTCGGCGCAGCGCAGGCGCTGCCGCCGCAGGAGCGCGAGGCGCTCGGGCTGCCGCCGGGCGACCTGGTGCGCCTGCAGGTGAGCGATACGGGGCACGGCATGTCCAAGGAGGTGCTGGACCTGGCCTTCGATCCTTTCTTCACCACCAAGCCGATCGGCCAGGGAACGGGGCTGGGGCTGTCGATGATCTACGGCTACATGCGCCAGTCGGGCGGCGCCGTGGCGCTGGAGAGCGAAGTGGGCCGCGGCACTTGCGTGTCGCTCTACTTCCCGCGCTCGTCCGAGCAGGTCAGCGGCGAGGCGCCGGCCGGGCTGGACAGCGCCGAGGCAGGCAAGCGTCCGGACTCCGTCCTGGTGGTGGAGGACGACGCCACCGTCCGCGAATTCGTCTGCGAACTGCTGCGCGACCTCGGCTTCCAGGTGATGTCGGCCCGCACGGGGGCCGAGGGCATGGCGATGCTGTCGGGCGCGATCCACTTCGACCTGCTGGTGTCGGACGTGGGGCTGCCCGGGCCCAACGGCCGGCAGGTGGCGGACTTCGCGCGCGAGCGCCTGCCCGGCATCCTGGTGCTGCTCATGACGGGCTATGCCGAGCAGGCGGCCATGGACCCCGGCTTCCTGTCCACCCACCGGATGGAGCTCATCGTCAAGCCCTTCGACGCCCAGGCGCTGGTCAAGAAGGTGCTGGACATGGTGGGCACGCCCGGCCACTGAACGCGCTGGCCGGCGAAACCCCGGGAAGTCCGCGAAACCCCGCTGCGGCGCCAGGGCGGGCCGGGTGTTGCACAATCCCCTCCCTCATAACCGCGGCGTCTTTGCATCGAACCTCTGGTTCTTTGGCATTCCGCCGCACAGGCCGTAGAGTCGCGGGTTCCGCGCCCGGGGCACCGCCATGGTTCCGTCCACGGCGCGGTGCTCCTTTTCTCTTCACCGTTTCCTTTTTCTCCAGAACCGATCCTGCTCCCACGCGCCGGCCCCCGGGCCGCCCGCTGCCGGAAAAACAAGGGATCGCATTGCCATGATCGACTTACGGGGCATCACCCAGATTTACCAGGGGCCTAGCGGTCCCGTGGAAGCCTTGCGGGGCATCGACCTGCACATCCAGCCGGGCGAAGTGTTCGGCATCATCGGGCGCAGCGGCGCGGGCAAGAGCTCGCTGGTGCGCGTCATCAACCTGCTCAACCGCCCCACGGCCGGCGAGGTGATCGTGGCGGGCCGTGATCTCACGCAACTCGGCGATGCCGAGCTGCGTGCCGCGCGGCGTGACATCGGCATGGTGTTCCAGCATTTCAACCTGCTGTCCTCGCGCACGGTGTTCGGCAATGCCGCGCTGCCGCTGGAACTGGCCGGCATGGACAAGGCCGCCATCCGCGAGCGCGTGAACCCCCTGCTCGAACTGGTGGGCCTGTCGCACCTCGCGGACCGCTATCCGGCGCAGATCAGCGGTGGGCAGAAGCAGCGCGTGGGCATCGCCCGGGCGCTGGCCAGCCGGCCGAAGGTGCTGCTCTCCGATGAGGCCACGTCGGCGCTGGATCCGGAAACCACGCGCTCCATCCTGGCCCTGCTGCGGCAGGTGAACGAAGAACTCGGCCTGACGGTGGTGCTCATCACCCACCAGATGCAGGTCGTCAAGCAGATCGCCGACCGGGTGGCCGTGATCGACGCCGGGCGCATCGCGGAAATCGGCCCCGTGCTGGACGTGTTCACGCGGCCCCGCCAGCCCATCACCAAGAGCCTGATCGACGAGATCGTCCCGCAGGAGCTGCCCGCCAGCGTGCTCGACCACGTGCGCCACCTGGCCGCGCAACTGCCCGAGGGCGAGACGGGCGAACTGCTGCGCCTGTCGTACTCGGGCGAGCGGGCCTACCAGCCGATCCTCTCCGGGCTGATCCGGGAGCATCGCCTGGACCTGTCCATCCTGCACGGTCAGATCGACGAGATCCAGCGCCAGACCTTCGGCTCCCTCGCGGTGTACGCGAGCGGCGAGCCCCCGCGCCTGGCGGCCGCCGTGGCGCAGTTGCGCGCCCAGGGCGTGGTGGTGGACGAAGTGAAAGTGGAAGCGGGAGTCTGACGCGATGTTCGAGAACTTTACGGAAATGATGCTGGAGCTGTTCGCCACCTCGCTGTGGGAGACGCTCGTCATGGTGGGCATCTCGGGCGTGGTCGGGGCGCTGATCGGCATCCCCCTGGGCGTGTTCCTGCGCCTGACCGACCGCGGCGGCGTGCTGGAGAACGGCCCCGTCAACAAGACCGTGGGCTGGATCGTGAACGCCGTGCGCTCCACGCCCTTCATCATCCTGCTGGTGGCCATCATCCCGTTCACGCGGCTGATCACCGGGTCGTCCATCGGCACTGCGGCGGCCGTGGTGCCGCTCACCATCGCCGCAGCGCCCTTCGTCGCCCGGCTGGTCGAGGCCTCGCTGCGCGAGGTGGACCCGGGCCTGATCGAGGCCGCCCAGGCCATGGGCGCGACCACGTCCCAGATCGTCTGGAAGGTGCTGCTGCCCGAGGCGCTGCCCGGCATCGTGGCCGGCCTGACAATCACCTTCGTCAGCCTGACCGGCTATTCGGCGATGGCGGGTGCCATCGGCGGCGGCGGGCTGGGCGACCTGGGCATCCGCTATGGCTACCAGCGGTTCCTGCCGGACATCATGCTGGCCGTGGTGGTCGTGCTGATCTTCTTCGTGCAGGCCGTTCAGAGTTTGGGCGACTGGGCGGTGCGCCGGTTGAGCCACCGCTGATGAACGTGGTGGTGGCGGCCGCCCGCTGCGTGCGCCGCCAGCGAGCGCGGCGGCGAACGCGCTTCACGCCCGCCCCGCGCGGAACTCGCCTGGCGTGAGGCCCAGCCGGCGCCTGAATGCGCTGCTCAGGTGGGCCTGGGTGGCGAACCCGCACTCGGCGGCAACGTCCGCCACGGAGCGGCCCGGGTCGAGCAGCAACTGCCTGGCCCGCTCGATGCGCCGCTCGATCACGTACTGGTGCGGCGACTTCTGGAAAGACTGTCGGAACAGCCGGGCGAAGTGGTGCGTGCTGTAGCCGGTCGTGCGCGCCATCTCGGCCACGGAGATGGGCTGCCCGATGTGTTCGTCGATGTAGAGCCGCAGGCGCTCCCATTGCCCGCGCAACTGCGGCACGCCAGCGGATGCCGCCGGGCGTCCTTGGCCGGAGCCATTCCCGTAGCGTCCGCGCAGGTAGCTGGCCAGCGTGAGCGCGAGGGCCTGCACATAGGCCGCGCCCAACGGCATGCCCGCTAGGGCCTCGGCCTGCAGCCGCTGCAACAGGTCGGTGATGTGCGGGTCCTGCACGCCGGTGCGTGCCGGCATCCCGTCCCGGCCCGGCGACAGGGCGCCGTCCAGGTGGAGCCAGGTGCATTCCATGGCATCGCCCCGCCAGCGCACGTCGCTCACCACCGTGCCCGCGGGCAGCAGATCCACCATCCCGCTCGTGCGGCGCCAGCTGCGGCGCTGGCCGTCGCAGCGCATTTCGACATCGCAGGCGCCTCCGGTCCAGAGCGTGACCGTGTCCACCGGCACCATGCCGATGTGCGTGGTGCCCGACCGATCGAGCCGGAAGCAGCCCATGGGCGGGCCGGGCCATGCGGCGGGCGTGCGTTCCACCGGGTTCGCGCAGGGCGTGGCGGAGCAGATGGCGGGGGCGTCCATGCACGCATATTAGGAAGCCAGGCTTTGCGGAAGCTGACAGCGCCACCGCAACCGGATCAGGGTGTTCCCTGGGGGAATTTTTGAACGCGGCCGCACGTTTTTGAAAGACCGGCCCGCGGAGCCGCTGCTACCGTGCCTGCCACCGGATTCCGGTGAACAACGACAGCAACCATCTTGAATGACTAGCTCAAAGACGCTCAGCAAAGTCATCGCGCCAGGGCGACCTGGTGCGAGCGATCGCGTTCAGGATGACCAGCAGCTTATGCATGCAGGCCACGAGGGCGACCTTCTTGGCTTTGCCCGCGGCCAGCAGCTTGGCGTAGAACACCTTGAGGACGGGGTTGAAGCGCGTGCCGACCAAGGCTGCGACGTAGAGCACGCGCCGCACGTCGGCGCGGCCACCGAAGATGTGGCGCTGGCCCCTGAGCGTGCCCGAGTCGCGGTTCATGGGCGCCAGACCGACCAGGGCCGTGATCTGCTTGCGATTGAACTGGCCGAGTTCGGGAAGTTGCGCCAGCAGCGTGCAGGCGGTCGTCGGCCCCACGCCCTTGACCGAGGTCAGCAGTTTGGCCAGGTCGGCGTGGTGAGTCTGGACATGCGCCTTGAGCTCGTCATCGACATCGTGCAATTGCGCCGCGATGGCATCCATGATCGCCAGGATGCTGGGCTTGGCCTTGCGGTGGGCCACGCCCAGGCGCTGGCGCTCGGACACCAGCATGGTCAGCAGTTGCCTGCGGCGCACCACCAGGGCCGTGAGCTCGCGGCGCTCGTCGTCGGCCAGGGCACGAGGCTGGTGGCCTTGCGCATCGAGCATCGAGGCAAAGCTGCGCAGAGCTTGCGCGTCGATGCGGTCGGTCTTGGCCAGCTTGCCCACGCAGCGCGCGAAGTCGCGTGCCTGGCGAGGGTTGACCACCGACACGCGCAAGCCCGCGCCCGCCAAGGCCAGCGCGAGGTCTTGCTCATAGCCGCCGGTGGCCTCCATCAGGATGAGCCTGGGCGCCAGCGGTGCGAGCCATTGGCACAGCTGGGCATGGCCGGCTTCGTCGTTGGCCAGATTGAGCGTCTGCAGTTCGCCCGTGACAGCCACTTCGAAGCTGTTCTTGGCGATATCGATGCCCACGTAGACGAGTTCACTCATAGCGGTTCTCCAACTCCCAGCCTTACGAATACGAAATGTGTTCGGTCAACCATTCGGGATGCGGCAGAACAAAGGGACCACCACCGTGCGCCCTGGGCTGTCATTCGAGCTCGCGCTCGCAGGAGACACAGGCTGCGCGGCGGTGAGTCAACCCGTTCAGTGGCCAAGGCCGGCCGGCCTGCCTTGACGACTGAAGTTTGAACCAACTGAGACATATAAGGAGACACTTCATGGCGACTGCGCAGCTTTCTTCCTCCTCCCTGCCCATCCGTCGGCGCACCCTGCTGGGTGCGCTGTGCGCGGGCGCGATCCTGCAGGGCTGCGGCGGGGGAGGGGGCGGCGGGAGCAGCCTGCCGGTCCTGCAGTCCGCCTGGAGCGCTCCGGTCTCGGACTACAACGCCGTCTCGGTGCTGGGCAGCCCGGCGCCGGCGTTCGTCCAGGACCGCACCATCCGGCAGGTGATGCGCCTGGCCGCGGGAGGCGACGGCGTGCGGGTGCGCATCTCCAACCTGTTCGGCCCCGGCGCGCTGGCGGTGGGATCGCTGCGCATCGCGCGCAGCGCCGGCGGCACGCGCATCGCGCCGGGAACCGACGTGGCACTGACTTTCGGTGGGCAGGCGTCGGTCACCATCCCGGCCGGACAGGAACTGTGGAGCGACGTCGTCGCGATGCCGCTCGACAGCCTGTCCGATGTAGCCGTCTCGCTCTACGTCGGGCCGCGCACACCCCTCGGCACCTACCACCAGCTCGGCATGCGCAACACGTACATGGCCACCGGCAATGTGGCTTCGGCCGAGGACGTGGCGCCCGCGGACGCGCCCACCACTTCCTATTACTGGGTCAGCGGCATCGACGTGCGCAATACATCCGCGCAGGGCACGATAGTCACTTTCGGCGATTCGATCACCGACGGGCTGGCCTCCACGCTCGACGGTTCGCGCCGCTATCCCGATGCGCTGGCTCGCCGCCTGGCGGCGGATCCGTCCCTGCGGGGCCTCAGCGTGGCGAACGCGGGCATCTCGGGCAACCGCATCCTGCACGACGGCGCCGGCCCCCGCGCCCTCGGCCGGTTCGACCGGGACGTGCTGCAGCTGTCCGGTGCCACGCACGTGATCGTGCTCATCGGCATCAACGACATCGGCTTCTCCAACATCGTGCCCTCCGAAGCGGTCACCGCGGACGAGATCATCGCGGGGCTCGCCACCCTGGTGCAGCGCGGGCGGGCCGCACGGCTCAAGGTGATCCTGGGCACGCTGCTGCCCTTCGACCACGCCCTGGGGCCCGACGGGCAGCCGTCCCCGTACTACGACCTGGCGGGAGACGCCAAGCGCGCCCGCGTGAATGACTGGATCCGCTCCGGCGCATCGCAGGCCGACGGCGTCATCGATTTCGACGCCGCCGTGCGGGACCCTGCCGCTCCGTCCAGAATGCGGGCAGCCTACGACAGCGGCGACCATCTGCATCCGGGCGATGCCGGCTACCAGGCCATGGCCGATGCCATCGATCTTTCGCTGTTCCGGTAGCCCCGGATAGCCGCTGCCGATGTGCGTGATTGAAAACCCGCCGCACACGCTGCCTTCCGCTTGCGTAACATTGAGTCACATTTAATCAAGCAGGTGAGACGCAATGGGTTTTTCTCGCATGACGGTCGCCAGGCGCCTGACCGTCGCTTTCGGGATTGTGGTCGGGCTGCTGGTCGTGGTGGCCGCCATCGCCCTCTTCAAGGTACAGGCTATCGACAGGGCGCTGGCCGCCAACGGCTCCGAACACGTGCCGATCCAGCGCTACGCCATCAATTTCCGGGGCTCCGCGCACGACCGCTCCATCGCCGTGCGCGATGTCGTCCTCGCGGCCACGCCGCAGGAGCGCGAACGCGAGGTGGCGGTCATCGCTTCGCTCGCGGCGTTCTATGCGCAGTCCGCCGGCCCGCTGGAACGCATCATCCGATCGCCCGGGGCGGGCCCGGAACTGGCGCCCCTCTACGCCGACATCCAGCGGGCCGAGGCCCAGGCGGTGGCGACCACGCAGCGCATCGTGGCGCTCGCGGGCCAGGACAACGCCCAGGCGCGCGAAATGCTCTGGACGCAGGCCAAGCCCCAGTACGTGCAATGGCTGGCGGCCATCAACCGGCTGATCGATTTCGAGGAAGCGCGCATCCAGGCCGAGAACGCCACGGCCATGGCGCAGGCGAGCGGCTTCCGCGCCGTGATGGTGGGCGCGCTGGTCCTGGCGCTGGCCACGAGCGTGCTGGTGGCCTGGGCCGTGTCGCGCAGCATCGCGGGCCAGCTGGGCGCGGAGCCGCAGGCCCTGGCGGAGGTCGCGGGCCTGGTGGCGTCCGGCGACCTGGGGTCCGTGCGGGGCGCAGCCACGGCGCGCGCAGGCAGCGTGCTGGCCTCCCTGGGCAGCATGCAGCAGAACCTGTCGTCGGTGGTCGCACGGGTGCGCAGCGCTTCCGAGTCCATGGCGCACGGGGCGCTGCAGATCGCCGAGGGCAACTCCGGCCTGCTGCAGCGCACCGAGGCGCAGGCGCGGCACCTGGAGCACACGACGGCATCGATGGAGCGCATGACGCTGTCCGTCAACGGCAATGCCGAATCCTCGCGGCAGGCGGCGCAACTGGCGGCATCGGCCAGTGCCGCGGCCGGCAAGGGCGGCGTGGTCGTGGGCGAGGTGGTGGCCACCATGACCGCGATCGCCGAGAGCTCCGGCAAGATCGCCGACATCATCGGCGTGATCGACGGCATCGCGTTCCAGACCAACATCCTCGCGCTCAATGCGGCGGTGGAAGCGGCGCGCGCGGGCGAGCAGGGCCGCGGGTTCGCGGTGGTCGCCAGCGAGGTCCGCAGCCTTGCCCAGCGCAGCGCCCAGGCCGCCCGGCAGGTGAAGGCGCTCATCGAGGACAGTGTGGCGCGCGTGGACGACGGCTCCCGCCTGGTGGGCCAGGCGGGCTCCACCATGGCCGACATCGTGGGCCAGGTGGAACGCGTCGCCCAGCTCATCGCCGAGATCAACGCCTCCACGGCGGAGCAGACCGGCGGCATCGCATCGGTGGGCGAGGCCGTCGCGCAGCTGGACGAATCGACGCGGCAGAACGCCGCGATGGTGGAGCAGGGGGCCGCAGCCTCGCGCACGCTGGAGCAGCAGGCCGCCCACCTGGCGCAGGCCGTGGGCGTCTTCAAGCTGGCGGCCTGACCGGGCCGGGCTGGCGAAGGCCGGCGGCGGCCCGGTGGTTTCCGGCATGAGGAAATGACAACCCGTTCTTTGGCGGAACGGGCCCGTGCCGATACGATCCGCCTCCACACATTTCGAATGGAAAGTCACTCCTGTGAACAAGCGTTTTCTGCTCCGCTCCCTCATTGCCTCGTCGATCGCCCTGATGCTGGCCCCTGGCGCCATGGCCCAGGACAAGCCGATCAAGGTCGGCGTGACCGCCGGCCCGCACGCGCAGATCTTCGAGCAGGTCAGGAAGGTGGCCGAGAAGGACGGCCTGAAGATCCAGATCGTCGAATTCAGCGACTACGTGCAGCCGAACGCGGCGCTGGCGGCCGGTGACCTCGATGCCAACAGCTACCAGCACAAGCCCTATCTCGACGCCCAGGTGAAGGACCGCGGCTACAAGCTGGTGTCCGCGGGCTACACGGTCAATTTCCCCATCGGCCTGTATTCGAAGAAGGTGAAGAAGCTCGAAGACCTGAAGGAAGGTGCGCGCTTCGGCATTCCCAACGACCCGACCAACGGCGGCCGCGTGCTGCTGGTGTTGCAGGACAAGGGCCTCATCAAGCTCAAGGACGGTGCCGGCCTCAAGGCCACGCCGCTGGACGTGACCTCCAATCCGAAGAAGCTCAAGTTCGTGGAGCTGGACGCCGCCCAGCTCGCCCGATCGCTGGACGACCTGGATGCCGCCGCGATCAACACCAACTTCGCCCTGTCCGCGGGCCTCAACCCCAAGACCGATGCCATCGCCCAGGAAAGCGCCAAGAGCCCCTATGTGAACATCATCGCCGTGCGCGAGGCCGACAAGGACAAGCCCTGGGTGGCCAAGCTCGTGAAGGCCTACCACTCCGACGAGATCCGCCAGTACATCGACACGCAGTTCAAGGGGGCGGTGCTCGCTGGCTGGTAAGAGGCGGCGCCCCGAATGCGCGCTTGCCTGACAGGCAGGCTGCCCCGGGGCCGTGATCATGGAGAACTGCCGGGCCGCGCCACAGCGCGGCCCGGCTGCTTCTACCAGCCACTCAAGGAGTCTCCATGAGCCAATACACCATCGCCGTCCTCGTGGGCAGCCTGCGCAAGGATTCGTTCAACCGCCGCATGGCCGATGCCCTGGCCAGGCTGGCGCCGCCCGATTTCACGCTCACGCAGGTGCGCATCGACGACCTGCCGCTCTACAACCAGGATGACGACGGCCACCAGAGCGAATCCGTGCTGCGGCTGAAGTCCGAGATCTCCAAGGCCCAGGGCCTGCTGTTCGTCACGCCCGAGTACAACCGCTCCATCCCGGGCGTTCTCAAGAACGCCATCGACCATGCTTCCCGACCCTATGGCCAGAGCGTCTGGGGCGGCAAGCCGGCGGGCGTGATCGGGGTGTCGGTCGGTGCCATCGGCACCGCGCTCGCCCAGCAGCACCTGCGCAACGTGCTCGCCTACCTCGACGTTCCCACGCTGGGCCAGCCCGAGGCCTTCATCCAGGCCAAGGATGGCCTGTTCGCCGACGACGGCAGCATCGGCGAGTCGAGCCGGCAGTTCATCCAGACCTGGATGGACAAGTACGCGGCCTGGGTGCGCCGCCACGCGCAGGCCTGACAGGGGCCTCGCGTCCGGACGCCCCGGACGCCCGCTGCAGCGGCGGCCCGCTGCAGGTGCCTGCCGCAGGCCGGAGCGTGGTGTTCAGGCCGCTTCGGCCAGCGTGGCGGCAGGTACCGCGGCATGTGCCTGGATGTCGGCATCGGCGCTCGAGAGCGCCTGGGCGCGGGCGTCCGGGCCCATGGCCACGCCTTCTGCACGCACGAAGCGCACGTCGGTAACGCCGAAGAAGCCGAACACCGTCTGCAGGTAGCTCTCCTGGTGCTCCAGCGCCCGGCCGGCATCGCTCGTGGAATACACGCCGCCGCGCGACGACACCACGATCACCGTCTTGCCTTTTGCCAAACCTTCGGGGCCGTTGGCGCCGTAGCGGAACGTGCGGCCGGGCTGGGCGATGCGGTCGATCCAGGCCTTGAGCTGCGTGGGGATGCCGAAGTTGTAGAAGGGTGCGCCGACCACGACCACATCGGCCGCGAGGAACTGGCTCACCAGCGATTCGGACACGGCGTTCTCACGCTGCTGCGACTCGCTCAGCCCGTCGGTCTGGCCCGTGCGGGGAGCCATCGCGTCCATGGTGAAATGCCCCGGAGCCTGCGCCACGAGATCGAGGTATTGCACCTCGGTGCCGGGGTGGGCGGCCACCCAGGCGGCCACGGTCTTGGCGGTCAGCTGGCGCGAAACGGATGCGTTGCCGGTGATGGCGGAGTCGATGTGCAGCAGTTGCATGGTATTTCTCCTGATGTCGGGTCAATGGCCACACCATGTGGCGTTGATTGGATTGTGCGGCGGTGTGGATGCATTGATAAGGCAGAGCATTTACGATAGATCGTTCCATCCATGAGACGATGGACAGGGAGCCATGGCCATGCAAGACCTGAACGACATGCTGTACTTCGCCGAGGTGGTGGAGCGGGGCGGCTTCGCGGCCGCGGGCCGTGCGCTCGGCATCCCGAAATCCCGGCTGTCGCGGCGCGTGTCCGACCTCGAGGCGCAACTGGGCGTGCGCCTGCTGCAGCGCACCACCCGCAAGCTGTCGCTCACGGAGATCGGCGAGTCCTACCTGCGCCACTGCCAAGCGGTGCGGGAGGCAGCGCAGGCCGCCTCCGACGCGGTGGCCGAGGTCCAGACGGAGCCGCGCGGCACGGTGCGCGTGAGCTGCCCGGTCACGCTCGCCCAGACAGTGCTGGGCGAGCTGATGCCGATCTTCCTGGAGCGCCATCCCCAGGTGCGGGTGGAGATGCAGGTCACCAACCGGGCCGTCGATCTGGTGGAAGAGGGCGTGGACGTGGCCCTGCGCGTGCGGCCCAACCTGGACGATAGCGGCAGCATGGTCGTCAAGCGGCTCGACGATGCCCGGCAGGTGCTGGTGGCCAGTCCCGCGCTGCTGGCCCGGCAGGGCACGCCGACGAGCGTGGCCGGGCTGGCGCGGCTGGACAGCATGGCCATGTCCGCCATGGACGGCCGCTCCAGCCTGCGGCTGGTCGGACCGGAAGGCCAGGAAGAGGTGGTGCAGCTCACTCCCCGGTACGTGGCGGACGACCTGCTCACCCTCAAGTTCGCCGCGCTCGCCGGCACCGGCCTGTGCTGGCTGCCCGACTATATGTGCCAGGCCGAACTGGGTGAAGGGCGCCTGGTGCGCATCCTGCCCGGCTGGTCCACCCCGCGCGGGGTGGTGCACGCCGTGTTCCCGTCGCGCCGCGGCCTGGCCCCGGCCGTGCGGCGCTTCCTGGACTTCCTCGGTGAAACCGTTCCCGGGCACAACGAGGTGGTCTGCCGGCGCGGCGACACGCGCACTGCCTGATCCCCTGCGCGCGTTGCATTACACGCGCTTTACACACGTGCCGTACACTGTTTCGTAACTGATCGGTCACTTTGTGGACTCTTCGGTAAATCACGTACGCGCAGCGACATCCCTGGTGATGGGGATGCAAGGGCTGCCGCCCCGCCGCGCGTGTGCACCCCTGCCATGCAGGGCCTTCGTTGCCGTCCCTCCGTCCGTCCATGAACACCGCTGCTTCCGCGTCCCCGGTGACGTTCCACGTTCCTCCGCAATCCGTCCTCTGGCGCCGGCTGTGGCTGGCCTTCATGCTCCTGGGGCTGGCGCTCAGCGGCGCGGTCGCGTCCGTCCTTCCCGTCTCAGCCGGTTGGGAAAACGGCCTGCTGGAAGACTCCCAGGTGGTCCTTCTGCTGGCGGGTGCCTGCATGGCCGTGCTGGTCGCCCGCGGGCGCATGGCGGGCCCGGTGGCCAAAGGGCTCGCGCTGGCCTCGGCGCCGGTCTGGTGCCTGATGGCGGCACGCGAGCTGAGCTGGGGCGCAGCGTTGCTGCCCCCGATAGGCTTCTCTGCAGAGGGGCCTGTCTATTCCTCCTCGGTGCTCTGGTACAAGCCCGCGGTGGCCCCGTTGGCGCTCCTCGTACTCGCGTGGTGTGCCTGGGTGCTCCTGCGTTCGCGGGTCCTGCAGGCCGTGCCGGCCTTGCTACGCTCCCGGCAATTCGCATGGCCGGAACTGGCCGTCCTGTTGCTGGCTGCCGCGCTCAGCACCTATGCCGAAGGGCATCTGGGCATTCCGGTGGCTGGCTTCCTGCAGGGCCGGGCCGTGGTCGTGGAAGAGTGGGCGGAACTATTCGCCTACCTCGCCCTGGTGGCGGCGCAATGGCAGGTTCTCCTGCTGCTGTGGGATGCGGGTGATCGTCGGCAGCCCCTCTGAATAGATGAGATATTCATAAATTCAGAACCAGATATTCGTTTGGGTTTTATAGCTGCCCCACCAGAATCGCTCCAATTCATGCATGCAAAGGAGCGATGCCCATGGCTGCAGCAGTCCCCCACAGCGAACCTCCGTGTCGGCAGTACCCCTGCCGTCCCATGGCGGCGGCGCCGGCCGCCCGGACGTCTCCTCCCGTGCGGAGGCTGCCATGACCGGCACGGACCGCTCCATCATCGTGGTGCCGGGTTGGCGCGACTCCGGTCCCGGCCATTGGCAGACCCTCTGGGCCGATCGCCTGCCTGGAGCGCGCAGGGTCGTGCAGGACGACTGGATCACCCCGACGCGCGAGGCCTGGGTGCGGACGCTGGAGCGCACCGTGCTGGAGGCGCCCCACCCGGTGGTCATCGTCGCACACAGCCTGGGCTGCATCGCATCGGCACACATGGGCCCGCAGGCACGCTCCCGCGTGACGGGTGCCCTGCTGGTGGCGCCCGCCGACCCGGAGCGCCGGGCCGTGCTCAGCGATTTCGCACCCGTGCCCTATGCGCCCTTGCCCTATCGCAGCATCCTGGTGGCCAGCAGCAACGACCCGTATTGCCCCATCCGCCTGGCCGGCGCCTACGCCCGGGCCTGGGGCAGCGAATTCGTCCGGCTGCAGCAGGCCGGGCACATCAACGTGGATTCGGGCCACGGAGAGTGGCCGCTCGGCTGGGCCCTGCTGCACTCCCTGACGGAAGACGTGGCCTGGGGAGCGGGCGGCGGCGTGGAGCCGGTGCGCTCGGCGGCATGAGGGCAGGGCTCGTTTCGCGATGCCTTATGCGCCACGCTGATTAATTAACAAGAATCTATTCTTTTGAGTTGGAAGCAGGGGCGTTCACAATGGGTTGCATTCACAGACAACCTGGGCGACGCACACATGAATTCCCGGACGAGACTCAAGACCCTGCTGGCCGCACTGGCCCTTGCCGCCACGGCCGGCGTGGCGTCCGCGCAGACGGCCACGCTGCTCAATGTTTCCTATGACGTCGCCCGCGAGTTCTACAAGGACTACAACCAGGCCTTCGTCACCCATTACAAGAAGACCACCGGCAAGGACGTGCGCATCGACCAGGCCCATGGCGGCTCCAGTGCGCAGGCCCGTGCGGTGAACGATGGCCTCGCCGCCGACGTGGTCACGTTCAACACCACCACCGACATCGACTTCCTCGCGGCCAACGGCGTGGTGGCGAAGGACTGGGCGAAGAAATTCCCCAACGACGCATCGCCCACCACCTCCACCATGCTGTTCCTGGTGCGCAAGGGCAACCCGAAGAACATCAAGGACTGGGACGACCTGGTCAAGCCGGGCGTACAGGTGGTCGTGGTGAACCCCAAGACGGGCGGCAACGGCCGCTATGCCTACCTGGCCGCCTGGGGCGCCGTGCGCGAGAATGGCGGCACCGATGCGCAGGCAGCGGAGTTCGTGGGCAAGCTCTACAAGAACGTGCCGGTGCTGGGCAAGGGCGGGCGCGATGCGACCAGCATCTTCCTGCAGCGCAACACGGGCGACGTGCTCATCACGTTCGAATCCGAGGTGCTGTCCATCGAGCGCGAATTCGGCAAGGGCAAGGTCGATGCCGTCTATCCCTCGGTGAGCGTGGTGGCCGAGAACCCCGTCGCCGTGGTGGAGCGTACCGTGGCCAGGAAGGGCACGGGCGACCTCGCCAAGGCCTACCTGGACTACCTGTATTCCGACGAGGGCCAGGAAATTGCCGCCCAGCATGCCCTGCGTCCCCGCTCGGAAGCCGTGCTCAAGAAGCACGCCGATGTCTTCAAGCCGGTCAGGCAGTTCACCGTCGCCAAGTACTTCGGCTCGCTGGGTGAAGCGCAGAAGGTGCACTTCAACGACGGCGGCCAGTTCGACAAGCTCTACACCCCCGGCGGCCGCTGATCCATGGGCGCGGCCATTCCTTCCCCGGGCGCCCGGGCGCCTGCGTCCGGCCGTGCCCGGAGTGGCGGTGCCCGCCGCGTGCTGCCCGGCTTCGGACTCACGCTGGGCTACACGCTCTTCTACCTGAGCATCATCGTGCTCATCCCGCTGTCGGCGCTGGTCTTCAAGACCTTCACGCTGACCTGGGAGCAGTTCTGGACGGCGATCAGCGCGCCGCGGGTGCTGGCGTCGTACCGGCTCACGTTCGGCGCGTCCTTCCTGGCGGCGCTGGTGAATCTCGTGTTCGGCCTGCTGATCGCCTGGGTGCTGGTGCGCTACCGCTTTCCCGGCAAGAAGATCGTCGATGCGCTGGTCGATCTGCCATTCGCGTTGCCGACGGCCGTGGCGGGCATCTCGCTCACTGCGCTGTTGGCCGGCAACGGCTGGGTGGGGCAGTACCTGGAGCCCCTGGGCATCCAGCTCGCGTTCAAGCCCGCGGGCGTGGTCATCGCCCTGATCTTCATCGGCCTGCCTTTCGTGGTCCGCACCGTGCAGCCCGTGCTGGAGGACGCCGAGAAGGAACTCGAGGAAGCCGCCACCAGCCTGGGCGCGACCCGGTGGCAGATCTTCACCAAGGTCATCCTGCCTTCCATCACGCCCGCGCTGCTGACCGGCTTTGCCATGGCCTTCGCGCGTGCGGTGGGGGAATACGGCTCGGTGATCTTCATCGCCGGCAACATGCCCATGGTGTCCGAAATCACGCCCCTCATCATCATCGGCAAGCTGGAGCAGTACGACTACGCAGGCGCCACGGCCGTGGCCGTGGTGATGCTGGTCATTTCCTTCGCGCTGCTTTTCATCATCAACGCGCTGCAGGCCTGGCAGCGCAAGAGCACATGAATTCGACACGCATCGTCCGCCGAGCCCAGGCCGGCACCACCGAAGCCCCCTGGGTCCGCTGGACACTGATCGGTATCGCGCTGGCCTTCCTGCTGCTGTTCCTCGTGCTGCCGCTCGCGGCCGTGTTCACCGAGGCGTTGCGCAAGGGTGTCGGCGCCTACCTGGATGCGCTGCGCGAGCCCGATGCCTGGTCCGCCATCCGCCTGACGCTCATCACGGCCGCCATCGCGGTGCCGCTCAACCTCGTCTTCGGCGTGGCGGCTGCCTGGGCCATCGCCAAGTACGAGTTCCGTGGCAAGGCCTTCCTCACCACGCTGGTGGACCTGCCGTTCTCCGTCTCGCCGGTGGTCGCCGGCCTGGTCTATGTGCTCATGTTCGGCGCCAACGGCTGGCTGGGCCCGTGGCTCGCCGCTCACGACATCAAGATCATCTTCGCCGTGCCGGGCATCGTGCTGGCGACCGTGTTCGTCACGTTCCCCTTCATCGCGCGTGAACTCATTCCCCTGATGCAGGCGCAGGGCAGCGACGAGGAGCAGGCCGCGATCGTGCTGGGCGCGAGCGGCTGGCAGACCTTCTGGCACGTGACGCTGCCCAACATCAAGTGGGGGCTGTTGTACGGCGTGATCCTGTGCAATGCGCGCGCCATGGGCGAATTCGGCGCCGTGTCGGTGGTCTCGGGGCATATCCGCGGGCAGACCAACACCATCCCGCTGCACGTCGAGATCCTCTACAACGAGTACCAGTCCGTCGCGGCGTTCGCTGCGGCCTCGCTGCTGGCGCTGCTCGCCCTGGTCACCCTGGTGATCAAGACCTTCGCCGAGTGGCGCAGCGAGCAGGAGCGCAAGGCCGCCGCGCAGCTTCCGCCCGAGCGGCCCACCCCCACCCCTGCCGCCGCGTCCATGGCGCGGGGCGCACCTGCCGCTTCCGCCACGACGACCCGCTGATCCAGGACCGGAGACACACATGAGCATCGAAATCCGCAACATCAGCAAGCAGTTCGGCGACTTCCAGGCCCTGCGGGACGTGAGCCTGGACATCCAGTCCGGCGAACTCATCGCGCTGCTCGGGCCGTCCGGCTGCGGCAAGACCACGCTGCTGCGCATCATCGCGGGGCTGGAGACGCCCGACACGGGCAGCATCCACTTCTCGGGGGAAGACACCACCGACGTGCACGTGCGCGACCGGGGCGTGGGCTTCGTGTTCCAGCACTATGCGCTGTTCCGGCACATGACGGTGTTCGAGAACGTGGCGTTCGGCCTGCGCGTGAAGCCGCGCTCCGAGCGTCCGTCCGAGGCGCAGATCCGCCAGAAGGTGATGGACCTGCTCAAGCTCGTGCAGCTCGACTGGCTGGCCGACCGCCATCCCTCGCAGCTGTCCGGCGGGCAGCGCCAGCGCATCGCCCTGGCGCGCGCGCTCGCCGTGGAGCCCAAGGTGCTGCTGCTGGACGAACCCTTCGGCGCGCTGGATGCCAAGGTGCGCAAGGAACTGCGCCGCTGGCTGCGCCGGCTGCATGACGAACTGCATGTGACCTCGATCTTCGTCACCCACGACCAGGAAGAAGCGCTGGAAGTGGCCGACCGCGTGGTGGTCATCAACCAGGGGCGTATCGAGCAGAGCGGCTCTCCCCAGGAAGTCTGGGACCAGCCGGCGAGCCCCTTCGTCTACGGCTTCCTGGGCGACGTGAACCTGTTCCACGGCCGCGCGCACGAGGGCCTGGTGCATGTGGAGGGCATGGCCATCGATTCGCCCGAGCACGCCTCCGCCCAGAATGCCGCCGCCTTCGCTTACGTGCGCCCCCATGACCTGGACGTGGAGCGCTATTCGCCAGGGCAGGGCGTGGGCGCTGACGGCCGCCCCCGCGGCATCGTGGCGCAGCTGTCCCGTGCCATCGTGGTCGGCCCGATCGCGCGCCTGGAACTTATCCCGGATACCGATCACAAATCAGCGGACAATGCGGAGCCCGACGCCCTGATCGAAGCGCAGATACCGGCGCAGCAGTTCCGGGAGGCGGGCTTCAGGGAGGGTGAAACGCTGGTGGTGACGCCGCGCCGCGCCCGCGTTTTTCTGGACCACGCCGCGGGCATCTGACACGCTGCATCCTTGCCGGATGCCGCCTGCGACGCCCGGGTTTTCAAGGACAAGGATTCCATGGTTTCGAACTGGTTGGATGCCGCACCGCGCCGCGTGCTGGCCCTCATCTCCGCGGCCTGCATCGCGATGCTCGCCTTCGGCATGTACCTGCAGCACGTGGTCGGCCTCGAGCCGTGCCCCATGTGCATCGTGCAGCGCTACGCGCTCATCGGCGTGGCGGTGTTCACGGGCCTGGGCAGCCTGCGCGGCGGCCGTGGCTGGTGGATGACCTGGGGTGTGCTGGCGCTGCTGATGTCCGGATTCGGCGCCTTCGTGGCGGCGCGCCAGAGCTGGCTGCAGTGGTATCCGCCCGAGATCGCCACCTGCGGCCGCGACTTCTACGGAATGATCGAGAACTTTCCGATCAGCCGCGCCATTCCGATGATCTTCCGCGGCTCCGGTGATTGCGCCGCCATCGACTGGACCTTCCTGGGAGGCAGCATCGCCAACTGGTCCTTCGTGTGCTTCGTCCTGATGGCCCTGGTGCTTCTGGTAATGCTGGTCCGCGCCCCGCGTCGCAGCCGCGGCGGTTTTTCCGCAGCCTGAGCCTCTCCGGGCTCTCCGGGCTGCCGGATCCCGCGGCCCGAGCACTGGCAGCGTCCTGCCGGGCGCGGTCGGCAGCCTTCAAGCGGCGCTGTCGCGGGCCTGTCCGGGTGGAAAGTACTGCACATCCTGCCCTTCGCGCCATGCCGGGGCCTTGTGCATCACCTCTTCGAAGAGCACTCCGCTTTCCCACGCCGCCAGCCACGCCTGCAGGCGGGGCCAGGGCAGGGATTGCCAGGCCGTGCGGTCGATGGCCGCGTACTGGCGCACGAAGGGCATGAGCGCGACATCAGCCAGCGCAGCGCGGCTTCCGCACAGGAATGCACTGCGCCCCAGCCTGTCCTCCAGGCCTTCGAGCCATGCCCGGGCCTGCGACTGCGCCGCTTCGGGCGGCACCTCCGGATGGCGTTCCGGATACTTGCACCGGTCCAGCGCCTGCTTGAACGCGCCGTCGCAGGCGGCGATCAGTGCTTCCACGTCGTCCGGCTCGCCCGCCTGCAGCCAGCCCGCAGGATCATGGTGCGCCAGGGCCCACCGCATGATGTCCAGGCTCTGCTCCAGTACCCGGCCGCCGGGCAGCACCAGGACGGGCACCGT
The DNA here is from genome assembly GCF_000176855.2 of Paracidovorax avenae ATCC 19860. Lineage (NCBI taxonomy): Bacteria > Pseudomonadati > Pseudomonadota > Betaproteobacteria > Burkholderiales > Comamonadaceae > Paracidovorax > Paracidovorax avenae. The sequence goes on along the minus strand of NC_015138.1, from coordinate 2,996,682 downwards.
GCCTTTGGGCGAAGCGGCCAGCATCGCGGCCGGTTTGTCGCGCAGCACCACTTCCCGCCATTCGCAGCGCTGCCCGCTGGCGGCAATCGCCATGCGCGCCCGGATGGCGTATGGGCACCGGCGGAAGCTGTAGAGCACCGGCAGGGATGCGTCGGCTTGCGCGGGCCCCGGACCATGGTCTTGCGCAGCGGAGCCTGCGACCGGGCCGGCACGGGACGGCGTGGGCAGGCGGGCGCCCAGGTGCTCCGTACCACGCTGCCGCGCCAGGGCCATCTGCCGCTCCCGCTCGGCCAGCGCACGTTCTTCCCCGGCGGCCCGCGTGCCGCGGCAGTGCGGGCACCGCACGCCCGGCAGGTAGTCGGGCGAGGCCAGGTCCTGCGGGCCGAGCGGCATGCGGCAGGACCGGCACAGGTGCCGGTGCGTTCCGGGCACGAGGCCATGGGACACGGAGACCCGCTCATCGAACACGAAGCAGTCGCCTTCCCAGCGGCTGCCTTCGGCGGGCATGTCTTCCAGGTACTGCAGGATGCCGCCTTCGAGGTGATAGACCTCGCCGAAACCCTGCATGCGCAGCAGCGCCGTGGATTTCTCGCAGCGGATGCCGCCGGTGCAGAACATCGCCACGCGCGGCTTGCCTGCCAGCAGGCCGCCGGGCGCGGTCTGCGCCTCGACCCAGGCGGGAAATTCGGTAAAGCTCCGGGTGTCGGGCCGCACCGCACGCGCGAAGCTGCCGATGGCGCTCTCGTAGCCGTTGCGCACGTCGATCACCACCACCTCGGGGTCATCGATGAGCGCGTTCCAGTCCCCGGGCTTCACGTAGGTGCCGGCATCGCGGGCCGCATCCACGCCGGGAACGCCCAGGGTGACGATCTCGCGCTTGACGCGCACGCGCATGCGGTAGAAAGGCATGCGGTCGCCCCAGGCTTCCTTGTGCCGCAGGGCGGCCAGCGGCGGCTGGGCGCGGAGCATGGCCAGCACCGCCTGCACTCCCTCCGCGGTACCGGCAATGGTGCCGTTCACCCCCTCCGGGGCCAGCAGCAGCAGGCCGCGCACGCCATGGCGCTCGCATTCGGCCTGCAGGGGCCCGCGCAGCGCCTCGCAGTCGGGAAGCGTCGCGAAGTGGTAGAGGGCGGCGGTCAGGATCTGGGGCATGGGGCGGGGATGATAAGCCGGGGCTACGGCACCATGGCTGGAGACGCCGACGGCTCCACGGGTGCTCCGCCCACGGCGCAGGCCTGCAGCAGCCATTCCCGGAAAGCCGTGAGCGCGGGCGACGCGGCGCGCGACCGCAGGCGCGTGAGCCAGTAGGCCCCGAGCGCGATCTCGTGGTGGAACGGCCGCACCAGCCGGCCCTGGCGCAACTCGCGCTCGAACAGGCGCGCGGGCAGCAGGGCCGCGCCCGCGCCCTGGGCCGCCGCTTCGGCCAGGGCCAGGGACGAGTCGAATACCGTACCCCGTACCACCGGGCATGCCACGCCCGCTGCACCGAACCAGGCGGCCCATTCATCGGCGCGGTACGAGCGCAGCAGCGGCTCCCGCGCGAGGTCGGCCGGCGCGCGCAGCCGAGCGGCGAGCGCGGGCGAGCACATGGGCGAGAGGGGCGCTTCCAGCAGGCGGTCCGACTCCGTGCCGTGCCAGGCGCCGTCGCCGAAGCGGATCGCGCAGTCCAGCCCTTCGCCCGCAAGGTCCACCCGGTTGTTGTTGGTCAGCAGGCGCAGGTCCACGAACGGACACTGCTGCTGGAACGCCTGCAGCCGCGGCAGCAGCCATCCCACGGCGAAGGTGCCCACGGCGCCCACGGTGAGCACCTCGCGCGGGCGCGTGTCGCTGCACTGCGCCAGTGCGCGCTCGATGCGACCGAACGCGTCCGCCAGCGCCGGCAACAGCGCCAGCCCTTCATCGGTGAGTGCCAGCCCGCGGGGCAATCTGCGGAACAGCGGCTTGCCCAGGCGCTCTTCGAGATTGCGGATGTGCTGGCTGACCGCGGTCTGCGTCACGTGCAGCTCTTCCGCCGCGCGGGTGAGATTCAGGTGCCGCGCCGAGACTTCGAAAGCCCGCAGGGCATTGAGCGGCAGATGCATGGGCGCGAGGGTGAAGTTTTTCTGGGGGAAGACGCCAATTATTGTCGATGGTCACCGGCCGTGCAGGCCGATATCGTTGCGGCCATTGTTCAATGACGGAGTGATGAAATGGCAATGCTGAGAAGGACGTGGATGGTGGCGGCGGTGTGTGGGGCGGCTGCGCCGTGGGTGCCGGATGCATGGGCCGGGGGCAAGAAATCCATGGGTTCCGGGTCGGATGCGCTCGCCCGCGCGGTGCAGGAGATCGAGGCGTCGGTCGGGGGCCGCCTGGGCGTGGCGCTGCTCGACATGGCCACCGGGCGCCAGCGCGCACACAGGGGCGATGAGCGGTTTCCCCTGTGCAGCACCTTCAAGCTGGTGCTGGCGGCCCATGTGCTGCGGCGCGTGGACCAGGGGCAGGAACGGCTGGACCGCCGCATCACCTACGGTAAATCCGACCTGATGGAGTATTCGCCCGCTACGGAGCGCCACGTGGGCGGCGATGGCATGACCGTGGAGCAACTGTGCGAGGCAGCCGTCACGCTCAGCGACAATACGGCCGCCAACCTGCTGCTGGGCACGCAGGGCGGGCCGCTCGGGCTCACGGCCTGGCTGCGCTCGCTGGGCGACTCCCAGACCCGGCTGGACCGCATGGAGCCCGCGCTCAACGATGTGCCGCCCGGGGAGGTGCGCGACACCACGACGCCCCGTGCCATGGCCCGCACCGTGTGGGCCGTCACCCAGGGGGAGGCGCTGTCCTCCGCGGCGAGAGCGCAGATGCTCGCCTGGCTCGTGGGCAACCGCACCGGCGACCGTCGGCTGCGGGCCGGCATGCCGGAGGGCTGGCGCATCGGCGAAAAAACCGGCACCGGCCCGCGCGGCACCAGCAACGACATCGGCCTGTTCTGGCCGCCGGACCGCGGTGCGGTGATGGTGAGTTGCTACCTGACGGGCAGCCCGGCGCCTGCGGAGCAGCGCGATGCTGCGCTCGCCCGGGTCGGCGCGCTGGCCGCACGCTGGGCCCTGGAGGGCACAGCCCCTGCAGCCAAGGGCTGACCGTCCCCCAGGAAGACTTCAGAGCGTTTTCACCAGCACCTGGCTGCGACGGTCCCAGTTGTATTTCTTCTTGCGGGCCTCAGGCAGCCACTCCGGGTCCACCGGCTGGAAGCCACGCTTGATGAACCAGTGCATCGTGCGGGTGGTGAGCACGAACAGGCTTTTCAGGCCCATGGCACGGGCGCGCTGTTCGATGCGCTTGAGCAGCTTTTCCCCGTCGCCCGTGCCCTGGCTCTGCGGCGACACCGTGACGGCGGCCATCTCGGCCGTGCCGGCTTCCGGGTACGGGTAGAGCGCGGCACAGCCGAAGATCACGCCGTCGTGCTCGATGATGGTGTAGTTGGCGACATCGCGTTCTATCTCGGTACGGTCGCGCTTGACCAGCGTGCCGTCCTTCTCGAACGGCTCGATGAGCTGCAGGATGCCGCCCACGTCGTCCGGAGTGGCCTCGCGCAGTTCCTCGAGCTTTTCGTCCACCACCATGGTGCCGATGCCGTCGTGCACGTAGATTTCCAGCAGCAGCGCGCCGTCTACCGCGAACGGGATGATGTGGCTGCGCTCCACGCCGTTCTGGCAGGCCTTCACGCAGTGCTGCAGGTAGAACGCCGTGTCCGTCGGCTTCTGGCCCGGGGGGACGCGGGCCAGCATCTGCCGTGCCTGGGCCAGCGGCAGTTCGGTGTCGATCGGGTTGTCCTCGCTTTCGGGCTGCTCGGGGTCGGTGCGGATGCCCGGCACCTCGCAGACGAACACGAGCTTGTCCGCCTTGAGCGCGATGGAGACGGACGTCGCCACTTCCTCCATCGTGAGGTTGAAGGCCTCGCCGGTGGGCGAAAAGCCGAACGGCGAGATCAGCACCAGCGCATCCATCTCCAGCGACCGGCGGATGCCCGCCACGTCCACCTTGCGCACCAGCCCCGAATGCTTGAAGTCCACGCCGTCCACGATGCCCACGGGGCGTGCGGTGATGAAGTTGCCCGATATCACGCGCACCGTGGAGCCCGCCATGGGGGTGTTGGGCAGCCCCTGGCTGAATGCGGCTTCGATCTCGTAGCGCAGTTGCCCGGCCGCTTCCTGCGCGCAGTCCAGCGCCACCGAATCCGTGATGCGGATGCCGTGCGAATACCGCGCCGCATGCCCCTTGGCCGCGAGCTGCTCGTTCACCTGCGGGCGGAAGCCGTGCACCAGCACGATCTTCACCCCCATGGCCTGGATCATCGCCAGGTCCTGCGCGATCGCCTGCAGCTTGCCGGCCGCGATTGCTTCGCCCGTGAGCGCGATCACGAAGGTCTGGTGGCGGAACTTGTGGATGTAGGGCGCCACCGACCGGAACCAGGGCACGAAGGTGAAATTGAAGACAGCGGACATGGCGGGAAGATGAAGAGGCGGGGCCGGAAGCCTGCGTGGTCGGGCAGGCGGTGGTTGTCGGGGAGGCGGGCGCCGTGCGGTGCGCGCCGGATTATCGTCGCCAGCGCCCCGGGCTGAAAGGCACGATGTCGATCTCTGGCGGGCAGCCGTCCAGCAGCTGCGCCACCACGCGGCCCGTGCGTGCCGAAGAACCCAGCCCGACATGGCCGTGCCCGTAGGCGTGGATTACGTCCGCGCAACCCGTCGCGGGGCCGATGCAGGGCAGGCCGTCGCTGGTGCTCGGGCGCCGGCCCAGCCAGAACCGGGCACTGCTTTCCAGCGCAGGGCGCGGCAGGGCGGGGTAGAGCGTGAACAGGTGCTCCAGCAGGATGTGCGCGCGGCGCCAGTCCGGCGCTGCCTGCAGGCCGGCGATCTCCACCTGGCCCGCCACGCGCAGGCCGTGCTCCATCTGGTGGACGATGAGCTTGCGGTCCATCACCATCGTGGAGGTGCGCGGTCCGGGAGGCGGCGCTTCGCCCGGCCGGGCGCGCAGGTCCAGCATCGCGTGGTATCCGCGTTCGGTGTCGAGCCACACCCGGTCACCCGCGTCGCGGGCCAGGGGGCGGGAGTAGGCGCCGGCGGCGATCACCGCAGCATCGCACGGTATGTCGCCCGCGTCGGTCCGGACGGCGGCCAGGCGGCCCGACACGATGCGCAGGCCGATGGCGCGTGCGGCGACGCGGCGCGCACCCAGGGACTGGGCATGCGCGGCCAGTGCCCCCAGATAGGCGCCCGGGTTCGCGCAATGGCCCGCCTCATCGACGCGCACGCCGAAGCCGTAGCCCGGCATCAGCTCGGGCTCCTGCGAGCGCAATTCGCCGGCTTCCAGCGTCCTGAAGGCGATGCCTTCCTCGCCGCGCAGGCGCCATCCGAGCGCGTCGGCCTCGAAGTCCGCGCGCGAGCGATAGACATGCAGCAGGCCCCGCTGCGCGACCAGGTGCGGCACGCCGGCTTCGCCCGCCAGCCGCGCGTGCAGCGCTGGCGCGTCCCGCAGCAGCTGGCGCAGCGCATGCGCGGTGCGGGCCACCCGGGCCGGCGTGCGACCGGAACGCAGGAAGCGCCAGAGCCAGGGCAGGGCGCGGGGCAGGTAGCCCCAGCGCACGGTGAGCGGACCCTGCGGATCCAGCAGATAGCCCGGCAACTGCTTCCACATGCCCGGGCCGGACGGTGGGAGGATGGAATGGGACGACAGCCAGCCGGCGTTGCCGTAGCTCGTCGCTTCCGGCCCGCCGGGCGCATGGGGATCGAGCAGCGTCACGGAGCGGCCGGTGCGCAGGATCTCGATCGCGCATGCCGTGCCCACGATGCCTGCGCCGATCACGGCGACATGGCGCCGCCGGTCGGCCTGGGCCGGCATCGGGAATGCGGATGAAGACGTGGAGAGATCGGGGGAGAGGGGGACGGGCATCGCGGCGCGGCATGGGACCGGTGGGCGTCCCGGTGCTGCCATTGTCCACGGAATCGGTGTGGCGCCGCCGCCCGGCAAAGGCCTGGCGGCGGCGCGCGGGGCCTCAGCTGTCCCAGCCGCTGCGCAGCGCGTGCTGCAGTGCCATGCGGTCGGCGCGGCGCTGTGCGCCCTGGCTGCGGATGTGGCGTCCTCCGCCGCCGCCCAGGCTGCGTGCCGCCAGGGCGCGCGCTACGGGGTTGCGGGGCGGCGCGCTGGCCTCGACATGCAGCGCGATCGGCTGCTTCATGCGGCGCAATGCCTTCACCCGGCCCGCCTCGTAGGCGCGGGAGCGTTTCTGTGCACTCATGCGTGCGGTTCCTCACAACGAAAAAGCCCCGGCTGGACGGCCGGGGCTTCGCGTGCCTGCCACTCCATGGGAGGGCAGCGCGGCCTCGTGCCGGACGGTGTGTGAAACGGAACACACGGTCCAGCCGGGGCGTGGGGAACCGTGGTCAGTCGATGCGGTGGAACGAAAGGGTCATGGGGGAAAGCTCCTGTCCTGTGGGGTGCCGCGGCAAGGTTGCTCGTTGCCGCGGCGAAATGGGGCGGATGCAGGTCGAAGGCGGGCCAGGGCAGGCCGGCGCAGGCGACGCGGCGGATTTTCCCCGGTACCGCCGCGTGCGCGCAAGGCTGCGGGATGGCCTGCGTTGCACCACGCCAACGGATCGTTCGGATAATGCGGGTCTCTATGACAGGTTCCGCGCCCCCGAAATCCCCCACCCCCCAGCCCGCCCCGTCCGCACCGCCACGCCGTGAGGCCCAGGCAGCACCGCTGCGCATCGACTTCCCGCCCGGCCTGCCGGTATCGGGCAAGCGCGAAGAGATCATGGCCGCCATGCAGGCGCACCAGGTCATCATCGTCTGCGGCGAGACCGGCTCGGGCAAGACCACGCAGCTGCCCAAGATCGCGCTGGCGCTCGGCCGCGGCAAATGCAATGCCAAACCGGGTGAGAAGGGCCGCCTGATCGGCCACACGCAGCCGCGGCGGATCGCGGCGAGCAGCGTCGCCAAGCGCATCGCCGAAGAGCTGCAGACGCCGCTGGGCGACGTCGTGGGCTACAAGGTGCGCTTCCAGGACCGCCTGTCGCGCGATGCCTCCGTCAAACTGATGACGGACGGCATCCTGCTGGCGGAAACGCAGACCGACCCGCTGCTGACCGCCTACGACACCATCATCATCGACGAGGCGCACGAACGCAGCCTGAACATCGACTTCCTGCTCGGCTACCTGCGCCAGATCCTGCCGCGCCGGCCCGACCTGAAGATCGTGGTCACCTCGGCCACCATCGATGCAGAGCGGTTCGCGAAGCATTTCGAGTCGGCCAAGGGGCCCGCACCCGTCATCTACGTGTCCGGCCGCACGTTCCCTGTGGAGCAGCGGTACCGGCCCTTCGAGGACAGCCGCGACTATGGCCTGAACGAAGCCATCGCCGATGGCGTGGACGAACTCTGGGCCGGCAACGCGGCGGGCGACATCCTTGTCTTCCTGCCCGGCGAGCGCGAGATCCGCGAAGCTGCCGACCACCTGCGCAAGCACCTGGCCCACCAGCCGGTTATGCGCGGCGCCGAGGTGCTGCCGCTGTTCGCGCGCCTCTCGCAGGCCGAGCAGGATCGGATCTTCGAAGGCCACACCGGCCGCCGCATCGTGCTGGCCACCAACGTGGCCGAAACCTCGCTCACGGTGCCGGGCATCCGCTACGTGATCGACGCCGGCACCGCGCGCGTGAAGCGCTACAGCTTCCGCAGCAAGGTCGAGCAGTTGCTGATCGAGCCCGTGAGCCAGGCGGCGGCCAACCAGCGGGCGGGCCGTTGCGGCCGGATCGCCAACGGCATCTGCATCCGGCTCTACGACGAACCCGACTTCAACGGCCGGCCGCGCTTCACCGACCCGGAAATCTTGCGCTCCTCGCTGGCGGGCGTGATCCTGCGCATGAAGTCGCTGCACCTGGGGGATGTGGCGCAGTTCCCGTTCATCGAGGCCCCCTCGGGCCGGGCCATCGCAGACGGCTACCAGCTGCTGGCCGAACTGGGCGCGGTGGACGATGCCAACGAACTCACACCCATGGGCGTGGAGCTCTCGCGCCTGCCGCTCGATCCGCGCGTCGGCCGCATGATCCTGGAGGCGCGCGACCGCCAGGCGCTGGATGAGGTGCTGGTGATCGCCTCGGCCCTGTCGGTGCAGGACGTGCGCGACCGGCCGCTCGAGGCCCAGCAGCAGGCCGACCAGGCGCACGCCAAATTCGACGACGAGAAGAGCGAATTCAGCGGCTACCTCAAGCTCTGGAAGTGGATCAACGAAGCCCGTGGCGGCGCGCCGAGCCTGCCGTCCGCTCGGGCGCAGCGCGATGCCGCGCGCAAGGGCGCGCCCTCGCAGGCCGTGCTGCCGGTGGCGCAGCGCCAGGCGCGCGGCAGTGCCGACGCGGCCGCACCCGCAACGGCCGCTGCGGCGTCCGTGCCGGTCCCCACGCCTACCCACAAACTCAGCAACCGGCAATACGAATCGCTGCTGCGCCAGAACTTCATCAGCGTGCGGCGGCTGCGCGAGTGGCGCGACATCCACACGCAATTGCTCACGGTGGTCACCGAGCACCGCTGGCGCCTGAACATCCAGCCGGCCAGCTACGAACAGATCCACCGGTCCATGCTCGCCGGACTGCTCGGCAACATCGGCGTGAAGAGCGAGGAAGAGGACTGGTACCTTGGCGCGCGCGGCATCAAGTTCTACAAGCATCCCGGGGCGCACCTGTCGAAGAAGCCCGGGCGCTGGATCGTGGCGGCGGAACTGGTCGAGACCACGCGCCTGTTCGGGCGCGGCATCGCGGCCATCGAGCCGCAGTGGATCGAGGAAATGGGCGGCCACCTGCTCAAGAAGCAGATGCTGGACCCGCACTGGGAACGCAAGTCAGCGCAGGTGACGGCGCTGGAGCGCGCCACCCTCTATGGCATCGTCATCTACAACAACCGGCGCGTGAACTTCGGCAAGGTGGACCCGCGCACTGCGCGCGAAATCTTCCTGCGCGAAGCGCTGGTCGGCGACCAGTGGCCCCAGGACTGGGAGCGGCGCCTGCCGTTCCTGCCGGCCAACCGCAAGCTGATCGCCAAGGTGGAGGAACTGGAGCACAAGTCGCGCCGGCAGGACGTGCTGGTGGACGAGGAGCTCATCTACGCCTTCTACGACCAGCAGGTGCCTGCCGACATCTGCACTGGCGCCGATTTCGAATCCTGGTACCGCGAGGCCAGCCGCGCGAAACCGGACCTGCTCAAGCTCACGCGCGACGAACTGATGCGCCACGAGGCTGCCGGCATCACCACCAGCGCCTTCCCGCGCATGGTCCGGCTGGGCGGGGTGGATTGCGCGGCCACCTACCTGCACGAGCCCGGCGACCCGCGTGACGGCGTCACCGTCACGGTGCCGCTCTTCGTGCTCAACCAGGTCAGCGAAGAGCGCTGCGAATGGCTGGTGCCGGGTATGCTCAAGGACAAGATCCAGGCGCTGCTCAAGAGCCTGCCGCAGCGCCCGCGCAGCCGTTTCGTGCCCCTGCCGGACAATGCCGCGCGCCTGGCCGAACTGCTCGGCACGCCCGAGCGCTTCGGGCAGGGCAGCCTGGTGGACGTGCTGCTCAAGCAGGTGCGTGACGAGACCTCGCTGGACGTGAAGCGGGCCGACTTCAAGCTCGACATGCTCAGTCCGCACCTGTTCATGAACTTTCGCGTGGTCCACGAAGACGGCCGGCAGCTCGGCCAGGGGCGCAACCTGGGTGCGCTCAAGGCCGAATGGGGGGCCAAGGCCCGGGGCGCGTTCCAGGCTTTGGCGGGGCTCAAGCTCGCAGGTTCCGCGCCGGAGACCGGGGGCGACGCGTCGCCTGCGGAAACGGCCCCGGCTGCGCGACCCGGCAAGGGTGGCGCGCAGGGCAGGCCTGCGGACAGCCGTGCGGCTTCCGCCGCCGGCAAACCGCCCAGCGGCGGTCCGGCGGCCGCTCCCGCCCCGGCAGCCGTGCCGGCGGGCCAGCGCTACACGGCCTGGACCTTCGGCGAGCTGCCCGAACTCATGGAGATCCGCAAGGGCGGACAGACGCTGATCGGCTTCCCGGCACTCATCGATGGCGGCGATGCCGTGACCATCGAAGTGTTCGACGAACCCGGCGTGGCCGCGGCGCGCCACCGCGCGGGCCTGCGCCGCCTGTTCGCGCTGCAGATCAAGGACGCGCTCAAGTACCTGGAAAAGAACATTCCGGACCTGCAAAAGATGGCGGTCGCCTACATGCCGCTGGGTACGCAGGAAGAGCTGCGCGCACAGGTCATCGATGTGGCGCTGGACCGCGCCTTCCTGGTCGATCCCCTGCCCACGACCGAGGCCGACTTCCAGCGCCGCGTGCAGGAGGGCCGCGGCCGGCTCACGCTGATTGCCAATGAAGTCGCGCGCCTGGCCGGTGCGATCCTGCTCGAATACGCTGCGGCGGCACGCAAGATCAAGGACACGAAAGGCGCGCCCGAGGCCACGCAGGATGCGCAGCAGCAACTGCAACGGCTCATGCCGAAGAACTTCCTGGCGGTGGCGCCCTGGTCGCAGCTCGCGCACTTCCCGCGCTATCTGAAGGCCATCACCCTGCGCCTGGACAAGGTGCGAGCCGATGCTGCACGCGACGCCACGCGGCTCGCGGAACTGCGCCCCCAGGAGCAGCGCTACTGGCGGCTCGTGGCCGAGCGCAAGGGGCAGGTGGATGCGCGCATGCAGGAATTCCGCTGGTTGCTGGAGGAACTGCGGGTGAGCTTCTTCGCACAGGAGCTTCGCACGCCGCAGCCCGTGAGCGTGAAGCGCCTGGACAAACTCTGGGCGCAGATCAACAGCTGAGGCCGCAGGCGGCGGACCACGGCCGGGGGCAGCCGTTGCAGGTCATTGCAGCACGGCTTCTGCAGCGGCCCAGCGCTCCAGTTCTGCCCGCACATCGGCCATCCGGCCGGAGATCACGAATCGCTCCGGCGTACCTGCCTGCCGGCGCTGCACCACGCGCACGGCGCCTGGCGCCCGCGCCGCGCAGGTGCGCTGGCTGCCGGCCGGGGAGCGCGCGGGGCGCTCCATGGTGGCCGCCAGCACCGCGGTCGAGGAATCCGCGGGCAGTGCCATGGATGTTGCAGTGCTGGCCTCTGCTCTGCCATGGGCCGTGGCGACAGGCGGGCCGTCGGATGGGCGGTGGCTGGCGGTGGACGTGTCGGACGCCCCGCGACTGTGCGCCGGGCAGTCCGGCCATCGCGACCATGCGGCGGATCGGCCAGATAAATTCCCCGAGGAGGTACCCCGCAGCCAGCGGACGAGGCCGTGCAGCGGCTGCAGGCAGGACGAGAGGGTGGTGAGATCGAGCAAAGCCTTTGCCATGGAAAAACTCCAGCGGTCAGAATGGGTTGAACACTGGCAGGATTGGCTTTAGACAGGCAGGGCGATGCCGCAGGGTTGACCATCCACGCGAAGCGGAAAGCCAGACGCCCGCCACCTGGGCAACGCCAAACGGGGAACCAGGGCGCGAACCATGCTCCGGCGCCATGCGCCGGGCGGCCCGCAGCCGGCTACATCAGCATGGTGTTGCGGATGAGGCCCACGGCCAGCCCTTCGATCTCGAACGATTCGCCGGGCTGCACGGTGATGATGGGATAGTCGGGGTTCTCGGGCAGCAGCTCGATGGCACCCGCGGTGCGCCGCAGCCGCTTGACGGTGACTTCGTCACCCAGGCGGGCGACGATGATCTGGCCATTGCGCGCCTCGCGCGTGGACTGCACGGCGAGCAGGTCGCCATCCATGATGCCGGCATCGCGCATGGACATGCCCCGGACCTTGAGCAGGTAGTCGGGCTTGTGCTGGAAGAGGCTGCCTTCCACGCTGTAGGTCTGGTCCACGTGTTCCTCGGCGAGAATCGGTGAGCCTGCAGCGACGCGGCCGATGAGCGGCAGCATGAGCTGCGAGATGCCGGGAATGGGCAGGTGGAACTGGGTGCCGCGGGCCGCATTGATGGACCGCACGGCCTCGCCGCGCAGCCGGATGCCGCGCGACGTGCCGCTCACCAGCTCGATGACGCCCTTGCGTGCCAGTGCCTGCAGGTGTTCTTCGGCCGCGTTGGCGGACTTGAAGCCGAACTCCGCGGCGATTTCCGCCCGGGTGGGGGGCGCGCCGGTGCGTGCAATGGCGGTCTGGATGAGATCCAGGATCTGCTGCTGGCGGGCGGTGAGCTTGGGGCTGTCGAGCATGCGGGGCACTCCAGTGAAGGAAGATCGCGCCGGACGGGCGCTGGGTGGATCGAATCACCTGTGGATCGATCCAGTCACTGTATTTTTAAACAGTTTTCAAAGGCAATGCAAGTGTTTGCAGGAAAAATCCTGGTGCTGGGCACCGGTGGAACCATCGCCGGCACGGCGGGGAGCGCGGAAGACAACATCGGCTACACCGCCGCGCAGGTCGGCATCGACCAGTTGCTGGCAGCGGTGCCCGGCCTGGCGCGCGCTGCCGGCGGCGCGCGGCTGGAAGCGGAGCAGGTCGCGCAGATCGACAGCAAGGACATGGACGGCGCCGTATGGCGAGCCCTGGCCCTGCGCTGCGAGGCCGCATTGGCGGATCCCGGCGTGCGCGCCGTGGTGGTCACGCACGGCACCGATACCCTCGAAGAAACCGCATGGTTTCTCCACCGCATGCTCGCGGGCGCGCGGGACAAGCCCGTGGTGCTTGTCTCGGCGATGCGCCCTGCCACCGCACTGGCGCCCGATGGCCCGCAGAACCTGCTCGACGCCGTCGCCGTGGCCGCCACGCCGGGTGTGCGCGGGGTGGTGGCCGTGGCCGCCGGTGAATTGCACGGGGCGCAGCGGGTGCAGAAGGTACATCCTTACCGGCTGAACGCCTTCGCGTCCGGCGAAGCGGGGCCCCTGGGCTGGGTGGAAGAGGGCCGCGTGCGGCTCGCCGCCGGCTGGCCCACGGCGGAATCATCGGAATCATCGGCCGAGGCTCGCGCCGCGCTGGAGGCGCTGCGCAACGGAGCGGAGTGGCCGCGCGTCGAGGTCGTGGTGTCGCATGCGGGCGCGAGCGGACGCATGGTGGATCTGCTGGTGGCCGACGGAGTGCACGGCCTGGCCGTGGCCGCTACCGGCAACGGCACGCTGCACCACCAGCTGCAGGCAGCCCTGGAGCGGGCGCAGGCCGCCGGCGTGGCCGTCAGGGTGGCCACGCGGTGCCCCCTGGGCCAGTTGCTGCCCCGTCCGGGCGACACACTGCCTGCCACGCAGGGGCTGAGCGTGGTGAAGGCGCGGGTGGAGTTGCTGCTGGAGCGGCTGGCGAAGCTCCAGGCATAAGACGCCAGCGATTCGATCCGGAAACGAAAACGCCGCCCGGGGGCGGCGTCGGTCACGGGCCGGCCGGGTGCCGGCCCTGCGCCAGGAACTCAGTCCGCCAGGGCGGCCAGCGCGCGCTGGGTGATTTCCTCCACCGTGCCGGTGCCGCTGATGGCGCGGTACTTGGGCGCATTGGCCGGGTCGTTCTTCGCCCAGGTGGAGTAGTACTCCACAAGCGGGCGCGTCTGCGCGCTGTACACCTCCAGGCGCTTCTTCACCGTGTCTTCCTTGTCGTCCTCGCGCTGGATCAGGTCCTCGCCGGTGACGTCGTCCTTGCCTTCCACCTTGGGCGGATTGAACTTCACGTGGTAGGTGCGGCCGCTGGCCGGGTGCGAGCGGCGGCCGCTCATGCGCTCGATGATGGCATCGAACGGCACGTCGATCTCCAGCACGTAGTCGAGCTTGACGCCTGCGGCCTTCATGGCATCGGCCTGCGGAATGGTGCGCGGAAAGCCGTCGAACAGGAAGCCCTTGGCACAGTCCGGCTGGGCGATGCGGTCCTTCACGAGATTGATGATGAGGTCGTCGCTCACCAGCTTGCCGGCATCCATGACGGCCTTGGCCTGCTGTCCCAGCGGCGTGCCGGCCTTCACGGCAGCGCGCAGCATGTCGCCGGTGGAGATCTGCGGAATGCCGTATTTCTGGCAGATGAACGCGGCTTGCGTGCCCTTCCCGGCGCCGGGCGCGCCCAAAAGAATCAGTCTCATGGAGGTCCTCTAAGTGTTGAAATCAGCCAGCGCCGGAAGCCCGGGCTTGCCGTAGGCCCGGGTTGGCGCTTCAATCGCGGGCAAGGATAGCATGCGGGTCCTTCCGTCTGCCTGACAGCCGCGACACCATCGTGACGGCACCGGGCCCGCGCTTTCAGCCCAACAGCGAACGCACCCGTTCGAGGTCTTCCGGCGTGTCCACGCCCGGCCCCGGTGCGGTGTCCGCCACATGCACGGCGATGCGGTGCCCGTGCCACAGTGCACGCAACTGCTCCAGCGCTTCCAGGGCTTCCGTGGGGGCCGGCGCCAGGGCGGAAAACGCCCGCACGAACGCTGCCCGGTAGCTGTAGATGCCGATGTGGCGCAGCGGCGCGCAACCTGCAGGCACGCCTGCGTGCCCGCCTCGCCACCAGGCCGTGTCCGCATGGCCACGCGCGTGCGGAATCGGTGCCCGGCTGAAATAGTGCGCGAGGCCGCGGGCGTCGAGCACCACTTTCACCACGTTGGGGTTGGCGAAGTCCTCCACCGAATGGATGGCATGCGCGGCCGTGCCCATGTCCGCTTCGGGGCGGGCCGGCAGCAGGGCCGCGACCGCATCGATGAGGGCCGGTGCGATCAGCGGCTCGTCCCCCTGCACGTTCACCACCACATCATCGTCGGCCAGCCCGAGCTGCACGCAGGCCTCGGCCAGCCGGTCGCTGCCGCTGGGATGGTCCGCGCGCGTCGCGACGGCCTGCACGCCATGCGCCGCGCAGGCCTCCAGGATGCGGGGATGGTCGGCTGCCACGACCACGCGGGCGGCCGCGCTGCGGGCGGCCTGCCGCGCCACCCGCACGACCATCGGGACGCCGCCGATGTCCGCCAGCGGCTTGTCGGGCAGGCGGGTCGATGCCAGCCGGGCGGGAATCAGGACGGTGAAGCCAGCGGATGCGGCCGGGCCGCTCACGCCTCCAGCTCCGCGTCGGTCAGCGTGCGGGCCTCGGTCTCCAGGAGCACCGGAATGCCGTCGCGCACCGGGTAGGCGAGCCGTGCGCTGCGCGACACCAGTTCGTCGCGCTCGCGGTCGTAGGTCAGCGGACCCTTGGTGACCGGGCAGACCAGCAGTTCGAGCAGTTTGGGATCCATGGCGTAGCGGATAGGTTCGGAAAATGGAGCCCGATCATAGCGAGGGCTGGCGCAGCGCCTGCAGCCGTGCGTGCAGCCGGTCGAAGAAGGCCGGCGCGATGTCCACCACCAGCGGCACCGCCAGCGCCTGCGGGTGCGTGCGCCAGAGCTTCGCCGCGTCTTTCTCGGTGCAGACCAGCGGCACGCCGGGCGGCGTGTCCGGATGCCAACCCGAGAAGTCGGCATGGTCGGGCAGGGCGGTGGCCTCCTGCAGGACCAATCCTTGGGCGCGCAGCATGGCGAAGAAGGCGGCGGGCCGGGCGATCGCCGCCACGGCGTGTACCGGCACGCCGCGCAGGTGCGACAGTGGCGTGGCGCGTCCGGAGGCGTCCACAGCATGGGCGGCAAGCGATCTGTGCAGGGCGAAAACCCCCATGGGCGCGCGCTCGGCGCCCTCGGGCACAGCTCCGGCATGCAGCACGGCATCCACGGGCCGCGGCCAGCGCTCGCGCAGCGGGCCCGCGGGCAGCAGCCAGCCATTGCCGACGCCTTCCTCGCTGAACACGCACAGTTCCACATCCCGCGCCAGCGCCCAGTGCTGCAGGCCGTCGTCGCAGACGAGTACGTCGGTCTCCGGATGCCGTTCCAGCAGGGCGCGGGCTGCCTGTGCACGGCGCGGCGCGACGAACACCGGCACGCCGGTGGAGCGCGCGAGCAGCAGGGGTTCGTCGCCGGACTCGGAGGCGCTGCTGTCCGCCCGCACCTCACGGCAGTCGGAAGTGCTGCGCCCGTAACCACGGGAGACCACGCCCGGATGCCAGCCGCGCTGCCGCAGCGCGTGCACGACAGCCTGGGTCACGGGTGTCTTGCCGGCGCCGCCGGCCACCACGTTGCCCACCACGACCACGGGAACAGGCATGCGCTCTGCCCGCAGGACGCCCCGCTCATACAGCAACCGGCGCATGCCGGCCAGGGCGCCGTAGAGCAGGGAGACGGGCGACAGCAGCCAGGCGACCGCGCCGCGGTGGCGCCAGGCCCGCTGGATCCCCGGCGTCGCGTCCGGCACCGGCAGCCCGCGGCGGCGTGGCTGCGCCATGCGGGTCAGCGGCCCGCGCTGGCGGACGATTGCGTGGCGAAGGTGATCTGCGACAGGCCCACGCGGCGCGCGGCTTCCATCACGGAAATCACGGCCTGATGTGGAGCGTTGGCGTCGGCGCTGATGATCACCACGCTGTCGCGCCCGGCCTGCGCGGCGGCCCCGAGGGCCTGGGCGATCGCTTCCACGCCCTTGCCTTCCACGGCGGCCTTGTTGACGGCGTAGCGCCCGTCGGCGGCCACCGCGACGATCACTTCCTTGGGATGGTCGCGCTGCTGCTCGGCGTCCGCCACCGGGAGCGTGAGCTGCAGTTCGGTGAACTTGCTGTATGTGGTCGAGAGCATCAGGAAGATGAGGATCACGAGCAGCACGTCGATGAAGGGGATCAGGTTGATCTCCGGCGCTTCCTTCGGGCGGGGGCGGAAATTCATCGCGCCGCTCACTTGCGCAGGCGCAGCAGGTGGCGGACGAACTGCTCAGAGGCGAGCTCCAGCGTGAGCAGGTAGGCGTCCACGCGGCTGCGGAAATACCGCCAGAAGATCAGCGTCGGGATGGCGACGATCAGGCCGAAGGCCGTGTTGTAGAGCGCGATGGAGATCCCGTGCGCCAGTTGGGCCGGGTTGCCCTGGCCCGTGGCGGACGACCCCTGCGAGCCGAAGATCTCGATCATGCCGATCACCGTGCCGAGCAGGCCCAGCAGGGGAGCGGCCGAGGCGATGGTGGCGAGGGCGTTGAGGTATTTCTCGAGCCGCTGGGCGATGGCACGGCCCGTGCCTTCCATGGCGGCCCGGACGTCCGCCTCGCTGCTCTGGGGATGGCTGTTGAGCGTGCGCAGCCCGCTGGCCAGCACTTCGCCCAGGGCGGAGTTCTGCGACAGCTGGTTCACCACGTCGGGCGTGGGCAGCCCGCGGGAGGAAACGGAGATGGCCTCGTCCAGCAGCTTCGGGGGGGCGACCTTGGCGGTTTTCAGGGCGACGAAGCGCTCCACCACCAGTGCCAGCGCCAGGATGGAGCAGGCTATGAGGGGCCAGATCGGCCAGCCTGCGGCTTGTATGATCGACAGCAATTCTCTCTCCGCGCAGATGGAAGCAGTCCGCGATTATGGCCCAGTGCCATGGCGGTCCGGCGGCGGCGCAGGCACCGGCCGGGCTCACCGGCCGCATCGGCGCCGTTTTTCACAGCCACCCACATTTTCTGTGGATAACTTTGTGGGCAACCGGGTGTGTAACACCTGCTACATGGCGCCAAATCGACACTTTGACAGATTGATGAAAAATTGCGCAGCAAAAAAACGTTGTAAATCAACAGGTTGCACGGCATCTCGTGGCTTGCGCGCGCATCCGGGCCACCCGCCCAGCCCATCCGCTGCTCCGTGCGGCTTGTGGACTATTGGGAGTGCCCTGTTCCCCGCAAACCCTGGCGGCGCCGATGTTTGAACGTCCGGACCCAGCATCGGCGCCGCGAATCTGGGACGTCGGGGCGCTGTGCCGCGCCGTTGCTGATGCTCTGGAGGCGCGGTTCAACCCTGTCGCGGTGCGCGGGGAGATCACGGGCTTCTCGCGCGCGTCCAGCGGGCATTGCTACTTCTCCATAAAGGACGGCCAGGGGCAGATCCGCTGCGCCATGTTCCGACGGGCAGCCATGCTGCTCGACGGCACCCCGCGGGACGGGGAAATGGTCGAGCTGCGGGGGCGGCTGGCGGTCTATGAAGCCCGCGGCGACCTGCAGCTCATCGTCGAGAGCCTGCAGCGCGCAGGGCAGGGGGCGCTGTTCGAGCAGTTCCTGCGGCTCAAGGCCCGGCTGGAATCCGAAGGCCTGTTCGATTCCGCCCGCAAGCGTGGCCTCCCGGTCATGCCCCGCTCGATCGGCCTGGTCACCTCGCCGGGCGCCGCGGCACTGCACGACGTGGTGACCGCCCTGCGGCGGCGTGTTCCGCACCTGCCCGTGGTACTGGCCCCGGCCCTGGTGCAGGGGGCGGCCGCGCCGGCCTCGATCTGCGCCGCCCTGCACGCGCTCTACCGCATGGCCGAACCCTCCGGCGATGGTGCAGGGCATCCGCCGGTGGAGGTGATCCTGCTGGTGCGCGGGGGCGGCTCCATCGAGGACCTGTGGGCCTTCAATGACGAGCAGGTCGCCCGCACGCTGGCGAAGAGCCCGGTGCCGGTGGTCTCAGGCGTGGGCCACGAGACCGACTTCACCATCGCCGATTTCTGCGCGGACCTGCGGGCACCGACCCCCACGGCCGCGGCGGAACTGGTCGCGCAGCCCCAGGCCACCTGGCTCGCGGGCATGGACGCGCTGGCCGGCCGCCTGTCGGACAGCCTGCAGCGCCAGATCGACGGGCGCCACCAGCGGCTGGACATGGCGGCGCAGCGGCTGGGGCGGCCTTCCGGGCTGGTGGCGCGCCAGGAACTGCGCCTCGCGCGCCTCGCGCAGCAACTGCGCCATGGCGCGGCCTGGACGGCCCGGCGGTGCGCCCAGCGGCAGGATGGCCTGGCGGATCGCCTCCCCAAGGCCGTGGCGCAGGGCGTGGCCCGGCAGGCGCAGCGGCTGGACCATGCGGCATTGCGGCTGGAGCTGCTCGATCCGCGCCTGGTGCTCCAGCGCGGCTACGCGCTGCTCACCGACAGCGAAGGCCTGCCCGTGACCCGCACCGCCCAGGTACGTACCGGGGACGCCGTGCGCGCCGCCGTATCGGATGGCGAGATCGATCTGACGGTGTCCGCTCCGCGCCTGCTGTGAGCCCGGCATTCTGGGCCGTCGCCTACACCGCGGGGCGCGATTAACTTCCTACAATGCCCGCCTGTTGCGCTGCATGTCACATTGCGGCGCTGCACACGCAAGAATCACCAACCACCCACGAGGACCGCACATGGAACATACCCTGCCACCGCTGCCTTACGCCATCGACGCCCTGGCTCCGCACTACAGCCAGGAAACCCTGGAGTACCACCATGGCAAGCACCACAACGCCTACGTGGTGAACCTCAACAACCTCCAGAAGGGCACCGAATTCGAGAACATGCCCCTCGAGGAGATCATCAAGAAGTCCAGCGGCGGCATCTACAACAACGCAGCCCAGATCTGGAACCACACCTTCTTCTGGAACTGCATGGCCCCCAACGGCGGCGGCGAGCCTTCCGGCGCGCTGGCCGATGCCATCAAGGCGAAGTGGGGCAGCTATGCCGCGTTCAAGGAAGCCTTCGTGAAGAGCGCCGTGGGCAACTTCGGCTCCGGCTGGACCTGGCTGGTAAAGAAGGCCGACGGCAGCGTGGACATCGTGAACACGGGCGCCGCCGGCACGCCCCTGACCACCGCCGACAAGGCGCTGCTGACCGTGGACGTCTGGGAACACGCCTACTACATCGACTACCGCAACCTGCGCCCGAAGTTCGTCGAGACCTTCCTCGACAAGCTGGTGAACTGGAAGTTCGCGGAAAGCAACTTCGCGGGCTGATGCCGCGGCCCGGCCTGCCGGGTTCCATGAAAAAACGGCCCTTGATGGGCCGTTTTTTTGTCCGTTTTCAGGGGCCGGGGCGTCAGCGCCTGGCGAACGGAGCGCCGGCCAGCTTCGAGCCCGGCTTGATGCCGCGCTTGGCGAACCATCCCTGGTTCATCTCGAGCACGAAGCGCACGGGCTTGTCGGAGCAGTGGGAGTCCAGCGTCTGCGGCTTCATGTCGGCCAGGTTGACGATGGTGCCGTCGTCAGCGACGAAGGCGGCGGTGAGTGGCAGCAGGGTGTTCTTCATCCAGAAGCACTGCACGGCCGGTACCGAGAACACGAACAGCATGCCTTCGTTGGAGGGCATGTCCTTGCGGTGCATGAGTCCGGTTTCGCGCTCCTGAGGCGTCACCGCCAGTTGCGCGTCGATACGGTGCATGCCGGCGGCCAGGTCCACCCGCTGCAGGTCGAGTTGCGGCCCTTCCTGGGCCTGTGCCGTGCCGAGGCAGGCAGCGGCGAGGGCCAGCGAAGCCGCCAAGCGGCGAAGGGGGCGGGGCGTCGGGCCGGACAAAAGAGCGTGGTTCATGGCGGGTGGGGCATCCATCGGGAAAGGGCTGTTCCAAAGCCTATCAGCCAAAAGCAAAGCCCGCGTAAAGCGGGCTTCGGAGCGGGGACGGCGCCAGGGCGGTCATCCCGTTGCACGGGAGGCGGCAAACCTCAGGCGGCAGCCTTGTGCTTCTTGCTCTTCTTGTGGGCGGTCTTGTGCTTGGCACCCTTGCCGGCCTTCTTGGCCTGGGCCGTGGGAGCGGGCGCAGCGGTGTCGGCGGCCATGGGAGCGGACGTCGTGGCGGGGGCCTGGGCCGGAGCTTGGGCGAAAGCGCCGGCGGTGAACAGACCGGCGATCAGGACAGCGAGGAGTTTTTTCATTTGGCCGTTTCCTTGAGAGTTTCGGAAGGTTTGCGAGCCCCGCGTAGGCCCGCGAAGCCCTGACACAACGATACCGCAGCCCGGGGCGTTGACAGACAAGACCTACAAATTTTTATCGCTAAAATCATTGCGTTTTGTGCCTGTCGCACAGGCCGGCCGGGCGCCGCCCCGGACGCCATTCCACCGGAGATAACCGTTCCATGACCAGCTACCAGCACATCAAGGTCCCTGCCGAAGGCCAGAAGATCACCGTCAATGCCGACATGTCCCTGAACGTGCCGGACCAGCCCATCATTCCCTACATCGAGGGTGACGGTACCGGCTTCGACATCACCCCCGTGATGCTGAAAGTGGTGGACGCTGCCGTGGCCAAGGCCTACGGCGGCAAGCGCAAGATCCACTGGATGGAAGTCTTCGCCGGCGAGAAGTCCACGAAGGTGTACGGCCCCGACGTCTGGCTGCCGGAAGAAACCCTGCACGCCGTGCGCGACTACGTCGTGTCCATCAAGGGCCCGCTGACGACGCCCGTGGGCGGCGGCATCCGCTCGCTGAACGTGGCGCTGCGCCAGGAGCTCGACCTCTACGTCTGCCTGCGCCCCATCCAGTACTTCAAGGGCGTTCCCTCGCCCGTGAAGGAACCCGAGAAGACCAACATGGTGATCTTCCGCGAGAACTCGGAAGACATCTATGCCGGCATCGAGTTCGAAGCCGAGTCCGACAAGGCAAAGAAGCTCATCAAGATCCTGCAGGAAGAGTTCGGCGTCAAGAAGATCCGCTTCCCCGAGACCTCCGGCATCGGCGTGAAGCCCGTGTCCAAGGAAGGCACGCAGCGCCTGGTGCGCAAGGCCATCCAGTACGCCATCGACAACGACAAGCCCAGCGTGACCATCGTCCACAAGGGCAACATCATGAAGTTCACGGAAGGCGGCTTCCGTGACTGGGCCTACGACCTGGCTGCCAAGGAATTCGGCGCCGAACTCATCGACGGCGGCCCGTGGATGAAGTTCAAGAACCCGCGCACCGGCAAGGAAATCACGGTCAAGGACAGCATCGCCGACGCGTTCCTGCAGCAGATCCTGCTGCGCCCCGCCGAGTACAGCGTGATCGCCACGCTGAACCTGAACGGCGACTACGTCTCCGACGCGCTGGCAGCCCAGGTGGGCGGCATCGGCATCGCCCCCGGTGCCAACCTGTCCGACTCCGTCGCCATGTTCGAAGCCACGCACGGCACGGCGCCGAAGTACGCCGGCAAGGACTACGTGAACCCCGGTTCCGAAATCCTTTCCGCCGAAATGATGCTGCGCCACATGGGCTGGACCGAAGCGGCCGACATCATCATCAGCTCGATGGAAAAGTCCATCCTGAGCAAGAAGGTGACGTACGACTTCGCCCGCCTGATGGAAGGCGCGACGCAGGTGAGCTGCTCGGGCTTCGGCCAGGTGATGATCGACAACATGTAAGGTTGTCCCGCGGCGGCGTTGCCTGACGCCTCGCAAGCCCTCGATCTTCTTTGGAGGTCGGGGGCTTTTTCGTTTGTGTGCCGGCACCGGCATGCGTTCCTGGGCGATGCGGCCTGGCACTCGACATCAGGCGACCAGCCGTCGGGCTGGGCCTGCCTTCAGCGTGACGCCGGCATGTCGAACACCAGGCACGTGGTGGTGGCATGGGCGTAGAGCGTGCCGTCCGCGCCCACCAGGCGCGCCTCGGCCGTGGCCAGCTGGCGGCCGCAATGCAATACACGGCCTTCGGCGCGCACCCGCGGAACGCGCGGCGTGAGGCCCTTGACCAGGTTGATGCTCAGTTCGGCCGTGGTGTAGCTGCGGCCCGGCGGCATGCGGGTATGGACTGCGCAGCCCAGCGCTGAATCCAGCAGCGTGGCGAACCAGCCGCCATGCACGCCGTTCATGGGATTCAGGTGCGCCGTGCCGGGCCGGCCCTGGAATACGGCGCTGCCGTCGCCCACGGAAATCAGCAGGAAGTCCAGCGTCTGCGCGATGGGCGGGTAGGGGACTTCGCCGCGCAGCATGGCCTGCATCAGTTCCAGTCCGTTGCGGCCTGCCGCCTGTTCCGGCCGTATCACGCCAGGACCGGGGCCGGCATCAAGGCGGGCCTGGACGGCCCGTTCCTCGTCCAGCCAGGCTTGCAGGGCGGGCGATGGCGTGGCCTCCGGAAGTTGGAAATGGGTGTGGGTATGGGTGTCCATGGCGTCGCTCGCTCTCTTCCTTGCGTTGATGCCTCCGGATGCGAGGCATAAAATTATTGTATCTACAATATTTGTATATGCAATAATAAAGTCCATGCCGAGCAACTGCAACCGTTCCACCGTGCCATCGGGCTGCACCAACAACCGTGTGCGCCAGCTCATGCGCAGCGTGGGCCTGATCTATGACGCCCATCTCCATGCCGCCGACATGCGCATCACCCAATACACGCTGCTGAGCCACGTGCTTGCCGCCAGCCCCGTGCGGCCGGTGGATCTCGCGCGGCTCATGCGCATGGATGCATCGACGCTGACGCGCAACCTCAAGCCGCTGATGGGCGCAGGATGGGTGCGCATGGGCCAGGGGGATGACCAGCGCAGCCGCCTGGTTCACATCACCGAAGCGGGCCGCGCCAAGCGCGACGAAGCCAAGCGAAGCTGGAAGGCCGCGCAAAGCGAACTGAATGCCCGGTTGGGCCCCGAGCGTGTGGCGGCCCTGCACGTTCTGATCGATGAGTGCCTGTCCCTGCTCGATGGCGGAGATGACGGCACGACCGGCCTGTCTGGCTAGACCTGCCCCACAGGCATTCCTCTCGAGAAAGGAACTGGCATGTTCTCCATCCCCACGGCGCGCTGGCTGCAGCGGCGCGGCATCCACTACGGCTGGCTGGTCGCGGCCATCACTTTCCTGACCATGCTGACCATGTCGGCTGCCCTGGGCCTGCCGGGCGCCATGCTGCAGCCGCTATCGCGCGAGTTCGGCTGGAGCACCGAGCAGATATCGGGCAGCCTGGCTCTGCGCTTTGCGCTGTTCGGCCTGCTGGGCCCGTTTGCTGCGGTATTCATGGAGCGATTCGGCCTGCGTGCCGTCATGGTGACGGGGTTACTGCTGGTCGGCGCTGCCATGGCCCTGGTCACGCAGGCCACGCAGCTGTGGCAGCTGTTCATGCTCTGGAGCCTGCTGCTGGGCATCGGTACGGGTCTGACGGCCCTGGTGCTGGGCGCCGTGGTCGCCAATCGCTGGTTCGTGGCGCGCAAGGGGCTGGTCGTCGGCGTGCTCACGGCCAGCGCGGCCACGGGCCAGCTGGCCTTCCTGCCGATGGCGGCCTGGATGATCGAGCACTGGGGCTGGCGCTCGGCCACGATCCCCGTGTGTGCAGGCAGCGCGCTGGTCGCGCTCCTGGTCGTTGCCTTGGTGCGCGACCGGCCCTCCGATCTCGGCCTGGCGCCTTATGGCGGCGAGCCCACGTCCATACCCGCAGGAGCGGCCCCGCATTCGGCCATGACGCTGGCCACGCCGTTCAGGGTGCTGGCCGAAGCCGCGGGCCACCGGACGTTCTGGCTGCTGGCGGGCACCTTCTTCATCTGCGGCCTGTCCACCAATGGCCTGGTGCAGACGCATTTCATCTCGCTGTGCGGCGACCGCGGCATGTCGGCCGTGCCGGCAGCCTCGGTGCTGGCCATGATGGGGGCCTTCGACTTCGTGGGCACGGTGCTCTCGGGCTGGCTGTCGGACCGCTATGACAACCGCAAGCTGCTGTTCTGGTACTACGGGCTGCGCGGGCTGTCGCTGTTCTGGCTGCCGCATTCGGAGTTCACCTTCTACGGCCTGGGCCTGTTCGCCATGTTCTATGGCCTGGACTGGATCGCCACCGTGCCGCCGACGGTCAAGCTCACGGCGCAGCACTTCGGTCCCGAGAAAGTGGGCCTGGTCTTCGGATGGATTTTCGCCGCCCATCAACTGGGCGCCGCCACGGCCGCATGGGGGGCGGGCCTGACCCGCACGCTGCTGCTGACCTATACGCCCGCGCTGTATGGCGCGGGGGCGGCCTGCCTGGCGGCGGCCGTGATGGCGATGGTGATCGGGCGGACGCGTGCGATGGCCCAAACAGGGCGGCAAGGCGCCTAGTCCCGGGTGGAGGCCTCCCATGCCCACACCTCCCGAACTCCTGGCTTCCCTGGAAGGAAGCGATGATCCAGACGCTCTGGTGCTGCTCCAGATGGCTCATGTCGGCGCGGATTTGCGCCAGCCGCACTCGCCGGAGTTCGCGTTCGAGGCCGATGACGAAGCGTCGGCGCTGGCGTTGGCCCATGAACTGGCGGCGCTCGATTACTCGGTGCAATTGCATGCACCCGACGCGGAAAATCCTGGCTACCAGGTCATTGCCCAAAAACACATGCTGCTCGAGCTGAGCGCTTTGAACATTCTTTCGCAGGAATTCGAAGCGCTGGCAGAACGGCATGCGGCGGTCTATGACGGGTGGGGTGCGGAGATCGTCGAGTGAGAGGCGATCGGTCCGTCGCCTGACGCGCTTGCCGGGTCACGCTGGCGGGTATTGCTTGAAATGCTGTATTTAAATACAGTATTCGGGTGCGACGTTGCACACCAACACTTGAGGAGCCCCACATGCTTGACCACATGACCTTCCGCGTGACCGATATCGCCCGCACCAAGGCGTTCTACAGCGCCGCCCTGGAGCCCCTGGGCTACAGCGTGTGTTTCGAAGGGCAGTACGGCGCGAACATGCTGGGGTTCGCCTATCCCGATGCGTCCGAGCCCGATGGCAAGAAGGCGGACGTGTGGTTCATCGACGGGCCCTCGCCGCATGGCGGGCCCGCGGCCACGGCCGGTTGCCACCTCGCCTGGAGGGCCGGCAGCCGCGCGCAGGTGGATGCCTTCCACAAGGCGGCGATCGCAGCGGGCGGCAAGGACAACGGGGCTCCAGGACTGCGGCCCGACTACCACGCCCACTACTATGGAGCCTTCGTGATCGACCCGGAGGGCAACAACATCGAGGCGGTCTGCCATCTGCCGGAATAGCGTGTTCGTTGCGGGCCCCGTTGGGTGGGCCTGGGTCTTTTCGCACGGGCGGGATTTCGCACGCGATGGTGCGGAGATGGATCGGCCACTGACCGGTGCGTGCCGCTGCCAACGGTGACCGCCCTGGCTAAGATGCCGACCACCTATGACACGCCTGCTCATCATCGAAGACAACCCCGAGCTGGTGGCCAACCTGTACGGTTTCTTCGAGCCGCTGGGCTATGTTCTGGACGATGCACGCGATGGCGCCACCGGCTTGCGCATGGCCACGCAGCACGATTACGACGCCATCCTGCTGGACCTGATGCTGCCGCGGCTCGATGGCATGGCGCTGTGCCGCAAGCTCCGCGAGGAATACCAGAACCCCGTGCCGGTGCTGATGCTGACCGCGCGCGATCCGGTGGACGACCGCGTGCAGGGCCTGGCGGCGGGGGCGGACGATTACCTGGTCAAGCCGTTTTCGCTCAGGGAACTGGACGCCCGCATCCAGGCGCTGGTGCGCCGCGCCCAGGGCCGGCAGGTGCAGGGCATGCTGGCCTGGGAAGACCTGCAGGTGGACACACGGACGCCGCGTGCGTGGCGGCAAGGCCGGACCATCCACCTGACGCCCACCACCCACCAATTGATGATGTGCCTGGTGCGTGCCGCGCCTGTGGTGGTCCGCAGGCAGGAGATGGAATACCTGCTCTGGGGGGAGGAGCCGCCCGAGGGCGGGGCCTTGCGCACGCACATCCATGACCTGCGCCAGCAGGTTGACAAAAACTTCACGCACGCGCTCATAGAAACGGTGCACGGCATCGGCTGGCGCCTCAAGGGGCGCCTGGAGGCCGCGCCATAGCGACATGCCCGGAGCGGAGTGATTTCATGCGACCCACCTTCCACCAGATGACGCTCAGGACACGCATCACGGTGTCGTTCGTGCTGCTGATGGCGGCCGTCATGGCCTTCGTGGTGCTGGCGGAGCAGGTGGACTACGACGAGTTGCGGGCCTACGGCGTTTCTGAAAGCCTGCACCGCGAGGCGCGGCGGCTGGAACCGGACATCGCCCGGGGCATCGTCCCCATCATGCCCGAGGGCAGCGCACTCCACGACACGCGCACGGTGCCCGATGCCCTGCGCGATTACGCCCCGGGCTACCACGGCGCGGACGAACCGGGCGGCCGTCACCTGCTGGTGTTCGAGTTCGGCGGCCAGCGCTATTACCTGCTCCGGGACCGGGCGCACTACCTCTACCTGGAGCGCATGATCGACGGCTTCGCACCGTTGGTCATCCTGCTGTGCATGCTGGGTGCGTTCTGGATGGGGCGATGGACGTCAGAGCGGGTCACTGCTCCCATCAAGCGCCTGGCCGAAGCCGTGCAGCGCAAGCAGCAGCCCTTTCCCTTCCAGGACGCGCCCAACGAGATCGGCGTGCTGGCGCGGGCCTTCGCCCGGCACAGCGACGAGGCGGAGCAGTTCCTGCAGCGCGAGCGGTGCTTCGCGGGCGATGCCAGCCACGAGCTGCGCACGCCCCTGGCGATCATCGCCGGCGCCGCGGAAACC
Source organism: Paracidovorax avenae ATCC 19860 (assembly GCF_000176855.2). Taxonomy (NCBI): domain Bacteria; kingdom Pseudomonadati; phylum Pseudomonadota; class Betaproteobacteria; order Burkholderiales; family Comamonadaceae; genus Paracidovorax; species Paracidovorax avenae. Next base: position 2,969,508 of record NC_015138.1, on the reverse strand, counting down.
ATCGCGCACCAGTTGCCTGCCGGCAGCCACCTGGCATCCAGTGCCGAGCGCATCGTGCGCACCACGGAGGAAATGCAGCACCAGCTGGCCTGCCTGCTGCTGCTCTCGCGTGATCCTCAGGGCCTGGCCCGGACCGACGTGCCCCTGCGCCCCCTGATCGAGGAGTGCATGGCGCGCTGCGCCCCCTGGCTGTCGAAAAAGCCCGTGGCCCTGGTACTGGACGCGCCGGTGGACATCCATGCGCACACCCATGCCGGACTGGCGCGCAGCGTGGTCTGGAACCTGCTGCGCAATGCCTGCCAATACACCGATGAAGGCGAGGTGCGCATCGCCCTGCATGGCAGTACGCTGGTTGTTTCGGACACGGGGCCCGGTTTGCCGCCCAGCATCGACCCGCGGCATTTCCAGCGTTTTCTGCCCAGTGCCCGCCAGAGCGGCGAAGGGCTCGGCCTGTCCATCGTGCAGCGCATCGTGGAGCACCTGGGCTGGCACATGGAGGTCGCAAGCTCGGACAGGGGCTGCCGCTTCACGCTGGACATGCGCGGCCCGGCCTGAAGTCCCTGCCGGGCCAGGAGGTCGTCCGGGGATTTTCAGGAGACGAGCAGACGCACCTTTTTCTGCACGCCATGTTCGGTGACATCCATCGACGAGGCATAGGGCGAGCCCGATTTCCAGGCCTGCAGAATGGCATGGACATCCATGCCGCGATCTTTCGGGTGGGTGAGCGCGGATGCTGGAAGCACCCAGGCGGCCACGCGGACGAGCAGGCCGGGCACCTCGAAGCTCCGTTCGAGCGTGCCGGCGACATATTTTTCCACGGTGATCCTTGGCATTTGGTGGTTCAGGCGCCTTGTGCGGCCCGTGCTGTTGCGATGGTGTGCGGAGCTGCAGGTGCCGGCTGGCGGCAGGGAGCGAAGAGGTCCAGCCCGGTCTGGTACACACTGCTGCGGACATCCAGCAGCCCCAGCACGGAGTGATAGAGGTTGTCGTGGCTGTAGTCCTCGCGGGACGCATTGGCGCGCAGGCAGGCCAGATCGAGGCGGGCCCGCTGCGCGAAGGCCGGGGAGAACCACATCACCATGGGCACCTGCGTCTGTTCGCCGGGCGCGATGGGGTAGGGCGTGCCATGCAGGTACATCCCGCGTTCTCCGAGCGATTCGCCGTGGTCGGAGACGTAGAGCATGGCCACGTCGCGCTCATCCGCATGGCGTTGCAGCAGGTCGATGGCCATGTCCAGCACCCTGTCGGTGTGGACGAGGGTGTTGTCGTAGGTGTTGACCAGTGCCTCGCTGCTGCACTTCTGGATCTGGTTGGTATCGCAGGTGGGGGCGAAGACCTTGTCCTGCGCGGGATAGCGCTCGAAGTACGCGGGCCCGTGGCTGCCGAGCTGGTGCAGAACGATGAGCGCGTCGCCCTGCATGGCATCGATGCGCGCGCCCAGCTGGTGCAGCAGCACATCGTCATGGCAGGTGCCGTCCGGGTTGGTGCAGTGTCCGGAGGGCTTCAGGGCGGGCATGTCGTCGGTGTCCACGCGCTCGCACACTCCTTTGCAGCCGCCATTGTTGTTGTTGCGCCAGAGGATGTGCATGCCGGTGCGGCGCAGGATGTCGAGCAGGTTTTCCTCGGTCGCCGCACGCACGCCATCGTATTGGCCCCGTCCCATGCGGGAGAACATGCAGGGCAGGGAAATGGCCGTGGCAGTGCCGCAGGACGCCACATGCCTGAAGCTGATGATGCCTTCGCGCCGCGACAGCGACGGATTGGTCGCACGCGGATAGCCGTTGAGCTGGAAGTTCTGCGCCCGCGCGGTTTCTCCCACCACGATCAACAGGAGCAGGGGCCGCCCGCCCGCGGCGGCCGCCGGGCGCACGGCGTCTTCGCCGACGGAGCGCAGCACCTGCCGCTTCGCGATGAACCTGCGTTTCAGGTAGCCGTTGGCGTTGCGCACGAAGTTGAACGGCAGTACCTGGTCCCTGATCTGCCGGTGGTTGCGCAGCAGCGAGGCGTAATCCTTGTAGAACGCCATGGTCACCGCGGCCAGCACGGCCAGGGTCGCGAGGACATTGCCCAGCCACCACAGCGCGCCGTGCAGCGGGCGCCCGTTCGATCCGGTCGGCGGCAGGACCATCGCGGCGGCGGGCAGTACACCCAGCACCAGGATGGTGAGCACCAGCGGGGCGGAGATGTACGACGTGAGTTCCGCCCGGTTGGTCTCGAAGGCGTTCTGCACCATGCCGCGGTCGATCAGCACGTTGTAGTGCAGCATGAAGTAGCTGCAAACCGCGCTCACCACGACCAGCAGCGCCAGGAGCGGCTTGCGCACATACGGCACGGCGAGTACCGCGGTGAGCAGCAGGTTCAGAAGACAGAACAGGAAGACCGGCAGGCTGATGAAGAACCACAGGCTGCGCAGGCTGTCCACTTCCACGGTGGACCACAGCGTTCGCCACAGCACGGCGTTGCCCAGGGTGGCGAAGAACAGGGCGGCGAACCAGCCCAGTTGCACCGGGTGGAGCCGGAGGGATGTCAGACGTTGGAGCACGCGCAATTTCCAGAAAGTGAAAACTGCGCGCAGTGTCGGAAAGCGCCCGTCAGGAAATCGTCAAGGACTGCCTGCGGCCATGGACGCCTGTGCCCGGTGCGTGGCGATCGGCATGCGCGATATGCATGGGCGCACGCGCGCGGCAAGGCCGGGCCATGCAGGCCCGGGACCGAGGCGGCCTGGCTGCCGCCGTGTGGATGGGTGCTGGTTCAGGGCAGGGCCTGAACCTGGAAATGCACGGGAGGCCGGATCAGCGCCGCTGGTTCCGGGCCGCTGCTGCAGCCGCCGCCATTTCGGCGAGGAAGGGCCCTTGCTGGGCCGGCTGCGTCACTGTCTTTTCGATCAGGAACTGGTCGCGGTCCTTTCCGGCGATCCAGGCGGGCGGCTTGCCGCGGCCCGTCCAGGTGGCTCCGGTTTTCGGATCCAGGTATTTGGCGGGCACGTGCTTCTTGACGGGCTGCCAGGGAAAAACCTGCTGGGCGGTGAAACCGAACTCGGCAATCAAGGCCTGGATCTGGCTCAGCGCCTGTGCGGCCGCCTGCTTTTTCTCGCGGGCGATTTCTGCATCCAAGGCTGCTTGCTCTGCAAGCAGCGTTTTCAAACTCTTCATGCTGTCTTTGTGGCGGGCTGTAGGGGGCGTGAACGCGCTGGATCATAGCGCCAACGCCACCCCCAGGGCCTGCCGCCGGGCAGAATTCCGGGCTGCCCTAGCGTACTTCGATCAGATAGAGGCCCCAGGGAGCCAGCGCGAAACGCTCCTTGAGCGGCTTGTCCTTGAACTGCGGCAGGTTGTCCGCATCGTAGACCGCCCACTGGGGGCCCAGCCCGCCGAGGGGCAGGGGGGCGCCGTCCATGCGCAGCGCGACGATCATGCGGTAACGGTCCGCGTCGGCGACGGTCAGGGAGGCGTTGTAGCCGTCCACGGCGCGCAGCACCACGGTGGCCGAGCCCTGGGTCGGTGCGCCGGCTGCCGCGAGCACGGTGGAGAGCAGCGGACCTTCGAGGGTGTGGCGCTGGCCGTCGTACTCGAGCGTGGGGGTGATGGAGACGGCCGGCAGGTGCTGCAGCGCCGCGGCATCGAAGCTGCGGGCCTGGCTGAACTGCACTCCCTGCTTGGCGGCCAGCAGGTCCGCCGTGGGGTTCAATGCCCCGCGGTTGGGATGCTGGATCGCACCGGCCACGGTGAGCAGCGCGGGCTGGGGCTGGGCAGGCGCATGGGCCAGCGCCGAACCGGCGGGCAGCATGCCGGCGAGGCCGAGGTGGGTCAGGAAACTGCGTTTGCGCATGGGCATTCGTTCGCGGTCTTGTGGAGGGGGCCAAAGCATCGCATGGAACCGGGGCCGCAAGCCAGTCGCACAAAAACGGTGCGGAATGCGATGTATGCACGGTGATGCGTTGCCAACCGGATGGCCATTTGCTAGGGCGATTTTTGACGAATCGTCTGCAGCCTCCGCGCACCTGGCGCGGGAGGCATTCGGCACGGTGGCGGTGCGGATGCGAGACAGGAAAATGGAATCGTCAAATAGACGCCATTCATGGAAAGGAAGACGTACCGATACTTACCTCACGGGAGCGAGCATGCTCCCCGTGGGTTGCACAAGGGGGTTCGTATGCGCTTTTCCGCCCGTCTGACCATCTGCTTCATCGCGCCCGCTGCGCTGTTCGCTGCAGCGATAGGTGCGAGCGTGTGGGGTTCCTCGCGCACGCAGGGCGAATTCGACAGATACATGGCCACCGACCAGAAGGTGTCGGATGGCCTGTCGGAGATGTACGCGCAGGGTCTCCAGTCGGGACAGGCGCTGCGCAATGCCGTACTGGATCCCGCCAACGCACGCGCCTACGAAAACCTGAATGCCGCCAAGGAGGCGTTCCGCAAGGCTCTCGAGGAAACGGCGGCGGCTGCCGCCGGCACACCGTTTTCCCGCAACCTGGAGTCGATCGCGACATTGCGCGAACGGCAGGTCGTGGCAGCGGACAAGGTGCTGGCGCTGCTCTCCAGCGACCAGCGCGCCGCCGCTGCGCTGCTGAACACCGAAGAGACCCCGGCATGGCGGAAGTTGCGCGCAGAGCTCGTGGAGCAGCGCGAGAAGGCCCGGGCGGCAGCCCGGGAGGCCCATGCCGAAGCGCAGGCACGTGGCCGCGAGGCGGTGGCCTTCGCGGCCATCCTGGCCGTGCTGGCCGTCGCAGTCGCCGTGGCGCTGGGACGGCTCATGCACCGCAACGTGCAGAAGGAACTGGGTGGCGAGCCCGCGGATGCACGCGACGCGCTTCGCCGCATCGCGGCAGGCGATCTGTCGGTTTCCGTGCCTGCGACGCGGTACGCCGGCAGCCTGATCTCGGAGCTGGCCCAGATGCAGGAGAACCTGCAGAAGCTGGTCGGGCAGATCAGGCAGGCGTCCGACAGCATACAGACGGCCAGCACCGAAGTGGCCACCGGCAACGTCGATCTGAGCAGCAGGACCGAACAGGCCGCCAGCAGCCTGCAGCAGACCGCCGCCTCCATGGAGGAAATCACGAGCACGGTGACGCAGAGCGCGGCGTCTGCCGCGACGGCCACCCAACTGGCTTCGGCGGCCAATGAAGTGGCCCAGCGAGGCAGCCATGTGGTCTCGCGCGTCGTGGCGACCATGGGCGAGATCAACGCCACTTCCACCAAGGTGGCGGACATCATCGGCGTGATCGACGGTATCGCGTTCCAGACGAACATTCTTGCGCTGAATGCCGCGGTGGAGGCCGCGCGGGCCGGAGAGCAGGGACGCGGTTTCGCCGTGGTGGCGGGCGAGGTCCGGCAGCTGGCGCAGCGATCTGCCGTAGCTGCGAGGGAAATCAAGCAACTGATCGAAACCAGCGTGGCCAGCGTCGGAAGCGGTGCCCGGCTGGTGGAGACTGCCGGCACGACGATGTCTGAACTGATGGACGGTGTGCGCAAGGTCGGCCACCTGATCGGCGAAGTCAGCACCGCGGCGAACGAGCAAAGCCAGGGCATCGGACAGGTCAACCTGGCCCTGGGGCAGCTGGACCAGATGACGCAGCAGAACGCGGCCCTGGTCGAGCAATCGGCGGCCGCGGCCGAGAGCATGAAAGACCAGGCCCAAAGGCTGGCAGAAATGGCCTCGCGCTTCCGTCTGGGTCACTGATCCCCGAGGCGCACGGCTACCCCTGCACGGGCGCCGCGGTCAGGTAGCCCATGAGCACCTGCACGATGGCGGCCTCGACCGCTTCGGGCGGGAACATCGCCGGCGGGTCGATGGCTGCCGCGTGGACCAGCGATTCCATGGTTTGAAGGACCATCCAGGTGGTGAGGTCGAGGTCGGCGGGGGCGATCTCGCCCCGGTGGGATTCGAGCAGCGCGCGCACCTGCCGGAAGATGCCGCCGTCGGCCGCGCTCTCTTCGCGCGGCGCGTCGAAGAACGGGAATTCCTTCTCCAGCACGCGGTGCAGGTCCGGCGCCACGCGGTGGGCGGCCAGCAGGGCCCGCACCATCGCCTGCACATGCCCGCGCAGTCCGTCCGGGCGCTCGGCCGCCAGCACGTCGGCGATGGCTGCATACATCTGTGCGCCATGCCGTTCGTGCAGGGCCGTGACCAGCGAGTCCTTGTTCGGAAAGTACTGGTACACCGAGCCGATGCTCACTCCCGCGCGCTCCGCCACGAGGTTGGTGTTGGTGCCCGCATAGCCGCGCTCGGCCAGAACGCGAGCCGTGGCTTCGAGGATGGCCTCGACCATGGCTTGGGAGCGCGCCTGGCGCGGCGCCTTGCGGGGCTGTGGCAGCGGTCGGTGCGCTGCCGGTGAATGCGAGTTTCCGGGACGGGCCATGGCTCCTATTCTCCCTGGCATGTGAAATGAGTTTTTACTCGCATTGAAAGGGAGTGCCACATGCCTTCATTGAGAACGACACAACAGTCCCACGCGCCCGGCGCCGCGGTGCCGGCCAGGGTCTTCATCCGGCTGCTGCCGCTGGCGCTGGCGGTCTTCATCGGCTTCATCACCATCGGCCTGCCGATGCCCGTGCTGCCATTGCACCTGAGCCGCCACCTGGGGCTCGGCGCGCTCGGGGTCGGCGTGCTCGTGGGCGCCCAGTTCGTGGCGGCCCTGCTGTCGCGGGCCTGGGCCGGCACGCTGGCCGACACCCGGGGGACACGGCGGGCCATGGTGGCGGGCCTGCTGGTGGCGGCGGCGTCGGGCCTGGCCTACCTGGTGTCGCTGTCTTTCGGCAACACGCCTGCGGCAGTGTGGACGCTGCTGGCCGGCAGGCTGCTGCTGGGCTGCGCGGAGAGCCTGGTCGTGACGGGCGCGCTGGGCTGGGGTATCGCGCAGGTCGGGCCGCAGCATGCGGGCAAAGTGATGGCCTGGGTCGGCATCGCGATGTATGGCGCCTATGCGGCCGGCGCCCCTGCGGGCGTGGCGGTGGATGCGCGCTGGGGCTTCACGGGCATCGCGGTGGCGACCGCGCTGATTCCCCTGGCGGCGCTGGCCGTCGTCGCGGGGCTGCCGGCCATGCCGCCTGCGGCGCACCGGCGGACCCCGTTCTACAAGGTGCTGGGAGCCGTGTGGTTGCCCGGCCTCGGGCTGGCGCTCTCCAGCACGGGATTTGGCGTCATCACCACGTTCGCGGCGCTGCTGTTCGCCGCGCGCGGATGGGGACCGGCATCGTTGGCGTTCACCGCTTTCGGCCTGGCCTTCATCGGGGCGCGGCTGCTCTTCGGGCATCTGCCGGACAGGCTGGGCGGCGCCCGGGTGGCCCTGGCCTGCATTCTGGTGGAGGTGCTGGGCCAGCTGTTGCTCTGGGGTGCCGACGGCCTGCCGGTCGCTGCAGCGGGGGCTGCGCTGACCGGCTTCGGCTATTCGCTGGCCTTCCCGGCGTTCGGGGTCGAGGCTGTACGGCGCGCGCCATCCCACGCGCGGGGCATGGCGATGGGGGCCTACGTGGCCTTCCTGGATATCTCGCTGGGCATCACCGGCCCTGCTGCCGGGCTGCTGGCGGCCGCGCATGGCGTGGGCTCGGTCTATCTTGCCGGGGCGGTGGCGGTGGCCCTTTCGCTGGCCGTGGCGCTGTGCCTGCTGGTGCGGCCTGGCTGAGTGGCCGCAGGCGCCGGCTCACGCGAACCAGTCGTGGAAGTGCCCGATGCCGCACGAAGCGACCAGGGGCTGGCAGGGGAAGACCTTCCAGGGCGCCTGCGGGTCCACTTCTGCCATGCGGGAGAGCACGGCGTCGCGCATGGCCGGCTTGACATGCTGGCGCCAATCCAGCACCTGCCCCCAGGTGGAACTGCCGGTCAGGTGCAGGGGAAAGTCTGCGGGGCGCGCGGAATGGCCGTACTGCGGCGGAAACAGCCGCCGATAGGCCGCGAGATGGTAGAGCCACGAGATGCCCCGTACCGACCGCGCGTGGGGATGTTCCTGCCGCACCTGCCGGAAGAGGGCCCGCAGTTCGTCCATGCGGTCGGCCATGCTGGCGAAGGCCAGCGGGCTGCGGTCGATGCCGGGCGGCGGCATGAAGTGGATGCGCAGCACGCCCGACGGATCGGGGCTGTCGTGCGAAAAGCAGCCGAAGGTCCGGGGTCGCGGAGGCGGTGGTTCACCTTCCTGGAATGCCATGTACAGGTGGAACCCGGGCGGGAGGTCCGGACCGGATGCCCGGATGGTCGACAGGAATGCCTCCCAGCGGGATGCTCCGGCCGGCCCCCACAGGTTCATGCGCCGGCGCAGGTTGGTGCACCGGGCGATGGCCTGGTCCAGCGGAAGGTGGGCGGCTTCCGCGTAGTGCCGCGCGAATCGCCACTGGAGATCGAAATAGTCTTTCCGCAAGGACATGGCGGTGAGAATACCCGGCACCGTCGCCGGCGCGGCGGCCGATCGGGCGGCAGGACCGGGACGGATCAGGTGCTGGTGGAGGATGCCTCCTTCTTCCAGGCGCCCAGCGGCAGGGCGAATGCTTCCGGGGCGCGCCGGTAGAGGTGGCGCAGCGTGGCCATCAGGGCCACGGAGCCGCCGCCGGCCACCAGCAGCAACCCCAGGTAGATGGCCAGCGCATGCTGGAAGGGCATGACGTGGTTCCACGAGCGCGCGATGCCCAGGAACGAGGCGTAGAGCCAGGAGACGGAGGAGACCGTGGCGAACAGGGTGAGGCCGAGCATTCTTCCGGGCGGGAACTCCAGGAAGATGCCGCCCTGCATCATGAGCGGAAACGCGAAGCGGTGCATGAGCATGCCGTTCAGCGTGAGCACGCTCACCGCCAGGATCTTCATCCAGAGCTTTTCGTTCATCACATAGGCGGGATCCTGGGCGTAGCCGGTATAGACGAACAGGGCGCCCGTGGCCCAGAGCAGCCACAGCGCGCCCGTCATGACGGCCTTGGTGCGCTGCAGTTCTTCGCGGCGTTCGGGGGTCATGGGGCGGTGGGCCATGCCGAGGAATCGGAAGTCGTATTCCAGCATCTTCGCGATGGCGACGGCCATGGCCAGCAGGTGGAGGAAAACCAGTGCGTTCTTGATAAACATGGGAGGGGTCGGCAATCAAAAGGGACGGTCGTGGGTGCTGCCTTTTGCTGCCTTGCGCGCGGGGTGGTCGATCGGTTTCCTTGATCGCACCCATTGGCTGGCTCAATGCCGTGGAGGGGGCGCTGGGCCCGGCTGCGGCGTCATTCCGGGCCGCCTGCCGGAAGCCGCGCTGCGGCTCGCCGCGCGCCTCAGCGGGCGGCGAAGCGCGCGGTGGAGGAGGACAGGGTCGCCAGGGCACGCTCCGCATTCACCATCGGGGGTTGCATGCCGTCCTGGACTTCGCTGCGCAGCAGCAGCCGCTCGATGGTGTCCCGGTCCAGGCGCGGCTCCACCGACTGCAGCAGCGCGATCATGCCGCTCACATGGGCCGCGGCCATGGAGGAGCCCGTGGCGAAGTCATACCGGCCCTGCGGCTGGAGGGTGAGGATGTCCCTGCCAGGGGCGAGCAGGATCCCTTCCGTGGACGGCGTACGCACGGCGCCTGCGGAGTCCACGGCCAGGACGCCGGGCACGCCCGCGGGAAAGCCGCTGCGCTGGCCGCCCGGGGGCACCGCGGCGACGATGATCCGGCCCTGGCCGACCAGCTGGGACAGCAGTTGACCTAGCAGGGGATCGCTCGGGCCGCCGAGGCTCATGTTGACGATCCGCGCATCCGAAGACATCACGGCGACGAGCGCCTTGGCGAGGGTGAAGGAGTTGCAGCGCGCGCTGCTGCCCGGCGGCTGCGCGGGGTACCAGCAGGCCTTGTAGAGGCTGAACCGGGCCCCCGGGGCCAGGCCGACGATGCCCTGCAGATTGTTGCCGGTGGCCGCCATGATGCCCAGCACCTCGGTGCCATGGCGGTCTTTCTGAAAGGCTACGGCATCGTCGTCCACGACGTTGTGGGTTTCGAGTGTGCGGCCCTGCAGGTCCGGGTGCCCGGTCTGCGCGCCGGTGTCGATGACCGCGACATGCGTGCCCCGGCCCGTGGTGACGCGGTGGGCCTGCGCGGCGGACATGCCGATGAAGCCGCGCTGCAGGGGGGCGTAGGGATCGTTGTAGGCCACGGCGGAGGCATCCGCCGCCGCCGGCTGCGCCTGGACGGAAAAGTCCTGCAGGGGTTGCGCGAGGGCGATGCGGGTGTCCTTCGCCAGGGCCGCGAGCACCTCGTCGCGAGGACGGCTGCCCAGGATCTCGAACACGATGCAGTGCACGTTGAGCGAGGGGATCGGCCAGGCATCGGCCTGGGCGAGCCCATGTTCGCGGGCAATCTGTTCCACCAGCGTGGCGGCCTGCATCCCGGTGGTGTATCTCGGTGGTGATCCATAGCCTGCCAGGCTGGTGGCGGCCCGCACGGGCACCCGCTGCAGCGGGTTGGCGAGTGCGACGATGACGTAGCGGCTGCTGTCTTCCCGCATGGCGAGGTCTGCCGCCTGCGTCCCTTGGGCCGCCGCTACCCTGGATGGCGTATCCACGGCTCCGGGAGGCGGGCCCGCGCAGGCCGCCAGCAGCACCAGCGCCGGCAGCAGCGCGGCCCGGCGCAGGCTTTGCGCGGCGCGCTCCAGGGCGTGTTTCACGGCGCGTCTCCCGCGGGCTCGACGAGCCGCATGCCCGGCATGGCCCGCAGCTGCGCGAGCGCCTGCGTGCCGGAGGTGCCGGGCAGGGGCGCCAGCATGTAGGCCCCCATGGCGTTGGGGCCGGCCACCACCTGCAGGCCCGAGCCTGCCAGCGCCGCGTTCCAGGCAGCCAGCGTGAGCCGGTCGTCCGGAACCGCCCGGATGGTGCCCTGGGCCTCGCCGCCCGTGCCGGCAGTGGCTTGCGGGCTGCTGAACATGCGGTACTGCGCGGGATCCTGGTCCGCCGTGCGCCAGCCGACGAGCGCCAGGGCGGCGGTCTGGAGCACGGCCACGGCGGCCAGCGCGTAGGTGGACCATCCGTGGCGGCGCGGCTGCGGTGCGGGCTGCGATGCCTGCGGAGCCGGCTGGTCGCACAGCGCGTCCAGATCGATGCGCTGCATGAGGCGATGCAGTCCCTCTTCGGTGTCGGGGATGTGGGTGGCTGGCTGCAGCTGCAGGCCCGACTGGATGCGCTCCTGCAATGCCAGTTCGGCCTGGCAGTCGGCACAGGCCGCGAGGTGGCCCGCCACTGCGGCGCGCTGCTCTTCGGTGGCGGTGCCGTTCACGATCCATGGAAGCAACTCCTGCGTGAGCAGGTGGGACCGGTCCTGGTCCGGGCCGTGGGCGGATACGGGGGGAAATGTCGTCATGGTTGGATATCCTGGGTACCGGTGCTGCCCACCGCCAGGCCGGGCAGCAGGTTGCGGAGCTTCACGCGCGCGTGGAACATGCGGGCCTTCACGGTGCCCACGGGGGCCTGCGTGATGACGGCGATCTCCTCGATCGAGTGCCCGTGGGTGTAGGCCAGCTCGAGGACGAGGCGCTGGTCCGCCGACAGCCGGGCGAGACCCTTGGCCAGCCAGTCCCTCAGTTCTCGGTCGTCGCCGGGGTTGATGCCGGGGTGGCCCCGTTCCGCGGCCGTTTCGTCGCCCACGTCGTCGCTCGCATCCAGCGGGCCGCTCTGCCGCAGCACCTTGAGCCCGCAGCGGTAGGAGATGCCCATGATCCAGGTGGACACGCGGGAATCCCCGCGGAAGGTGCCTGCCTTCTGCCAGACCACCCAGAAGCAGTCGTTGATGATCTCCTCGATCAGGTCGGTGCGGCGCGTGAGGCGGGTGAGGAACTGGCCCAGGCGCCGATGGTAGCCGCGGTAGAGGGTGGCCAGCGCGTCGCGGTCGCCAGCCGCGATCGCGTGCAGCAGCGCGAGGTCGTGGGAATTGTCTGGATAGTGAGCGGTCATGGGCCACCAGAGGTAAAACGTGCCGTTCTGGCTGCGGTGGGTGCGTCTGCGCGGCGGAAAGGTTGCAGGCCGGTATCAGAAGCTGCGGATGACGGTCACGGCCCAGCGGCCCGGGGTGGCCCCCAGGATGTGGCGCTGCGCCCAACGGTCCGAGGCGAGGTAATTCAGTTCGGCACGCCAGGGGCCGGTGGCCCAGGCGGCCCCCACGCCGCCGTACAGGTACTGGCCGCGGGGGCGCACGGCCGAGACCCCGAGCGAGCCGACCAGGGACAGCCGCAGCGTCAGGGGCCAGCGCGCGCCGGCATCGAGTGCCCAGCGCATGGGAGAGATCTCGTCGCGGGTATGGACGTAGTGGAAGGCGGACAGGCCGACGGTGAAGACATCGCGGAAGCTGGCGCTCAGCGTGCCCTCTGCGCGGTCGTACAGCCGGAAGAACGCATCTCCGGGGTAGGCGTAATACTGCAGCGACGCCTGGTATTGCCAGTCGTTGTCGATCACGCCGTCGTAGGCGCCCCGCACGATGGCCCGCGTGGATTGCGACCCATAGGTCTGCATGCCCAGCGCGGTGGTGACGGACCAGCCGCGGGCGTCGTAGAGGCTGAGCAGGCCCTGGACGATGGGGCGGGGACGGCCCACGACAATCCCCCGCTCGACCAGGTCGCTGCTGATGGCCAGTTCGCCGGTGACGTCGCGCGTCTGGGCGATGCCCGCCGCCGGAAGCGCGCAGGCCAGCACCAGCCAGATGCGGCAGGCGGTGGGCGGTGTCTGGCGGGAACGCGCGTGGCAGGGCATGCGCGCAGTTTAGAGCGGCTTGCAGGGGCAGCTGCCGTGTTGGCGGCTCCCGCGGCAGCCTCGTGCGACACGCGGCGGGTCGAGGGGCCCCGGGCGGGGCCTCCGGCCGGAAGCGGGCGGCCTGCCCGCTGCCCGGCCATGGCAGTCCGGGTTACTGCGGCCCGAGCTGGTCGATGAGTGCCTTGAGGGCGGCCATCTCGTCGGCCTTGAGGTCGGTGAGCGGCGCGCGAACCGGGCCCGCATCGTGGCCGACGATCTTCGCTCCAGCCTTCACGATGCTCACCGCGTAGCCCGGCATGCGGTTGCGCAGTTCCAGGTAGGGCATGAAGAAGCTGCGCAGCAGGCGGTGCTGCGTGGCCTGGTCGTCGTTCGCCACCGCGTGGTAGAAGTCCATGGCGGTCTTCGGGATGAAGTTGAACACCGCCGAGGAATACACGGGCGTGCCCAGGGCCTTGTAGGCCGCCGCATACACCTCGGCCGTGGGCAGGCCGCCCAGGTAGGCGAAGCGGTCACCCATCTTCATGTAGATGGAGTTCATCAGCTCGATGTCGCCCACGCCGTCCTTGAAGCCCACGAGGTTGGCGTTGCGCTCGGCCAGGCGTGCGAGCGTCTCGGGCGTGAAGCGGCTCTGGCCGCGGTTGTACACGATCACGCCGAATTTGACGCTCTTGCAGACGGCCTCGACGTGCGCTGCCAGGCCTTCCTGGCCGGCCTCGGTGAGGTAGTGCGGCAGCAGCAGGATGCCGTGGGCGCCGGCCTTCTCGGCGGCCTGGGCGCACTGGATGGCGAAGCGCGTGGGGCCGCCGGCACCCGCGATGATCGGCACCTTGCCGCGGCAGGTCTGTACGGCGGTCTCGATGATGGCGGGGTACTCGTCGGCGGTGAGCGAGAAGAACTCGCCCGTGCCGCCGGCCGCGAAGAGCGCGCTGGCACCGTAGGGAGCGAGCCATTCGAGGCGCTCGGCGTAGCCGCGGGCATTGAAGTTGCCTTCGCTGTCGAAATCCGTCAGCGGGAAGGACAGCAGGCCGGAGCCCATGATGGTCTTGAGTTCTTGAGGTTGCATGGCGAAAGCCCGGAAGGTGGTTCGGAAAGCGGGTGGGGTGGCGGGGATCGGGAAATTCCAGCAGGCAGCGACCGTCAGTCCAGCCGGATCTGCGCCGCGGACACGACGCTGGCCCAGCGTGCCCGTTCCTTCTCGAAGAAACGGTCCTGCTCGGCGGGCGCCATCGTGACCACTTCGGCGCCCTGGCCGGTCAGGCGCGAGCGGATGTCGGGGGTGCGGATGACGGAAATGAGTGCGGCATTGATGCGCTGGACGACCGCCTCGGGCGTGCCGCGGGGCACCAGCACCCCCTGCCAGGTGCCTGACTCGAAGCCCGGGACACCCTGCTCGGCGATGGTGGGCACGTCGGGCAGCAGGGGCATGCGTGTGCCCTTGGAAAGCCCGAGCACTTTCAATTTGCCGCTCTGCACGTGGGGCAGGGTGGCGAGCATGCCGTTCATGAGGACCTGGGTCTGGCCGGCCATGGTGTCCTGGATGGCCGTCACGCCGCCCTTGTAGGGCACGTACTGCCAGCGCGCGCCGCTGGCTGCCGCGAGGGCCACGCCGGCCAGGTGCGGCGCGCTGCCCGTGGCCGTGACGGCGAAGTTCAGGTCGCTCGTGCGCGACAGCGCGATCAGCTCCTTCAGGTTCCGGGCCGGCACGGAAGGGTGCACCACCAGCATGTGGGGAGAGTAGGCGAGCATCGTCGTGCCGCGCAGGTCCCTGGAAGGATCGAAGGGCAGCTTGGTATAGACCGAAGGGCTGATCGCCAGTGCGCCCACGTCGCACAGCAGCATCGTGTAGCCGTCCGGCGCGGCCTTGGCGACGAAGTCCGCGCCCAGGTTGCCGTTGGCACCCGGCTTGTTTTCCACCACGACCGGCTGCTTCAGGGCTTCCGAGAGGGGCTGGCTGATGGCGCGGGCGATGATGTCCGAGCTGCCGCCTGGCGGGTAGGGAACGACGATGCGCAGCGGCTTGGCGGGCCAGGGCGCAGCCGTCTGCGCAGCGGCGGACGAGCAGGCGAGGGCCAGGGCGGTGGCGTGCAGCAGGGTGCGGCGGGAAAGGGGCATGGTCTCTGTCTCCTTGTTTTGTTGTACGTCATCATACAACTTGATTCGAAAGGAAAACAAGGGGGCGCCACCCTTGGGCGTTTCGTCACATGGAAGGTGGCGCAACGGGCCCGGTGTCGGCCTGGCTCTTGGCCGCTTCCTGCGCGAGGCGCAGGCGTTCACGGCTGTTGGTGAGGTGGATGCGCATGGCTGCGCGCGCGGAGTCGGGGTCCTGCCGCGCGATGGCGGAGTAGATTTCCTCGTGCTCGCGGTTCACCCGGTCCAGGTACTCGGTGCTGCGCTGCACGCGCAGGGCCGCGATGCGGGTGCGCGGTATCAGCGTGGTGCCGAGGTGGTTCATGATGTCCGCGAAATACGGGTTGCCCGTGGCTTCCGCGATCTGCAGGTGGAAGCGGAAATCGTGCGCCACGGTGTCTCCCCCGCTGCGGACGTTGCGCTCGAAATCGTCCAGGGCCTGGGCCATGGCCTGCAGGTGCGCCTCGCTGCGCCGCATGGCGGCCAGGCCCGCGGATTCGGTTTCCAGGCTGATGCGCAGCTCCAGCACGGCGAGCACGTCGGCCGAGGTGCTGAGCTCGGAAGGATCGAGGCGGAAGACGCCGCCCGCCCGGGGCTGGAGCACGAAGGTCCCGATCCCGTGGCGGGTCTCCACGAGGCCGGCGGCCTGCAGCCGGGAGATGGCCTCGCGCACCACCGTACGGCTGACATCATGGGCGCGCATGATCTCGGACTCCGTCGGCAGCTTGTCGCCCGGCACCAGGATCCGGTCGCGGATCCTGCCCGAGAAATCCTCCACCACCGCATGGGCCAGGCCCCGTACACGGCGCACGGGCGGGGCGACCGGCGCGGGCCGGTCGGCGGGGGCGGTGGATGAGGGTAATCCCTTTGTCGAGGCGGCCATGGCCATGATCATAATCCCGTCGCGTTGTACGACAACATATGACAAATACCTGTAAAGAAAACGCCATGAGCCAGTCTTCCCGATTCCAACGACTGCTGCTGACCGGTGCTGCCGGTGGCCTGGGGCACGTTTTGCGAGAGCGCGTGCGGCCTTTCGCGGAGACCGTGCGGCTCTCCGACATCGCGGAGATGGAGCCTGCGCGGGACGGCTGCGAAGAGGTGGTCGTCTGCGACCTGGCCGACAAGGCGGCCGTGGATGCGCTCGTGGCCGGCTGCGACGCCATCGTGCACCTGGGTGGGGTATCGGTGGAGCGGCCCTTCGAACAGATCCTCGAAGCCAACATCAAGGGCGTCTTCCATATCTACGAAGGAGCCCGCCGCCACGGGGTGAAGCGGGTGGTGTTCGCCAGCTCCAACCACGTGATCGGCTTCTACCGGCAGGACGAGCGCATCGATGCCCTGTCGCGCCGCCGGCCCGATGGCTACTACGGCCTCTCGAAGTCGTTCGGGGAGGACATGGCGAGTTTCTATTACGACCGGTATGGCATCGAGACGGTGAGCCTGCGCATCGGGTCGTCGTTTCCCGAGCCCCGCGACCGGCGCATGATGAGCACCTGGCTGAGCTACGACGACCTGACGCAGCTGGTGCAGAAGGCGCTGTTCACGCCGGACGTGGGCCACACGGTGGTGTACGGGGCTTCGGCCAATCGCGACCTGTGGTGGGACAACCATGCGGCGTCCCACCTCGGATATGTGCCCAAGGACAGTTCCGAGCCGTTTCGCGCGAAGGTGGAGGCGCAGCCGGCTCCCGCTGCGGATGATCCCGTGGCTGTCTACCAGGGTGGCGCTTTCACGGCCCAGGGGCCGTTCGAGGGATGAGCGGCATGCAGGCCACGCCTTCGAACCGGGCCGAACTGGTGCTGGACGCGCGCTGCGCCACGGGCGAGAGCCCGGTATGGCGCACGGCGGAGGAATCGCTGTACTGGACCGACATTCCCCGCGCCGTGCTGCATCGCTGGTCGGCGCGCACGGGAACCAGGGCGCAGTGGACGTCGCCGGAGATGGTGGCCTGCATGGCCGCCTGGGCCGGCCGGCCGGGCCGCTGGATCGCCGGCCTGGAGACCGGGCTGTTCGCACTGGACCTTCCGCAGGCCGGCGGTGCGCTGGCGGCCGAGCGCCTGGCCGGCGTGGCGCATGCGTCGCCCGGAATGCGCTTCAACGATGGCCGCTGCGACCGGCAGGGGCGTTTCGTCGCGGGCACCATGCTGATGGACATGGCGGCCGCCTCTCCGGTGGGTGCCGTTTTCCGCTTCGGCGGCAGGGAACTGGCTGCAGGCAGCGCCACGGACCTCGGCCTCGGCCCGCTGATCGTGCCCAACGGCATCGCCTTCAGTCCGGACGGGCGGACGATGTACCTGTCGGATTCGCATCCGCAGGTTCAAAAGATCTGGGCGTTCGATTACGACACCGCCACGGGAACCCCGCATGGCCGCCGCCTGTTCGTGGACATGGCGCCGCTGCCGGGGCGCCCGGACGGCGCGGCGATCGACGTGGATGGCGGCTACTGGATCTGCGGCAACGATGCCGGTCTGGTGCACCGCTTTACCCCGGACGGCCGGCTGGACCGCTCTCTGGCGGTGCCGGTCAAAAAGCCGGCGATGTGCGCGTTCGGCGGCCCGCGGCTGGACACGCTCTTCGTCACCTCGATCCGGCCCGGCGCGGAGGTGGACCTGGCGGACCAGCCACTGGCCGGCGGCGTGTTCGCGCTGCATCCGGGCACGCAGGGCCTGCCGGAGCCCGAGTTCGATCCCGCGGCGGAGTGACCCCTTTTTTCAGCTGACAGACAACTCCAAGAGGTAGCAAGCATGAAGTTCATCAAGACCACTCTGGCCGCCGTAGCGGCCTGCCTGACGGCTTTCACGGCGCAGGCGACGGAGTTCCGCTCCGCCGACATCCATCCCGACGACTACCCCACCGTGACCGCGGTGAAGTTCATGGGAGAGCGCCTCAAGGCGCTGTCGGGCGGCAAGCATTCCATCAAGGTGTACAGCAGCGGTGCCCTGGGCAACGAGAAGGACGCCATCGAGCAGGCGAAGATCGGCGCCCTGCAGATGGTGCGCATCAACATCGGTGCGATGAACAACATCTGCCCCGAGACCGTGGTGCCGACCATGCCCTTCCTGTTCCGCTCGGTGGATCACCTGCACAAGGTGCTGGACGGCCCGGTGGGCGAGGAGATCCTCAAGGCCTGCGAGCGCCAGGGCTTCGTGGGCCTGGCCTATTACGACAGCGGCGCGCGCTCCATGTTCACGGCCAAGAAGCCGGTGCGCAAGTTCGAGGACATGAAGGGCATGAAGGTGCGCGTGCAGCAGTCGGACCTGTGGGTGTCCATGCTGGAGGCCATGGGCGCCAACGCCACGCCGATGCCGATGGGCGAGGTGTACACGGGCCTCAAGACCGGCCTGATCGACGCCGCCGAGAACAACTATCCCACGTACGAAAGCTCGCGCTCCTTCGAGGTGGCCAAGTACTACACCAAGACCGAGCATTCCATGGCCCCGGAAATGCTGCTCTTTTCCAAGCGCGCCTGGGACCGCCTCTCTCCGCAGGAGCAGGGCTGGATCCGCCAGGCCGCGAAGGAGTCCGTGCCCTACATGCGCAAGCAGTGGGCCGAGCGCGAGGTGAAGTCGCTCGCCACCGTGAAGGCCGGCGGCGCGGAGATCATCGAGATCGACAAGGCCCCGTTCCAGGCCGCGATGAAGCCCGTCTATGACAAGTTCATCACCGACGCGAAGCTGAAGGACCTCGTCAAGCGCGTGCAGGACACGCAGTGATCCCACCATCCCCGGGCCGTCCCCACGGAAGCCCGGGGATTTTTTCATCCCTCATCAACATGTACACCCAAATTTGCCGCACGCTCGCGCGTGCCTGCATGTGGCTGGGCATCCTCGGGCTCGTGGCGGTGATCTGCGCCGTGAGCTGGCAGGTGTTCGGCCGCTATGTCCTCAACAACACGCCCACCTGGGCGGAAAGCCTGGCCCTGCTGCTGGTGCTCTACGTGACCATGTTCGGCGTGGCCGTGGGCGTGCGGGATGCCGGGCACATCGGGCTCGAATCCTTCCTGGTGCTGGCGCCCGACTGGCTGCGCCTGAAGATGGAGTACCTGATCCACGTGCTCATCCTGGTGTTCGGCGCCGCCATGGCCTGGAACTGCGCATCGCTCGCCCAATCGGTGTGGGAATACCGCCTGCCCACGCTCTTCATCTCCGAAGGCTGGAAATACGTTCCGGCCAGCATTGCCGGCGTGCTCATCGTGCTGTTCTCCATTGAGCACATCATCGCGCTGGCCCAGGGCCGCGAAGTCGAACCTGCCTGGGGCTGATCCATGACCGTGCCACTCCTGATCCTGTGCGTGACGTTCACGCTGTTCCTGCTGCTGGGCGTGCCGGTGGCGTTCTCCATCGGCCTGTCGGCCCTGGCCACGCTGGCCTACGAAGGCCTGCCGCTGGAAGTGGGCTTCCAGCAGATGACCTCCGGCATGGGGATTTTCTCGTTCCTGGCGATCCCGTTCTTCATCTTCGCGGGCGAGCTCATGCTGTATGGCGGCATCGCCGACCGCATCGTCAATTTCGCGCGGGCCCTGGTGGGCCACGTGCGCGGCGGCCTGGGCATGTCCAACGTGGTGGCCTGCACGCTGTTCGGCGGCGTCTCGGGCTCGCCGGTGGCCGACGTGTCCGCGATGGGCGCGGTGATGATCCCGATGATGAAGAAAGAGGGCTACCACGCCGACTACGCCGTGAACGTGACGACGCACGCGGCGCTGGTGGGCGCGCTGATGCCCACGAGCCACAACCTCATCATCTACTCGCTCGCCGCAGGCGGCAAGGTGTCGATCGCGGCGCTGATCCTGGCGGCGCTGATCCCGGCCCTGGTGCTCACGATCAGCAACCTTGCGGCGGCGTACCTCGTGGCCGTGAAGCGCGGCTACCCGAAGGGCACGTTCCCGGGCTGGCACATCGTGGCCCGCTCGTTCGCCGCGGCGTTGCCGGGCCTCTTCATCGTCGTGCTGATCCTCGGGGGCATTCTCTCGGGCATATTCACGGCGACGGAGTCGGCGGCGGTGGCGGTGCTCTACGCGCTGGCGCTCACCATCTTCCTCTACCGCACTTTGACGCGGGAGCACTTCATCAAGGCCGCCTCCAAGGCCGTGCGCACCACGGGCGTGATCCTGCTGCTGATCGGCATTTCCAGCACCTTCGGCTACCTCATCAGCCTCTACGGCGTGGCGGAGCTGACGGGCGAGATGCTGTCGCAGGTGACCAGCACGCCCTGGGTGATCTTCCTGCTGATCAACATCATCCTGTTCGTGCTGGGCACCTTCCTGGACATGGCGGCGACCATCCTGCTGTGCACGCCCATCTTCCTGCCGATCGCGCAGCACTACGGCATGAGTTCGGTGCAGTTCGGCATCGTGATGCTGATCAACTGCGCGCTGGGCCTGAATACGCCGCCCGTGGGCACGACCCAGTTCGTGGGCTGCGCGATCGGCGGGGTGTCGGTGGGCACGGTGATGCGCACGATCTGGCCGTTCTATGGTGCGCTGATCTTCGCGCTGGCGCTGGTCACCTTCGTGCCGTCGTTCTCGACCTGGCTGCCCGGCATGTTCATGGTCGTGCGCTAAAGGACGGACACAGCATGGCGACGCCCCTGACCATCCGCATGCACGAGGCCGACAACGTCGCCATCGTGGCCAACGACGGCGGCCTGCCCGCCGGCACGCCGCTGCCCTCGGGCATCACGCTGCACGAGCACGTGCCGCAGGCCCACAAGGTGGCGCTCGCGGACATTCCCGAAGGCGGTGTCGTGCGCCGCTACAACGTGCCCATCGGCTATGCCATCCGGCCGATCGCGGCCGGCAGCTGGGTGCACGAGAAGCTGCTGCACATGCCCGACGCGCGCTCGCTCGAAGGCCTGCCCATCGCCACGGTGAAGCCGCCGGCCCTGCCGCCGCTGGAGGGCTACACCTTCGAGGGCTACCGCAACGCGGATGGCTCGGTGGGTACGCGCAACATCCTGGCCATCACCGAGACCGTGCAATGCGTGGCCGGCGTGACCGAATTCGCCGTGCAGCGGATCAAGGCGGAACTGATGCCGAAGTACCCGAACGTCGATGGCGTGGTGGCGCTGGCCCATACCTACGGTTGCGGCGTGGCCATCGATGCGCCCGATGCGGTGATCCCCATCCGCACGCTGCGCAACATCAGCCTCAACCCGAATTTCGGCGGCGAGGTGATGGTGGTCAGCCTGGGCTGCGAGAAGCTGCAGCCCGAGCGCCTGCTGCCGCCCGGCGCCATACCGCTGGTGGACGAACGCACGCTGCAGGAAGCCCCGCTCGACGTGGTCTGCCTGCAGGACGAGGCCCACGTGGGCTTCATGTCCATGGTCGATTCGGTGATGCGCCAGGCAGAAGTCCATCTGGAACGCCTGAACCGCCGCCGCCGCGAAACCGTGCCCGCCAGCGAACTGGTGGTGGGCGTGCAGTGCGGTGGCAGCGACGCCTTCAGCGGCGTCACCGCCAACCCGGCCGTGGGCTTCTGCACCGACCTGCTGGTGCGCGCCGGGGCCACGGTGATGTTCAGCGAGGTGACCGAGGTGCGCGACGGCATCGACCAGCTCACCTCCCGCGCGGCATCGCCCGAGGTGGCCGAAGCCATGATCCGCGAGATGGCCTGGTACGACGCCTACCTGAGCCAGGGCCGCGTGGACCGCAGCGCCAACACCACGCCGGGCAACAAGAAGGGGGGGCTGTCCAACATCGTCGAGAAGGCGATGGGCTCCATCGTCAAGAGCGGCAGCGCGCCCATCAGCGGCGTGGTGGCACCTGGCGAGAAGGCGCGGCATAAAGGGCTGCTCTATGCGGCCACGCCTGCCAGCGACTTCATCTGCGGCACGCTGCAGCTGGCCGCGGGCATGAACCTGCACGTCTTCACCACCGGCCGGGGCACGCCCTATGGCCTGGCCGAAGTGCCGGTCATCAAGGTGGCCACGCGCAGCGACCTGGCGCGGCGCTGGCACGACCTGATGGACGTGAACGCCGGGCGCATCGCCGACGGCGAGGCCACCATCGAGGAGATGGGCTGGGAGATGTTCCGCCTGATGCTGGATGTGGCGAGCGGCCGCAGGAAGACCTGGGCCGAACACTGGAAGCTCGCCAACGCGCTGGTACTGTTCAATCCCGCGCCCGTGACCTGACTGCGCACGTGGCGCTTTCCATCATCACGAACAGGGAGAGAGAAACATGACGCCACGGCATCCACCCACTTACTCCGGCGGCAGCCGCCGGGCCTTTCTCGGAGGAATGCTGGCAGCCGGCGGCGCGGCCGCCTGGCCTGGCGCTGCGGGCGCGCAGGCCTTCGATTTCAAGCCCAACCAGCGGTACCCCGATCCGGCCGTGCAGGTGTTGGATCCTTCCTTTGCCAAGTACCGTCTCTTCAGCAGCACCGTGGAGCAGGTCGCGACCGGTCTGCGCTGGGCCGAGGGCCCCGTCTGGTTCGGCGACGGACGCTACCTGCTGGTCTCGGACATTCCCAACAACCGCATCGTGCGCTGGGACGAGGCCACGGGGCAACTGGGTGTCTTCCGCCAGCCCTCCAACTTCTCCAACGGCCTCGCGCGCGACCGCCAGGGCCGGCTGCTGGCCTGCGAACACCTGACGCGCCGCATCACGCGCACCGAGTACGACGGCAGCATCACGGTGCTGTCGGATGGCTACGGCGGAAAGCGCTTCAACTCGCCGAACGACATCGTCTGCAGGAGCGATGGCTCCGTCTGGTTCACCGACCCGCCTTTCGGTATCTCGGGCCACTGGGAAGGGGACAAGGCGACCCCGGAATTGCCGCATTCGGTCTACCGCATCGATCCGCAGAGCGGCAGGACCGAGATGGTGCTGGACGACCTCGCCGGCCCCAACGGCCTGTGCTTTTCGCCGGACGGGCAACGGCTCTACATCGTCGAGTCGCGTGCGCAGCCGCACCGCGTGGTGTGGGCGTTCGATGTCGCGGCAGGCGGCCGGCTTGCCAACCGGCGCGTACACATCAAGGCGGCGGGAGGCGGCGCGCTGGACGGCATCAAGTGCGACGAGGACGGCCACCTCTGGTGCGGCTGGGGCAGCGACGGTTCGGCGGGGGCCAACGCCGCCGACCTGGACGGGGTGATGGTGTTCAACCCGCAGGGCCAGCCGATCGGACACATCCACCTGCC
The DNA here is from genome assembly GCF_000176855.2 of Paracidovorax avenae ATCC 19860. Taxonomy (NCBI): domain Bacteria; kingdom Pseudomonadati; phylum Pseudomonadota; class Betaproteobacteria; order Burkholderiales; family Comamonadaceae; genus Paracidovorax; species Paracidovorax avenae. The sequence goes on along the minus strand of NC_015138.1, from coordinate 2,946,570 downwards.
CGAACGCTGCGCGAACCTCGCGTTCGGCGGCGCCAAGCGCAACCGCCTCTTCATGGCCGCCAGCCATTCGATCTACGCGCTTTACGTCGAGGCACGCGGCGCGGCCTGAGACGCCGCGGCCCGGAATCTTTTCACAACAAGGAGACAAACAGCATGCAGCGCAGAACCTTCACCTTCCATGCCCTGGCCCTCGGTGCAGGCACCGCCCTGGGCACCGTGCCGGCTTTCGCCCAGGCGCCCTGGCCCACGGGCAAGACCATCACCTACCTGGTGCCGTTCGCCGCGGGCGGCACGACCGACACGCTGGGCCGGCTGATCAGCCAGCAACTGGGCACGGCCCTGGGCACCACGGTGGTGGTGGACAACAAGGGCGGGGCGGGCGGCAGCGTGGGCTCCGAGATCGCGGCGCGGGCGGCCCCGGACGGCTACACGCTCCTGGGAGGCACCATCAGCTCGCATGCGATCAACGTGAGCCTCTATCCGAAGCTGGGCTACGACCCGGTCAAATCCTTCGCGCCCGTGACGCTGATCGGCACCAACCCGGTGGTGCTGGTGGTGGCCGCCGGCAGCCCCTACAAGACGCTGCAGGACGTGCTCGCGGCGGCGAAAGCCAAGCCCGGCGGGCTCTCTTCGGCCTCGGCCGGCACGGGCACCTCGCAGCACCTGGCCCTGGAACTGCTGGCCTACAAGTCGGGCGTGAAGTTCACCCATGTGCCCTACAAGGGCAGCGGGCCGGCGATCCAGGACGTGATCGGCGGCCAGGTGGACATGATGTTCGACACCACCGTGGTCGCGGCACCGCACATCCAGAGTGGCAAGCTGCGGGCGATCGCCGTCACCTCGGCAAAGCGCCTGGCATCCATGCCCGAGGTGCCCACGGTGGCCGAATCGGGCGTGGCCAGCCTGAAGGACTTCGAGGTGGTGTCCTGGCAGGCGATCTTCGTGCCCACGGGAACGCCCGCGCCCATCGTCAACCGCCTGCACGACGAGATCCGCAAGATCCTCGCCCAGCCCGACATGCAGGCCAAGCTCAAGGGTTTCGGCATGGAGCCGGCGGACCTGACCACCGCCCAGATCGCGGCCTTCCAGAAGGCCGAGGTCGAGAAATGGGCCCAGGTCATCAAGGCCGCGAACGTGAAGGTCGATTGAGACCAGGGCACGGGGCAGGGGGGCGCCAGCCGTGGGGGCGGCCCCACCCGTTCAAAGCAGCTGCGCGCGCAGTCCCACCATGATGCGCCGGCCGGCCGCGGGCTCGAAGAAGCGTCCGTTGCCATCGTTGACGATCAGCGATCCTGCGTAGCGGCGGTCGAACAGGTTGTCCAGCCGCGCCCAGGCCTGCCAGCGCACGGTGCCTCCGGTCTTCCATCCATAGCCCGCCTGCAGTCCGGCGACGGCATAGCCGGGGGCCGCCTCGGTGTTGGCGTCGTTGGCCTGCACCCGGGAGGAGAAGTCCACCGCGCCGCCCAGCGTCCATCGTGCGTCGGGCGCGTAATCCAGCGACAGGCGGGCCGTGTGGCGCGCCGTTCCCGGCAGGCGGTTGCCCGAAGGCACTGCCACGCCGCCCGCGCCGGTGTAGGGACTGGCGAAGAAGGCGTCCAGGTAGGTGTAGGTGGCCCGCGGGACGAAGGCGCCCATGCGCGCGCTCCAGCCCAGCTCCATGCCGCGGCGGCGCACGCGGTCGGCATTCTGGTACACCGTGCGGCCATTGACCGTCGCCGCGGGAACGATCTCACCGCGCGTGCGGGCATCGAACCAGGCGGCCTCCAGGCGGTGTACCCCGTCCTGCCACTTGGCGCCCACCTCGAACTGGCGGTTGCGCGCGGCTTCCAGCCCGTAGTTCGGCCCGCCGTTGGTGCGGCTGTAGGCCATCTCGGCCAGCGTGGGCGTCTCGATGCCTCCGCCGGCATTGGCATACAGGTTCAGGTGCTCCGACGCGGCCCAGACCAGGCCGACGGCCGGGCTGGTGCGGTGCCAGGTGCGCTCGCCGCTGTCGTCGGGGTTGGCGGCGCTGGCGGGAAAGCGGTCATCCACGGCCAGCCGGACCCGCGTCGCGCGCAATCCCGCGATCGCGCGCACGGTGGGGGCGATCCAGGCATCCACCTGGGCGAACAGGTCGGTGTTGCCCGCGCGGTCCTGCTCGTCGCGCCGCAGCGCGCCGGGCACGCCCGCATCGTTGACGAAGCCCTGGCGATGTTCCGAGAGCCGGTCTGCGTCCAGTCCCACCGTCCAGGACCAGGGCAGGCCGGCGGCGGTACGGTCGCTGTGCGTCCATGCGGCCCCGAGGCCGTAGTAGTCGCGGTCCAGGTCCACGACGCCGCCGGCGCTGTTGGCGGCCGATCCGGAGAAGGACAGGGTCTGGAACAGGCTGCGGGTGCCGCCATAAAGCCTTGCGCGCACGCTGTCCGTGGCGCTCAGCGCGTGCTCCACCACCAGGCCGAGCTGGTTCTGCCGCACGGTCTTGCGGGTGTCGAAGCTGTACGCCACCGCCGGGGCCTGGCGGGGATCCGCCCGCCACTGCTCGCGCGTCAGGCCGAGCGGGTCCTGCGCCAGCGGCTGGTCGAACAGGTTCACCAGCACCGTGACGCGGGTGTCGCTGGAAGGCCGTGCCACCACCTTGGCGTTCAGGTGCGTGCGGCGTGCGGCGCCGTGCTCCCGCCAGCCGTCGGTCTCGAAGCGGGAGATGTCCACCAGCCCGCCCAGGGTGCGGTCGCCCGCGTCGAACGATGCCTCGGCCATGCGCTGGCCGTAGGATCCCGCGGCCACCGAGGCAGAAGCACCGCCGCCTTCCCGCGGATCGCGCGTGGTGACCTGCAGCACGCCTCCCGCCGCATTGCCGTACTGCTGGGCGAGCGGACCGCGCAGCACTTCCACCTGCGACGCGGACGGCAGCTGTGCCGTGGCGGCCTGGCCCTGGCCGTCCGGCATCGTGGCCGGAATGCCATCGACGAGGATGCGCACGCCCCGCACGCCGAAGGTGGAGCGCGACCCGAAGCCGCGCACCGCGATCTGGAGATCCTGCGCGTAGTTCTGGCGTTCGGACACCGCCACACCGGGCTGGCCGGCGAGCAGTTCGGACAGGTTCACGAGCGGCGTGGCGGCCGTGAAGGGGTCCAGGGCGATGGCCGTATGGCTCGCGGCGGCGTCGAAGCGGCGCTGCGCTGCCGCCTGGCCGCCGGACACCTCGATGGCCGGAAGCGCGGGGTCGGGGCCGGCTGCCTGGGCCATGGCCTGCGGCGGGATGCCCGCCCATAGCGCGCAGCCGGCCACGACCGCCCAGACCGGTGCCGAAGCGCGGACGGCGGCGGGGCTGGAGGGTGCGGGGGGCGGAAGGGCGGGGGCCGCGGGGTTCGGAGGAGGGGGCAGGCCGCGCATGCGGATCAGTTGCGCGGCGCCGGTGCCTGGCCGACCACGCTGCTGGGCTGCGCAGGCTCGATCACGCCGCACAGTACGCGGCCGCCGGAGTTGCCGGCCGGATTGCTCTTGTAATCGTCCTCCTTCTCGTGCACCACGAGGGCGCGGCCCATGATGGATGCCTTGCCCGGGGTGAGCGTGACATTGGCATTCAGGTAGCGCAGCGTGCCGCGTCCATCCGCGCCGACGGTGATGTTGGGCAATTCGCCGGCATGGGCCTTGTCGATGGGCGCTCCGGGCTGGCCGTGCTGGTGGGACATGCCGGGGTCGAAGTGCCCGCCCGCTGCGCCGAAGGGGATGGTCTTGCCGGTGGCGGCGTCCGGCCCGGGAGCGCACTGGCCATTGGCATGGATATGGAAACCGTGCAGGCCGGCGGAAAGCCCCTGGACCTGCGCGGCGATTTCCACGCCGCTGGGTGTTTCGGTCAGGACAGCCGTGCCGGCGGGCTGGCCGTCCGCGGTCATCAGGCGGGCCGAGGCCGTGGCGCGCTCCGGGCCGGGGACCGGCATCTTCGTGGCGCTGCTGGCGGCTTCCACGGCGTGGGGGGCGGGCGTGCCCTGGGTCTTGGTGCCCTGGGCGCCGCAGCCCGCGAGGGCGAGCGTGGCACCCGCGGCCGCCAGCGCGGTGGCCAGGCGCAGGGGGCGGGGAGTGGAGTGGGTCGGGCGGGACAGGTGCAGGATCATGGTCGGCGGTTTGTGTAGAAGGACGAAGGCCCTGCGATGCAGGGCCGCGGCACCCGGCAGCATGCGGCGCGATTTCCGCGTGCCGCGTAGGACAACCGCCCGGGGAGCCCGGTCGGGCCCTGGCAGCGGCAGGCGAGCGATCCCGAATGGGCTCAGGCGCCGGGTTTGCGGACGAGCCGCAGGATACTGGAGAAATCCAGCCCGCCGTGGCCCGCCAGGCTATGCGCCGCATAAAGACTGCGCGCAAGTCCTCCGAGGGGCGTGGACGCTTTCACGGCGGTGGCGTTCTCCTGCGCGAGCCCCAGGTCCTTGAGCATCAGGTCGGTGCCGAAGCCTCCTGCGTAGTCCTTGCTCGCCGGGGCCTGGGGCATGACACCGGGCCAGGGGTTGTATTTTTCCAGGGCCCAGTTGCCGCCCGAGCTGCGGCGCATGATCTCGCTGAGCACCGCTGGATCCAGGCCGTTGGCGACGCCCAGTGCGAGGGCCTCGCTCGTGCCTGCCATCAGGATGCCCAGCAGCATGTTGTTGCAGATCTTGGCAGTCTGGCCCGCGCCCACCCCACCTGCGTGGAATATGTTCGCGCCCATTTTCTCCAGCACCGGGCGGGCGCGCTCCAGATCGGCTGCATCGCCGCCCACCATGAAGGTCAGCGTGCCCGCGACGGCACCGCCCGTGCCGCCCGAGACGGGCGCGTCGATGAAGGCGATGCCGCGCCCCCGCGCAGCCTCGGCCACCTTGCGCGATGTGGCTGCCGCGATGGTCGAGCAGTCGATCACCAGCGTGCCGGCGGCCAGTTGGGGCAGCAGGCCGGGCTGCTGGCCGTTGCCCAGGAAAAGCGCTTCCACATGCGGGCTGGCCGGCAGCATGCTGATGACCACCTCGGCACCCGCCACGCAGGCGCCGGCATCGGTGGCGATGCGCACCCCGTCGGCCGCCAGCCTGTCGCAGGCGGGCCGGGACAGATCGAACGCGCCGACGTCATGGCCGGCCTTGTGCAGGTTCAGGGCCATGGGGCCGCCCATGTTGCCCAGGCCGATGAATGCGATTTTCATGTGTTGTCTCCTTGGGGTTGGTGAATCGGTGTGTTAGTCATCGGCCTCGAAAATGCTGTGGCGCCGCCGGGCTGCCTTGGCCGGCGGTGCTTTCTGGGCCGTGGCCACAGTCGTGGCAGCCTTGCGGCGCTTCGGGCTCGCCTTGGCGCGCGGGTTGTAGGCGAGGGCTTCATCCAGCCAGAAGGCCCACTGCGCGGCACGGGCGTAGCCGTGCGGCTCGACCCAGAAGTAGCCCTGCATGCCGCCGCCGGGAGAGAGCTCGCGCGTGTTCTGCATTTCCTGGAATTCGCCGTGGCGCTCCGGCGGCAGGCGCACCAGCAGTTCCGCGCCTTTCACGCCGATGCAGAGCTTGCCGTCCACGAAGAAGGCCCGGCAGCCGAACAGCGTGCGTTCTTCCATCGCCGAGGCGCCGCACCGCTGCGCGAGCGCATCGCGCACGGCGTCGATGAGGTGCAGTGTCTCGTCGGAAAGGGGGCGGGCAGGCATCTGAAGGCGCTTCAGCCGGTGGTGCGGCAGGGCTCAGCGGATCGCGTCCGGCGCATCGCCGTCCAGCATGCGCCGGGCGATGATGACGCGCATGATCTCGTTCGTGCCTTCCAGGATCTGGTGCACGCGCGCATCGCGCAGCAGGCGCTCCAGCGGGTATTCGCGGATGTAGCCGTAGCCGCCGTGCAACTGCAGCGCCTCGTTCACCACGTCGAAGCCCGCATCGGTGGCGAAGCGCTTGGCCATGGCGCAATAGGTGGAGGCGTCGCGCGCACCGGCATCGAGTTTGCTGGCGGCCAGCCGCACCATCTGCCGCGCAGCGACCAGTTCGGTCGCCATGTCGGCCAGCTTGAACTGCAGCGCCTGGAAGCTGGCGATGGCCTTGCCGAACTGCCTGCGGTCCTGCATGTACTGCTGCGCCGCGTTCAGCGCGCCCTGTGCCGCGCCCACCGAGCAGGTGGCGATGTTGATGCGGCCCCCGTCCAGGCCCTTCATGGCGATCTTGAAGCCCTCGCCCTCGGCCCCGAGCAGATGGTTGGCCGGGACGTGCACGTTGTCGAAACTGATGGTGCGCGTGGGCTGGCTGTTCCAGCCCATCTTCTCTTCCTTCTTGCCATAGTGGATGCCTGCCGCATCCGCCGGCACGGCGAAGGCGCTGATGCCTCCCGCGCCGGAATCGGGCGCGCCCGTGCGGGCCATGAGTACCAGCACGTCGGTGCTGCCGGCGCCGCTGATGAAGGCCTTGGAGCCGTTGATGACGTATGCGTCGCCCGACCGCTCGGCGCGCGTCTTGAGCGAGGCCGCGTCCGATCCCGCACCCGGCTCGGTCAGGCAGTAGCTGGCGAGCTTCTCGCCGCTCGTGAGCAGCGGGCCCCAGTGGTCCCGCACCGCATCGGTGGCCCAGGTGCCCAGCATCCAGGTCGCCATGTTGTGGATGGTGATGAAGGCGGTGGTCGACGGATCGACGGCCGCCATCTCCTCGAACACCAGCGTGGCGTCCAGCCGGGGCAGGGCGAGGCCGCCGGCGTTCTCGGGCGCGTAGAGGCCGCAGAAGCCCAGCGCGCCCGCCTTCGCGATCGCCTCGCGCGGGAAGATGCCTTCCGCGTCCCATTGCGCGGCATGGGGCGCCAGTTCGGCCCGCGCGAATTCGCGGGCGGTATCGGCGAAGGCGCGTTGCTCTTCGGTCAGCTCGAAATCCATGGTGCGTGTCTCGTCCTGCTCGTTGTTCTGTCTCTGTCGTCGCCCTGGGGGCGCTGCGGATGCATCGCGCTCGCTAGGGTTTCGCGGATGGATGCTCCAGCGTCAGCCAGCGCATCAGGCCCCGGCGCCGCGCTTCGGTTTCCGCCGCCAGGCACTCGTGGTAGAGGCGCGGCCCCTCGGGCAGCGCTTCGGTCGCCCGCGTCGCCTGCTTGCACCGCGTGACGCGCTCGCGCTGCCATGCGGCCTGCTCCTGCCGCAGCTGCGGCCGCTCGTGCGCCGACAGCGCCCGCATCACGTCGCCGTACAGGATCGCGATGGCCGTGTCCGCCTGCTGCCAGGCCTGCACCGCACAGGCATTCGTCTCCGCCACGGTGCCTTTGGGATCGCAGGCCGCGCCAGCCTGGGCATGCGCGCCGGCACTGCACATCCACAGGGCGAGGGCGCCTGCGGCTCCGAATATCCCGGCCGGTCGTTGCCAGATTTTGAGAATTTCCATCCTTCGCTTGTACCACTGCGCCAGATACCGGCGCGGCCCAGGCCAGCGGCAGCCGCGCAAGGGCCGCCCCGCCGCGCTGGCTGCGTCCCCCTTCCCGCGCGCCAGCGCGAGAGAAGGGGGAAGGCGCGCAGCGCCTCAGGGGGATGTCACTTCATCAGGGATGTCACTTCAAGCTTATAGTGGTGTTCACCCCATGGCCGATCGTGCTGTCGTCGAACCACCGCGCGGTTACCGTCTTGGTCTGCGTGTAGAACAGCACCACCTGCTTGCCATACGGCCCCAGGTCGCCCAGCTTGGAGGCGCGCGAGCCCGAGAACGAGAACAGCGGCACCGGCACGGGGATCGGTACGTTGATGCCCACCTGGCCCACGTCGATCTCTTCCTGGAACTTCCGGGCCGCCGCGCCCGACTGCGTGAAGATGGCCGTGCCGTTGCCGTTCGGGTTGGCGTTGATGAACCCGATCGCCTCGTCGATGTCCTTCGCTGCCGCCAGGCACAGCACGGGGCCGAAGACCTCCTGGTCGTAGATGGCCATGCCGGGCTTCACGCCGCTGAAGATGGTCGGCCCGACGAAGTTGCCCTTCTCGAACCCCGCCACCTGGGGCTTGCGGCCGTCCAGCTCCAGCGTCGCGCCATCGGCGATGCCGCGCTCGATCAGGCTCTCCACGCGGTCCCTGGCGGCGCAGGAGACCAGCGGTCCCACGTCCGTGCCTTTCTCGGTGCCGGCATTCACCTTGAGCGTCCTGGCCTTGGCGACCAGGTCGGGAATCCACTGCTGCGCTTCGCCCACCAGCACCACCACCGACAGCGCCATGCAGCGCTGGCCCGCGGCGCCGAAGGCCGCACCCGCCAGGGCGTTGAGCGTCTGCTCCTTGTTGGCATCGGGCATGACGATGGCGTGGTTCTTCGCGCCCATCATGCATTGCACGCGCTTGCCATTCAGGCTGGCACGGTTGTACACATGGGCGCCCACCTTGGTGGAGCCCACGAAGCTGATGGCCTTGATGTCCGGATGGTCGCAGATGGCGTTCACGGCATCCTCGCCGCCGTGCACCACGTTCAGCACGCCGGGCGGGACGCCGGCCTCCAGCGCCAGTTCGCACAGGCGCATGGTCACCATCGGGTCCTGCTCGCTGGGCTTGAGCACGAAGGTGTTGCCGGTGGCGATGGCCATGGGGAACATCCAGAGCGGAATCATGGCCGGGAAGTTGAACGGGGTTATGCCCGCGCACACGCCCAGCGGCTGCATCAGCGTGTAGGTATCGACACCGCCGGCCACGTTGTTGGCCAGTTCGCCCAGTTGCAGGTTGCCGATGGCGCTGGCGTGCTCCACCACCTCCAGCCCGCGGAACACGTCGCCGTCGGCGTCGGGCAGGGTCTTGCCCTGCTCGGCCGTCAGCAGCGTGGCCAGCTCGGCCATGTTCTCGCGGATGAGCTGCTGGTATTTCAGGAAAATGCGCGCCCGGGCGCCGATGGCGGTCTTCTTCCAGGTCTTGAAGGCTTCCTTGCCGGAGGCCACGGCGGCGTCGATCTCCTCCGGCGTGGCGAAAGGCACGCGCGCCAGCACTTCCTGCGTGGCGGGGTTCACCACATTGCGCCACTGGGTGGTCTTCGATTCGACGAACTGGCCGCCGATCAACAGCTTGACCGTCGGCGCCAGGACGGCCGTGGATTGGGGGGCATTCATGCGCTTGTCTCCTTATATGTCTCAGTTGGTTCAAACTTCAGTCGTCAAGGCAGGCCGGCCGGCCTTGGCCACTGAACGGGTTGACTCACCGCCGCGCAGCCTGTGTCTCCTGCGAGCGCGAGCTCGAATGACAGCCCAGGGCGCACGGTGGTGGTCCCTTTGTTCTGCCGCATCCCGAATGGTTGACCGAACACATTTCGTATTCGTAAGGCTGGGAGTTGGAGAACCGCTATGAGTGAACTCGTCTACGTGGGCATCGATATCGCCAAGAACAGCTTCGAAGTGGCTGTCACGGGCGAACTGCAGACGCTCAATCTGGCCAACGACGAAGCCGGCCATGCCCAGCTGTGCCAATGGCTCGCACCGCTGGCGCCCAGGCTCATCCTGATGGAGGCCACCGGCGGCTATGAGCAAGACCTCGCGCTGGCCTTGGCGGGCGCGGGCTTGCGCGTGTCGGTGGTCAACCCTCGCCAGGCACGCGACTTCGCGCGCTGCGTGGGCAAGCTGGCCAAGACCGACCGCATCGACGCGCAAGCTCTGCGCAGCTTTGCCTCGATGCTCGATGCGCAAGGCCACCAGCCTCGTGCCCTGGCCGACGACGAGCGCCGCGAGCTCACGGCCCTGGTGGTGCGCCGCAGGCAACTGCTGACCATGCTGGTGTCCGAGCGCCAGCGCCTGGGCGTGGCCCACCGCAAGGCCAAGCCCAGCATCCTGGCGATCATGGATGCCATCGCGGCGCAATTGCACGATGTCGATGACGAGCTCAAGGCGCATGTCCAGACTCACCACGCCGACCTGGCCAAACTGCTGACCTCGGTCAAGGGCGTGGGGCCGACGACCGCCTGCACGCTGCTGGCGCAACTTCCCGAACTCGGCCAGCTCAATCGCAAGCAGATCACGGCCCTGGTCGGTCTGGCGCCCATGAACCGCGACTCGGGCACGCTCAGGGGCCAGCGCCACATCTTCGGTGGCCGCGCCGACGTGCGGCGCGTGCTCTACGTCGCAGCCTTGGTCGGCACGCGCTTCAACCCCGTCCTCAAGGTGTTCTACGCCAAGCTGCTGGCCGCGGGCAAAGCCAAGAAGGTCGCCCTCGTGGCCTGCATGCACAAGCTGCTGGTCATCCTGAACGCGATCGCTCGCACCAGGTCGCCCTGGCGCGATGACTTTGCTGAGCGTCTTTGAGCTAGTCATTCAAGATGGTTGCTGTCTGGGGTGGAATGGGTGCGCCGGCGCCGGACCAGCGCGCCGACACATGCTATCCGTGCGAAATTGCAAGATCAATAGAGAAAAATCGCACGGGTGCTTTGCGAAATTGCACAACACAATCCCCGCATCGAACACCACGCGAACGCCTTATGGATTGGGAGAACCTGCGCTATTTCCTGGAACTGGCCCGTACCGGCACGCTGGCCGCCGCGGCGCGCCGCACCGGCGTGGAACACACCACCGTCGCGCGCCGCATCCAGGCCCTGGAGAAACAGATGGGCGAATCCCTGTTCGCCCGCGAGGCCGGCGGCCATCGCCTCACCGAAGCAGGCCGGCACCTGCTTCCGGCCGTCGAGGCGATGGAAACGGCCGTGCTCGGCGTCGAGCGGGTGCGGCCCACCGGCATCGGCCCGGCAGGCCTCGTGCGCGTGGGCGCCACGGAGGGCTTCGGCACGCAGGTGCTCGCTCCGCACCTCGCGCGGCTCACGCTGCAGTATCCCCACCTCAGCGTGGACCTGCTGGCCTTGCCCCGCATGCTGCACCTGTCCCGCCGGGAGGCGGACATCGTCATTTCACTGGAGCGGCCCACGCGCGGCGCCGTGATCGTCTCCAAACTGGCGGACTACACCCTGCGCCTGTATGGCCAGAAGGAATACCTGGCCCGCAGGCCGCCCATTGCCCGGCGCGAGGACCTGCGCCACCACGCGTTCGTCAGTTATGTGGACGACCTGCTGTTCACCAAGGAGCTGCAGTTTCTCGACCAGCTCGTGCCGCCCGAGCGCTTCGCGTTCCGCAGCACCAGCGTCGCGGCGCAATACGAGGCGGTACGTGCCGGTGCGGGGCTGGGGGTGTTGCCGGCTTTCCTGGCCGGCAGCGACCCGCTGCTGGAACGCGTGCTGCCCGACGAGGCACGCTTTACCCGCACGTTCTGGATGAGCATGCCGGCCGAAGCGAAATACCAGGCGCGCACCCAGGCCGTGTGGGATTTCCTCAAGGAAGTCGGCCAGCAGGAGGCTGCCAGGCTGGTGCCACCGTGATACGGGGTGTTTCAATTCAAAGAAACATTAATGGCGTGCATGACCTGTCAGATCAAGGTCTGCCCACGGAGGCGTGCAATCATCCCTGCATTGCAGTCCAGAAGATTTCGAGGGTGGGGCAGGGGAAGCGTTGCGCCTGATGGGGCGGTGCACTCCTGAAGGAGCCTGCTGCGTGCGTCGGCGCCAGCATGCCGCGTGCCGTGCCGCAGCGGCGCCTGGGCCATGCGCCGTGCAGGTCGGTGTGAGACGTGCATGCGCTGCCAGGTGCCATCTCCCGGCCGGAGGCGCCGCCCGCATGCCATGGCTGTCGAGATCGCGGTCCCATGAACATTCTCATCTTCCATTCCATTCCCTATCCGCACGTGGAGTACCACCGCGGGATCGACCACTCCCGGCACGACGTGACCTATTTCGGCCCTGCCGAGGCGCTGGCAACCGTGCCCGAAGGGTTGCGCTGCAGCAAGGTCGCGCGCCCTGGCGCCGCCGGGGCGTGCGAAGAGGCGCGCTCCTGGATGGCGGCCCATCCTTGCGTGGCGTTCGACCGGGTCATCGCCCTGTCCGAGGGCGAGCGCCTCGAGGCCGCCCGCCTGCGCGAATGGCTGGGCCTGCCGGGCGACCGGTCCGAGAAGGTCGCGGCCCTGCGCAACAAGCTCTGGATGAAACAGGCCGTCGCCGCCGCTGGGCTGCGGGTGCCGCGCTTCGCCTCCCTTCCCGCATTCCTCGCCCGCAGGGACGGCCCGCCCTGGCAGGGGCGGACCGTTCTCAAGCCCCACAGCGGTGCGGCCAGCGAGGACGTGGCCGTCTTCGCAACCGCCGCGGAGGCCCGTGCCGCCGTGCTGGGTTTCTGCTCCGGCATTCCCCGGCTGGACGCCCTGCAGGCCGTGGACGTCTGCGGCGACTTCGAGGTGGAGGAGTACGTGGAGGGGCCCGTCCTGCACTTCGATGGCGTGGTCGCGGGCGGCACGGTCTTCGCGCTCGCCGCCAGCCGCTACCTCAATACCTGCCTGGACTATGCCCGCGGAGCGCCGCTGGGCTCCATCCACATCCCGCTTGACGAGCGCATGCGCCATTGGGTCGCCCGTGCCCTAGAAGGGCTCGGCATGCGCGACGGCTGCTTCCACCTGGAGGCGATCGAGCAGGGCGGCGACCTGGTTTTCCTGGAGATCGACCATCCCGTCGATGTGCCCCACGGCATCGCCACGTTCGAGCGGGCCACGGGCATCCACCTGCCGTCGGTGGAGCTGCACCGGCTGCTGGGTGAGGCCGGGGAGAACGAAGCTCCTCCCCTGGGCCGGGAGGCAGGTTCGGCCGATCCGGGGCGGTGCTGGCACGGCTGGTTCGCCGTGCCCGGGCACCACCTGGGCTGCGCCACCCATCCTGGGCTGGAGGGCATCGCCGTGTTCCGGCGCAGCGAGGCGGTGGTCGGCTGGAGCGAGCTCCCGGCAGGTGCGCCACTGCCCGGAAGGGTTACCTACCGGACCGATGCGCTGCCGCTGGCAGGCATCGTCGCCACGGCGGCACCGCCGCAGACCCAGGCCTGGATGGAGTCGCTTTTCGCGGCGGTGCAATGGAAGCCCGCCGAGCCGCGTGCCGTGCCGGAAGCCGCCCCCGTTCCCGCGGCCGCCCTGCCAGCCACTGCATGAGCTGCCGGGTGCCGCGGACCGGGGTGCCGCCAAAAGCGGCACCAGTTGCGTCTAAGATCCGCGCTTTCCGACCAGCGGAACCGCACGCCGCCCGCATTTTCAGGCGGCTTCTTTCCGGCCCTTGTCCTGCCTCGTACGCCTCGAGCGGCGATGCACGCGGGCCGGTTTCCCCAGTCTCTTCCATTGGAGTTCCCTGAATGACACCTCAGGCCACGCCCCCAGGGCACGACCCCGCGGGGCACGACCATCTGCAGCGCAATCTCACCAACCGGCACATCCAGCTCATCGCCATCGGCGGCGCGATCGGCACCGGGCTGTTCATGGGGTCCGGCAAGACCATCAGCCTCGCGGGTCCGTCCATCGTGTTCGTGTACATGGTGATCGGCTTCGTGCTGTTCTTCGTGATGCGCGCCATGGGCGAACTGCTGCTCTCCGACCTGCGCTACAAGTCCTTCATCGATTTTTCCGCCGACCTGCTCGGGCCCTGGGCAGGATTCTTCACCGGCTGGACCTACTGGTTCTGCTGGATCGTCACGGGCATCGCCGACGTGATCGCGATATCGGCATACACCCAGTTCTGGTTTCCGCACATTCCGCAGTGGGCGCCGGCCCTGGCCTGCGTCGGCCTGCTGCTGTCGCTCAACCTCCTCACCGTCAAGCTCTTCGGCGAGATCGAGTTCTGGTTCGCCATGGTCAAGATCGTCGCCATCGTGGCGCTGGTGGCCACCGGCCTGTACATGGTGGTCACGGGCTTCGTCGCCCCGGCGGGGCACCAGGCCAGCCTGGGCAATCTCTGGAACGACGGCGGCATGTTCCCGCACGGGCTGATGGGCTTCTTCGCGGGCTTCCAGATCGCGGTGTTCGCCTTCTCGGGCATCGAACTGGTCGGCACCACCGCGGCGGAGGCGCAGGATCCGGAGCGCAGCCTGCCGCGTGCCATTAACTCCATTCCCGTGCGCATCATCGTCTTCTACGTGCTGGCGCTCGTCGCCATCATGGCGGTCACGCCATGGCGCGAGGTCGTGCCCGGCAAGAGCCCGTTCGTGGAACTGTTCGTGCTCGCCGGGCTGCCGGCCGCCGCAGGCGTCATCAACTTCGTCGTGCTGACCTCGGCCGCCTCGTCGGCCAACAGCGGCGTGTTCTCCACCAGCCGCATGCTCTACGGACTGGCGCTCAAAGAGGATGCGCCCCGGGCCTTCCGCCACCTGTCGAAGCAGAGCGTCCCTTCGCGCGGCCTGCTGTTCTCGTGCACCTGCCTGCTGGCCGGGGCCCTGCTGATGTGGGTGATTCCCGACCTCGTGGAAGCGTTCACCCTGGTCACCACGGTGTCGGCCATCCTGTTCATGTTCACCTGGTCGCTGATCCTGCTGTCCTATATCGCCTACCGGCGCAACCATCCTGAACGGCACGCCGTGTCCATCTACAAGATGCCCGGCGGCGCGGCGATGTGCGCGGCCTGCCTGGCGTTCTTCGTGTTCATCCTGGGGTTGCTGGCGCTGGAATCGGACACGCGCAAGGCGCTCATCGCGACCCCGCTCTGGTTCGTGCTGCTGGGAGCGGCCTACAGCCTGCTGCGCCCCGGCTCCCGCCGGGCGGCCGCTCAGGCCGCCGGGACGGGGATGGCTCCGGGCTCGGTGCCCGGGCCGGCTTCCAGCCGCTGACCGCGCCGGGTGTTCCCCGGGGGGCGGCGGCACGTGGCCCATGCGGAGCGCGGCTGCGTGCCGCGCTGCCCGAAAAGCCGGGCGCTTGCCGCCTTCTTCCGGGGATCGGCGCGCCGCAGGCTGCGTAACCTTCCGGGGAGCGCATGCGGTTTCGCTCCGGGCAGGGTGCCGGGAGCGGCGGGCGCCATTCCTGAGGAGCCTGCGGCCATGTCCCCCATCATTTCCGGTCTCGCGTCCGTCGCGTCCATGCTGTACAACGCGGCCTCGTCGTCCAGGGCATCCTCCGGCCCGGCAGGGAAGAGCGCCGACACCTCGTCCCAGCCCGACCCCTCGGCAGTCGTGACGCTGAGCCAGGATGCGGGTGGCCTTGCCCGCCTGGCCGGCCAGGGCGTGATGGCGTCCACGGCACAGGCGCACGCCGGCCTGCTGGCCACGGGCGGATCGGCGGGTGGTGCGCTGCAGGCGCTGTCGTCCAACCGCGCCGTGCCGAAGGAGGACTTCCAGGCGCTGCTCACGCGCTTCGGCGCGACGGACGCGCAGAAGGAGCAGCTCACGGCCGGATTCGACACCGACAAGGACGGCACCATCACGCGCGACGAGTTCCTCCAGGGCCTCGCGCAGACGGCGGGCCCGCAGGGTTCGGGGGAGTTCGCGAAGTCCCTCCTGGCGCTGCTCGACCGCGGCGCCGCCGGCAATGCCGACGGGACCGTGGGCGCCAACGAGTTCAGCGCGCTGACCACCGCGTTCGCGGACATGTCCCGGCGCCCGCGCAACATCCTCTGAAGGCTGCGGGGATTGGCCGGCCGTCCGACACGGCACCCGGGTGAGGCTACAATTGGAGGCTTTCCCGCAAAAACGTCGCCCGGCCGCAACCAAAGCAATCCTTCCATAAAGAGCAGTCCTCAGGTCCATCCCGAGGGCTCCGGGCGACCCGTAACCATCCGGAGAACCCAGTGCTTTTGTCTCTCAAGGGAACCTTCCCTCCCGCCATCCTGGCGCTCGCAGACGGCACGGTCTTTATTGGTCGCTCGATCGGTGCCACCGGCACCACGGTCGGTGAAGTGGTGTTCAACACCGCCATCACCGGCTACCAGGAAATCCTCACAGACCCCAGCTATTGCCAGCAGATCGTCACGCTGACGTATCCGCACATCGGCAACTACGGTGTCAACACGGAGGACGTCGAGGCCGACAAGATCCATGCCGCAGGTCTCATCATCAAGGACCTGCCCCTGCTGGCCAGCAATTTCCGCAGCACCGAAACGCTGTCGCAATACCTCGTGCGCGGGAGCACGGTGGCCATTGCCGACATCGACACCCGCAAGCTCACCCGCCTGCTGCGCGACAAGGGCGCGCAGAACGGCGCGATCCTGGGCCTGGCGGCCGGCGAGACGGTGACGCAGGCGCGCATCGACGAAGCCCTGGCCGCCGCGAAGGCGGCGCCCAGCATGAAGGGACTGGACCTCGCCCAGGTGGTGAGCACCCCGTCTTCCTACGTCTGGGAGCAGACCGAGTGGAAGCTGGGCGAAGGCTACGGCCGGCAGGAGTCTCCCCGCTTCCACGTGGTGGCGTACGACTACGGCGTGAAGAAGAACATCCTGCGCATGCTGGCCGAGCGCGGCTGCAAGCTCACCGTGGTGCCGGCGAAGACCCCTGCCGCCGACGTGCTCGCGATGCGCCCGGACGGCGTGTTCCTGTCCAACGGCCCCGGCGATCCGGCGCCCTGCGACTACGCCATCGAAGCCACGCGCCAGATCATCGACGCCGGCGTGCCCACCTTCGGCATCTGCCTGGGCCACCAGATCATGGCCCTGGCCAGCGGCGCGAAGACCTTCAAGATGGACAACAGCCACCACGGCGCCAACCATCCCGTGAAGGACCTGGACAACGGTCGCGTGAGCATCACCAGCCAGAACCACGGCTTCGCCGTCGAGGCCGGTTCGCTGCCCGCCAGCCTGCGCGCCACCCACGTGAGCCTGTTCGACGGCACGCTGCAGGGCCTGGAGCACACCAGCCAGCCCGCATTCTGCTTCCAGGGCCACCCCGAGGCATCGCCAGGCCCGCACGACATCGCCTATCTGTTCGACCGCTTCACGGCGCTGATGGAAAAGCACAAGACGGAGAACAAGAATGCCTAAGCGCAGCGACCTCAAATCGATCCTCATCATCGGCGCCGGCCCGATCATCATCGGCCAGGCCTGCGAGTTCGACTACTCCGGCGTGCAGGCCTGCAAGGCGCTGCGCGAAGAGGGCTACAAGGTCATCCTGATCAACAGCAACCCCGCCACGATCATGACCGACCCGGCCACGGCCGACGTCACCTACATCGAGCCCATCACCTGGCAGACGGTCGAGAAGATCATCGCCAAGGAGCGCCCGGACGCCATCCTGCCCACCATGGGCGGCCAGACCGCGCTCAATTGCGCGCTCGACCTGTGGCGCAACGGCGTGCTGCACAAGTACAAGGTGGAGCTGATCGGCGCCACGCCCGAGGCCATCGACAAGGCCGAGGACCGCCTGAAGTTCAAGGACGCGATGACCCGCATCGGCCTGGGCTCCGCCCGCTCCGGCATCGCCCACTCGATGGACGAGGCCTGGGCCGTGCAGCGCAGCGTGGGCTTCCCCACGGTGATCCGCCCCAGCTTCACGCTGGGCGGCACCGGCGGCGGCATCGCCTACAACCCGGAAGAGTTCGAGACCATCTGCAAGCGCGGCCTCGAAGCCTCGCCCACCAACGAACTGCTGATCGAGGAATCGCTGCTCGGCTGGAAAGAGTACGAGATGGAAGTGGTCCGCGACAAGAAGGACAACTGCATCATCGTCTGCTCCATCGAGAACCTGGACCCGATGGGCGTGCACACGGGCGACTCGATCACGGTCGCACCCGCGCAGACGCTCACCGACAAGGAATACCAGATCATGCGCAACGCCTCGCTCGCGGTGCTGCGCGAGATCGGCGTGGACACGGGCGGCTCCAACGTGCAGTTCTCGGTGAACCCGAAGGACGGCCGCATGATCGTCATCGAGATGAACCCGCGCGTGTCGCGCTCCTCGGCACTGGCCTCCAAGGCGACGGGTTTCCCGATCGCCAAGGTGGCCGCCAAGCTGGCCGTGGGCTACACCCTCGACGAGCTGCGCAACGACATCACTGGCGGCGCGACGCCGGCCTCGTTCGAGCCCTCGATCGACTACGTGGTGACCAAGATCCCGCGTTTCGCGTTCGAGAAGTTCCCCGCGGCCGACAGCCGCCTGACCACGCAGATGAAGTCCGTGGGCGAGGTGATGGCCATGGGCCGCACCTTCCAGGAGTCGTTCCAGAAAGCCCTGCGCGGCCTGGAAGTCGGCGTGGACGGCATGAACGAGAAGACCCAGGACCGCGAGCTGCTCGAGAAGGAACTGGGCGAGCCCGGCCCCGAGCGCATCTGGTACGTGGGCGATGCATTCGCCATGGGCCTGTCGGTGGACGAGGTGCACGACCTCACCAAGATCGACAAGTGGTTCCTGGTGCAGATCGAGGAGATCGTGAAGATCGAGCTCGACCTCGACCGGCTCTACGAAGAGAAGGGCGAGGGCGCGCTGGCCGCGATCGATGCCGGCACGCTGCGCGTGCTCAAGAAGAAGGGCTTCTCCGACCGCCGCCTGGCCAAGCTGCTCAAGACCAACGAGAAGGCCGTGCGCGAGGCGCGCCGCGCGCTGAATGTGCGCCCCGTGTACAAGCGCGTGGACACCTGCGCCGCCGAGTTCCCCACCAACACCGCCTACATGTACTCGACCTACGAGGAAGAGTGCGAGGCCGCGCCTTCCTCGAAGAAGAAGATCATGGTGCTGGGCGGCGGGCCGAACCGCATCGGCCAGGGCATCGAGTTCGACTATTGCTGCGTGCACGCCGCGCTCGCCATGCGCGAGGACGGCTACGAGACCATCATGGTCAACTGCAACCCCGAGACCGTCTCTACCGACTACGACACCTCGGACCGCCTGTACTTCGAGCCGCTCACGCTCGAAGACGTGCTCGAGATCGTGGACAAGGAAAAGCCCACCGGCGTGATCGTGCAGTACGGCGGCCAGACGCCGCTGAAGCTCGCGCTGGGCCTGGAGGCCGAGGGCGTGCCGATCATCGGCACCAGCCCCGACATGATCGATGCCGCGGAAGACCGCGAGCGCTTCCAGAAGCTGCTGGGCGACCTGGGGCTGCGCCAGCCGCCCAACGCCACGGCCCGCACCGAGGCCGAGGCTCTGGAGAAGGCCGCCACCCTGGGCTACCCGCTCGTGGTGCGCCCCAGCTACGTGCTGGGCGGCCGCGCGATGGAGATCGTGCACGAGCAGCGCGACCTCGAGCGCTACATGCGCGAGGCCGTCAAGGTAAGCAACGATTCCCCGGTGCTGCTGGACCGCTTCCTCAACGACGCGATCGAGTGCGACGTGGACTGCCTGCGGGATCCCGAAGGCAAGGTGTTCATCGGCGGCGTGATGGAGCACATCGAGCAGGCCGGCGTGCACTCGGGCGACTCCGCCTGCTCGCTGCCGCCGTATTACCTCTCCAAGGCGACGGTCGATGAGCTCAAGCGCCAGACCGCCGCCATGGCCGAGGGCCTGAGCGTGGTGGGCCTGATGAACGTGCAGTTCGCCATCCAGGAGCGCGAAGAGAACGGTGCCAAGCAGGACGTGATCTACGTGCTGGAAGTGAACCCTCGCGCCTCGCGCACGGTGCCGTTCGTCTCCAAGGCCACGGGCATCCAGCTGGCGAAGGTGGCCGCGCGCTGCATGGCCGGCCAGTCGCTCGCGTCCCAGGGCATCACCGAAGAGGTGACGCCGCCGTACTTCAGCGTGAAGGAGGCCGTGTTCCCGTTCGTGAAGTTCCCGGGCGTGGACACCATCCTCGGTCCCGAGATGAAGTCCACCGGCGAGGTGATGGGCGTGGGCAAGACCTTCGGCGAAGCCTTCGTCAAGAGCCAGCTCGGTGCCGGCACCAAGCTGCCCACCTCGGGCAAGGTGTTCCTGACGGTGAAGAACAGCGACAAGCCGCGCGCGGTGGCGATCGCGCGCGAGCTCGCGGCGATGGGCTTCGACCTCGTGGCGACCAAGGGCACGGCTGCGGCCATCGCCGACGCCGGTGTGCCGGTGAAGGTGGTCAACAAGGTCACGGAAGGCCGGCCGCACATCGTGGACATGATCAAGAACGACGAGATCGTGATGGTCATCAACACGGTGGAGGAGCGCCGCAACGCGATCGCGGATTCCCGCGCGATCCGTACCAGCTCGCTGCAGGCGCGCGTGACCACGTTCACGACCATCTTCGGCGCGGAAGCGGCCGTGGAAGGCATGAAGCACCTGCAGAACCTGGACGTGTATTCGGTGCAGGAACTGCATGCGCAGCTGACGGCCGCGTGACGGTGCCCGCATGCCTGTCCCGCACGGGCCTGCCCCGTGCGGCGGCCGGTGTGGACGGGCATGAAAAACCGGCATAATTTGCCGGTGACCTATTCAAGACCGCCGCGCGGCAACGCGCGGCGGTTTGCTTTTGGGGCGCAGCCAAACCCGTTCGCGGTCTGCTGCGCCGGTAGGCCGCGCGTGTGCGCGGCATGAGTTGAACGTGGAGACTGATTCAATGGCCACCATTCCCATCACCAAGCGCGGCGCCGAAAAGCTCAAGGAAGAGCTGCACCGCCTGAAGACCGTCGAGCGGCCCGCCGTCATCAACGCCATCGCGGAAGCCCGCGCGCAGGGCGACCTGAGCGAAAACGCCGAGTACGAGGCTGCCAAGGACCGCCAGGGCTTCATCGAAGGCCGCATCCAGGAAGTGGAAGGCAAACTGTCCGCCGCCCAGGTGATCGATCCTGCGCAGCTCGACGCGGGCGGCAAGGTGGTGTTCGGCGCCACGGTGGACCTCGAGGACGAGGAGTCCGGCGACCCGGTGACCTACCAGATCGTGGGCGAGGACGAGGCCGACCTCAAGCAGGGCCTGATCAACGTGTCCAGCCCGATCGCGCGCGCGCTCATCGGCAAGGAAGAGGGCGATACGGCCGAAGTACAGGCACCCGGCGGCCTGCGCCGCTACGAGGTGGTGGCCGTCCGCTACCAGTAAGCCACCTGCTTCCCGCGACGCTGCCGACGACACGCCATGCGCCACCACCTGCCCATCCTGCTGGCCGCCCTGTGGTGGGGCAGCCTTTCCGCGATCGGCTTCCTGGCCGTGCCCATGCTGTTCGCGCACCTGCCGACGCCGGTGATGGCCGGCAACATGGCGGCCCGGCTGTTCGAGGCGCAGACCTTCGTCTCGGCCGCCTGCGGCATGGGCCTGCTCCTGGCCTCGCAGCGCAGGGGTGACGCGCCCCAGGAGGCCTGGGCGAAGGAGGCGATGCCCTGGATCATCGGCGGCCTGCTGCTGGCCCTGCTCGTGCAGTACGGCGTGGCACCGCGCATCGTGGCGCGCACCCAGCTCAAGCTGTGGCACAGCGTGGGGACTGTGATGTATGCCCTGCAGTGGCTGTGCGCCCTGCGGGTGCTGTGGCGTGCTTCCGCGCCGCGATAGAACGAACGGGTCAGGGCCGCCACGGCACCCGGTGCCTGCCGGGTCTCGCGCAGAAGGCAGGGCGGCCGGTGGATGCGCCCTGCCGCGGCGTCATTCCCGCCAGTGCTCCGCCACCCAGGGCGTGGGCTCGATATGGCGGAACCGGCGGTTGCGCCGGCCGGCGAGGGCGTCCGGCGGATTGCATTCCCCGTGGAAGATCACCACGCGCGCTCCCGGTGGAATCGCCGGTGGCCGCCAGTAGTTGGCGGGCCAGCGCGGGATGCTGTGGTACTTGAAGCTCGGGCACCAGGCCGCAGGCCAGTAGCTGAGCTTGCCCTGGCGGTGCAGGAAGTCCGACAGGTAGGCCTGTTCATTGCGGAACTGCGCGCGGATCGCCTCGAAATTCTCGCGAAAATATTCCAGCACGCCCGGGTGCGCGCCGATCTCGAACCGGTACACGGACGAGTTGCCGGTGATGCGCCAGGGGCGCTTGTAGTCGTGGATGATGACGAATTCGCCCGGCTGGGTGAAGAAATCGTCCAGCGGGCCGACCACCACCACGTCCACGTCGAGGAACAGCGCCGTTCCGCGCAGCCCGTACAGCTCGGGGTGGAAGGTGGCCAGCTTGGTCCAGCCGCGCTCCGGGATGCCCGCGGGCAGCTCGAGCGCGGGAATGGGAAAGCACTCCACCTCCTGCCGGATGCCCTGGGAGTCGTCGGTCAGGCAGATGAAGCGGAACGGGCCCGTGAGATGCCGGCGCACCATGGCGTACAGCCGGTTCACGTATTCCGGCCCGTACTTGGTGCCCCACTTCATGCAGAGGATGTGGCGCTGGGGGGCGTGCGCCTGTCCCTGCACCTGGGCGGCGCCGATGTCCGTGCCCATCGCGTCAGTGTCCCCGCATCAATCCACCTGCCGCTTCTTCACGGAAGTCTGCTTCGGTTTCTTGGCGCGCTTGATCTGGCCGCCGGGCGTCAGGCGCTGGTTGCCCAGCACGCGCAGTTGCTTCACTTCCGGCCGCTGGCCGCCGCGCTTGCTGAACTTGAGGACCTTCACGTCGCGCGGGCCGGGCATGCGGTCTTCGTCGATCGCCTTGGCCTTCTTCGCCGGGGGCCGCCAGAGCACGATCAGCTTGCCGATGTGCTGGATCGGCGCGGCATCCAGTTCGTCGGCCAGCTGCTGGTAGATCTGGTCGCGCGCGGCCCGGTCGTCGCCGAGAATGCGCACCTTGATGAGGCCGTGGGCCGACAGCGCGGCATCGACCTCTTTCTGGACCGCTGCGGTGAGGCCGTCGCCGCCGATCATCACCACGGGGTCCAGGTGGTGGGCGTTGGCGCGGTGTTCCCGGCGCTCCGCGGGGGTCAATTGGATTTGGGGCATGGGCCGTATTATCGAGGCAGGATGAAAGCCAACACGAAAAGCAAGAAGGTGAACAAGGCGTGGCTGCATGACCACGTCAACGACACCTACGTCAAACTCGCCCAGAAAGAGGGCTATCGCGCACGTGCCGCCTACAAGCTCAAGGAGATCGACGAAACCCTCGGCCTCATTCGCCCCGGGCAGGTGGTGGTCGATCTCGGCTCCGCGCCCGGCGCCTGGAGCCAGTACCTGCGCCGGCGCATGGCGCCTGCCGGCGCCGCCACCGGCCAGCTCAACGGTACCCTGATCGCGCTCGACATCCTGCCCATGGAGCCGATCGAGGGCGTCACCTTCCTGCAGGGCGACTTCCGCGAGGAGGACGTGCTCGCGCGGCTGCAGGAGACCGTCCAGGGCCGGCCGGTGGACGTGGTGGTGTCGGACATGGCGCCCAACCTGTCGGGAGTGGAGTCGGTCGATGCCGTGCGCATCGCCCACCTGATCGAGCTGGCGGTGGATTTCGCGCAGCAGCACCTCAAGCCGGACGGTGCGCTGGTGGTGAAACTCTTCCACGGTAGCGGATACACCCAGCTGGTGCAGCTTTTCAAGGAAAACTTCCGCACCGTGAAACCGATGAAGCCCAAGGCATCGCGCGACAAATCGTCCGAAACCTTTCTCGTCGGAATGGGTTTGCGCAAATAACCCGGCGGGAATTTTTCCCGCTTCCGTGCAGGCGGCCATGCCGCGGGCCGGCCGGCCGGATGCCCGAGCTATGGTGACCATAGCCGCGGTTGGGGTAAAGGCAAGGCGGCGCTCGCCTTGAAAGGCCTAAAATGCGCCCTAAATGCGCTGGAACGTGCCCCCGGTGAGCGTCCGATCCGGCCATTGTTCTCCCCCTCGATTCTGGAGCCCCGCTTTGAACAATCAATGGTTTTCGAAAATTGCCGTGTGGCTCGTGATCGCCATGGTGCTTTTCACGGTGTTCAAGCAATTCGACACCCGTGCGGGCGCCAGTGCCGGCAACATCGGGTACTCGGAATTCCTGGAAGAAGTACGTGGCGGCCGCATCAAGAACGCCACCATCCAGGAAGGGCAGGGCGGCACCGAGATCGTCGCCACCACCAATGACGACCGCAAGGTCCGCACCACGGCCACCTACCTCGATCGTGGCCTGGTCGGCGACCTCATCAACAACAACGTCAAGTTCGACGTCAAGCCCCGCGAGGAAGGCTCGCTGCTCATGACCCTGCTGGTCAGCTGGGGCCCCATGCTGCTGCTGATCGGCGTGTGGGTGTACTTCATGCGCCAGATGCAGGGCGGCGGCAAGGGCGGTGCCTTCAGCTTCGGCAAGAGCAAGGCGCGCATGCTCGACGAGAACAATAACACCGTCACCTTCGCCGATGTGGCCGGCTGCGACGAGGCCAAGGAAGAAGTCAAGGAAGTCGTCGATTTCCTGAAGGATCCGCAGAAGTTCCAGAAGCTGGGCGGCCGGATCCCGCGCGGCCTGCTGCTGGTCGGTCCTCCCGGCACCGGCAAGACGCTGCTGGCCAAGTCCATCGCCGGCGAGGCCAAGGTGCCGTTCTTCAGCATCTCCGGTTCCGACTTCGTCGAGATGTTCGTCGGCGTGGGCGCGGCCCGCGTGCGCGACATGTTCGAGAACGCCAAGAAGAACGCCCCCTGCATCATCTTCATCGATGAAATCGACGCCGTGGGCCGCCAGCGCGGCGCCGGCCTGGGTGGCGGCAACGACGAGCGCGAGCAGACCCTCAACCAGATGCTGGTCGAGATGGACGGCTTCGAGACCAACCTGGGTGTCATCGTGGTCGCCGCCACGAACCGCCCGGACATCCTGGACGCCGCGCTGCTGCGCCCCGGCCGCTTCGACCGCCAGGTGTACGTCACGCTGCCGGACATCCGCGGCCGCGAGCAGATCCTGAACGTCCACATGCGCAAGGTGCCCGTGGGCCAGGACGTGAACGCCGGCGTGATCGCCCGCGGTACGCCCGGCATGTCCGGCGCCGACCTGGCCAACCTCTGCAACGAGGCCGCGCTGATGGCCGCGCGCCGCAATGCGCGCACGGTGGAGATGCAGGACTTCGAGAAGGCCAAGGACAAGATCATCATGGGCCCCGAGCGCAAGAGCATGGTCATGCCCGAGGAGGAGCGCCGCAACACGGCCTACCACGAGGCCGGCCACGCCCTCATCGGCAAGCTGCTGCCCAAGTGCGACCCGGTCCACAAGGTCACGATCATCCCGCGCGGCCGCGCGCTCGGCGTGACGATGAGCCTGCCCGAGAAGGACCGCTACAGCTACGACCGCGAGTACATGCTCAACCAGATCAGCATGCTGTTCGGCGGTCGGATCGCGGAAGAGGTCTTCATGAACCAGATGACGACCGGCGCCAGCAACGACTTCGAGCGCGCGACCTCGATCGCCCGCGACATGGTGACGCGCTATGGCATGACCGAGGCCCTGGGCCCCATGGTGTATGCCGAGAACGAGGGTGAAGTCTTCCTCGGCCGTTCCGTCACCAAGACGAACAACATGAGCGAGCAGACGATGGAGAAGGTGGACGGCGAAGTCCGCCGCATCATCGACGAGCAGTACGCCCTGGCGCGCAAGCTCATCGAGGATAACCAGGACAAGATGCACGCCATGGCGAACGCACTGCTGGAATGGGAAACCATCGACACCGAGCAGTTGGACGACATCATGGCGGGCAAGCCGCCCCGTCCTCCCAAGGACTGGACGCCCCGCACGCCTTCGTCCGGCGGCGACAACTCCTCCGGCGGCGGAACGCCCGCACCGGTGACCACCGACCCTTCGCCCACCGTGGCGTAAGGCGCCGCAGCCTGCCGCGGGGCAGTGCACGGAAACGGGGCCTCGGCCCCGTTTTTGCGTTTGCACCCTCCCGTTTTGTCTTCACGAACTTTCCCCACGCCGGCGACCTTCCTTCATTCCATGCACTGGCAGACATCCCGTTTCCGTATCGATCTCGCGCGCCCACAGGTGATGGGCATCCTGAATGTGACGCCGGACTCGTTTTCCGATGGCGGGCGCCATGCGTCGCTGCAGGATGCCCTGCGGCGCGGCGAGGCCATGCTGCGGGACGGTGCGGACATCCTGGACATCGGGGGTGAATCGACCCGCCCCGGCAGCCCGGCGGTGCCCCTGGAGGAAGAGCTGGCCCGCGTGGTGCCGGTGGTGAAGGAAGCCGTGGCCTGGGGAGTGCCCATTTCGGTGGACACCTACAAGCCTGCCGTGATGCAGGCGGTGCTGGACCTGGGCGTGGACATCGTCAACGACATCTGGGCACTGCGGCAGCCGGGCGCGGTGGAGGCGGTGGTGCGCCACGGCGCATGCGGCGTCTGCCTGATGCACATGCACGGCGAGCCGCAGACCATGCAGGTGGCGCCCATGGAGGGCGACGTGGTGGCGCAGGTAAGGGCCTTCCTCGACCGGCAGGCCGATGCCCTGCACGGCCAGGGCGTGGCCAGGGACCGCATCGTGCTGGACCCGGGCATCGGGTTCGGCAAGACGGTGGAGCAGAATTTCGCGCTGCTGGCGCAGCAGGCGCAACTGGCGGCGGACGGGCATGCCTGGCTGGCGGGGTGGTCACGCAAGTCGTCGCTGGGCGCGGTGACGGGGTTGCAGGTGCAGGACCGGCTCGTGCCCAGCGTTGCCGCAGCGCTGTTGTCCGTGGAGCGGGGCGCCCGCATCGTGCGCGTGCACGATGTCGCGGAAACGTCCGCGGCGCTCAGGATCTGGTGCGCGGCCCGGATACCATCGGGGGATTCCGGCGCAAGCCGTGCGCCCGGGCCGGCGCGGCCGCAGCCATAGCCGCCTGCGCGGCGCGACCCGGCGGAGGGCACGGGGACAGGCCGGCAAAGCAAGAAGAAACCAGCAGGAACATGACCATGGCTCGCAAGTATTTCGGAACGGACGGTATCCGTGGAACCGTGGGGCAGGCCCCCATCACGCCGGATTTCGTCCTGCGGCTGGCACACGCGGTGGGCCGGGTGCTCCGTCGCACGGAGGAGCGGCCGACGGTGCTGATCGGCAAGGACACGCGGATTTCCGGCTACATGCTGGAGAGCGCGCTGGAGTCCGGCTTCAATTCGGCCGGTGTCGATGTCGTGCTGCTGGGGCCGCTGCCCACGCCGGGCGTGGCCTACCTCACGCGCGCGCAGCGGGCCAGCCTGGGCGTGGTGATCAGCGCCAGCCACAACGCCTATCCCGACAACGGCATCAAGTTCTTCAGCGCCCAGGGCACCAAGCTGCCCGACGAATGGGAGCTGGCGGTCGAGGCCGCCCTCGACGAAGCCCCGGCCTGGGCGGATTCGGCCTCCCTGGGCAAGGCCCGGCGCCTGGAGGACGCGGCCGGCCGCTACATCGAATTCTGCAAGAGCACCTTTTCCCAGGATCTCACACTCAGGGGCACGAAGATCGTGGTGGATGCGGCGCACGGTGCGGCCTACCACATCGCGCCCAAGGTGTTCCACGAACTGGGGGCGGAAGTGCTGGCCATCGGCTGCTCGCCCGACGGGCTCAACATCAACCACCAGGTGGGCGCCACCCATCCCGACGCGCTGGTGCGCGCGGTGCGCGCGAACCGTGCCGACTACGGCGTGGCGCTGGATGGCGATGCGGACCGCCTGCAGATGGTGGATGCCGCCGGCCGGCTCTACAACGGCGACGAACTGCTCTACCTGCTGGCGGCGGACCGCCTGTCGCGGGGAGAAAGCGTCCCTGGCGTGGTCGGCACCCTGATGACCAACATGGCCGTGGAACTCGCCCTCAAGGCCGACGGCGTGGAATTGGTCCGTGCCAAGGTGGGCGACCGCTATGTGCTGGAGGAACTGGCCCGGCGCCGCTGGCTGCTGGGCGGCGAGAGCTCCGGCCACCTGCTGGCGCTGGACCGGCACACCACGGGCGACGGCCTGATCAGCGCGCTGCAGGTGCTGCAGGCCTGCGTGCGCGGCGGCCGCAGCCTGGCGCGCACGCTGGAGCACGTACGCCTGTTCCCGCAGGTGCTGGTCAACGTCCGGCTGCTTCCCGGCCAGGACTGGAAGGCCAACGCCGTGCTGCAGGACGCCCTGAAATCGGTGGAGGCCGAACTGGGCGCGCAAGGGCGCGTGCTGGTGCGGGCGAGCGGAACCGAGCCGCTGCTGCGCGTGATGGTCGAGACCTCCGACGCGGACCGCGCCAGCCATTTCGCCCACCAGCTGGCCGACGCGGCCCGGGCGGGCTGAAAAGGCCCCGTCCGGCGCAGCCGGAATGGGGCGGGGCAGGGCGGTGCTGAAGCGCTCGCGGCTCAGCCCGCAGGCTGGATCTTGCGCTGCCGCAGCAGCGGCGTGATGGCCTCTGCTGTCTGCGGCCGGCTGAAATAGTAGCCCTGCGCCTCGTCGCAACCCTGCTGCCGGAGATACTCCAGCTGTTCGGCCGTCTCCACGCCCTCGGCGGTGGTGCGCATGCCCAGGGCCTGTGCCATGCGGATGATGGCGCTCACGATGGCCCGGTCATTGCTGTCCACGCCCAGGTCGCGGACGAAGGACTGGTCGATCTTCAGCTTGTAGATCTGGAAGCGCTTGAGCTGGCTCAGGGATGAGTAGCCGGTACCGAAGTCGTCCATCGACATCCGCACCCCGCGGGCATGGAGCTGGTCCATGGTGGCGATGGCCGACCGCGGATCGTCCACGGCGACGCCTTCGGTCAGCTCCAGCTCCAGGCGCTGGGGATGCAGGCGGGTTTCGTCCAGGATGCGGCTGACCAGTTCGGGCAGCAGGGGCTGCCGGAACTGCAGGGCCGACAGGTTGACGGCCATGGACAGCCATTCCAGGCCCATGGCATGCCATGCCTGCAACTGGGCCAGGGCCGTGCGCATCACCCATTCGCCGATCTGCAGGATCTGGCCGCTGTCCTCCGCGATCGGGATGAATTCGGCCGGGGACACGGGCCCGAGTTCGGGGTGGTCCCAGCGCAGCAGGGCCTCCACGCTGCGGATCTCGCCGCTGGCGATCGTGATCTGGGGCTGGTAGTGCAGGCGGAGCTGGTCGCGTTCCAGGGCCCGGCGCAGCGCGTTTTCCAGCAGCAGGGCGCGCACGGACTGCGCCTGCATCTCCGGCGTGAAGAAGCGGTAGGTGTTGCGCCCGTCGAGCTTGGCGCGGTACATGGCCACGTCCGCGGACTGCGTCAGCGTGTCGAAGTCGCTGCCGTCGTCGGGGAAGAGGGCGATGCCCATCGAGGGCGCCATGGTGAGTTCGTGGTGGCCGATCTGGTAGGGCTGGCGCGAGGCCTCCTGCAGCTTGGTGGCCACGCGGGCCGCGCCATGGGCGTTGGCGCCCGGCAGCAGCAGGATGAATTCGTCGCCGCCCAGGCGGGAGACCGTGTCGCGGTCGCGCACCACGGCGCGCAGGCGCTTGGCGATTTCCACCAGCAGTGCGTCGCCGACGCGGTGCCCCAGCGAATCGTTCACATGCTTGAAGTGGTCCAGGTCCAGGAAGACCACCGCCAGCGGCGTGCCGTTCTCCTGCGCGACCCGGATCGCATGCTGGGCGCGCTCGGCCAGCAGCGTGCGGTTGGGCAGGCCGGTGAGCGGGTCGTAGTGCGCCAGCCAGTAGATGCGTTCCTGGTCGTGCTTGCGGTCGTTGATCTCCCGGTGCAGGCTCTCGACGGTTTCGCTGAGCTGGCGCGTGCGCTCCTGCACCTGGTGCTCCAGTTCGGCATGCATGCGCGCGAGTTCCGCCTGCGTCTTGCGCTGAGCGGTCACGTCCATGGCAATGCAGATGCAGCCCTGCTCGGGAAAGAGCGGATCCAGCGGCTGGCTGCGCACTTCGCAGGTGACCGTGCTGCCATCCTTGGCGAGCAGGTCCATCTCGCCGGTGAAGCCCGCGCCCGCGCCGTTCGTCTCACCGTGGCCGTGGCGTTCCATGACCTCCCAGTCGGCATCGCTGAAATGCTGCTGGCGGGCAGAGCCCTCGGACAGCTCGCCCGGCGCATAGCCCAGCATCTGCTCGAAATGCCGGTTGCAGCGGGTGAGGCGGTTGTTGCGAACGAACGCGATGCCCACCATCGCGTGGTCGAACAGCGCCTGCTTCTCCCGGATGGCCGCGTGCAGGCGGATCTGCGCATGGCGCTGTTCGTCGATGTCATCGACGATCCAGATCGATCCTTCGGACGTGTCCAGCGGGTTGATGAGGCGGCCCGTGAGGCTGGCCCAGAACAGGCGGCCGTTCTTGCGCCGCATCTGGCATTCGCAGCGGTACGGCAGCCCGAGGGACAGGGTGGGATAGGCCGCCCGGCCGAGGGCGCGGAAGGCCGCGGAACTGGGGTAGAGGCTCTGGCTGCTCAGCCCGATCGCCTCGCGGGTGGAGGCATAGCCGAATATTTCCGCGTAGCGGGGATTGCAGCGCACCACCTGCCGCTGCCGGATGAACACGATGCCTACGCCGGCACTGTCCAGTAGCGTCTGCTGCTCGCGCAGGAGTCGTTCCACGGCAGGACCGTCAGATGTTCCCAGGACAGGCAGGGACCGGACTTTGGTGAAGGGCATGACGAGGGGAAGCCGGCCTAGGGCGGCAGGCAGAGGCTACAAAGTGTAGCAGCGGGCCACTGCCGGGCGGGCAGGGCAATCCAGTAGAGCAAGGGGTTGTGCCGTGCGCGGGATCACTCGGACCCGTGGGGGCAGGGCCGGCGGTGACGAGCGGCTGTCATGGATGCGCCATCGCCGCGACACCGACATGTCATGCGCCGCTGCGACATTGTCCAGCGCGGCCTTGCTGGGCAGGGCCGCGATGGTTCAACGGTTCACCGGGAGTAATTCGTGAGCGACCTTCCTGTCCCCACCCTGTCTCTGTCCCCAGACATGCCTTTCCGGAGGTCGCTTCATCGACCGGGTCCTGGGGAGGTTCCAGCGCCACGGCAAGGCAAAGGCGCGTTGGCGCCCATCGAGGCTTCCTGGGCGCGCGACGCTGCCGAAGTCCGGGAAGCCCAGCGACTGAGATACCTCGTGTTCGCAGGGGAAATGGGCGCGCGCCTGAGCACGTCCGTTCCCGGCCACGACGTGGATGCGTTCGATGCGTACTGCGAGCATCTGCTGGTGCGCGACGTGGAAACCCGGGCCGTGATCGGCACCTACCGCGTGCTCACGCCCGCCCAGGCGCAGCGGGCGGGTGGCCTGTACAGCGACACCGAGTTCGACCTGTCGCGCCTCGCCCACCTGCGCGGGCGCATGGTGGAGCTGGGCCGCAGCTGCGTGCATCCCGACTACCGCCACGGCGGGGTCATCATGACCCTGTGGGGCGCGCTGGCCGACTTCATGGTGCGCAACGGGCTGGACATGATGATCGGCTGCGCGAGCATCCCCATGCTGCACAACGGCGTGCTCAGCGGCAACGCCGCCGCCAGCATCTGGAACCAGCTCAAGGCCGGCTACATGGCGCCCCCCGAATACGAGGTGCAGCCCCGCCTGCCGCTTCCGGTGGACCAGCTCGACGGCTCCCTGCCGGTGGAGCCACCAGCGCTGATCAAGGGCTACCTGCGCCTGGGCACCCGGGTGCTCGGCGCGCCCGCCTGGGATCCGGATTTCAACACCGCCGACCTGCCGATGCTGATGCGCATCGAGGACCTGCCTCCCCGCTATCGCAAGCATTTCCTCGGATGACCGCTGTCCCGGCGCTGGATGATCGTTGCAAATCTGTTCGTGACAGCGTCGATGACATGTCATGAAAATGTCATGGTCGAGACTAATACTAAAACTGATTCCGGTACTGACAATTTGCCTTCCATGCACTCTTCGTCCACGCTCTCCCCAGAACCGGCTTCCTCCGCAGGTGCGCAGGACCTCCTGGCGGTCCCCGAGCCCCTGTCCGATGCGTCCGGCATCGCGTTCCTCAACCGCGACCACAGCATCCTGGCATTCAACGAGCGGGTATTCGACTGGGCGACGCGCATCGACGTGCCCCTGCTGGAGCGGCTGCGCTACCTGTGCATCGTGTCGTCCAACCTCGACGAGTTCTTCGAGGTGCGCGCCGCGCCGCACATCACGGCGGCGCAGAGCGGAGAGACCAAGGGACCCTACACGGTGGCTTCCTTCGAGGCGCTGTCCAACAAGGCGCACGACCTCGTGGCCCGCCAGTACGCGCTCTACAACGAGTCGCTGATGCCGGCCTTCGCGGAGCAGGGCATCCACATCGTCTCCCATGGCGAGCGCTCGCCCGAGCAGCGCCGCTGGGTGCGCGACTACTTCGAGCGCGAGGTGCGCCCGCTGCTGGTACCGGTGGGGCTGGATCCGGCCCACCCCTTCCCGCAGGTGGCGAACAAGTCGCTGAACTTCATCGTGCGGCTCAAGGGCAACGACGCTTTCGGGCGCGAGAACGAGATCGCCATCGTCAAGGTGCCGCGCGTGCTGCCGCGGCTGGTGCGGCTGCCCGTGAAGGTGGCGCCGCAAGGGGCGCAGTGCGTCAGTCTGTCCAGCATTGTGCGGGCACATCTGAGCGAACTGTTCCCCGGGCGCGATGTGACGGAGTTCTCCCAGTTCCGCGTGACGCGCCATTCCGACCTGGCCGTGGACGAGGACGACGTGCGCAACCTGCGCACGGCGCTGCGCCAGGGCCTGCAGCACCGCCATTACGGCCAGGCGGTGCGCCTGGAGGTGTCGGCCAGTTGCTCGCGTTTTCTCTCCGATTTCCTGCAGTCGCAGTTCGCGCTGCCCGATGCGGCACTGTTCCGCGTGCATGGTCCCGTGAACCTGGTGCGGCTCACGCAGCTGGTGGACCTGGTCAACGAGCCCGCGCTGCTGTTTCCGCCCTGGCGCGCGGCCTGGCCCCGGCAGGTGCAGGCGGGCGCTCCGCTCATGGAGCAGATCCGGCGCCGCGACATCCTGGTGCACCAGCCGTTCGAGAGCTTCGACTCGGTGCTGCAGTTCCTGCGCGAGGCCGTGAACGACCCGCAGGTGCTGGCCATCAAGCAGACGATCTACCGCACGGGCGCGGATTCCGAGATGATGGAACTGCTGCGCGAGGCCGTGCGCCGCGGCAAGGAAGTGATGGCCGTCGTCGAGCTGAAGGCCCGCTTCGACGAAGAGGCGAACATCAACTGGGCGGAGGCACTGGAGTCCATCGGTGCGCAGGTGGTCTATGGGGTGGTGGGCCTCAAGACGCACGGCAAGATGCTGCTGGTGACCCGCCGCGAGGGCAAGCAGCTGCGCCGCTACGGGCATCTCTCCACCGGCAACTACAACCCCCGCACGGCACGGCTCTACACCGACCTGAGCTATTTCACCGCCGATGCGGACACGACGGCCGACATGGATGCCGTGTTCAACCACCTGGCCAGCCAGAACAAGCTGCCCCGGCTCAAGCGCCTGGTGATGGCGCCTTTCCACCTGCACCGGCAATTGCAGGAAATGATCGCGGCCGTGGGCGATGCCGCCGCGCGCGGGGAAGACGCGCGCATCGTGGCAAAGATGAATGCACTGACCGACGAGGCGCTCATGAACGCGCTCGTCGCCGCCGGGCAGAAAGGCGCGCGCATCGACCTGATCGTGCGCGGTG
The DNA here is from genome assembly GCF_000176855.2 of Paracidovorax avenae ATCC 19860. Taxonomy (NCBI): domain Bacteria; kingdom Pseudomonadati; phylum Pseudomonadota; class Betaproteobacteria; order Burkholderiales; family Comamonadaceae; genus Paracidovorax; species Paracidovorax avenae. Next base: position 2,913,587 of record NC_015138.1, on the reverse strand, counting down.
CCTGCATGCTGCCGGCGCAGCGCGAGGGCGTGACCGACAACATCCGCGTCCGCTCCATCATCGGACGCTTCCTGGAGCACACGCGGGTGTTCTATTTCCGCGCGGGCGGCCAGGAGCAGCTGCTGCTGTCCAGCGCCGACTGGATGAACCGGAACATGCTGCGGCGCGTGGAGCTCGCCTGGCCGGTGGACGACCCCGAACTGCGCCAGCGGATCATCGACGAGTGCCTGGTCGCCTACCTGCACGACGACAAGGATGCCTGGACGCTGCAGTCCGACGGCTCCTATGCGCGGGCACCGCACCCGGTGTCGGGCAACGGTGCCCAGCAGGCGCTGATGCTGCGCTACGGCCCGCCCGGCACTGCGCCCTCGGCGGCCAGGGCATGATGGACCTGATCCTGTGGCGGCACGCCGAGGCGGAGGAGCCCCGCGAAGGCGATGAGGACCTGCAGCGGCCATTGACGCCCCGGGGCGAGAAGCAGGCCGCACGCATGGCGGCCTGGCTGGACCGGCGGTTGCCGGACGGCCTGCGCGTGCTGGCGAGTCCGGCCCTGCGGACCGAGGCCACGGCCAAGGCGCTGGGGCGCAAATACAAGCTGCGTGCGGAACTGCTGCCCGGAGGCACCGCGGCGGACCTGCTGGAACTGGTGCAGTGGCCGCACGCGCGCGGCGCGGTGCTGGTCGTGGGGCACCAGCCCATGCTGGGGCAGGCCGCGGCCGAACTGCTCGGGTTGCGCTCTCCGGATTGCGCCATCCGCAAGGGCGCGGTGTGGTGGCTGCGCCGGCGCGCGCGCGCCGAGGTGGCGGAAACCATCCTCATGGCCGTGCAGGCGCCGGATTTCCTGTAGTCCGGGCAACGGCGCCCGCATGCGCCCGGTACTGCACCGGGCATGGAGGGTGTCAGGCCTTGCCGGCGGCGCGCGCCTTCGGGGCCTTGGCAGGCTTGGCGGCGGCTGCGGTCTCTGCCGGCTCGGACTTCGGGCGGCCCGTCTTGATGGACGGAATGGCCTGCATGGCCTTGGCCAGCGCGGCATCCGACAGGCTGGCCAGCAGCACGAGGCCGGCGCGCAGCAGCTCGCTCTTCTTCGCGGGTGTGCCCAGCAGGGCCAGGCGCTGCTTCAGTCCTTCGATCGCGGCGTACTCTTCCTTCGGGATCGTGAAGCTGTCGCGCACGAGCTTGGGCTTCTTCGCCTTGGCCTCGCGCGCGGCGGGTGCCTGTTTGGCGGCGGGCTTGCTCTTGGCCGCCGCGGGCGCGCTGCTGCGCTTGCCTGCCGCACGGGGGGGCTTGGTGGCCTTCTCGTTCTTGACGGACTTGGCCGGCTTCGCGGCGGATGCCGGTGCGGCTGCCGGCGTGGAGGCCGCTTCGGCGGCAGCTGTGGCAGGGGCGGAAGAAGTGGTGTCGGACATGGCAGGCCATCCAGAGTAAAACGATATAAACAGTTTATACCGTTATGGATGAGCCTGCATGTTTTTGCGGCTTTGCGCCACCGGGACGTCAGGGCAATTCGGCCACGAATTCCCAGGCGGTCCGCTGCCAGGCAGTGCCTTCCTCGCGCAGCAGGTGGGCCGATTGCGGATAGGCTGCGGCCCAGCCAGGGCGGGCGGACGCGACGAAGCGGTGGCCGTCCCGGACCAGGGCCACGCCTTCCAGGTCCGGATCGCGGCGGGCGTGGCACAGGGCGACGGCCATGCGCAGGCACGCCAGCTGGTGGGCCAGCCGCGGATCGTCGATGTCGGCCTCGAGCTTGCGCACCTTGCCCCGGTGGCCCTGCACGAGCCGGGCGAGGTGGCGCAGTTCCGACACGGAAAAGCCCGCCGCGTCGGTGTGGTCCAGCAGGTAGGCGCCGTGGTGGTGGTGGTCGCCATGGGAGACGATGCAGCCGATTTCGTGCAACTGCGCGGCCCAGACGAGTTCCCTGTGGCTTTGCTCCGCGCCGCCGGGGCAGGCCTGCTGGTGGAGCAGGGCGGCCGTGCGGGCCACGCGCTCGGCATGCCGCACGTCCACGCGGAACCGCTCCATGAGTCCGATCACGGTGGAGGAGCGCAGGTCGTCGGCATGCTGTTCGCGGTCCAGCAGGTCGTACAGGGCACCCTGGCGCAAGGCGCCCTGGGCCACCTGCATCTCGCGGATGTCCAGCAGGTCGAATACGGCGCGCAGCACGCTGAGGCCGCCGCCGATCACCGCCCGGCGGTCTTCCTTCAGGCCCTCCAGCCGCACCTTGTCCACCGTGCGGGCGCGCAGCAACTGCTCCTGCAGCCAGTCCAGCCCGGGCCGGGTGATCAGGCCGGGCGGGCCGCCCAGCACGGCCAGGATGTCGCCGATCGCGCCGGCGGTGCCGGAGGAGCCGTAGGCCACGTCCCAGGCCTGGGGCCGGTAGGTGTTGAGCGCCTCGTCCAGCACGGCCTTGGCCGCGATCTCCGCGGTGCGGAAGGATTCCGGGGTGAAGGCACCGTCAGGGAAGTACCGGGTGGACCAGGCCACGCTGCCCACGCGGAACGAGGCCACGGTATCGGCCGAGAAGCCATGGCCCAGGATCAGCTCGGTGGAGCGGCCGCCGATGTCCACCACGAGCCGGCGTTCGTCCGACTGCGGCAGCAGGTGGGCCACGCCCTGGTAGATCAGGCGGGCCTCCTCGGGGCCGGAGATCACGTCGATCGGGTGGCCCAGCAGGGCGCTGCCGCGCTGCAGGAAAGCGTCGCGGTTGCGCGCCTCGCGCAGCGTCTGGGTGGCGACGGCGCGCACCCTTTCGGCCGGGAAGCCCTTGAGGCGCTCGGCGAACCGTGCGAGGCAGTCCCAGCCGCGCTGCATGGCGTCGGGCGTGAGGTTGCGTTCCTCGTCCAGGCCGTTGCCCTGGCGAACGGTTTCCTTCAGGTATTCGATCCTGCGTATCAGTCCGTGCTCGAAGCGTCCGATTTCGAGGCGAAAGCTGTTGGATCCGAGATCCACCGCGGCAAGCAATGTTCCGTCGTGCATGTTGTCGCGCCTTGCGCGCTGGTTTTTCTGGCGGCGCAGCATAGCACTCCCTTTTTTCCACGCCCGGGCGAAGCGGGCGCGCACCCGCGGGCAAGGCCTGCCCGGGGGTGATCGGTGGGTGCTGCACGGGCGGGCGGGCCAGGCGGCCGGCACCGGCATGCAGCCTTGTCGCGGATGTCCAGAGTAAGGCGGAATCATGACATTCGCGTGACTTCCGGGGCCGCGAAAGCGGCCGGTTTCCCTGGGGAGGCCATCCATGACAGGCTGGACGGCGCGTCACAGTCCTGTCATAAAGCGCTCCTACAGTCCGCACCACTGATTCTTTTCAACCAAGAGGTTCCCTCATGAAACTGTCTGTGATTCGGATTCTGGTGTCGGGTGTCGTCTCGGCGGGTGCGTTCTCCGCCGCGTGGGCCCAGCAGGAGGCCACGGGCGCCGGCGCCAGTTTCCCCGCTCCGCTGTACTCCAAGTGGGCGGCCGATTACAACAAGGCAACCGGTGTCAAGATCAACTACCAGTCCGTGGGTTCGGGCGCCGGCCTGCGCCAGATCGAGGCGAAGACGGTGGACTTCGGCGCGTCCGACGCCCCCCTGAAGGACGAAGACCTGGCCAAGAAGGGCCTGGTGCAGTTCCCCACCGTCATCGGCGGCGTCGTGCCGGTGGTCAACATCAAGGGCATCGCCCCCGGCCAGATCAAGCTGAGCGGCCAGGTGCTCGGCGACATCTACCTGGGCAAGGTGACCAACTGGACCGACCCGGCCATCAAGTCCCTCAACCCCGGCGTGAACCTGCCGGACGCGCAGATCGCCCCGGTGCGCCGTGCCGACGGCTCCGGCACCAGCTTCATCTTCACGAACTACCTGTCGAAGGTGAACGAGGAGTGGAAGACCAAGGTGGGCGAAGGCACGGCCGTGAACTGGCCCACGGGCGCGGGCGGCAAGGGCAACGAGGGCGTCGCCGCCTTCGTCGGCCGCCTGCCGAACTCCATCGGGTACGTCGAGTACGCCTACGTCAAGCAGAACAAGCTGACCTACGTGCAACTGCAGAACGCCGAAGGCAGCTTCGTCTCGCCCGACGATTCCGCCTTCAAGGCCGCTGCCGCCGGCGCCGACTGGTCCAAGAGCTTCTACCAGATCCTGACGAACCAGAAGGGCAAGGAATCGTGGCCCATCACCGGCGCCACCTTCATCCTGATGCACAAGGTCCAGGACAAGCCCGCCCAGGCCGCCACGTCGCTGAAGTTCTTCGACTGGGCCTACAAGAACGGCGACAAGACCGCCGCCGATCTCGACTACGTGCCCATGCCCGACAGCGTGAAGGCCGTCGTGCTCAAGTCCTGGGATGAGATCAAGGACGCTTCCGGCAAGGCCATCCCGCTGAAGTAAGTCCCCGGGCCACCCCCGCCGCGCAGGCGGGGGTGGCCGCAAACCTGAAAAGGCCACCCTCCGTGTCCAGCACCATGTCCGCACCTCCCGCGACGCCGCTGCAGCGCAGCGCCAGCGCTCCCCGAACCACTCCACCGTCCCGCGCGCCACTGCTCTCCGGAGCGGTGGCGGACCGCATTTTCGCGTGGCTCGCCCGGGGCGCTGCCATGCTGACCCTGGCGCTCCTGATCGGCATCCTGGTCTCGCTCGTGATCGGCGCGTGGCCGTCCATCCACAAGTACGGCGTGAGCTTCCTCGGCCGCAGCGTCTGGGACCCGGTGCAGAACGACTACGGCGGCCTGGTCATGATCTACGGCACGCTGGCCACGTCGATCATCGCGCTGCTTATCGCCGTGCCCGTGAGCTTCGGCATCGCGCTCTTCCTCACCGAACTGTCCCCCGCCTGGCTCAAGCGCCCGCTGGGAACGGCCATCGAACTGCTGGCCGCCGTGCCCTCCATCGTCTACGGCATGTGGGGGCTGATGGTGTTCGGCCCCATCCTCGCCACCTGGGTGCAGCAGCCCCTGCAGTCGCTGCTGTCGGGCGTGCCCTACCTGGGCGCCCTGGTGTCCGGCCCGCCCGTGGGCATCGGCATTCTTTCGGCCGGGATCATCCTGGCCATCATGATCATCCCGTTCATCGCCTCGGTGATGCGCGACGTGTTCGAAGTCACCCCGGCGCTGCTCAAGGAATCCGCCTACGGCCTGGGCTCGACGACCTGGGAAGTGGTGTGGAAGGTGGTCCTTCCCTATACCAAGACCGGCGTGCTGGGCGGCATCATGCTGGGCCTGGGCCGCGCCCTGGGCGAGACCATGGCCGTCACCTTCGTGATCGGCAACATGAACCAGCTCGATTCGCTGTCGGTCTTCCAGGCCGCCAACAGCATCACCTCGGCGCTGGCCAATGAATTCGCGGAAGCCGGCGAAGGCCTGCACCAGGCGTCGCTGATCTACCTGGGCCTGGTGCTGTTCTTCATCACCTTCGTGGTGCTGTCGATGTCCAAGATCCTGCTGTCGCGCCTGCAGAAGAACGAAGGAGCCCGCTCGTGAGCACCTCGCAGCAACTCATTTCCGCGGCCGAGCTGGCCAGCAGCCGCCAGGCGCGCTATGCCCGCCGCAAGCGCGTGAACACCATCGCCCTGGCCCTGTCGCTCGCGGCCATGGCGTTCGGGGTGTTCTGGCTGATCTGGATCCTCTGGGAAACCGTCCGCCTGGGCGTGGGCGGCCTGAGCGTCACCCTCTTCACCGAGATGACCCCGCCGCCCAACGAGGCCGGTGGCATCTCCAACGCCATCTTCGGCTCGTTCGTGATGGTGATGCTGGCCACGTTCGTGGGCACGCCCATCGGCATCATGGCCGGCGTGTACCTCGCCGAATACGACCAGCGCAGCTGGCTCGCATCGTGCACCCGCTTCGTGAACGACATCCTGCTGTCGGCTCCCAGCATCGTGATCGGCCTGTTCGTGTATGCCGTGGTGGTCGCCCGCTTCAAGAGCTTCTCCGCCTATGCCGGCATCCTGGCCCTGGCGCTCATCGTCATCCCGGTGGTGATCCGCACGACCGAAAACATGCTGATGCTCGTGCCTGCCAGCCTGCGGGAGGCCGCCTACGCCCTGGGCACGCCCAAGTGGAAGGTGATCACCCTGGTCACGCTGCGCGCCGCCCGCGCCGGCGTCATCACCGGCGTGCTGCTCGCCGTGGCCCGCATCGCCGGCGAGACCGCTCCGCTGCTGTTCACCTCGCTCAACAACCAGTTCTGGAACGCCGACCTGTCCAAGCCCATGGCCAGCCTGCCGGTGACCATTTTCAAGTTTGCGATGAGCCCCTACGAGAACTGGCAGGAGCTGGCATGGGCCGGCGTGTTCCTGATCACCCTCGCCGTGCTCGGCCTCAACATCCTGGCCCGCGTGCTGACGCGCCAGAAGTCCTGAGACAAACCCATCCGCCACAGATCGGACCCATTTCCCATGTCCACGAAAAACACCGGCGCCGCCGGCACCTCCAAGATCACGGTTCGCGACCTGAACTTCTACTACGGGAAGTTCCATGCCCTGAAGGGCATCAACCTGGACATTCCCGAGAAGAAGGTCACGGCGTTCATCGGCCCGTCGGGATGCGGCAAGTCCACGCTGCTGCGCACCTTCAACCGCATGTACGAGCTCTACCCCGAGCAGCGCGCGGAAGGGCAGATCCTGCTGGACGGCGAGAACCTGCTGACCAGCAAGCAGGACGTGGCACTGATCCGCGCCAAGGTCGGCATGGTGTTCCAGAAGCCGACGCCGTTCCCGATGTCGATCTACGACAACATCGCCTTCGGCGTGAAGCTGTTCGAGAGCCTCAACGCCACGGACATGGATGATCGCGTGGAGTGGGCGCTGCGCAAGGCGGCCCTCTGGAACGAGGTCAAGGACAAGCTGCACCAGAGCGGCTCGGGCCTGTCCGGCGGGCAGCAGCAGCGCCTGTGCATTGCACGCGGCATCGCCATCAAGCCCGAAGTGCTGCTGCTCGACGAGCCGTGCTCGGCGCTGGACCCGATCTCCACGGCCAAGGTCGAGGAACTGATTGCCGAGCTGAAGAACGAATACACCGTGGTGATCGTCACGCACAACATGCAGCAGGCAGCCCGCTGCAGCGATTACACGGCCTACATGTACCTGGGTGACCTGATGGAGTTCGGCGAGACCGAGCAGATGTTCTTCAAGCCCCAGCGCAAGGAAACCGAAGACTACATCACCGGCCGTTTCGGCTGAACGGACCAGGAGACTCCGCATGCCCGAGAAACACCTTTCCTCCCAGTTCGACAGCGAACTCAACAGCATCTCCGCACGCGTGATGGAGCTCGGCGGGCTGGTCGAATCCCAGATCCGCCAGGCCATTTACGCGCTGTCGCAGTTCAGCGTGGAGGCCGCCGACCAGGTCGCCACCACCGAGCACCGCGTGAACGCGATGGAGGTCGAGATCGATCATGAGCTCTCGTCCATCATCGCGCGCCGCCAGCCCACGGCCCGTGACCTGCGCCTGCTGATCGCCTTCTCCAAGGCGACCGCGAACCTCGAGCGCATGGGCGACGAGGCCAACAAGATGGCCCGCATGGTCAAGTCCATCATCGAGAGCGGCTCCGCCCGCTCGCTGCCCACCACCGACCTGCGCGTCGCGGCCGACCTGGCGTCGGGCCTGCTGCGCAAGGCCCTGGACGCGTTCGCCCGCCTCGACACCAAGGCGGCCGTGGCCATCCTGAAGGAAGACGACCTCATCGACCGAGAGTTCGACGGCTTCGTGCGCAAGCTCATCACCTACATGATGGAAGACCCCCGCACGATTTCCGCGAGCCTGGACCTGCTGTTCCTGGCCAAGGCCATCGAGCGCATCGGCGATCACTCCAAAAACGTGGCCGAACTCATCATCTACCTCGTCAAGGGCAAGGACGTGCGCCACACGGCCCTCGAGGAGATCGAGTCGGCCGTGCTCTGAAAGGCCTGCCCCTCCATGAAGAGACTTCCCCGCGTACTCATCGTCGAAGACGAATCCGCCATCGCCGAGCTGATCGCCGTCAACCTGCGCCACAACGGATTCCAGCCCATCTGGTCCGAGGACGGCGAATCCGCCCAGCGCGAGCTGGATGCGGTGCTGCCGGACGTCATCCTGCTGGACTGGATGCTGCCCGGCCAGAGCGGCCTGCAACTCGCGCGCAAGTGGCGCGCGGATGCGCGTACCAAACCCATTCCCATCCTCATGCTCACGGCGCGCGGCGACGAGCCCGACAAGGTGGCCGGCCTCGACGCGGGGGCGGACGACTACATCACCAAGCCGTTCTCCACCCAGGAACTGCTGGCGCGCATCCGTGCCGTGCTGCGGCGCCGGGCGCCCGAGCAGGCCACCGATACCGTGGCCATCTCCGACCTGATCCTCGACGCCGGCACCTACCGCGTGACCTACCAGGGACAGCAGCTCAAGATCGGTCCGACCGAGTTCAAGCTCCTGCACTACCTCATGAAGCACCCCGAACGCGTCCACAGCCGGGCGCAGCTGCTCGACAAGGTGTGGGGCGACCATGTCTTCATCGAGGAGCGCACGGTGGACGTGCACGTCAAGCGCCTGCGCGAGGCCCTGGGCGTCGCAGGCGCCATGGTGGAGACCGTGCGCGGCGCGGGCTACCGGCTCACGGCCCAGCCTGCCGCCCTGATGCGAGCCTGACCGGCGGCCGGGGCCGCCCGCCGGTGGCCTCCCTTTTCGTTATCTGACAACAAGGCAGCGGAGTGCGGACGGGGAGGGGCCCCGCGGGGCCCTCCCGGATTCCATGGTTTGGCGTTGCATTTTCTTCCTGTCCTTCCAGGCCGCCGGTCTCCTGCTCGGGTGGCTCTGGGGCGGCTTCCATGGCGCGGTGGCCACGGTTTTCGCGGGCGTCTGGCTCTGGTTCCTGTGGGATCTGTGGCGCGGCTCCCGCGTGCTGCGCTGGCTGCGCGATGGCGACCTCGCCAGCTGCCCCTCGCTCAGGGGCGTGTGGGGCGAGGCTGCCGACAGGACGCGCCGCCTGCTGCGCCAGAACCAGGCCGACATCGCCGCCAGCGATGCGCGCCTGCAGGAGATCCTCGCGGCACTGCAGGCGACGCCCAATGGCGTGGTGCTGCTCGATGCCGAGGGCCACATCGAGTGGTGCAACCAGATCGCGGTCACGCAGTTCGGCCTGGATGCCGCGCGCGACATGGGCCAGTCGATCGGCAACCTGCTGCGCGATCCCGAATTCAGCGCCTACTACGCCGCCCAGGATTTTTCCAGGGACGTGGTGCTGCAGGGGCGCGAGAGCACGGCTTCCCGGCCGGTGCGCATTTCCGTCCACCTGCACCCCTACGGAGACGGCCGCAAGCTGCTGCTGTCGCGCGACGTGACGGCGCTGGAGCAGGCCGAGGCCATGCGCCGCGATTTCGTGGCCAACGTGTCGCACGAGATCCGCACGCCGCTCACCGTCCTCATGGGCTTCGTGGAAACCCTGCAGACGTTGCCGCTGTCCTCGGAAGAGCGCGCACGCTACCTGAACATGATGTCGCAACAGGCCGGCCGGATGCAGAGCGTGGTGCAGGACCTGCTGACCCTTTCGCGCCTGGAGGGCAGCCCGCCGCCCGGCTTGACCGAATGCACGCCGGTGGATGCGCTGCTGCGCCGCTGCGAGGACGAGGCCCGAGGCCTGTCCGCGCTGCTCACCCGCAGCCAGTCGGCGGGCCATGTGCTGGAGTTTCCTCCGGCCGAGGCATTGCAGGGCGCCGGCCAGCTGGTCGGGGTGGCGGCCGAACTGCAGAGCGCGCTCGCCAACCTGATCGGCAACGCGGTGCGCTATACGCCCGCAGGCGGCCGCATCACCGTGGCCTGGGAGACGCTGGCCGACGGCAGCGGCCGCTTTTCCGTGCGCGACACGGGCCCCGGCATCGAGGCCGTGCACATTCCGCGGCTGACCGAACGCTTCTACCGCGTGGACCGCAGCCGTTCGCGCGACACCGGCGGCACCGGGCTCGGACTGGCCATTGTCAAGCATGTGGTGCAGCGCCATTCGGCGTCGCTGGGCATCGAAAGCACCGTGGGCAAGGGCTCCGTGTTTTCCGTCACGTTCCCGGCGCACCGCATCCAGCGCAGCGCGGCAGTGCGTGGTGCACAGGCTAAGCCCGCCCTCGCCCTGCCGAAGCCGGGTGCGGGCCCGGCGAGCGGGCCTTCCGCAATGCCCTCGCCAGCATCGCAATGAACACCGCGGCCGTCATGCCCAGCGCCAGCGCCCCGCCGATCCAGAAAGCGGCGGGCGACTGTTGCGGCGGGTGCCCGGCCAGGCCCACGTAGGCCAGCACATAGCCTGCCGGCAGTCCGGCGCCCCAGAGCAGCACCCCATAGGTAGCCAGAGGGGCGATGGTGATCCGGTAGCAGCGCAGGGCGAACGCGCAGAAGGTCTGCAGCGCATCGGCGACATGGTAGGCCGCCACCCAGGCCAGCAGCCCGCCGGCCATGGCCAGCACGTCGGGCGAGGAGGTGTAGAGGCTCGCCAGGCCGTGGCGTGCCAGCAGGACCAGGCCGGACAGCACGAGGGCGATGGTGCCCGCCATGCGCAACCCCATCCACGCCACCTTCCGGGCGATGGCCTCGTCCGCGCGCCCGCGCCAGTAGCTGACCCGGGCGCTGGTGGCTATGGCCAGCGAAAGCGGAACCATGTAGAGCACGGCGGCGAGGTTCGAGGCGATCTGGTGCGCCGCGGCGGCGACCGTGCCCTGCCGGGCGATGAACAGCGCCATCAGCGTGAAGGAGGTGACCTCCACCATCACGGCCAGCCCGGCGGGAACGCCCAGCCGCGCGAAGCGCCCGATCTGGGCCGGGTCGGGGCGCTCCATGCGCTTCCAGAGCGCGAGCGGCGCATACATCGCCGACGAGCGGACCAGCCACAGCGCGATGCCCAGCAGCAGGTAGTTCACGACCAGCGTGGCCCAGGCGCATCCGACGGCGCCCTGTGCGGGCAGCCCGGCGAACCCGAAGGTAAAGCCGATGGACAGGGGGATCTTCACTGCCAGCGAACCCAGTTGCAGCCAGGTGACCAGCTGCGGGCGCCCCAGGGCCTGGTTGAGCGTGGTGTAGAGCCGGAAGGCCAGGGCCGGCGGCAGGGCCGCGGCCAGCACCGTGAGGTAGCGGCCCACCTCCGCGCGCAGGCCGGCGGGAACCTCCGTCCAGCGCAGGATGGCGCCGGGCGACAGCAGCACAGCCATGCCCAGCAGGCTCGCCAGCGCGCAGAGGTACAGGGACTGGCGCACCGTGCGGCCGATCTCGGTGGTGTGGCCCGCGCCGCGCTGCTCCGCCCAGATGGGCAGCAGCGCCTGCAGTACGCCCATGAGGGCGACATAGACGCTCACATAGACGGCCGAGCCGATCGACAGCGCGGCCAGGGAGGAGGGCGCATGGCGGCCGGCGACGATGGTGTCGGTCACGCCGAACGCCATCACGGCGAGCTGCCCCGCCAGCACGGTGGCCGCGTGGCGCGCGACCTGGGCGCGCTCGGACGGCATCAGGGCTGCCCGGCCACGGAGGGCCGGCGGCGCAGCACCAGGAGCTGGTCGTTCTTGTCGGTGGGGCGGGGCAGCACCGCGGTGCGGTGCCAGCCGCGGCCGCGGGCCAGTTCGTGGACCGTGGCCTGCACGCCGGCATCGGCCACCAGCCACTCGCAGCGGCTCTCCCGCACTTCCGAGGGAAGCGCCACGGGCTGGAGGTTCCAGCCACCGTGGTATTGCAGCCCGGCGATCTGGGCGCGGCTCAAGCCATAGACGAGCACGCAGCCCGGCTCGGGACCGAGCACGCGCGCAAGATTCTCCACCTGCGGCCGGTAGCTGCGGCCGTAGTCCAGTATGGGAAGAAAGAGCGTGTTGAGCAGCAGCCACGCGAGCGTGGCACCGCTGGCCGGCAGCACCAGGCTCTTCCAGATTTCCGTGCGGTTGCGCGCGGCGCGCCACCATGCCAGCGCGCACCACACCGCGGTGGCGGCCAGCGCCACGCCGAACGCCACGGCGGAAAACCCTGTGGGATAGCCGGGCGCGAGCTTGGCGACGTTGGCTGCCGGCTTCGCGGGCACGCCCGTCTGCACGGACACCCAGATCACCCAGATGGTGATGGCCGACACGCTGAAGAACAGCAGGGTGAACCAGTCGATCAGCGAAGCGATGGCGCGGCGCAGCGTGGGCAGCGCGAACGCGGCCAGCGTGGCCAGGGCCGGCAGCCCGAGCAGCAGGGCCCGGTCGGCAGGGCTCGTCGTCAGGCAGCCCGCGACGGTGACGCCGACGAACCACAGCGGCAGCAGCAGGTGGCGGTGGAGCGTGCGGCTGAAAATCTGCCGGCGCCAGCGCCAGACCGTCCACAGCGCCAGGGGCCAGGCGGGCCACGCGAACCAGACCAGCAGGCGTGCGAGGCTGCCCCATTCCTTGACCTCGCTCGCCGGAAGGACGCGCCAGCGCCACAGGTCCAGTGCCGTGGACAGCGCCGCCACCAGCAGCACCGGCACGGCCAGCGCCAGCCCCCACACCCATCCGGGCCGTGCGGCGCCCCGTGGATCCGGCTCGGCAGGATCGCGGGCGGTCAAGGCCACCAGCAGCGCACCGCCGCCGCCGAGCAGGGCCGCCATGGTCGGCGCGCCGCTCAGGGCCAGCCCGAGCAGGCCGAGGCTGGCGGCCGCCAGGGCGATGAACGGGCGGCGCGGCAGGCTGGCTGCGGCAAAGAACAGCAGTGCCGTGCAGGCCAGTTGCGAGAGATAGCTGGTGACCTCGTGGGACAGCTGGGCGAGCCCCAGGCAGGCCAGCAGCGCGAGCAGCGCGCCGTCGGCCATGGCCCGCGCGTAATCGGAGGGGGAGGCCTCCCCGCCGAAGGCGAAGGCCACCGGCTGCGCGCCAGGGCTGCGCGCGAGGTGGTACATGCCCCACCAGGTGGCGGCGAGCGTGAGCGCCAGCAGCGCGACGAATGGCAGCCGGGCGGCCATGTCCGCGGACAGCCAGGCGGGTGCGGCCCGCACGGCCAGCGCGCCGAGCCAGTAGGGCAGCAGCCCGTCGGTGTCGGGCGCCATGCCGCCCAGGGTCGGCGACATCCAGGGCGTGTTCCCCCGCGCCAGTTCCATCATGTAGCCGAACGCGGTCACGTCCGCGTTCTTCCAGGGCGAGCGGGCCACGAAGCCGGGCACGACATAGGCCAGGCACAGCAGCAACAGCGCCCAGCGCGGCAGCGGCCGCACGGCGTCCTGGGTCACGATGGCAGGGGTCGGAGGATTCACGCGTTCAGTGCCGAAGAAATCGATCGAGAATAAAGGCAAAAACCTGCGCGGAGCCAGCCGGCGGGCCGGGCAGCAAAAAAGGCAGCGCGGACGTGCCGGGCTGCCTTTGGCGGGATGCGGGTGCGGAATGCCGTGCGGCCATCCGTGCCACCCCGGGTCCGGTGGACCGCTGGATTACTTCGCGGCGGCCGTCTTGCCGAAGCGGTTGCGGAAGCGCTCGACGCGGCCGCCCATGTTGTCCACCGACTTCTGCGTGCCGGTGTAGAAAGGATGCGATTCGCTGGAGGTATCCAGCTTGAAGAGCGGCAGTTCGCGGCCGTCGTCGGTCTTGCCGGTTTCCTTCGTGTTCACGCAGGAACGGGTGACGAACTTGAAGCCGTTGGACAGGTCCACGAAGAGCACTTCGCGGTAGTTGGGGTGAATGCCTTCTTTCATGGCATGGTCCTTTCAAGGGGGCTGCTGCGGTAGCCACGCCGCACCCATTGCGACGCACTTTCCGCTTCGAAAAAGCCTACCATTATCGCATACCCGCGCAAAGAAGCGCCAGCCCCGAGTGCGGGGCCTTCCATGGGAACCCTTCCATCTTGCGTCTGCTGCACACTTCCGACTGGCACCTGGGCCAGCATTTCATGGGCAAGAGCCGCCAGGCCGAGCACCGTGCGTTCATCGACTGGCTGGCCGCGCAGGCGGCAGATTGCCAGGCGGATGCCGTGCTGCTGGCCGGCGATGTGTTCGACACATCGGCACCGCCCAGCCATGCGCGCGAGCTCTATCACCACGCCGTGCTGTCGCTGCGCGAGGCCGGGACGGCACTGGTCGTGCTGGGCGGCAATCACGATTCTGCCGCGGTGCTGGGCGAGAGCCGCGCGCTGCTGGCCGAACTGGGCACCCGCGTGGTGCCCTGCGCGGCCGCCACGCCCGCGGAGCAGGTGCTGGTGCTGCATCGGCGCAGCGGCGGGCCGGGCGCGGTTCTGTGCGCGGTGCCGTACCTGCGCCCGCGGGAGCTGCTGCTCAGCCTGCCCGGCGAGAGCGCCGCAGACAAGCGGATGGCGCTGCAGCAGGCGATCCGCGCGCACTACGCTGCGCTCTTCGATATGGCACGCGAACGCAGCGCGTCGCTGGGCGGACTGCCGATCGTGGCCACCGGCCACCTCGCCACCGTGGGCGCCACGGGCGGCGACGCCGTCCGGGACATCTACGTCGGCACGCTGGAGGCCTTCCCGACCGATGCATTTCCTGCGGCGGACTACATCGCCCTCGGGCACATCCACCAGCCGATGAAGGTGGGCGGGAACGAGCACATCCGCTACTGTGGATCGCCGATACCGCTGGGCTTCGACGAGGCCGCGCAGCGCAAGGAGGTGCTGCAGGTGGATTTCGACCTGGCGGGCCTGCAGTCGGTCGCGCCGCTGCCGGTGCCGTGCTTCCAGCCGATGGCTTCGCTGCGCGGCAGCCTTGCCACCCTGCCAGCGGCGCTTACCGCCGCGGCGCGGGCCGGCACACAGGAAACGCCCGCCTGGCTCGACGTGGAGGTGGCCGGCGACGACTACCTGCCCGACCTGCAGGCGCGCGTCACGGCGATGGCCGACGGCCTGCCCGTGGAGGTGCTGCGGGTGCGCCGCGCGCGCGGCGGCGCCGCTCCCGCCCTCGTGCCCATCGCCCGCGAGACGCTCGACGAACTGGCCCCCGGCGACGTGTTCGAGCGCCGCCTGCAGGAGGAATCGCTGGACGAGGCGCTGCGGGAGCGGCTCTCGGCCATGCACCGGGGCGTGCTGTCCGATCTGCAGGAAGAGGGGGCGGCATGAGGATTCTGTCGCTGCGATTGAAGAACCTCAATTCGCTGAAGGGCGAGTGGCGCATCGATTTCACGCAGGTGCCGTTCTCGGACGGCGGGCTGTTTGCCATCACCGGGCCCACGGGCGCGGGCAAGACCACACTGCTCGACGCGATCTGCCTGGCGCTCTACCACCAGACGCCGCGCATCGGCGGCGTCTCGCAGGGGGGCAACGAACTGATGACGCGGCACACCGCCGAATGCCTCGCCGAGGTGGAGTTCGCCGTGCCCGGGGGGCGCTATCGGGCCTTCTGGAGCCAGCGGCGTGCCCGGGACCGGCCCGACGGCGCGCTGCAGCCCGCGCAGGTGGAACTGGCGGAGATCCTTGCAGCTGATGGCACGGCCCGCCCGGTCACGAGCAAGGTGCAGGAAAAATTGAAGCACGTCGAAACGCTGACGGGGCTGGATTTCGGGCGCTTCACCAAGTCGATGCTGCTCGCCCAGGGTGGCTTCGCGGCCTTCCTCGAGGCGCCGGCCGGCAAGCGTGCGGAACTGCTCGAAGAGCTGACGGGCACGGACATCTACGGACGTATCTCGCAGCGCGTGCACGAGCGCGCGCGCGACGCGAGGGCCGCGCTGGAGACGGCGCGCGCCCGGGCCGGAGGCGTCGAGCTGCTGGACGCGGCGGCCCGCGGCGCGCTGGAGCAGGAAGCGGCGGGCCTGGAGGCGCAACTGGGCGCTCTGCGTGCCCGGCGCGCCGAGGCCGAGAAGGAGCGCGAGTGGTTCGGTGCGGTGGAGCGGGCGCGGCAGCGCAGTGCTGCCGCACAGGCCGGCGCCATCGCCGCGGAAGGTGCCTGGGCCGCGCGGGATGCCGACGTTCAGCGCCTGCGGCGCGCCGAGCCGGCCATGCGCCTGTCACCCGTCCACGCGGCGTGGCAGTCGGCGCAGCAGGCGGAGGCCACCTGTGCGCTGCGGCTGCGGGAAAGCACCGACCGGCTGGCCGAAGCCGCCACGGCGCATGCCCTGGCGCTGGGCCGTGCGGCCGCGGTGAGCAGGCATCTCGCGGTGCTGCGGCTCGGCGAGTGGCAGGCGGGCCGCGAGGCCCTGGCGGCGCTGGAAGCCGGGGGCATCGACGATCCGCGCCATACGGCGCTCGCCGAGCGGCTGGGCGACTGGCGAAGCCGTTTCCAGGCCCGGGCCCGGCTACAGGAAGAGATCGGGCGGACGCAGGCACAGCGGCAGGAGATGGCCGACCGGTGCGCCGGGCAGGAACGGCTGCTGCAGGCCGCGGGTGAGGCTGCGCGGCATGCCGACGCCGTGCAGGCCGATGCGCAAGTGGGCGCAGAGCAAGCCCGCGGCGCCTACGTGGAGCGCCTGGCGGGCCGGGATGAGGCCTATTGGCGCGAAGAGCCACTGCGGCTCGCCAGGCTGGGGCATCTCTGGGGGCAGGCGCGGGAATGCCGGGATCGCATCGCAGCACAGCGGGTGGAACAGGCGCGGCGATCGGCGGAACAGTCGGAGCGGCAAGGGCGGGTGGTTGCGCTGGAAGCATCGCTGCAGCAGCTCGCCATGCGGCATGCCGACGGCCAGCAGCGCGTGCGCGACCAGGAACGCCTGCTTGCGCAGGAGCGGCGCATCCAGTCGCTGGAATCCCACCGGCAGCAACTGCGCCCCGGCGAATCCTGCCCGCTCTGCGGTGCCACCGAACACCCGGCCCTGGCGGCCTACGAAGCCCTGGACGTGTCCGCCACCGAAGCGGCGCTGGAGAGCGCAAGGCGCGCGCTGGACGCCATCGCCGACGAGCGGCGGCAGTCCGAAGCCACGCTGGCCGCGCTGCGTGCGCAGCAGACGCGCGCCCAGGAGGACGCAGCGGCTGGCGAGCGCGCGGTGGCAGAGCTGGAGGACCGGTGGCAGACGCTGTGCGCAGCCCTGGAATGGCCCGCCGATCGCACCGACAGCGTGTTGCTGGAAGACGCGCAGCGCCGGCATGCCGGGACCGCGGCCGAGGTGCAGGCCCATGGCGCTGAATTGGCCCGGACGCGCGAGCGCGGCGAAGCGGCGCAACGCGCGCTGCAACAGGCCGAGCGCGATGCCGGCGCGGCGCGGCAGGCACGGGCGCTGGCCGAGCGGGACCTCCAGGCCCAGAAGCAGCAACTGCAGTCGCTGGCAGAGGCGCTGGATCGGTTGGCGGCAGACTTGAAGAACATTGAGGGCGAACTGGCGCGGGAACTCGCCGACCACGGGTACGACCTGCCTGCACAACCGGGGCGCTGGCTGCAGGATCGGACGCGCGAACTGGAGGCATGGCAGGCCGACTGCGCCCACAGGCAGGGCCTGCTGGCGCAACTGCCGCTGCAGCAGCAGAGGGCGGAGCATGCAGACGCCGTGGCGCAACAGTGGGCGCAGCGGCGGGATGCGCTGCTTGTGGCCTCGGAAGGCAACACCTTGCGCAAGGAGGGCGTCGGGCATCCGGACGGCGAAGGGATGGCACCCGAACGACTGGAGGATCTGCTGCAGCAAGCGGCACAGGCCGTGCAGACCCATGCCGCTGCCCTGGCCACCCTGGGCGGCACGCGGGATGCACAGCAGCAGGCACAGGTCCTGGCGGCCGAAGAGGTGACACGCAGCGCTGCCGCCTGGACCACCGCGCTGGCAGAAAGTCCCTTCACGGACGCCGAAGACTTCCTGGCGGCGCGGCTGGATCCGGCAGAGCGCCAGGCCCTGCAGGATGGCGTGGAAAGCGCCCGGCAGGCGCTCACCACTGCGCAGGCGCTGCACCACGAAGCCGCAAAAGGTCTGGACGCGCTGCTGTCCGCACCGTTATCGGACCGCCTGTTGCCTGAGGTGGAGGCAGAGTTGGCCGATCTGGAGGCGCAGAGCACGCAGGCCGCCCAGCGCCAGGGAGAGATCGCCGGCAGGCTGCGGGAAGACGCGCGCCGGCGCGAGAGCTTGCAGGCGTTGCTGACGGAAATCGCGGCGCTCGAGGCCGATGCCGACGCGTGGCAGCACCTGAACGGCCTTATCGGCTCCGCCGACGGAGCGAAATATCGCAAGTTCGCCCAGGGGCTGACGCTGGATCACCTCGTGCACCTGGCCAATCTGCGGCTGCAGCGGCTGCACGGCCGCTACCAGCTCGCTCGCCGCGCCGGAGGCGAACTCGAGATGGAGGTGATCGACACCTGGCAGGCCGACGTGGCGCGCGACACGCGCACGCTGTCGGGTGGCGAGAGCTTCCTCGTCAGCCTGGCGCTGGCACTGGCGCTCTCCGACCTGGTGAGCCACAAGACCCGCATCGACTCGCTGTTCCTCGACGAAGGTTTCGGCACGCTCGACCCGGACACGCTGGAGATCGCGCTCGATGCGCTGGACAGCCTGCAGTCCGGCGGCAAGACCATCGGCATCATCAGCCATGTGGAAGCCGTGAAGGACCGCATTCCCGTGCAGATCCGCGTGCGCAAGGGCGTGGGCCTGGGCTACAGCGCGTTGGATCGGCGCTTCGCCGTGGCCGGCGGCGCCTGACGCCCGGATGCCGGAATACGAAAGGGCCCCGCCGCGTTGCCGTGGCGGGGCCCCGGGGCCCTTCGCAGGAGTGCGCAGCGCGGATCAGCCGCCGCGGCGCATCATGTCGAAGAAATCGACGTTGGTCTTGGTGGCCTTCATGTTCTTGATCATCAGTTCCATGCTTTCGATCTCGTCCATGTTGTAGAGGAACTGGCGCAGGATCCGCGTCTTCTGCAGGATTTCCGGGGGCAGCAGCAGCTCTTCGCGGCGCGTGCCGCTCTTGTTGAGCTCGATCGCCGGGAACACGCGCTTCTCGTAGAGGCGGCGGTTCAGGTGGATTTCGCTGTTGCCGGTGCCCTTGAATTCTTCGAAGATCACTTCGTCCATGCGGCTGCCGGTGTCCACCAGGGCCGTGGCGATGATGGTGAGCGAGCCGCCTTCTTCCACCTTGCGCGCGGCGCCGAAGAAGCGCTTGGGGCGCTGCAGCGCAGCGGCGTCCACGCCGCCCGACAGCACCTTGCCGGAGGAGGGCACGACGTTGTTGTAGGCGCGGGCCAGGCGGGTGATGGAGTCCAGCAGGATCACCACGTCCTTCTTGAGCTCCACGAGGCGCTTGGCGCGCTCGATCACCATTTCGGCCACGTGCACGTGGCGGGCGGCGGGCTCGTCGAAGGTGGAGGCGATGATCTCGCCCTTGACCGTGCGCTGCATTTCGGTCACTTCTTCGGGGCGCTCGTCCACCAGCAGCACCATCAGGTGCACGTCGGGGTTGTTGGCCGTGATGGCGTGGGCGATGTGCTGCATCATCATCGTCTTGCCGCTCTTGGGCGGCGCGACGATCAGCGCGCGCTGGCCGCGGCCGATGGGGGCGATGATGTCGATGATCCGGCCCGTGATGTTCTCGTCGCCCTTCATGTCGCGCTCGAGCTTCATCTGCTCCTTGGGGAACAGCGGGGTCAGGTTCTCGAACATGACCTTGTGCTTGTTCTGCTCCGGCGGGCCGCCGTTCACGGCGTCGAGCTTGGTCAGCGCGAAGTAGCGCTCGCCGTCCTTCGGCGTGCGGACCTCGCCCTCGATCATGTCGCCCGTGTGCAGGTTGAAGCGGCGCACCTGGCTGGGGGAGATGTAGATGTCGTCCGTGCTCGCGGTGTAGCTCGTGTCCGGGCTGCGCAGGAAGCCGAAGCCGTCGGGCAGGATTTCCAGCACGCCGTCGGCGAAGACCTGCTCGCCCGCCTTTGCGCGCTTCTTGATGATCGCGAACATCAGCTCCTGCTTGCGCATGCGCCCGGTGTTCTCGATCTCCAGCTCTTCGGCCTGCTTCAGCACTTCGGACACGTGCAGTGCCTTGAGTTCGTTTAGATGCATGGGGGTGACTCCGGAACGGAGTAAATAGGAATTCAGGAGGAGACCGCATGCCGTGGGGACTGCTCATGGCGTCCAGGCGGGTCTGGGGGATCTGCGACGGGGGCCGTTGCTGGGCTGGCCCGGTGATCGATGCGGATTATGACAGGAAAAGACGACCGCTCATCAGGGTCTCTGCGCGGGTGCCGACAGCAAGTGTCTGCCGGAAGGGGGCGGGCCGGTGCGCAAGCGGCATGCAGGCCTGGCGCACCGGGAGCTGAAAGCGGCTCAGGCGAGCTGCTGGTCGATGAAGGACGTGAGTTGCGCCTTGCTCATCGCGCCGACCTTCGTGGCGGCGAGCTGGCCGTCCTTGAACAGCATGAGCGTGGGGATGCCGCGGATGCCGAACTTGGCGGGCACTTCGCGGTTCTCGTCCACGTTCATCTTGGCGACGGTGAGCTTGCCCTGGTAGGAGTCCGCGACCTCGTCGAGGATGGGGGCGATCATCTTGCACGGGCCGCACCATTCGGCCCAGTAGTCCACCAGTACCGTGGTGCCGGGTTGCAGCACGTCGGCTTCGAAGCTGGCGTCGGAGATGTGTTTGATCAGTTCGCTGGCCATGGCGCGTTCCTTGTGGAGGCGAAGAAATGGATTGTGGGGAAAGGTGCGGATACAGTCCTGGGATTGTGACAGAAAGACATTCCCTGCTCGATGTGGTGGATAGCGACTCAGGCGCTATGACAGTCATAGCGAAAACCGAATCGCGGGACGATGCGTGGAAGGTGTTGCTCGGCCGCCTGGAGCGCTTCATGCGCGGCACCGGGCAGCCCGCGGGCGCGGCGGTGGTGCTCGTGCCCTATGCCCAGCTCATGGGGGAGGCCCAGCGCCGCTGGGCGAAGGCCTTTCCGGACGGCTTCGCACCGCGCTTTGAGACCACCCGCAACTGGGCCGCGCGCCTGGCGCCTTTCGTGCCCGAGGGCGACGACCTGGCGCGCGACACGGCGCGGGACACGCTCACCGCCCGTTCCCTGCTGGACCGCGCGGGACTGGGCGGGCAGCGCGACGTGCTGGCGGGGCCGCTGCTCGATGCCGCCTGCCAGCTGGCGCCGGCGGTCGCGGCGGTGCCTCCCGCGGACCGCGAGGCCTGGGCCGGCAGGGTGCGGCCGCTGCTGCCCCCCGCGGCCGAGGGCGCGGCACTGCGCTACGAATCGGCGGTCGCCCGCATCGCGCTGGAATGGGCCCTGGCCACGCGCCACGCCACCGACGTGCTGTTCGAGCCTCGCGTGCGCGCCTCGGCCCCGGTGCTGGTGGTGCTGGATGGATTCCAGCCCGATCCGCTGGCACATGCGCTGTGCGCCCTCTGGGGAGCCGACCGTGCCTGCGTGCTGCCGCTGTGTCCCGCCCCCGGAGCAGGCGGCCCGGATGGGCCCCGTGCGGCGTTTGCCGCTGGCGACGTGGCGCTGCATGCCGCTGCAGATGCGGAAGACGAGGCCCAGAGGGCGGCCGCGTGCGTGCTGCGGCACGTGGCCGAAGGCCGCACGCCGGTGGCCCTGGCGGCCATCGACCGGGCGCTGACGCGGCGCATCAGCGCGCTGCTGGCAGGGCGGGGCGTGGGCGTGCACGACGAGAACGGCTGGACGCTGTCCACCACCCGGGCGGGGGCGCAGGTGATGGCGGCCCTGCGCGCCTGCATGGCGCATGCCTCCGGCGATGCGGTGCTCGACTGGCTCAAGCACGTGCCCGCCGCCGATGCCGAGGCGCTGCGGCAGGCCGAGCGCTGGCTGCGGCGCACGGGCATGGGCGACTGGCCGGCGGCCGTTCGCAGCGCCGGGCTGGCTGCGGGGCCGGCGCAGGACACGACCGGTGCGGAAGGCCTGGACGTTCCGGGCCCCTGCGCCTTGGAGGGCTGGCGCACGCTGGTGCGGCGCACGGAGGCGTGGCGCGCTGCGATGCAGGCACCGCGCGACCTGCCGGGCTGGCTCGCGGCGCTGCGGGCGCTGCTGCAGGCCACGGGCCAGCGGGAGCGGCTGCAGGAGGATGCGGCAGGACTGCGCGTGCTGGCGGAATTGCGGCTCGACCTGGCCCAGGAAGGCGAGTGGCGCGGGCTGGATGTCTCCGGCCGGCCAATGGCACTGGCCGAGTTCGTGCATTGGGCGGACGAGGTGCTGGAGGCGGGGCGCTTCCGCCCCGAATTCGGCGGCGATGGAACCCCGGATGCTGTCGTGGTGCCCCTGCCGCAGATGCTGGCGCGGCCGTTCGCGGCACTGGTCGCTGCCGGATGCGACGAGAAGCGCCTGCAGGCCGCGCCGGAGCCTCCTGGTGCCTGGACGCGGGAGCAGCGCGAGATTTTGGGACTGCCCATGCGCAAGGACCTGGAGGCCGCGCAGCGCGCTGCCTGGGCGCACGCGCTGTCGGTCGGCCACGTGGACGTGCTGTGGCGCATCGGCGACGAGGGGGGCGAGCCGCTGCTGGCCAGTCCGCTGGTGCTGGCCCTGCAGGCCGAAGGGGGCCGCCGCGCGGGAATCGATCCGCGCGAACTGCGTACCGTAGCGCCATCGCCGGTGCCCCGGCCCCTGCCGCGCGGCGACGCGCTGCCCCTGGCGCGGGTGTCTTCGTCGGCCTATTCGGACCTGCGGCACTGTCCTTACCGTTTCTTTGCCCTGCGGCTGCTGGGCCTGCAGGAATCGGACGAACTGGGCGCGGAGGTGGACAAGCGCGACTTCGGCAACTGGCTGCATGCCGTCCTGCAGCGCTTCCACGAAGGCCTGCGCGATGCCCCGGTGGAGGACACCGCCACGCGCCGCCAGTTGCTGGATGCCGCGGCCGAGGCCACGACCCGGGCCCAGCGGCTGTCGGCGGGCGAGTTCCTGCCGTTCGCGGCTGGCTGGCCGGCCCTGCGCGAAGGCTACCTGCGCTGGCTGGCGGGGCACGAGGCCGGCGGCGCGCGGTTCCGCGAGGCGGAGCGGCGATGCGTACAGCCGCTCGGGCCCCTCGAATTGATCGGCACCCTGGACCGGGTGGACGCGGTGCGCGGCCAGGCACCCGGCGAGCCGCCCACGGTGATGGTGATCGATTACAAGACCGAGGGCGAGTCCGCGACCCGGCGCCGCATCGCTGCCGGCACCGAAGACACGCAGCTTGCCTTTTATGCCGCTCTGCTGGGCGACGACACGCTGCGCGCCCTCTACGTGAATGTCGGCGAGCGGGGCGAGACCCGCAGCTTCGAGCAGGAAGACGTGGTGGCGCTGCGCGACCAGCTGGTCGAGGGCCTGTTGCACGACTTCGCCCGCATCGCGGAAGGTGCCCCGCTGCCCGCGCTCGGCGAGGGAGCGGTGTGCGACTACTGTGCCGCCCGCGGGCTGTGCCGAAAGGATTTCTGGAGTGATTGAAACCACTCCCCTGGGGCGCTGCGCGCCTCCGTGCAGCCGCCAGAGGCGACAGCCCTTCGGACACGTCCGACCCTGCGCCGGCAGGCTCGGAGCCGCGGCCCTCAGCCCCCGCTCTCGCTACGCTGCGCTTCGCGGGCAGGAGGACGACGCCAGCGCGGCGGGGCGGCCCTTGCGCGGCGTCTGCTGGCCTGGGTCGCGCCGGTCTCAAGCGCCGCTGGCGTTGGCGATTGCCGCAGTGATGAACACCCATGATGGAGATGCGTGTGCAGGCCGCCTATGAACACAACGGCCAGCCCGTGGAGCGGGAGGCTTTCTACGCCATTGCCTGCGATCCTGCCCGCAGCGTGGCGGTGGAGGCCTGCGCGGGCGCGGGCAAGACGTGGATGCTGGTGTCCCGCATTCTGCGTGCGCTGCTGGAGGGCTGCGAGCCGCACGAGATCCTTGCGATCACGTTCACCAAGAAGGCCGCGGGCGAGATGCGGCAGCGCCTGCTGGAGTGGCTGGAGGCTTTCTCCCGCACGCCGCTGCCGGCGCTGCGGGGGGAACTGCAGGCCCGCGGCATTCCGGCGGAGCAGGCCACGGAAGAAGCCTGCGCGCGCCTGCAGGGCCTGTTCCTGCAGGTGCTGGGCGCGGGTCGGCCGGTGCAGATCCGCACCTTCCACAGCTGGTTCGCCGCGCTGCTCGGTACCGCGCCGCTGGCGGTGCTGCAATCGCGCGGGCTGCCGCTGCATTACGAGCTGCTGGAAGACGATGCCGAGGCCGTGCGCCGGGTGTGGCCGCTGTTCCTGCAGCAGGTGGCCGCCGATGCCGGCCTGGGGGGGGATTTCGCCGATTCCGTGTCCCTGCATGGCCGCTCCCAGACCCGCAAGGCGCTGGAGTCGGCCCTGTCCAAGCGCGTGGAGTTCGAACTGGCGGAAGAGGGCGGCGTGGTCGATGCCTCGGTCCCGCCGTTCCATGCGCAGTCCCCGCAGTGGGCGGGCCTGGAGCATCCCGCACAGGCACTCGCGGCCGAGGACTGCCGCGCACGCTGGCTGGCCTGGGCCGCGGCGCTGGGCTCGGAGTCCGGAAAGACGCCGCAGAAGGCCGCGGACGCCATCGTCACGGCGTTCTGCGACACAACGGACCTGGAGGAGCGGCTGGAGGCGCTGCGGGGCGCGCTCTTCGTCGCCAGGGAGGACCGGCTCACCCGCCATCTCGAGAAATTCGCCGCGGCGCAGGAGGCAGAGCGGGAGCTGCAGGCCCTGTGCCTCGCGCGGCGCCAGCACGAGGCATGGCTGCACCAGCAGCGCATGGCGCGGCTGACCCGGGCGCTGGTGGCGGCGTTCGGCGCGCTCAAGCGCGACCGGGGCTGGGTGGACATGAACGACGTGGAGCGCACCGCGCTGGTGATGCTGTCCGACCCCGTGCTCAGCGGCTGGGTGCAGGAGCGCCTGGACGCGCGCGTTCGCCATCTGCTGATCGACGAATTCCAGGACACCAACCCGCTGCAGTGGCAGGCGCTGCATGCCTGGCTCGCCAGCTACGTGGGCACCGGAGGAGGGCAGCATCCGCCCAGCGTGTTCATCGTGGGCGACCCCAAGCAGAGCATCTACCGCTTCCGCCGCGCCGAACCCCAGGTGTTCCGTGCGGCGCAGGCTTTCGTGCGCCAGGGCATGGGCGGCGACCTGCTGGCCTGCGACCACACGCGCCGCAATGCCCCGGAAGTGATCGCCGCGGTCAATGCCGTCATGGGCGCTGCCCAGGCTCAGGGCGACTACGCGGGCTTCCGCGACCATACGACCGAATCGCGGGACGCGGGGGGGCTGCTGCGCCTGCCGCCGATCGAAGACGCCGCGGACGATGACGAAAACGAGGCCGGGGGGCCGGATGCCCGGCCCGACCGGCTGGCCTGGCGCGACAGCCTGGTCCAGCCCCGCCACGAGGCGGAAGAGACCCTGCGCATGCGCGAGTGCCAGCAGGCTGCCCGCTGGGTGGCCGGCCAGATCGCAGCCGGCGTGCCGGCGAGGCAGATCATGGTGCTGGCGCGCAAGCGCGACCGCCTGTCGGCCCTGCAGGATGCCCTGCGCGACCTGCACCTGCCGTGCGTGCAGCCCGAGAAGGTGGAACTGTGCGAGGCCCCGGAAGTACAGGATGTGGTGGCCCTGCTGGATGTGCTGGTCTCTCCGGGGCACGATCTGTCCCTGGCCCGCGCCCTGCGTTCTCCCTTGTTCGGCATGGACGATGCATTGCTGGTGCGCGTGGCGGTGGCCCGCCGGGACGCGGAGCGCGGCGCGGCCCGCGGACTGCAGGAGGGCGGCGTGCCGGGATGGCTGGAACTGCTGGCGGACCGGGCCCTGCTGGACGCCGAGATGCCCGGCCTGTCGCACGATTTGCGGCTCTACCGCCACTGGGTGGAGCAATGGCCGCCCCACGATGCACTGGACGCGATCTACCGGCACCGCGACGTGCTGGCCCGGTATGCGGCCGCTTCCCCCGCGCCGCTGCGGTCCGGCGTGCTGGCGAACCTGCGCGCACTGCTGTCGGCGGCGCTGCAGCAGGACGGTGGCCGCTACCTGACGCCCTATGCCTTCGTGCGCGCCCTGAAGCGGCCGGGACAGCGGGCGCCGGGCCGCGTGGACGCGGATGCCGTGCGCCTGCTGACCATCCACGGTGCGAAGGGGCTGGAGGCGGACGCCGTGCTGCTGCTGGACACCGATGGCCGCGCCCAGAAGGCCGAGACCATGGGCGTGCTGGTGGACTGGCCCGGCGAACTGCCGGCCCCGCGCCGCTTCGTGTTCCTCGCGAGCGAGGCGTCGCCCCCGCCGAGCGCTGCCGATGCGCTGGCCGCCGAGCAGGCGGAGCGCCAGCGCGAGGAGATCAATACCCTGTACGTGGCCATGACGCGCGCGCGCCACTGCCTGGCGCTGTCGTGCGTGCGCGCGTCGCAATCCGCACCGGGCAGCTGGTGGAACCGGGTCGCACCCCTGGCGGCCGACGTGCCGCAGGACCTCTCCGGACCGGCGGGCGGCGCGGAGGACGGACTGCGCGCCGTGGTGGATGCGCAGTTGCCGGAACTGCCCGGCTGGCAGGACGCCCCGCCGCTGCCGATGGGGCCACCGCCCGGGGCAGAGGCAGAGGCCGGTGCACAGGCCGAAGCCGGAGCGGCGGTTGCCGGGCTCCCCCGGGAACGCCGTGCGCCCTCCACGCCGGCATCCCGGCAGGGCGAGGCCATGCACCAGCTGCTGGAGCAGGCGGGACTGGCGGGCAGGCTGCGCGGCGGGGCCGCGGGAAGCTCTGCCGGCTGGCCGCGCGCGCGCCTGCTGCAGCTGGCCCGGGATTTCGAACTGCCTCCCGAACTGGCCGAACGCGCCGCGGTGATGGCGGCCCGCATCCTGCAGGGCGAGGGCGCCTGGGCCTGGAACAGCGCCGACATCGAACTGGCCATGGACGAAGCTCCCATCGTCCACCGCGGACAGACCCTGCGCATCGACCGGCTCGTGCGCCGCTCCACCGGCGGGCGCGGAGAATGGTGGGTGCTGGACTACAAGAGCGCGGCGAACCCCGAGCGGCAGGCGGAACTGGTGGAGCAGATGCGCCGCTACCGCCAGGCCGTGCAGGGCCAGTTCCCCGGAGAGCCCGTGCGCGCGGCCTTCCTGACCGGCGATGGCCGCATGGTGGAGGTGGATTCTTCCGCCCGGGGCGTGCCGGCGCCCGCGCAGCCCTTACCATCGCCCACCCCGGCGGCCGGCCCGTCGCCCGCGGCCGCCGCGCCGCCTCCACCGGGGCCCAAGCCCGTGCAGGGCTCGCTGTTCGATTGATACCCGCCCGTTCCCTTCCACCCCACGCCCACTGTCCGCACCGCCATGTCGTCTTCTTCCGCTTCCCTGCCGGCCACCGGCCTTCCGACCTGTGATGTGGCCGTGGTCGGCGGCGGGCCGTCGGGCCTGATGGCGGCCGAGGTGATGGCCGCGCGCGGCCTGTCCGTGCATGTGTTCGACGCCATGCCTTCGGTGGGACGCAAGTTCCTGCTGGCAGGCAAGGGCGGGCTCAACCTCACGCACTCCGAGCCGTTCGGCCCTTTCCTGGAGCGCTATGGCGACCGCGCCGGTACCCTGGAGGCCGGGCTGCGCGCCTTCGGTCCCGACGCCCTGCGCGACTGGGCGCGGGCGCTGGGCGTGGAGACCTTCGTCGGCACCTCCGGCCGCGTCTTCCCGGTGGACATGAAGGCCGCGCCGCTGCTGCGGGCCTGGCTGCACCGGCTGCGCGGCATGGGCGTGCAGTTCCACATGCGGCACCGCTGGCTCGGCTCCGAGGGCGCCCCGGAAGTCGCAGCTGCCGCCGGCTCCGCGCCCGGGCCGGTCGCGCTGCGCTTCGCTGCACCCGCGGGCGAAGTGCAGGTACATGCCTGCGCTGCGGTGCTGGCGCTGGGCGGCGCAAGCTGGCAGCGCCTGGGCTCCGACGGGGCCTGGGTACCGTGGCTGGAGGCCCGGGGCGTGGCGGTGGCGCCGCTGCGGCCTGCGAACTGCGGCTTCGATGTGCTGGGCCCCGGCGCACCGGCCGACGCCAGCCGGCGCGAGTTCCTGCAGGCGCTCCTGGGGCGTGGCGCTCCGCCGGTGGGATGGACGCCGCACTTCGCCGAGCGCTTCGCCGGGCAGCCGTTCAAGTCGGTGGCCCTGCATTTCACCGACAGCCAGGGACGGTCTTTCCACCGCCGCGGCGAGTTCGTGGCCACCGCGTCCGGTGTGGAGGGCAGCCTCGTGTATGCGGCATCCGCCCTGCTGCGCGATGAGATCGCCGCCCATGGGCATGCCACCTTCCACCTGGACCTGCTGCCGGACCACACGCCCGAGCGCGTGGAAAAGGACGTGCGGCATCCGCGCGGCTCGCGGAGCCTCAGCAGCCACCTCAAGAGCCGCCTCGGCCTCGACGGCATCAAGGCCGCGGTGCTCTATGAACAGCTGGGCAAGGAGGGCATGCAGGATGCCCGGGCCCTGGCGCACGCGATCAAGGCGGTGCCGGTGACCGCGGTGGCCTGCCGGCCGCTGGACGAGGCCATCAGCACGGCCGGGGGCGTGGCCTTCGAGGCGATGGACGCCCACGGCATGCTGGCGACCTGGCCGGGCGTTTTCTGTGCGGGAGAGATGCTGGACTGGGAAGCCCCGACAGGGGGCTACCTGCTCACCGCCTGCATGGCCACCGGCGCGGTGGCGGGGCAGGGCGTTCTGCAATGGCTGCAGGCATGAGGGGCGCGCACTGGCGCGGAATGAAGTTGACGAGCCTTACCCCCGGCACTGGCTCCACGGTTAGGGCTGCTTGGTTCCCCACCTGACCCGGTTGGCCGCTTCCCCATGCGGGGAGGCCCGTCACGTCGGATTGTACCCAATGCCGGGGACGTCTCCGGGCAAATTCCCGTCCACCGGTGCCGTGATCCGGAAAACACCCACCAATTGCTCCAGCCGCGAGGCCTGGGTGGTTAGTGACTGGGCCGCTGCGGTGGCCTGTTCCACCAGCGCGGCGTTCTGCTGGGTGGCCTGGTCCATGTGGGTCACGGCCTGGTTCACCTGGTCGATGCCGGCGGCCTGCTCCTGGTTGGCGGAGGCGATCTCCTGGATCAGGCGTGCCACCTGCTGCACGCTCTCCACCACCTCGCCCATGGTCGTGCCGGCCTGGTTCACCAGGCGGGAGCTTTCGCCCACCTGCTGCACCGAGGTGTCGATCAGCTGCTTGATCTCCTTCGCGGCCGATGCCGAGCGCTGGGCCAGGCTGCGCACCTCGCTGGCGACCACCGCGAAACCGCGGCCCTGCTCGCCCGCGCGCGCCGCTTCCACGGCCGCGTTGAGCGCCAGGATATTGGTCTGGAACGCGATGCCGTCGATCACGCCGATGATGTCCACGATGCGCCGGGAGGAATCGGTCACCGCGCCCATGGTGCTGACCATCTGCCCGACCATCGCGCCCCCGCGCTGCGCCACCTCGGACGTGGAGCCCGCCAGTTGCGCCGCGTGGCGGGCGTTGTCGGCGTTGTGGCGCACGGTGCTGGCGAGCTGCTCCATCGAGGCGGCCGTCTGCTGCAGGGCCCCGGCCTGCTGCTCGGTGCGGGCGGACAGGTCGTTGTTGCCGGCCGCGATCTCGGCCGATGCGGTGTTAATCGACTGGGTGCCGGAGCGCACCTCGGCCACGATGTGGGCGATGCTCTGGCGCATGCGCTCCAGTCCGTGCAGCACGCTGGACTGGTCGCCCGGCTTGAGGGCGATCGGCTGGGCGAGGTGGCCCTGCGCGATGGCCTCGCTGATGCGCAGGGCTTCGCCCGGCTCGCCGCCGAGTTCGCGCACCAGACTGCGGGCGATCAGCAGGCCCAGCGCCAGCAGCAGTCCGGCCAGCACCAGCGCGCCCATGCCGAAGCGCAGGATGCGTGCATTCACCGTGGCGGCGACCGTGTCCACGTACACGCCGGAGCCGATCACCCAGCCCCAGGGGGCGAAGCCCTTGACGTACGATATTTTCGGCACCGGCTCCGTGGCGCCCGGCTTGGGCCACAGGTAGGGCACGAAGCCCGCGCCGCTTTGCCGGACCATGTCCACGAAGGCCACGAACAGGTGCTTGCCGGTCGGATCCTGGTTTGCCGCCAGGTTCTTGCCTTCCAGCTCGGGACGGATGGGGTGCATGAGCATGACCGGCCCCATGTCGTTGATCCACAGGTACTCGCTGCCGCTGTAACGCATGGCGCGCAGGGCGTCCATGGCCATCTGCCGGGCCTGGGTGTCGGTGACCTTGCCCTCCGCGGCGAGGGCATGGTAGCGGGCGACCAGGCTGTGGGCGACTTCCACCGTCTGCCGTACGCCGGCCTGGCGCTCCTCCATGATGAGTGTCCGTTCGGAGGCCAGCAGCACGGCGGTGATCAGCGCGATGCCCAGCAGGGCGCAGCCGATCAGCAGGCCCAGGCGGCGTGCGATGCCCATGCGGGCGAGCCAAGGCGTGTTTCTTTCCATGATGGTCTCTTTTCCCGGAGCGGGTGGCCGTTGCGGAAATGCCCGGCAGTACCCTGTCACCAAATGTTAGCGGCGCCGCGCGCCCTACAGGGGCTGGCGACCCCCGTAGAATCCCGCGGATGTCCTATCTCGTGCTCGCCCGCAAATACCGCCCCAAGACCTTCTCGGAGATGGTCGGGCAGGAACATGTGGTGCAGGCGCTCTCGAATGCGCTCATCCAGCAGCGCCTGCACCATGCGTACCTTTTCACCGGCACGCGGGGGGTGGGCAAGACCACGGTGTCGCGCATCCTGGCCAAGTCGCTCAACTGCCAGGGCGAGGACGGGCAGGGCGGCATCACCGCCACGCCCTGCGGCGTATGCCAGGCATGCCGGGACATCGATGCCGGCCGCTTTGTCGATTACACCGAGCTCGATGCCGCCTCCAACCGCGGCGTGGACGAGGTGCAGGGCCTGCTGGAGCAGGCCGTGTACAAGCCCGTGCAGGGCCGCTTCAAGGTCTTCATGATCGATGAGGTCCACATGCTCACGAACACCGCGTTCAACGCGATGCTCAAGACGCTGGAGGAGCCGCCCGAATACCTGAAGTTCGTGCTGGCCACGACCGACCCGCAGAAGGTGCCGGTCACCGTGCTCAGCCGCTGCCTGCA
Organism: Paracidovorax avenae ATCC 19860; assembly: GCF_000176855.2. Taxonomy (NCBI): domain Bacteria; kingdom Pseudomonadati; phylum Pseudomonadota; class Betaproteobacteria; order Burkholderiales; family Comamonadaceae; genus Paracidovorax; species Paracidovorax avenae. The sequence continues at coordinate 2,882,793 of NC_015138.1, read as the reverse complement.
GTTCAACCTGCGGCCCATGGCGCCGGAAACCGTGCTGGAGCACCTCACCCGCGTTCTGGCCCAGGAAAGCGTGCCGGCCGAGCCGCAGGCGCTGCGGCTGCTGGCGCGTGCGGCGCGCGGCTCCATGCGCGATGCGCTGTCGCTCACCGACCAGGCCATCGCCTTCGGCAGCGGCCAGCTCCAGGAAGCCGGCGTGCGCCAGATGCTGGGCAGCGTGGACCGCAGTTACGTGTTCCGCCTCATCGACGCGCTGGCGAGCGGCGACGGCCGCACGGTAGTGGAGACTTCCGAGTCCCTGCGCATGCACGGGCTGTCCGCCGCCTCCACGCTCGAGGAAATGAGCGCCGTGCTGCAGCGCATGGCGGTATTCCAGGCCGTGCCGCAGATGGCCGATGCGGTGGATCCCGCCGATCCGGAGGCTTCCGAAATCGCGCGGCTGGCCGGCACGCTGCCTGCCGACGAGACGCAACTGCTCTACAGCATCTGCCTGCACGGACGCACGGAACTGGGCCTCGCGCCCGACGAGTACGCGGCCCTCACCATGGCGCTGCTGCGGCTGCTGGCCTTCAAGCCTGCGGCAGAGGGTGGAACGCCCCCAGCGGAAAAAAAAACACTGAAACCGCCCCAGGCGCAGCCTCCGGCACCTGAGACTGCGTCGGCATCCGCCGCGGAACCTGCACCGTCCATTCCCGCATCCGTGGCAGCCTCCGCGCCTGTGGAGCCCGCCGCCGCACTGCCCGGGCCGGAAACCCGGCCTGCCGAAGCGCACGCGCCCGGGCCCGCACCGCTTTCCCCCGCGCCGCAGGAGCCATCTTCCGGCGATGCCTCCTGGGCGGACGATGCCCCCCAGACAGCCGAGCTCGCTTCCACGGCGGCACCGGCCCCCGTGCAGGAGCCGTCGTCCGGCACCGCCGTGGCGGCGGCCGTGCGCCTGCCGGTCAGGACGCCGGCCGACCTGCAGGTGCACCGCCCCGCAGAGGCGGCGCCACCTGCCGTGAGCCCCCCGGACTTCGTGGCCATTCCGGTGCGGGTCGCCCCCGAGCCCGGCATGCGGCTGCAGCCGGCGGCCGTGCCCGGCGCCCTGCCGGCCTCGGCCCGCTACACGCCGACGGAAGAGGGCGATGTCTGGCATGCCACCGTGATGCAGCTCGTTGCGGCCGAGGCCATCAATGCGCTGGTGCGCGAACTCGCCCTGCAGTCCCAGCTGGTGGCCCGCGATGCCGACCATTGGCTGCTGCGCGTGGAGCGCGAGTCGCTCAACCAGCCCACGGCCCGCGAGCGCCTGCGCGCCGCGCTGGAGGCGGCCGGCTTCGTTCGCCAGATCAGCGTGGAGGTGGGCGCCGTCATCGACAGCCCTGCGCGGCGCAATGCCCATGCGGCCGCGGAGCGCCAGCGGCGTGCGCAGGAGATCGTGGAAAACGATCCCTACGTGCAGGCGCTGGTGCGGGACTTCGGGGCGAGAATCGTCCCTGGCAGCATCAAACCCGCATGAAGGCCCGCATGAACGGTTGCATGGTGCTCCGCACCCTCCGGGCTCGCCGCCCGGCGCGCCGTCCCGCCGGCCTCGCCTGATTTTTCGCTTTCGTCTTCGACCCCCAGAGAAAAGGAACCCCATGTTCAACAAAGGACAACTCGCCGGCCTCATGAAGCAGGCCCAGGCCATGCAGGACAACCTGAAGAAGGCCCAGGACGAACTCGCCCTGATCGAGGTCGAGGGCGAGTCCGGCGCCGGCCTCGTCAAGGTGCTGATGACCTGCAAGCACGACGTGAAGCGCGTCACCATCGACCCGAGCCTGCTGTCGGACGACAAGGACATGCTGGAAGACCTGGTGGCCGCCGCCTTCAATGCCGCAGTGCGCAAGGCCGAGGAAACCTCGCAGGAGAAGATGGGCAAGCTGACCGCGGGCATGCCCGGCATGCCGCCCGGCATGAAGTTCCCGTTCTGACCGGCGCCGTGCCCGCCATGGCGTCCGGCTCCGACATGCATTCGCTCGACGCCCTCGTGCAGGCGCTGCGGCGCCTGCCGGGGGTGGGCGTGAAGTCGGCCCAGCGCATGGCGTTCCACCTGCTGCAGCACGACCGGCAGGGCGCCGAAGTGCTGTCGCGCGCGCTGCACGACGCCGCACAGTCGGTGCGGCACTGCGCGCGCTGCCATACCTTCACCGAGGGCGAGGTCTGCTCGACCTGCCTCGATCCGTCGCGCGACGCCTCGCGGCTGGCGGTGGTGGAGACGCCTGCGGACCAGGCCGCGCTCGAGCGCACCGGCGCCTTCCGGGGGCTGTACTTCGTGCTGATGGGCAAGCTGTCGCCGCTGGACGGCATCGGCCCGAAGGACATCGGTTTCGGCAAGCTGCTGGAACGTGCCGGCGACGGCGTGGTCCAGGAAGTCATCCTCGCCACCAATTTCACGGCCGAGGGCGAGGCGACCGCGCATGCCCTCAGCGAAACGCTCAAGGCGCGCGGCATGCACGTGACGCGCCTGGCGCGCGGCGTGCCGGTGGGCAGCGAACTGGAATACGTGGACCTGGGCACCATTGCCCATGCCCTCGTGGACCGGCGGTAGCCCGGACTGCGCCAGGCTTTCTGGAAGATCGACATGAATTCCCTGCACATCGCCCGCTTCACCGTGGCGTACTGGTGCGTTTTCGCGATGGCGCTCATGCCGATCGCCTGTGCCATGCTCGCCAAGCGCGGCGGATTCAGGGCTGCGGACAACCGCGATCCGCGCGGCTGGGCTGCGCGGCAGACCGACTGGCGCGCCCGGGCGCTCGCAGCGCAGGCCAATACCTTCGAGTGCCTGCCGTTCTTCATCGGCGCGGTGATCGTCGCGCACCAGCTCGGTGCCGCGCAGACCTTGCTGGACCTGCTGGCCCTGGCGTTCGTGATGCTGCGGATGTTCTATGTGCTGATGTACGTCTCCGACATGCCCACCATCCGCAGCGCCGTCTGGCTCGGGGCCTTCGCGGTCAACGCGGCCATTTTCTTCCTCGGCTACCGCTGACCTGGGCTCGCGGGCAGGGCGCGGTACCGCGGGTACCGGCCGCCGGGCCCGCGCCGGCTTCGGTTTATTGCGTTTCCTTGCGGTTTACAGGGATTCTCCCCAGTACTGGCCGGGCGCTTTTCGGGCACGATTGCTGCAGTGCAGCATAAATCCCGCTCCCTTCCATGACTCCGCCGTCCTTCAGCCGCCGCCGCCTGGGCGCCATGGCCCTGTCCCTGCCCCTGGCAGGTCTGGCAGGTGGTGGTGCGCAGGCACTGGTGCCTCAGTTCGGCGTGGCATCCCGGGGGCAGGTGCGCGTGGCCGTGGGCGGTGCAGGCCTGCTCTACTACCTGCCCCTCACCGTGGCATGGCAGCTGGGCTTCTTCCGTGCAGAGGGCCTGGACGTGGTCATCCAGGACTACGCCGGGGGCGCGCTCGCGCTGCAGGCGGTGCAGCAGGGCGCTGCGGATGTGTGCTGCGGGGGCTACGACCATACGCTGCGCCGGCAATTGCACGGGCACGATGACTGCGCCCTGGTGTTGCTGGGTCGGGCCCCGCAACTGGCGTTCGCTGCCTCCACGCGCGGCTGGCCCATGCGGAGCGTGCAGAGCTTCAAGGGCCTGCGGGTGGGGGTCACGGCGGCCGGCTCGTCCACGCACATGCTGGCACAGCTGGCCCTGTCGCAGAATGGTGCGTCGCTGGAGTACATCTCCTTCGTGGGCGTGGGCGCCTCGGGCCGCGGCGCGCTGGCCGCGCTCCGGCAGGGCCGCATCCATGCGCTGTGCCATGCCGATCCCGTGGTGAGCGTGCTCGAGCAGCACGGAGAGGTGCGGCTGCTCTGCGACACGCGCACCCTCAAGGCGTCGCAGGAACTCTTCGGCGGCACCATGCCGGCATCCAGCCTGTATGCGCCCCGGGCGTTCGTGCAGCAGAATGCCGCCGTGTCGCAGGCGCTCGTGCATGCCATGGTGCATGCGCTCAAGTGGCTGCAGACGGCCAGCGCCGCGGACCTCATGCGCGTGGTGCCGCAGGACGACCTGCTGGGCGACCGCAGCGCCTACATGGCCGCGTTCCACAAGGTGCGCGACACCTTCTCCCCGGACGGCATGATGCCCGACGACGGCCCCGCCACGGCCCTGCGCGCGCTGGCGCGGCTGCGGCCGGAATGGGCGGCCTCCAAGGTGGAGCTGGGGCGCACCTACACCAATGAATACGCGCGCAAGGCCAAGGCGAAGTTCAACGCCTGAGAACGCCGGCAGGACTCCAAGTGGCGCCATGGTCCGACACCGCTGCGCCACGGCGCGGCGTTAGATTCCGGCCACTGCCCGGCCATCGGCATCCGGGCACCGGCCGGCCGCGCTGTGGACGGCTGCATCCAGCCTTTACCCCCTTTCTACCCCGTTCTCCGAGGAAACTTCTCCCATGACACTGAACCTCAGCATCGGCCCGCTCGTGGCCCTCATCGCCGGCATCCTCATCCTGGTGATGCCCCGCCTGCTCAACTTCATCGTGGCGATCTACCTCATCCTCATCGGCGTGCTCGGGCTGGTAGGCATGCACAACCTGAGGATCTGACGGGCGCAGGGCGGCGCCCCGCCAGCGCGCCTTCGTCAGCGCTCCATCAGCGTTTTTTCACGCGCGACGGGGTCCCGCCCTTGCGGGACGGCGCGGGCGCCGAAGCCTTCTTCGCAGTGCCCTTCGACGGCGCGGCCGACTGGCGGCTGCTGCGGTTGCCGCTGCTGGCCGAGGCGCCGGAGGTCATGCGCACCGGCAGATACACCACCACGGCCTCGCCGGCCTTGAACGACGCGGTGGATTTCACATCGTTCCAGGTCGCGACGTCCGCGGTGGTGACCTTGTAGCGCCGGGCGATGGTGGCCACCGAGTCGCGCTTGCCGGCGCGCACCGTGGTGCGGCGGGTGACGATCTCGGGAGTGAAGGCGACCTGGCCGTTGTCGGCCAGTTGCCCGGGCACGTCTGCCTGCGTCGCGTTGCCGCGGGGCACCATCAGGGCCGAGCCGGCCTTGATGAGCATGCGCGGCGGAATCTTGTTCACGTTGCGCAGGTCGGCCTCGCTCATGCCGACGCGCTGCGCCGCCGCCGACACGCTCATCGTGGTCGGCACGCTCCAGACCGTCCAGCTCGCGTACTGGCCTTCGGTGTAGGCCTCCAGGTTCTTGCGGAAGACCTGCGCGTTGTCCCAGGGCAGCAGGATCTGCGGCATGCCGGCCGCGAGGATGATGGGCTTGTGCAGCGAGGGATTGAGTTCGCGGAAATCCTGCTCGCGCACGCCCGCCAGGCTGGCCACCAGCGAAACGTCGATGTCGCGGGTGATGTCCACCGTCTGGAAGTAGGGATGGTTCTCGATGAGCGGCAGCTCGGTGTTGAACCGCTCCGGGTGCGCGACGATGTTCTTCACCGCCTGCAGCTTGGGCACGTACAGGCGGGTTTCTGCCGGCATGTTCAGCTCGGTGTAACTGGTGCCCAGGCCCATCTTCTGGTTGCGCGCGATGGCGCGGCTCACGTTGCCTTCGCCCCAGTTGTAGGCGGCCAGGGCCAGGTGCCAGTCGCCGAACATGCCGTAGAGCCGTTGCAGGTAGTCCAGCGCCGCGCGGGTGGAAGCGAGCACGTCGCGCCGGTCGTCGCGGAAGGCGTTCTGCTTGAGCTGGTAGTCGCTGCCGGTGGCGGGCATGAACTGCCACATGCCCACGGCCTTGGCGCTGGACACCGCCATGGGGTTGAAGGCGCTCTCGATGTAGGGCAGCAGCGCCAATTCGGTGGGCATGCCGCGCAACTCCAGTTCCTCCACGATATGGAAGAGGTACTTGCTGGAGCGCTCGGTCATGCGCTGCATGTAGTCGGGGCGGCTCGCATACCAGAGCTCGCGGTCGCGCACCAGGTCCTGGTCAAGGTCCGGCATGGCGAAGCCGCGGCGGATGCGGTCCCACAGGTCGGTGGGCGCGGCCAGCGAGGCCACGCCGAAGTGGCTTGCGTCCGCGGCGGTGATGGGACGCAGCGGAGGCGAGCCGGCCGTGGGCGGGGTGGGCGCGGTGCCGCCCGTCGTGCTGGAGGGGGTGGCCGGGGCGTCCTTGCCGGGGGTGCCGGGCGCCGCGCAGCCGGTGAGCCAGAGCACGCTCGCGAGGCCCAGGATGTGCAGGAGTTTCATGGGGTCAGGTCGGTCGGAATTCGTTTTTCCACTGGCGCAGCGCCGCCAGCACCGAGGCCGGGTCGGCGGTGTCGGTGCCTGGTGCGAAAGCCTGAGCCGCACGGGCCACGCCGGGCTCCCGCGTCCTCAGGAAGGGGTTCACGGCATGCTCCGTGCCGAGCCGCGAGGGCAGGGTGGGCTGCCCGGCGGCGCGGAGCGCCTCGCAGTCATGGCTGTACTGGAGCAGCGCCGTGTTGCCGGGTTCCACGGCCCGCGCGAAAGCGAGGTTCGAAAGTGTGTATTCGTGGGCGCAGCACACCCGTGTCTCCGGCGGCAGCGCGCCGAGCCGGTCGAGCGAATGCTGCATCTGGGCGGGCGTGCCCTCGAAGAGCCGGCCGCACCCGCCCGAGAACAGCGTGTCGCCGCAGAAGAGCAGCGGGCCGCCCGCGGCGTCCGCGGCGTAGTAGGCGATGTGCCCTGCCGTGTGGCCGGGCACGTCGATCACCGAGAATTGCAGGCCCAGCACCTGCAGCGTGCCGCCATCGGCCAGCGGCTGCGCCGGCTGCGGGATCGACTCGCGCGCCGGGCCGTACACCAGTGCGCCGGTGGCCTCGCGCAGCGCCGCCACGCCGCCGACATGATCGCCGTGGTGGTGCGTGACTAGAATCGCCTGCAGTGCCAGGCCATGGCGCTGCAGGGCCTGCAGCACCGGGCCGGCCTCCCCTGGATCGACCACGGCGGCCGAGCGGCCGTCATGCAGCATCCAGATGTAGTTGTCGGTGAAAGCGGGCAGCGGCAGCAAGTTCATGAGCGACGAAATTATAGGTTTGCACCATTGGTTCGACTCACCGCCCGGCCGCTACCTGCTGGCGTGGGAGCAGGAGCGCTACGACGAGATGGTGGCCGACGTGTTCGGCTTCCATGCGCTGCAGCTGGGCATGCCCGGCCTGCAGGGGCTGCGGGCCAACCGCATGCCGCACCGCTGGCTGGCGCTCGGCGCTGCCGAAGCGTTGCTGTGGCCGCCGCCGGCCGAGACCGAAACCGGACCGGCGGACGGCGCCGTCCGCGCGGCGTTGCTGGCCGACCCGGTGGCGCTGCCGTTTCCGGAAAACAGCCTCGACCTGGTGCTGCTGCCGCACGCGCTGGAGCTCAGCGTGGATCCGCATGCCGCGCTGCGCGAGGTACACCGGGTGCTGATGCCGGAAGGGCGGCTGGTGGTGAGCGGGCTCAATCCCGTGAGCCTCTGGGGCCTGCGCCAGCGCCGCGTGCGGCTGTACCAGCGCCTTGGGGCCGGGGGACAGCTCTACCTGCCCGACGTGGGTGAGTTCATCGGCCACTGGCGGCTGCGCGACTGGCTGCGGCTGCTGAACTTCGAAATCGAGACCATCAGCTTCGGTGCCTACCGTCCTGCGGTGCGCAGCGCGCGCTGGCTCGACCGGTACGAATGGCTGGATGCCGTGGGGGCGCGCTGGTGGCCGATACTCGGGGCCGCCTACATGGTGGTGGCCGTCAAGCGCGTGCATGGCATGCGCCTGCTGGAGCCGTCCTGGCGCACCGGCCAGGCGCCGCAGGCGCGCGCCGCGACCGTGCCGGTGGCGCAGCGCGCTGGGCCGCAGCCCGGCGGCGCGCGACGGGGCGGCCGGTGAAGAAGCGGAAGATATGAATGACGACAAAGGAAGCGAGCGAGTTTTGAATCAGGTTGTGATCTATACCGACGGGGCCTGCAAGGGCAATCCGGGACCCGGCGGCTGGGGTGTGGTGCTGCGCTCGGGCGCGTTGGAAAAGGAGTTGTTCGGGGGGGAGCTGGGCACGACCAACAACCGCATGGAACTGCTGGCCGTGATCGAGGCCCTGGGTGCGCTCAAGCGCCCGTGCGCGGTCACGCTCTACCTCGACAGCCAGTACGTGCGCAAGGGCATCACGGAGTGGATCCAGGGGTGGAAGAAAAAGGGCTGGCGAACGGCATCCGGCCAGCCCGTGAAGAACGTGGAGCTGTGGAAGCGGCTCGATGACCTGGTGGCCGGTGGCGGCCATGTGATCGACTGGCGGTGGGTGAAGGGCCATGCGGGCGACCCCGGCAACGAACGCGCGGACGCACTCGCCAACAAGGGCGTGGACAAGGCCCTGGGACGGGCCTAGGCCTTCGGTCCGACCTGCGGCGCCGGGTCAGGCCGGACCGATGCTGATGGCCGGCGCATGGGCGATGGCCTGCATGCCCGGCTGCAGGGCCGCCGCGTCCTGCGGGCGGACCACGCGGTCGATCTCCTTGCCGTCGCGCAGGAAGACCAGGGTGGGCCAGAGCTTCACGCCGAAGCTGCGGCCCAGCGGCCGGCCCGGGCCGTCCTCGACCTTGATGTGCTGTATGGCATCGTGGTCCTTGAGGGCAGCTTCGATCAGCGGCTGCGCGCGCTGGCAGTAGCCGCACCAGGGCGTGCCGAACTCCAGGACGGACGCGCCCTGCAGGCGGTCGATGTCCTCCCGCGTGGGGGCTTCGGCGAGGTGCTGGGCGGTATAGGGCATGGGGCTTTCCGGTCGGTGGGGATGGCTGCAAGGGTACGCCCGGCCCGGGCCTGCCCGTGTCAGAGCATGCCGTCAAACAACAGCACGTCCACCGGCTCGCCCACGGCGACAGGACCGCGGGCGTGCGGCAGCAGGATGAGCCCGTGGGCCTGCACCATGGAGCTCAGCAGTCCGGAGCCCTGTGGCCCGGTGGTGCGCACGCGCAGGGCGCCGTCCGCATCCTGGAAGACGATGCCGCGCTGGTATTCGGTGCGTCCGGGGCGCTTGTGCAGCGGTTCGGCCGCGAGGGCGCGCAACGCGGGCGGTGCCATGGGCTCGCAGCCCATCATCCGCCACAGCGCCGGCCGCACGAAGACGAGAAAAGCCACCATCGCCGCCACGGGATTGCCGGGCAGCGCGAACAGCACGGCGCCGCCGTCCGCTCCGGCTTCGCTGCTGGCGGCCCCCTCCGGGCGCGGGATGCGGCCCGCGGCCATCGGGCGGCCCGGCCGCATGGCGATGCGCCAGAACTCCACCTGGCCGAGCTGGTCGAGCAGCGTGCGCGTGTGGTCGGCGACACCCGTGCTGACGCCACCGCTGGTGACGATGGCGTCGGCACGCGCCGCCGCCGCCGCCGCGCGCAGCGTGGATTCCAGGGCCTGCGGCTCGTCCGGAACGGCGCCGAGGTCGACGGCCTCCACGCCCATGCGTGCCAGCAGCCCGAACAGGGTGTAGCGATTGCTGTCGTACACCGCCCCTTCGCGCCAGGGCGTTCCCAGGCTGAGGATCTCGTCCCCCGTGGAGAAGACCGCCACCCGCAGGCGGCGCACGACGGGCACCGTGTCCTGCCCGAGGCTCGCCAGCAGCCCGAGCGCGGCCGGCGCGAGCCGGGTTCCCTTGGCGAGGGCGGTCCGGCCGCGCGCCAGGTCTTCGCCCGCGCGCCGGCGGTGGTCGCCCCGGCGGACCACGCCCGCGGGAATGGTGATGCTCTCCGGCCCGCCCGAGGGGGGCGCGGTGAGGATGGCTTCCTGGGGAACCACGGTGTCGGCTCCGTGCGGCATCACTGCGCCGGTCATGATGCGCAGGCACTGGCCCGGCCCGAGGCCCCCCTGCCAACGGTGGCCGGCGAGGACGGTGCCGGCCACCTGCAGGGTCAGCGGCTGCCCGTCCACCAGGGCAGCGCCGTCGAAGGCGAAGCCGTCCATGGCGGAGTTGTCGCGCGGAGGTACGTCCATGGGCGAGACGACGTCCTCGGCGAGGATGCGGTCGAGCGCGGCGAAGATGCCCACCTCTTCGATGCCGCGCACCGGTTCGACGAGTGCGGCGAGCCGCGCATGCACGGCGTCCACGGGCAGGTCGTGCGCCACGGTGGCTGCCGGGGACGTGGCGGGCGACGCCGATAGGGGTGGCGTGTCGCCTGGGCGGAAGGTCGTGGGGCTCATGTGGCTCGGGGCAGCAGGCGGTACATGTGAAGCTTGTCGTAGGGGATGCCGGCCACCCGGATGGCGCCCGGCAACAGGCCCCAGGGGCGGAAGCCCTCGCTCTCGTAGAGCCGCACGGCGTTCCCGTTGACGGCGGTCACCGACAGTTCCAGCAGTTCGAGCCCGTCCATCTGCATGGCGTATTCGATGCAGGCGCGCAGCAGTTGCCGGCCGATGCCGCGCCGCTGGGCGTGCGGGGCGACCATCATGGCGATCACCAGGGCGCAGTGCCGCTGCTGCAGGCGCTCCTGTCGCTCGCAACCCACGCTGCCGAGCAGTTCGCCGGAAGCTGCATCGAATGCACCGAGAAAGAAGAGGCCCGAGCCTGGCGTGCCGAAGCGTGCCGCATAGGATTCGGCCGGCCTGCCGACCGCACTGGCGTAGTCCGACGTGAAGGCCTCCGGTGTGGCGAGCAGCGCGGCATCCCGCAGCGCTTTGTAGGCCGCTGCATGGGAGGCGTCCAGCAGGCCGATGCGCGCGGCCGGCGTCCCGGATGGCCCGGAGGGGCCGCCGGACACGGAAAGGGCAGGGGCGGTCGGGTTCATGCCGTGTCGGTTTCCAGGCGGTGCAGTTCGTCCAGGGTGTTGGCGTTGCGGAAGGCGTGCGGGTCGTCTCCCGGCCGGTCGAAGGTGGCCGTGGCCAGGGCGTGTCGGCCCATCCAGTCCAGCACCTTGCGCCCGCCGCCGTCCAGGTAGCCCCGCAGGTCGTCCTGCAGGCCCGCGCGCAGCAGGCAGGCCACCGGGTGCCGGCGCAGCGGTGCCGGCCCGGCGGCAGGGGGGCCGGCCGGCACGGCTTCGGGGGCTGCCGCGATGGCGATGTCCGCGCCCGCTGCCATGGCGGCTTCGGCCAGCCGGTCGCCAAGGTCGGGCGGGAAGCAGGGCGTATCGCAGGGGACGGCCAGCAGCCAGGGCGTGCCGCACCATTGCAGGCCTGCCAGGATGCCGGCCAGGGGCCCGGGATGGCCGGGCAGGGCGTCACCCAGCACGGGCACGCCGAGTGCGGCGTAACGGTCCAGGTGGCGGTTGGCGCTGACCGAGAGCTTTCCGGGCGCAGCCTGCGGGCGCAGCCGCTCCAGCGCGACCGCGGCGAGCGGCCGGCCCCGGAAGGGCTGCAGTCCCTTGTCCAGCCCGCCCATGCGCGAGCCCTGGCCGCCGGCCAGGACGATGCCGGCGATGTCCGCACGGCCGATCACCTTGGCCCCCCGTGTCTCATCCGCCGATGTAGCTCATCTCGACGCGCCGCGCGGCCGGCGCGCCGGTGGCCGGCGGCAGGCTGCCCCGCAGTTCGGAATAGCGGTCGGTACGGCCCTGCCAGATGCCGGCGATGGCCGCCGCCAGGGCGGGGTCGGCGGCCCCGCCGCGCAGCAGCGCGCGCAGGTCCCAGCCCTGCGTGGCGAAGAGGCACAGGTAGAGCCGGCCTTCCATCGACAGCCGGGCGCGGTTGCAATCGCCGCAGAACGCGCGGGTGACGCTGCTGATCGTCCCCACTTCTCCCTGGCCAGGATCGTGCCGGCCCAGCGCGTCGGCATAACCCCAGCGCTCGGCGGTTTCACCGGGGGCCGCGGGCGGCAGCTGCACCAGGGGCAGTTCCTGCCGGAGCCGGTCGATCACCTGCGCCGACGGCAACACCTCGTCCATGCGCCATCCGTTCGTGGCGCCCACGTCCATGTATTCGATGAAGCGCAGCGTGATGCCGGTGCCCCGGAAATGGCGGGCCATGGGCACGATCTCGTGGTCGTTGGTGCCGCGCTTGACCACCATGTTGACCTTGATGCGCTCGAACCCGGCCGCCTGGGCGGCCTCGATGCCGGAGAGCACCTCGGCGACGGGAAAGTCCACGTCGTTCATGCGGCGGAAGACGCTGTCCTGCAGGCTGTCCAGGCTGACGGTGAGCCTCGCCAGCCCCGCATCGCGCAGGGCCCGGGCCTTGCGGGCGAGCAGCGAGCCGTTGGTGGTCAGCGTCAGGTCGGGCACACGCCCCTCGGTGGTGCGCAGCCCCGCGAGCTGCTCCACCAGGTTCTCCAGGTGCCGCCGCAGCAGCGGCTCCCCGCCCGTGAGCCGGATCTTGCGCACGCCGTGGGCCAGGAAGACCCGCGCCAGGCGCGAGATCTCCTCGAAACTGAGCAGGTCGCCGTGGGAGAGGTAGGGATAGTCCTTGCCGAAGACTTCCTTGGGCATGCAGTAGCTGCAGCGGAAATTGCAGCGGTCTGTGACACTGATGCGCAAATCGCGCAGGGGCCGGCCCAGCGCATCGGCCAGGTGCCCGTCGGGCCCGGCGAAGGGTCCTTCGGGCATGCGTGGCCGCAGCGCGGCGATGCGCTGGTCCACGAGCGGAATCACACGTTCGGCCATGGCGGGATTCTGCCGCATGGCCGCAGTAGGGGTATGGACGGACGGTGGAATATTGATGCCCGTCAATTTCGCCGGCACTTGCGGAACCTGTTGCGGGCCCGGACCTCCAAGCGCCAGAGGCCATGGCCCCCGGACGCCGGCGGGGGCACAATGCGGATACCGGCGGCAACGGGAGTTGACATGGACGTCTCCATCTACCAATCCATCGTGAACACGGCCAGCTTTGCCTACCAGGACCGCAGCGGCAGCGCCGCGGGGGCCCTCCGGAATTCGCTCGCCGTGCAGGAGTCCGATGTGTCGGCCCTGCTGCAGCCCGTGTCCGTCACCGGCCCCTCCCTCGTGCCCTTCGGTACGCTGGAAGACAGCCTGCTGGACCCGCTGCCTTCCCTGGACCCCACGCTGGCCACCGCGGGCACGCTGGAGGCCACCCTGCTGCAATCGCTGCCGTTTGCCGAACCGGCCCTGGCGACGTTCGGCACGCTGGGCACGCGCCTCAACACCTTCACCTGACTGCGTCAGACGCAGCGGGCTCCGTCCACCTCGATGCAGGTGCCGCTCACGAACGCGGCCTCGTCGCTCGCCAGGTAGAGCGCTGCGTTCGCCACGTCCAGCGCCGTGGAAAAGCGGCCGAGCGGTATCGTGGCCAGGAACTTCGCCCGCCGGGCATCGTCGAGCTCTCCGCCCGCGAACTCTGCTGCCAGGCCGGTGTCGGGGTTGAACACCGGGTTGATGCAGTTCACCCGGATGTTGTCCGGGCCGAGTTCCGCCGCCATGGACTTGCTGGTGACGATCACCGCGCCCTTCGAGCCGTTGTACCAGGTCAGCCCGGGCCGCGGCCGCAGCCCGGCGGTGGATGCGATGTTGATGATGCAGCCGCCGCGCCGCTGCGGGTTGCCGCGCATCGCGGGCACCGCGTGCAGCGCAGACAGGTAGATGCTTTTGACGTTGACCGCGTACACGCGGTCGAATTCCTCCTCGGTCACTTCGAGCATGGGACGGTTGCGGTGCGTCCAGCCGGCGTTGTTGACCATCACGTCGAGCGCACCATGGCGGGATACCGCCTCGGCCACCAGGGCCCGCACCTCGTCCGACCGCGTGACGTCCGCCGCGAAGGCGTGGGCGGTGCCCCCGTCGCCGCGGATGGCGGCCGCAACGCGCTCGGCGGCGTCGGGCCGGATGTCGTTCACGATGACGAGGCCGCCTTCGGCCGCGAGCCGCCGCGCGATGCCTTCGCCGATGCCGCCGCCGGCGCCGGTGACGATGGTGGATTTGCCTGGAACGCGCATGGCGTGTGACTCCTTCGGGGGCGGACAGCCGGGGGATGCCCGGCGCTCAGGCCAGTGTAGCGGCCACGGGCGGATGGGCCGCCGTGACGGCCCGTGCGTGGCGGCGCGCCCAGAACGGCTGGCCGGCCCAACGCCGTTCCTGTGCATAGACGGCTGCCAGCTGGGCCCGGTACACACGGTGGATGTCCCGCAGGTGGGCGGCATACCGTCCGGTGGCACCCGCATCGCCGCCCTCGGCCGCCAGCATCGCCCTGGCGGCGCACAGCCCGGTATGGAGCGCGTTGCCGATGCCCTTGGACGACAGCGGATCGAAGGCCTGGGCGGCATCGCCCACGGCCAGCCAGCGGTGGCCTGCAGGCTGGTCGAGCTCGGAGCTGCAGGCGTCCGCGCCCTGGACGGCGGCGCAGGGCCGGTAACCATGCGCTGCACAGAGCGCGCGCAGGTGCTCCGTGGACTGGAGCTGGCTCCAGAGGCCGTCGCCGGAGAGCAGCGTGCGGCGATCGACGAGATCGGCATCGCCCAGGAAGGAAACGACCCGCTCCCCGCCGGGCAGCAGCACGCTGTACCACCAGCCATCCTCGACGGCTTCGATCCATGTGCGGCCGTCGCGGTCGTTGCGGCCGCTGCTCTCCAGGCGCAGGTGGAAGGCGAGCAGGGCGTCATGGCGCTCGCGGCGGGCGCCGAGCCGGCAGGCCGGGGCGGCGGCCCTCCCGGTGGCGTCGATGAACCAGCGTGCGCCGACCTGTACGGTGTCTCCTCCGCTCGTTGCCCGGGCACGGACCGCGTGGGGAAGGCCGTCTTCCGCGGGCCGGTCGATCTGCAGATGGGTGGATGGCCAGAACCGCACGCCATCCAGCAGGGCGGCCGCCCTCAGGCGCTCGTCGAAGCGTGCCCGGTCGAGCTGAACCCCGTCGCCCTGCAGTTGGCGCAGCGTGTCGCTGGCCCGGCCGGACGCATCGCCCCAACTGGACCAGCTGCCCAGGCATGGGCGGTGCCCGTCGGCGCGCACCGCTTCGCGCAGGCCCAACTCCGCCAGCAGGTGGCACACCGCGGGCGGCAGGTTTTCGCCGATGCGCGCATCCCGCTCGCCCCCGGCATCGGCCAGGAGCACGCGCCACCCGGCGCGCGCCAGCACGGCCGCGCAGGCCGCGCCCGCCGGGCCCGCGCCGGCAATCGCCGCGTCGAAGACCGTGCCGGCCGCGTTCATGCCCGGGGCGGGCCCTTGCGGACGGGCAGGGGCGCCCTGCGCGCTTCGTCGTGCGAGCGGAAGTTGGCGCCGGATGGCAGCGGGCGGGCCGTTGCCGCTGCGGGTGCGCTGGCCTGCAAGCCCATGGGCCGCACGGCATCGCCGGCCGGTGCGGCGACCGTGCCGGCCGTGCTACGGGCGTCGGCAGGCGCCACGTCGGGGCCATAGGCAGCCACCATCATCGTGGCGGGAAAACGCGGATCGTCTTTCACGCCCGGGCGCACTTCCAGCAGCCCCATGGACCCGAAGATGCGCACCATCGTGGTCATCGCTTCGGCCGTGGGTTCGGGCAGCGGCTTGTTCCAGTTGGTGCGGTTCGTGAACGCCTCCACGCGGCGCTCGGGCGGCTGGCCGGAGTCCATCACGATGGCGTAGTCCTGCTCGGCGAGCACCTGGTTGGGCACACGGGCGGGCCAGAAGGCGGGGGCGAACGGGTCGTAATGCGTGTCGTAGCCCGCGCGGCAAAAGGCCGTGTCGGCCTGCCAGGGCAGGCCCATCCAGCGGTTGAGGTCGCCGGGGCCCTGCGCATACAGCGGCCCGTTCGCCGAGAGCGCGGTCGCCTGGTCGAGCGTCTTGCCGTAGTCCGGCTCCACTTCGCCTGCCGGCCGGCGGCGGATGCGGAAGGGTGCGCTGTAGAGGGTGAGGTGGCGCATTGGCCAGGTCAGCTCGCAGCCGGGGTGGAAGGCATCGGCCAGGCAGAAATCCAGGGCGGCCCGGTCGAGCATGGCCGGCTGCTCCTGCAGCGGCACGGCGTCGATGTGGTCCGCAGGGGCGGGCAGTTGGCCCCAGTCCGCAGTGAACCGGCCGTCCGCCCAGCGGGCCAGGATGTCGCTCTGGGTCTGGCTGATGGCGGCGTTCTGGCGCGGGCTCTGGCCCGTAGGATAGGTCATGGCGTCGCCGTAGATCCAGGGCCAGGGCATCTGGTTGCCGTCCGCCGGCTCGGGAGGCCGGAAGCTGTTGAACACCTGCCGGCGCACTTCCGCGTTCGGGTCATAGGCGCCGGCCGGGGGCAGGGCGGCGAGGCGCTCGATCAACGCCGGGTTCTCGAAATCGAAAACGCCGTTGTGGCCGAACTGCGTCGCGAATCCCTGGTTGACCCACTGCAGGCCCGAGAGCCGCTGCAGGATGGGGTACACATCGCGCGTGAACGAGATCTCCTGCGGGAAGGGCAGCCAGCCTGCCTGCACGTAGAGACTGTGCAGCAGGTCGTACAGCGTGCGTTCGGCCTTGACCTGGGGAGCGTAGTTGGGCGGGGCGCTGACCACCCAGGCGCCTTCCACCGGAACCGGCTGCCCATCGATGCGTACGGTGGCAGAGACCGGGCCGTCGCAGGTGTCGTCGTACCAGCCGTCGGCATTGATGAAGGAGTTGTCGTCTCCCTCGATGAAGATCGGGCTGCCTGTGGGCGATGCGGAGACGCCGTGGCCGGGCAGAAACAGCAACCGGCCCTGGCCGTCGGTGCGCAGTTCCCCGATCTGCACCGCCACGCCGGTGAAGTGGCCCGTGCACGCGACGGCGGCGGCATGCGGGCCCTGGATGCGCTGCGCGCCGGCATCGATGGCCAGGGTATCGCGCGCGGTGGCCGTCACGTTGGCATTGCGGCGGGGCAGTACGACCTTGGCTGCCTCCGGGATGTCCATGGCGATCTGCCACTGGTACCAGGCCGCCTTGCGGTTGGCTACATGGACCTCCCAGCAGACGTCATCCGCAGGGGAGACCAGTTCCCGGACGACTTCGCCCGCGGCGTTGTAGCCATAGACACGGAACTCGGCCGCCTCGCGCTTGAGCGCTCCCGTGGGGTCGCGGTAGAAGCCGGGCTCCCGGGGGGCGGGATGGGTGACCTGCGGGCCGACGTAGAACGCCTCCCGGCTGTTGCCGACGCGGGCGATGCCGATGGCGGGATGGATGGCAGCGCGCACGATGCGCGTATCCGTACCCGCCCCGGAGGCGGGAGATGTGCTGTCTTGCATGGGAACCCTCTCTTGGTGGCCGTGCCGGCTGCCGGCCGGTCGTCGTTGGTCTGTCGTTGGCTGCACGCCTGCCGGAGTGGCGGGTGCGCAGCGCGTTCCATTGTGCGGATTCGCCAGCGGGGAGTTCTCAGGGTTTCACCGGGCTCCGTCGGGAAAAGTGGCGGCCCGGTAGGATGCGGCTCCACCATCTTCCATCCCGATCCGGCTCTTCCGATGAACTCTCAGGACATTCAACTGCTGGTCACGGCGCTGGCCAGCGTGCTCGCGCTGGTCGCGCTCATCGTGTCCCGCCTCCGGCTGCATCCGTTGCTGGCGCTGCTGATCGTTTCGGTGGCCGCCGGCCTGTTCACGGGCATGCCGCTGGACAAGCTTGTCGGGGCCATTTCCGCAGGGGCCGGCAAGACGCTGGGCGCGGTGGGGCTGGTCGTGGCGCTGGGGGCCATGCTGGGCAAGATCCTGGCGGATTCGGGCGTGACCGACCGCCTGGCGAGCGCCATCCTGGACCGCGCTTCCACGAAGATGCTGCCGTGGGCCATGGCGGGCGTGGCCTTCGTCATCGGCATCCCGATGTTCTTCGAGGTCGGCCTGGTCGTGCTGCTGCCGTTGATCTTCGGGGTGGCCCGCAAGCTGGAGGCCGAACGCAAGGGCAGCGGCTCGGCCTACGTCTATGTCGGGGTGCCGGTGATCGCCGCCCTGGCGGCCATGCACGGCATGGTGCCGCCCCATCCCGGCCCGCTCACGGCCATCGCCACGCTGAAGACCAGCGTCGGCGCCACCATGATCTACGGCTTCATCGCTGCCATCCCCGCCATCGTGCTGGCCGGCCCGGTGTACGGCACGTTCATCGCCCGGCGCCTGAAGGTGCGCCCTGACGACGCCCTGGTTGCCCAATACGCACCCGATGCGGCCGATGCCGGCGGCCCTGCGGCGCAGCCCGTGCGCCAGAACCCGCCCGGCATCGGCCAGGGCGTGCTGGCCGCCCTGGCGCCCGCCCTGCTGATGCTGCTGCACGCGCTGGGCGAGGTGCTGCTGCCCAAGGGTTCCGCCCTGCTGCATTTCGCCGCCTTCGTGGGCCATCCGATCGTCGCCATGCTGCTGGGTGTCCTCTTCGCCGTGCTGGTGCTGCGGCCCGGCCGGCCGGAGGCCGTGCGCAAGGCCCTGGGCGACAGCATCAAGCCGATCGCCAACGTGCTGCTCATCATCGCGGGTGGCGGCGCTTTCCAGCAGGTGCTCACCGACGCGCACGTGGGCGACGCCATCGTCCACCTGAGCCACCAGTGGCCCGTGTCCCCGCTGCTGCTGGGCTGGCTGATTTCCATGCTGCTGTCCGTCTCCACCGGCTCGGCGACCGTGGGCATCGTGGGCGCGGCCGGCCTGCTGGCGCCCCTGGCCGCATCCGGCACGGCGGTGAACCAGCCGCTGCTGGCGCTGTCCATCGGCTGTGGATCGCTCTTCTTCAACTATGCCAACCACGCCGGCTTCTGGCTGGTGAAGGAATCGTTCGGCATGGACATGGGCGAGGCCACCAAGACGATTTCGATGGTGCAGTCCATCGTGGCCCTGGTGGGACTGGCCATGGTGATGCTGATGAACCTGCTGCCGCCACTGGCCTGACGGCGAGGCAGGCTGCCTGCTTGCCTGCCACGGAAGGGCAATGTCCTACTTGACGCAAATGACAATAGGAATAATTATCATTCAAATGCGATTGATTCTTCTTCCATCCGTCCTGCCCGAAAGTGAGCCACATGCCGCACACGCTTCCCGCCTTGCCCTATGCCTATGACGCCCTGGAGCCGCACATCGATGCGCGCACCATGGAGATCCACCACAGCAAACACCACCAGGCCTACGTCAACAACCTGAATGCGGCGCTGGAAGGCACACCGCATGCCGACACGCCGGTGGAAACGCTCGTGGCAGCCCTGCAGTCGCTGCCGGAATCGCTGCAGACGGCGGTGCGCAACAACGGCGGGGGCCATGCCAACCACAGCCTGTTCTGGACCGTGATGGCGCCGGAAGGGCAGGGCGGAGGCGGACAGCCGGGCGGTGCGCTCGGCGAGGCGATCGACCGGGACCTCGGCGGTTTCGATGCGTTCAAGGAGGCCTTCACCAAGGCGGCGCTGACCCGCTTCGGCAGCGGCTGGGCCTGGCTGGTGGTCGATGGTGCCGGCCGACTGGCGGTGGAGAGCAGCGGCAACCAGGACAGCCCGCTCATGGCCGGGCTGCTGTCCGGCCACACGCCGATCCTCGGGCTCGATGTGTGGGAGCACGCCTACTACCTGCAGTACCAGAACCGGCGCCCCGAATACATCGCCGCGTTCTATCGTGTGATCCGGTGGGATGAGGTCGCGCGCCGGTATGCGCAGGCGCGCGGCTGATCCCGCCGGCACAGCCCCTTTCGCCTGAACGCACCGGGATCTTCCATCGTGACAACCCAGCCGGAGCCTCCGCCCATGCCCGCCCAGAACTCGCTTTCCCTGCGCCGCCCCGCCTGGAGCCTCCGCCGCTGGCTGGGCCTGGCCATCGCCCTGGCGGGCGCCGTGGTTTTGGCGCTGCAGTTCACGCAGTTCCTCCAGGCGAATCCGCGCGTGGCACAGGCCTGGCAGGGCGGCCTCGTCGCGGCGCTGGCGACGGCGCTGGGCACGCTGCCCGTGGTGTTCTCGCAGCGCCTGTCGGAGCGGGTGCAGGACACGCTCTTCGGCTTCGGGGCCGGCGTGATGCTGGCGGCCAGTTCCTTCTCGCTCATCCTTCCTGGCCTGGAAGCCGCGAAAGCCAACGGCGCGGGGGGCTGGGCGGCCGGGGGCATCATCGGCGCATCCATCCTGCTGGGCGGCCTGGCGCTGCTCGCCATGGAGCGCGTGCTGCCGCACGAGCATTTCATCAAGGGGGTGGAGGGCGGCCCCTCGCCGCGCACGCTGCGGCGCACCTGGCTGTTCGTCTTCGCGATCGCGCTGCACAACCTGCCCGAGGGGCTGGCGATCGGCGTGGCCTACGGCGGCACCAGCCCGCTGCAGGCCGGCACGCTCACGGCCGGCATCGCCATCCAGGACGTGCCCGAAGGCCTGGTGGTGGCGGTGGCTCTGCTCGCGGCAGGCTACCCGCGCTGGCTAGCCGTGCTGCTGGGCATGGCCTCGGGCCTGGTGGAGCCGCTGGGCGCGGTGCTCGGCGCCTCGGTCATCGGCCTGTCGGCCGGGCTGCTGCCCTGGGGCCTGGGCTTCGCCGCCGGGGCGATGCTGTTCGTCATCAGCCACGAGATCATTCCCGAGTCGCACCGCAAGGGGCACGAGGCCTGGGCCACCGGCGGGCTCATGATCGGCTTCGTGCTGATGATGCTGCTCGACACCGCGCTGGGCTGAGGGCTCCGCGCGGGCTCACCCGTGCCGGATGGCCACGGTCTTGAGCGTGGTGAAGCCGTGCAGCGCCTCCAGGCCCTTTTCGCGGCCATGGCCGCTGGATTTCACCCCGCCGAAGGGCAGTTCCACGCCGCCGGCGGCGCCGTAGTTGTTGATGAACACCTGGCCGCTGGCAATGCGCCGTGCCATGCGGAACTGGCGCCCGCCGTCGCGCGTCCACACGCCGGCCACGAGGCCGAAGCGCGTGGCGTTGGCCAGTTGCGCGGCATGGTCCTCGTCCTCGAAAGGCATGGCCGAGAGCACGGGGCCGAAGATTTCCTCCTGCGCGAGGCGATGGTCCGCAGGCACGTCGCGCAGCAGCGTGGGCGCCTGGTAGAAGCCCGTCTGCGGTGCGCCATCCACCACGGTGCCTTGCGCCATGACGGGTATGCCCGCCACCTGCGCGTCGGAGAGGAAATCCCACACGCGCTGCTGCTGGCTCTGGCGGATCAGCGGCCCCAGGTCGAGGTCCATGGCAGCGGGCCCGACGCGCAGCGCCTCGAACAGGCCGGCCAGCCGCTCCAGCACCCGCTCGTAGATGAGCGCATCGATCAACACCCGCGAACCGGCCGAGCAGGTCTGGCCCGCGTTCTGCACGATGGCGTTGACGACCGCGGGCAGGGCGGCGTCCAGGTCGGCATCCGCGAACAGGATCTGCGGGCTCTTGCCGCCCAACTCCAGCGTGACCGGGCAGTGCCGCTCGGCCGCAGCCTGCTGGATCAATGTGCCGATGCGCGGACTGCCGGTGAAGCTGATGTGGTCGATGCCGGGATGGCGTGCCAGCGCCTCGCCCACCTCGTGCCCGTAGCCCGTCACGATGTTGATCGCGCCCGGCGGGAAACCCGCCCCGGTGGCCAATTGCGCGACCCGCAGCAGCGAGAGGCAGGCATCCTCCGAGGGCTTGACCACGCAGACGTTGCCGGCGGCCAGCGCGCCGCCCACGCAGCGCCCGAAGATCTGCATGGGATAGTTCCAGGGCACGATGTGCCCCGTCACGCCGTGCGGCTCGCGCCAGGTGAGCACGCTGTAGCCATCCGTGTAGGGGATGGTGTCGCCATGGAGCTTGTCGCAGGCGCCGGCGTAGAACTCGAAGTAGCGCGCCAGCGCGATGGCATCGGCGCGCGCCTGCCGGGTGGGCTTGCCGCAGTCGCGCCGTTCGATGTCCGCCAGTTCCTCCGCATGGGCCGCCACGGCCTGCGACAGGCGCATCAGCAGCCGTCCCCGCTCGGCCGGCGCGAGCGCGCGCCACACGGTGTCGTGGCAGTGCCGTGCCGCGCGCACGGCCGCGTCGATGTCCTCGGCCGTGCCGCGCTGGATCTCGTCGTAGGGCTGGCCGTCGGAGGGATCGATCACCGGCAGGGTGCGGCCGCCGGTGGAAGGCGCGGCGGCATTGGCAATGTGGTGGTATTGCATGCGGGCCATTGTGCGGCACGCGCGCCCCGACAGTCAGCCGCAGGCAGCGCGCAGGCCGGCCAGGTCCAGGATCTCGATGCTGCCGCGGTGCATGCGCAGCAGGCCGCGGCCCTGCAGGTCGCGCAGGATCTGGTTGGTGGTCTGGCGCGAGAGCGCGAGCATCAGCGCCAGCTGCTCCTGCGACAGCGAGAGCTGGCGGCGCGAGCGCCCTTCGCCGGCCCACTGCCCGTAGCCCTCGGCCATGAGCACCAGCCGCCGGGCAAGGCGCCGGGGCGCGGGCAGCAGCGCGAGTTCTTCCAGCGCGACGAAGGCGGTGCGGAGCTTGTCGGCCAGCAGCATGCCCAGGGCGTGCCAGTGCTCCGGATGCTGCGCGAGCCAGGCCAGCAGGGGAGCCTGCGGCACGTGCAGCAGCAGGGCTCCGGGCTCGGCCGCATGCGCGTCGTGCGTGCGCGCGGCCCGGTCGAAGACCGCGATTTCCCCGAACCAGGCGGGTGGCTCCAGCCTCGTGAGCAGGGCGGCGCGCGGTTGCGGATCGCTGCCGCCGATGCCGGAGATGTCGATCGCGCCGCGCACCACCGCATACAGCCCGCACGGCGGATCGCCCCGCAGGAAGAGCGCCTGCCCGGGCTGCAGTGCGCGCATGTGCGCCATGCCGGCGAGCGCGCCGGCCAGCCCGGGGGGCAGGGAAGCGAACCACCGGCCCGAGGCGAGCGTGGCGAGATGGTCCGCGGCGGAAGTCAGGGTGTCGGTCATGCGGCAGGACAGGGGCGGCCCGCTCCGGCGGGTTGTGTCGGCTGGCCGACAGACGGCGCAGCGGCCACTGCGGATTATTCGCTCCAGGCACCCCGACCGAGAGGGCCGCCACGCAGGAGACGCTCCATGAAAACCCTGATCGACCACCTGTCGCAGTACGCGGACTACCACCGCGATCCGCGCAATATCCAGACCCATTTCGTCGGCGTGCCGATGATCATGCTGGCCGTCACGGTGCTGCTGTCGCGTCCGGCGTGGCTGGCCGGCGGCCTGCTGCCGGTATCGCCCGCCCTGGCCGCGGCGCTGGCCGCCAGCCTGTTCTATTTCCGGCTCGATGTGCGCTACGGGCTCGCGATGGCCTCGGTGCTGGCCGCCATGCTGGCCGTGGGCCAGTGGCTCGCGGCGCAGGGCACTGCGCCGTGGCTGGGGGCGGGCCTGGGCCTGTTCGTGGTCGGCTGGGTGATCCAGTTCGTGGGCCACTATTACGAAGGCCGCAAGCCCGCCTTCGTGGACGACCTTGTGGGCCTGATCGTCGGGCCGCTTTTCGTGGCGGCCGAGATCGGCTTCGCGCTCGGGCTGCGTCGCGAAGTACAGGCGGCGGTCGAGGCACGCTCGGGCCCGGTGCGCCTGAACGAGCGGCCGGGCCGCCCGGCGCAGGCCTGACCCGGGGCCTTTCCCTCAGCGGCGTGGGCGTCTGGCCAGTACCGGCTCGCTCACGCCCTGCACACCCACCAGCGTGAGCACCGTGGCGAGCCCGGTCTGTGCGCCCTTCCAGGCGTCGCCGGGCTCGAACCACTCGCCCAGCGCGTGGAAGCCGCCGGTCCTTCCGCCGCTGCCCAGGATGATGGCGGGGATGCCCAGCCCCATGGGCACGTTGGCGTCGGTGCTGGCCGCGCGCAGGGTGGGCTTGCCTCCCGAGGCGATGACCGATGCCACGGCGGCCTGCACGATGGGCTCGCCGGCGGCGGTGGCGCCGGCCGGGCGGTCGCCGATCATCTTCGGCTCGGCCGTGATCTTCGCGGCGGTGTTCCAGCGGCGGTTCTCTTCCTGCACGCCGCGCTGGATGGCGGCCATGATGTCCTTTTCGGCCTGCAGCAGCGCGGGCAGGGCGTTGGAGCGGATGTCCACGGCCATCGTGGCGTCGCCCGCGATGGTGTTCACGGAGGTGCCGCCGCCCACCTTGCCCACGGTGAAGGTGGTCTTGGGATCGGAAGGCACCTGCACGTCGCCGATGTGCGCGATCGCGCGGCCCATCGCGTGGATGGCGCTGGGCACCTGCCCGAAGGCCGCAAAGCTGTGGCCGCCCGGCCCCTTGAAGGCCACTTCGTAGCGGTGGCTGCCCGTGCCCTGGTTCAGGATGCCGTCGCCATCCCCCGGCTCCAGGCCGACCATGCCGTCGATGTCCGCATGCTCGCGGAACAGTGCCTTCATGCCGCGCAGGTTGCCCAGTTCCTCCTCGCCCACGTTCGCCACGAAGACGATGTCGCCCACCGTCTGCAGCTGGCGTTCGTTGAGCGCCTTGAGCCAGGAGAGCAGCACGGTGACGCCGCGCGTGTCGTCCGAGATGCCGGGGGCGTACAGCCGGCCGCCATCCTCGCGCACGCTGAGGTCGGTGCCTTCGGGAAACACGGTGTCGAGGTGCGCAGACACCACCAGCCGGGGACCATTGCCCGAGCCCTTGCGGACGCCCACGGCATTGCCTTCCTGGTCGATGGCGGCGTCCGCCAGGCCCAGTTCCCGGAATCGCTTCACCACGTATTCGGCGCGGCGCTGCTCCTTGAAAGGCGGCGCCGGTATCTGCACCAGGTGGCGCAGCTCGTCGATGGCGCGGGCGTGGTCGGTGCGCAGGTCGTCCAGCACCTGCCGCACCGCCGGGGCCGAGCGCACGGCCTGCAGCGTGCCCTGCACGGCCGGGCTGGCGCCGGGCTGCGGTGCGGTGGACTGGGCAGAGGCCGGGCCGGAGGCCAGCACGCCGAGCGCCAGTACGGCCGCCAGCACAGGTTTCCAGCCGGCGGGCGACTGGCGGAAAACGGGGAGGGATCGCGCGGATGCATGCAGCGGCATCGGACAGCCTTTCTGGGGAGGACAAGGGGAACGGGCCACCTTACCCCAGGCCAGGCCGCTGGCTTGTCGCCTGCGGGCGGCCATCCCATGGTCTCCGGGCTTTCATGGCGGCTGCAGCCGGCTCAGCCTCCGCCGTGCAGCCGTGCCACCAGGGGCACGATGAGCAGCGCCACGATGTTGATGATCTTGATGAGCGGGTTCACGGCCGGGCCGGCCGTGTCCTTGTAGGGGTCTCCCACCGTGTCGCCGGTGACGGCGGCCTTGTGCGCCTCGCTGCCCTTGCCGCCGTGGTGGCCGTCCTCGATGTACTTCTTGGCGTTGTCCCAGGCGCCGCCGCCGGTGCACATGCTGATGGCCACGAACAGGCCGGTGACGATGGTGCCCATGAGCAGGCCGCCCAGCGCGCGCGGCCCGAGCAGCAGGCCCACCGCGATGGGCACGGCCACCGGCAACAGGCTGGGCACCACCATTTCGCGGATCGCCGCGGCCGTGAGCATGTCCACTGCGCGGCCGTATTCGGGCTGGGCACGGCCTTCCATGATGCCGGCGATGGTGGAGAACTGCCGCCGCACTTCCACCACTACCGCGCCCGCCGCGCGGCCCACGGCCTCCATGGCCATGGCGCCGAACAGGTAGGGCACCATGCCGCCGATGAACAGGCCCACGATCACCAGCGGATCCGACAGGTCGAAGCGCAGCGCCTGCCCCTGCACGCCGAGCTGGTGCGTGTAGTCGGCGAACAGCACGAGGGCGGCGAGGCCTGCCGAGCCGATGGCGTAGCCCTTGGTCACGGCCTTGGTGGTGTTGCCCACGGCGTCGAGCGGATCGGTCACGGCGCGCACGCCGGCCGGCAGTTCGGCCATCTCGGCGATGCCGCCCGCGTTGTCGGTGATGGGGCCGTAGGCGTCCAGCGCCACCACGATGCCGGCCATGCTGAGCATCGACGTAGCGGCCACCGCCACGCCGTAGATACCCGCGAGGGTGTAGGAGACCAGGATCGCCACGCACACGAACACCACCGGCCATGCGGTGGAGCGCATCGACACGCCCAGGCCCGCGATGATGTTCGTGCCGTGCCCGGTGGTGGAGGCCTGCGCGATGTGGCGCACGGGCGCGTATTGCGTGCCCGTGTAGTACTCGGTGATCCAGACCAGCGCGGCGGTGAGTGCCAGGCCCGTGGCGCAGGCGCCGAAGAGCCGCCCGGCGGTGGCCTGCGGAAAGAGCGCGGCATCGGGGAACAGCCAGAACGTGACCAGCGCGAAGGCCGCCAGCGACAGCCCGCCGGCCACCGCCAGGCCCCGGTAGAGCGCGGGCATCACGTTGGTCATGCCGGGCGACGCCTTGACGAAGGCGCAGCCCGCGATCGAGGCCAGGATGGACACGCCGCCCAGCGCCAGCGGATAGGCCATGGCCAGCGCGGGCGGGAGGCCCAGCAGCGTGCCCAGCACCATGGCGGCGATCAGGGTCACCGCATAGGTCTCGAACAGGTCGGCCGCCATGCCGGCGCAATCGCCGACGTTGTCGCCCACGTTGTCGGCGATCACGGCAGGGTTGCGCGGATCGTCCTCGGGGATGCCGGCCTCCACCTTGCCCACGAGGTCCGCCCCGACGTCCGCGCCCTTGGTGAAGATGCCGCCGCCCAACCGGGCGAAGATGGAAATCAGCGACGCACCGAAGGCGAAGCCGATGAGCGGATGCAGCTGCGCCGCCACGCCCGCGCCGGACGCCGGCACCGCCGGTCCCGCATGCAGCAGGAAGGCGCCGAAGCCGGCCACGCCCAGCAGCCCGAGGCCCACCACCAGCATGCCCGTGATCGCCCCGCCGCGGAAAGCCACCTGCAGCGCCGGGCCGATGCCCCGCGCCGCCGCCTGCGCGGTGCGCACGTTGGCGCGCACCGAGATGTTCATGCCGATGAAGCCGCAGGCGCCCGAGAGCGCCGCACCCAGCACGAAGCCGGCGGCCGTGCGCAGGTCCAGGAAGAAGCCGATGAGCACGGCCAGCACGGCGCCTGCCACGGCAATGGTGCGGTACTGCCGTGCGAGGTAGGCGGCCGCGCCGGCCTGGATCGCGGCGGCGATGGCCTGCATGCGCTCGCTGCCGGCGTCCTGCGCGAGGATCCAGCGGCGCGCCCACAGTCCGTAGGCCACGGCGGCCGCGCCGCAGAGGAAGGCCAGCCAGAGGGCGGGGGGAAAGAGGGGGGATGCAGCCATGCTCGTCGTCTCCTGTCCAAGGGATGCACGGAAAGGAAACACGCAACGCATCGCGGGTGTTTCCGCTGCGTTGCTTCCTCGTGCCCATCGGCCCGCGACGGCGGGTGGAGACGATTGGCCAACAGTCCCAATGTACGCCGGCCGGAAGCCGCCCGCAAGAGCGCCGCTGCACAGCAATTTCTCGACAGGACTGAGCAATCTTTGGAAAAAAACGCCATCGCCCGGCGTTTAGCCTTGCTGGACAAAGGGACTGGGAGCCCGCACAACAAGGAGAAACATGGTTCCACGAGAACGAGGAGAAGCGCTTCAGTCCACCGCATGGCCGCCGCTGCGGGCCACCGGCCAGTGCCGGGGCACGTTCGGCGAGCTCATGCAGGGGGTGCTGCCGGGAGGGCGGCACTTCCTGGTGACCCTGCCGGTCAATCTCATGTCCATCGTCGAATTCCAGGTGACGGACGGGCCCGTGGTGGTCTGCAACATCGCCTGCCGCACCAAGGCCTGCCGCGCCGCACAGGACTACCTGCGCCTGCACGGCCTGCCGCCGGGCGGGCGGCTGCATTTCCAGTCGGTCTTCCCGGCGGGCAAGGGGCTCGCCAGTTCCTCCGCCGACATGGTGGCCGTCATCCGGGCGACAGCCCGCGCGCACGGGCGGGAACCGGAGGCCGAGACCATCGAGTCCATCCTCCGCGGCATCGAGCCTACCGACGGGGTCATGTACGACGGCATCGTTTCGTTCTACCACCGCGAAGTGAAGCTCGATGAGCAACTGGGGGAGACACCTGAACTCATGATCGTCGGGATCGACCGCGGCGGCGAATGCGACACGATCGAGTTCAACCGGACGCGGTGCGCGGTCTCCAGCGCCCTGTGCTCCGAGTACCACGCGCTGCTTGACGACATGAAATCCGCCGCCCGCGCCGCGGACCTGCGCAGGATCGGCGAGGTCGCGACGCGCAGCTGCGAGATCGCGCAGGCTTTCAACCCCCATCCGCACATCGGCCACCTCCGCGCCCTGAAGGAAGAGACCGGCGCCCTGGGCATGGTGGCCGCGCATTCGGGCACCTATATCGGCCTGCTCTACGGCGCGCGCGATCCCGAGTGCGCCGCCAAGGCTTTCCATGCCCAGAAGCGGCTGCAGGCCCTCGACATCTCCACCCACCTCTACACCACCGCCTAGATCGCAGATGCTCCGTTACGAATCCCCCCTCGATGCCATGCGCGACGCCGTCGTCTTTCCCCTGGACGAGGGAATGCACATGCTGGCGTTCAAGGCGATGAAGATCGTGCCCGCGCACTTCATCATCCACAAGGCGATCGCCCGCGGCGACCTCAAGCCCGGCGGCAGCGTCATCGAGACCTCGAGCGGAAATTTCGCATTTGGCATGGCCATGGTCTGCAACCGCATGAACTCGCGTTTCATCGCGATCAGCGACCCGGCGATCGACGACAGCTACCGGCGCCAGCTCGAGATGCTGGGCGGGCGCGTGGAGATCGTCACCGACAAGAAGGGTTGCCAGGGCTACCAGAAGGCCCGGCTGGACAGGCTCCACGAGATCCTGGAGTCCGAACCCGGATCGTTCTGGTGCCGGCAGTACGACAACGAGGACAACTCGCTGGCCTACGAGGGCATCGGGCGCCAGTTGCGCGACCTGGTCGGCGACTCGGTCGTCCTCGTGGCGCCCGTGGGTTCCGGCGGCTCGAGCTGCGGCCTCGCCGGGGCGCTGCGCGCGGCCGGCGCCGACTGCACGCTGGTCGGCGTGGACACGTTCAACAGCATCCTGTTCGGCCAGCCCGACGGCCCGCGCCCGCTGCGGGGACTGGGCAACACCGTGATGCCGGGCAACCTGAAGCACGCGATGTTCGACCACGTCCACTGGATCAGCGCCGCCCTGGCCGACCACTACACCCGCCACCTCTACAAGACCACGGGCCATTTCCGGGGACCCACCACGGGGGCGGCCTACGCCGTGGCGGGAAGCCTGCAGGCGCAGTACCCGACCACGCCCATCGTCTTCGTGAGTCCGGACGACGGGTCGCGCTACGTGGACACCACCTATGCCAGCGACCCTCCGTGCGCGGACCACTTCGAGGTCCGGCCGGTGCAGGTCCGGCATCCGCGGTCGGAGAGGGCGGGCAGCGACTGGGCCTGCATGGCCTGGAACCGTGCCGAGATCCACGCGTTCGGCTGAGCCATGGCGATCGTCTATATCGAGTCCAACACCACCGGCTTCGGCCACCGGCTGCTGGAGACCTCGTGCCGGTACGACGCCGTCTACTGGCTGGTCCGGGACCCGGCCCGCTATGGCTTCTCCGGCCGGCTGCCCGAGGGGCTGTCCATCATCGCCTGCGACACGCGGTCGCTCGATGCGCTGGTGCAGGCCGTGTACGGCATCGGCCCCATCCGGTACGTCGCCTCCACGAGCGACGGCTTCATCGAGATGGCAGCGCGCCTTTCGGAGCGGCTGGGACTGCCCTGCAATCCGTCCGCCGCGATCGCCCTGTGCCGCGACAAGCTGCTGCTCGGGGAGGTGCTGCAGGCGCGTGGCGTGCCGTACCCGGCGACGCGGGAGGTCCGCTCTGCCGCGGACATGGACGGCATCGGGTTTCCCGCGATCGTCAAGCCACGGCAGGGCACCGGCAGCATCGGCGTGCGGCTCGTCACCGAGGCCCGCGGCATGCCCGATGCGCAGGAGGGGCCCTGGATCGCGCAGCGCTTCGTGGAAGGCACCGAGTTCTCGGTGGAAACCTTCAGCGACGGCGCCGGGCACCACGTGCTCGCGGTCACGCGCAAATACCTCACGCAGCCCCCGCACTTCCTGGAACTCGCGCACGTGCTCCCCGCGGACATCAGTCCGGACGCGGCCCGCAGGATCGTGGAGACCGTCACCCGGGCGCTCGACGCGGTCGGCTATGCCTTCGGGCCTGCGCACACCGAGGTCAAGCTCCAGGGCGATATCGCCACGGTGATAGAGATCAATGCCCGGCTCGCGGGCGGCATGATCCCGCGCCTGCTGGAGCAGGCCTTCGGCTGGTCCGTCGCCGACCTGTACGTGCGCAGCCACCTGGCCGGGCGCAGCCAGTTCGCCGTGCCGGAGCCCGCCCTGCATGCCGCCGTCGCCTTCATCGTCCCCGAGGTCGGGCGCCGCTACCTGGGCATCGATTTCCCGGAGGACGCCACGGATGCCGGCGCATTCCGGGAGGGCGGCACCAACCAGGGCCGCTTCGACTTCTCCGACCGCGCCGGCTACGTGATTGCCGGCGGCCGCACGGCATCGTCGGCGTTGCGCTCGGCGCTGTCGCTGCGCAGCCGTTCGCAGGTGCTCTACGCGCCACCGGAGGTGCCCCCGCCGGACGCGGCCACGGTCCGCCGCATCGCGCTGGGCGAGCGCTGCGCATTCCGGCCCGGCAGCCTGGCAGGCAGCCTGTTCCCGATCGAGAAGTCCCACCTGCTGATGCTGCGCAGCCAGGGCATCCTGTCCGCCGGGCAGTTCAGCGCGCTCCGGGAGGCGGTGCTGGCGGCGGAGGCGGAGCCGGAACTGCTGCGCGCCCATGCCTCCGGCCGCGGCGATTACTTCGACTACGAGCACTACGTCATCGACCGGTGCGGGGAGGCCACGGGCGGCATGGTCCAGGCCGCGCGTTCGCGCAACGACATCAATGCGACGCACCTGCTGCTGACGCTCCGACAGGCCATCGCGGGCACCATGGACCGCGCCCAGCAACTCGGCGAGGCACTGCTGCAGCGGGCCGAAGCCACGGTGGACACGATATTGCCCATCCACAGCCAGTACCAGGTGGCGATGCCCGGTACGGCGGGACACTACCTGGCGGCCCAGGCTACGGTCCTGCTCGGCACGATGGAGGCGCTGGCGTCGCTGCAGGACGGCCTGGACACCTCGCCGCTCGGTGCGTGCGCCGGCGCCGGTACCAGCTTTCGCACCGTCCCCCACGAAACGGCCCGCCTGCTGGGTTGCGTGCGGGGGCCCTCCAATTCCCTGGCCGCGATCAGCGACAAGACGCCGGCATTGCGCTGCGCCTACCTGTTCATCGAACTGAGCGGCCACCTGAACCGGCTCGCCATCGACCTGCAGCTCTGGACGATGCGGGAAGCGGGCTTCGCTCAACTGCCGGAGGCCATGTACGGCGGTTCGTCGAACATGCCGCAGAAGCGCAACCCCTACCTGCTGGAATGGCTGCGGCTGCACCATGACCGCCATGCCGGGCAGTTCGCCGGCCTGCTGTCCTCGCTGTCGCACCTGCCCACCGGCAATTCCTACCAGGCCAGCCGCTGCGCCGTGGAGTCCATTGCGGACCTCTCGGGGAGCCTGGGCGACATGTGCACCGTGGCCACGTATGCCATTGCCGGCATGCGGTTCGACGAGGCCGCCATCCGCCGTGCGCTCGGCTCCGGGGACGCCCATGCCACGCTCGCCGCCGAAGCCCTGGTCCAGGAGGGGCAGGCGTCCTTCCGGGAGGCCCACACCACGGTGGGCCGCCTTCTCGCGCAGGCGCCTACGGAGGATTCCAGCCCATTGGCGGCACGGGCCTCCGGGTTGCTCACGCAACTGCGGACCGAACTGGAACACGGGCAGCCCTTCGACCGCCTGCGCTCCGGCGGCGGTCCCACGGCCTCGTCCACGCGCGAGGCCATCGCCGAACTGCACGGCCGGCTGCGCCGCTGCGGTCTTCGCCAACTCGCCGCGGCAGCGCGCTTCGAAGCGTCCCGCCGCGAACTCGACAACCGCTTCAGGAGGATCCGATGATGCCCCGCGTCACATTGCTCTGTTCCGATGGTCCGCACCACCTCTACCTGGCCGCCGAACTGCTGAAGGCGTTCGGCAGCCTGCGGGTCATCGTGGAATCCGGACACGACCAGGCCGCCTCGCTGCGCCGCAACGGTCACTACCGCGCCTATCTCTGGACGCTCTACCACGGACTGCGCCGCAAACTGTTCGGCTACGAGGCCTACCGGAAGCGGTATTTCGCCCGCACGGAAGGACCGCGCACCTGGACGGCGCTGAGCCAGGAGCCGGACGTGGAGTTCCACGACACCCCGTCGATCAACGATCCCCTGGTGGGGCAGATCCTGCGCGGCGGCGTGTCGGACGCCTATGTCGTCATGGGCACCAAGAAGATCGGGAGCGCCGTGCTCTCCGCCATTCCCGCGGGCCGCATCCTCAACATCCACGGCGGCTACCTGCCGGACTACAAGGGCAACCACTGCTTCTTCTTCGCGCTCCACGAAGGGCGCCATGACCGGCTCGGCACCACCATCCACCGGGTTTCCGCCGGACTCGATGCTGGCGACATCGTCAGCCGGCACTGCGTCCAGCCCGCCGAAGGAGACAACTCCGAGACGCTGTATTCGCGGGCGGAGAAGGCGGCCATCGACCACCTCGTCGCCCGCCTGCGGCGCACGCCCGATGTGTCCACCTGGGACAGCACGCCACAGGAGGCCCGGGGCCGGCTCTACCGCATGCGGGACCGTGGCCCGCTCGTCGAACTGGCCCACCACCTGGGCCGCGGGTGGCGCCGCCGGCCGGTGGCACGCGGCGCCGGCAAGGAGCCCGTCCGATGAGGCAAGGCTTCCGGCCCCCCTCCGTGCCATGGGCCGCGGCCGCACGGGAGGCGAACGCATGAGACACCTCGTGTTGGCTTTCTGCACCGATCCCCTCAAGGATCCTGTCGCGTCGCATGTCCTCGAACGCCTGCTGTCGTCCGGCATTCCCTGGCAGGACGCCGGGGCAGGGCACGTCGATGGGCATCCCGTGCTGTCCGCGGTCATCGGCGAGACACGGTGCCACCTGCTGCAGCTCGAAGACGTGCTGAGCCACGACTACCTGCGGTACGCGCCCCTCGTCAATGAACGTTTCGGCGATGCGGACGCGGTGGTCGTCGTCAACTGGCACGAAGGACGGAACGCGCCCGACCGCATCTTCACCGTGCAGACGACCGGGGACATGGACAGCGGTTGCTTCAGCCCGGTCGATCCCGCCCTCACGCGGGCCCTGTTCCTGTGCGTGGAGGCGGAGCGGCAGCGCGCCGGGCTGGACGCCTATGCCACCTGGATGGAGGCCACCCACTGGTCCGGGCCGCTCTACCGGGGCCAGCCGGGCAGGCTGCTGTCCGAGTTGAGGCCCTCGGTCATCGACCTGGAGATCGGCAGCACCCCGGACGCATGGTCCGATCCTGCCGCGGCCGACGTGCTCGCGCGCGCCCTGGTGGCGCTTTGCGCATCCGGGTGGGGAGAGGCCGCGGTGTCGCTGCTGTGCGTCGGGGGCGTGCATTTCGAGCCGGGATTCACCCAGCCGCTGCGCGAACTCGGGGCCGCCGAAGGCCTGGCGCTGTCCCACGTACTTCCCAACCACTGGCTGGTGGCGCATGGCTATGACGCGGAGGGCCGCCTGCCGGACATGCTGGCCTGCGCCCGCTCGATCGCCGGAGGAGTCGATGCGGTCGTCTTCCACGACAACCTCAAGGCCGGCTTCAAGGCGCAGGTGCGCGCACTCGCTTCCGAACTCGGCGTGCCGGCCCTGTCGCACCGCAAGCTCAGGGCCCCGGGCGTCGCCGAGGCGATCCGGGCCGCCCGGACGGCGGCATAGTGTTGCTGGGCCTGATCGTCAACGCCGCCGGACTGCGCTGGGTGGGTAGCCATAGCAGCGCCGGAAGGCGGCGGTGAAATGGCTTTGCTGGCTGTAGCCGCACTCGAAGGCCACTGCCGCGATCTTCTGCGTGGTGTGCTGCAGCATGTCGTGGGCGCGCGCCATGCGCAGTTCGGTAAGGAAGGCGTGCGGCGATTGTCCGAAGGTGCTCTTGAACTTGCGCAGGAAGTGGTAGCGGCTCAGGTTGACCAGCCCGGCCAGGTCGTCGAGCTGCACCGATGCGCCGAGGTTCGCGTCCAGGTAGTCCCGCAGCAGGCGGGCATGGCGTGCCGAGAACCTGCCGCGGGTCTCCGTCTTCTCCAGGCCGGGCACGGTGTAGTCGCGGATGG
Organism: Paracidovorax avenae ATCC 19860; assembly: GCF_000176855.2. Lineage (NCBI taxonomy): Bacteria > Pseudomonadati > Pseudomonadota > Betaproteobacteria > Burkholderiales > Comamonadaceae > Paracidovorax > Paracidovorax avenae. The sequence continues at coordinate 2,849,012 of NC_015138.1, read as the reverse complement.
CGTGGAGGATGATCCAGCTCGTGAGCCCTTCGATGCCCGTTGCCAGCCCGGTGTCGTTCCAGTCGGTCAGAGCGATGCTGCGGGCCGCCGAGCCGATCACGGGCGAGGCCTCCTGGAAGACCTCGCGGAACTGGCAGGCCTCGGGCGGTTGCCGCAGCGACTGCTGCATCGCGGGGCTGAACTTTTCCGGGTCGAAATAGATATGCAGGAAATTGAGCCGCCCCGTGATCCGCCACCGCGATTCACCGCCGCCTTTGGGGAAAAGGCAGGTGGCATTTTCGAAGCCGCTGCGCACGATCTGCTGCTGGCGCATCTGGCTGCAGTTTTCCCCGCCGGAGAGGTAAATGCTGAGGACGTTCTCTGAAGCGCTCTTGTAGTCGGTCAGGGTGTTGTGGCAACTCCATTCGGACAGCACGATGCCCGAGGGAAGGGCGACGGAGCGGATGATTTCGGCACCTGCCGATTTCAGCGCGCCGGGGACGTCCTCCGGGTCCGTGAGTTTCAAGGTCGAATCAAACATGAAAATAATCTTTTGACGCAGAAATAATTTTTTATACAGCGCCTCCCGGGCCGAATTTCCATGGCCATGGGGATTATCCCGGAGGCCGCGCCAGCATAAGCGGGTTTCTCCCGGGCATTGAAACTGCCCGTTTCACGCCGCCCGTCGCGGGGCCGTGGCGTGCTGTCCGCGGCCGGCCGCCAGGGAAGCCGCATGCGACTCGCCCTAGAATGCGCCACCTGCGGCCGCCCTGCGCGGCCGGCAAGTCGGCAGCGCATCCATCGCATTCCCACCACCATCCCAACCATGTCCCTCAACAACGTCACCCCTGGCAAGAAGCTTCCCGAAACCTTCAACGTGGTCATCGAGATTCCCGCGGAATCCGACCCGATCAAGTACGAAGTGGACAAGGAATCCGGCGCGGTCTTCGTGGACCGCTTCCTGACCACGGCCATGTACTACCCCTGCAACTACGGCTATGTGCCCCAGACGCTGTCCGGCGACGGCGATCCGGTGGACGTGCTGGTGATCACGCCGTATCCGCTGCACCCCGGCGTGGTCGTGCCCTGCCGCGCGCTCGGCATCCTGAAGATGGAAGACGAAGCCGGCGTGGACGGCAAGGTGCTGGCCGTGCCCACCACCAAGATCCTCAAGATGTACGAAGGCTGGAAGACGGTGGACGACGTGAATCCCGTGCGCCTGAAGGCCATCAGCCACTTCTTCGAGCACTACAAGGACCTGGAAGAGGGCAAGTGGGTGAAGGTGCTGGGCTGGGAAGGCGTCGAAGCCGCCCACAAGGAAATCACCGACGGCGTCGCCAGCTACCAGAAGAGCCAGGGCTGATGCACCGGGGCGGAGGATGAACCCGCCCCCTGCCGGCGCCCCGCCGGCACTCCAGGAAAAGCCTGCCGGCTGTGCGCCCGCAGGCTTTTTTTGCGCCCGGGCAGCCACTGCGGGGCCGTATATTCAGGCAGGCATGAACAACGACAACGATCACGACCGACGCGGTCCCGGCGCGCCCGCCGGGATGTCGGCTGCCGCGGCGCAACAGGCCCTGGCCGCCGCGCAGGAACTGGCCCGGGACGGCACCCACTATCTGCGCAGCGTGACCGACATGGCCGAGCGCAGCCCCGTGGTCACCCGGGATGCGATCTACACCGACAGCGGCATCAAGCTTGTGGAAAAGGGCACGCGCATCGACAGCCGCCTGTACGACCGGCTGGTGCGCCACACGCTGCGCGATCCGATCGACGGCCTGCTGGGCACCGAGCGCACCGTGGACGCGGCCGCCATCGAGGCGGCGGTGCTGCAGCAGTGCGGGAGCGGCCCCGATGGAGGCTGCAGGCTGGTGGAACTGCTGTCGCGGGCGCATGGCGGGCCGGAGCCGTTGCTCGCGCCGCTGCGCGGCATGCTGCTGCCCGGGCCCATGGCCTTCCGGCTGACGGTGATGCGCGAGCAGCGACCGGAATTGTTCGTGCACAGCGTGCGCATGATGCTGCTGGCGATCCATCTTGCTTTGGGCAGCGGATGGGCCGCGCGCGAAACGGCCCTGCTGGCGGAGGCCGCGCTGCTGCACGACATCGGGGTGATGCACATGGACCCGATGTGGAACGACCCCGACCACAAGGTCTCCGGGCCGGACCGCAAGCACCTCGTGGCCCATCCGATCACCGCCATGCTGCTGCTGCGTGCCCAGGGTGCCTACCCGGCGTCGATGGAGGCGGCCGTCCTGGAACACCACGAACGCATGGACGGCACGGGCTATCCGCGCGGGCTGCGCGGGCCGGACATCTCGCCGATGGGGCGGATCCTGATGCTGTCGGAGGTGGCGGCTGCCTTCTTCGAAAAATACAGCGCGCTGGCGGCCCAGCGCCTGTCGCTGAGCCTGCGACTCAACCACCGGAAATTTCCCGCGGAGCTGTCCGCGCTGCTGCTGCCGCTGCTCGCGGATGGCGGTGGCTCCGCGGTCGCCCTGTCGCCGCCCCCGGAAGAGGCCGGCCGGATGCTGGACACGCTGGGCGGAGCATTCGACCACTGGGCCCGGCTGCGCCCGCAATTGCCGCCCTCCGTGCTGGACCGTGGCAGCCGGCATCCTGCGGCCTTCGTCGAGCAGCGCCTGCAGGCGCTGCAGCAATCGCTGGTGGAGGCCGGCGGCCACCCGGGCCAGGAAGGCGAGATCCAGGAGCACCTGCAGGGCGATCCCCAGGGACTGGCGGAGCTGGCACTGGTGCGCGGCGAGGCGCTCTGGCAGTTGGGCAGCATCGTGCATGCCACGCAGAGGCGCTGGCCTGAGCTGGGCGGGCAAGCCCCTGCCGATCCGGCGGACGCGGCGGTCGCGCAGTGGTGCGCACACTGCGCGCTGCTGCTGTCCACCGCCTGACAACGGCCCGATCCTGAAGACGCGTTCTGCCTGCGGCGGTTTTTCGGGGCATGCGTGAACGCAGGGCATTCGGGGGCATGCAGGGACGGCACACGCGGCCTGTCGTGCTGCGACATGGAAAGGGCGATGGCCCTGCTGGCACTTTTGAACGAATACTGTATATTTGAACAGTATTCAACAAGACGCCATGGCAGCATCCGTCCCCCTCTCCCAGCCGGTTTCGCCGGCCCTCTCCCGCCCGGGGGCGGGCTCGGCGTGGGTGGACGTGCCGGGCGTGTGGCGGGGCGACTCGCTGCGTCCTGTCGGTGAAGCTCTCGGCGCACGCGTGCAGCCTTCGGGCCACCCGGCGCTCGATGCGCAGCTGCCCGGGGGCGGCTGGCCGCGGGGCGCGATGTCGGAAGTGCTGCTGGCGGGGCAGGGCCGGCCCGAATGGCCGCTGCTGCTGCCGGCGCTGGCCGGTGCGGTGGCGCGGCCCGGGCAGGTGGTGCTGGTGGCCCCTCCGTTCGACCCTTTCGTGCCCGTGCTGCATGCGGCAGGCCTGCCGGCAGGGCGCCTGTGCTGGGTGGCACCGCCCGCGGATGGCCGCGATGCCGCTGCCGCCTGGGCCTGCGAGCAGGCGCTGCGCTGCCGGGATGTGCTGGCCGTGCTGGCCTGGCTGCCGGCCGCCCATACCGACATGCTGAGGCGCCTGCAACTGGCGGCGGCGCAGCGCGGCCCGCTGCTGTGGGTCTTCCGTCCCGAGTCCCGGCGGCTGCAGGCATCGCCCGCTCCGCTGCGGCTGTGGGTTCGGCCGGGGGAGGAGGAGGGCGCCTTGCAGGTGCACGTGCTCAAGCGCCGCGGCGCACCGCTGCTGTCGCCGATGGCCGTGCCCGCGCATGGCTCCGCCCTGGCCATGGCCCTGGCGGCTACGAGCGGGGCGAAACAGCGGCATCTGGCCGCCTGGCGGGAGGGGATGGCGGCGCGCACCGCGCCATTGCACCTGCGGGTACGGGGCGAGCGACCGGAGGCCGGCCATGCACTGGATCGCACTGCCGTCCCTGCTGGCTGAGCTGCCACCGGGCATGCCCGCAGCGGCAGCCGGATGGTGGGCGCTGCGCTTCACGCCGCGCGTGGCGCTGCTGGACGAGGCCGTGCTGCTGGAGGTGTCCTGCACCGAGCGGCTCTGGGGCGGGCGTGCCCACCTTCTGGGCCTGCTGAGGCAGGGACAGGGGGGCTCTCCACCATCGGCTGCGCGCGGTGCACCGGCCGGCGGCGGCCCTGGCCCTGGCCCTGGCCCTGGCGAAGAGCCCTCTTGTCCGGATGAGGTTCCCATGGCCCAGGCCCCCACGGCCCTGCAGGCCCTGGCCCTGCTGCGGCTGCAGGCAGAAGGCCTGCCGCTGCCGCGCCGCCTGCCGCACGGCCTGCCGCTCGCCACGCTCACCGCCCTGCGGCCGCATACCGCCAGTCTGGAGCGCATGGGGTGCCGCACCTGGGGCGCCGTGCGTGCGCTGCCGCGCGATGGGGCGGCCCGGCGGTTCGGCGCCGAGCCGCTGCGGGCCCTGGACCAGGCCTGGGGCGACGTGCCCCATCCCCTGCCGTGGCTGGAACTGCCGGAGCACTTCGAGCTGCCGGCCGAGCTGCCCGCGCCGGCCACATCGGCCGAACAGCTGCTGTGGACCGCGAACCGCCTGCTGGGTGCGCTGCGCGACTGGTTGCAGGCGCGCCACCGGGGCGTACTCGCGCTGGAGCTGTCGTGGCGCCACGACCTGCGCCGACTCGACGGAAAGGTGCTTCCACCGGGCGACTATCTGGCCGTGCGCACGGCCGAGGCGACGCAGGATCTCGCACACCTGCGCCGTCTGCTGGCCGAACACCTGGCGCGCCGGCCCCTGGCGGCGCCGGTGAACCGACTCGTTCTGCGCGCGGCCGATACGGCGGCCTTGCCACAGGCCAGCGAGAGCCTGCTGCCGCCGGGCCCCGAAGAAGGCGGGGAGGGCGAGGGTTGGCACCAGTGGGTGGAACGGATGTCTGCCCGCTGGGGAGCCGGGCAGGTGCGCGTGCCCGTGCTGCAGGCCGACCACCGGCCCGAGCGCATGCAACGGTGGGAGGCCGCCGCGCAGCACCTGCCGGGGCAGGCCGTGGACCGCCGCCGGGGTGCGCCCCCCGCCGCCGCGCCGGGCGAGGCCGCGGGCACGTCCGCCGACGCCGTTTTCTGGCCGGGCTGGCTGGTGCATCCACCCCGGCCCCTGGCCCTGCAGGGCGACCGTCCCTGCCTGCAGGGGCCGCTGCGCCTGCTGGCCGGACCGCACCGGTTCGAAGGCGGCTGGTGGGAGGGCTGCACGGAGCGGCGGGATTATTTCGTGGCATCGAACGCTGCCGTCGGCACGGTCTGGATCTACCGGCAGTGGCAGGGGGGCGGCGCGAGCGGGTACCTGCAATGGTTCTGGCACGGGGTGTATGCATGAGCGCGAAGCCGCTTCCAGCACCTGAGGAGGGCGGCGGCGCGGCATCCGGCCTGCCCGGCTATGCCGAACTGCACTGCCTCAGCAATTTCAGCTTCCAGCGGGGGGCCTCGCACCCCTTCGAACTGGTGCAGCGCGCGGCCGAACTCGGCTATGCGGCGCTGGCTTTGACGGACGAATGCTCCGTGGCCGGCGTGGTGCGCGCGCACACCGCGGCACGCCAGTGCGGCCTGAAGCTCATCGTGGGCAGCGAGTTCGCCTGCGGCGACGTGCGGCTCGTGGCCCTGGCGCGCAACGAGACCGGCTGGGGCAACCTGTGCGAATTCATCAGCGATGCGCGGCGCATCGCTCCCAAGGGTGAATACCGTGTCCATGCGGGCAGCGACTTTGCCCGCCTGCAGGGCTGCGAGGTGCTGGTCGCCCCGCGGCGGGACCGGCTGTCCGCGCTGGATCCGGGCGGCATCGAGGCGACGGTGGCGCAGGCATGCGCGCCGCTGCGCGCGCAGGGCATCCACCCCTGGTTGGCCGTGGAACTGCACACGGCGCCGGACGATGCCGCCTGGCTCGAGGCTCTGGAGCATGCCGGCCGGGCGCTGGACCTGCCCCTGGTGGCGGCCGGCGATGTCCACATGCACGTCCTGCAGCGCAAGCCGCTGCAGGACGTGGTCACCGCCGTGCGGCTGGGACGCCCGGTGTCCGAATGCGGCTTCGCGCTGCAGGCCCACGGCGAGCGCCGGCTGCGGCCGCGCATGCGCCTGGCAGGCTTCTACCCGCCCGCGCTGCTCGCGGCGACCCTGGAGGTGGCGGCGCGCTGCACCTTCAGCCTCGACGAGATCCGCTACCGCTATCCGCGCGAGACCGTGCCCGAAGGCATGACACCGGGCGAGGCATTGGCGGCCTACACGGAAGCCGGTGCGCGGGAGCGCTACCCGCAGGGAGTGCCCCCGGAGGTGCGCGAGCAGATCGCGAAAGAGCTGGAGCTCATCGCCCATTGCCGCTACGAGATGTACTTCCTCACGGTGCACGACATCGTGCGGGAAGCGCGCCGGCGGGGCATCCTCTGCCAGGGGCGCGGATCTGCGGCCAATTCGGCGGTGTGCTACTGCCTCGGCATCACGGCGGTCGATCCCACCAAGACCCGGCTGCTCTTCGAGCGCTTCATCAGCAAGGAGCGCGACGAGCCGCCCGACATCGACGTGGACTTCGAGCACGACCGGCGCGAGGAGGTCATCCAGTACATCTACGGCAAGTACGGCCGCGAACGGGCGGCCATCGCGGCCGTGGTCATCACCTACCGCACGCGCAGCGCGTTGCGCGACGTGGGCAAGGCCCTGGGCGTGGCGCCGGCCGTGGTCGATGCCTTCGCCAAGGACCACCACTGGTTCGACGAGGACATCGCCGCCGGGCGCCTGCAGGAACTCGCCGCCGGCCTGGGCGCGCCGATCGGGGCGCACACGGCTGCGCTGTGGCTGGAACTGGCCCAGGAACTGCGCGGATTCCCGCGCCACCTGAGCCAGCACGTGGGCGGCTTCGTGCTCACCGAAGGCAAGCTCACGCGCCTCGTTCCGGTGGAGCCCGCGAGCATGGACGGACGCTCCATCATCCAGTGGGACAAGGACGACCTGGACGACATGCACCTCATGAAGGTGGACGTGCTGGCCCTGGGCATGCTGAGCGCGCTGCGCCGCGCGCTCGGCCTGCGCGCCGCGCTGCGCGGCCAGGCCTGGGAACTGGCGGACATCCCGCGCGAGGATCCCGCCACCTACGACATGATCTGCGCCGCCGACACCGTGGGCGTCTTCCAGATCGAGAGCCGCGCGCAGATGAGCATGTTGCCGCGCCTCAAACCCCGTGAGCTGTACGACCTCGTGGTGGAGGTGGCCATCGTGCGGCCCGGGCCGATCCAGGGGGGCATGGTGCATCCGTACCTGCAGGCGCGGGAGCGGCGGGCCCGCAAGGAAGCGCTGGAGCTGGAGCACGAGGACCTGCGGCCGGCGCTCGAGCGCACGCTGGGCGTGCCCATCTTCCAGGAGCAGGTCATGCAGATCGCGATGATCGCGGCGGATTTCACGCCCGGCATGGCCGACGACCTGCGCCGCTCCATGGCTGCCTGGAAGCGGCGCGGCGGCGTGCACCGCTTCGAGCAGGTGCTGATGGAAGGAATGCGCAAGAACGAATATTCCCCGGAGTTCGCCCAGCGCATCTACCAGCAGATGCTGGGCTTCGGCGAATACGGCTTTCCCGAAAGCCATGCCTACAGCTTCGCGTTGCTGGCCTATGCGAGCAGCTGGTTCAAGCGGCACGAACCCGCCTGTTTCCTGGTGGCCCTGCTCAATTCGCAGCCCATGGGTTTCTACACACCCTCGCAGCTCGTGCAGGATGCCCGCCGCCACGGGTTGCGCGTGCTGCCGGCCGATGCCGCGCACAGCGACTGGGACAGCACCCTCGAAGGGCCCGCCGCGCCGCTGCCCGGCCTGCAGCAGGCGCAGCCCGCGGTGCGGCTGGGCCTGCGCCTGGTGGCCGGGTACGGGCCCGAGGCGGCCGCCCGGCTCATGCGCGCGCGGGACGCAGGCCCGTTCGCCGACGTGCAGGACCTGGCCCTGCGCGCGCGGCAGGACCGGCAGGACCTGCAGGCGCTGGCGGCGGCCGATGCGCTGCGCTCCCTGGCGGGGCACCGGCGCCAGCAGATGTGGGATGCGGCCGCGCAGCGGCGCGCGCCGGCACTGCTGCAGGAGGCCCCGGTGCATGAAGCCCCGCTGGCCCTGCCCGAGGCGCCCGAGGGCGAGGAGATCGTCTTCGACTATGCCGCGACCGGCCTCACGCTGCGCCGACACCCCATGGCGCTGCTGCGCGAACGCATGGCCTGCTGGCGCATCCAGGCCGCGCAGGCGCTGCAGGCCGTGCCGCACGGGCGGCGCGTGCGCGCCTGCGGCATCGTCACCGTGCGCCAGCGGCCGGGATCGGCCAAGGGCACGATGTTCGTCACGCTGGAGGACGAGACCGGCACGGTGAACGTCATCGTCTGGCCGGCGCTGGTCGAGACCTGGCGCAACCCGCTGCTGCGATCGCGCCTGCTGGCCGTGGAGGGCCTCTGGCAGTGCCACCGCCCCGATGGCGCCGAACCGGGCGCCGCCGTGGTGCGCCACCTGGTGCTGCAGCGCTGCAAGGACCTGACCCCGCTGCTCGGCCGGCTCGCCCCCGCGCTGGAGGGCAGCCGGGATTTCCACTGACCCGGCCCGCCGCGTCCCCTTGCTTTCACGTCCCGGCGAGCCGGGCGGGAGCGTGCTCAGCGCGCTGCCGACGCCGCAGTCCGGGCGGGGGCCGAAGCCGCGGGCTTGGGCGCTGCCCCGGCCTTGCCGGCCTGCACGTTGCGGTCGGCATGGGCCAGCAGGGTGGCGCAGTTCTCGTCGTCCTCCGCGGCCGGCACGGTGACCGGCACCAGGGCCAGCGCCACCGGGGCCACGGCTGCTGCGGCGATGGCGGCGCCCGCGCGCAGCAGCAGCGGGCCGGCTTCCACGCCGACCTTCGGGTCCGCGAAGGGGCCGCGCACGTAGAGCGGCGTGCGCAGCGAGAAGAACTTCCACTTCAGCGACTCGGGCTTGATGTAGATGTCCATGTACTCGCGGCCCAGGTCGAGCGTGCCCATGGCTTCGACCACGGCCTCTTCGGTGTTGAGCTTGACCGAGCGGGTCTGCGCGATGCCATCCTTGATGCCGAAATCCGCCACGGCGCAGCGCAGCTGCACTTCCTTGTTCTCGCCGAAGAGCTTGGCCACCACGACACTGCCGACGTTGAGCGCCGCCAGGTCGAGCATCTGCTTGCTGAAGCGGCCATCGCGGATATAGACGCGCGCCTCGCCATTGCTGGTGCCCAGCATTTTCGCGATCGAGTTGCCCGTGCCATTCACCGCCATGGCACCGTCGAGCCGGCCGAAGCTTTTTTCCATCAGCTCGACCTTGGGGAAAAGGGCCGACAGGCGCAGCCCGTCCACGCTGCCGCGCAGCTGGGCCTTGAGCGGGCCGTCGCGGCCGTCGAGCACCACGCTGGAATCGATCTTGCCCTGCGCCACGCCGAAGCGCAGGGGCGAGAGCGTGAGCTGCGCGTTGTCCATGCGGGCATGCACGTCCAGGTTCTCGATGGGCAGGCTTTCGTCGCGCACGATGCGCTCGCCCTTGAACGTGAGGTCCAGGTCCATGGCGTTCCACCGGTCGGTGGCGAAGGAGGCGTCGGGCAGCACCTTGCCGGCGCGCTTCGACGTGCCTTTCTCCTGTGGCCGCTCGCCGGACGGCGCGCCGACCACGGGCCCCAGGTCGGCCAGGCGCAGCTGCCGCGACGCCATCTCGCCCTTGAGGCGCGGGCGCGGCTGGCCGGAGGTGTAGGTGAGCTGGCCCCGCAGGTCGCTCTGGCCCACCATGCCGGTGAAGTCCCGGTAATCCCACACCGCGCGGCCCGGCTCCAGACTGCCGACCAGGTGGCCTTTGGTGCGGAAGGGCGGCGTGTTCGGCAGCACGAGGCCGGTGAGCGGATACAGGTCGGCCATGCTCTCGGCCTGCAGCAGCACCTGCAGGTCCATGCCCGCGAGCGCCAGCGGATTGGCCAGCGTGCCCTCCACCTCGGCCCGCACCGTGCCGGCCCGTGCCTTGAACTGCAGGGGGTACTGCACGTCCTGCTGCCGCAGCGACAGCACGTTGCCCGCCTGGCCGCTGCCTTCGATGCGCGCCTTGGCATAGCGCCCGCGCACGTCGAAGCGCACGCCGTAGGGGCCGGGCTGGCTTTGGGTCGCCAGGTGCGCGACGAAGGCCAGGTCCTTCCGGGCATCCGACAGCGCCAGCCGGCCATCGTTGACCACCAGCCGGGCCACGTTCACCGTCCAGGGGTTGGGGCTGGCGCTGCCGTCGGGAGCGGGGCGGTCGAACGTCCAGTTGTTGCTGCCGTCGGCACGCCGCGCGAGTGCCACGTCGGGCGTCTGGATCGACAGGGTGCCGATGGACACGTGCCGCACCAGCAGGGGCAGCAGCTTGAGAGAGGCCGTGGCTCGGCCCACCGTGGCCATGGAGGGCGGCACGGGCCCGGACCCGGAAGCCCCGGCAGCCCCGGCGGCCTCGGGAGCGCTGGCTGCCGAGGCCGGCGCCGATGCGGGCGAGGCCGGCACTCCGGAGGCCGGAGCGGTCGCGGAAGCCGCAGAAGCGCGGCGTTCCACCACCCGGGCGTCGGCATTGCCCGCATCCATGCCTACTGCGCCGTAGCGCCCGAAGTCCGCACGGTTGCCCAGCACCATGCGCTCCGCCTGCACAGTCAGGCCGGGCACCCAGCGCCGCCAGCCGGTCTCCATGTCCGCCGGCTGCGGCCAGTGCCAGCGGGCCGTGAGGTCGCCCTCGATCGCGAAATGCCGCCCGGTCGCCGCGCTCACGCGCTCGTTGATCCAGGGGCGGGCGCGGTTCCAGTCGAAGGTGAGCAGGACCACGAGGGCGATCAGCGCCAGGGCGACCAGGGTGGCCAGCAGGCCCAGCAGCCAGTTCAGGGCGCGCCCGCGCTGCCGGCGTGCCGCGCGGAAACGGTGGGAGGGGAGCGGGATGGAAGGGCGCATGGGATGGAGGCGGAGCGTGGATCGGGACGGCGAAAGCCTGCGTCCGATCCTAGTGTGCGCCGGGCCGCGCCGGCGACGGCAGGCATCCCATGTGCCACGCGCCCCTGTCCTACACGGCGATGGCGCAAGGCGGTGCCTGCCTAGAATGCGCGCCCATGCACAACTCCCACGATCCACGCGTTCTGCCGGTGCGAGACGGCGTCGGCCCCAGTTGCGTGGTCACGCCCAGCCAGGGCGGCGGCCTGCTGATCGACTTCCTGGCCGAACGCCTGCCCGTGGTCGACCGGACGGAATGGCTGCAGCGCATGGAGCGCGGCGAGGTCATGGACGAGCATGCGTGCCCGGTCACCCACGGCCGCCCGTTCGTTCCGGGCCTGCGTATCTATTACTACCGGGAGCTGGCGAGCGAGGCGGTCATCCCGTTCGAGGAAACGGTGCTCTACCAGGACGAGCACCTGGTGGTGGCCGACAAGCCGCACTTCCTGCCCGTGGTGCCCACCGGGCGCTACCTGCAGCACACGCTGCTGGTGCGGCTCAAGCGCCGCCTGGGCCTGGACGGTCTCTCGCCCGTGCACCGGATCGACCGCGATACGGCGGGCCTGGTGCTTTTCTCGGTGCAGCGCGCCACGCGGGGCCGCTACCAGGCGCTGTTCCGCGACCGGGCGGTGGACAAGACCTACGAGGCCGTCGCACCCTGGCGGGTGGACGTGGCGTTCCCCCGGGAGCGGTCCAGCCGGATCGAGGAAAGCCCGCAGTTCTTCCGCATGCACGAGGTACCAGGAGAGGCCAACAGCCTCACACGCATGGAGGTGCTGGACGTGGACGGCGCATGGGCCCGCTACCGCCTGTCCCCGGTGACGGGGCGGCGCCACCAGCTGCGGGTCCACATGGCGGCCCTGGGCCTGCCGCTGCGGGGCGACGCCTTCTATCCGGAGGTGAACGATCCGCCGGAGGGCGATTTCTCGCGGCCGTTGCAGTTGCTGGCGCGGGCGATCGCCTTCACCGATCCAGTCACGGGCCGGGAGCGCCGGTTCGAGAGCGGCCGGCAGCTGGACTGGCCGGTTCGCTGCGAATGAAAAAGGGCCACCGCGGCGTGTTCAATGCACGTGGCGATGGTGGATGTCCGGGTAGTGGGGATGCCGGTGCGTCATCGCCTCGTGGCGATGGGCATGGACATGGGGCTCGGTCCCGTCCCATTCCGGACCGTGGTCGTGCCGGTGGTGCTCATCGTGCACGTGCCTGTGCGCATGCTCCAGGAGCTCGTGCGTGTGCTCATGCTCGTGCCGTTCGCCGAGGTGCAGCCACACGCCGGCAGCCATGAGCAGGGCCGCGGGCCAGAAGAGCGCAGGAGGGACTTCCGGCCACACGGCCAGCGACAGCAGCACTCCGAAGAAGGGCCCGGTCGAGAAATAGGCGCCTGTCCGCGCGGTGCCGAGGGTCCTCAGGGCGACCACGAACAGGGTGAGGCTGAGTCCGTAGCCGAGCAGGCCGACGGCCAGGCAGGCGGACACGGACGCCCACGACGGCCATTGCGCTCCCAGGGACAGTGCCAGAGCCGTATTGCAGGCGCCGGCGAACAGGCCCTTGGAGCAGGCGATCGCCATGGCATCGCCCGAGGACACCTGGCGGGTCAGGTTGTTATCCACGCCCCAACACAGGCATGCGGCCACGATGAGAAGGGCATGGAACAACGACGAGGAGCTTCCCGGTGCCCAGGACAGCAGCACGCCGCCCAGCACCATCGCGGCCATTCCCAGCACGACGCGGTGCTCGGCGTTCTCCCGGAAGACGATCCATGCCAGCAGGGCGGTGAACACCCCTTCGAGGTTGAGCAGGAGCGATGCCGCAGCGCCCGAGGTGCCGGCCAGTCCTCCCATGAGCAAGGCGGGGCCCAGCATCCCGCCGAAGACAACGGCCCCGGCCAGCCAGGGCAGATCCCCGCGGGAGATTCCCGCCGTATCGCCCGAAGCAGGGCGGGCCTGCCTGCCCATGGTCCGCCGCGCCAGCAACAGCGCACCCAGCCCGAGCCCGCTGCCGAGGTAGAGCAGTCCGGCCAGGAGCAGGGGCGGCACATCGCCGGCCAGCAGCTTCGCGAAAGGGGTGCTGGCTCCGAACAGCACGGCGGCGGCCAGGGCGGGCGAGGCGGCGCGCAGGGACATGGCTGGGGTTCCGGATCGCGGTGTCTCAGGACTTCGGCAGCGCAGCCGCGGGCAGCGTCCGCCGCAGGGCCTCGAAGAAAAGCTCCGACTGCAGCCGCTCGCCCAGCGCCTGCCGCGCCACCTCGGCCGCCAGCGACGGCGCGACCGGGCGCAGCGGGCTGCCCGTGGAGCGGGCGAGCACCTCGGCCTGGCAGGCGCGCTCCAGGTAGTAGAGGTCGTCGTAGGCATGGTCGATGCGTGCGCCACACACCACCACGCCGTGGTTGCCGAGGAAGCCGACGTCGCAGCCGCCCATGGCCGCCGCGATGCGCCGGCCCTCGGACGCATCCAGGGCCAGCCCGTTGTAGTGCCGGTCGATTGCCACGCGGCCGTGGAAGCGCATCGCGTTCTGCGACAGCGTGGTGTCCAGGCCGCCGCACTCGGTCAGCGCCAGGGCCGTTGCGAAGGGCATGTGCGTGTGCAGCACGCAGGCATGCCGGCCCAGCTGGTGCAGGGCAGCGTGGATGAACATCGCCGTCGGCTCGACCGCGTGCCTTCCGGCGAGTACTGCACCCTGGGTGTCCACGAGCACGATGTCGTCCTCGAACACCTCGCTCCACATCAGGCCCCGGGGGTTGAGCAGGAAGCGGCCGGAGCCGTCAGGCAGTTCCACGCTGAAATGGTTGCAGACGCCTTCGCCGAGGCCATGGCGGGCCGCGGCGCGCAGGGCCAGCGCGAGATCCTGGCGGAGCCGGAGCACGCCGGGAGAGTGGAAATCGGATGCGGTCATGGAAGTCATGGGCGGCGGCATGGGCGCCGGGTGGAACCGGCAGCCAATTTAACCGTGTTGCCGCGGAATGGCGCACAGTCGCGTCCGGCCAACAATTTTGACTATCGGAAGCATTAAATCTATTGAGAATCCGTTTGGCCTGCGGAGACATTTGCTAACATCGCCGCATCGAGGGTCAGACGACGCAGATCGGTCCCGCCCGGGGCGCACAACGCGCCTTGCCTCCAGTTTCCTGCCTGTGCGGGCGCCGCCGCGAAAGCCGCGGAACGGCCCGTACCGGCATTTCTGCTGACACCTCGAATGCACGTCCTGTCGATTTTCGGTACCCGGCCCGAGGCCATCAAGATGGCGCCCCTGGTGGCTGCGCTGCGCCAGGAGGCGCGGCTGCAGAACACCGTGTGCGTCACGGGGCAGCACCGGGAAATGCTGGCCCAGGTCATGTCGCTGTTCGGGCTGCAGGCAGACCATGACCTCGACGTGATGCGCCCGGACCAGAGCCTCAACGGTCTGTTCGCCCGGCTCGTGGGCAGCGTGGACGACGTGCTCGCCTCGGTGCGTCCCGATTGCGTGCTGGTCCATGGCGATACCACCACCGCGGCAGCCTGCGCCATGGCAGCCTTCCACCGCCGCATACCGATCGGCCATGTGGAAGCCGGGCTGCGCAGCGGCGACCTGCAGTCGCCTTTCCCCGAAGAGATGAACCGGCGCGTGGTGGATTCCATGTCCACCTGGCTGTTCGCTCCGACGCCTGCCGCCCGCGATGCGCTGTTGCGCGAACAGGCGCCGGGCCGGGCATGGGTCACCGGCAACACGGTGATCGACGCGCTGGCCGCCACCGTCGCGCGCTTCGATGCCGACCCCGCCATCGACGCGGCCATGGCCGGCCGCTACGGATGGCTCGACCCGGGCCGCAGGCTGGTGCTGGTCACCGGCCACCGCCGGGAGAACTTCGGCAGCGGATTCCGCAGCATCTGCTCCGCGCTGGCGGAACTCGCGGGCCGCAGCGACGTGCAGATCGTCTATCCCGTGCACCTGAACCCGAACGTCCGCGACGTGGTGACGGAGACGCTCTCGGGACTGTCCTCCGTGCACCTCATCCCGCCGCTCGACTACCTGGATTTCGTCTGGTTCATGCGCCGCGCCCACCTGATCCTGACCGATTCGGGCGGCGTGCAGGAAGAGGCGCCTTACCTGGGCAAGCCCGTGCTGGTGATGCGCGACGTCACCGAGCGCCCCGAGGCCGTGGCCGCCGGCACGGTGCGCCTGGTGGGCACCTCGCGCGAGCGCATCCTGCAGGAAGCCAGCCGGCTGCTGGACGACGCCGCGTTCCACGCGGAATTCGGCTGGCGCGGCAATCCCTACGGCGACGGGCAGGCATGCCGCCGCATCGTCGATGCGCTGTGCGGGCGCCCGTTCGACGAGTTCGCGCCCTGAGCTGGCCCCCGGCCCCTTCCTTTCCCACTTTCCCGTGTCATTCCGGAGCATTTCCATGGTCCCCAGCCCCCTGCGCCTGCCGCGCGCTTCCAGACTGATCTGCATGATGGGTCTGAGTGTCCCGCTCCTCGCGATGGCGAGCCCCGCGGGCGATGCGCTGCAGCGCCTGCAGGGCGATACCTGGGTCACGCGCAGCTTCGCGCTGTCCGACCTGGGCTTCACCGATGCGGTGCTGCTCAACGGCTTCGATGCGAAGCAGGAATTTTTCCTGCCCGTGCCGCGCACGCTCCCCCTCGCGGAAGCGAGCATCGATTTCAACGGCCGCTACTACAAGGCGGAAGAGGGCCGCACGTCGATGCTGCTGTCCGTCAACGGCCGGCCGGTGTTCTCGCGGCGCATCGAATCGCCCGAGGGCGACGCCAGCCAGGTGCTCAAGGTGGACACCAGCGTGCGCACCAACGGGTTTCTGCGCCTGGGGGTGAACTGGCTCAACAACGTGGCGCACCGCATCTGCGAGGTGGAGCGGGCCACGGGCAACGTGCTGTCGGTCGCGGCCGAGACGCGATTCAACTACCGCTTCAGCAGCGGGGCGCTCACCAGCCTGGCCGATGCCTGGGTGACGCTGCCCGCACGGCCCACGCTGCTGGTGGCCTCGCGCAACCTCTCCAAGGCATCCTACGACACCGCATGGCGCATCGGTGCGGCACTGGAGCAGGCCAATCGCCGCGTGGTGGTGAAGGCCTTCCCCGTGCCGGGCGACACGGTGGACACCACCGGCTGGCAGGTGCCTTCCGGACTGGCCTCCCTGCCCGCGTTCGCAGGACTGGCCACCGGCAATGCCCGCTACGTACTCAAGGACGATGCGGAGATCGGTGCCCTGGTCGTGCTCGGCGCTGTGTCCGCCACCGGCGACATCGCGGTGGCCGATGGCGCACTGCAGCAGCAGATCGGCAAG
The DNA here is from genome assembly GCF_000176855.2 of Paracidovorax avenae ATCC 19860. Taxonomy (NCBI): domain Bacteria; kingdom Pseudomonadati; phylum Pseudomonadota; class Betaproteobacteria; order Burkholderiales; family Comamonadaceae; genus Paracidovorax; species Paracidovorax avenae. The sequence goes on along the minus strand of NC_015138.1, from coordinate 2,832,788 downwards.
GCGCTGGACGCGCTGGGCACGCAGCTGGCGGGCGACGCCGACGGCGCGCGCGCCTTCACCGCCTGGCGCAACCTGCAAACCGTGGCGGCCCCCGGCGGGCTGGCTTCCCACCAGATCCGGCTGGCGACGCTGGGCGCGCGCCCGGTGATCGCAGTGGCAGAGGATGCAGGCGCGCAGGCGGCCGGCGTTTTCGCGGAGGTGTGGCGCAACATCCTGGTGACGCGCCAGGCCACGGTGGCCCGTGCTGACGCTCCCGACGCGGAGGACCGCACGGTCATTCGCCTCGCGGGCTTCGGCAGCGACGCCAGCTTCGACGTCGTGTCCCGTGGCGACTGGACGGCCTCGCTGCCGCTCGCGGCGGTCGCCGTGAACGGACGCATGCCGTCCGACCTGGTGATCGATATCGCCGCGGCGCCCGGGGCCTCGTCCACGCGGCCGGTGGCCTCGGTGTTCTGGAACAACGTGCTGCTCTCGGCCAAGCGCCTGGAGGCCGACGGCCGGCCCGAGCGGCTCGATGCGCGCGTGCCGGGCTATGCCCTGGGCCTGAGCAACGTGGTGCGCGTGTCCGTGCAGCGCCAGCCGTATTCCAACGATTGCAACGAGACCCCGCAGGGTTTCCCGGTCAACGTGCTGCCCACGAGCTACGTGCGTGCCGGCGACTCCGAGCCCGACGGCACCTTCGTCGGCCTGCTGCCCCTGATGTCGGGCACGCCGGTGGTCGCCGTGCCGGCCTCGTACCTGGCGGACGCTCCGCAGTCCCTGGCGCGCCTCATCCGCATCGCCGTCGCGGCGGGTGTGACGCCGTTGCGCGCGGAGTTCGCGGTGGTGGAGCAGGGCAAGCCCTTCGCGCCCGGCCGGCCCTTCCTCGCGCTGCAGGTGCCGGTGCAGGGAACGGAGCCCAAAGTGCAGATCCAGGACGCGCACCTGCGCATCAACGGGCGCAACGCACCCTGGCTGGACGTGGACGGACTGGCCCGCCTCTCCGCGGTGGAGGTCAGCCGCTCGAACGGGCAGCATGGCCTGGTCTGGCAGCCGCTGGGCGAGCAGACGGCGGCGGTGCAAAAGGCCTTCGTGCTCAATCGCGGCGATATCGCGCTCATCGGTGCGGACGGCCCGGTGAGCTGGGTGGACAGCAGCAACCCGTCGGCCAGCCTGCCGCCGGGCGCGGGGGAGAGCGCCTTCTACGAATGGCGCCGCTACCTGTCGTGGGGCGTGCCGCTGCTGAGCATCCTGCTGCTGGTGGTGCTGCTGGTGCTCGTGGCCGCCTACCGTGCACGCCGCCGCGCGGAGCAGCGCAGGTCGTCCTAAGGCCGCCTGCTGAACGGACCGAGCCGGCATGTCGCTGTACTGGCCTTATTTCTTCGCGGATTACTACCGCTGCCTGGAGATCCTCACGGCGGTGGTGAGCGTGGTCATCCTGCTGTCGAGCATCGATGACCTGTTCATCGACGTGTGGTACTGGACGCGGCAGGCCTACCGCAGCGTGATGGTGCGGCGCCGGTACAAGCGCCTCACCGCGCAGGAGCTGCGCGACCGGCCCGAGCAGCCGATGGCCATCATGGTGCCCGCCTGGCTGGAGTACGACGTGATCGCGCCCATGCTGAGCAACATGGTGTCCACGCTGGAATACAAGGACTACACGATCTTCGTCGGCACCTACCGCAACGATGCCCGCACCATCGCGGAGGTGGAACGCATGCGCCGCCGCTACCGCCAGCTGGTGCGCGTGGAGGTGCCGCACGACGGGCCGACCTGCAAGGCCGACTGCCTCAACTGGATCGTGCAGGCGCTCTTCCGCCATGAAAAGCACATGCCCGCACCTTTCGCGGGCGTCGTGCTGCACGACAGCGAAGACGTGCTCCACCCCTTGGAGCTCAAGTACTACAACTACCTGCTGCCGCGCATGGATTTCATCCAGCTGCCGGTCACCTCGCTGGAGCGCAGCTGGTTCGAAATCGTCGCCGGCACCTACATGGACGAATTCGCGGAGTGGCACAGCAAGGACCTCGTGGTGCGCGAGAGCATGTCGAGCATGGTGCCGTCCGCCGGGGTGGGCACGTGCTTCTCGCACCGGGCGCTGCACGAGCTGTCGCGCACCATGGACAACCAGCCTTTCAACGTGGACAGCCTGACCGAGGACTACGACATCGGCACGCGCCTGAGCCGCATGGGGATGAAGCAGATCTTCGGCAAGTTCAACGTGGATTACGTCACGCGCCGCGTGGGCTGGTTCGGCCTGGGGCGCGAGAAGACCGGCACGATCCAGATGCCCCTGGGCGTGCGCGAATTCTTCCCCGACACCTTCCGCACGGCCTACCGGCAGAAGGCGCGCTGGACGCTGGGCATCGGCCTGCAGGGCTGGGAACAGGTGGGCTGGAGCGGATCGCTGGCGACCAAATACCTGCTCTTCCGCGACCGCAAGGGGCTGGTCACGTCCTTCATGGCCATGCTCGGCTACCTGCTGATGTTCAACTTCCTGCTGTTCTTCATCGCCGACGCGCTGGGCTGGTGGACGGTCTATTACCCCTCGGTGTTCTCGCCCGGCGGATGGCTCATGACGGTGATGGGCCTCAACGCCTTCGCCCTGATGCTCCGGGTGGTGCAGCGCGCCTATTTCGTGACCAGCATGTACGGCTGGGAGCACGGGCTGCTGTCGGTGCCGCGCATGATCGTGGGCAACTGCATCAACGCCATGGCGGCGGCGCGGGCCTGGAAGCTCTTCCTGTCCAACAAGCTGTTCGGCACCCGGCTGGTCTGGGACAAGACCATGCACGATTTCCCCTCGGCGGACCAGCTGGTGCAGCGCCGCCGGCGCCTGGGCGAAGTGCTGCTGTCCTGGCGCGCGATCGACGAGGCGCACCTCGACCAGGCACTGCAATTGCAAAGCGCCTCCGGCCGGCCGCTGGGCACCATCCTGCTGGAGAACGGCTGGCTCGACGAGGGCACGCTGGAAGAGGCGATTTCCTTCCAGCGCGAAGAGTCGGCCCATGCCGCAGAGTTTTCCCACGCTTCCCCGCAGGCCCGAACCGCATGAACCGACTGAGCCACCGCACGATCCTGGCGGTTTCCCTGGCCGCCCTGTGGCCCGTCGCGCCCGCCATGGCCACGGCCGGCCTGCAGCATGCCGCGAAGGTGGACGAAAGCCAGGACGATCCGCCGCTGCGGCTTGCCATGAGCTACAGCCTCAGCCTGCCGCGCCCGTCCCATCTGCCCGACCTGCCGACGGAGCCGGTGGTCCACGCGGCCCACACGCTGCTGGATCCGCGCGACGCCATGGCGCGGCGCATGCTGATGGAACTGGCGCTGCACGGCGATCCGGGCGCCGGACGCGGGCCGGCGGACCGGGAGGCGGACGCCGAGGCTCCGCGCCCCGGCAAGGCCGACATCGTCGTGGACATGCCGCCGCCGCTGCCGTGGTGGCCGGCCCGCCTCTATGCCGTGTCGAACCGGCCGCCGCCGGTTTTCCTGCCTGCTGCACCGCAGGATTCCACCCAGCAAGCGCCGGGGAGGGCAGAGCGCCCGTCCTCGGTGCGCGCCGGTGCAGGTTCCCCGGCGGAGCCGCGTCCCGCGCTGCGCAAGCGCAAGTCCGCGCGGGGTCCGGTGCTGCGCGGCCGGGCCTGGCGCCTGGCCAACGAAGGCTACCGGGCCTATGCACGCGGCCGCTACGAGCGCGCCCTGCAGCGCGCCGATGCGGCGCTGCAGTTGCGCCCGGACGTCGCGCGGCTGCAGTTGCTGCGCGTTTATGCACTGCAGAAGCTGGGCCGCAACGAGGATGCGCTGCGCGCCGCGGAGCAGGCGGTGGCCCGCGGGGCGTCCAGCCCCGAGCTGGAAGCGGCCGTGGCCAACCTGCGGCCCCAGCCCGCGGCGCAGGGGGTAGCCACAACGGAAGCGTACCGGCGCGGTTTTCCGGTCGCCACGCAGGCTTACGAACAATACAACCGGGGCGACTACGCCCAGGCTGCGCGCACCGCCGAGGCCGCCGTGCGGCTGGACCCGAGCCAGGGGCCCTGGGTGCTGCTCTGGCTGGATGCACTGCAGGACGGGCAGCGCTACGAGGACGCCATCCGCGCCGGGGCCGAAGCCATGGCGCTGGGCGCGCCGAACCGGGGCGACATCGAGGCCCGCGTGCGGCTCGCGCGTCAGGCCATCGCCAACCAGCACGCGCAGAAGGCCTACGACGCCATCGCCCGGAACAAGCCGCTCGAGGGCGTGGCAGATGCCCGGGAGGCCGTCCGGCTGGCCCCGGACGTGCCCAGCCACCAGATGCTGCTCATCGGCATCCTGCAGAGCACCCAGGACATCGCAGGGGCGGAGCAGGCCGCCACCGCGGCGCTGCAGGTGGACGAGGAGAACACCGCCGTGCAGCTGCTGCGGGCCTACCTGCGCCAGCAACTGGGGCGCTCCGATGCCGCCCAGGAAGACATCCAGGCGGTGCTCGGGCACGACTGGATCGACGATGCGCAGCGCCGCGATACGCGGCTGATCGGTGCGGACCTCGCCCTGGCTGCGGGGCGGCCCGCGCAGGCGCTCGCGCTACTGGATCCGCTGCCCGCGGACGATGCGCAGGCAGCCGCCCGGCGCTCACGTGCCGCGGAGGCCACGCGCTGGGGCCGGTCGGCCGTGCCGGGCGACGTCACGGCCTATGCGCCGCTGCAGATGTGCCGCGAAACGCCTTACGGCACCACCTGCGAACTGCAGCCCTGGGACGCGCCGGGCACCGACAATCCCGCCGCGCGCGCCTATGCGGCCTACGGGCAGAAACGCTATGCGGACGCCATCGTGCTCGCGCGCAAGGCCGTGGCGGAACAGCCGGCCAACGCGGCCAACCAGAACCTGCTGACCATCGCGCTGGCCGCGGGCGACCGCGCAGAGCGCCAGGAGGCGCTGCAGCGCCTGGATGCCGCCCTGCAGTCCACCCCTGCGGACGCCACGCTGCTGCGGCAGCGCGCGTACCTGTACCTCGCCGAAGACCGGCCGCAGCTGGCGCTGCAGGATTTCGTGGCCGCGCGCAGCACCGGCGAGGCCCCGGCCACCAACGTGCTGGACGAGGCCTACGCCACCGCTGCCACCGGCAACCGGCCCGCGGCCGCCGCCATGCTGCGGCAGGCCATCGACGACGCGGATGCCGGCAAGCTGCCGCTGGATGCCCAGCAGCGGTTCGACACCCGCAGCGCCGTAGGCAATTTCTCGCGCGAATGGGGCGTGAACGCTTCGGTGGGCTACCGCGGCGCCCGTTCGGCATCCAATGCCCTGGTCGGGCAGCCGGTGTCGGTGCCCGGCGATTCGGTCTTCTCCACCACCGAGGTGTACTGGAGGCCGCCGCAGTTCCTCAATTCGAGCAACACCACCTTCGACGTCTATGGCCGGGTGTCGAATACGCTGCGCAGCGGCACGGACGTGACCGGGGCCCAGGTGGTAAGCAATCCCTGCGGTGGCACGATCGATGTCGCCGAGACCCGCTCGCGCGGCGTGTCGGGCCTGCCGTCCACCACGGGGGCGATCGGCGCGCGGCTGACTCCTTCGGCCTCCACCAACCTCACCTTCGGTATCGAGCGGCAGTTCCTGCTGGGCCGTGCGTCACGCAGCGGAGCGCTCAACCCCGCGGCGGACGACGTGCGCTGCCAGCTGAACAACCAGGCCAGCGCCGTCAACTACGAGTCAGGCCGGGGCTCCGGCGGCTGGCAGGCCTACATGCTCTACGGCTTCTACGACGGCACGGGCCTGCGCCTGGATGCGAGCGACTGGTTCACGATGGAAGGCTACCTGCAGGCCGGCTACACCCTGCTGGACACGCCCGTGCGCTACGCCGTGCGCAACACCTCGGGCGATGTCCTGGCCGCCGGCGAAGGCCGCCTCAAGCGGGGGCAGGGCTTCGTCGCCGGGGAGGTGCGCGCCGGCCGCAGCTTCCTCACGCCCTACAGCGACCGCCTGGTCATCTTCCCGCACCTCAGCGTGGCCGCGGACTGGTATTCCAACCGCAACCGTGCCTCCGGTGTTCCGGTGGCGGGCTTCGGCTCCTTCGACCTGGCGGGCAACGGCCGCTCCTGGTCGGTGTCGGCCGGCCCCGGCGTGAATTTCCGCTACTGGCTCGCGGGCGACCGCTATACCGCCCAGCGCTCCCACATCGACTGGAGCCTGCAGTACCGCGCCAACCTCGGCGGCGGCGACGCGAGCCGCGCGCGCGGCGTGTTCATGAACCTGTCCTATTCCTACTGAGACCTTCTCCATGACGACGATCCCGTCCGCTTTCCCGGTGCGTGCCATGGGCCGATCCCTGCGCCGGCGCTCCCTGCTGGCCTGGCCGCTGGCGCTCGCGCTGCCCGTCGCAGCCCAGCAGCAGACGGCGACGCTGGCCGTGACGGGCAAGGACAACTACCTTTTCGCAGGCTGGGGCAATGCCGCCACGCCGGACTGGGCCGGCATCGATGCCACGGTCGCGCGGGTGGCCGACGTGCGGCGCAGGCTGGCGGCGAAAGGCATCCTGCTGGTTGCGCCCGTGCTTCCCGACAAGATGGTGATCTACGAGGACAAGCTGCCCGACGGCATGGCCCTCGTGCCCGAAATGCGCACCCGCTATGCGCGCATCGTCGAGAAAATGCGCGCCGCGGACATCCCCACTTTCGACGATGAAACACCCCTGCGCGCGCTGCGCGCGGCGGGCCAGCCCGTCTATTACCGTACCGACCAGCACTGGGCCCAGCCCGCGGCGGACGCCACGGCCCAGGCCACCGCCGACCTGATCCGCAGCCTGGTGCCGAAGCTGGCCGGCGATCCGGGCACGGGCTTGCCGCTGGGCAGCCTGTCCAACGAACGCCGCTACGGCGACCTGGCGGACCGCTTCCTCTCGCCGGAGCAGCGCAAGGCCGTCGGGCGGGAGACCTTCACCGTGCGCCGCGCGGTGGAAGCCGACAGCCTGCTGGCCGACATTCCGGCGCCGGTGCATGTGACGGGCAACAGCATGGTGCAGCCGTACTTCGGCTTCGCCCAGAAGCTCTCGAACCTGCTCGACCGGCGCGTCTCGGTGAACTGGAAGCCGGGCGACGTGGGGTTCTGGTCCGTCCTGATGGAATACCTGGAATCGGAAGGCTTCCGCAAGCAGCCGCCGCAGGTGCTCGTCTGGCAGCTGTTCGAGCCCAACTTCCACCTGGGGCCGGATGCCCGCGGGCTCTGGGACGGCCCGGCGCTCATCAGCGACGCGGACTGGAACCGCAGGCTCCAGGCCGCGCTGGGCGGCTGAGCCATGGATGGACCCAAGACGCCGCCGGGCGGCGACCGCTGGGCCGGCCACCGGTGGTTCGCCATCGCGGTGGCCCTGGTGCTGGCCGCGGGCTGCGCCTGGAGCGCGGCGCGCCTGGCCCGGATGCAGATCGATCCTTCCGAATGGCAGCCGGACCACTGGGTGGACGGCCGGGCCGGCAACCAGCTCAACCGGGCGCTGGGCACGCTGCCGGGGCAGGGCCGCATCGACCTGTGGAGCGCGGCACTGCGCTACCGGCTCCTGGGCGACCTGGGGCCGCAGGTGCGGGAAGGCTGCCCGGGCTGGCTGTTCTACCGCGACGGCCTGCAGCCGCAGCCCGGCCAGGGCGATGCCTTCTCGCAGCGCCTGAAGCTCATGCGCCACTGGACGGGGCGGCTCGGCCAGGCAGGCATCCGCACCGTGGTCGCTGTCGTGCCCGACAAGTCGCGCATCGAATCCGCGCACCTGTGCGGCCTGGAGGTGTCCCGGCCCCTGCAGGCCCGGCTGGACGCCTGGCAGCAGGCGCTGGCCGCCGGCGGCGTTCCCTACGCAGACCTGCGCCCGGCGCTGTCCAGCCTGCCCCAGGCCTTCTACCGCACCGATGTGCACATGGCGCCCCCGGGCGCGGAAGCCGCGGCGGCCCGCGCGGCCGAGGTGGCGCTGCCGCTCCTGGGAGGGCCGGGCGGCCAGGTGTTCGAGGCGCAGCGGGGCACGGCGCCGGAGCCGCGCATGGGCGACCTCATCGTGCTGGCCGGCCTGGAGCATGCGCCGGACGGCTGGCGCCCGCCTGTGGAGCGTGTCGTTCCCGAGCACGTGCGGCCCGTGCACGCGGGCGGCTTGCTGGACGAAGGCCCGCAGGCCGAGGTGCTGCTGCTGGGCGACTCCAACGGCCTGCGCAGCGACTTCGCGGAACGCCTGGGCCGCCGGCTGGGGCGGGAGGTGTGGAACCAGAGCCAGGACGGCGGCTATTTCGCGGGCGCGATGCTCTCGGCGCTGGCCCGGCAGGAGCGCTGGCCCGCCAGCGTCCGGCTGGTGGTCTGGCAGTTCTCCGAGCTCTCGCTCTCGCTGCCACTGAGCGCCGAGGAGCGTCGCGCGCTGGCGGCGCTGCCCTGACCGAGCCGCCATGCTGTTCAACTCCTACCTGTTCCTCTTCCTCTTCCTGCCCGTGGCGCTGGCGGGCTATTACGCGCTGGGCGCCGTCCGCCTGCGGTGGGCGGCCCTGTGGCTCTGCGTGGTGTCGTTCGTGTTCTACGGCTGGTGGAACCCGCGCTTCGTGGTGCTGCTGGCGGCCTCCATCGCCTTCAACTACCTGGTGAGCCTGCTCATCGTGCGCAGCGCACACCGGCCCCGCATGCAGTGGTGGACGGTGGCCTTCGGCATCGCCTGCAACCTGGCGCTGCTGTTCCACTACAAGTACTTCGCCGCGCTGCTCGGCCTGCTGCGGGAGTGGGGCGTGGGGCAGGGCCCGGTGGAGGACATCCTGCTGCCGCTCGGGATTTCCTTCTTCACGTTCACCCAGATCGGCTACCTGCTGGATTGCAAGGCGGGCATGGTCAAGTCGCCCAGCCTGCTCAACCACACGCTGTTCGTCACCTTCTTCCCGCACCTGATCGCGGGGCCGGTGCTGCACCACAAGGAAATGATGCCGCAGTTCGCCGATGCGCAGAACTACCGCTTCCGGGCGGAGAACCTGTCGATCGGCGGCACGCTGTTCGTGATCGGCCTGGCCAAGAAGGTGCTGCTGGCCGACACCATCGCGCCCTATGCCGATGCGGGGTTTGCCGCGCCCGCGCAGCTGGGGTTCTGGGGGGCGTGGGGTACCAGCCTGGCATATGCCATGCAGCTGTACTTCGACTTCTCGGGCTATTCGGACATGGCCCTGGGCCTGGCGAAGATGTTCGGCATCCGCTTTCCGCTGAACTTCAATTCGCCGTTCAAGGCCCCCTGCATCATCGAATACTGGTCGCGCTGGCACATGACGCTCACGCGCTATCTCACCGCCTACCTGTACTATCCCATGGCCATGCAGCTGTCGCGGTGGCGCAACCGGCGGGGCCTGGCCGTGGGCTCCGCGGGCAGCCGCACGCCGGGCGGCTTCGCCATGATGATCGCCGTGCCCACGCTCTACACCATGGGCCTGGCCGGCATCTGGCACGGTGCGGGCCTGCAGTTCTTCATCTACGGCCTGCTGCATGGTAGCTACCTGTGCGTGAACCACGCCTGGCGCATCGTGGTGGGCGGGCGCATCGCGCCCTCCAGGGCATGGAGCCGCTGGCTGTGGCGCGCCTTCTGCGTGCTGCTGACCTTAGTGACCGTGATGGTGGCGCATGCGTTCTTCCGCGCCGCCCATGTGCAGGATGCGCTGGACCTGCTGCGCGGCATGGCCGGCGTGCGGGGCGTGGAGCCGCTGGGCAGTGTCCTGGGGCTGGCATGGACCGGTGAACTGCCGTGGCGGGTGCTCGCCGGCCGGCACCTGCAGGCCGTGTACCTGGTGCTGCTGCTGGCGATCGTGTGGCTGGCCCCGAATTCGCACCAGATCCTCGGGCACTTCTCGCCCGCGCTCGCGCGCCCGCAGGAGGCCTGGCCGGCGTGGATGCGCTGGCGGCCGAATGCCGCATGGCTCGCCGCCACCCTGGCCCTGCTGTTCCTGTGCCTGGCCAACCTGCACCGGGAAACGCGCTTCCTCTACTTCCAGTTCTGACCCACGGACCCGCACATGCCTGCTTCTCCTTTCTTGCTTCGCCGACTGGCCACCGCCTTGTCCCTCGGCCTCGCCGCGGCGGGGGCAGGCGCCCAGGAAGGCGTGCTGTCGCAGCTCTATGCCGCCCGCCCGCCGGCCGGCGCTGCCTTCGTGCGGGTGGCCAATCCCTTGCCCGGCACGCTGCTGGTGCGCGTGGCCGAGGGAGAGGCCCAGCGCATCGGTGGAGAGACACCCGCCACCAGCTACGCCATCGTGGGAGGTGGCAAGGCATTCGCGGTGGTGGTGGACGGGCGGCCCGCGGCCAGCCTGGAGGTGCGGCCCGGCAGCTTCACCACGCTCGTGCTGCGCCGCGAGGGCGACAAATACGCCCTCGCTCCCATCGATGACACGACCGACACGCAGGATGCCCTGAAGGCGGAACTGCGCTTCTACAACCTCGCGCAAGGCTGCGGCACGGCGCAACTGGTGCTGTCGCCCGCGGGCACGCCGGTCTTCCGCGACGTGGCCCCGAACACCTCGGCTGCGCGGCAGGTGAACCCGGTGCAGGCCCAGCTGTCGGCCCGCTGCGGCGACGCGGCGGCCACGGCCGCCCGGGCGCTGCCGCCGCTGCAGGCCGGCGACCACCTCAGCCTCTTCCTGACCGGGCCGGCGGCCCGGCCCGTGCTCGCCATGCAGCCCAGCCGCACAGACAGCGTCAGGCGTTGAGCGCCTGGTACATCTCCGCCAGCTTCGCGCGATCGATCTTGTAGTTGACCGACACCGGCAGGCGCGCGCAGGGCAGCAGTTCGGTGGGCAGCATGTAGTGCGGCAGCCGCACGGCCAGCAGCTCCTTCCAGCCTTCCAGTTCCGCCGGCAGGCCGGGCGCGCCGTCGCCCGTTTCCACGAAGGCGACCAGGCGCGCCACCGTGCCGTTCGGCCGGCGCAGGGCCACGGCGGCCCCGGCGCGCGCGCCCGGCAGCGTGGCGAGCGCTGCATCCACCTCCAGCAACTCCAGCCGGTATCCGTTGAGCTTGATCTGGTCGTCGATGCGGCCCTGACAGAACAGCATGCCGCCGTCCGCCTCCGTGCCCAGGTCTCCGGTGCGGAAGCCACGCTGGCCATCGCGCATGAACATGCGCGTGGCATTGAGGTCCGGCCGGTTGATGTAGCCCCGCATCACGTGCGGGCCCACGATGCAGAGCTCGCCGCCATCGCTGTACACACGCGAATCGCGCTTGGCATGCCCGATCGGCATCACCGCATCGGTGGCCAGCAGCGCATCGTCCACGCGCAGCAGCGTGGTGGCCACGGTGGCCTCGGTCGGGCCGTAGGTGTTGAGGATCGGCACGCCGGGAAAGCGCTTGCGCAACTGGCGCGCCAGCGGCACCGGCAGCGGTTCCCCGCAGAAGAGGAAGGTGCGCAGCGAGGGCAGGGCGGCCTGGGAGAACGCGGGATTGATCAGCTGCTGCTGCGCGAACGATGGCGTGGAGACCCAGGTCGTCGCCCGGTGGCGCGCGATGAGCGCCGAGACCTCCTGCGACGAGGCCGCGCGCCCCCGGTCCAGCATCAGGATGCTGCCCCCCAGCGCCAGCGTGCCGAACACGTCGTAGAGCGACACGTCGAAGCTGAACACCGTGTGGTTGAGGAAGACCGGCGCCGGGCCGAGATCGAAATCCAGCCGCATCCAGTCGATCAGTCCCTGCACTCCCTCGCGCCCGATCTGCACGCCCTTGGGCTGCCCGGTCGTGCCCGAGGTGAACATGATGTAGCCCAGATCCTTCTCCGCCAGTTCAGGGGCGGGGCCGGGGCGCAGCACCTCGAAGCGGCCAGCGGCGGCGTCGAACATGAGGTGGGCGTCGAGCGTGGCGATGATGCTGTGCAGCCGCTCGGCCGGATAGACGGCATCGACCGGCACGAACGGGGCCTTCAGCATCAGCGCGCCGGCCAGGGCCACCATGAACGCGGCCTCCTTGTGGCCGCGGATGACGATGGGCGCACCGGCCCTCAGGCCCAGGGCCCGGGCTTCCTGGCACCAGGCCGTGGCTTCGGCCTGCAGCGCCCGCCAGCTCAGGCTGCGGTCGTGGGCGATCACGGCCAGCGCGTCGGGCCGCACGGAAGAGTCCCGGAATTCCCCGGCGTCGAAATCGAAATGCATGGCGGCCGGCGGCTGCGTTCAGCAGTGGGCCGCGACGTAGTTGGACAGCGTGCGCAGTGAGCGCAGGTGCTCCTCCACCTCGGTGATCGGCACCGTGCAGCCGAAGCGCCCCTCGATGGCCAGCATGAGATCGACGGCAGCGACCGAGTCGAGCAGGCCGGACTCCAGCAGCAGCGTATCGGGAGCGACTTTCTTGAGCACGGCTGCCTGGATCATGTCGGCCAGTTGGGCTTCGATTTCGGAGTGGGTCATGGTGGAAAAGGGCGGTATCGGTGGACGGAGCAGGGAGGAGTAAAGGCGGCGGGCTCAGATGTCGCGCCCGAGCGGCACGCCCAGCGCGACGGGGGCGATGTTGCCGAGAATGCGGTCGTCGTTGACCATCACCATCGCGGAATGGGCGTCGCGGATGTGCCGGCTGAGATAGAACTCGCCGGCATCGTCCATGTACCCCTGGATGCCGCAGATGCGCAGCGCGATGTCGGTGATGCGCACGACCAGTTCGGACGCGCCCACCTTCAACGCGTTGTAGCTCACCAGCCGTTCGTGTGCCGTGGCCTGGGTTGCCGCATCCTCGTACAGCGCGACATTGGTGGCCAGCAGGGCGCGGAACTGCTGGACGAGGCTCTCGCCCTCGGCCAGCCGCAGGTTGGCGACGGGGTTGGGCGGCTGGCCGCTGCGGTTGCGCATGCGCAGGAAGGCCCGGGCGCGCGACAGTGCGGACACCGCGATGCCCAGCCAGACGGCGCCCAGCAGGATGTGCGATGTCGGGAGCATCGCCTCCGACATCGCCTTGGCGAAAGGCCCGTCGAAGACCTGCTCCACGCCGCATTCCGCATGGAGATCGAACCGGTCGGTGCAGGCGCCGCGCATGCCCATCGGATTCCAGCGCCCCTGGGGCGTGAGCCGGAACTGCCCGCGCATGACCGCGACCAGCTGCTGGTCGGAAGGAGCGGCGTCTTCCTCGCGCCGCGCGGACACCAGGATCACGTCGGCGGCACGGGCGTAGGAAATGACCGAGCCCTGCTTGTCCAGGTGCAGGGCGTCGCCACGGCGGTCCAGGAAACAGGCGCTGGTGCGGATCGAGCCTCCCGTCGCGCCCTCGGTGGTGGCGGACGCGACCACGTATTGCTCCCGTGCCATGCGCTGCAGCAGTTCCTGGTGCCAGGCGCTTTCGCCCGCTTGCCGCACCGCCACGGCCGCCTGCGAATGGTGCATCGCGAAGATCAGGCCGGTGGACGCACACGACTCCGACAGTTCGCGGCAGAGGTTCGCCACCGCGCGCAGGGACCATTCCGGGCCGCCATACCGGCGCGGCACCAGCAGGCCCAGCCACTCCCGGGCGCGCAGGCTGTCCAGTGCCTCGGTGGGCAGGCGCCCCTCCCGGTCCACGGCATCCGCATGGCGGGCCGCGATGGCGCAAGGCGAATGGCTGTCCGGCGCGCCGGGCGCGGCATTGGCGGGGGTGTCTGCGAGGCCCATTGTTTATCAATTTCTGCGTTCTATCGATTTTCGATAGTTTTTATTGATAAGACAATAGCCTGATGGCCGACGGCCCCCTTGTTTGCGTCAGCTCAACGGCCCTGTTGCCATTCCTGCCACAGCTGGCGGGCTTCCGGGGTGTCCCCGAGCATCCAGGGATCGATCGCGAAGGCGATGACCCGCTCCGCGCCATACGTCCGCGCGACGTCCATCTGCGCCCGCACCCGCGCGGCCGTGGCAGCGCGCGCGCGGAAGGCATCGCCCGTGCCCGGCTCGGGGGGCAGCTGCTCGAACAGCTCGATGATCAGGTCGAAGGGCACGCCGCGCTGGCGCAGCAGTGCGCGCAGCGGTTCGAGCCCCGCATAGTTGCCCATGCCGGCCACGCCGACCCCGTCCTGCAGCATGGGCCGCAGCGCCACCTTTTCGAGGATGTCCGTCCACAGCGCGGTCAGGGTGCCCGGCGTCTGCAGCTTGCTGAAGAACGTGGACACCGCCAGCGGCGCGTGGCTGCCAGCCCCCGCGGCGATGGCCTGCAGCCAGGGCACGAGCAGCGCCCGGCGTTCGGCGGTGGCCCAGTTGTACTGGTCCAGCTCATAGGGCAGGTACCAGCCACGGAAACCCTGCTGGCGGGGCCAGGGCGCTGCCGCCAGGTACTGCAGGCAGCGCGCCTGCGTGGCCGCGAGGAAGGCCGGCAGCGCGCCAGGATCGCGTGACGCGAGCACGGTCCACCACCGCTCGTCGTAGGGCACGCCCACGCGGATGCCCATGCCCTCGCGCCCGGCCTCGTCGAACAGCATCGCGATGAGCGCCTCCGGCAGCGCCCAGGGGTGCGCGCCGCCTTCCGTGGCGCTCCACTGCAGCACGATTTCGTCGCAGCCCAGGGCCCGGGTGGCCCGCAGGCGGCGGCGCCATTCCTCGGGCGACAGGGATTCGTAGCTTTTCCAGGGCTGCAGGAACGTCCCCTGGAAACGATCCGGGGACGTGGTGCAGGCGGTGGCCAGGGCAGAGGCCGCGAGCAGCAGCCAGGTGCGCCGTCCGAGCGGCGGCAGGGGGGCGGAAGAGGGCATCCAGGACTCCGGAAGAAGGAGATCCGGCACAGCATATCCTCGCCGGGCCGCATGCATCCGGGCCGCCCCCCGGCAAACCTCAGTTCGCCGTGATGCCGTTCGTCTTCACCACCGTGTCCCAGCGCTTGCGCTCCGCATTCACGAAGTTCTGGAATTCCGCGGAGGAACTGCCCACCGGCGTCAGTCCCAGCGCGTCCAGGCTGCTGCGCACGTCCGGCAGTGCCAGGGCCTTCTGCGACAGCTCCTGCAGGCGCGCGATCACCGCCGGCGGCGTGCCCGCGGGCACGAACAGGCCGTTCCACTCCATCACCTGGTAGCCCTTGATGCCCGCCTCCTGCACGGTGGGCACCGAGGGCAGTTCCTTCATGCGGGTGGCCGAGGAGACGGCCAGGGCCTTGAGCTTGCCGCTTTTCACGTAGCTGAGGCTGGATGCCGCGTTTGCGAAGTACACATCGACCTGCCCTCCCATCACGTCCATGATGGCCGGCGCGCCGCCCTTGTAGGGTACGTGCACGGCTTCGAACTTCGCGTCGATCCGCAGCAGTTCCACGGCCATCTGCGCGAGGCTGCCCGGTCCGTAGGAAGCGTAGGTGAGCTTGCCGGGCTTCGCGCGTGCCGCGGCCAGGAAGTCCGGCAGCGTGTTGTAGGGCGAGGAGGGCGCCACCACGAGGATGTTGGGCACGCTGATGATCTGCGACACCGCCACCAGGTCCTTGGCGGGATCGAACGGCAGCTTGCGCAGCGCCGGGTTGATCGCGAACGACGACGCATCGAACAGCACCGTATAGCCGTCGGGCCGGGCCCGCGCCACGGCCGCGCCGCCGATGGAGCCGCTGGCGCCGGGCTTGTTGTCCACGATCACGCTCTGCCCCGACACCTCGCCCAGGCCCTTGGCCAGGATGCGCGCGGCATTGTCGGCGCCCCCGCCCGCGGAAAACGGCACCACCAGCGTGATGGGCTGTTCCGGATAGGGCGCGGCCCGCACTGCGCCATGGGCCAGGGCGGCGACAGCGGCCGCCAGCCAGATTGCTTTCTTCATCTTCTTCATCTCCTCGGTCCTTTCCTGATGGAAAAAAAATCTCAGTCGCCGAATCCGTACAGCGCGCAGGCATTGGCGACCAGCACCTGCCGGCGCATGGCAGGATCGGGCAGCCAGCATGCCAGCAACCGCAACAGCAGTTCCGGACCGGGGCGCCGCTCGCCTTCGGTGACATGGGGCCAGTCGCTGCCCCAGACCAATCGTTCGGGCGCCTCGCGCACCCATGCCTGCACCAGCGCCTCGCAATCCGCATAGCCCGATTCCAGGCCTTGCGCGCTGTTGAGGTACGGGCCCGACAGCTTGACCCAGGCCCGCCCGGCCTGCACCAGGTCCCGCACCAGGGAAAACGCTGCCTGCGCCTCGTCGCCCGGTCCGCCCGCGCGCGCCATGTGGTCGAACACCAGCGGGCAGGGCAGGCCGCACAGGAGGCCGCGCTGCGCCACGATCTGGTCGGCGCGCCAGTGCAACTGCAGGTGCCAGCCCAGGGCATGGATGCGCGCCGCCAGCGGGCGCAGCATGTCCAGCCCCACCGCGGCATCGCGGTCGGAATGCAGGGAAAAGCGCAGCCCGCGGATGCCGCCGGCATGCAGTGCCTGCAGTTGCCCGTCGGTGATCTCCGGCCGTACGACGGCCACGCCCCGGGTCCTGTCCGGGCCGAGCACGCGGATCGCGTCCAGGGTGGCCTGGTTGTCCACGCCGTGCGCCCGCGGCTGCACCACCACCGCGCGGCTCAACCCCAGGCGCGTGCGCAGGCGCAGGTAGTCCGCGGCGGTGGCCGCGGCCTGCATCGCATGGGGTGCCGCCACGGGGAAGCGCCCGTCGAACACGTGCAGGTGGGCATCGCAGGCCCCGGCCGGCAGTTCCGGCACCTCCGGCAGACCGGGCAGCGCCGTTCCACCGTTCATGGGGCCTTGCCAGGGCGCAGCCCCTGGCGGATCGCATCGGTGTGCTGGCCGAGCGTCGGCGCGGCGAAGGCCTGCGGGCCGGCCGTGCGGCCGAACTCCACCGCGCCGGCGAATCCCCGGTAGCTTCCCAGCACCGGATGGTCGAAGCGGGTGATCATGCCTTCGGCCTCCACCTGCGGATGCGCGAACATGTCCTCCACCGCCCGGGCGGCCGCGCACGGTACTTCCTCGCCGAACAGCTCTTCCCATTCGAGGGCGCTGCGCCGCGCCAGGGCCTGGCGCAGCAGGGGCACCAGTTCGTCCCTGTGCTGCGCGCGCTTGCGCACCGTGTCATAGCGCGCATCGGCCGCCAGGGCATCCAGGCCCGTCTTGCGGCACAGCGCCGCCCAGAAATGCTGCGTATTGGCCGAGAGGTAAAGGTAGCCTTCCTTCGTCGGGTGCAGGCCGGTGATGCCGCCCGAGCGCATGTCCCGCCCCACCTCGCGCGGTTCGCCATCCGCCCACACCAGCCGCGCCGACTGCATGGTGAGCGCGGCCCGCAACAGCGACACGCCCACGTGCTGGCCAATGCCGCTGCGCTCGCGCTCGTACAGCGCCGAGGCCACGCCGCCGGCCACCAGCGCCGACGCGTAGTAGTCCACGACCGATCCATAGAGGATCTCCGGCGGCCCGCCGGCCTTGCCCTGCATGGCGCACATGCCCGTCATGGTCTGCAGCACCTGGTCGTAGCCCGCCTTGGCCTTGAGCGGCCCGCGGCTGCCATAGCCGGTCACGCTGCAATACACCAGCCGCGGATTGAGCTGCGCCAGCCGCTCGAACCCGATGCCCAGGCGCTCGGGCACGCCCGGGCGGAAGTTGTGCACCAGCACGTCGGCCTCGCGGGCCATGCGCAAGAATACGGCGTGGTCGGCCTCCTGCTTCAGGTCCAGCACCATGCCCCACTTGCTGCGGTTCACGCCCAGGAAGGCCCGGCTCTCCGCCTCCAGCGTCGAAGGGTATTTGCGCAGGTTGTCGCCGTCCGGCGGCTCGATCTTGACGACCTCCGCGCCCTGGTCCGCCAGCAGCGAGCAGCCGTAGGGACCAGCGATATAGGCGCTCAGGTCGAGCACGCGCACGCCGCTCAGCGGGCCCGGGGGGCCCTGGCGGCCGCCTGGAACGAAACTCATGGAATCCATCCTCCTGGTTCAGCCGGTCAGTCGGCCACGATGTTGCGGGCCTTGGCCAATTGCTTCCAGCGCGCAAGGTCCTCCCGGATCACTGCCCCGAACTGCTGCGGGGACAGCGGGGTGGCGATGGCGCCCTCGCGCAGGAACTGGGCCTGGATGCCGGGCTTGGCCAGCACCTGGTTCACGGCCTGGTTCAGCAGCGCCACGGTGGCAGGCGGCACGCCGGCCGGCGCCAGCAGGCCCCACCACAACTCGAACTGGTAGCCGGGGATCGCGGTGGACATCGGCACCAGTTCCGGCGCGATCGGGCTGGGCGCCAGGCTGGTGATGCCCACGGCCTTGAGCTTGCCGCTGCGCACCATCGGCAGGATCGACGGACCGCTGGAGACCAGCATCTGCGCCTGGTTGCCGATCACGTCCGTCACGGCGGGCCCCTGGCCCTTGTAAGGCACGTGCACGATGTCCATCCCGGGCACCATCGAGCGCATCAGTTCGGCCGCAAAATGGTTCACGCTACCCGTGCCCGAGGTCGCGTAGTTGAACTTGCCCGGGTGCGCCGCGATGGTCTTCAGCAGTTCGGCGGGGTTGCTGGCAGGGAACTGGTTGTTCACGGCCACCACCAGCGGCCCCTTGGCCAGCATCGCCACCGGCTGCAGGTCCCTGGCGGGATCGAACGGCAGGCTGGCCTGCATCGCGGCGTTGGTGGTGAGGCTCGACGACACCGCCACCAGTGTGTAGCCGTCGGGAGCCGCCTTGGCCACGAAAGCGGTGCCCGTGGTGCCGCTGGCCCCGGCCCGGTTGTCCACGATCACCGGCTGCCGCAGCAGATCGCCCATCTCCTTGGCCACCTGCCGGGCGAACAGGTCGTTGGAGCCGCCGGGCGGGTAGGGCACGACCATGGTGATGGGGCGGCTGGGGTAGCTTCCTTGCGCCCATGTGGGCAGGGCGGTGGCAGCCAGTGCAGCGGCTGCCACCATCGTGCAGGTGCGCCGCAGCGCGCCGCGGCGGGAATTCGTCGGGGCCATGTCGTGTGTCTCCTGTGTCGTTATGTCGTATCGATGGCCTGCAGGCCGCCGTCCGGCCCGGCCTGGCGCGGCAGGTCAGCAGAGCCCTGCGGCGCGTGCGGCTTCCACCGTGCGCTGCGCCCGCAGCACGAAGGGCTTGTCCACCATCTTCCCGTTCACCACGTAGGCGCCGACACCCCTGGCATCGGCGGATTGCGCGGCCTCCAGCACCTGCCGGGCAGCGTCCAGCTCGGCGGCCGAGGGCACGTACACCGCATTCGCCATGGCGACCTGGCTGGGATGGATGCAGGTCTTGCCCGCGAACCCCAGGCTCCGGGAGAGTTCCGCCTCGGCCTGGAAGCCCGCGGTGTCCTGGATGTCGGCGAAGGCACCGTCGTAGGCATCGATGCCGGCTTCCGCCGCCGCCATGCGCACGGCGAACATCGCCTGGGTGATCGCCTCACGGCAGCGGCGGGCCACGCCGAAGGGCTCGAACAGATCGCCCAGTCCCAATTGCAGCGCCCGCACGCTCGGATGTGCGCCGGCCAGTTCCGCGGCAGTGCGCAGGGCGCGGGGTGTCTCGATGTTGAGCAGCAGGCCCGGTGCGTCCGCCATGCCGCGTTTGCGGGCAGCCTCGGCGATGGCCTGGGCGGCCTGCTGCACCGCGGCGGCGCTCGCCGGTTTCGGGAGGTTGATCAGGTGCACGCCGGGATGCACCGAAGCGGCGATGTCGACCTCGAAATGCGGGGTGTCCATCGCATTGACGCGCACGACCAGGGTCTTGCCGCCGCCATCCGGTGCCAGCGCCTGCAGGAAGTCGCCTAGCAGGGCGCGCGCCTCGTCCTTGCGTGCCTCGGCCACGGCATCCTCCAGGTCGAACGACACGCCGTCGGCCGCGCTGCGCAGGGCCTTCGGGAACAGCTCCGGCCGCGATGCCGGAACGAACAGCTTGCTTCTCATGCACCTATTGTTGGGCCGCGGAAAGCATGGATAAACACATGCAATATTTCTTCAGAAGATAGAAAATGTTGCTTTATGGAAACCAGCTACTTGCAGAGTTTCATGCTGGTGGTCGAGACCGGCTCCATGGCGGAGGCCGCGCGCCGGCTGAACCTCACTGCCGCCGCCGTTGCGCAGCAGATGCACAGCCTGGAGCGCGAATTCCAGGTGCCGCTGCTCGCGCGCGCGGGCCGCACCGTGGCACCGACCCCCGCGGGCCACCGCCTCGCACGCAGCGCACCGCTCCTGCTGCGCGAACTGGGTCAGGCCAGGGCGCATGTGAACGACGCCGGCGCCTCCGGCGAACTCGCGATCGGCACCATCAACACCGCCCTGCACAGCCTGCTGCCGGACATCCTGGCGGATTTCTCGCAGCGCCTGCCGCATGTGCGGGTCTTCCTGCAGTCGGGCACCACCCAGCAGCTCTACCAGTCCGTGCAGCAAGGCGGGCTGGACGCCGCCGTGTGCCTGCACCCCAGCTTCGCCCTGGCCAAGACCTTCGGCTGGGCCCTGCTGCGCGAAGAGCCTCTCGTCCTGCTGGCGCCGCGCCACCTGGCCCAGCAAAACGCGCACGAGTTGCTTCGCACCCAGCCGCTGATCCGCTACGACCGCAGCTTGGGGGGCGGCCAGATGGTGGAGCGCTACCTGCGCGAGGCCGGCATCGTGCCGCAGGAACGCTTCGAGCTCAGTTCGCTCGTGGCCATCGCCATGATGGTGGACCGCGGCCTCGGCGTGGCCGTCGTGCCGGACACGGTCCTGGACTGGCCGGACGGCCGCAGCGTCGTGCGCCTGCCATTGCCCGGCGCCAGCGAGTCCCGCCGCTTCGGCATGCTGTGGCTGCGCTCCTCGGCGCGGCTGGCGTTCGTGCAGGAACTGGTGGCCTGCGCACGCCGGGTGGTGGAGGGGCGAGGGGGAACCCAGGCTGCCGTGCGGGTGCCGCCCACGGATGGCGCGCCTGCCGAACGTGGCTCTCGACCACTCATCGAGCGGTGAGGGGTGACCAGAACATCACCTGGAGCCCGGGTCGGCGTTGCGAATGCCGGGATGACGCGGCGATGGTTTTTAGCGCGGCTGCGAAGAGGTTTCCCAGACGTCCGGCGTGGTGGCGACCAGCCCGCGCAGGTCGCTCCAGCTGGCGCCCGGCACTGGGAGCGTTTTCTGGTCATTGACCGCCGCGACCGCGAAGGCGACCATCCGATCGCGTATGCGATCGCTTTCCGTCTTCGGCCAGATCGATATCTGGTGCGGCCCCCGGACCACTTCGATTTCCTTCAGTCCGCGGATCCGGTCATAGGCTGCCACGGTGCCTTCCAGCGATTCCGCCCGGTCCCAGAGGCCCTTGGCGAAAAACGCCGCCGGCCATCGGTCCATGTGCGCCAGTACGGCCGAGTTCGGATAGAACTGCACATAGTTTTCCGCCGCCATCCCGCCCAGGAACAGGTTGCGGTCGGCCAGGTCTGGCGCATCGGGCAGATAAGCAGCGCCTGCGGTAAAGGGTGAATAGAGCAAGGCGCCTTTGATATTGTCGAAATGCCTGGCTGGACTGCAAACGACGGTCGGCATGTCATAGCTGCAGCCGCCGGCATAATTTTTGGTCATGGCCCATCCGGTGGTCATCGAGCCACGGGAATATCCAAGCAGCAGCAGCGGAATCTCGCGAGCCTTCATGCCTGCCATCAGCCGGCCACGCGCCGCGGCACCTTCCAGTTCTTCCCCGCTCGCTGTCAGCAGCCGCATGCCGGCCCCGTTTTCCATCTGCTCCAGCACCCGGAAGATATCCTCACTCTGCTCCAGCGTGTTGGTGTCGCTGAAGCCGCCCGATAGTCCTTCACCGCGCCGGTCGTAAGCCAGCACATCGAAACCGGCGCGGTTCAGCGCATCGAGATGCTCGCGCCAGGTCCTCATGCCAAAACCTTCGGTCGTGGCATTGGGAAAACGCTGAAACCGCGCACGCCCCGTCGCCGGATCGACGGTGACAGCCACATCCGACGGGTCCTGAATGGCGGTGATCTGGTCACCACCGCCGGCACTTGCAATGACCAACGCGCGTTTTCTCACGCCATTCGCATCCGGCACGCCCAGCCCCTCGATATACCAGCCACGCAGCTTGATATCACCTGTCATGCCGAGTCTGTTTATTTCCAGAGGATCGTGCGGCACGGTGAATTCGACGACGCTTGTTCGCGCATCGGCTTGCGCGATGCTCTCGAGATAAGGTGCGCGGGCGAAGAAAGCTGGCCGGCGGATATCACGCAGATCCACTGGGCCGTCCGGGTCGATCTTGCCGACCGGATTGACCCATCCGGTCACCCGCGTGGCGCGGGCCTTGTTGGGCGGCAGCCAGCGCTGCATGTCCTTTTCGATGCGGGCTCGGCAGGCGGCATCGGCCTTGCACGACAACCAGCGGGCCTTGAGCTTCTCGTCGGTGAACTCGTCCACCGCATAATCGCCGCGATAATCCGGCGGCGGCCTGTGGGCCGTCAGCAGCAGGGGAACGCAGGCGGCCCGGCCGTCCGCCTGGGTGATGCGATAGCCGGGCAGTTCTGCATTGCGGTCAACACCCACCCAGGCCTTGCAGTCGGTAGGAGGCGTGATGCGCGCCTGCCGTTCAGCGCGGGGTGCCAGAGCGCAGGCGCTCAGCAGCAGGGTCACGGCGGCCGTGATGACGGCCGGGGCGTCGAAAAACGGTTTCACGGGCATTCCTGATTTCTCATTCCTGGCAGTACGGACTGCGGAGGGCGTTCGGAACACCGATCCTGCGCGCAGGCCATGGCCGCAGCAACTATCAGAACTGATAGTTTTTTCCAGCGGCCGCCGTGGAAGAATCAGGGCAGGTGCCTGATTCACTTTCACTGCAATGCCCGGGCACCAGGGCTTCGTGACAAATATCCAAAATGGGCGGCCCGCGCAATCATCTGCGCACGGTTGCGTCCGCCGAGTTTGCGTGCCGCCGACTGCAAATGGAAAACAATCGTCGATTCTGCGCGATTCAGACGGGCCGCAATCTGCTTGCTGGGCATGCCCTCGGCGGCCAGCAATACACATTCATGCTCCCTGTCGGACAGTGCGACATCACGGGGAGTCAACTGGATTTTCGTGAAGACCTTCAGCAAGTGATCGTTCAGGATATGGGCCATGTACGCCAGCCGCATCACCGAATCCACCAGAGACATCTTCTTCTGCGCAAAATTATCGTCCTGCCACATGGCTGTCAGGGTGGCGAAACGATTGCCCGGCATATGCAGCGGCACTGTGACGCCACGCGTCATGCGCCATTCGGTCAGAACACTGGAAACGCTTCGCGCACCACCATCGAGCATGGGCTGGAGCACCGATTCCTCGTCCTGATGGTAAGACCAGAAAAATGCACCCGAACCCCGCAAGGCCAGCGCCTGCACCGGATCGACCTGGTACATGCCTTGTTCGACCCAGAGTTTGCGCATCGGCCCCGGCATATTCCGGTATTCGAGAACGCTGGGTGTCATCAAGACACCCTCCGGCGTCATCGAGACCGGCGAAAAATCATAGATGGCCGCATCGAATCCGATTTCGCGGGCTGCGGAAAACGTCTGGTCGATGCAGAGGCTGACGGCCGAATCGTCGTGGACCAGGGGTTTTTCGATGATTTTCATCTCAGCGTGCATCAAGTTGTCCGCCTTTTCACCACTTTGGTGCGCAGAATAAGAGCGGCTAACACGACCTGTTCATAGCCCAGCGCGAAGCAGCTATGCTTGGCGCCCTCATGGCAAGAAGACCCGTCAGCAAAGAACTGTGGCGACAGCTGCAGCCGCTCATCCCGGCCTTCGTGCCCTCGGCCAAAGGCGGGGCGCGCAAGCGCACCGTCAGCGATGAAGCCGCACTCAATGGCATCCTATTCGTGCTGCACACCGGCATCGCCTGGGAGGACCTGCCGCAGGAACTCGGTTTTGGCAGTGGCATGACGTGCTGGCGGCGGCTGCGCGACTGGAACGCTGCCGGGGTGTGGGAGAAGCTGCACCACGCCATGCTGGTGCGCCTGCGCGAGCACGACCAGATCGATTGGAGCCGGGCAAGCATCGATGGCTCGTCGGTACCAAGCCCCCGGGGGGCCAGGAAACAGGGCCCAACCCCACGGACAGAGGCAAACTCGGCTCCAAGCGGCACATCGTCGTAGACGCGCGGGGCATTCCGCTGGTGGTGCTGGTCAGTGGTGCGAATCGGCACGATTCGATGATGTTCGAGAAATGCATCGATGCTCTGCCAGCCGTCAGGGGACTGCAGGGCAAGCCGCGTCGCAGGCCATCGAAGCTGCACGCCGACAAGGGCTACGACTATGAGCGCTGCCGTGTCTTCCTGAGACAGCGGGGCATCGCCAGCCGGATTGCCAGACGAGGCATCGAAAGCAGCGAGCGGCTGGGTCGGCATCGGTGGGTGGTGGAGAGAACGCACGGATGGTTTGCAGGCTTCGGCAAGCTGCGCATCCGATTCGAGAGGCGGCTGGACATCCACGAAGCGCTATTGAAACTGGCGGCAGCGATCATCTGCGCGCGCTTCGTGGATCGGTGGTGTTAGCCGCTCTAAATCCCGCGAACCGGGGGGCACAAGCTGGCAATCCCTAGGAGGGGCTCCACGCTTTTTTCTTTCGCCATCCATCGAAGCAATCTGCATGCCACGGCTACGCGGCGCCCCCGTCTGCCGTATTTCCTTTCCCCCTTCCATCAGGACTATGTCTATGCCACCTCCGCTGAAATCCAACCGTGTCTTGCAGTCCCTTGCAGAGGGCCGCATCTGCACCGGCTGCTGGCTGTTCATGGGTTCGCCCGTGGTCACCGAAGTGCTGGCCGACATGCCGCTCGAAGCGCTCATCATCGATCTGGAGCATTCGCCTTCCGGCCTGGAGACGGCGATCGAGCAATTGCGTGCTGCAGCGCCCTTCGCGCCGACCATGCTGGCGCGGGTACCGGGCTTCGATTCGGATCGCATCAAGCCGCTGCTCGATGCCGGCGTCGAGGGGATTCTGGCGCCCAACGTCGAGTCCGCCGAGCAGGTCGAGCGCCTGGTCGATGCCTGCCGATACCCGCCGCTCGGTCGCCGGGGACTGCATTACACGGTTTCGCGGGCGGCAGCCTGGGGCGCCCACGCCGGCACCTATGCCGCGCACGCCGACCGCAACACCCTGGTGGCTGCCATGATCGAATCGGCCCGCGGCGTCGAGGCCATTCCCGCGATGGCCGCCGTGCAGGGCCTGGACCTGCTCTTCATCGGCCCGCTCGACCTGAGCGCCAGCATAGGCAGGCCCGGCGAGTACGACAGCCCCGAGTTCATCGAGCTGTGGACCGAGGCCGAGCGGCGCTGCCGCGAGTCGAAGATCGCCCTCGGTGGCACGTTGCTGCCGGGCCACGGCCTGGCGGCGCTGGCCGCACGTGGCTACGGTTTTGTCACCGTGGGTTCGGACGTCACCCTGCTGCGCCAGGGCGCGCTGCAGCAACTCGGGGGAGCCGGCGCATGAGCGACGTCCGCTTGTTCACCCGCTACCGCATCGCCCCCGCACCGCAGCCGCTGGGCGAGGCGCTGGCCCGCCGGCTGGCCACCATCGATACCTCGACCCTCGGGCACGCCGTGCCCTGGTACCTCATGTCGCACCGCTTGAAGGCGGTGCAGCGGGGGCACCGGGTGGTCGGCACCGCCGTCACCCTGTCCATTCCCGGCGCCGACTCGACCCTGCTGCACCATGCGCTGGGACAGCTGCGGCCGGGCGACCTGCTGGTCATCGACCGGCTCGGCGACACCCGCCATGCCTGCTGGGGCGGCATCGTGACTGCCGCGGCGCAGCGTGCCGGCGCAGCCGGCGCAGTGATCGACGGTCCCTGCACCGATCTCGACGAGATCACCGCCAGCGGCTTTCCGCCGTGGTGCACCGGCACTTCGCCGGTCACCACCCGATTGCTCGACTGGGGCGGCAGCCTCAACCGCCCTGTGGCCTGCGGAGGTTTGGTAGTGCAGGCCGGCGACGCGGTGGTGGCGGACGCCGACGGCGTCATGGTGCTGCCGCGTGCCGAGGCCGAAGCGCTGGCCGCGTGGGCCGAAGGCATGCAGGATTTCGCCGGCTCTCTGCGCCGGCAGGTGCTTGAAGGGCAGGCCCTGGGCGAGCTCAGCGGTGCGAGCGCACTGGTGCGCCGTTCTCTCGATGCGGACCGGGCCTGACCCTGGATCAGTCCCGGCGCTTCGGCAGCGCCGCCAGCAACTGGCGCGTGTAGGCATGGCGGGGCGACGAGAACAGCAGGTCCGGCGGCGCCGTCTCGACGATGCGCCCCTGGTGCATCACGGCGATTCGGTCGGCGATGCTGCTGGCCACCCGCAGGTCGTGGGTAATGAACAGCAGGCCGAAGGACAGGCGGGCCTGCAGTTCGGCGAGCAAGGCCAGCACCTGCTGCTGGATCGACACGTCCAGGGCGGCCACCGACTCGTCGGCGATCAGCAGTTCCGGCTCGACCGCCAGCGCCCGGGCGATGCAGACACGCTGCCGCTGGCCGCCTGAGAATTCGTGCGGATAACGCTGCGCCGCCCGGGCGCTCAGGCCGACCGCCTCCAGCCAGCCGGCGGCGCGCTGCCGTGCCTCGGCCGGCGGCATGCCATGGATGATCGCGCCCTCGGCGATGGCGTCACCGACGGTCTGACGCGGATCGAGCGCGCTGTACGGGTCCTGGAAGACGATCTGCACCCGCTTGCGCAGGCCGCGCAGCCTGCGTGCATCGACGCCGCTGAAGGCCTCGCCCGACACCCGCACCGTGCCCGTGTCCAGCGGCATCAGCCCGACGACGGCGCGGGCCAGGCTCGACTTGCCCGACCCCGACTCGCCAACCACCGCCACCGTCTCCCCGCGCCGCAGCAACAGTTCGACATCGTCCAGGGCGACGACGGTACGGGCACCGCTCGCATAACGTTTGCCCAGCCCGCGGGCCTCCAGCACCAATGTCCGGGTGTTGGGGCGCGCGGGGCGCGGCGTCAGCGTGGGCATGGCACCGATCAGCCGGCGCGTGTAGTCGTGGCGCGGGCGGTCGAGCAGTTCGGTGACCGGTCCGCTCTCGACCGCGAGGCCGTGCTGCATCACCACCACCTCGTCGGCGATCTGGCCGACCACGCCCAAGTCGTGGGTGATGAACAGCACGGCGGTGCCCAGCCGCCGTTGCAATCCGGCGATCAGCTCGAGCACCTGGCGCTGGTTGCCGACATCCAGCGCGGTGGTCGGTTCGTCCGCGATCAGCACTGCCGGTTCCAGCGCGATCGCCATGGCGATGGCGACCCTCTGGCACTGGCCGCCCGACAACTGGTGCGGATAGGCGCGCGCCAGCCGCTCGGGGTCGGGCAGGCCGACGTCGTCGAGCAGCCGCAGCACCCGCATCCGCACCTCGGCCCGCGGCAGATCGGTATGCAGCCGGAACACCTCGGCCATTTGCGTTTCGATCCGTTGCGCCGGATTGAGCGACGCCATCGGCTCCTGGAAGATCATGGCGATGCGCCGGCCCGACAGGCGGCGCCGTGCCCGCTCGGGCAGGGCCAGCAGATTTTGTTGTTCGAACAGCGCCTGGCCGGTCTCGATCCGCAGGGCCGGGTCCAGCAGACCCATCAGGGCCAGTGCCGTCATCGACTTGCCGGAGCCGGACTCGCCCACCAGGCACAGGGTCTGGCCGCGCCGCAACTCGAAGGACAAGTCGCGCACTGCATGCGAACGGTCGGCGGCGCCCGGCAGGGCGATGCCCAGGCCGCGCACTGACAGCACGGCTTCGGCGCAGGTCTGCACCGGGGTGGTTTCCAGGATCTGGGTTTTTGTCATGTGTGCAGGTATCCGCCGTACAAACGCATTTCGAACTCGGGCACCGGGGTCCACCGGAAACGCCCTGCATGGGCCCAACTGGCGACAGAGCGCCACAGATAGAGGCCCGGCATTTCCTGTTCCCAGCGCCGTGCCAGCGCCCGGGCTTCGCGCTGCCGGTCCGCAAGGGCCACGGCCGCTGCATAGGCCCGACCTCGCTCGACGAAGTCGCTCGGCGGTTCCCAGAGTCGCCAGGCGGCGGTCGCATGCAGGCCTTCGGGGCCCCAGTCGAGCCAGAGCGGCTGGTACGGATCGCCGGGAATGAAGCTGGTGCCGCCGGAAATCGACAGCAGATGGAAAGGGCGCTTGTAGCTCAGCTGGAAGTTGTCGAGGAACTGCACCTGCACATTCAGCCCGACGTCCTGCCACATGGCGGCCATGATCTCGGCCGCGGCGTCATAGTTGGGCCAGAAATTGCGCGTCACGTGCCAGATCAGCGGCTCGCCGCGATAGGCCGTCTGAGCAATCAGGCGGCGCGCGGCCTGCGGATCGTACGGGTGCATGCCCTGCGCCTTCGGGTCGTAGAAGTCGCCGTACTCGGGGAAGTTGAAAGGGGGATCGGGGAAAAACGTTTCGCCGTGGAACAATGACCGGGCGATGGCCGGCATGTCCACCGAACACGCCAGTGCGCGGCGCAGGCGCACGTCCACCAGCGGGTTGTCCGCCGGGTCGGGCCGGCAGTTGAAGGCCACCGCAGGATAGTTGTTGATCTGCCGCGCCAGCAGCGTGGTGCCGGCCAGTGCCCGCACCTGGTGCTCGGCATCGGTCGGGATCGAGGTGATGAAATCGAACTCACCGGTCGCCAGCCCCGCCAGCCGCCCGGCGTATTCGGGTACCAGGCGAAAGTGCAGGCTTTTCGCCGGTGGCGGCCCGCTCCAGTGCCGGTCGAAAGCCTCCAGCACCGCGCCCTCGCTGCTCTTGTATGCGCGGACGCGGTAACTGCCGGTGCCGATGGGGGCCTGGCCGAACGCGTCCACGCCGCGCCGCAGGTAGTCGGCCTTGGGCACCACATAACCGATATAACCGGCCAGCTTGCCGGGCAGGTGGATGTCGGGTTCACGCGTGGTGACCTGCACCGTGTACCTGCCCACCGCCCGCACATCGACGAAACCGGCGGCGTAGGTGCGGCCGCGCGGCTCGTGGGCATGAGGGCCCCAGAGCCGCTCGGCGGACAGGGTGAAGGCCACATCCTCGGCGGTCATGGGGCTGCCGTCGTGGAAAAGCACGTCTTCGCGCAGCGTCAGGGTCCAGGTGCGGTCCTGGCGTGTCCAGGTGGTCGCCAGCCGCGGAGCCAGGGTGCGGCCGCTCGGGTCGCGGAGGTAGTCGACCTCGATCAGCCGGTCGTACACATTCGGAAAGATGCGGATGCCCGGGTTCGAGATACCGCTGACCGGCGCGATGTTGCGCCACAGCGCCTCGACCGCGATGGTGATGTCGGGGCGGGCGCCGCGGGCCTTCGGGGCCGTGCCTCCTGTGGTGGCCGTGCCGGCCTTGCCGGGTCGGCAGCCCGCCGAGAGCCCGCCCAGGGTACCGGCGGCCGCGGCGATCAGTGTGCGTCGTGTCAGGTTCATGTCGGTTCAGCCGCCTTGCGCGGGTCGCAGTGTGGCGGTCGGGGAAGGACGCAGCGTCGGGTCGAGCCGGTCGCGCAGCCAGTCGCCGACGATGCTGATGGCCAGGGTCATCGCCAGAATCAGGATGCCCGGCACCACGCAGATCCACCAGGCGGTCGACAGGGAATCGCGGCCGTCACCCATGATCTGGCCGAGGCTCACCAGCGGCGGCTGTATGCCCAGCCCCAGGAAGCTCAGTGCAGATTCGAGCAGAATGATCTGCGGGAAGGTGAGCGTCAGCTGGACGATGAGCGCACTGGCGATATTCGGGAACACATGGCGGCGGTACAGCCACCAGGGCGAGGCGCCCAACGTGACCACCGCCTCGGCATAGGGCTGTGCCCGTGCCGAC
This sequence comes from Paracidovorax avenae ATCC 19860, assembly GCF_000176855.2. NCBI lineage: Bacteria > Pseudomonadati > Pseudomonadota > Betaproteobacteria > Burkholderiales > Comamonadaceae > Paracidovorax > Paracidovorax avenae. The sequence continues at coordinate 2,803,243 of NC_015138.1, read as the reverse complement.
AGCACGATGCCGCGGGTGATCCGCGCATAGTGTTCCCAGCCATAGAGCGACATCAGGCCGACGGCGAGCAGCAGCGAATTGCCGAAAAAGGCCAGCAGCGTCAGCGCGATCAGGATGAAAGGCAGGGACGACTGGATATCGACCAGCATCATCAGCAGTTGGTCGACCCATCCGCGCAGGTGTGCCGCCGCCAGGCCGACCAGGATGCCGGCGATGGCGCCGACCAGCGTACCGGCCAGCGCGACCAGCAGGGACACCCTCACGCCCGATGCCAGGCGGGCGACCAGGTCGCGCCCCAGCACGTCGGTGCCGAGGAAATGCCCGGCTTCGCCGCCGAAACCGACCGGGGGCAGCAGGCGGGTCGCCAGGTTGAAATGCCCTCCGCCCGCGGGCGCCAGGGCGGCGCCGAACAGCGCGAACAGCAGCAGGGCGGCAAGCAGCGCCAGGGCCAGCGCCACTGGCAGGGGAAACGCGCGCGGCCGTTTCATCGCTGCACCCGCACGCGGGGGTCGAGCACCGCATACAGCAGGTCGACCAGCAGGTTGGCGCCGACCATGATGCAGGCCAGCATCAGCACCAGCAGTTGCACCAGCGACAGGTCGCGGGCCGACACGGCGGCCACCAGCAGCCGGCCGATGCCGGGCCAGCCGAAGACCGTCTCGACCACCACCGCACCGCCGACGATGGCGCCGACGTTCAGGCCGATGACGGTGACGATGGGAATCGCGGCGTTGGGCAGGGCATGCACGAAGATGCACCGCAGCGGGCTGGCGCCCTTGGCCCGCGCCGTGCGCACGTACGGCCTCCCCAGCACCTCGAGCATGGCGGATCGGGTGAAGCGCGCCAGCGTGCCGGCGATGTACAGGCCGAGGGTGGCGGCCGGCATCAGCAGGTGCTGCCATCCGCCGACGCCCGAACTGGGCAGCCAGCGCAGGGTGAAGGAAAACAGCAGGATCAGCAGCACGCCGAGGAAGAAGCTCGGCATGGCGAACCCGAAGACCGACAGCGACATCACGGCGCGGTCGATCCAGCCGTTACGGTTCACCGCGGCCACGATGCCGGCCGGGATGCCGACCAGGATGGCGATCAGGTAGGAGGCGCCCGCGAGCGTCACGCTGTTGGGCAGTTTTTCGCGGACGCTGGCCCAGGCGGGCCGACCATCCTGGTAGGACATGCCGAAATCACCCTGCGCCAGGTGAGACAGGTAACTCAGGTACTGTGTGCCGAGCGGATCATCGAGATGCCAGGTCTTGCGGAACTGTGCGATCTCGTCGGCCCGCGCATCCGGGCTGAGCATGGCCACCGCCGGGTCGCCTGACAGGCGCAGCACAACGAAGGTCAGCGTGACCACGCACCAGAAGGTCAGCAGCGCACGGGCAAGGCGCACCAGCCATTGCCGGCGGCTCACGGCAGTGCTCCCGGTGCGGCGGCCGGCACCTGGATATGGCGGACTTCGCCCAGGGTGCGGCCGCGCGTCAGGCTGGGCAGCCGCACGCGGGTCTGCCGCACCCGCTCGGGGTCGATGTCGGCGTAGATGATGGCCGGTGTGTCGCCGGCCGCGGCGATGACCTCGCCGAAGGGCGAGATGACGCGGCTGTGGCCGTATACCCTCACGCCGTCGCGTTCGCCGCATTGTGCCGCCGCCACGACGTAGCTGCCGGTCTCGATGGCGCGAGCCTTGAGCAGGGTTTCCCAGTGGAGCGGCCCGGTGACCACCGAGAAGGAGGAGGGCGCCAGCAGTACGTTGGCGCCCGCCTGCGCCAGGCAGCGGTAGAGATGGGGAAACCGCAGGTCGTAGCAGATGCTCATGCCAAGCGTCAGCCCGAGTGCGTCGATGCCCACCAGCGTCGGGCCGTTTTCGCCCGGACGTACCGCAGCGGACTCCTGGAAGGTACCGGCGCCGCCCAGTTCGACGTCGAAGGTGTGCAGCTTGTCATAACGCGCGACGACCTCTCCCTCCGGCGAGACGAGGTGGCTGCGGTTCCACACGCGCTGGCCGTCCTCGGTGCGCACCAGCAGAGACCCGGTGTGCACCCAGACCTTTGCGCGGCGCGCGGCCGAGCGGCACAGCGCCAGCGTGGTGTCATCCGCCTCGGGCACGCAAACCGCCGGATACCGCAGGTTATCGCGCAGCAGCAGGTTGGCGGCCTCCGGAAAGCACACGATCTGCGCGCCATGCGCAGCGCCTTCGGCGATCGCCTCGGCGATGGCGGCGTTGTTCGCGGAAACATCGGCGGTGCTGCAAAGCTGCACCACGGCGAAATGGGGGGAGGAAATCATCGCGGTTTTCCCGTTCAGGATTCGTGCTGCGCCAGAAAGCTCGCCACCGCATGCATGGTGGGACCGCGTTCTTCCAGGTGGCACATATGGGATGAGTCGGGCATGACGACGGCACGTGCGCCGGGAATCAGCGCCGCATAAGGCGCTATACATGCGGGAGTGGCCTCGTCGTAACGGCCCGAGATAATCAGGGTGGGTGCCACGACGCTATTCAGCCGGTCGTCGATCTGCCAGTCTTTCAGGCTGCCGATGACATGGAATTCCGTGGGACCATTCATGGTGTGATAGACAGTCGGGTCGGCTTCGATGGCGGCAAAAGTATGTTTTACCTCGTCGGGCCATTCGGGCAGGCGGCAGACATGGCGCCGATAAAAAGCCTCGGTGGCCTTCAGATAATCGGGGTGGTCGAATCTTCCGGATATTTCGTGTTCTTCCAGGGCCATGCGCTCCGGCGCCGGCAGGTGGGCGCGCAGCCGCAGCGCCTCGGCCACCCAGACCGGGAAGGAGGAGGGCGAGGACACGATGACCAGCGCCCGCAGGCCGGCAGGCTGCCGCACTGCGTGTTCCGCCGCGAGCATGCCGCCCCATGAGTGACCGAGCAGGTGGTAGGAATCGGATATGTCGAGGTGCGACAACAGGTTGTCGAGTTCTTCGAGAAACAGCTCGATCGTCCAGAAACCGGCGGGCGCCTCGGGAAGGTGGCTGGACCTACCGTTGCCCAGCTGGTCGTAATGGACGACGAGGCGCCCGTCGTCCGCCAGGTCCTGGAATGCCAGCAGGTAGTCGTGGGTGCAACCGGGGCCGCCGTGTGCGATCACCAACGGTGTTTTATCCGAGGCGGGATTTCCAGTGATTCGATACCAGGTGCGATGTTCCCTGTAAGGCGCATAACCTTCCCGACTGCTGTGGCTCGCCGACATTCATTTTCTCCTGATGCACGAGGCTTCCGATGATTGCGGAATTCTGTTCGGCGCGGCGGCGGGCCACAACTATAAGAACTGACAGTTTTCTATGGCACCCGTATGGTTTCAAATCCAATGACCCTTGGTTCGAGCCGTATCCGAATGGGAATGGGGTGACTGCGATGATTGGATTTCGTCACCGCCTCGGCCCGACTGCAACGAGTCCACTTCTGGAGAATCGATGTGAAAAAGTCTTTCATGGTCCTGGCGGTCATTTCGGCATCGGGCGGTGCCGCGGCGCAGTCCTCGGTATCGATCTACGGCACTATCGATGCCGGCGCAGGCTATATCAAGTCCACCGGCGCCGGCCATATGGCCGGCCTCGTGACCGGCGGCAATACTACCAGCCGCCTTGGTTTTCGAGGCACCGAGGACCTCGGGGACGGATGGGCGGCAAGCTTCCGGCTGGAAGGCGCGGTGCAGAACGATACCGGCGGCGGCGCCAGTGCGACCACCGGGTTCGATTTCCAGCGCCGCTCGACCATCAGCCTGAGCAGCCGGTTCGGTGAATTGCGCATGGGCCGTGACTTCGCCGCGCATTTCGTCAACCAATACACCTTCGACGTCACCGGCTCGCGTGGTGTCGGCCAGATGGAAACCCCGGGCGTCTCCACCGCCGGTGCCAACCAGAATGCTTTTCGCGTCAACAATGCGGTGGCGTATTTCCTGCCGGCCACCCTGGGCGGTTTCTACGGCCATGTGCAATATGCGTTCGGCGAACGCCCGTCGAACACCGTGCCGACAGCCAACGCCAGCGGCATCAGCAACAGCGCCGCCAATGCGGCGACCAGCAAGAGCGGCAATTACCTGGGCCTGCGCGGCGGGTATGCCGGCGGTCCCCTGAACGTCTCCGTCTCCTATGGCCAGCAGATGGACGCCATCCGTACCGTCGGCACTTCCTTCTACGCGGCCGATTACAGGACCGCCAACATCGGTGCAGCCTATGACTTCGGTTTCATCAGGCCTTTGGCATTCTTCCAGCGCGAGCAGATGGCCGGGCGCGGCGCGATTCCAGGTTTCCGTTTCGACACCTTCAATGTCGGGGCGACCGCGCCGTTCGGCCCACATACCGTTCGGGTCCAGGCTTCGTACTACGAGGTGAAGAACACCAGCCGCGAGGCCAGCAAGATTTCTGCGGGCTATATGTACAACCTGTCGAAACGTACGTTCCTCTATGGCGAGGTCGGCCGCATCAACAACAAGGGCGGCAACACCATGACCTTCGCGGGCATCGGCGGGCTGTCGTCGCCGGTGCCGACGCCGGGAGGAAGCTCGACCGCGTTCACCGTCGGCCTGACCCACTCCTTCTGAGGCGGCAGGCTGGCATGCTCTGGCCTCGGCGGAGCAGCGATTGAGCTACATCGTGGTGCTGCTCGCGCCGGGCACCAGCGCCCCTTGCGACACGAAGTCGCAGTATGAGCGGTATGTCAGCTGCGGAGAGACCGGGAGCCCTGGTGCGCCGGCAGCGGCATCGTCGTCCTGCAGGATCTGCTGGTTACCACAGGTCCTGCCGCCGCTGGCCGGATAGGGCCGGTCGCCAGCCGATTACATCCGCTGGCACGCAGCGGGCTGTCCCCCTTGCGCCGCCGCATGCCAGCTCTTGCCCTTGGACTTGTCCTTGCAGTTGTGGGCATCGCGATTGCTGAGCACTTTCCCCTGGCATTTGGCGGCAGAGCAGCACTGCTGGACGGTCGCATTGACGTCGCATTCCACATTGGCCGCCTGTTCCGTGTCTTTGTGCGAGGCCCCATCCTGCTTGCCCGCGACGGCTGCGGGAGCATCGCCGGATGACGGTGCCTGGGCGAACACATTCGCACCGGAAATGGAAACGAGTAACGAAGCGATGAGCAACAGCTTTTTCATGAAAAGCTCCTCCTTGAATGCCGGATTGGCATGGGCATGATAGGGAATGCCGATGGTTTTCCATGCGTCAGGTAATAACGTGTAATCCCGTTGCGATCCTTGAGCGGATGGCCTGAAGTGGAAGAGGGCGGACGCGCCGGATGGATATTTTTGATATTCATTCTTATAAATAAAAATTATGCAAATAAATGCCGTGCAAGACGACCCATTGGCGGCATTTATCGAATGCGCAGTCCGGTAGATAAATTGCAGGCCCCCACGGGTATTGAGTGCAGTGGCCAATGCCAGAATTCGCCCGCCCCGGTCGAATCGGGCCCGCGACTTCCACAATCATTCCAACAAGGGAATCCATGTTTCAAAAAAACCGCACCGCTGCCGCGTCCCTCGTGCTGTGCTCATTCCTGCTCGCGGGGTGTGGCGGAGGGCAGGGCGGCTCCGGTTCGGCCAGCGCCGAGGCACCCGTTGCCGGAGCTCCCGCCATCACGGAGGGCACGGCGAAGAACATCCAGGCCGTCCAGGCCAGCCAGGCCGTACAGGCCCGCGTCTTCGCCCACCCCGGTGCGCCGCTCACCCGCTCGGACCTCGAAACGCTCAAGTCATACGTCGATCAGGGCCGGCAACCCTGGAAATCCGCCTTCGATCTCCTGTCGAAAGACGGCAAGGCCCAGCTGACCTACCGCATGCAAGGCCCGTTCGCCAAGGTGAGCCGCGCCCCGGACGAGAATCTCTGGCCCTGGCGCAACGACATGGTTGCCATCTGGAACCTGTCGCGGATGTGGTATTTCACCCGCAACGAAGACTATGCGAGGAAGGCCCGCGAGATTCTGCTGGCCTGGGCCACCCAGCACACCGAGTTCTCGGGCCGCGAGTCGATGCTCGACCTGGGCGACTATGCCTACATGTTCGTGGGGGGCGCAGACATCCTGCGCGGCACCTGGTCGGGATGGAAGGAAGCCGACACCGCCACGGTGAAGAAGTACTTCAAGGATGTCCTGGTACCGGCCTCCAACCCCTATGGCGAGAACCAGTTCGGGGCGGCCAACAAGGGCGCGCTGGCCCTCGTTTCCCTCGGGCTGCTGTCCATCTTCAACGACGACGCGGAAACCCTGGACACGGTGGTCCAACAGGTCCGCACGCTCGCGCATATCGGCCTGCGCAATTCCAACGACATCGGGATGCTCGGCGACTCCCTCCGTGACCAGGGCCACGCCTACGGGCAGCTGCGGTCGCTGACCATGCTTGCCGAGGCGCTGTGGAAGCAGGGCATCGACATCTACTCCGACCTGGACGACCGCCTCCTGGCCGCGGGGGAGTATTTCGCACGGGTGAACGAGCTCGTCCCGACGGCGGCATTGCCCTTCGGCACCACGGACCGCTACTACGCCACCGACGTCACGGAGCATGGCTGGCGCGGCGCCAACGGGGGCAACATCGCGCTCGAGCAGATCCATGCCGCCTACGTGCTGCGCAAGGGACTGCAGGCGCCGTTCATCGCCCGCAGGCGCCTGTGGATGCCGGTGGATGGCAGCAGCTTCATGTTCCTCAAGGACACCGACACTTCCAGGGCGGCGCCTGCACCGGCGCTGGCCCTGCCTGCCACGGCCTCCATCACGTCAGGATTCAGCAACATCGACATCGGTGGCGCCACGCCCCCGGGCTCGGCCACCTACGCCAGCGGGACATGGACCATCCAGGGGGCGGGCTCCGACATCTGGGCAACGGGCGACAGCGCCCATTTCACCTACAAGGCCATGGCCGGCGACGGCGCCATCATCGCGAAGGTCGAGTCGGTCCAGAACAGCAGCGCTTCCGCCAAGGCGGGCGTGATGGTGCGCACCAGCCTCGAGCCCGGCGCGCCGCGTGCCTGGATGGCGCTCACCAGCCGCAGGCAGGTCGAACAGAACATGGCGAAGCTCGCCGTCTATGGCGGGCTGAACTATGCGAACAAGGCCCACGACCTTCCCGAAGGGGCGTCGTCGTACTGGGTGAAGCTCGAGCGCATCGGCAACATGATCACCGGCTATGTCTCGCCCGACGGCACCAACTGGGCTGCCACGGATGTCGGCCGCATGGATGCGCCGGTACCCGGCACGATCTATGTCGGCCTGGTGGTGTCCTCGAATGCCAACGGCACGCTGAACCGTTCCACCTTCAGCCACGTCCAGGTCACCGGCGGCGATGGCGGCGCACCCGCGACCGTCCCGGAGGCCCCCGCCATGCTGCTCGCCTCGCCGGGCGACGGCGCCGTGCCGCTGCGCTGGCAGGCATCCTTCGGTGCCACACGCTATGCGGTCCAGCGCGCCACCTCCAGCAGCGGCCCCTACCAGGTCATCGCGCCGAACGTCGCGGGTACCCGGTACACGGACACCTCCGTGAGCAATGGCGTGACCTACTACTACACCGTCACCGCGACCAACTCCGCCGGCACGAGCGCCAGCTCGCCCCAGGACAGTGCCACACCGGTGCAACTCCAGTCCCTGGTGAACATCGCCGTGGGCGGCACCGCATCGGACAGCGCGGGCAATGCGGCCAATGCCGGAAGCGCGTTCGACCAGAACTCCGCGACGCAGTGGTTCCACCCGGGCACCACCGGCTGGCTGCGGTACGACCTCGGCAGCGCTCGCACCGTGGAGCGCTACACAGTGACCAGTTCCTTCGACAAGGTGTCCCGCGATCCGAAGGACTGGCAGTTCCAGGGCTCGAACGACGGAGCGGCCTGGACGACGCTGGACGTGCAGGGCGCCCAGCAGTTCGCCGAACGCTACGAGGTCAAGACCTATGCGGTCGCGCAGCCGGCGGCCTATCGGTACTACCGGCTCAACATCACGGCCAACAATGGGGACGCCACCTTCACGGATCTGGCGGAGCTGGGATTGATGGCCTCCAGTAAGCAGTAGCGGCGCCGCATGCGACGGGTGCGCCGGTCGTACCGCCAGTGCCAGCCACACGCACTGACCACCGAAAGCCAGCAGGGCAAGCGCGATGAAGCCAAGAAGCTCGGCGCCACCGGCTGGGTGGTCAAGCCCGTCAGCGGCGCCGATCTGGTGAAGATCATCAAGCAGGTTTTGCCGGGGCCTGAGTTTTTGACTCGCCATCGGCAGATGGACCGCGGTCGAAGGAGAGGGGCTGTGCCCTGGTCGCCGTCGATGGTTCCATCAAAGCGCTGTTCTGATCTGAAGATGCAAGCCTTGTGTTCGCTACAGCGTGGGCCAGATCAGGCTGAATGCGATGAACGCACGGCGAGCAGCCTGCAGGAACTCCGCGCTCCCTGGCTGTCTCTCGAGCGGGATGAGGTCTCCTCGCTGGAAGCAGCTCGCGTAGTAGGCGAGCAATGCGGGGGCAGCCGGCCGCGGGTACGCCTTGACCAGGTTGCAGACGAGGCCATCGACTCGCGCGACATTTACCTGGAAGGGCTCGCGTCCGGCGATATTGACGTCAATGGTGCCAACACTTGTAGGGGGACGACGGTCTTCGAATGTTCCCGCTACGTGCGTCCAGTCATCACGAACATACATCTGCAGCAGTTCCTTGCCTTGCGACGCCGTGTACGAGGACGTCAGCGACGTGCCATTCGCTGCCGGGTGGTCCAGTTCCGCAAGAAGACATTCATGTACCCTGTACGCGTCCTCGTACTTGGCCTGGGCGACCACGCAGTCGATATGCGGGGCGGTTTCGCCGGCGATGCGCCGCCTCATGATCCTGCGCAGCAGTTCGATAGCCAACTGCGACCGGCATCGGAAGACGGTGGACAGCTTCCAACGGGACGGTGCGCTATCGGAAGGGTCGAATGAGTATGTGCATATGCGAGCGTCTTCAGACGTTTCAAATTCCGGCAGCATGATGTCCACGAGGTTCTCGCGACTCACGAACGCATCCAGGTCACCCATGCCCAGCGTCGAATTGGCGTGCACGGAGGAAACTCCTACGTGCGATCGGACGTGGGAAAGAGTGCGCCCCACCACCATGAATTCGCGCAGCGCCGCCGCGTGGCTGATCTCTGCGTCTGGCGAGTGGCGATGCTCATCGCTGACGCTGATCAACTGGATATGTGCTCGCTCGTAGAGCGGCAGGAAAAGAAATTCGCTTTGCACGGGATCGATCAACTCTCGCGTAGCGCTTCGCAGGTCTGAGTTATCCAGGAAGTACGCAAATGTGATTCTGCTGATCAGTTCCTCAAGAAATCCGGCTGTTGTGCGTGCGAGGCTTGTCCACCAGGCATCATCTTGCCAAGCGTCCTCGAGGCCTTCCAGATTCGACACTCCAATCTTGTCGCATAGGGTACTGTCGCCAAGCGCTGCCCGGGCCGCAGCAGAGAGGGCGGCTTGAACGCCGACCTTAGCCAGCCACGACGCACTGGAGCGGGCACGCCAGTTTGCACAGAATTCCTCGCGCGTGATCGCCTCTCCTCGATAGTCCGCCTGAGCGAACTCGACGAGCGCGTTGGAGGAAAACCAAAAAAAAGCGATCGACTGGCCGACTAGGAAACGTAGGAACGACGACTGGCAGTGCGGATCGACCAAGCCGCTCATGAAGTCGTAGTACTCGCCGTACTGGTCAGGCAGCCGTTGCCGTGAAGTTCTGCGCTCGTCCTCGGTGTCGAGCAACATGATTCCGAGGTACGTCGCCGCAGCCTCGTGTGCGAAGCGCGAGCCTTCAAACAGGTAAGTCACCGCCCGCGCTAGCTCGGCCGAATGTTGCGCATCGGGTAGCCTAGGTCCCGCATTCTGGATGAGTTTCAGGACGGCGCCGTCAATTGTGGCGTGGATGAGCGTGCCATGGATGCGCTCGTGATAGAACACCATGCCGTCGTTTTTGTCATGTTCGACAACATTCAGGCTCGTGCCGTCGTTCCACCCCAATACAGAGCCGAGTTCGACCTCAAGCGGACGGAAAGGACTGAGAACCGACGTCATTTGAGCGGCGCGAGGACCAAGCCCTGACCGATATGGCGTTCATCGACACTCGGAGGGAAGTTCACGAGCGAGGTTCCTTTAAGTAATCGCGCTTTGAACACAGGTCCCATCTGAAAGCGGCTCGCTTTGGAGATCGCGGCCCGGCCGGCCTGGATGTGAAGCGCGGCCACGCCGGCAACGTGCGGAGCCGCCATGCTGGTGCCGCTCTTGGTGACGAGCCCACGGAGCGTGCCGGCTTGGGCAGACAAAACGGCTACGCCGGGCCCACAGACCGTGCAGTTGATGTTTGAGAATGGCGCCACGAAGAAGTGTCCGCTGCTATCGCGCCCGACGGCTCCCACCGAAACGAACTCGTCGGCTTCGCTGGGGGGCATGACTGGCATCTCGTAGGTAGGGTTAACGTTGCGCCGCGAGGAATTGCCGGACGCGGCGATGAGTAGCACCTCGTGCTGCCCAGTGGCCGGACGCGCCGTAAGCATTGCCCCGAGACGATCGAACATGCGGGTATTTGCGCGATAGCGGTGCAGTGCCACTGCGGTCGCGAGATCGAGTGGCAGTCCTCCGTCCTCGTGCAACCGCTTTGTGACTGAGGTGTAGTCAAATCCCAAAGACATTGAGATGACGCTGCATCCGTGATCGACTGCGTCATTGATGGCATGCACCAGCATGCCGCTGTCGCCGCCGGCGTTGCCCAGCGTCTTACCGATGAATACGTCGGTGACGCCGCGCGCTACGCCGACACGAATGCCGTCGACGTCGCGTCCGAAGATCGTCGCCGCACAATGCGTGCCGTGGCCCTTCGTGTCGGCAATACCTTCGCCGGTGTAATCCTTCGTCATGAGTTTGACGCCCAGAAAACACTCGTGGTTGATGTCGATTCCGGTATCGAGAATGCCTACACGTACGCCATGGCCATCAAATGGCGAAACATCTGCCCCGATGGCCGAGAGTCCCCATGCAACGCCCGATGGCGCATCGTCGTAAGTGGCTTCGGGTGTGGCCACCGGATCGATCAGTTGCAGCGGCATCGCTGGCGCGATCAGCGTGTCCGACTGCATCGCCAATTGAGCCGCCTCGCCTTTGCTCAGCTCCGGTGTGCTGATCGAGATCGTCCGCTCTTCGCCTGCAGAACCTTGGATAGCGAGCGTCATGGCAGCGTCGCCATCTGCGGCCCCTGCGGCATGATGGTGGCGCAGCACGATGTATTTTTCCATTTTGGCTCCCTTTTCGTGTAGCACCATGCTAGCTGGTGTGCGGCGCTTGAGCCTGACCAATCAATATTAGTTCGTGAGCGGCTATTGACAGTTGAGGCCTCGGATGAACAAACGGCCCTCGGGTGTCCACAGCTTGCAGCCATGGAAGCACCAGCCGGCCCAGGACTCGCCGGGCAGCTCCATGCGGTTGAGCAGCCGGTAGGCGGCATACGGGATGTCGTGCTTGCCGGACTGCCAGTTATGCAAAGTCCGTTCGGTGACGTGAAGAATCTGCGCGCAGCCGGCCAGATCGAGCCCCAGGTTGCGGTACATGGCCCGGAAGCGCTGGGCAAGCTGGGCGCGGGTGTCCGGGTCGAAACGCCGATGCCGGCCACGCTTCATTACTAGATACGATGTATATTATGTCAAATAACATATGCTACACGAAGTGGAAGTTTGGCCGTTGCACACCCCGGCCACCTTTCAGGCCCTTCACTCCTTCGCCTTCCTGATCCTTGCCGGGATCGCTTTCCTTTTAGATGGGCTGACCGGCAACCTGTCCTTCAACTCACTCAGCATGGCCAGCATCTCGCTGCTGCGGTCGTCGAGCTCGCGCTGCAGTTGCCGGGCTTCATCCCGGACCGCCAGCAGGTCCTGCGCGAGCTTGGCGTTGTCGGCATGCAGCGTGCCGACCTGGGCTTCGAGTTCCCGCGCCCGGTCCTGGGCATCGGAGAGCGCCTTGGCGGATTTCTTCTGCTCGGCTTCCAGTTGGAGCGCCAGCCGCCGGGATTCCTGGCGGGCCCGGTCCACCTCGGCGTGGAGCCGGCGTTCCTGTGCCTGGGCCCGTTCTTCGAGGCGGGCACGTTCGGCCTGGTGGTCTGCGTCCCGGGCTTCCTGGCGCTTCCGGTCCGCGTCCGCAGCCTTGCGCAGCTGCGTGTTGTCGGAACGGGCCGAGTCCAGCAACTGCTGGCAGGCCAGGAGTTGCTGCTGCAGTTCCTGGGCTTGCCGCGCCGCTTCGGCGATCTGGGCATCGCGGGCCTGCAGGGCGACCACGTAGGCCTCTCCACGGTCGTCCAGGCGTTGCTTTTCCCGTGCCAGCTCGTCCTGGATCAGGCGCAGGGCTTCTGCCTGTGCATCCAGTCCGGCGCGGGACTGGGCGAGACGGGCCGTGGCCGATTCGTCCGCCTGCTGCAGCGCCCGGGCCCACAGCGCTTTCGCCGCCCTGGCAACGGGTGCGGGCAAGGCTTCCCCGGCACCTTCCCCAGGGTCTGAAGCGTCTGCCGGCGCCTGCAGCCGCCTGGCCAGCGTCGCGTACCAGCTGTCGAGCATGGGCCCCACCGTGTTCGGCGAACCCCTGCCCAATTGGTGCCGCACCCTTTCGACGGTGGGACGCTCGCCCAGCGCGAGCACCGCATCGGCAGCGGCCCAGACCTCTTCCATCTGCACGCCGCGCGGCCCTCTCAGCATCTTGGCTGGCATGGTCCTCTCCCCTTCTTGAAATTACCCACGATAAGAGGTTCTTATCGTTAATAACGTGACATGGTATGTATAAAACAATACATTGTATGTATGAAAAAACGCAAATCGCCGGGTCCTGGCGTGCCGATGCCCCTGCCCGATCCGGGAAACCTCCCGGCGCTGCAACCGGAAATGCTGTCCGACGCCACCGCGCAGGCCGTCGATGAGCTGATGCGCGAGGGCGAGTCGGCCAACACCCTGGCCAGTTACCGCTCTGCCCTGCGGTACTGGGCGGCCTGGTTCAACCTGCGCTACGGGCAGCCGATCACGCTCCCCGTGCCGCCGGCCGTGGTGCTGCAATTCATCGTGGACCATGCCCAGCGCAGTTCGGCCGACGGGCTGCTTCACGAACTGCCGCCCGCGATCGATGCGGTACTGGTGCAGGCCGGGTTCAAGGGCAAGCCGGGCCCCATGGCCCTCAACACGCTGGTGCACCGGATCGCGGTGCTCTCGAAAACCCACCAGCTCAAGGAGGTCGAGAACCCCTGCCAGGACGCGAAGGTCCGCGACCTGCTGGCCAAGACACGCCGGGCCTACGGCAAGCGCGGCGACCTGCCCAGGAAGAAGGACGCGCTGACGAAGGACCCGCTGATGGCCATGCTGGAAACCTGCGATCTATCGACACTCAAGGGCCTGCGGGACCGCGCCCTGCTCCTTTTCGCGTTCGCCAGCGGCGGGCGGCGCCGTTCGGAAGTCGCCGGTGCCGACATGAAGCACCTGCGGCGCCACGCGGTGTCGTCGTTCACGTTCGTGCTGGCCCATTCCAAGACCAACCAGCACGCGGCCGACCGGCCGGAAAACTACAAACCCATCGAAGGCATGGCAGGAGAAGCCCTGCAGGCCTGGCTGGAGGCCGCGCGTATCACGGAGGGGCCGGTGTTCCGGCGGGTGCTGAAGGGCGGCAAGCTGGCCGATGCGCTGTCGCCTGCCGCGGTGCGCGACATCGTCAAGGAACGCGCGCGGGCCGCCGGACTGTCCGAAGACTACTCCGCGCATTCGCTGCGGTCGGGGTTCGTCACCGAGGCGGCCTCCCAGAACGTGCCCCTGGCCGACACGATGGCCATGACGGGGCACCGCAGCGTGGCGACCGTCATGGGGTACTTCCGTTCGACCGGGTCGAGCCAGGCGGCCCATCTGCTCGACCCCAAGGCACCGCCGGAGCGTTCCTGAGTGCCCCGCACAATGCACGCATGAATTCCGGCTCCCTGCTTCCCCGCGCCTGGATGCGATTGCCCTCCGGCGCACACCTCGACCTGATCGATCCGGACCCTGGCGCATGGACCGACAGAGACTTGGCGGTGCGGCTGTCGCGCACGGCGCGCTGGGGCGGCGAGTCGGCCTGGCCGCTGCCGCTGTCGGTCGCGCAACACTCATTGCTGGTGCTGGAACTCCGGCGGGCGGCCGCCCCGGTGCCGCTGAGCGCCGCGGAAGAACTCCAGGAAATCCTGCACGACGCGGAAGAAGGTTTCCTGGGGTTCGATTGCATCTCGCCGTTGAAGGCGGTGCTGGGCGAACCCTTCCGCGCCGTGGCGGATCGGCTCATGCAGGCTGTTGCCCAGCGCTACGGATTGCCGGACTGGACGCCGGAGGGCCACCGGCTGCACAAGGCGGCGGATCTGGCCGCCGCAGCCAGCGAGGCCGTGCACTGCGTGGGCTGGACGCACGAAGAGGTGCGCGAGATCCTGCGCATCGATGCACCCGTGATGGGCATCGACCCGCTGGTGGCCCGGTACGGCGACACACCCTGGGAGCCCTGGCCACTCGCCGTGGCGGCCGAGCGCTTTCATACTGCACTGCAGAATGCGCTGGCCCGGCGCGACGGGCTCACGCCTTAGCGAACCGCTCCTTTGCCAACCGCGTGCCTTCCGCCAGCGCCTGCAGCTTGCGCCACGCCACATCGCGCCCCATCGGGGCCAGTCCGCAATTCGTGCAGGGGAACAGCCGCTCCTTCGGCACGAACTCGAGGGCACGGCCTATGGTGTCGGCCACTTCCTCGGGTGTCTCGACCACGTCGCTCGCCACGTCGATCACGCCGACCATCACGTCCTTGCCGGCCAGCAGCCGCATCAGGTCGGGCGGGACGTGGGAATGGATGCATTCCAGGCTCACCTGGTCGATGCGGCTTTTGGCCAGCGCAGGAAACACCGTCTCGTACTGGCGCCATTCATCGCCCAGGGTGCTCTTCCAGTCGGTGTTGGCTTTGATGCCGTAGCCGTAGCAGATGTGCACGGCCGTCGTGCAGGTCAGCCCCTGCGCCGCGCGTTCGAGCGCCTGCACGCCCCAGTCGGCGGCATCCTGCATGTAGACATTGAAGGCGGGCTCGTCGAACTGGATGATGTCCACGCCATCGGCCTGCAGGGCGAGCGCTTCCTGGTTGAGCAGTTCCGCGAACGCGAAAGCCATTTTCACCTTGTCGCCGTAGAAACGGTCCGCCACGGTATCGACGATGGTCATCGGGCCCGGCAGGGTGAATTTCAGCTTCTTTTTCGTGTGGGCGCGCGCCAGCTGCGCTTCGAAGGCATGAACGCGGCCCTTCAGGCGCAGGGCAGACACGACCTGCGGCACCATCGCGTCGTAGCGGTTGTCGCGGATGCCCATCTTCACCTTGTGCTTGAAGTCGATGCCCTCGACCTGCTCGAGGAAGCCGTGCACGAAATGCTGGCGCGATTGCTCGCCGTCGCACACGATGTCCAGGCCCGCGTCTTCCTGGGCCTTGATCCACAGCAGGGTCGCGTCGGCCTTGGCCTGGCGCAGCGCCTCGCCCTCGGCCCTCCACTGGGGCCAGAGCTTGTGGGTTTCGGCCAGCCAGGCGGGTTTGGGCAGGCTGCCGGCAATCGAGGTTTCGAACATCGGGGGATTCCTTTCAGATAAAGAGAATGGTGAGGGCAGCGTTCACAGCGGACAGGCGGCCGCCCATCGGTCCAGCACGTTCCGGTACGGCTTGATGAAATGCTCTTCCGCGAATTTGCCCTGCTGGACGGCCAGCTGGCTGCGCTCGACCCGGTCATACACGATCTGCGTCAGCGAATAGTCCTGGTTGTTCAGGCTGGGGCGATAGAGCGCGCCAGCGGCCGAGTTGGCGTTGTAGATCTCCGGCCGGTAGATCTTCTGGAAGGTCTCCATGGTGCTGATGGTGCCGATCAGTTCCAGGGGTGTGTAGTCGTTCGGCAGGTCGCCGTGGAAATAGAACGCCAGCGGTGCCACGCTGCCCGGCGGCATGAAGAAACGGACCTGCATTCCCATCTTGGCGAAGTACCGGTCGGTCGAAGACAGTTCATCCTGCTGGTACTCCACGCCCAGCACGGGATGCCGGTTGCCGGTCCGCCGGTAGGTTCTGCTGGTCGATACGCTGATGCAGATGACGGGCGGCTTGGTGAAGTGCCCGCGGTAGGTTTCCGATTGGGCGAACTGCTTGAACAGCTTTCCATGCAGGTCGCCGAAGTCGTCCGGGGTGGCGAACTCCGCACGGCCGGCGTTGTAGTCCGGCAGCAGGACGCTGAAGTCGTAGTCACGGACGTACGAGGAAAAATTGTTTCCCGCGATGCCGTCGATGCGTTGGTTCGCCTGCCTGTCGAGCATGCTGGTCTTCAGGATCTCGATCAACGGGAACGTGCCGTTGCCGCCGGCGGCACCGATGCGCATCTCGACGGAGATGATCTCCAGTGCGACCGAATAGCGATCGCCTGCCGGGTTGTCCCAGTGCGCGAGTTCATTGAAGCGGTTGTCAATCATCCTGAGCGTGTTGCGCAGGTTCTGCCGCCGGTTCGCTCCCCGGGCCAGGTTCGCGAAGTTGGTGGTGATGCGCGTGCTGTCCGATGGCTGGTAGTCCTCATCGAAACAGATGCTCTCGAGCGTGAATTGGGGTTCTTGGTGCATCGCGGTTCCAGTGAACAGGTTCTTGATGGATGGGTTGGTTCGTGCTTCAGGCCGCGGCCAGCTGTGAATGCTTCGAGGCTGGATGCTATGGATCTCAATCGATGAAGTAAAATGGTTTTATTTCAACAATCCATGAATCAGACTCATTGAAATGCTGGAGCGTATCCATCTCAGCATCGTCCAGCAGGTCGAAAAGCAGGGGTCCTTGACGGCCGCCGCGGGCGTGCTGAACCTCACCCAGTCGGCCCTGAGCCACAGCATGAAAAAACTGGAGCAGCAGCTGGGCACCGACATCTGGCTGCGCGAAGGCCGCAGCCTGCGCCTGACACAGGCGGGCCAGTACCTGCTGGCGGTGGCCAACCGGGTGTTGCCGCAACTCCATCTCGCCGAAGAGCGGCTGGGGCAGTTCGCGCAGGGCGAGCGCGGCGCATTGCGGATCGGCATGGAATGCCACCCCTGCTACCAGTGGCTGCTCAAGGCGGTTTCGCCGTACCTGGCCGCGTGGCCCGACGTCGATGTGGACGTCAAGCAGAAGTTCCAGTTCGGCGGGATCGGCGCCCTCTTCGGCTACGAGATCGACCTGCTGGTCACCCCTGATCCGCTGTACAAGCCCGGGCTGAAGTTCGAGCCCGTGTTCGACTACGAGCAGGTGCTGGTCGTGGCCAGGAACCACCCCCTGGCTTCGGCGGCCTGGGTGAAGCCGCAGCAACTGACCGGGGAAGTGCTCATCAGCTACCCGGTGGACATCGAGCGCCTGGACATCTACAACCAGTTCCTGCTGCCGGCGGGCGTCACGCCCCGGCGCCACAAGGCCATCGAGACCACCGACATCATGTTGCAGATGGTGGCCAGCGGCCGCGGCGTGGCCGCCCTGCCCCGCTGGCTGGTCGAGGAATACGCGGCACGGATGGAAGTGGTGCCCGTGCGGCTGGGCGCACGCGGCGTCGCCAAGCAGATCTTCCTGGGCGCGCGCGAGGCGGAAACCGCCATCGACTATGTCCGTGCCTTCATCGAACTGGCGCGCCAGCCTGCCGTTCAGGTGTAGCGCTTCTCCAGCGCATCCCATTCGGGCTTGCCCACCAGGCGCTGGCGCTCGGCGAACGGGGTAACGAGTCCGCCCGATTCCTGCACTTCCCGTTCGTCGCGCAGCACTGTGAGGGCCTTCTGCATGCCTGCCACGGCGCCCTGCAGGGCTGCGTTGGCGTAGAGGACGATGCCGAAGCCCATCTCGCCCAGTTGCCCGGCGTCGAAGATGGGCGTCCGGCCGCCGATCACCATGTTCATGAGCTGGGGTTTGGACAGGCGTCGCGGCAGCACGCGCACCTCTTCGGCCTGCGTCACGGCCTCGACGAACAGGATGTCCGCACCCGCCTCGGCGAATTTCTGCGCGCGCTCCACGGCGGCCTCGAACCCGTGCGTGGCAGCGGCATCGGTGCGCGCCATGATGAGCAGGTCGGGATCGCGGCGCGCATCGACGGCGGCCTTGATCTTGCTGACGGCCTCTTCGGTGCCGATCACCTCCTTGCCCGAGAAATGGCCGCAGCGCTTGGGCGCGACCTGGTCCTCGAGCTGGATGCAATCGGCGCCCGCGCGCTCCAGCGTGCGCACGGTGTGCACAACGTTCAGCGCGTTGCCGAAGCCCGTGTCGGCATCCACGAGCAGCGGTACGTCCACCGCGTCGCGGATGCGGGCCGTGTGGTCGGCGATCTCGGCCAGGCCCATGAAGCCCTGGTCGGGCATGCCGAACCACATGTTGGTCACGCCGGCGCCGGTGACATAGATCGCCTTGAAGCCCAGGTCGGCGATCACCCGGGCAGAGAGCGCGTTGAAGGCACCGGGCACGATCAGGCCGCTGCGTGCCTCGACGAGTTGCTTGAGTTGTTTGCGTGTGGACATAAGGTGTGTTTCCGGCAGGTTCAGAAGCTGTCGCCGGGCACGCGCACCCAGCCTTCCATCAGTACACGGGCGCTGCGGCTCATGAGGGCCTTGGTGACCGTCCATTGGCCGTTATCCTGCCGGGCCTCGGCCCCCACGCGCAGCGTGCCGGAAGGATGGCCGAAGCGGACCGCATTGCGCGTGCCGCCGCCGGCGGCCAGGTGGACCAGCGTGCCGGGCACGGCCGCCGCGGCGCCTATGGCCACGGCCGCCGTTCCCATCATGGCGTGGTGCAGCCGGCCCATGGACAGGGCCCGCACCAGCAGGTCCACCTCGCCCGCCCGCACGGGCTTGCCGCTGGACGCCACGTAGTCCGCGGGCGGCGCCACGAAAGCGATCTTCGGCGTGTGCTGGCGTGTCGCGGCCTCGTTCACGTCCTTGATGAGGCCCATCTTCACTGCGCCCCAGGCGCGGATGCGCTCGAAGCGCGCCAGCGCGGCCTGGTCCTCGTTGATCTCGCCCTGCAACTCCCTGCCGGTGTAGCCGATGTCCTGCGCGCTCAGGAAGATGGTGGGAATGCCCGCGTTGATGAGCGTGGCGCGGAAGGTGCCCACGCCCGGCACATCCAGGTCGTCCACCACATTGCCGGTCGGGAACATGGCGCCGCCCTCCCCGCCTTCTCCCCCATCGTCCGCCGGATCCAGGAATTCGATGGGTATTTCGGCCGCCGGGAAGGTCACGCCGTCCAGCTCGAAGCCGCCCGTCTCCTGTACCTGCCCATGGGCGATGGGCACATGCGCCACGATGGTCTTGCCGATGTTGGCCTGCCAGATCCGCACGGTGCATGCCCCGTTCTCCGGGATGCGCGCCTGGGCGATCAGCCCGCTCGCGATCGCGAAAGGGCCGACGGCGGCCGACAGGTTGCCGCAATTGCCGCTCCAGTCCACGAAGGCACTGTCGATGGAGACCTGACCGAACAGGTAGTCCACATCGTGGCCAGGCCGCGACGATGGCGCGAGGATCACTGCCTTGGAGGTGGACGAGGTGGCCCCGCCCAAGCCGTCGATCTGCTTGCCGTAGGGGTCGGGGCTGCCGATCACGCGCAGCAGCAGCGCGTCGCGCGCGGCGCCGGGCTGCCTCGCTGCCTCGGGCAGATCCTGCAGGCGGAAGAACACACCCTTGCTGGTGCCGCCGCGCATATAGGTGGCGGGGATCCTGATCTGCGGTGCGAAAGCCATCTACGCTCCTGTGGGTTGGTTCGCGAGAAAGTCCTGCGCGAAGCGCTGCAGGACACCGCCGGCTTCATACACCGAGGCTTCCTCGGCCGTATCCAGCCGGCAGGTCACGGGCACCTGCACAGTCTCGCCATTCCTGCGGTGGATGGCCAGCGTGAGCCCGGCGCGCGGTCTGCGCTCGCCGGTCACGTCGTAGGTCTCGGTGCCGTCCAGGCCCAGCGTGAGGCGGTTCACGCCCGGCTGGAATTCCAGCGGCAGCACGCCCATGCCGATCAGGTTGGTGCGGTGGATGCGCTCGAAGCCTTCGGCCACCACCGTCTCCACCCCCGCCAGTCGCACGCCCTTGGCGGCCCAGTCGCGGCTCGACCCCTGGCCGTAATCGGCGCCCGCAATGATGATCAGCGGCTGGCGGCGGTGCAGATAGGTCTCGATGGCCTCCCACATCCGCGTGACCCTGCCTTCGGGCTCGATGCGGGCCAGCGAACCCTGTCGGACCTGGCCGCCGACCACCGCCATTTCGTTGACGAGCTGCGGATTGGCGAAGGTGGCGCGCAGCGCCGTGAGGTGGTCACCCCGGTGTGTCGCATAGGAGTTGAAGTCTTCCTCGGGCAAGCCCATCTGGCGCAAGTATTCGCCGGCCGCGCTGTCCGGCAGGATGGCGTTCGATGGCGACAGGTGATCCGTCGTGACGTTGTCCGGCAGCAGCGCCAGCGGGCGCATGCCCTGGAGGGTGCGCGGGAAGGCCGCCAATGCGCCCACGCCTTCCGTGTCCCAGTACGGCGGGCGGCGGATGTAGGTGGACTGGGGGCGCCAGTCGTATTGCGGCGCGGCCTTTTCGCCATCGTCCACGCGGATCGCGAACATGGGTTCATAGACGGCACGGAACTGCGCGGGCTGGACGGCCCGGGCCACAATGGCGTCGATTTCCTCGTCGCCGGGCCAGAGGTCCTTCAGGCGGATTTCATTGCCGTCCACCACGGCGAGCACGTCGTTCTCGATGTCGAAGCGCACCGTGCCTGCGATCGCGTAGGCCACCACCAGCGGCGGCGAGGCGAGGAAAGCCTGCTTCGCATAAGGATGGATGCGGCCGTCGAAGTTGCGGTTGCCCGAGAGCACCGCCGTGGTGTACAGGTCGCGGTCGATGATCTCCTGCTGGATCCGGGGATCGAGGGCGCCGCTCATGCCGTTGCAGGTCGTGCAGGCGAAGGCGACGATGCCGAAGCCCAGCGCCTCCAGGTCGCCCAGCAGCCCGGCTTCCTTCAGGTACAGCTCCACGGCTTTCGATCCGGGCGCGAGCGAGGTCTTGACCCAGGGCTTGCGCACCAGGCCCAGGCGGTTGGCGTTGCGCGCTAGCAGCGCGGCGGCGATCACGTTGCGCGGGTTGCTGGTGTTGGTGCAGCTGGTGATGGCCGCGATGACGACGGCGCCGTCCGGCATCCGGCCTTCGGCCTCTTCGGCACGGGCCCTCTCGAGCTGGCTGGCGCCGGCGATGCCGCGGTCCACCAACGCCGAGGTGGGCAGGCGGCGGTGCGGGTTCGAGGGCCCGGCCATGTTGCGCACGACGGTCGAGAGATCGAAGTGCAGCACACGCTCGTACTGCGCGCCACGCAGGCTGCCGGCCCAGAACCCGGCCGTCCGGGCATAGGTCTCGACCAGTTGCACCTGGCGTTCGTCGCGGCCCGTGAGGCGCAGGTAATCCAGCGTCTGTCCGTCGATGGCGAACAGCGCGGCGGTGGCACCGTACTCGGGGCACATGTTGGAGATGGTCGCGCGGTCGCCCACCGACAGACTTGCGGCGCCTTCGCCGTGGAATTCGACGTAGGCCCCCACCACCTTTTCCTGGCGCAGGAACTCTGTCAGCGCCAGCACGACGTCGGTGGCGGTGATGCCCGGCTGGCGCCGGCCCGCGAGCTCCACGCCCACGATGTCGGGCAGGCGCATCCAGGAGGCGCGTCCCAGCATCACGTTCTCGGCCTCCAGGCCGCCCACGCCGACGGCGATCACGCCCAGCGCATCGACGTGCGGCGTGTGGCTGTCGGTGCCCACGCAGGTGTCGGGGAAGGCCACGCCCTCCTGAACGTACACAACCGGCGACATCTTCTCCAGATTGATCTGGTGCATGATGCCGTTGCCCGCCGGGATCACCTCGACGTTGGCGAAAGCCTTCTTCGTCCACTCGATGAAGTGGAAACGGTCCTCGTTGCGGCGGTCCTCGATCTCGCGGTTCTTGCGGAAGGCATCGGGGTCGAAGCCGCCGCACTCCACCGCCAGCGAATGGTCCACGATGAGCTGCACCGGCACGACGGGGTTCACTGCCGCCGGGTCACCCCCCTCGCTGGCGATGGCGTCGCGCAGGCCGGCCAGGTCCACCAGCGCGGTCTGGCCCAGGATGTCGTGGCACACCACGCGCACCGGGAACCAGGGGAAGTCGATCTCGCGCCGGCGCTCCACCAGCTGGCGCAGGTAGCCGCCGAGCCGGGCGGGATCGGCGCGGCGCACGAGGTTCTCGGCGTGCACGCGCGCGGTATATGGCAGCCCGTCCCAGGCGCCCGGCTGGATGGCCTCGACGGCCTCTCGTGCGTCGAAGTAATCGAGATCCGTGCCCGGCAGAGGTTTGCGATGTTGTCTGTTCATCATGGGGCGCTCAATTGCGCGAGTCGATGGGAACGAACTTCTGGTCCTCCGGGCCGGTGTAGTTGGCGCTGGGCCGGATGATCTTGTTGTCCACGCGCTGCTCGATCACGTGCGCGGCCCAGCCGCTGGTGCGCGCGATCACGAACAGCGGCGTGAACATCGCCGTGGGCACGCCCATCATGTGGTAGCTCACGGCACTGAACCAGTCCAGGTTGGGGAACATCTTCTTCACTTCCCACATTACCGACTCCAGCCGCTCGGCGATGTCGTACATCTTGGTCGAGCCTGCCTCCTGCGAGAGCCGCCGGGCCACGCCCTTGATGACCACGTTGCGCGGGTCGCTCACCGTGTACACCGGGTGGCCGAAGCCGATCACCACCTCTCTGGCCTCGACACGGCGGCGGATGTCGGCTTCCGCCTCGTCGGGGTTGTCGTAGCGCTTCTGGATCTCGAACGCCACCTCGTTGGCTCCGCCGTGCTTCGGGCCGCGCAGCGCACCGATGGCCCCCGCGATGGCCGAATGCATGTCGCTGCCCGTCCCCGCGATCACGCGGGACGTGAACGTGGACGCGTTGAACTCGTGCTCGGCATACAGGTTGAGCGACGTGTGCATGGCACGCACCCAGGCTTCGCCGGGCTTCTCGCCGTGCAGCAGGTGCAGGAAATGGCCGCCGATGGAGTCGTCGTCGGTCTCCACGTCGATGCGCCGGCCGTTGTGGGAGAAGTGGTACCAATAGAGCAGCATCGAGCCCAGCGAGGCCAAGAGCCGGTCCGCGATGTCGCGGGCCCCGGGCAGGTGGTGGTCGTCCTTCTCGGGCAGGACACAGCCCAGCACGGAAACGCCGGTACGCATCACGTCCATGGGATGGGCCGCGG
Source organism: Paracidovorax avenae ATCC 19860 (assembly GCF_000176855.2). NCBI lineage: Bacteria > Pseudomonadati > Pseudomonadota > Betaproteobacteria > Burkholderiales > Comamonadaceae > Paracidovorax > Paracidovorax avenae. The sequence goes on along the minus strand of NC_015138.1, from coordinate 2,780,018 downwards.
CGGGCAGCGACTCCAGCGCCCCGACCACGGCATCGGGCAGGCCGCGCAGGGCCTTCAACTTCGCCTTGTAGGCCTTCAGTTCGGCACGCGTGGGCAGTGTGCCGTGCACCAGCAGGTGGGCGATTTCCTCGAACTCGCAGACCTCCGCGATGTCCAGGATGTCGTAGCCACGGTAATGCAGGTCGTTGCCGGTCTTGCCGACGGTGCAGAGCGCTGTATTGCCGGCGGTGACGCCGGAGAGGGCGACGGATTTCTTCGGCTTGAAGGTGGCGACAGTGCCGGCCTCTGCGGTGGTGGTGCTCATGCGGGTCTCCGGGGTCGAATGGGACGGTTGCAGTGATTCGCAATTTACGCAAAATGCCACCCCATTGACAGGGCTGAAAAAGCGAATTTTTGCGAATGCGATCGCCACGATTGCGAATACTGCGAACTGAAAGACGCGCGATGAAGAAGACATTCATGGGGGTGAAGCTCCGCAAGTTGCGGGCGGAACGCGGGCTGTCGCAAATTGCCCTGGCGCAGGCGCTCGGGCTTTCTCCCAGCTACCTGAACCAGATCGAGCAGAACCAGCGACCGCTGACGGTGTCGGTGCTGCTGAAGATCCACCGCGTGCTCGGCGTCGATGTGCAGGAGTTTTCCGAGGATGAGGAGGCGCGGCTGGTGGCCGGGCTCCGGCAGGCGCTCGCGGGCGCCGCGGAGCCGGTCGCGCTGCCCGAGCTGCAGGAGGTGGCGGCGCAGATGCCGGCGCTCGGCCGCGCCGTGCTGGCCCTGCACCACCGCCATCTCGAGGCCATGGAGCGCCTCGAGATGCTGTCGCTGCGCATCGGGGACGGGCGTTCGGACGCCGCGGAACCGGTGGCCATGCCCTTCGAGCGGGTCCGGGACTTTTTCTTCGCGCACCAGAACCATTTCGATGCGCTGGACCGGGCCGCCGAATCGCTGGCGGCCGAGGCGCACGCCGCTGGCGTGCGCCTCACCGACTGGCTGGTCCAGCGGCTCGGCCGGCACGGCGTGCGCGTGGAATGGGCGGACGACGCGCAACAGACCAAGCGCAGCTTTTCCCCGCAGCGCCGGATCCTGCAGCTCGCGGCAGGACTGGATGGTTCGCAGCGGGCCTTCCAGCTGGGCACGCAACTGGCGCTGCTGGAGCAGGCCGGCACCATCGATGAACTGGCCGGCGCGCCCGAGTTCGCCGGCGATGCCGCATCGCGCAAGCTGGCCCGCATCGGCCTGGCCAACTACTTCGCTGGCGCCCTGCTCCTGCCCTATGGGCCCTTCCTGGAAGCCGCAGAAGCGCTGCGCTACGACATCGAGTTGCTGCAGCAGCGCTTCCAGGTCGGCTTCGAGACCGTCTGCCACCGCCTCAGCACGCTCCAGCGACCGGGCGCGCCCGGCGTGCCGTTCTTCTTCATCCGGGTGGACCGGGCGGGCAACATCTCCAAGCGGCAATCGGCCACGCATTTCCATTTCAGCCGCACGGGCGGCACCTGCCCGCTGTGGAACGTGTACGAGGCCTTCGGCCAGCCCGGGCGCATCCTGGCCCAGCTCTCGGCCATGCCGGACGGCCGGCGCTACCTCTGGATCGCACGCACCGTCTCGCGCGGGCAGCACGGCTACGGCTCGCCGCGCCAGGCTTTTTCCATCGGGCTCGGCTGCGACGTACGGCATGCGCCGCGCCTCGTGTACGCCAAAGGCCTGGACCTGCAGGACGCTGAAGCGGCCACGCCCATCGGCATGGGATGCAAGGTATGCGAGCGCGAAGCCTGCCCCCAGCGCGCGTTCCCGTACGTGGGCCGCGCGCTGGAGGTGGACGAGCACCACAGCCGGTTCGCACCCTACGGGTTCGCGGGCTGAGCCCGCTACCATCGCGCCATGCAACCTTCTTCCATGTCCCCTTCCCTTCCCGGCGCGGTCTCCTTCGGCCACGCGGACCGCGTCTGCATCGTCACCGGAGGCGCCCAGGGCATCGGCGAAGCCTGCGCGCGGCGCTTCGCCCGCGAAGGCGCGCGGGTGGTCGTCGCCGATGTGGACGACGCGCGCGGCAGTGCCCTGGCCGCGGAGCTTCCGCAGGCGCTGTACGTGCGCTGCGACGTGGGCGACAAGGCCCAGGTGGATGCGCTGGTCGCCCGCGTGCTGGAGGCCCACGGCCGCATCGACGTGCTGGTGAACAACGCCGGTATTTTCCGGGCGGCGGATTTCCTGGACGTGAGCGAGGAAGACTTCGACGCGGTGCTGCGCGTGAACCTCAAGGGCTCCTTCCTGGTGGGCCAGGCGGTGGCCCGCGCGATGGCGGCGGCGGGCCGCGGTGCCATCGTGAACATGAGCTCGGTGAACGGCGTGCTGGCCATCCCCACGATCGCCAGCTACAACGTGAGCAAGGGCGGCATCAACCAGCTCACGCGCGTGATGGCCCTGGCGTTGGCTGCGCGCGGGGTGCGGGTGAACGCGGTGGCGCCGGGCACCATCGCGACGGAACTGGCCGCGCAGGCCGTGCTCACCAGCGACGATGCCCGCGCCCGCATCATGAGCCGCACACCCATGGGCCGGCTGGGTGAGCCCGGCGAAATCGCCGATGTGGTGGCCTGGCTGGCCAGCGACGCCGCCAGCTATGTGACGGGCGAGATCGTCACGGTGGACGGCGGGCGCATGACCCTCAACTACACCGTGCCCGTGGGCGGCTGAACGCCGGGTTGTCGATCTCGCGGCACAATCGGCGCATGCGATTCCTCCACACGATGCTGCGCGTTGGCAATCTCCAGCGCTCGATTGATTTCTACACCCAGGTGCTGGGCATGCAACTGCTGCGCACGTCCGAGAACCCAGAGTACAAGTACTCGCTGGCGTTCCTGGGTTTCGATGGCGGCAACCCGGGCCAGGCCGAGATCGAACTCACCTACAACTGGGGCACCGAGAGCTACGACATGGGCACGGCTTACGGCCACATCGCTCTGGGCGTGCCGGACGCCTACGCCGCCTGCGAGAAGATAAAGGCCGCGGGCGGCAACGTGACGCGAGAGGCCGGCCCGGTCAAGGGCGGCACGACCGTGATCGCCTTCGTGACGGACCCGGATGGGTACAAGATCGAGCTGATCGAGCGCAAGACCGATACAGTCGCCGGCACCGGCCTGCGCTGAAACGGTCTTTGAAGCCTCGGGGCGCTCTTCACAGGGCGTGCCCCGCGTCGAGCGCCGGAGGCCGCAGCAGGTCCGCATTGACCCCCATCGCCTCACTGGCGCGCTCGACCGCCTGCCAGAGCGGCGCAGGCATGCGCAGGATGTCCTCCGGCGAATCGGCCTGGGCGATCCAGGCGTCGATCTGGTGGTGCTGCTCGGGGGTGAGCAGTTCGAGGTTCAGCATCTCGTCGATGGTCTTCATGGCGACAGTATCGCCAACCGCGCGGGCTGGCGACATCTCCTTTCCTGCCGTCAGCGTGCCGGACGCAATGCCGCGGCGGCCCGAGCGAGGTCCGTGATGCGCGCCCAGTCTCCCGCGGCGAGCGCGTCGCCGGGCACCAGCCACGAGCCGCCCACGCAGGCCACGTTGCCCAGTGCCAGGAAGTCCGCTGCATTGCCCGGCTGGATGCCGCCCGTGGGGCAGAACACCACGTCGCCGAAGGGGCCCTGCCAGGCCTTGAGCATGGCCAGGCCGCCGGCCTGCACGGCCGGGAAGAACTTGAGGGCGTTGAAACCCTCCTCCTGCGCCATCATGATCTCGCTGCCGGTGGCCACGCCGGGCAGCAGCGGCAGGCACAGGTCGCGGCAGGCGCGGCCCACAGCGGGCGTGAAGCCCGGGCTCACGGCGAAGCGTGCGCCCGCGCGGGCAGCGGCCTGGGCGTCGGCCGCGCTGCGCACGGTGCCGGCGCCGACCACGGCTTCGGGCACGTCCCGGGCGATGGCTTCCATGCAGGCCAGGGCCTGGGGCGTGCGCAGCGTCACCTCCAGCATGTGGATGCCGCCGGCCACCAGCGCGCGCGCCATGGGCACGGCATGGGCCACGTCGGTCAGGACGATGACCGGGATCACCGGTGCGTCGCGCATCACCTCCTGCGCGGTCAAGGCATTGCGTTCGTTCACAGCCATGTGCAGGCTCCTTCTTCCGCGCTGAGCGCATTGCGCCGGAATCCGGCGAACAGTTCGCGGCCCCAGCCGTGTCCGTCGGCGCGGGCCAGTTCTTCGGGCTGGGTGGCCGGCACGCGGGCCGCCCATTCCGCCGGATCCACCAGCGCGTTCAGCGTGCCGGCCACGGCGTCCAGCCGCACGATGTCGCCGTCCTGCACGCGCGCCAGCGGCCCCCCTGCCAGCGCTTCGGGCGAGACATGGATGGCGGCCGGCACCTTGCCGGAGGCACCGCTCATGCGGCCGTCCGTGACCAAGGCCACGCGGTAGCCTTTGCCCTGCAGCACGGCCAGCGGCGGCGTGAGCTTGTGCAGCTCGGGCATGCCATTGGCGCGCGGGCCCTGCCAGCGCACCACGCAGACCAGCCCGTGCGACGGATGGGCTTCGCAGGTGCGGTCCAGCTCGCCGGCCTGGAAGGCCTGCTGCAGTTCGGCCTGCGAGGCGAAAACACGCGCGGGCGCCTCGATCACGTGGTGGTCTTCGGGCACGGCCGAGACCTTGATCACGCTGCGGCCCAGGTTGCCTTCGAGCAGCTTGAGGCCGCCGATCGGGCTGAACGGTGCATCCGCCGGGCGCAGCACGCCGTCGTCGCCGCTGGCACCGATGGGGGCCCAGGAGAGTTTTCCGGTGCCGGGGGCCGCGGCATCCTCCACCGGCAGCCGCGTGTACTCGCGCAGGCCGCCGGGCCGCACGGTGAGCACGTCCTCGTGCATCAGGCCGGCGTCCAGCAGTTCGCGGATCACGTAGCCCGGGCCGCCCGCGGCCTGGAACTGGTTCACGTCGGCGCTCCCGTTGGGGTAGACGCGGGCGAGCAGCGGCACCACCGCCGACAGCGCCGCGAAATCGTCCCAACCGATGGCGATGCCCGCCGCGCGCGCCACGGCCACCCAGTGGATCAGGTGGTTGGTGGAGCCGCCGGTGGCCAGCAGCGCCGCCATCGCGTTGACGATGCAGCGCTCGTCGACGATGCGGCCGATGGGCGCGCACGGCGCACCGGGCTGGCCGAGCACGGTGCGGGCGGCCTCGCGCGTGAGTTCAGTGCGCAGCGCCTCGCCGGGGTTGACGAAAGCGGTGCCGGGCACGTGCAGGCCCATGGCCTCCATCAGCATCTGGTTGCTGTTGGCCGTGCCGTAGAAGGTGCAGGTGCCCTCGCCGTGGTAGGCGGCGGATTCGGCGGCCAGCAGTTCGTCGCGGCCGACCAGGCCCTGGGCGGCCTGCTCGCGGACCTTGGCCTTGGCGCTGTTCGAGAGGCCCGAGGTCATCGGCCCGGCCGGCACGAACACCGTGGGCAGGTGGCCGAAGTGCAGCGCGCCGATCAGCAGGCCGGGCACGATCTTGTCGCACACGCCGAGCATGAGCGCGGCGTCATAGACGTCGTGGGAGAGCGATACGGCGGTGGCCATCGCGATCACGTCACGGCTGAAGAGCGAAAGCTCCATGCCCGGCGTGCCCTGCGTGACGCCGTCGCACATGGCGGGCACGCCGCCCGCCACCTGGGCCGTGGCGCCATGCTGGCGGGCCACCTCCTTGATCAGGTCGGGGTAGTGGCGCAGCGGCGCATGGGCCGAGAGCATGTCGTTGTAGGCATTGACGATGCCGATGTTGCGCGCGCGCTCGGCGACGACGCGGAACTTGTCGTTGCCCGGCATGCCCGCGAAGGCGTGGGCGACGTTGGCGCAGCCCAGGCGGTCGGCGCCGCGGTCGCGCTGCGCATGGAAATCGAGCTGGGCGAGGTAGGCCGCGCGCGTGGGCGCGCTGCGCTCGCGGATGCGTTCGGTGACGGTGTGGACGGTATCGTGGAGTGGCATGGCGGTGTGTGGGGCGGTGCCTTGCAGGATCGACGTGGGAGAGGAGCGGGAGCACGCGGGCGGGGCCGCGGCTCTCATGGCAGGAATCGTACGCCTTTCGTGTGACCCGCGAGTGTAGGCCGATGCGAGGGCCGCTGACGCATGCGGCCGGGTTCGGCCGCATGGCCGGTTCGTGCGCGCCCTGCCGCCTGCGCCGCTGCGCCTTACTGGCCGCCGCGGGCCTGCTTGACGGCGGCCTGCACCGCGTCCCAGGTCTCCTGCCCCACCGACTTCGCGATGCCGGCGTTCACCGAGGTGAGCTTCTCGCGCATGCGGTTGGCTTCGGCCGCGGGCAGTTCGTTGACCTGCATGCCCTTGGTCTTCAGGTCGGCCAGCGCCTTGGCGGCTTCCTCGCGCGTGTCCTTGCGCTCGAAGTCGCGGCTCTTCACGGCGGCGTCCTGCAGCACCTTCTTCTCGGCGGGGCTCAGCGTGTCCCACCACTTTTTGCTCACCGTGACGATCCACGGGCTGTAGACATGGTTGGTGACGGTGAGGTACTTCTGCACTTCGTAGAACTTGCTCGACACCACGGTGTTGAACGGGTTCTCCTGGCCATCGACGGCGCGCGTCTCCAGCGCGGTGAACAGCTCGGAGAACGGCAGCGGCACGGCGTTGGCGCCCAGGGCCTTGAAGCTGTCGAGGAACACGTTGTTCTGCATCACGCGCAGCTTGATGTCGCCCATGTCTTCCAGTTTGGTCACGGGGCGCTTGCTGTTGGTGAGGTTGCGGAAGCCGTTCTCCCAGTACACCAGGCCGACCATGCCCTTCGGTTCGAGTTTGGCCTTCACCTTCTCGCCCACGGGGCCGTCGAGCACCGCGTCGGCCTCCTTCACGTTGGCGAAGAGGAAGGGCGTATCCCACACGGCCATCTCGGGCACGATGCCGACCAGGGTGGCGGTGGAGCCGACCATCATCTCCTGCGCGCCGCCGATGAGCGCCTGCTGCATCTGCGTGTCGGAACCCAGCGAGGCGTTGCCGATGGCACGCACCTTCATCTTGCCGCCGGTGGCCTTCTCGACCTCCTGGGCGAAAAAGCGCACGGCGCGGCCCTGGTTGGAGTTATCCACGAGGCCGTAGCCGAAGCGCACGATGCGCGGCTTGAAATCCTGGGCCTGGGCGACGGACGCGCCGCTGGCGGCGATGGCAGCCACGAGGGTGGCGAGGGCGAAACGGATGCGCATGGTGTTTGTCTCCTGGAAAGAATGATGGGAAGGAATGCGGGAAATGCGGCTCAGTGGAGCCAGCGCAGTGGCCCGGTCACCATCTGCGGGAAGAGCACGAAGAGGATGAGCAGCAGCACGTACACCAGCAGGAACGGCGTGGTGCCGCGGATGACGGTTTCCATGCGCAGCCGGCCCACGCCGGCCACCACGTTCTGCACCGTGCCCACGGGTGGCGTGATGAGGCCGATGCAGCCCACGTAGATGAACATGAAGCCGAAGTACACCGGGTCGATGCCGGCCTTGACGGCGAGCGGCACGCACACGGGGCCGAAGATCAGGATGGTGGGCGTGAGGTCCATGGCCGTGCCCACCACCAGCAGGAACACCATCATGAGCGCCATGAACAGCACGGGGTTGCCCATGACGCCGGCGAAGCTGTCGGCCAGCAGGTTGGGCAGGTCGGCCAGGGTGATCATGTAGGCGGTGACGGTGGCCGCGCCGCAGAGGAACATCACCACCGCGGTGGTCTTGCACGCGGCCAGGAACACCTCGTAGAGCCGGCCCCACGTCATCTCGCGATAGACGAACATCGAGACGATGAGCGCGTACACGGCAGCCACCACGGCGGCTTCGGTGGGCGTGAAGATGCCGCCCTTGAGCCCGCCCAGGATGATGACCGGCATCATCATGGCCCAGAAGCTGTGCAGCAGCGCGCGCATCCGGGCGCCCCAGGCCACGCGCTCCATCGCCGCCAGCTGGTGCTTGCGCGCGATCCACCACCAGGCGAGGATGAGGAAGATGCCCATCATCAGCCCGGGGAACACGCCCGCCAGGAACAGCTTGCTGATCGAGGTGTTGGTGGTCACGCCATAGATCACGAACGGCATCGAGGGCGGAATGATCGGCGCGATGATGCCGCCCGATGCCAGCAGGCCGGCGCTGTAGCTGGACGGGTAGTTCTGCTGGCGCATCATCGGCAGCAGGATGGTGGCGAGCGCCGCCGTGTCGGCGATGGCCGAGCCGCTCATCGACGCGAGCAGCACCGCGGCGCCGATGGCCACGAAGCCCAGGCCGCCGCGGATGTGGCCGACGAAGGCGCGCGCCAGGTCGATGATGCGGCGCGAGAGGCCGCCCGCGTTCATCAGTTCGCCGGCCAGGATGAAGAAGGGCACGGCCAGCAGCGGGAAGTTGTCGAAGCCCGCCTGCAGGTTCTGCGCCAGCAGTTGGGAATCGAAGAAGTCCAGGTGCCACATGAGGGCAACGCCGGTCAGGATCAGCGACTGAGCGATCGGCATGCCGATGGCCATGCCGCCGATCAGTACGCCGAGGAAGATGAGGGTCACGACCATGGCGGCTCCTTCACTCGATGGTGGCGTCGCCGCCCGCATCGTCGCCGGCCGGCCGGCCGCGCACCAGGTCCAGCACCAGCGCCACCAGCAGGCCCACCGCCAGCACCAGCGTGGCCGCCGCGCCGAGGGCGAGCGGGTAGCCCAGCACGGTGCTGTAGCTCTCCATGCCGGCCACCACCTGCGCCCACGATCCCTTGAGCAGCAGCACCATGCAAAGTGCCACCAGCGCCTGGCTCACCCAGAAAAGCAGCTTGCGCGGCGCGCCCGAAAGGCGGGCCGTGAGCATGTCGAAGCCCAGGTGCTTGCCCTCGAAGGCGGCCACGATGGTGCCCACGGCCACGAGCCAGACGAACAGCAGCCGGGATATCTCTTCGTACGACACGATGCTGGTGCCGAACGCGTAGCGCAGCACCACGTTCACGAACACGGCCACGACCATGCCGGCCAGGGCCAGCACCATGAAATGTTCCGCGATGCGCTGGAGCGCGGGTTTGCGGCGCGCGGGTGCGCCCGCGCCGGGTGGGTGGTTCATGCGGTGTCTCCGGAAGGGGCCGGCGCGGAAGGCGCGCCTGGGGCGTGGGGGGATGGCGCGGCAGCGTCTGCGCCGCCGTCGCCGTGCATCCAGTGCGCGATGGCGGCACCCAGGTCATGGATGGGCAGCGTGGCGTCCAGCGCCAGGACACCGGCCTCGCCGCGCGGCGATTCCAGCGTGGCGAACTGGTTGGCGACCAGCGTGGGCGAGAAGAAGTGGCCCGGCCGGTGGCTGACGCGCGCGAGCGCCTCGTCGTAATCCAGCTCCAGGAAGGCGAAGCGCAGCCCGGGCGCGGCAGCACGCAGGTGGTCACGGTAGCGCCGTCGCAGCGCCGAGCAGGTCAGCACGATGCCGCCCTGCCCGGCGCCATCGCTGGGGCGGACGGCATGGGCCAGGAGCTGGGCGAGGCGGTCCAGCCAACCGGCCCGGTCCTCGTCGGTGAGCGGCTGGCCCGCGCGCATCTTGGCGACGCTCTCGGGTGAATGGTAGGCATCGCCTTCGTGCAGGGCCCAACCGAGCAGTGCGGCGACCTCGGCCGCGACACTGGATTTGCCGCAGCCGGAGACGCCCATCACCACCACGGCAGGCAGCGGCCTGCTTTGGATAGCGCTATCCTGTGAATTCATAAAAATCGCGGAAGCTTCCCGGGGAAGCCAGCCGCGCCGTCTCCGTCGAATGGATGAGTAAATCTTCTCGCCCTGTCGTTAACCCTGAGCAAGATAGCGCTATCCTAGAACACAATGGCGGCCAGACCGATCCGGATTAACCCTTGAACGATTCCGCCCTGCCCCGCCCCCGACGGGCCCGCCGCGCCAGCGGCCGGGTCACCCTGGACGACGTGGCCCGGCTCGCGGGCGTGAGCCCGATCACCGTCTCGCGCGCGCTGCGCCGCGAGCGCAGCGTGGACCCGGCCCTGGCCGAGCGCGTGCAGGCCGCCGCGCAGGAACTGGGCTACGTGCCCGATCCGGCCGCGCGTGCCCTCGCCTCGCAGCGCAGTACCCAGGTGCTCGTGCTGGTGCCCATGTTGTCGAACACGCTGTTCGTGGACCTGCTCGAGGCCGTGCACCGCACCCTGTTCCCGCAGGGCTTTTTGCCGCTGATCGGCGTGACCCATTACGACGCGGCCGAGGAAGAGGTGCTGCTGCGCACCTACCTGCCGCACCGGCCCGCCGGCCTGCTCGTGACCGGATTCGACCGCAGCGAGGCCGCCCGCCAGCTCATCGCGCGCAGTGGCGTGCCCTGCGTGCACCTGATGGAGACCAGCGAAGCACCGGGCGTGTACTGCGTGGGGTTTTCGCAGCTGGAGGCGGGCGCAGCCATCACGCGCCACCTGCTGGAGCGCGGCCGGCGGCGCATCGCCTTCTGCGCCGCCCAGCTCGACCCGCGCACGCTTCAACGGGCCGAGGGCTACCGCCGCACGCTGCGCGAGGCCGGGCTGTACGACCCGCAACTGGAAATGCTGAGCCCCGAGGGCTCTTCCATCGCGCTGGGCGCACGCCTGTTCGAGGAAACGTTGCGGCGCGCGCCGGACGTGGATGCGATCTTCTTCTGCAACGACGACATCGCGCAGGGCGGCCTGCTGGCCGCGAGCCGCTGCGGCGTGCCGGTGCCGGAACGGGTGGCCGTGGCCGGCTTCAACGACCTGGCCGGCAGCGACCAGATGGTGCCGCCCCTGACCACCGTGCGCACCCCGCGCGGGGAGGTGGGCCGCGCCGGCGCCGCGATGCTGCTGGGGCTGATGCACGGCACGCCCCCCGCACGGCACTGTGTGTCGCTCGACTATGAGCTCATTGTTCGCGGCAGCACCTGACGCTGGTCCGGTGCTGGAAAAAAAGCTGCTGGAGACGGGGATTTCGTTATCGCCAAGTCCTCTACGCTCACCACGCTTTTAGTGCCCAAGATGGGCGTCATCAGGCTCCTCCTGGAGCAAGCTCTCATAATCCTGCCCGCCGTAGAAAATTCCCAATATCGAGACGCGTGACGAGTCCACGGAGAACGCGATAACGGAGCGCTTCCGGTAGTGGGTAACTCTGAGGCCGGGACGCACATCATCGCGCTTCGTTCCCCGCAGTGGAAACTGCGCGAGGCCCTCGCAATAGTCGACGATGGCGTCGGTGTAGCGCGCGGCAACCTCGGGGGATGCAGCACGGGCGATGTAGCGGTACAGCTCCACCAGCTGGGTCTGCGACTCTGGAGAGAAAACAACTTGGTGCGTCATCCCTTGAGGCGTTCCGCAGCAAGGCGCGCGCGGATGCTGTCAGCGGAGAGTCCGCGCCCCGGATCTGCGGCTAGCGCATCGTAGGCCGTGCCGACTTGGACATGAAGCCAGCTCTCGACAGCGCGATCACGCGCCAGCAGCGCACGCAATCCTTCTCGAATCACCTCGCTCTCGCTGGCATATGCCCCGCTGGCAACTTTTTCCTTTACCACTGCCGCTATGCTGATAGGCAGTGTGATGCTCATCTGTTGCGTCGTCCGCATGGCGATTCCTTTCCGTCCGATAGGATTGAATCACATCATACGCCGCTCAATGCTGAACGGCGGTCATGGCGGCGGTACTGATCTGCTCGGACGGTTGCAAAAAATAGATACGCCCTGCCGAGTCCCACTGCCAGCTTGGCACATGCGTACCAGAAGCGCTTCCGCGTCGGCCGTTCATCTCGAGCACTTGATCAGATCGAGGCCGGAGCCTCCGCTTCGGGCGCGGAAAAGAAAAAGCCCGGCGGACCGGGCTGTGGTGTTCACGACTCTGCTCTGGCGGCCGCCCCGCTAGGTATTTTCGCCCTGCGCGACGTAGATGAGCACCACGCCGATGCACACGATGAAGCGGAAGGCGGATTCGACGCCGTTCCACTGCGGCGACTGCCACATCAGGAACCATTCGCCCGCGACGGTCATGAAGCCGAAGAACCAGACGACCAGGCCGAGTGTCAGGCCGCAGACCGCGAGCGCCTTGGCCCGGGCGAAGACCGGTGGCGTGCTGCGCAGTTGCCGCAAGAGCGCGATGGCACCTGCCAGGCACAACGCTCCGGTCACCAGTTCCCCGGAGATGATGAGCCAGTAGGCGGCATGGTGCAGGAGCGGCGAGGAAATCGCGCGGCCCATGAGCCGGTTGCCCGGAAACGTCGTGTCCATGAGCAGGACGTGCCGGGTGAACTCGAAGTTCGACCCGTAATCGACGATGTTGTTGTAGCCGACGAGCAGGCAGAACAGCGCCACCAGCAGCACCAGAAGGGCTTTCGAGGCCCTGACGGCGGTCATCGCGATCGCTTCCCGTGCCGGCCGGGGGCTGGTCAGGCCGCGTCCAGCGTCACTTCCACGCGGCGGGCTTCGGCGGCATTGCCGTCACCCTGGGCAAGTTCGGGCTTGCGCAGCTCGATGCGGTCCTCCGGAGCGCCGGCCGCCACCAGTGCATCGCGCACGGCTTGGGCGCGCTGCCTGGCCAGTTCGGCGTTGGCAACGGCGTCGCCCGTGGCGTCGTGGAAGCCCGAGATCACCACGCGGCGGTTGCCGTCCTTCACGGCGCGCACCACGTCGGCGATGGCCGGGGCGGCATCGGCCGTGAGATCGGCACGGCCGGACGCGAAGTAGAACTTCACCACGCTGCCGGCCACCACCACGCGTGCCACCTCGTTGCCGGTGATGTCGAGCGTGCCGGCGGGAGCCACCACTTCCGCGGCAGGCGTGGGTTCCGCTGCCGGACGGGCGATGCCGCGCTTGACCACCACGGTGCCCACCACGGCGGACACCACGATCGCGATGATCGCGAACAGGAAGCCGAGGGCGAAGCGTTGCTGGCTGTCGTCGTCGGAAGAACTGAAGGCCATGATGGGAAAACTCCGTAGATGAATAATGGTGGAATGGACGAAACCGCGAATTGTAGTGGCGCGGCCCCGGCCGCCCTCCCCTCGCCGGTGCGCGATCCGGCGCCCATGCTGGAGCGCGCCCTCGCCGAATGGGGCGGCACGCAGGACCTCTGGATCTTCGGGTACGGCTCGCTCATCTGGCGCCCCGATTTCGAGTTCGCCGAACAGCGCCTCGCGCGCGTGCATGGCTGGCACCGCGCGCTGAAGATGTGGAGCCGCGTGAACCGCGGCACGCCCGAATGCCCGGGCCTGGTGCTGGGCATGTTCCCCGGCGGCAGCTGCCGGGGCATGGTCTTCCGCGTGGAGCGCGCGCATGCGCGGCAGGTGATGATCAACCTCTGGCAGCGTGAGATGCCCACGGGCGTGTACGACCCGCGCTGGCTGCCCTGCTCCACGCCCCTGGGCACGGTGCGGGCGCTGGCGTTCACGCTCTCGCGCAGCAGCCCCAACCATACGGGGGAGCTGTCGGAGGCCGAGTACCGCCGCATCTTCTTGGAAGCGAGCGGCCGGTACGGCACGACGCTGCACTATGCCCAGGCCACCTACGACGGCCTGCGCCGCCTCGGCATCGAGGACCGCGCGCTGGCGCGGCTGCTGCGGTTTTCCCCGCAGGATTCCAGCGCCGGCTGACCGGCCTGCGCCACCGGCGCCATTCGCTCCGGCGGCCATCGCTTCGCCGGGCGTCGGGGCCATTTCACCTATCGGAATAGATTGCAGCAAACGGCCATCCAGAAGGCTGTGGCGGCCCGTCCGGCCGTTCCCGGCGCCTCGCATGAGGCCGGCCCCGCAGCCTGATCCTTCCGATAAGAAAACCATGACCTTCCTGCAATTTCCCTCTCTCCGTCGTAGCAGCACCGCCGGAGAAGCCTCATCTTCCGGCGCAGCCTCGTCTCCGCCCCCTTCGCCGTCATCCAGCGGCACCGGCAGCCGCCGGCACGCTTCCGGCGGCCTGACGGAGCCGCTGCTGCGCCAGCGCCCGGCCGCGGAGCCGGAGGGCGGCGAGCCGCCGACTCCCGCTCCGGCAGCCAGCGCGCCGCACCGCAACGCGCGGCTGCGTGGCGCGGTGCTGCGGCAGATGCAGGTCGCGGAACGCACCCGCGCGGGCCACCGCCTCGCGCAGGCGGATGCACTGCACGGCACGCAAGCCCGCCGCGACGCCCGCACGCAGGCGAACCTGACCACGCTGGCGCGCCAGGCCGTGCTGCAGGTGCGGCTGAACCGCGTGCAACGGGACGCCTACGTCGCACGGCTCAAGGAAGTGATTTCCACCGACCAGTTCCAGCACCCCATGGCGCTCAAGGGCGCCGTCGGCCGCGGGCCGGACCAGCGCCTGGCCTCCCCGGACAGGGCCATCCAGGCCGTGCTGGACTATGTGCAGGCGAAGCATCCGCAAGAGGCCGCCCGACTCGATCTGCAGGGCACCACCGAACTGCGGCTGCCGCTGGAGGCCGACATCCTCCTGAACGCCTGGGAGTTCTCCACGGGCTGCAAGGTCCGGGAAATCCACCTGGCCGACGGCGGCACCGAGGAAGCCGACATCGATCTCTCTACCTATGCGGCGCGCGAAGCGATCAAGAAAGGGGCTGCGGCTTTCGGCGAAGAGGCCCGGCTGCGTCCGGTCAGCCTCAAGGACGTGGAACCCTCCAGCGAAGCCGAGGACGCGCACCTCACGCCGGCTCCCGGGCTGAAAGGCAACCCGGAAAAGCACCCGTTCGCCTTCCTGCAGGGCGTGCGCTACCGGGCCGAGTCGGACCACGAGGACCTGCAGGCGCTGGTCAACCGGTGCCTGGGGGCCAGCGATCCCGTCACCCTCGAACTCCGCGGGCGCATGGGCGCGCAGGCCGTCAATGCCGTACTGACCCACAAGCAATTCACGCCGGCCCTGGGCTGGAGCATGCTGGCCAGCCTGGTGGGCAGCGGCGGCCTGGCCTATGCGCTGGATGTCGTGGCCTGGGGTGCGGTGATGGGGCAGGTATCTGCGGCCCTTGGCGAGGACCACCCCGCCACCCGCATGACGGAAGTGCTGCTGGCATCGCTCACGCCCCTGTTCGCGGAAACCGTGGACTCGCTCGTCATCAAGCGCCTGCTCGGCACGTTCCATAACGAGCCCCTGCTGCCGGAATCCTTCGCGGAATTCATGAGCGACCTGAAGGACTCCGCGATTTCCGGCGGCATTGCGGCCATCGGCTCCATTCCGAACAATGTGGCCGGACTGACCCAGCGCTGGGCCATGGAGCCCGTCAGCATGGTCACCAACCAGATCGCCGTCTCCACCTCGGGGGCCATGGTGCCGCGCGAAGTCGCGGCGGCCCATGGCGAAATGGCGACGGGGGTCCTGGAGCGCATGAACGAGGGCTTCTTCCCGGCCCCCGGCGTGGCGCCGGCCGCCGGGGCCAGCGAGGTCCAGGCCCGGCGCGCGCTGGCCGACCACGCCCTGGCTGACACACAGGGCGCGCTGGAGGCGGCCCCCGGCCACGGCCTGGCCATCAACTCGATGGGCATCGGCTCGGTCATCAGCCTGCTCACGGGCTTCCTGCCGTTCGACACCATGGCCCGCGCCCACGTGCTGCCGGCCGTGGTGCAGAAGATCGTCACCATCATGGTCAATACACCCACCGAGGTGCTCAGCCTGGGCGCCGGCATCCTGACCGGCAACCACCTCGGCGGCATCGGCGGCAAGCTCACCACGGACGCCGAGAAGAACCGCCGCATCATCGAGCTCATCGCCCACAAGGCGGTCGAGCGGCTCGGGCAGGCGCAGTCGGGCGGGGCACAGGGCATCGAGATCACCGAGGCGGAACTGCAGGCCATCGAGCACCCCTCCCTGGCGCTCACTTTCCCGGCCGGGCGGACCATCGTCAACACGATGAACGGCGTGGCCGACATGGTGTCGCGCTGCTGGGGGGCCCTGCGCGGCGTGCCCGACGAGCGCCCCGGTGAGCAGGTGGACACGAGCGCACTGCTGCAGCGCATGGCAGACCAGGGCCGCCATTCCGCACCGGTGTGACGCAGGCAGGCCCTGCGCGGCACGGCGGCGGGCGGAAGGCATGCACAATCGCGGCATGTCTTTCCCCTCCTCCCCGTTGTCGTCCTCCATCGCCGACCTGCGCAAGAGCTACGAGCGCGCCGAACTCGGCGAAGAGGCTTCCCATGCCGATCCGCTGCGGCAGTTCGACCAGTGGCTGCAGGAAGCGATGGCTGCGCAGGTGCCCGAGCCCAATGCCATGACGCTGGCCACGGTGGGCGCCGACCTGCGGCCCAGCACGCGGATCGTGCTCATCAAGGGCTACGACGAGCGCGGCATCGTCTGGTACACCAACTACGAGAGCCGCAAGGGCCGGCAACTGGCCGGCAATCCGTTCGCGGCCCTGCAGTTCCACTGGGTCGAGCTCGAGCGCGTGGTGCGCATAGAGGGCCGGGTGGAAAAAGTGAGCGATGCCGAAAGCGACGCGTACTTCGCGAGCCGGCCGCTGGACTCGCGCATCGGCGCCTGGGCGAGCCCGCAGAGCGAGGTGATCTCCGGCCGGGGCGTGCTGGTGGCCAATGCCGCGAAGTACGGTGCACAGTTCCTGCTGCAGCCGCCCCGCCCGCCGCACTGGGGCGGCTACCGGCTGAAGCCCGACCGCTGGGAGTTCTGGCAGGGCCGCAAGAGCCGCCTGCACGACCGGCTCTGCTACCGGGAGGAAACTCCCGGCGCCTGGGTGCGCGAGCGCCTCGCGCCCTGAAGGCGTTTTCCGGAGTATCGTCGGCCGGTATGAAGCAACTGCTTTCCCTGGCCGCCGCAGCTGCCCTCGCCGCCTGTGCCGGCGCCCATGCCGCCGAACTGTCCGCCACCTCTGCCGAGCGTTTCGCGCAAGCCAGCTACCGCGAATATTTCGATCTGCTGAAACTGCCCAATGACGCCATCGTCCCGGCAGACGTGCGCAGGAACGTGGAGTTTCTCGAGGCGTCCTTCCGCAAGCGCGGTTTCGTGACCCGCCAGCTGGAGAACGACGACAAGCCGATGCTGTTCGCCGAACTGCCGGGCGCCGATCCGCAGCGCAAGACCGTGCTGTTCTACATGCACCTCGACGGGCAGCCCGTCATCCCCGAGCAGTGGGCGCAGAAGAGTCCGTGGGTTCCCGTTCTCAAGCGCCGCTCGACCACGGGTGAATGGGAAGAGATCGATTCCGCGCAACTCTTCAGCGGCCGGGTCGATCCGGAATGGCGCGTGTTCGGCCGGTCGTCGGCGGACGACAAGGCGCCGATCATGATGTTCCTCTCGGCCATCGATGCCATCCGTGCCGATTCCGCCACGCTGGGGGTGAACGTGAAGGTGGTGCTCGACAGCGAGGAAGAGAAGGGCTCGCCGTCCATCGGCAAGGTGATGACCGCCCACCGCGAGTTGCTGCGCTCCGATGCCATCGTCATCCACGACGGCCCGATGCACGCCACCAACCGCCCGACGCTGATCTTCGGCAACCGCGGCGCGGCGCAGGCGACCCTGACCGTGTATGGCGCCAAGGTGGCGCTGCACAGCGGGCATTACGGCAACTACTCGCCCAACCCCGCGCAGCGCCTGGCGACGCTGCTGGCCTCCATGAAGGACGACCAGGGCCGTGTGACCGTGCCGGGCTACTACGACCATGTCAGGCTCGGCGATGCAGAGCGCAGGATCATGGCCGCGGTGCCCGACGACGAGGGCGCGATGCGCAAGCGCCTGGGCATCGCGAAGCCCGACGGCGTCGGTGCGAACTACCAGGAAGCGATGCAGTATCCGTCGCTCAACGTGCGGGGAATGGCCTCGGCTGCGGTGGGCGACAAGGTCGCCAACATCGTGCCGCATACCGCCGTCGCCGAACTCGACCTGCGGACCACACCCGATTCGGACGCCCGCTACCTCGGCCAGCGCATCGAGGCGCACATCCGCCAGCAGGGCTACCACCTGGTGAAGGGGCAGCCGAGCGACGAGGACCGGGCCCGCTACGACAAGCTGGCCAGTTTCTCCTACCAGAGCGAGGGCGGGGACGCTGCCGGCACGCCCATCGACTCGGCCGTCGGCCAGTGGGCGTACCAGGCGATGGCCGGGACCTTCGGCGCGCAGCCCGGGCCGGTGCGCATCCGGATGATGGGCGGCACCGTGCCCACGGCGGAAATCGTCAAGGTGCTGGACGTGCCCTTCGTCATCGTGCCCCTGGTGAATGCCGACAACAACCAGCATGCCAGCAACGAGAACATGCGCATGGGCAACTACATCGACGGCATCCGCACCGTCCATGGCCTGTTGACACGGCCTTTCTGAACCCGCCGGCCACCGGGCACGGGCTCAGTGCCAGAGCCGCTGCGCCAGCAGCAGCATGATCGGCACGGTGACGAGCGCCAGCGTGGTCGAGAGCGCGATGCTGGCCGAAACCTCGTCCTGCATGGTGCCGTAGCGCTGGGTGAAGAGGAACACGTTCGCGCCCACCGGCAGGGCCGCGGCCGTGAACATCACCGCTATCGAGAGGCCGGACAGGCCCATGCCCCAGGCCAGCGCGAACAGCAGCAGCGGGTGGGCGATGTTCTTGACCACGGCGATGCCCAGCGCCTCCCGCGCATGGTGGCCGACCTTGGTGTAGGCCAGGGTCACGCCCACCAGCAGCAGCGACATGGGGCCGAGCGCGGTGCCCAGCACCTGCAGCGGCTTGTCGATCACCTCCGGCAGCACGAGGCCGGTCTGGCCGAACAGCAGGCCCGCCAGGATGGGCAGCGGCACCGGGTGCACGATGCCGTTGCGCACCGCCTGCAGCACGGTGTGCAGCACCGGGCGCGGCGCACTGCGGCCCGAGCGCTGGCTCTCCCGCGCCTCGGCCAGTTCGAACACGACCGTGGCGGCCGTGAGCAGAACCAGCGCATGCAGCGAGATCAGCGTGAAGAGCGTCACCAGCCCCTCCTTGCCGTACACCAGCCCGACCAGCGGCACGCCGATCATGATGTTGTTGCTGAACATGTTGGCCAGGCCCCGGGCCGCCGCGCGGGTGGAGAAGCCCGCGAAGGCCATGGTGACGATGAACACCAGGCTCGCCGCCAGGAAATACAGTGCCACCGGCCCGAAGTTGAGGTCCTGCACCCGCACCGCGCCCATGGTGCGGAACAGCAGTGCCGGCGTGAGCACCAGGAAGACGATGTTGGAGAGATCCTTGATGGCCGTGGCACGCACCCAGCCGATGCGGGCCGCGAGGAATCCGATGGCGATGCAGAGGATGACGGGAACGAGGGAGGCGAAGACGGGAGAGTTCACGGGCGGATGCGAGTCACTTTTGCAGGGACGCCATCGCCGCCTGCAGCGTGCTCTGCGCAGAGGGATCGGCCACGATCTGGTCCGGCGCCACGCCGTTTCCCTGGATGCTCCGGCCGCCTGGGGACATCCAGTAGGCCGTCGTGAACTTGATCGCACCCTTTTGCATCGGGCGGATGGTCTGGATGCTGCCGCGCCCCGCCGTGGGCCGGCCGAAGACCCGTGCCCGCCGGTGGTCCTGCAGGGCGGCCGCGACGATTTCCGCGCCCGACGCCGTGTCGGCATCCACCAATACCGCCAGCGCCATCGTGCGGATCTGCGGCGGCAGGTTCTCCAGCGGATCCTGCCGGCTTGCGCCCCGGTAGGCATCGGGGGTGGCCAGGTAGGTGGCGCCGGCCTGCGCCCCCGCGCCAGAGGTCTTCATGACCACCGTATCCCTGGGCAGGAACATGGAGGCGATGCCCACCGTCGATTCGACGAGGCCTCCCGGGCAACCGCGCAGATCCAGGATCATGGCATTGAACGGTTCCGCCTGCCACGCCACGGCGATCGCTTCCGCGGCCTCCTGCAGCGCCGAGGCGTTGAAGTGCGGCACGCGCAATTGCGCCATGCCTGGTGCCGGCCGCGACAGCGACACCCTGGGGGCCGCATAGGCCCGTCGCTCGACCGCTATGGTGAGGACGGACAGCGAGGACTCGCGGAATACGGTCAGCGCCACCGTGCTGCCGGCGGGACCGTACAGGAGCTGACGGACCCTGGCGGCCTCCAGCCCCTTCACCCTCGCGCCATCGACTGCATACAGCCGGTCGCCGGAGGCGATGCCCGCCTGCGCGGCCGGACTGCCCTCCAGCGGGACGAGTTGGTATTGGTGGTCGCGGTAACGGAGCTGGACCCCGATGGCCTCCGCGTCGGGGGCTGCAGGTTGGCGCTGCACCTCGAGCTCCGCGGCCGTGAAGTACTCGCCGCTGTCCGGATCCGCCTCACGCACCATGCCCTTGGTCGCCGCGACGAGCAGTGCGCGGTCGTCCGGCTTCTCCACCAGGGAAGTCTGTAGCTCGCGGTACACGCTGGCGAGGATCTGCAGTTCCTCCTTCGGTATCGGTCCGGCGGGCTGGGCGGCGGCGTGCGCCGACGCGAACAGGGCCAGAACGAAGGCACAGGCGGAATGGAGCGGTGGGGAAGTCATGTGGAAAGGTAGGGGGGGCGTCGCGCGACGGAGGATTATCCCGCGTGCAGGCAGCGTGCCGGCCCGCCGCATGGCATGCCGCCGAGCCCCCCAAAAACCGCAGCTTCATCGCTCTGCGCCCCGTTTTTCCCAACCGGCCGTGCGGCGCCGCATGGTGCAATTGCCTGCAATGAAGCCGACCGTTCCCATGACTGCGCCCCTCATCGAACGCCTGGCCCGCGACGGCCGCCTGGACCGCATCTTCGTCGGCGGCGGCTGGCGGCAGCCGGAGGGAACGTCCCGCGCGACCGTCATCGACCCTTCTACCGAGCAGCCGCTGGCGGACATCGTGCTGGGCGATGCGCGGGACGCCGCGGCTGCGATCGGCGCGGCCCGGCGCGCCTTCCCGGCCTGGTCCGCGACCCCGCCGCTGCAGCGTGCCGACCTGCTGGGCCGGCTGCATGCCCTGGTCCTGGAACGAGCGGAATCGTTCGCCCATGCGATCTCGCTGGAAATGGGATGCGCCATCGCCGTGGCGCGCGCCGCGCAGGTGCCGATTGCCGCGGAGCACCTGCGCGTGGCCCGCGACCTGGCGGCCAGCCATCCCTTCGTCATGCACCGCGGCGGCATGGCCATCGTGCGCGAGGCCATCGGCGTCTGCGGCCTGATCACGCCCTGGAACTGGCCGCTCTACCAGATCACTGCCAAGGTGGGGCCGGCGCTGGCCGCGGGATGCACCGTGGTGCTAAAGCCCAGCGAGCTGTCTCCGTTCAGCGCGATGCTCTTCGCCGAGGCGGTGCAGGACGCCGGGATCCCCGCCGGCGTGTTCAACCTCGTGGCGGGCGAAGGCCCGGAGGTGGGAGCCGCGCTGGCGTCCCATCCCGATGTGGACATGGTCTCGATCACCGGCTCCACGCGGGCCGGCATCCTCGTGGCACAGGCGGCCGCGCCCACGGTCAAGCGCGTGGCGCAGGAACTGGGCGGAAAGTCCCCCAATGTCATCCTGCCGGACGCCGATCTTTCCGTAGCCGTGCCGGCCGGCGTGGCGGCGGGCATGCGCAACGTGGGCCAGTCCTGCAGCGCTCCGACGCGCATGATCGTGCCGCGCGCCCGGCTGGCCGAAGCCGAGCGCCTCGCGGCCGAGGCCGTGTCGCGCATGGTCGTCGGCGATCCCCGCTCGGAGCGGACCACGCACGGCCCGGTGGCCAACCAGTCCCAGTTCCGCCGCGTGCAGGAGATGATCGCCGCCGGGATCGATGAAGGCGCGCGCCTGGTCTGCGGCGGCCCCGGCAGGCCGGAAGGACTGGAGCGCGGCTTCTACGCGCGCCCGACCATCTTCTCCGGCGTGCACCGGCGGATGCGGATCGCCCAGGAGGAAATATTCGGGCCGGTGCTCGCCATCATTCCCTACGACACGGTGGATGAGGCCGTGGACATCGCCAACGACACGATCTACGGCCTGGGCGCCCACGTGCAGGGCGCGGACCTGGCGGCGGCCCGGGCGGTCGCGATGCGGATCCGTGCCGGGCAGGTGCACATCAACAACCCCGCCTGGAGCCCGCATGCTCCCTTCGGCGGCTACAAGCAATCGGGCAACGGGCGCGAATACGGCGTCGAGGGCCTCCACGAATACCTGGAAACCAAGGCCATCCTGGGCTGGGCCGGGGAGCCAGGCGCATGACCACCGCATCGCTGCCCCGGCGCCCAGCACCATCCCTGCGTTCCGTTCCGACCGAAAAGCGAGATCCCTCCATGCACCAGCCGCTGCGCCTCATCGAGACGTCGTCCCCCCTGCCCGCCAGTGCCGATGCCGTCGTGATCGGTGGCGGGATCATCGGCGTCTTCACCGCGTACTACCTGGCACGCAGGGGCATGTCGGTCGCCCTGGTCGAAAAGGGCTGGATCGGCGCCGAACAGTCCAGCCGCAACTGGGGCTGGTGCCGGCAGCAGAACCGCGACGCCCGGGAGCTGCCCATGGCCACCAGGAGCCTGGAGCTCTGGGAGAGGTTCGCCGCCGAGTCCGGGGAGGACACCGGCTTCCGGCGCTGTGGCCTGTTCTATCTGAGCAATGACGAGGCCGAACTCGACCGCTGGGCCCGCTGGGGCGTCTTCGCGAAGTCCGCCGGCGTGGTCACGCACATGCTGGGCGCCGAGGAAGCCACGCGGCGCGGCAGCGCGACGGGCCGGCCCTGGAAAGGCGGCGTGCTCTCCCCCAGCGACGGCACCGCCGATCCCGCCAAGGCCGCTCCAGCCGCAGCCACCGCATTCATGAAGCTCGGCGGCACCGTGCACCAGAACTGCGCCGCCCGGGGCATCGAGCTGCAGGGCGGGCGCGTCAGCGGCGTGGTGACCGAAGCCGGCACCATCCGCACGCGTATCGCCATCTACGCCGGGGGCGCGTGGGCCTCCTCGTTCTGCCGGCAGCTGGGAGTCCGCTTTCCCCAGGCGACGGTCCGCCAGTCCATCGTGCGCGTCTCGGCGATCGCGCAGGCGCTGCCCGACACGCTGCACACGGCGGGCGTCTCCGTCACCCGCCGCAGCGACGGCAGCTATACGCTGGCCATCAGCGGGCGTGGCCGGGTGGACCCGACGCCGCAACTGCTGCGCTTCGCACCGCAGTTCATCCCGATGTTCGCAAAGCGCTGGCGCAACGTGTTCCCCGGCGGCCTGGAGGGCATCCGGGGCGGTCACGAAACCCTGGGCCGCTGGCGCCTCGATGCGCCGACGCCCATGGAACGCATGCGTGTGCTCGATCCCAAGGCAGACCCTGCGGCCGTGCGCGAGACTCACCGCCGGGCCGTCGCCCTGCTGCCCGCGCTGCGGGAGGCGGGCATTGCCAATGCCTGGGCCGGTTTCGTGGACAGCACGCCGGACGGCGTGCCGGGCATCGGCGAGGTGCAGGGCATCCCCGGGTTCATCCTGGCCGCCGGGTTCTCCGGCCACGGCTTCGGCATCGGCCCGGGTGCGGGCCACCTGATCGCCGACCTCGCCAGCGGCGACACGCCCATCTTCGACCCCCGCCCCTACGACCCCGAGCGGTTCCGGCACTCGGCGTGGGGCAAGGTCGCGGATTTCTAGGCGGCCATGCAGCCGGAACTCACACCGTTCTCGCACACGCACCTGGAGGGCGCCTGGAAGCTCTCCCGGGAAATGTCGTGGCCCTACCGGCTGGAGGACTGGCGCTTCGCGCTCGACCAGGGCCAGGGCTTCGTGCTGCAGTGTGGCCAGGAGGTGATGGGCACCGCGGCCTGGTGGGCCTATGGCGAGACGCATGCCTCCGCAGGCATGGTCATCGTCGCCAGAGCCGCCCAGGGGCATGGCTACGGGGCCCGGTTGATGGACGCGTTGCTCGCGGCGGCCCGGCCCCGGACCATCACGCTCAACTCGACGGCCGAGGGCCTGGCACTGTACGAACGGCGCGGCTTCGTGCGGACCGGCGAGATCGGCCAGTACCAGGGCATTCCCCTCTCCCCTCCGGAAATTCCTCCTGGCACGCCGGTCCGGCCGATGCAGCCGGCAGATTTCGCCGCGGTCGCCCGCCTGGACCACGCGGCCACGGGATGGCACAGGCCGGACATGCTGCGCGCGCTCATGCAGGTAGCGGATGGCCACGTGCTCGAGCACGGCGGGCAGGCCTGCGGATACGCCCTGTCGCGCCCCTTCGGGCGAGGACACGTCATCGGCCCGGTGGTGGCGGCCGGCGCAGCGGATGCGCGGGCACTGGTGGAGGCTGCGCTCGCCCGCCTGGGGCACGTCTTCGTCCGCATCGACACCCCCCTGGCGCTGCAGCTCGGAAGCTGGCTCGATGCGATCGGGCTGCCGCGGGTCGGCGGCGCCACCACCATGGTCCTCGGGCCCCGGGAGCCGGCGGCGGGGCCGGAGCAGCTGTTCGCGCTCGCCAACCAATCCTTCCACTGAGACCTCCATTTTTCCGGAGCCGCCATGCAATTCGCATCCTATTGGCTGGACACCTCGGAACCCTTCCGGAGCGCTGCCCCCGGACCGGTCGAGGGCCGCTGCGACGTCGCCATCATCGGCGGCGGGCTGACGGGCTCCTCGGCCGCGCTGGCGCTCGCGAAGAAGGGAGCGAAGGTGGTGCTGCTCGAAGCCTCCACCATCGGCAACGCCGCGTCGGGCCGCAACGGCGGCATGTGCAACAACGGTTTCGCCCAGGACTACGGAGTAATGGCCGCGCGGCTCGGACCGGAAGTCGCCGGCCGGCTGTACCGGGCCTTCGATGCAGGCGTCGATCTGGTGGAGCGGCTGGTCGAGGAGGAACGCATCGACTGCAGCTTCGCGCGCGCCGGCAAGATCAAGCTCGCGGCGAAGCCCGGGCATTACGACAAGCTCGTGCGCGCACAGGCCCTGCTGGCCGCCAGCGTCGATCCGGACACCGCGATCGTGAGTCGTGCGGACCTGGCGGCCGAGGTGGGCTCGGACAGCTTCCACGGAGGGCTGCTCTACCGCAAGGGCGCGGGCATGCACGTGGGGCGCTTCGTGCGGGGCCTCGCGGAGGCCGCGGCCCGGCGCGGCGCCGAGATGCACGAACACTCGCCGATGACCGGCTTGCGCCCCGCATCTGGCGGCGGCCACGTGATCGACACGCCCCGGGGCCGCCTGCAGGCCGCGCAGGTCCTGCTGGCGAGCGGCACCTCCCATACGGGACCGCTGGGATGGATACGCCGCAGGATCGTTCCGGTGGGGGCCTTCCTGATCGTCACGGAGCCGCTGCCCGCCGCGGTGCTCGACCGGATCATGCCCCGCCGCCGGATGGCCGTGGACACCAACCACATGGTGACCTACTTCCGCACCACGCCGGACAACCGCCTGCTGCTGGGCGGACGGGCGCGGTTCGCCGTGTCCAACGAGACGTCCGACCGCAAGAGCGGGGCCATCCTGCAGGCCTCGCTGCGCCGCATCTTCCCCGACCTGGCCCAGGCGCGCATCGACTACTGCTGGGGCGGCATGGTGGACATGACGCGGGACCGGCTGCCGCGCGCCGGAGAGCGCAACGGCATCTACTATTCCATGGGCTACAGCGGCCACGGAACCCAGATGTCCACCCTGATGGGCTGCCTCATGGCAGAGGTCATGGACGGCCGCACCGACCTCAACCCCTGGAAGGACTTCGACTGGCCGGCCATTCCCGGCCACTTCGGCAAGCCCTGGTTCCTGCCGCTCGTCGGCGCCTGGTACCGGCTCAGGGACCGGCTGTCCTGAGCAGGGGCAGGCGCCCCTGCCCGCCGGGTAACGTCAGAAGTCCACCTTCACGCCCACCTTCAGGCTGCGTCCGGGCAGCGGCGCCTTCGGGAACGCCGTGGTCGTCAGGATAGACGTCGGGCTGTAGGCCAGCTTGTCGGTGATGTTGTCCAGCCGCGCGTACCACAGCGCGGTGCTGCGGGTGGCGCCGAACTGCCACTGCGTGCGGTAGCCGAGCGAGGCGTTCCACAGCGTGTAGGCGCCGGTCGCGCGGGTGCCGTCGTCGGGCACGCGGTCCTGGGCCGCCAGGTAGTCGAAACCCAGCCCCGCGCGCCAGGGGCCGCTCGCCCACAGCAGCGTGCTGCCCAGTCGCAGGGGCGCGATGCGCGGCAGCGGCTGGCCGGTATCGCGGTTGGTGGCGCGCACGATGTCGCCGCGCAGCTGCAGGTCCAGCGTGGAGCCGTCGCCGAGCAGGCGGGATGCCGGGGCCACCAGGCCGCTCTCGCCCACCAGGCGCACGCTGCCGCTGGCCTCCAGGCCGTAGAAGCGTGCGCGCACGCCCTGGTAACGGTACTCTGGCAGCGCGCCATCCGTGCCGGACGGCACCACATCGCCCTCCTCCGAGCGCAGCAGCCCGGTGGGCGTCAGGCCGATGTAGTTGGAGAACTGGCTCAGGAAGGCCGTGGCGGCGAAGCGGTTCGGACCGCTCTTCCAGGCCGCGCCCACATCCACGCTCGTCGCTTTTTCCAGTCCGAGGCCCGGGTCTCCCGTCTCCCAGGCACCCGTGGCGACGTGGGGGCCGTTGGCGAACAGTTCGTAGTCCTTGGGCGCGCGCTGGGTGTACGACAGGTTGGACGTGAGCTGCGAGGCGGGCGTGAGGTTGAACAGCGCGCCCACGGCGGCGCTGTGCGGATGGAAATCGTGCTTGCCCACGGCGAAGCGGTCCACGTCCGGGCTGCCGAAGGACTCGACCGTGTCCCGCTCCGCGCGGGCGCCGAAGGTCAGCTTGCCCCAGTCCATGCCCAGCTCCTCGTGCAGGAACAGCGCGGTGCTGTGGCTGCGGCTGCGGGGCGCGAAGGCCTCTTCGCCCTCGGCCGAGAAGCGCGAGGCCTCGGCCTGCAGGCCGATGACGCCCTGCAGCCGGCCGATGGGCGCGTGCTTCGCCTCCACCCGCAGGTCGTTGCCGCCATTGCGGAACGTGGTGCCGGGAGCGCCGCCTTCGTACTCGGTGTGGCGGTAGTCCGTGTGGCTGGCCTGCACGCGCACGCTCTGCAGCGGGCCCGCGCCGAAGCGCCACAGGCCGTCCAGCGCGTAACGGTTGGAACGCATGCCGATCGTCACGTCGTCTTCGGCCACCGTGCCGTAGTCGCTGCGGTAGGTACTGGCCGACAGGCCCAGGTAGCCCTGGTCGAAGAACGCGGTGCCGCCCACGGCGCCCCCGCGGGTATGGCTGGCGGAGTTGCAGATGCGCCGTGCCAGGCCGGGAGCGCCGGGCTTGGTGCAGGCCAGGTCGATGGGCACGCGCACATCGTCCGTATTGCGGTCGAACACGTCGGCATGCAGGGCGAAGCGGTCGTTGCCGCCCTCCACCATCGCCGCGCCCGCGCGTTCGCCGTTGCCGGTGGCGGCCGAGGCTTCGGCCTTGCCGTCCACGCCGTCCAATGGCTCGCGCGGAATGCGGTTGTCGATCACGTTCACCACGCCACCCACCGCGCTGCCGCCATAGAGCAGCGCCGCCGGGCCGCGCAGCACTTCGATGCGCTCGGTGGTCAGTGCCTCGGTGGGCACGGCATGGTCGAAGCTCAGCGCCGATGCGTCCAGCGTGGCTCCGCTGTTCTGCAGCACGCGGATGCGGTCGCCGTCCAGCCCGCGAATGATGGGCCGGCTGGCGTTGGGGCCGAAGTAGGTGCTGCTGACGCCCGGCAGGCCGTCCAGCGTCTGGCCGAGGGTCGATTCGGTGCGCAGGGTGAGGTCGTCGCCGGACAGCTGGGCCGCGGGCACGACCACCGTGTCGGTGCCCAGCGGATTGCCGGTGACGGTCACCTCGGGCAGGCGCGCCCGGGGCGCGGCGGAGGCGTTGTCGGTGTCGGCGGCCGTTTGCGCACGGGCACCGGAGGCCGCCAGCAGCAGCACGGCACAGGCGAGCGGATGCAGTGCTGCGCGGCCGGAGCGGCCCGGGAAGGAAAGAGCGTTGGAATTCATGACGGACGACGAAAAAGAAAGAGGACACGGCGCCGCGCGCGTGCTGCCCGCATGCCCGGTGCAGGCATGCAGGCGCCACGGCGGGCGCGCGGCGAATGCAAAAAAAGGAGGAAGGCCGCAGCGCCCTGGCGGGTCGAGCGGCGGAGGCCAGGTCAGGCCGCGCGGGAATGCGGTGGCGCGCGGGCCAGGAAAGCGCGCTGCGGCCGCGCGCCCACGCCCGTTGCGGGCAGCTCGTCAGGTGCCGGAGCCGCCGCCGGCATCGCTGCCGGCAACAGCGCCGGCAGCAGGGCCGCCCCGAAGAGCGACTGGTCGAGCAGATGGCAGTCGCTGTCCGCATGGTGCGAGAACAGCGCCTCCAGCAGGCCGGCATCGCGGCCATGCGACGGCGGGATGAGACCGGCGCCGGCGCCCTGCTGCGCCATGGCCGCCACCGGCCCATGCACCACCTGGTGCACGCGGCCCAGCGCCGGAGCGAGCACCAGGGCCGCCGCCAGCCACATCCATAGCGCGAACGCGCGGCCGCGCATCCGCAGGGCGCCTGCCGGTGGCAGCGCGCCCAGGGAGCAGCGGCGGATGGTGGCGGCGGGCCGGGTCACTTCACGGGCTCGGCGTTGACCATGCGATAGAACAGGCCGTACTCGTCATTGCCCAGCGTCTTGAACTCGCCCTGCACCACGATGGGCTCCAGCGAATACGGCACGCCGACGGAGGCCTTCACCTCCACCATGCTCTCCGGTCCGCCGGGAATGCAGAACGCGCAGGTCAGCGGCACGGAGGTCAGCAGGAAATGGCGCTGCAGCGGGCGCGTGTCCATGGGCACCATGAAACCCTGCAGGCGCTGCACCTTGCCGTCCAGCGCTTTCTGCTCGGCATTGAACACGGGCGCGATGCGCGTCTTCAGGGTCTTCTTGGTGAGGTTGGTGAGCGTGGACCAGGGCACGACATCCTCGCGCCGCGGCAAGGGCTTGATCGGGCTCTGCGGGCTGTGGTAACCAGGCCCGGAACCGGCCGGGAGTCCTCCAGGGCCGGGAGGGCCGCCGGGCAGGCCGCCAGTGGGGGGTGCCCCGAGCGGCGACGACAGTGCAGGACCGGCCGCACCCACGCCGCCGGGGACGGGTGCAGCCCCCTGCGCGGCCAGGGTGCCCGTGCATGCCAGGGCACAGGCGAGGATCGAAAGCGGGAATTTCATCGGATGCACGGTGTTCGCGGACGCGATCATCGCATGCGGCACCGGCCCGGGGCCGGCACGCTCAATGCTGGTGCTTCATTCCGCAGAACTTGCCGATGGCCAGGCCCTTGCACGCGGCCTGGAGTTCCTTTACGCACTGGTCGTGCCCCTTGCCGGACTCCAGGCACTTGGCGGCGGCCTCGTGCGCCGCGGCCATGGCCCGGTGGCGCTGGATGTCGGCCTGGATCTCCTTGTCGCCGTGCGCATGTTCCCTGGCATCCTGGGCGTGGGCGGACAGTGCGGCCAGGGCCAGCAGCGGCGCGCAGGCCAGGGCGATGGCGGCGGATCGGAAAGTGCGGTGCATGGAGGTTCCTTTCGAGCAGAGAAAAACAAACAAGGGAGTCAACGGGCTGCAATGTTCAGGGCCGCCCGAGCAGTTCGCCCGCATCGACGCGGTAAGCCTGCAGGGCTGGCAGCAAGGCGGCCAGCACGGCCAGCGCCGCGGCGAGCGCGGGAACGGCCCATTCCCCGGGCAGCCAGACCCAGCCGGTCACGGGCATGGCATGGCGCGCGGCCAGCAGGCGCCCCACCCCTTCGGCCAGCAGGTGCCCGCAGGCCAGGCCGAGCAGCGACGCGATCAGGGCGAGCCACAACGCCTCGCAGAGCAGCAGGCCGCCCACGCGGGCCGGCGGTGCGCCCAGCATGCGCAGCATGGCGAGGTCGGCACGGCGCTCGCGCACCGCGTTCCACAGCGCGATGAACACGCTCAGCGCGGCCACGCCCAGCAGCACGCCGCCGAAGGCGCGCAGCACGTCCGCCCCCACGCCCAGCAAGCCCACGAGCCGGGTGATCTCGACCGCGGGCGATGCGGCCTGCATGGGCGTGCCGCTGTTGATGGCACGCGGCAGCGTCACCGCCGCCAATGGGCTGCGGTAGCGCACCAGGGCCAGCGTGACCTCGCGCTCCTGGCGCAGCACATCCAGGTCGTCCGGGTCGTCGGCCTGCGCGGATTCATGCACCTTCCACACCGATTCCGTGGCGGTGAGCACCAGCCGGTCGAGCACGCAGCCGCACGGCTGCAGCACGCCCACCACGGTGTAGGGGTTGTCGCCATGCGCCTCCCCTCCCGGAGCCAGGCCGTGCGTGCCGACGAAGGACTGCCCCAGCAGCCCGCCCGCCCCGCTGCCGAGGCTGCGTCCGGCATCACCGGCAGCGCGCCGCATCGCCCCAGCCACGGTGGCGCCCAGCACGGCCTCCATGGGGCGGCTCCAGACGCGCCCTGCCGCCCATGCGGCACCGTAGTGGGCGGGATACTCCGGCGTGGTCCCGACGATGCGGTAGCCGGCGAAGCTGTCGCCCAGGCTGAGCGGAACCGCCTGCGCCACGAGCGGATTGCGCTGCAGGGCCTCGAAATCCTGCAGCGCGATGTTGCCGGGCGGCACGTCGATGTGGAACACGCCTGCCAGGATCAGCTGCAGCGGGCTGCCCTTGGCGCCGACCACCAGGTCGATTCCCTGTACATCGCGCTCGAAGCCCCGGTCCACCTGCTCGGACACCAGCAGCACCAGCACCACGGCGGCCAGCCCCAGCGTCAGCAGCAGCAGGTTGAGCGCCGATGCCAGCGGGCGCGACCAGAGGTAGCGCCATGACAGCCGCAGGAATTCGCCGGCACGGGCTGCCGCGCTCATGGCAAGGCCTCCTCGGCCGGGGGCGGTGCCACCCGTTCCAGCGCCACCGCGACGGCCCGGGACGCGAGCGCGTCGATCGCGCGGCGGTCGTGCGTGGCGACCACCAGCGTGGCCCCGCAGCCGGCGGCGCTGCCGGCCAGCAGCGCCAGCGCAGCGGCGGCGGCCTCGTCATCGAGGCTGGCGGTGGGCTCGTCGGCCAGCAGCACGCGCGGCGACAGCAGCACGGCGCGCGCCAGCGCCACCCGCTGGGCCTGGCCACCGGAGAGCTGGTGCGGACGGCGCCGGGCCAGCCCGCCCAGCTCCAGGCGGTCCAGCACCGCGGCGATCGCCCGGTCGTCCCGGGGCAGTCCGGCCGCGAAGAAGGCCAGCGCGAGGTTCTCGGAGACGGTGAGCGCAGGCGACAGGTGCAGCGCCTGAGGCAGGAAGCCGACGGTGCGCGCGCGCCATGCGTCGCGCCCCGCCTGGCCGGGCCGGAGCTCTCCGGCCAGATCCCGGTCCGCCACCACCAGCGTGCCGGCCGATGCCGAGCGCAGGCCGGCAGCCAGGGCCAGCCAGGTGGACTTTCCCGAGCCCGAAGGCCCGCGCAGCAGCAGGCAGCCGCCCTGGGGCAGGTCCACGTCGGGAAAACGCAGGGACGGGCCGCCGGAATGGACGAATTCCAGCCCTCGCGACCGGATCATCCGCGGGTCTCCCCGGCCCCAGCCCCAGCGCATTCCGCGCACCGGCCGCGCACGGAGACATCCGCGGCCAGCTCCGCGTGCCCGGCCTCCGCCAGGGCCTGCAGCACGCGGCGCATGGCGGCGCGCAGCGGAGCCGCCCCGTCGGCGATGCGGAACTGGCGGTGGCATTCGGCGCACTCGAAGCGCGCACCCCAGCGCTCCTGGGAGCTGCCCGCCAGGGTATAGCGCGTCACGCGCTGCGCATCCACATGGCGATCGAGCAGCCCGGCCACGGCGAGGCGGTCCAGCAGGCGATAGACCGTGACGCGGTTGGCCGGCACGCCGCGCCGCTCCAGCGCCGCGACGACCTCCGTGCCCGAGCGCGCGGCCGAAGGGTCGGCCTCCATCAGCGCCAGCACGGCCCGCACGGCCCGCGTGGAGCGCAGGCCCTGCGGCAGCGCACGCTGCGCGGCGGAAGGCGATGGCGCGGACGGGTCCGTGGATGCGGCAGGAATCGGCATGGCGTGCGGCCTGGTGATGCAAGCCTGTTAATGCAATCGTGTTGCATTATGCATCCAGGCCGCACGCCAACGGCCGGCGATGGCTATTCGGGCTTGAGGTAGCGCGCGAACGTCTTGCGGAATTTCTCCACCTTGGGTCCCACCACGAAGGCGCAGTAGCCCTGCTCCGGATGGTTCAGGTAGTAGTCCTGGTGGTAGTCCTCCGCCGGCCAGTAGGACTCCAGCGGCTGCACTTCGGTGACGATCGGCGCACCGAACAGCCGGTCCTGCGACATCTGCCGCACCATGTCCTCGGCCAGTTCCTGCTGCGCGGGCGTGGCGGTGTAGATGCCGCTGCGGTACTGGGTGCCCACGTCGTTGCCCTGCCGGTTGAGGGTGGTCGGGTCGTGCGTGGCAAAGAAGATTTCCAGGATCTCGCGCAGCCCGATGACCTTCGGATCGAAGGTCAGCCGCACCACCTCCGCATGGCCCGTCCTGCCCGAGCAGACCTGCTCGTAGGTCGGGTGCGGCACCTGGCCGTTGGCATAGCCGTTCTCGACGTCGGTGACGCCGCGCACGCGGTCGAAGACGGCTTCGGTGCACCAGAAGCAGCCACCGCCCAGGGTGATGGTTTCGGATGGGGTGTTGTCGGGGCTTTCCATGGTTTTCCTGTGCTGTGTGGAGGGTGGCGTGCCGCCATGCTAGCCATCCGCCCGCCATGCTGCAGTAGGACGCCGTCGCCCTGCCCGTTCCGGCGGTGGATGCCCGGAGAACCGTTGACGCAGCCGAAGCGGGTCGCTACATTACTAACCAGTCAGTCATTAATATGGCCTCCCGCGCTCCCTCCCCTCCTCCGTCTTCAGCGCCATCGCCTCGCCGCGCCCGCCGCAAGGAAGCGCGTCCGGGCGAGTTGCTCGAGGCCGCGCTCGACCTCTTCGTGGAGCGCGGCTATGCCGCCACCAAGGTGGACGAGGTGGCGGCGCGGGCCGGAGTGTCCAAGGGCACCCTGTTCCTGTATTTCCCGAGCAAGGAAGACCTCTTCAAGGAAGTCGTGCGACAGAACCTGGCGCGGCATTTCGCCGAATGGGACGTGGAGATCGAGCACTATCCCCACAGCACCTCCGAACTGCTGCGCCATGCCTATGAACTCTGGTGGACGCACATCGGTGCCACCAAGGCCTCCGGCATCTCCAAACTCGTGCTGAGCGAGGCGCACAACTTTCCGGACATCGCGGCCTTCTACCGCGACGAGGTCGTGCTTCCCAGCCACCGCCTCATCCGCCGCCTGCTCGAGCGCGGCGTGCAGCGGGGCGAGTTCCGCGAACTCGACCTCGACTGCGCCGTGCAGGTCGTGGCCGCGCCGCTCGTGTTCATGATGATGTGGCGCCATTCGGGCGTCTGCATGCCGGAGTCGGACGAGGTGACGCCTCAGCGCTTCATCGACGCGCAGGTGGACAACCTGCTGGCGGGCTTCTGCGTGCGGCAGGACGGGGTTGCCGCAGTGCCGCAGGCACGGCAGCCGGACTGCGCGCCTAAAATCGACGATTTGTCCTGATCCCGTGCACCGGAGAAATCCCCCATGACCCTTCCCTACAACACGACCGCCGACGCCAGCGATCCCGTGACGCTGTCCCGCTACAACATGATCGAGCAGCAGATCCGCCCGTGGAACGTGCTCGACACCGATGTGCTGGATCTGCTGAACGTCGTGCGCCGCGAGGATTTCGTGCCCCCCGCGTACCGCGGCATGGCGTTCATGGACATGGAGATCCCGCTCAACCCCTCCGCCGAGGAAGCCCAGCGCCTGGGCCAGTGCATGCTGGCCCCGCGCGTGGAAGCCCGCATGCTGCAGGACCTGCAGGTCAAGCCGACCGACCGGGTGCTGGAGATCGGCGCCGGCTCCGGCTACATGGCGGCGCTGCTCGCGCACCGCGCGGAGCATGTGGTCACGCTGGAGATCGTGCCCGACCTGGTGGAATTCGCCCGCGAGAACCTGCTGAGCGCCGGCATCGACAACGTGACGGTGCGCCAGGGCGACGGCGCGCGCGACGCCATCCCGGACGGTCCGTTCGACGTCATCGTGCTGAGCGGCTCGGTGCATGAAGTGCCCCAGCACCTGCTGGCGCTGCTGCGCGAAGGCGGCCGCCTGGCGGCGATCACCGGCGACGAGCCCGTGATGCGCGCCACCTTCGTGCGCCGCACGGGCGACCGTTTCGCGGCCACCCAACCGTGGGATACCAACGCATCGCGCCTGCTGCATTTCCCGGAGCGCCCCCGCTTCACCTTCTGACACAGGATCTCTCTTCCATGATCGACCAAGTACGTCCCGCCCAGCTCGACGCATGGTTCTCCGCCCAGGCCGGCGGTGGACGCCCCCTGGTGCTGGACGTGCGCGAGCCCTGGGAACTGCAGACCGCGAGCGTGCGCGCTCCGGAAGGCGGCGGATTCGACATCGCCGCCATTCCCATGGGCGAGATCCCCGCCCGGCTCGGCGACCTGGATGCGGAGCGACCCGTCGCGTGCCTGTGCCACCACGGCATGCGCAGCCTGCGGGTGGCGTCTTTCCTCGAACAGCACGGATTCCAGCGGCTGGCCAACATCTCGGGCGGCATCGACGCCTGGTCGCACGAGCGCGACCCCGGGGTGCCCCGCTACTGACATCGCGGTGACGGCTCCGCGTCCGCCTTCCAGGAGGCCGGGCGGGATCCCTGCCGCCCGAACGGTCCGCTTCACAGTTCATCAGCCAGGAAGAGACGCTTGTCCGCCATGACCTCCCGACGCACGCAACTGCATTCCCGCCGCGCCGCCTGCGCACTGGCCTTCGTCCTCGCGGCGGCGGCCGGAACCGTCTCCGCGCAGAGCCTGCCGGAGCTCTACGAACTGGCACAGGGCTACGACGCCCCGCTGCAATCGGCGCTGGCCGATGCACAGGCCGCGGGCAGCCGCGCGGAGCAGGCGCGCGCCGGCCTGCTTCCGAGCGCGGGACTCTCGGCGGGCACCTCCTATACCCGCACCGACGTGAATCGCCCGCCACTGGATATCGGCACGCCGCAGCAGGCGGCGGGCATCACGGCCTCGCAGCCGCTGTACCGCCCCGCCAACCGCATCGCCTTCGAGCAGGGGCAGCGCGGCGCCGACATCGCCCAGGCCCGGGTCGAGGCCGCGCGCCAGGACCTGGTCGTGCGGCTGGCGCAAGCCTATTTCGACGTGCTGGCGGCCCGGGACACCCTCACCTTCCTGCGGGCCCAGAAAGCCGCGGTGTCGGAACAGCGGGCTTCGGCGCAGCGCAATTTCGAGGTGGGCAACGCCACCATCACCGATTCGCGCGAGGCCCAGGCGCGCTTCGACCTCGTCGAGGCACAGGAGATCGCGGCGGACAACGACCTGCGCGTCAAGCAGCTCGCGCTGGATCAATTGGTGGGCCGGCCGGGCGTCTCTCCCCTGCCCCTGGCGCAGCCCGTGCAGTTGCCCACGGTGGCGCCGGCCGATGCGGAGGCGTGGGTGCGGACGGCGGACGAGCTGCAGCCGCAGTTGCGCCAGGCCACCATCGCGCTGGATGTGGCGCGGCTGGAAACGCGCAAGGCCGAAACCGGCCACCTGCCCACGGTGGACCTGCAGGCGGGCTACAACGTGGTCCGCAACCCCAACGGCACCACCACGCTCCCGCACATTCACTCCACTGCCCGCGCCGCCACGGTCGGCGTGCAGATGACGCTGCCGCTGTTCGCGGGCTTCGCGGTGCAGAACCGCATCCGCGAAACCCTGTCGCTCGAAGACAAGGCCCGCGCGGACCTGGAAAACGCCCGCCGCACGGTGGCGCAGGCCGTGCGCAGCGCCTTCTTCGGCGTGCAGTCCGGCCAGGGCCAGGTCCGTGCGCTGGAAGCCGCGGAGGCATCGAGCCAGAGCGCGCTGGACGCCAACCGCCTGGGCTACCAGGTGGGCGTGCGGGTGAACATCGATGTGCTCAATGCACAGAGCCAGCTCTACCAGACCAAGCGCGACCTGGCCCAGGCGCGCTACAACGTGCTGCTGGGCACGCTCAAGCTGCGCCAGGCCGCAGGCACGCTGGCGCCCGAAGACCTGCGGGCCGTGGACGCGATCACCGCGCATTGACACCCCCAGTGGCGGACGCCGTGGGGCGGCCTGCCCTCATCCCGGCGGCGTTTCGGGGTTCAGTACCTTCTCCACCGTGGCACGCGTCAATGCGCGGGGCTCCAGCTCCTGCAGGAACGGGTCGCCCAGCAGCTCCTCGGCCGTGCTGCGGGCGTCCGGTTGCCGGCCGATCATGCGGTTGATGAACCGCACCGCCGCGTCCAGCCGGCCGGGCACGAGCGCCCTCAATGCCGGCGCGAACGGAAAGTCCTCCACGGTCCGCGATCCGGACATGCCCGCCATGCCAAGACGGTACGCTGGCGTCTTGAGCAGGCGCACCAGCAACTGGGCCGCCGCATACACGTCGCTGCGGTGGTCCGCCCGAGCGGCGTGCATGTCCATGTAGCCTGCAGTGCCCTGCGCCCTCGGGCCGCCCGGCTCTGCGCCCTGCCCCATGTCCAGCAACCGGAACATGCCGCGCTGCCGGTCGTACATCACGTTGTTGTGGGAGATGTCCTGGTGGACCACGCCTTCGTCGTGGAACCGCGCGAGGGCGATGAGCACGTCCGCGATCATGGTGCGCGCCATCTCCATATGCGCCGGCGCTGCGACGTCGCCGTCTTCCAGGGCATACGAGGCCTCGCCGATCAGTTCGCCGGCCGGCACGCCGTCGATCCGCTCCGACAGGATGCCCAGCCGGCTCCCGATCTGGACGAGCCCGCGCACCTGCATGACCTGGGACGTTCCCCGCAGCGAGATGGCCACCTGGAACTCCTGGTGGATGCGGTCCGTGTGCGCCG
This sequence comes from Paracidovorax avenae ATCC 19860, assembly GCF_000176855.2. Lineage (NCBI taxonomy): Bacteria > Pseudomonadati > Pseudomonadota > Betaproteobacteria > Burkholderiales > Comamonadaceae > Paracidovorax > Paracidovorax avenae. The sequence continues at coordinate 2,743,417 of NC_015138.1, read as the reverse complement.
CTATGGCTTGCCGGAGGCCCTCGCCATCCTGCGGCGCCTGCGCATGCAGCCGCGGTGGCAGACGGTCTTCGGGATCGAGCGAGAGCATGGCCTTGAACACGAAGTCTCGTCCATGGTCCTCTCCGCCCTGCATGAAATTTCTTGCCAGCCGGACGGCATATACCTCGCCGGACGCGCCGCCCCCGATGCGCTGCCATGCGGGTCCGGCAGCGTCCGGCCCGTCCCAGGCCGTGTCGAGATCGACCCGCTCGAACCCCTGCTGCACCTCGGCCGCGCCCGGCTTCAGCGCCGCCAGCCGCGCTTCCCAGCCGGGCGGGCTGCCCATGGAATGCACCACGTGCGGACTCAGGACGCCCGCACCGGAGGATGCACGCAGTTCCGCCTGCATCCGGCGCTCCCGCCGCAATGCGCGGACGGGGCTCCAGCAGTCACCGTCGCGTTCGCGGGCGATCGGCGTGGACGGGTCCAGCAGGGATGCCAGCGAGGGCGGCTGGCTGCTGCCCGCACCGTGCGAGGGGCTGGCGCGCCCCGCCCCGGGCCGTCTCCCATGATCGAAAGACGATGGCGAGCGCGGGAGAACGAAGGTGCTGGCGCGGCGCAGGGCATCGAGCGGTGCCAGCCGCGGTGCGCGCTCCGCCGATGGCCCCTCGCCGGACTGCCCGCGCCGGCGTGCCAGCAGCGGCACATGGGCGACGGCGTGCGGCCCGGGCGGGCGCGGCGGGCCGGTGGGAGCCGCCTCCGGGTTCGCAGTCCCCTCGCCGTCACGGGCAGGGCGTACCGAGGGAATGGAGAGCGGAGGCAGGCCGGCCATGGTCGTGGTGGAGGGGATCCTGGTGGAGGCCCCGATTGCAGCGATGGCAGCGGCGCCGCGCCATTTCCCTCCCGAAGCGCCGCACCCGGCGCCGAAGCGGCACCGGGCCGGGTGCATCACAACTGGTGCGCCACCAGCTTGAAATCCGGATCGTCCGGATAGGCACGCACCTCGAAGCCCAACCGGCGCATGAGCTTGAGCATGCTCGGGTTGCCGGCCAGCACCAGGCCCTGGATCTCGGTAAGGCCCTTGTCGCGCGCGGCCTCCATGATGCTCAGCATGAGCCGCGATCCCAGTCCGCGGCCGTTGAAATCGTCGGCCACCACCAGCGCGAATTCGCAACTGGTCTGGTCCGGATTCGTCACGTAGCGCGATACGCCGACGATGCGCTCGGTATTGCGGATCTCTCCGTCCTCGCCCGCGCTGCGCTCGCGGTGCACGGCAACCAGGGCCATCTCGCGGTCGTAGTCGATCAGCGTGAAGCGCGCCAGCATGGATGCGGGCAGTTCCGCGATCTGCGATATGTAGCGGAAATACCGGCTCTCCGGCGACAGCTCCTTCACCAGCCGCTGCAGCATCTGCGCGTCGTCGGGCCGCACGGGCCGCACCAGGAACTCGCCCCCGCCGCGCATCGGCCAGAGCTGCTCGTAGCGCGCCGGGTACGGCAGGATCGCCAGGTGCCCGTAGCCCTCGCTGCGGCCGGTGGCGCCCTGGGCGGTGTCGCGCACCACGATGCGCGCATCCACCGCGACCACGCCGCCGGCATCCACGATCAGGGGGTTGATGTCCATCTCGCGCAGCTGCGGCAGCGCGCACACCATTTCCGACACGCGCAGCAGGGTCTGTTCCAGCGCGTCACGGTCCACGGCGCTGGCGCCGCGCCATTCGCCCAGCGTCTCTGCCACGCGCGAACGCTCGATGAGCCGGCGTGCAAGGAACTGGTTGAGCGGCGGCAACTCCATCGCGCGGTCGTCGATCAGCTCGATCATGGTGCCACCCGCGCCGAAGGTGATCACCGGCCCGAACGGGTCATCCGTCACCAGGCCGATGCAGATTTCGCGCCCGCGCCGCGCCCGGGCCATCTTCTGCACCGTCACCCCGTTGATGCGCGCGCCGGGCTGCAGGCGGGCCACCCGCTGCACCATGTCGGTATAGGCATCGCGCGCGGCCGTGCCCGTGTGGATGTCCAGGGCCACCCCGCCCACGTCCGACTTGTGCGCGATGTCCGGTGAATCAATCTTCAGCGCCACCGGGAAGCCCAGCTGCGTGGCGATCATCATCGCCTCGTGCGCGCTGCGCGCGAGCAGCGTCTTGGTGACCGGCACCTGGAAGGCCGCGAGCAGCGTCTTGGACTCCATCTCGGTCAGCACATGGCGGCGCTCGGCCAGCACGCTTTCGATCATCAGGCGCGCGCCTTCGATGTCGGGCTTGGAGAGGGCCGACAGCGGCGGCGGCGTCTGCTGCAGCAACTGCTGGTTCTGGTAGAACGAGGCGATGTTGCCGAAGGCCCCCACGGCGGCT